>CAWHFO010000043.1:0-29880 GCA_963828215.1 uncultured Alphaproteobacteria bacterium | reverse complement strand
CAGGGCGCAGAACCGCCGATAGGCAGCCTGCTCGCCCTTGGCGTAGATGCTCCTGAGCGACAGCGTGCGTGCCGCAGCCGAGAGAAGGAAACGCTACGCCACCCCACGATCTCCCGCGGCCTCGTCGAAGAATGTTCCTATTGTGTTCCCATCCCCACCCATTGGCAATAAACTATCGCCTGATCCAATAAGCTCATTATCTCAGAGACTTAGGCGTCTACTGGTGCGCTTGCTACCTAAAGCCGAACTGCTGGATCGTCGCCATTTTGCGTCACAGGCCGAGGCACGCATCGCGTGCTTCAGCTTCATCGAGGGGTTCTATAACCCCGTGCGGCTGCACTCCGCCCTGGGCTACCGATCGCCGATCGGATACGAAACAGAAGGCCACATGGCCACGACAGAACCGTAATCAACCAAGTCCTCGATCACCCCACGAAACTGGGTCAACTTCAGATGCAAGTGCCTGGCGTCGGGCCGATGGTGGCGCTGACCTACGCGGCCGGCGTCGATGATCCTGCACGGTTCAGCTCCTCGCGCACGGTGGGCACCCACTTCGGGCTGACGCCGCGACGGTTCCAGTCTGGCGAGATGGACTGGTCCGGCGGGATCAGCCGCGCCGGCGACGCAGCGGTACGACGGGCGCTGTATCAAGCCGCGAACGTGCTCATTCACCACAGCCGCGGCTGGTGCGCCCTGAAGGCCTGGGCCGTGCGCCTGGCCAAGCGGAGGGGTCTGGGCAAGGCCAAGGTCGCGCTGGCGCGCAAGCTCGCCGTCGTGCTGCACAGGATCTGGACAACGGGCGAGGACTACCGCCTGAAGACTGCAGCGTAGCCGTCGCGCCAAGGATCGGCCACGGCGTCAGACGCGGCCGAAGCGGTCCCCTCGGGGACGGGGTTGGGGTGAGTGCGTTCCATCTCTTTGGCGGCCCGCGCCGGCTCATGCGGGGCTCGACGCCGCAAACAAGGAAGCACCCTTCAGCTCCCGCCCATACCCCATCCTGAGCCGGCGTTTACACCGAGCTCGTAGAGAAGGCTGCCTCCGAGGGGATGACAGCAGCGGTCAGCAGGGGCCCGCTGCAAGGCGATGCCGAGCGACCAAGGTCAGGCAAGCAGGAGGTACGATGCCGTAGTTGACGGAGGGGGCCGGGATAGAGAAGGAGGTCAAGCGGCGGCCCGACGTGGTCGGAATCTTCCCGGACGAGCCCGCCATCATCCGCCTCGTCGGCGCAGTCCTCATGGAGCAGCACGACGAGTGGCAGCTCCAGCACCGCTACATGCAACTCGAGGCCATGGCCGAGCTTGCACCGCCGACCAACGACCCCGAGCCGCTCCAGATTCCACCCCAGGCCGCCTGACCGATGGCCATCTCAAACCCGCACCGATTTTCCACCAACTTCACGGACGTGACCAACCCCAAGCATCGACAACAAGCGCGTATCGCGCCACCACGCAGCGCGCCTCCAAGCCGCTAAAAGCCAACCTGACCCATAACCCGATGAATGATCCGGGTTATAATCACCTCTTTGGGGGGCCGACACCTACAGCGCGCTCCCCCGCCGCAGGCGACAGCCGCATCTACTGGTTCTTCTTGATCTGGTCGTAGACGAAGCCACCGGCCGCGCCGGCCGCGGCGCCGGTCAGCGTGCTGCCGAGGAAGTTGCCGGTCAGAAGTCCTACAGCAGCACCACCGGCAGCACCGACGCCCGCGCCGGTCAGCGTCCGCTGTCCGGTCGTCTTGTTGACATCGCAGCCGGCGAGCCCGACCATCGCCACGAGGGCGAGTACCGCACTCAGCCGACCCACGCTCGTTCCCGTCATTGCCGATCTCCGCTTCGCTCGGGGGCTATTCTGCCGCCCGTCACTTGCCCTTGCACGGCCACCGCTCGCTCATCGCCTGCCAGAAGCCATTGACGGCGGCGTCGTTCCTCGTCTCCGGATGGGAGCCGGCCCAGGCGACGAACACCTGCCGCACCCGATCGAGGGTCGGCAGCGGATCGGCACAGGCCCAACCGCGCACGACGCCGACGCGCGTGATCTGCTGATAGAGCTGACCGCTCCCGATGATGTAGCCATAGCAGAAATCGGGCTCGGCCTCGCCGCAGCGTTGGGCCAACTCGCCCACCGTGTAGTCGCCGGCCGTCGCGCCGGCCGACACGCCGCCGCTCTGGGCCACGGCTGGCGCCGACAAGACCAGGCTGAGAAGGGATGCCCCCCACAGCCAGCGAGAGCCTCGGCCTAAGAACATTCAGAACTCTCCCCTCCAGCATCGTGGCCAGCGGCCATCGAGTTCGTCCGGTTTGAATGTAAGCGCATGACCGGTCACCGGCTCGGTGGTCGGCTTCCCCCAAGCGGTTCCCTTCTCGGCCAGTAGCCTTGCGACGGCGGTGCGCATCTCCCGCCGGCGAGCGGCAACCTCCGTCTCGCCCACCTGGCCGCCTGTCTGCCACCGTAAGAAGGGCGGCTATGATGTCGAGGCGATCCTGCTGTTCCATCCGACATCTCCTCTGCTCGTGTCTCGATTGGCAATCGCCGTCGCTCCCGTGCGCACGCCCCCGGATTTGCCGCCTGTCCGTGCTGGCCGGTGTAGGGGTAGGGATCGAAGGCCGCGGAGTGCCAGCCGAGGACGACGCTGTTGAGGGCGGTCCATGCCACCAGCGTGACGAGAAACAGAACGATGAACGTCCAGGAGCCGCCGAACCCCGCGACGCAATCGGCGAGGCGATCGCCGAACGTCTGTCGTTCGTCGAAGACTCTGTTGACGTTCCGGCTGATCCGGCCGCGGTCGGCAATGCGCGTGATAACCCGGCGCTCCCGCTCCGACAGCTTGTCGAAGCCGCTATCGAGGAGCTGCTCGGCCAGCCGGCGCACCCGCTCGTCCATGCGTGGCACCGGGCCCTCCGTGCTCAAGCCCGGGGCGGCAGGTTAGAGGTCGCGCAGCGGCACGAGAGGTCGACGTCGCCGCTGCCAGTCTTCCTGTCCCGCCTTCCCTCGCAAATCCAAGCTCACTCGGGGGCCGCGAGGGCCCGGGGTCGCCAGGCCACCGTCAGAGCCGGCCGCTGAGCACCAGGACCAGGATGATTACGACGACCAAGCCGAGACCGCCGCTCGGGAAGTAGCCCCAGCTGCGGCTGTGGCCCCAGGTCGGCAGGGCGCCGATCAGCAGCAAGACGAGAACGACGAGCAGGATGGTGCCCAGCATTGCCGGTGCCTTTCGCAAGATGCCCGTCGAGACGATGGGCTGTCCTCGAGATCCGTCCAGCCTGGGTCTTCCGAGCGGGACGGCTGTTCAACTTCTGCGCGGTCAGCCCCTTGTGTCCGACCCGTCACTCAGGCCTCGCGGATGGTGTCCTTCACGCCGCCAACGGCATTCTGCACCCTGCCTTCGGCCTTATCGGCCTTGCCGTCGGTCTGCAGCTTGACGTCGCCGATGATCTTGCCGGCGGCCTCCTTGACGGCGCCCATGATCTGCTTCGCCACGCCTGCGACACGGTCCTTGTCCATCGCCTAGGCCCTGTTTTCAAAGCCAGATGAGGATGGCGGCGAGATGGACGAAGGCGAGGTAGGAGCTGGCGAGCTTGTCGAACCGCGTGGCGAGACGGCGATGCTCCTTGAGCCGGCCGACCAGGCGCTCGACGACGTTGCGCTCCTTGTAGGTGCGCCACTCCATCATGCATGGTCGGGTCTCGGTGGCGAGTTGTGGGATGATCGGCGTGATGCCGCGGCGCCGGAGAGCGTCGCGCACCGGTCGGCCGGTATAGCCGCGGTCGGCGAGCAGGGCCCGAGGCCGGCAGCGTGGGCGGCCTTGGCTGGAGCGCCTCACGGCCCCGGCCGCCATCAAGGGCTCGAACGCCGTCTGCTCGTGGCGCTCGCCGGCGGTCAGGACGAAGGCGATGGGTCGGCCGCCCCGCTCGCAGCGCAGGTGCAGCTTGCTGCCGAAGCCATGATCGGCAGCAGCCGATCATCCGTCAGCGCAGCTGCGGCCGTCAGGAGACGGCCGAGGGGGCGAGCGGCCGAGCGCCTGATTCGCCTGCCCCCTTTGGCGCCGGCGGCGTGACGATGGGCGCGGATGCTGGTGCCATCGACCATGTGGACGCTCCAGTCGAGCCGGCCCTCGGCGTCGCCCGCCCGCTGGAGCCCGGCCAGGATCCGCTGCCACAGCCCGCTCTTGGTCCAATGGTAAAAGCGCGTCGCCACCGTCCGCCACGGCCCGTAGCGCTCCGGCAGGTCGCGCCAGGGCGTCCCCGTCTTGGTCAGCCACAGCATGGCGTTGATCATGGTCCGGTGGTCCCGGGCGGGTCGCCCGGTCACCGGCCGTTGCAGCGGCAACAGCGGCGCCAGGCGCCGCCACGCCGCGTCGGTCAGTTCGTGCCTGCTCATGCCCCATGGCAATACACCCAGCCTAACCCACTTTGAAAACAGGCCCTAGTACCCCTTGTGATCCTCGGCGCTGTTGGAGATCGCCTTGCCCGAGACGGACGAAACCGGGGCCGCGCGCCGCTCGTCCGGCTGGGTTTCCTTGAGGACAGCGGCGTTGAAATGCATGAGGTGCTCCAGGTCGCGGAGATCGCCATGCGACGGTCGGGCACGGCATCGGGCCATTGTCGGCTCAGCTTGCGGTCGGCTTCGAATTGGCCACCGGCGACAGGACGCCCGCCCTGTCCTCGAAGTCCCGCGGCGACATGCCGGGAGCGACGCCCAGGAAGGCAGCCAGCGACCATATTTGGTCGTCTGACAGGGTCTTTCCGAAGCCGGGCATGCCGGTCATCTTCACGCCGTTTTTGATGAACCAGAACGTCTCGTCCATGCTCGCGTCGCGGGCAGCGCGGAACAGGTTGGGCGGGGTCGGATTGAGCCCCAGGGCGACGGCGGTCGGCTTCAGACCGGGGCCGCCATGGCAAACGACGCAGTGCTCGCCGAACAGCTTGCCACCGGCCTTGACCAGATCTGGCCTGTCGAGCCCGGGCGGCACCTGGACATCGCCGAGCCGAACCGCGACCGAGCGGTCGGAAGTCTTGTGGATGGCCCACGCCACCATCGGGTTGTCAGGCCTCACCGCGGCCACGTCGTAGAGCCCGGAATAGATGAAGCCAACGACCCCGAGCCCGGCGACAATCACGCAGGAGCCTAGGGTCAGAAGGATGGTCTCCACGCTCGAGCCCGTCATCGCCGCCTCCTGTGCTGCAGATGTGCTGTCCGGGCGTCCGGCCCGAGCCACGCTCGCCGCTGAGACTTCTCGCTATCTTTGGCGAACGCCCGGGCGCGTCCTTACTCTCCACTTTAGCGTCGGAATCGGCAGGCGCGCTAACCTGGATCAGCGGCGCCCGCCGACGGCCGGTCAGATCGCGAAGCGGCCCGCTGCCTGGGCGTAGCTCCTGGCGAACTCCTTGGCCATGCGCTCGGCGCCTTCGCGCATGTCCGCCAACGCCAACTCGCTCGAAATCTTGCACCTTCTTCATCTGATCCTGATAGGCCGTCTGCTGCACCTTCAACGCGGCCACCGCGGTCTCGACCCGGGCCTTCTGCTCCGCGCCCGCGCCCTGCGCCTTCGCCTGCAGGTCGCCCATCTGGGTCGACCACTGCTTCAGGGTAGCGGCCATCTGGTTGGCGTAGTCGTCGCGCATCGTCGTGGTCATCATCTTGCCCTCCTCGGGCATTTTGCTTTTTTCTTCGTGATAGTACATGTGATAATAAGACATCATAATTCAATATGGAATGCGTAATATATTCTGAGCGATTTAAGAAAATCTGAACGAGTATTCAGAATAATAGTAGAACTTTGGTTGTCAGGTGACAAGCCTGTCCATCGAGAGACGGGCCTCGCGGAAGCCCACCAGGCGCCGTCGGTCCTCGTCCCAGAGAGCGAGGCGCAGACAGGCGAAGCTCTGCCCGAGCGTCAGGCGGCCGACCTCGCGCAGCTCCGGATGGTCACGGAGCACCTCGCCCAGCCGGTAGCCCGGGATCCGGCTGCACAGATGGTGGACGTGGTGGATGCCGATATTGGCCGTGAGCCAACGGAGGGGTTGTGGCAGGTCGTAGTGCGAGCTGCCGTGCAGGGCGCCGGCATGGGCGGTCCAGCCGGCGTCGCGCTCCCACCAGGTGTCCTCGAACTGATGCTGGACGTAGAACAGCCACACGCCGGCGGTCGAGGCCAGGAGGGTGATCGGCACCTGGATCAGCAGGAAGTCCTTGACGCCCACCAGGGCGATCGCGAGGCCGACCACCGCCGCGATGGCGAGGTTGGTCGACAGGACGCTGAGCCAGGCCTGCCGGCCCGAGCGCATCAGCTTGATCGGCAGCCGGTATCTCAGCACGAACAGATAGAGCGGTGCCACCCCGAGCAGGACCGCGGGGTGGCGCGACAGACGATAGAGCCCCCGACGCCACGCTGACAGGCTCCGGAACTCGCTGACTGTCAGCGTGTCGACGTCGCCCGTGCCGCGCCGGCTCAGATTGCCGGAGGTGGCATGGTGCATGGCATGGGTGCGCCGCCAGTAGCCGTAGGGCGTCAACGTCAGCACGCCGATCACGCGGCCGAGCCAGTCGTTGGCGCGCCGCCCGCGGAAGAAGGAGCCGTGCCCGCAATCGTGCTGGATCATGAACAGCCGCACGAGGAAGCCCGATGCCGGAAGCGCCAGCAGCAGGCAGAGCCAGTAGGCGTAGCCGAGGCTGAGCCACATCAGCAGCCACAAGGACAGGAACGGCAGCGCCGTCACGGCGAGCTCCGGCCAGGCTGCGACGCGAGCCGCGGCTGCTGGTAGGGCAGCGAGCTTCGCCCGCCACCGGCGGGCCTCGCTCTCGACCGTCGAAGGAACTCCGTCCCCGAGGTGCTCGTTCCGGGTGGTCGCTTGTGCCACGGCCATTTCGTCATGATCCATTACAAGCGCCGGCAGCCGCTGGAGGTGCGTGGGCCGACGGTGATGCAGAGGACAACCCGCCCCGCGCGCCGCATTGTCGGCTGGCGGTGCGGTGGACTGGGCTTTGCCTACTCGACTCCAAGCTAGCGCTTCGGCGGCCCGGCGGCGCTAACCTGGATCAGCGGTCGTGCCGTCGATGTGCTGGTGCGTCTCCTGTGCTCCGCCTCGCCGCTGATCTGCTGCCCGCCGGCATAGTCACATCCGGCGTTGCGGCCGGGGAATGGTCACGACGTATCGGGTGCCACCGATCACGCTGCTTTCCATCGCCAGCGCTCCGTCGAGCTGCAGGAGGAGCAGGCGCGCGATCATCAGGCCGTTTCCGCGTCGGCTCCGCCCGGCTCGCTCGACGATGCCGCTGTCCTCCACCGTGAGCCGCCAGACCTCCGTGCCGGCGGCGAACCGGACGGCGATCCGACCGCCTCGCCCGCCTGGGAACCCATAGGCGAGCGCGTTGCCGACGAGCTCCTCGGCGATGAGGCCGAGCGTGATCGCGGGGCCTATCGAAAGCAGCACATCGGCTGCCCTGCAGGTGAGCGTAGGGCTGCCCGGCCTGCCGAGCATGGCGGCGAGCTCGACGGCAGAGGTCCCGGAGGTAGACGTCGAAGGCCAGCCAAGCCGAGCCGGCCGTGCGGGAAAGCTGCTCGGCGATCGCCGCCACGGCCAGGAAGCCGGCGCGCCGCTCGTCCGAGGCGACGCGACCGTAGATCGGCTGGACGATCGGGTCGGCCACGGGACGGGCAGCCGCAGCGAGCGCGTCCGCCCCGGCCGGGGCGGACGCGATTCCCGCGTCAAGCCATCGGCCAGAACTCCTTGGCGAATGGAGTGTCATCGGCATCTCCCTGTCGACGGATGCGGCAATGACTTTTTCATGTTCCGCAGACCTTATCCGGTTCGGCACCGCGCGGCGCTAACCTGGATCAGCAACCCGTGCCATGCCCCGCTGATTTCGCCAGCCAGAGGCCCGATGGACCAGCGGGCACCCGGCCGGCGATCAGCCGGAGGCCGCGCCGGCCGGAGACGAGCAGGAGCACGCCACCCAGAGCTGCGGCGATCCCGACTATGCCATAGAGCATCGTCTGGCTCGTGAACCGCCCGGTCAGGGTGCTCGAGATCTGATCCAGCGGCGCCTGCGCGGCATTGTAGGCAAAGCCCAGGAGAACGATGCCGACGACGACAAGAACGATGCCGACGATCCGATACATGCTCACCTAGTCTTCTCCCTATGCGGCGCTACCGCTCGGACGACGCGCCACGCCCTCGTGCCGCCGACGTCGAGGCGGGCCCAGGCATGCCCCGAGGGCGCATCATGGCCGAACGCCCGGCGCAGCGGCGCTAACCTGGATCAGCCGCCCGCAACCCATGCCGTTGCGGCGGGCCTCAGCCGGGCAGCAGGGGCTGGGCCTGGTCGAGATAGCCGCCGTGCCATTCGGCGAGAGCCTGCAGGCCCGGCAGATCGTGGAGCTCGACCCGGCCGCCGCGGAAGGTCGCGAGGCGGCGCTCGCGCAGCTGGCGGAGGACGCGGTTCACGTGGATGGCGGTCAGGCCCAGCGCGTCCGCCAGGTCGTACTGGCTCAAGGGGCAGGCATAGCCGGCCTCGGAGCCGAGCCCGACGAGCTGGAGACGCTGGCCGAGCTCGATCAGGAGATGGGCGGTGCGGACCAGGGCGCTGCGCCGGCCGATGCCGACCAGATGCTCGACCACCATCGCCTCGTCCCGCGACGCGGCCCACAGGATCGCCGCCGCCAGTCGCGGCTGGCTCCGGAAGCCGTCCAGCATCTGCCGCGGCCGTGACCTCGGCCACGACGACGTCGGTGAGGGCGGCGAAGGAGTGATCGGAGGTCCGCATCAAGACGCTGCGCAGACCCATGAGATCGCCCGGGACCGGGAAGTCGATCACCTGGCGGCCGCCGTCCGGCACCGATCTTGTAGGCGCAGGCCCAGCCCTCGAGCAGGATGAAGGCGTGGTGATCCCGCTGCCGCTCGTGGACCAGGTCGGTGCCGGCGGCGACCGGGCGGCGCCGCGCCTCGAGCTCGGCCAGGGCCGCGAGCTCGCCTTGGCCCAGCTGCACGAACCGGGTCAGCTTCCTCACGAGCGCGCTCTCGGGCGCCGCCATCGCCAAGCTCCCACGTGAGCCGAGCGCGGTCCGGCCTCGCAGATGTCGCTCCCGGTACGGCGCACGATCGGCCTCGCGCCATGCTATCCTGGATCAGTATGGCACGATCCCCGAAGGGCTACACTTCGACGCTTGTGCCAGCGGTGAGCCTCCGCCCTTCCGGCAGGGGACTCCGCACTCCGGCCTCGAAAGGACGATCCCATGAGCCACGGACCTGGGGCAGCGGGGCTCGCGGCGCTCTCCATCTGCGAGTCGCTGCTGCTGTCGCTGACCGAGAACAAGGTCATCGACGCCGCCGAGGCCAGGGTGATCCTCGAGGACGCGGCCACGGCCCATCGCGGCGCCGTCCCGCTCGAGACGGACGGCAAGCCCCACGCCGAGGCCGCCGCGATCATCGAGCTCATCCTCCAGGACGGCAACTCCGTGCGACGGCGGTGAGCGAGGATCGTTCCGGTCGCGCACGGCCGAATGCTCTCGCCGCTCCTGCTCCGGACCTGCCGGCCGCCCCTTCCCGCCGGCGATACGCCGCGTCCGGCACCGGTGAATCACGACTGCCGTCGCCCGTGGCCCTGCTTCAGTCTCGAGAGGATGACTTCCATGAGCACCACGCCCCCTGAGCCGCAAGGCTCGCGGCGCCCGCCGACACCGGGCTCGTCGATGCGGCCGGGAGCCGGGCCGATGCCGTCGGTGGCGAGCGGCAGAGGACCACGAGGCGTCCAACAAGGATCGCGCCGCATGAGGGGCTCGGCGACGTCGCTGCGCCGTATCGCCTTTCTGGGCACCCACCCGCCGAGGATCTGTGGCGTCGCCACCTTCACGGCCGACCTCCGCGCCGCGGTTGCTCTCGCAGCACCCGAGACCGAGTGCATGGTCGCGGCGATGACGGACGAGGCCGGCCCCTACGACTATCCGGCCGAGGTCCGGCTGGAGGTGATGGAGGACGACGCCGACGCCTACACGAGGGCGGCCGATTTCCTCAACGACGCCAATGTCGACGTGCTGTGCGTCCAGCACGAGTACGGCATCTTCGGCGGTGCCGACGGCGGCCTGCTGGTGCCGCTGCTGGAGCGGGTGCGAATGCCCGTGGTCACGACCTTGCACACGGTGCTGGAGCGGCCCACGGCCGGGCAACGCCGAGTCATGGACGAGGTCGTCCGCCGCTCCGCGCAGCTCGTGGTCATGACGCGACGCTCGCGGGAGATTCTGAGGGCAGTGAACGGCGTGGAGGGAGATCGCGTGGCGCTGGTGCCGCACGGCATCCCCGAGACGCCGTTCTCCGAGCCGGACCTGCACAAGAAGGATCTGGACGTTGAGGGCCGCACGGTGCTGCTGACGTTCGGGCTGCTCTCGCCCGGCAAGGGCATCGAGCATGCGATCCGTGCCCTGCCTGCGATCATCGCCCGGCGACCCGACGCCCTCTATGTCGTCCTCGGTGCCACGCACCCGACCTTGCGGCGACGCGAGGGCGAAGCCTACCGGGGTGGGCTCGTCCGCCTGGCGGAGCAGCTCGGCGTCGCCGCCCATGTGCGGTTCCTCGACCAGTTCGTCGATCTGCCCACGCTGACGCACGCCATAGCGGCTGCCGACATCTATCTGACCCCTTACCCCAACGAGGCCCAGAGCGTCTCGGGCACGCTGGCCTACAGCTTCGGCATGGGCAAGCCCGTGGTGTCCACACCCTACTGGCACGCGGCCGAGCTGCTGGCGGACGGGCGCGGCGTCCTCGTGCCGTTCGCCGACCCGTCGGCGATCGCCGAGGCGGTGCTCGGCCTGCTCGAGGATCCTTCGCGGATGCGCGCCATGCGCGAGGCGGCCTATGGGCTCGGGCGGGACTTCATCTGGCCACGGGTGGGCGAGCGCTATCTGGAGCTCTTTCGCCAGGCGCGCCGCGAGACCTCGACCCACCGGGCGGCCATCGGCCCGCGGCGCGGGACCACATTCCGGCCTCGAGCGGCCAGCGGCATGGCGAGCTGCCCGTCCTGAAGCTCGACGGCCTGACGCAGCTGCTCGACTCCACCGGCGTCGCCCAGCACGCGATCCACACCGTGGTCGACAGGTCCCACGGCTACTGCCTCGACGACAATGCGCGCGGCCTGATGCTGGCGATGCTTCTGCCGCGCGGAAACATGGCGGAGCGGACGCCGCTGGCCCCGGAGCTGTTCACGTGCACGGCTGCTTTCGTCCAGCACGCCTGGAACGGCGAGGCGGGGCGGTTTCGCAACTTCATGACCTATGACCGGCGATGGCTCGAGGAGATCGGCTCGGAGGACAGTCACGCCCGCGCCTTGTGGGCGCTCGGGGCCGTCGTGCGGCGTGCCGGCGAGCCCGCCCAGCGCTCCTGGGCCCACGGCCTGCTCGAGCGGTCGGCCGAGCCCGTGATCGGCTTCAGCTCACCCCGCGCCTGGGCCTTCGCGCTGCTCGGCCTGGTCGACTACCTCGCCGTGCGGCCGGAAGACCTCCGCTTCACACGCGTGCGCGCAGCCCTGACCGATCGGCTGTGCGACCATCTCCACGGCAACCGGCGTCCGGGATGGACCTGGTTCGAGAATGTCCTGTCCTACGACAATGCCAGGCTGGCGCAGGCGGTGGTGGCGGCTGGCGAGCAGGCAGGTCGCCCGGACTGGCGAGACGCGGGCCTCGAGACGTTGGACTGGCTGTGCAAGGTCCAGACCGCCCCGGCCGGGCACTTACGGCCCGTCGGCTCGGAGGGCTTCTGGCGGCATGGCGGACCGCGCGCGACATTCGATCAGCAGCCGCTCGAGGCCGGCGCTTCGGTTGCCGCGTGCCTCGAGGCGTGGCGGGCGACGCGCAGCCTGCGATGGCTGGCGGAGGCGCGGCGCGCCTTCGACTGGTTCCTCGGCGCCAACGATCTCTCCGAGCCGCTCCACGATCCCGCGACCGGCGGCTGCCGCGACGGTCTTCTGTGCGATCGGGTGAACGCCAACCAGGGAGCGGAGTTCGACTCTGGCGTTCCTGCTCGCTACTGTGGAGATGCAAAGTGCCCGGGTGGAGGCGTTCCGCCCTGTCCACCTGGCAGAAAGCATATCTTGACGAATCCGGCCGATATTGGCCTGCGTCGGCTGCCGGTCATGATCCGGCCCGACCCTTCTCGTGTGATCTTCCGCTCCTTCTTTCCCGCCGGCGAGCCGCGCGACCTGCATCGGCCCGACACGGTGCGAGCGCACAGGATCGCGGCCCGCGTCCTCGCCATGGAGCAGGACGAGGTGGAGGCCGAGCTGGCCGCCACGCTGCAGGAGTTCGGCGCACGGCACCGGGACCTCCGGACCGTGTTCGCCGACCGCTATGCCCAGCTCGGCCGCCGCCTGACGGACGGGGACGGGCTGTCGGAGGAGCGCCGCCTGCTGATCGGGGCCTACTTCAACCACGAGTACAGCTTCGAGGCGGCGGCGCTGTTCAATCCTTCGATCGTGGCCCATCCCGATCAGGGCGGCCTGGCCTCGGGTCAGCTGCGCTTCGTCTTGAGCCTGCGCGGCACCGGCGAGGGCCATGTCAGCTCGATCTCGTTCCGCTCCGGGATCGTCGACGGCGATGGCGAGCTGCGCCTGGATCCGTGCGCCCGCTACGCGACGACGCCCAGGCCCGACGACCTACGGACGGCGGGGGACGACGACGATGTGGTGTTCCCACCCGAGACGGGCCTGTCCGAGCGGGTGATCTTTCCCCTCGCTCAGCGGCAGCAGCAGCGGAACGGGCTCGAGGACGCCCGCTTCGTCCGCTTCACCGATGACGACGGCGCGGTCACCTACTACGCCACCTACACCGCCTACTCGGGTTGGGAGACCGTGCCGGAGCTGATGCGCACGGACGACTTTCTCCACTTCCGCTTCCTGCCCATCCGCGGCGATGCCGTGCGCAACAAGGGCATGGCGCTGTTCCCGCGTCGCGTCGGCGGCCGGTACGCGATGCTCGCCCGACTGGACGGCGAGAACCTCCAGCTCGTTCTGTCGGACGACCTCCGCGTCTGGAGCGATGCGACCCCCATCCTGGGCCCGGCCCAGCCATGGGAGTTCGTGCAGATCGGCAATTGCGGCAGCCCGATCGAGCTGCCCGAGGGCTGGCTCCTTCTCACGCACGGCGTCGGCGCAATGCGACGTTACTGCATCGGTGCGGCGTTGCTCGATCTGAGCGACCCGACACGCGTGCTGGCGCGGCTGCGCGCTCCGCTGCTGGCGCCCGACGAAGCAGACCGGGACGGCTATGTGCCGAACGTGGTCTACTCGTGCGGCGCAATCGTGCACGGCGCCAATCTGATCCTCCCCTTCGCCGTGGCCGACACTGCGACGACCTTCGCCACGGTGTCGCTACCGAGCCTCCTCGCCGCCATGGCCTGACACGGCCAGGACCTGATGACCGGTCCGATACCCACGGCATCTCAGTAAGTGTCCAAAACTGGGCAGCGCTGGTTGCTCTAACGCTAGCGCCTCGGACCCACTCCCGTTGCGGTCGACCGGCACCCGCGGCGCCGAGCCGCGCATTGCATGGAATTTACGTCGCGAAGCGTGTCCGCGGTCGGCGGCGGTGATACCTTGGAATGGCGCTTCCGCGGCGGAAGCACTGGTTCAGAGGCACGGCAGAATGCCGAAGAACACTCGGCATCAAGCCACAGCGGCCCGGGCGCAACCGAGCCGGCGTTCCCCGACAGCTCCCGGCTCTGCGGACTTCCCGGTCGTCGGAATAGGCGCTTCGGCCGGCGGCCTCGACGCCTGCAGGAAGCTCGTGGGCGCGCTGCCGACCGGCAACGGCATGGCCTTCATCCTGGTCCAGCATCTCGATCCGACCCACGAGAGCATGATGGTGGACCTGCTGGCCGGGCACACCTCGATGACCGTGCGTCAGGCAACGGATGGCATGCCGGTCGAGCGCGAGCACCTCTATGTCATCCCCCCTGGAGCCTATCTGTCCGTCGCCGACGGCGCCCTGCACCTCTCGCAGCCGCAGGCGCGTCACGGCGCGCGCCTGCCTTTCGACTTCCTGCTGCACTCGCTGGCGGAGGAATGCGGCGACCGCGCCGTCTGCGTGATCCTGTCGGGAACGGGGGCCGACGGCAGCCTCGGGCTGAAAGCCGTGAAGGAAAAAGGCGGGCTCGTCATCGCGCAGGACCCCGACGAGGCCGGCTATGACGGCATGCCGCGGAGCGCGATCATGACCGGCGCGGTGGACCTCGTGCTTCCGGTGGCGAGGATTCCGGAAGCGCTCGTCAGATACGGCCGGCGGATGGGCGTCGCGCGCCGGCGGAGCGGCTCGCGTCCGCAGGATACGGCCCATGATCGGCTGCCCGAGATCATCGATCTTCTGCGCACGAAGACCGCCCACGATTTCACCCTCTACAAGCCGGGCACGCTGCAGCGCCGGATCGAGCGGCGCATGGCGATGGCGGCGATCGAGATCCGATGACATGGATCGCTATCTCGAGCATGCTGCGGAGCGACACGAGCGAGCTCGACCTGCTCGCCAAGGACCTGCTCATCAACGTCACCAGCTTCTTCCGCGATCCGCAGGTGTTCGATCTCCTGGCGAGGAAGATCGTTCCCGACCTGGTCCGCAGCCACCCGCCCGATCACCCCCTGCGCATCTGGATCGCCGGGTGCAGCACGGGCGAGGAGACCTATTCCCTCGCCATGCTCTTCCGCGAGGCAGATCGACGGCGGCGAAGCGCGACATCAAGCTGCAGGTCTTCGCCTCCGACGTCGACCCGGACGCCGTCGCCACCGCCCGGGAGGGGCTCTACCCGGAAACGATCGAGGCGGACGTGTCACCGGCGCGGCTTGCCCGCTTTTTCACGAAGGAGGATCACGGCTACCGGGTTTTGCCCGACCTGCGCGCCGCTGTGGTCTTCACGGTCCAGGATGTGCTGGCCGATCCGCCGTTCTCGCGCCTCGACCTGGTCTCGTGTCGGAACCTTCTGATCTATCTGCGCCCCGAGGCGCAGGCGAAGGTCGTCTCGCTGTTCCATTTCGCGCTGCGCGAGGGCGGCATTCTCCTGCTCGGCAGCTCGGAGACGGTCGGCAATGTCGACGGCCGCTTCGAGGTGATCTCCAAGGCGGCGCGGCTCTATCGGCACATCGGTCGCAGCCGGCCGGGAGAGGTCGGCTTCTCGATGAGCGCCGGTGACGGCGTGCGCGTCGCCGCGCGGCCGGAACAAGGCCCGGCGCCCTCGCGCCAAGGCGCTCTCGCCGAGCTTTGCCGGCGGCTGGTGATGGAGGCCTATGCGCCGGCAGCGGTGCTGATCAACCGCAAGCACGAGTGCCTCTATTCCCTGGGACCGACAGACCGCTATCTGCGCGTGGCGCCGGGACACCCTACGCACGATCTGCTCGCCATGGCGCGCGAGGGCATGCGCACCAAGCTCCGCTCGGCAATCCAGCGGGCCAGTCAGGAGAACGCGCGCATCGTCGTCACGGGCGGCCGGACGCGTCACGACGGCAATCCGGGCTCGTTCAGCATCGACGTGCAGCCGGTTCTCGAGCGAGGGCGAGGAGCTGCTGCTGATCTGCTTCGTCGACGAGCCGAAGCAGGAGCCGAAGCGAGGTCGCCTCGGCGCGCCAGCGGGACGCTCCGCGGGTCGCCGAGCTCGAGCAGGAGCTCGAGGCCACGAGAACGGAGCTGCAGGGCGCCATCCGCAACCTCGAGATCTCGAACGAGGAGCAGAAGGCGATCAACGAAGAGGCATTGTCCGTCAACGAGGAATTCCAATCGACGAACGAGGAGCTGCTGACGTCGAAGGAGGAGCTGCAGTCGCTCAACGAGGAGCTGACCGCCCTCAACGGCCAGCTCCAGGAAACGCTGGAGCGGCAGCGCACGACCTCCAACGATCTGCAGAATGTCCTCTACAGCACCGATGTCGCGACGCTGTTCCTCGACACTCAACCTCAATATCCGCTTCTTCACGCCGGCCACCAAGTCGCTCTTCAGCGTCATTCCCGGCGACGTCGGACGGCCGCTCGCGGACCTCAGCTCGCTGGCCGCCGATGACGCCCTTCTGACCGATGCCCGGACGGTGCTGCGGACGCTCGCGCCGATCGAGCGGGAGATCGAAGCGCAGAGCGGCGCCTGGTACCTCCGTCGCATCCTGCCCTACCGCACCCAGGACGACGGGGTCGAGGGCGTCGTCATCACCTTCGCCGACATCACCGAGCGGAGGCACACGGCGGACGCGCTGGAGGCGGCCAAGCGGCAGGCGGAGCGGGCGACTGCCGCGAAATCGCGCTTTCTCGGCGCCGCGAGCCATGACCTCCGCCAGCCGCTGCAAACGCTGGCCCTGCTTCAGGGACTGCTGGCGAAGACCGTCGAGGGGGAGAGGGCGCAGAAGCTGGTCGCGCGGCTCGACGAGACGCTGGGCGCCATGTCGGGCATGCTGAACGCGCTGCTCGACATCAACCAGATCGAGGCCGGCACCGTCCGCGCCGAAATGGTCGGCTTCCCGATCAACGACCTGCTCGACCGGCTGAGGGACGAGTTCGCCTATCACGCGCAGGCGCAAGGGCTCGCCTTGCGCGTGGTCCCGTGCGGCCTCTCGATAGAGAGCGATCCGCGTCTGCTCGAGCAGATGCTCCGCAACCTGCTTTCGAACGCCTTGAAATACACCAAGCGCGGCAAGGTGCTGCTCGGCTGCCGGCGGCGCGAAGGGCATGCTGAGCATCGAGGTCTGGGACACCGGCGTCGGCATCCCCGAGGACGAGCTCGAAGCGATCTTCGAGGAGTACCATCAGCTCGACAATGCCGCGCGGGAGCGCAGCCGTGGCCTCGGCCTCGGCCTCTCCATCGTGCAGCGCCTGGGGAACCTGCTGGGCCATCGGATACGCGTCCGCTCGCAGCCCGGCAAGGGCTCGGTCTTCGCCATCGAGGTCATGCGCCCGTCGAGCGACGACGGCACCGCAGCCGGAGCGCCCCCGCCACGGCACGGATGACGGGATCGTTGAAGGCGCTCGCCGCACCGGGGCGATCCTGGTCGTCGAGGACGACCCCGAAGTGCGCGAGCTCCTCGAGCTCCTCCTCGCGGACGAGGGCCATCGCGTGACAACGGCGCCCGACGGCATCGCGGCGCTGGAGCTGGTGGCGCGAGGGACGGTCCGACCCGACCTCGTCCTCGCAGACTACAATCTGCCGAACGGCATGAACGGGCTTCAGGTCGCCGCGAAGCTGCGGGAAGAGCTTCATCGCCATATCCCGGTCATCATTCTGACCGGCGACATATCGACCGGCACCTTGCGCGATATCGCGCTCCAGAACTGCGTACAGCTCAACAAGCCGGTGAAGCTGAAGGAGCTGACGCAGGCCATCCAGCGCCTTCTCCCGATCGCGCACGCCGTGCCGACCACGCACGCTCCGCACCCGGCCGAAGCGGCGACAGCGCGCCGGACCGCCCGTCATCTTCGTCGTCGACGACGACAGCCACGTACGCGAGGCGATTCGCGCCGTGCTCGAGGACGATGGCCGGACCGTCGAGGACTATGCGGCCTGCGAGGCGTTCCTCGAAGCCTATCGTCCAGGCCGCGAGGCATGCCTCCTGGTCGATGCCTACCTGCCCGGAATGAGCGGGCTCGAGTTGCTGCAGCGGCTCAATGACGCGGGCCATCGGCTGCCGGCCATCATGATCACCGGCAACAGCGACGTGCCGATGGCGGTTCGAGCCATGAAGGCGGGCGCCTCGGACTTCATCGAGAAGCCGATCGGCCGCAGCGAGCTGCTCGCCAGCGTCGAGCGCGCTCTCGAACAGTCGCGGGATTCGACCAAGCTGTCTGCCTGGCGAGAGGATGCGGCCAGCCATATCGCCAGCCTCACGCCGCGACAGCGCCAGATCATGGAGCTGGTCCTCGCCGGCCAGCCCAGCAAGAACATCGCCGCGGACCTCGGCATCAGCCAGCGCACCGTCGAGAACCATCGCGCCTCGATCATGAAGAAAACAGGCGCGAGATCCCTTCCGGCGCTGGCCCGACTGGCGCTTGCCGCCGCCTCGAGCCGACGCCGACGAGCCAGCTCGTCGCGACCCTTGATCCTCTGGCACGGCCAGACGGGCCTCTAGCGGGTAGGTAGTTTCCGAGCCTACCGCGTCGGCATCGTCGCTCGGTATTCTGCGCCGAAGTCCAAATGAGGCCGTCCGATTCGCCCCCGGCTGACACCGACGGGTGCTCGGATCGAGCTATCCTGCAGCCTCGCCTCAGCCGCCGGGACGAGCGTCTCGCTTCTCTTGTTCTGAAGGGAACAACGCCATGTTCTTCTCAACTCTGTACATCGTCCCGGTTGTCCTGGTCGTGGCCTTGGTTCTGATCATGGCGAGCGTGAAGATCCTGCGCGAATACGAGCGCGCCGTCGTCTTTACGCTGGGGCGCTTCCAGAGCGTCAAAGGGCCGGGCCTCGTGCTGCTGATCCCGTTCTTCCAGGAGATGGTGCGCGTGGATCTGCGCATCCAGGTCATCGAGGTGCCGAGCCAGGACGTGATCTCCCGAGACAACGTCTCGATGAAGGTCGACGCGGTGCTCTACTTCAACGTCGTCAATCCCGAACGGGCGATCATCCAGGTCCAGCCTACCTTCCCGCCACGAACATGCTCGCGCAGACGACCCTGCGCGCCGTGCTGGGCCAGCATGAGCTCGACGAGATGCTGTCCGAGCGGAAGAAGCTCAGCACCGACGTCCAGAGCATCCTGGACACCCAGACCGAAACCTGGGGGATCAAGGTGAGCAACGTCGAGATCAGAACCGTCGAGCTGACGGACAACATGGTGCGCGCCATCGCCAAACAGGCGGAGGCGGAACGCGACCGGCGGGCCAAGATCATCCATGCGGAAGCCGAGTTCCAGGCGTCGCAAACCCTCGTCAACGCCGCCAGGATTCTCTCGAGCATTCCGGCCGCCATGCAGCTGCGCTACCTGCAGACGCTGACGGAGATCGGTGCCGAGCAGAACTCCACCGTCGTCTTTCCGATGCCGATCGACATCATCAAGCCGTTCCTCGAGCTTCTCGAGAAGCCGGGCAAGGCGCTCGGCGCCAATGGCGATGCTCGCCTCCCGCTCATGAGCGAGGTGCCAGTGAGCCTGTGAGGAAGGACGGGCTCCCCTCCCCTCGAGAGGGGAGCCCGAGAACGGACCCGATCGGCCCGAAGGGCGGTCCCCCTGGACGATGAACGCGCGCCTCGACTCACAGCCCCCGTCTCGGCGCGAACGCCGGAGAACCGGCTCTCCCGCCGCGACGGACCTCTCGCTCACCGATCTGAGTAGTTTCCGAGGGTACCGCCACGACTTGGCCGACGGCTACGATCCCGAAGGGCGGCCGAGACGGCGGCCCGCGGCGTGGAAGGCGTGATCGAGCTCAGGACCTTTCTTGCGCCGGCCGAGCGGCACGACGGCAGGAACCTTGGAGGGTGGCGCCCCTCCCGGAGTGACAGGTGATGACAGTCTTGCAAGCGACCTCCCGGCTGGTGCCGGTCTCGCCCATGGCGTCGGTGGCCGCACCCGCAGTGAAGACGGCTCGGCGCGACGAGCCGAGAACCGCATTCATCGTCGCATGGGTTCTCTGCCTGATCTTCTACTTCCTGCAATACGCGCTGCGCTCGGCGCCCGGGGTGATGATCCCTGAGCTCACCGCCGCGTTCGGCCTCACGACGCTCGGTGTCAGCTCGCTCCTGGGGCTGTATTACTACACCTATGCGGGCTTCGCGATCGTGGCCGGAGCGTCGCTGGATCGCTACGGCGCCAAGCTTCCGATCTTCGTCGGTGTCCTGACGGTCGCTGCCGGCAGCGTGCTGTTCGGGCTCGGCTCGATCGGCACCGTCGAGAGTGCCAGGCTGCTGCAGGGGGCCGGCTCCGCCTTCGCCTTCACCGGTGCCGTCTATCTCGCGGTGCATGGGTTCTCGGATCGGTGGCTCGCAACGGCCATTGGCTTCACGCAGTTCGCCGGCATGCTCGGCGGGTTCGCCGGACAGTTCGCGGTCGGTCCCCTCGTGCATGGGCCGATCACGTGGCAGTGGTTCTGGATCGACGCGGGTGTCGTCCTGGCACTGGTTGCCCTCCTGCTCCTGTTCGCGACGCCGGCGCGCCATGAGCCGGCAAGCGGCTCGATCTGGGCCATTTTCACGCCCTACAAGGTCGTGCTGACCAACCCGCAGTCCTATCTGTGCGGCATCATCGGCGGCCTGCTGTTCATGCCGACGACGATCGGCGACATGATCTGGGGCGTCCCGTTCCTGCGTCAGGGTCTCGACGTGTCGGCGGCGCAAGCGGTCGCACGGTCATCGATGGTGCCGCTGGGATGGGTGATCGGGGCGCCGCTGCTGGGCTACCTCGCCGACCGGATCGGGCTGCGCAAGCCGATCCTGCTCGCGGGCATCGTCCTCATGCTGCTGTCCGGCGTCGCCATCGTCTATCTGAACGGGCTCGTTCCGCCCTATCTCGGCGGCCTCGCCTTCGGCATCGGCTCCGGTGCCGCGATGATCCCCTACACGATCATCAAGGAGGCCAATCCGGACAACGTCAAGGGCAGCGCCACCGGTGCCATGAACCTCATGGTGTTCAGCTTCAGCGCCTGCCTGGCCCCGGTATTCGGCATCGCGCTGATGCGGTTCTCTGGTGGCAAGCCGCTGGTCCTGGCGAACTTCCAGGAAGCCGACTCCATCTGGGTCGGCGCCATCGTCCTGTCGTTCATCCTGAGCTTCTTCCTGCGTGAGACGGGGGGCCGCGCGACGCGGGCGCCCGCCACGCCGGCCGTCCTTCCGTCATAGCCGGGGATAGAGATCGCCCATGACCGCCCGACAGTCGGATTTCACCCCGGTCATCGACCTTCTACGCGAGAAGGGGACCGGTCCGGTCCGCGCGCAGCGGCCGGTGTATGTCGACCTCCTGCCGCCCTGCAACCATGCCTGCCCGGCCGGCGAGAACGTGCAGGCATGGCTCGACCTGGCCCAGGCCGGGAAGTACCGCGAGGCCTGGGAGACGATCCTCCAGGACAACCCCTTGCCGGCCGTGCACGGGCGCGTCTGCTATCATCCGTGCGAGACGCGCTGCAACCGGGGCGAGCTCGACAGCGCGGTCAGCATCCATGCCGTGGAACGGTTCCTGGGCGACCTTGCGACGGAGCAGGGCTGGCCCCCACCGGCGGCCGCAGCAGCGAGCGGCAAGCGCATCCTGGTGGTCGGCGGCGGCCCGAGCGGCCTTTCAGCCGCCTACCATCTCGCGCGCCGCGGCCACGCCGTCGAGATCCGCGATGCCGGCCCGCTGCCCGGCGGCATGCTGCATTTCGGCATCCCCGCCTATCGCCTCCCGCGCGCCGACCTCATGAAGGAGGTGCGCCAGATCGAGGCCATGGGGGTCACGATCATCCTCGACCACAAGGTCGAGGATGTCCTCGCCGAGCAGGCCGAGGGCAGGTTCGATGCCGTGTTCATCGCTATCGGCGCCCAGATCGGCAAGCGGATCGACATCCCGGCGCGCGACGCGGGACGCGTCGTCGATGCGATCACGCTGCTGCATGGCGTCGAGACAGGCGATGCCCCCAGCCTCGGCCGCCGCGTCATCATCTACGGAGGCGGCAACACGGCGATCGACGCCGCGCGTACGGCGCGCCGACTCGGCGCCGAGGAGGCGCTTATCGTCTACCGTCGGGATCGGGCGCACATGCCGGCGCAGGCGTTCGAGGCCGACGAGGCGCTGTCAGAGGGCATCAAGATCAAGTGGCTCAGCACCATCAAGGAGATCGGCGAGAGTGACCTCACGGTCGAGAGGATGCAGTTGGACGAGAAGGGCCGGCCGCAGCCGACCGGGCAACTCGAAACCCTGTCCGCCAACTCGGTGGTCCTCGCGCTCGGCCAAGTGACTGACAGCGATTTCCTGCGCAGCGTGCCCGGCATCGTCTTCACCGCGGACGGCTCGGTTATCGTAGATGCCGGCATGATGACGGGCCGACCCGGCATCTTTGCCGGCGGCGACATGGTGCCGAGCGAACGCACCGTCACCGCAGCGGTGGGTCATGGCAAGAAGGCCGCCCGCCACATAGACGCCTGGCTGCGCGGCCTGGCGCCGCGAGCCGCCGTCAAGCATGCGCTGGTGGGATTCGAGGATCTCAATCTGCCCATCTATGCCGATGCGCCGCGCTCGGTGCAGAGCGAGATGCCCCTGGAGGAACGGCTGGCGCCACGGCTTCGCCGAGACCACGGCCGGGCTGAGCGAGGCCGAAGCGCTCTATGAAGCGCGGCGCTGCCTCTCCTGCGGCAACTGCTTCGAGTGCGACCAGTGCTATGCCGCCTGCCCCGAGGAGGCGATCATCAAGCTCGGGCCGGGTCGCCGCTACAGCTACGACTATGATCGCTGCACCGGCTGTGCCGTCTGCTTCGAGCAGTGCCCCTGTCACGCGATCGAGATGATCCCCGAGCCCAGCAGCGTCGCTTCGGAGCAACGGGCATGACCGCCGCCGACCTCTCAAAGACTGCCAAACCCACGCAGACCGCCGACGCCAGGCAGACCGCCACCATGGACGGCAACACTGCTGTCGCCCACGTTGCGTATCGGGTGAACGAGGTCTGCGCGATCTTCCCGATCACCCCATCCTCGCCGATGGCCGACCTCGCCGACGAGTGGGCCTCGCTCGGCGTCTGCAACATCTGGGGGAACGTCCCCATCGTGCAGGAGATGCAGAGCGAGGGCGGGGCCGCCGGCGCGGTGCATGGGGCCCTCCAATCCGGGGCGCTGACGACGACTTTCACGGCGTCCCAGGGCCTGCTGCTCATGCTCCCCAATATGTTCAAGATCGCGGGCGAGCTGACGGCGACGGTTTTCCACGTGGCGGCGCGCTCGATCGCCACGCAGGCGCTGTCGATCTTCGGCGACCATTCGGACGTAATGGCGGTCCGGTCCACCGGCTTCGCCCTGCTCGCCTCCTGCTCGGTGCAGGAGGCCCACGACCTGGCACTGATCGCTCAGGCCGCGACCCTCGAGAGCCGTGTGCCGTTCCTGCATTTCTTCGACGGGTTCCGCACGTCGCACGAGGTGAACAAGCTCACGCTGCTCGCGGACGACGAGATCCGCCTGATGATCCAGGACGATCTGGTGCGGGCGCACCGTGGCCGCGCGCTGACGCCCGAGCGGCCGGTGGTGCGCGGCACGGCCCAGAATCCGGATACGTTCTTCCAGGCCCGCGAGACCGCGAACCCGTTCTATGCCCGCACGCCCGGGATCGTCGAGCAGGCGATGGCAGCCTTCGCCGAGATCACCGGCCGCGCCTACCGGCTGTTCGAGTATGACGGCCCGGCCGACGCCGAGCGGGTGATCGTGCTGATCGGCTCGGCGGCGGAGACGGCGCGTGACACTGCCACCGTGCTGGGTCGGGCCGAGGCGGGGCAGCAGAAGCTGGGCGTTCTGCAGGTGCGCCTGTATCGGCCGTTCTCCGCCGATCACTTCCTGGCCGCCTTGCCCGACACCACCCGAGCGGTGGCCGTTCTGGACCGCACCAAGGAGCCCGGGGCGACCGGCGAGCCGCTCTATCTCGACGTCGTCACCACCCTGGCGCAGGCCGTCGCCGCCGGCCAGCGGCGGACCATGCCGCGAGTGATCGGCGGCCGCTACGGGCTGTCCTCGAAAGACTTCACGCCGGCCATGGTCAAGGCCGTCTTCGACGAGCTGGCCAAGCCGAAGCCGCGGAACGGGTTCACCGTCGGCATCATCGACGATGTCTCCGGCACCAGTCTCGATGTCGATCCGGGCTTCATGGTCGAGGCCGACGAGGTGGTCCGCGCCGTCTTCTACGGCCTCGGCTCCGACGGAACGGTCGGCGCGAACAAGAACAGCGTCAAGATCCTGGCGGAAGACCCGGACCGCTATGCCCAGGGCTATTTCGTCTACGACTCGCACAAATCCGGGGCGCAGACGGTATCGCACCTGCGCTTCGGGCCGAAACCGATCCATGCACCCTATCTCATCACGGCGGCGAGCTTCGTCGCCTGCCATCAGTTCGGCTTCCTCGACCGGGTCGACGTCCTCCGGCTCGCCGCACCCGGCGCCACCTTCCTGCTCAATTGCCCGTATGGCCCAGAAGAGGTCTGGGATCACCTGCCGCGCTCCGTCCAGCAGGAGATCATCGACAAGCACCTGCACCTCTTCATCATCGACGCGTCGCGGGTGGCCCGTGAGACGGGGCTCGGCGGCCTGGTCAACACGGTCCTGCAGACCTGCTTCTTCGCGATCTCCGGCGTGCTGCCACGCGAGGAAGCGGTGCAGCGCATCAAGCACATGATCGAGAAGACCTACGGCCGCAAGGGCAGCAAGGTCGTCGCGCAGAACTTCGCCGCCGTCGACCATACCCTGGTCAATCTGCGCGAGGTCCCCGTACCGAAGGCAGCGACCAGCACTTTCGAGCGGCCGCCGATCGTGTCGCCGTCGGCGCCTGAGTTCGTGCAACGGGTCACCGCTGCGATCATGGCCGGGCATGGCGACGCCCTGCCGGTCAGCGCCATGCCCGTCGATGGCACCTTCCCCACCGGCACGGCGGCCTGGGAAAAGCGCAGCGTCGCGGAAGAGGTGCCGGTCTGGGAGTCGGACCTCTGCATCCAGTGCGGCCAGTGCGCGATCGCCTGTCCGCATTCGGTCATCCGCGCCCGCTTCTACGACGGCGCCCGGCTGGTCGATTCGAGCGAGCCGGCGCCACCCACCTTCAAGTCGGCCCCCGTCAACGCCCGTGGCTATCCGGACAGCCGCTTCACCCTGCAATTCTATGTCGAGGATTGCACCGGCTGCGGCATCTGTGTCGAGGTTTGTCCTGCGCACAGCCCGCGCGCTCCCGCGACCAAGGCCATCAACATGGCCCCCAAGGCACCGCTGGTCGAGGCCGAGCGGGTGAATATCGCCTTCTTCGAGCATCTGCCGGTCAACGATCGGGCGCTGGTGGACTTTGCCAATGTGCGGGGCATCCAGTTCCTCGAGCCGCTGTTCGAGTTCTCCGGCGCCTGCGCCGGCTGCGGCGAGACCCCCTATCTGCGAACTCTTGTCCCAGCTGTTCGGTGACCGGCTCCAGATCGCCAACGCGACCGGCTGCTCCTCGATCTATGGCGGCAATCTGCCGGTGACACCTTGGACCACCGACGGCCATGGCCGTGGGCCTGCCTGGTCCAACTCGCTCTTCGAGGACAACGCCGAATTCGGCCTCGGCTTCCGGCTCGCCGCGGACATGCATGGCGCGATGGCGGCACGGCTGCTGCGCGATCTGGCGCCAGAGATCGGGCCGCCGCTGGTCGAGGCGATCCTGACCGCGCCGCAGATTCGTGAGTCCGAGATCCTGGCACAGCGTGGGCGGGTCGCCGAGCTCAAGCGACGATTGACCGAAATGGGCGAGGCACCCCAGGCACTCGATCTCCTGTCGGTCCTCGATCACCTCGTTCGCCGCAGCATCTGGCTCGTCGGCGGCGATGGCTGGGCCTACGACATCGGCTATGGCGGTCTCGACCACGTGCTCGCCAGCGGGCGCGACGTCAACGTGCTGGTGCTCGACACCGAGGTCTATTCCAACACCGGCGGTCAGGCGTCCAAGGCCACGCCCCTCGGCGCCGTCGCCAAGTTCGCCGCCGCGGGCAAGCGCGTGGCGCGCAAGGATCTCGCGCTCCAGGCGATCGCCTACGGCAACGTCTATGTCGCCCAGGTGGCGATGGGCGCCAATCCGCAGCACACGCTGCTGGCGTTCCGCGAGGCCGAGGCCTGGCCGGGGCCGTCGCTGATCCTCGCCTATAGCCACTGCATCGCGCACGGCTTCGATCTCCGCTACGGGATGCGCCAGCAGGAGCTGGCCACTGCCTCCGGCTATTGGCCCCTGTTTCGATTCAACCCCGCGATGCGGAACGCCGGCGAGGCGCCGTTCCGACTCGACTCACCACGCGCCACGATCCCGCTGAAGGACTACGCCTACAACGAGCTGCGCTATCGCAGCCTGGCCAACAGCAAGCCGCAGGATGCGGCGGACCTGCTCGTCGCCGCGCAGCGGGCTGCCAGCGAAAAGTACGCACAATACGAAGCGCTCGCCAGCCGCGACGGCAGCCGGTTCCATCCCGACACCGGCACGATCAGCGACCGGAAAGGCTGAGGAGAGAGGCATGGATCTCGGCACCCGCTATCTGGGCCTCGCGCTGCGCAACCCGATCATTGCGTCCGCCTCGCCGCTCTCGGGAGATGTCGGCGCCATTCGACAGCTGGAAGATTCGGGCGCCGCCGCCGTGGTCCTGCCGTCGCTGTTCGAGGAGCAGATCCGGGAGGAAGAGCGACTCGTCGACGTGCTGACCGGCGTCGGCGCCGACAGCTCGCCGGAAGCCGGCTCGTACTTTCCTTCGGCCGCCGCTTACAACTCGGGGCCAGACGGCTATCTCGATCTGGTCGCCCGGGCGCGCGCCGCGGTCGACATACCGGTCATCGCCAGCCTGAACGGAACGACCGAGGCGGGCTGGGTCGACTACGCCCGGCTCATCGAGCAGGCCGGAGCAGCCGCGCTCGAGCTCAACATCTACCGGATCGCGTCCGGTTCCTCTGCTACAGGCGGCGAGGTCGAGGCAGACTGCGTGGCGCTCCTCAAAGCCGTCCGTGGACGAGTCGCAATTCCGGTGGCCGTCAAATTGCATCCTTACTTCTCCGCCTTTGGCGCGTTGGCCCGGCAGCTCGATCATTCGGGAGCCGACGGGCTGGTTCTCTTCAATCGCCTCTATCAGCCGGATATCGATCTCGTGCGACTGGGCTGGAGCAACGATGTCACCCTGAGCGACGCCGGCGAGATCCGGCTCGGCCTTCTCTGGCTCTCCCTGCTTGCCGGCCGGCTGCCGCGTGCTTCGCTCGCGGCGAGCACCGGTGTGGAGACCGCGGACGAGGTGGTCAAATATCTGTTGGCGGGTGCCGATGCGGTGATGACCACCTCGGCCTTGCTCCGCAGCGGGCCCGCGCATCTGCGATCCATCGTCGGCGATCTGGAGACCTGGTTGGTCGCGCGCGAATTCACATCGGTCACTGCGATCAAGGGATTGATGCGGCAAAAGGACCGGGACGCCGAGGCGGAGGTCCAGGGGCGCACCGACTACATCCAAATTTTGTCGAGCTATCGTGATCCTCATGAGCACCGGTGACATGCCGGCAACCAGGCGCCTGAACATGACCCGGATCGGGTAACACACCGGAGGCATTGATCGCTCGCCGACCGATGGCGGACGAGGCCCCCTTTGGAGATGAAGATGGAAGTTGAGTCAATTTCGAAGCCGACATCATCGATGAAGTCCGCCCGGCATCGAGTTGCCCGATTTTGCGGATCTTCCGGCAGGCTCTGCCGGCGTCGTCATGGGAGCTTGGCCGGCCTACATGGTCGATGCGCTCCAGCGGAGCATTCTCTTTCTCGAGCTGCTGCGGCGGCGGGGCAACGAGGAGATCGAGATCACCTCGCGGCCGATGGCGACCGTGCTGAGATTCGACCACGAGATCCTGATGGACGGCCGTTCGCTGCCGCGGCCGATCAATTACGCGCTCTCGCGCATCGTGCCGCCGCCGGGGGTCGCGATCGACCCGCGCAAGCGGCCGGTCGTGGTGGTGGATCCGCGGGCCGGCCAGGGGCCGGGCATCGGCGGCTTCAAGGCGGAGAGCGAGATCGGCGATGCCCTGAATGCCGGCCATCCGGTCTACTTCATCGGGTTCGGAGCGATTCCGGCGCCGGGCCAGCAGTTCCTGGACGTCGTCGAGGGTCAGGTGAGGTTCTTCGAGCGCGTGGTCGCGCTCCATCCGGAGGCACCCCGCCCATTTGCCATCGGCAACTGCCAGGCGGGCTACCAGACGCTGATGGTGGCCATGTTGCGGCCGGACCTGTTCGGGCCCTGCCTGGTCGCCGGCTCGCCGATGTCCTACTGGCAGGGCGTGCACGGGAAGAACCCGATGCGCTATTCCGGCGGCCTGCTCGGCGGCAGCTGGGTCACCGCCATGACCAGCGACCTGGGCAACGGGAAGTTCGATGGCACCGGTCTGATCCTGAACTTCGACGTCCTGAACCCGGCGAACTGGCTGTGGGGCAAGCAGTACGAGATCTTCACCCACATCGACACCGGGGCGGAGCGCTTTCTCGAGTTCGAGAAATGGTGGGGCGACTTCATCCAGCTGAACGGCGACGAGCTGCAGTTCCTGGTGGACAACCTCTTCATCGGCGACAAGCTGGCCCGCAATCAGCTTCAGTCAAGTGATGGCACGACCTTCGATATCCGTAACATCACCTCGCCGATCATCGTGTTCACCTCGACGGAAGACAATATCAGCCCGCCTCCGCAGGCGCTGGGGTGGATTCCCGATCTGTATCGGGACGTCGAGGACATCCGTGCCACCGGCCGCACGATCGTATACTGCCTGAGCCACGAGGTCGGACATCTGGCCATCTTCGTCTCGTCCAAGGTCGGTGCGAAGCAGGACGAGGAGTTCGTGCAGCTGATGGACGTCATCGACTGCCTGCCGCCCGGTCTCCACGAGATGGTCCTCTCGCCGCGGCCGGCCGACCTGCCCGTGGGCGGCTTCGTCACCGGCGACTGGATCGCCCGCTTCGAGGCCCGCTCCCTCGACGACATCCGAGCACTCGGGCGCAACAGCCGCGAGGACGACCGCGCCTTCGCCGCCGTGGCGCGGCTGTCGGCGCTGAACCTCTCCCTTTACCGTACCTTGATGCAGCCTTTGGTGCGCGCCCTCGCCAACCAGCCGACGGCGGACCTGGCCCTGGCCCTGAACCCGCTCAGGCTCAGCTACACGATGTTCGCAGACAGCAACCCCTGGATGAGAGGCGTGCAGAAGCTGGCTGCCGCCGCGGCAGCTTGCCGACGGCCGGTGGCGGCCGACAACCCGTTCCTCGCGCTGCAGACGCAGGTCTCGGACCAGATCACTGCCGCCCTGGATGCCTATCGCGCGGCACGTGACCGACTGGCCGAGCAGATGTTCTTCGGCTTCTACGGCTCGCCCGTCGTGCAGGGGCTCCTGGGCCTCGATGACGGCAGCGAGGTGCGGCCGCCTGCCCGGCCCGTCGCCCGAGGAGCTGGCGGCACGACAGGCCCGGGCGGATGCCTATGCGGCGAAGCTGCAGACCGGCGGGCTCGACGAGGCGCTGACCCGGGCCGTGCTGTACGTCCTCGCGGCCGACCGGATGCTCGACCAGCGCTGCGCGCTCGCGTTGAACGTCGCCCGCCAGCAGCTCATGCATCTGTCGCTCGCCGACTTCAAGGCGCTGGTGCGGGACCAGTTCTTCGTGCTGCAGCTCGAGCCCGAGCGTGCCGTGGAGGTGCTGGCGTCCCTGGTGCCGAAGGCGGACGAGCGGAAAGAGCTGCTGAAGCAGGCGCACGCCATCGTCGGCGCGGGCGGCCCTCCCACCGCCGCCGAGCGCGACCGCCTGGCCCGGCTGGCGCAGGTGCTGGCGGTGCCGGCCGGGAAGCCGGCTCCTGCCTCACCCGGACGAGCCGCCCCCGCCAGAGCGACGGCCCTACGCGCCACAGGATCGGGCTGAGCCGGGGGCTCCCTTGGGCAATGCCGTGGTGGCGCCCGGGACGGCGCCGGCCCGACGGGAGGCGCGGCCGGCGGGTCGCCGCCGCGCGAGCCCCAGCCCGTGGAGTCGCGGCCATGCGGGCCATCGTGACCAGGACGTCGAGGAGATCGCTCTCGGCGACGCCGTGTCGGTCGAGCGTACGCTTCAGGCCGGTGAGGAATTGATGATCGCCCGGCACACGCTGGCGATCGTCGATGGCGCCGCGTAGCGCGGCCGCTTCCCGATCCGGCGGTCCATCCGGCAGCCGCGTCGGCGCTCACGGCCCCGCCCCGTCCCCTTCGCACCGACGTCAGTGCGGGCCAAGCGCACGGCCTTCATGAAC
>CAWHFO010000042.1:0-330612 GCA_963828215.1 uncultured Alphaproteobacteria bacterium | reverse complement strand
CGTGCTCGGCCGCGAGCGTGATCATCGCTTCGGCGTGGCCGTGGGCCGCCGGCACGTCGCGAAGCAGTGGGCGAGCTCGCCCCCGCCGCCGTGGCACAGGACATGGCCGGTCGTGTTGGCGTGTTGCAGCGCGGCCGCGTGCCCTAGCGCCTCACCCGCGGTGCGCCGCGCCTGGTCCGGGTAGCCCATGATCCACAGCACGAGGGCCAGGAAGGACAGCCCCGAGACGCGGGGATCGGTGACGCAGCGGGCCGCCAGGTCCCGGTCGCGGTCCGGATCGTACAACGCAGGGATCGCCTCGAGCTCGGCGCGGGCTCCCCGGAGAGCGCCGAGCTGCATCAGCGCCGCCCCCATCGCCCGGTGCGCCAGCAGTCGGTCTACGGGGTCGCGCCTGAGCTCGGCCAGGGAGCGGCAGCGCTCGGCCAGGCGCTGCGCCGTCCGCGTCTCGCCGCGCACGACGCGGTTGCTGGCCAGGCCGAAGAGGGCCGGCACCAGGTGGTCGGTTCGACCCAGGCTCTCGCAGAGCACGCTGGCCCGCTCGTAGGCCGCGGCGACCTGCGGGCCGCTCCAGCCGGAGAGCGCGATGAGCGGCGTCCCGATCGTGAGCTGGAAGTCGAGCTCCATGCGGTCACGCCCGGCGGAGGCCGGCAGGCCCGTGAGCACCTCCAGGCCCCGGCTGAGATGGCTGACCGCTTCCCGGTCGGCCGAGCGCGCCGCCGACCGACGGCCCGCCTCGAGCCAGTACCGTACCGCCTGCTCGGCTAGGCCGGCCTCGGTGAGGTGGTGCGCGAGCAGCTCGGGTGTCGTCCCGGCCAGCTCGGGGAACCGCTCCTCCAGGGCGCGCGCGACAGCAGCATGGAGCCGCCGGCGCCGCTCGCGCAGGAGGGTGCCGTAGGCGGCGTCGCACACCAGGGCGTGCTTGAACAGGTACCCTGCCTCCGGCCCCTCGCCGTGCCGAAAGACCAGCCCGGCGCCGGCGAGCTGGTCGAGCGCCGTCGCCAGCTCGTCCTCGCGAAGGCCCGCCACGGCGGCCAGCAGCTCGTGGGAGAAGTCCCGGCCGATCACGGCCCCGACCTGCGCCGTCCGCCTAGCCGCCGGATCCAGGCGGTCGAGCCGCGTCATGAGCGAGGCGTGGAGCGTGGCCGGCACCGTCAGCGCCGCGGGTGGGCTCGCGGCGAGGATCCCGCCCGCCCTGCCCGTGCCGGCCTCGAGCACGGCCTTGGTCAGCTCCTCGAGGAAGAGCGGCACGCCGTCCGTGCGCTCGACGATCTCGGCCACCAGCGCGTCGGGCAAGGCCGCGCCACCCGTGACCCGCCGCACGATCGCCGCGGCCTCCGTCGGACCGAGGCGGTTGAGCGACAGGGCCGTCATGTCGGGCCGGCCGGTCCAGGACCGCTCAAGCTCGGGGCGGAAGGTGATGAGCAGCAGGACCGGCAGGCGGGCCACGCGCTCCACCACGAGGTCGAGCAGCTCGCGCGAGCTGGGGTCGATCCAGTGCACGTCCTCGAAGACCATCAGCACCGGCCCGACGGCCGAGAGCTGCTCGAGCTGACGCAGCAGCACCTCGAAGGTCCGCTCGCGCTTCCCCTGGGGGGTGAGCGGCGACGGCGGATAGCGGTCGTCGAGAGGGAGCGACAGCAAGTCAGCCAGGAGCGCCACATCCTCCGCAGGCGACGGCGTCGGCGCCAGCAGCGCCTCCAGCTTGGCCAGCCGTGCTCCCGGCGGATCGCCGCGCGCGAACCCGGCCGCGCGAGCGAGCTGGGTCGTGACCGGGTGCAAGGTGCTGTCCTGGTGATGCGGCGAGCAGAAGTAGCGCAGGATGGCATGGGGCTCGTCGCCAAGGACCTCCTGCACCACCGCGAGCAGGCGCGACTTGCCGACCCCCGCCTCGCCCGAGAGCAGGACGGTCCCGCCTCTGCCACCTTTGGCCTGCCCCCAGCGTCGCCGCAGCAGACCAATCTCCGCCTCGCGCCCGACCAGTGGCGCCAGGGCCGCGGCGTGGAACGCCTCGAACCGGCTCGCCGCCGCGCCGATCCCGAGAACGCGGTATGCCCGGACCGGCTCGGCAAAGCCCTTGGCCGTGATGCCGCCGAGATCGACGCACTCGAACAGGTCGCCGACGAGCCGGCGCGTGCCGGCGGCAATGACGACGCTGTCCGGCTCGGCCAGCCCTTGCAGCCTTGCGGCCAGATTGGGGGTCTCGCCGACGACCGCCTGCTCCTGCGCGGCACCGCTGCCGAGCAGGTCGCCGACCACGACCAGGCCGGTCGCGATGCCGACCCGGGCCCGCAGCACGGTACCGGCCGGGGCCTCGAGATCGCGCACCGCCGCCACGAGCTCGAGCCCGGCCCGGATCGCCCGCTCGGCATCGTCCTCCTGCACCCGCGGATAGCCGAAGTAGGCCAGGACCCCGTCACCCATGTACTTAGCGACGAAGCCACCTAGGCGCTCGATCCCCGTGGCGACGCGGCGGTGGTAGCCCCCGATCAGCTCGCGCAGATCCTCGGGGTCGAGGCAGGCGGAGAGCGCGGTCGAGCCGACGAGGTCGACGAACATCACTGTCAGCTGACGGCGCTCTGCTTCTCGTGGTGCCGAAACGGGTTCGCGACGCGGCTCGAGCGCAGCGACCGCCTTGAGCAGCCGCTTGCGGTCGCCGAGATTGAGGCCGAGCTCCTTCAGATCGGCGTCGGTGAGATCGCGCAGCACATCGGCGCCGATCCCGTTCTCACGGAAGGCCGTTACGTGGCGCCCGAGCCCCAGACCGGCGAGCCAGCGAGCGACGTCGATCATGTAGCTGCTCGCCCTCATCCGCCCCGTGTCCCATCAGGATACCACCGGCAGGACCTTGGCGAAATGCAGCGCCTGAGCTTGAGCGGGCGAGATTGAGAGGTCGTTCGAGAACCGACTGGCAGGCGAGCGGTTCTCCGGCCGAACGCCCTTCGACCCCGATCCGGGCCGTCGGATCGACCCGTTCAGCCCGCACGGGCCAAACGCGATCCCTCTTTATTGCAATGGTTTAGCCGCGCTTAGCCAGTGCTCGCGGCCCTTGGGCAGCGCTCCACACGGCTGTCTTGGGCTCCATCGGATACCGAGCTCTCAATCCCGCGCCTGCGCCACGCCTAGCAGGCCGGTCCGCTCTCGGGCCCAAATCGGCCGTCGCTATAACCCCTTGATATCGAGGACTTTCGCGCTTGGAAGTTGACTGGGCGGGAACCGCCGGGGCGTCCCAAAGCCTCTCTCCGGGGCCGTTTTCTCCGCCGGGTGTGAACCTCGGTCAATCGATACCAACTTGAGAAAACGCTTATAGAACAATGACTTGCTCGGGCCGGCCAAATGCCTGGGTTCGAGCCCCTCGCCTAGGCGAGATTTAGTTTCGAGCTCTGAAACCTTTTGGAACCAATGTGTTGGCGTTCCGAAGCCGTTGACCTCTACGAACGAGTCAGAGCGCTCCGGGATCGGCCCGTTCATACCCAGGCCTTGATCGGCCGAAGACCTGTGCGGATCATGCTGCCGAGAAGAGCCCCGCCACGCCCCCAGGAGCCGGAAGCGGTCTCCCCGAGAATCGACGGCGGCCCGAAGGGGCAGATCTCCGCCAAAAGACATCGCTAGGAGCTTCGCCCAAACACGTTCGCATGGGCAGCCAGCTCATCGGCCAGGTCGTGGTCATGGCGGATCGGCACGACGAGGAAACCACGAGCGCGCAGAGCCGCGCGCTTGGCTTCATCGCTCTCGGATGCTGTCGACAGGTCGTGCGATGGGCCGTCGACGAACACGCAGGCGCCCGGCGCGGGGTCGCGGCGATAGAAGAAGTCAACCTGCACCGGTACGCCTTCAGCAGGGCTGTATTGCGCAAGGTCAGGCAGGCGGAGGTGGCGACGGAAGAGCTCGTCGAGGAAGCGCCGCTCGAAGCTCGAGGTCGGATCAAGGCGCTCGAGCAGCCATTGATATTGCTCCTCGTAGCTGCGCGTACCGGAGTCGAGGACCGGAACGGCAACTGAGAGGTCGCGAAGGAGCGGCAGTATCCTGCGCCGGTCGAGATAGCGGTGATCGATCTGGTTCGAGTAGCTGAGCAGACATCCATAACAAGCCGCGATACAGCCCCGGGTTTGCTCGCCATGGTCTGCGCCAGTTTCGGGATCGCAGTGGACGACGCCGAGCGCGGCGCGCGCTAGATCGCGCATCGCAGCCGCATCGGCGAGCAACCGCTCCGCCACCCCGATGCCGCCTTCGGCCGACTCCCAGAGCAAGATGCGCCGTTGGGCATGCTCACCGATCAGCTCGGCAGCGAGCTCCTGCTCCTCGACCTGGAAAACCAGCTGGGCAGCCCGTCGCAGGGCGTAGGCGAGCGTCTTGAGCGTGGCATCGTCCCTCTCGGTGCCGAGTGGCTGAAAGAAGAGCAGGTTTCGACGATCCGTCACAATGGGCTTGAGGCCTCGGACGACATTGGCGGCGCCAGTCGCGTCGGCTCCGTCGCGCCCGACCCATCGGCCTGTGCTCCGGTCCAACCCGAAGCCTTGACGACCACCGCTCTGACGCCAGCCATGATTGATCCGCCAGAGGTCGGCCCTCTGTACCGCCGTCGCCTCGAGCAGCAGCCGGCCATCAGGTGCCGCAAACTGCACGGTTCGGCGGTCGCGCGCGTCACCAGCCCGGAAATTGGTAGCGACGTCGTACCCTAGCCTTTCCCGCTCCTCCTCCTCCGAGGAGATGCGCAGCTGTCGCTGGGCCCGAACCGTCGGTTGGTCCAATAGCTGCGTCGCCAGCTCGGCACCGGCGCCGTCAAGCTCCGCGTTGCAGAACGCGCAGCGATCGCGGGTGAACTCGTCGCCCGCGTGCGCATAGCCGCATGTCCGGCACAGCTTCGCACTCCGCAGCCGTTGGCCCAGGTCACCCGACGGCAGGATCGTCGCTACGATGCGGTGCCGGCGGCCTTCATGATAGAGGAGGTTGTTCGGCCCGAACTCGGTGAGGCCCAGGAACCGGGGCCGATCGATGGCTTCCGTGCTGGAGATGCCGGCGACGAGACAGCGCAAGGGCAGTCTCGGGAAGTTATAGCCGGGGATGAATCCCTCGCTGGCCAGATACCGATAGGGGTAGAAGTCGCTTTCCTGCTGGCTGCGCCCTTCGTTGCGGAGGAGGTCCAGCTCTCGCTGCGCCTCAAGTTCACGCCGGCGCGCCAGGTCGCGCTCCTCGCGCCCGAGCCCAGGACGGTCGACCTCGCGCCGCGCCGCGTCGCGCTGGGCGTAGGCGGCGCGGTAGAGCTCACGCCATCGGTCGAAGGCCCGGTCGAACGCGGCGCCAGCACCGTGCGCGGTCTCGCGGATCCATGAGGCGCGGAACCAGGCCGCCTGGTGGACCTCGGGGCCGCAAGCGTCGGCGATCCGTGCGGTGGCCTGAACCAAGTCCGCCAGCTGCGCCTCGGACAGGCTGACCTTGGCTGCGAGATCCGGCATCAGGGGCAGCTCAGGCGCCCCCACATCCAGCACCATGGCGATCGACTGGTGGAGATCTGGCGCGGCCGCGGCCATCCATACGGAATGGACGTGCGCTTCGATCAGCTCCTGATTTGCAAGATCCAGCCGCGGCGGGGCCACAGCACCCGCGATCATGGCGGGCGGCTGCTGGAAATAGTGCCGGTCATGGGCATTGCCGTCGCTGGCAAAGGCCAAGACGAGCGCCGGCCGACCGCTTCGCCCAGCCCGGCCACTCCGCTGGGCATAGTTGGCCGGGTTGGGTGGAATGTTCCGCAGATGCACGACCGCGAGCTCGCGGATGTCGACACCGAGCTCCATGGTCGGGGAGCAGCAGAGCACGGCGAGGTCGCCCTTGCCGAAAGCGTCCTCGCGCTGCATGCGGTTCTCGGCCGTCACCTGACCGCTGTGCTCGCCGGCGAGCATGCCGGCGAGCGCCGTGGCGTGATCGCGGTACAGGCGCGTGAAATAGGCGTTGGGTGTCGAGCGCCGCAGCTCCTCGCGTCGAAGGTGCAGCGACCGTGCGCGGATTGGATCTGGCGCCGGAACGCGGCCATCGCCCGGCCGCCAGCGCAGTGCAGAGACCTTCATTCGGACGCCGCGCACCTCCGTGCCGCGACGTACGTCCTCGAGCAGGTGGCCACGAAGCCGGTCGACGATTCCCAGCGCGATCAACTCCGCCATCTCACCAGGCAGGTCGCGATCGACATCCCAGGTGCGTTTGGATCGCAGGAAGCGGCCGATCGCGGAGCGTGGCCCAAGCCCGAGCGTAATGCCGTCGCGATGGTCGGCAGCCACGCCCGGAAGGAGGGCCACCGCGGCACGGCGCAACGACTCGTTCTCGTCGAATCGCCACGGCTCGCCGATCTCAGCCGCCACGCGGCGCTTGAGGGACTCGCCCCGATCGCGGCCGAAGATGTCGGCTTCGATCGCAAGGGCACCGCGGAGGTGATCGAGAATGGCCCGCAGCAGATGGCTGCGCGACGGCGCTGGCATCGCTTCCAGTTGGGGGATGCCGAGCCAGCGAGCGCCATCGGCCGCCAGCTCGTCGAGGCCGTCATAGTCCAGCCGTAGCAGGCCGCACTGCTCGAGGTTGGGTTGCGCCACGCGCCAGGCGCGCGCGAGGTCCTCGATCGCAAGATACTCGAGCAGCTCGACCATCGCCGAGCGGGCCCGCTCGAACCCCGGGCCGCTGTCGACAGGCGTCTTCATCCACGCTGCCGGCGGAAGCGCCAAAACCTCGAAGAGGGCGGGGCCGAGCCGGTCGAAGGTGAGGCTGCCGTGGGTCTCCAGCGCCCGGACCAGCGCCCCGCGGAGCTGGACCACCAGCGCGAAGTCGTTGAGATGCCCGGCCTGGAGCGCCGCGTCCTGGCGATTGTCGGTGAAGCTGAGCAGCTTGCGGACCTCTCGGTCGACGCCCGCCTCGCCCGAGCCCATCGACGGCGGCGCAGGCGAGGATCGTGGTCGCCGTCGACCTGCCGGTTTGGGACAGGGTGACGAGCTTGCCGAAGTCGCTCTTCTGGCGGAGGTCGAAGCTGGTCCGGCACCGTGGGCAGAGCATCAACGGACGCGGCTGCCACCATGCCTCGACGGCGCCGTCGGCTGGCGCTGGGGAGATCGTCCCGTCGGGTGTGACCCAGATCTGCTCAGGCTCGTGCGCGCGGTAGGCCGCCTTCACCCGCGGGCCGGCGGCTCGCCATTCGTACCATCCGTCGGGCAGGTCTTCGTCCGTGGACCACAGGTCGCCGGTCTCGAGCGCGAGATAGCCCGGCTTCCGGGGATCTCGAACTCGGGCGCGTTCAGCTCCGGCGTGCGAGGAAGCAGCCGCTCGCGCTTGCCCTCGCGCGAGCGCGCGACAAGGTAGAGCTCCTGTCCGCATTCGCGGCAGAAGGCCGCGATGGTCAGATCGTCGACCTCGGCCTCGAGCCGGCCGATCTCGACGTCGCGACCATCGGCGGGCCGGCTCTTCGGCGACGGCTCGCCGGCGGCCAGGAACGCGTCACGCCATGTGTCACCGGGAGGCGGAACATCCGCCTACGACGGAGCCGCTGTCGGCAAGACGGCCCAGGGCCGCTCAGCGTGGCCGCGGTCACCCCGAACTCCCGTAACAACCGCAGCACCGCGATGTGCTCGCGCTCGGGCCGTGCTCTTTGCCCTCACGGCACAGGCGCTCAAGCCTACCGGTGCCAGCCGCGATACCAGTACTCGGGCAGCGCGTCCATCAGGGCGGGGCCGTCGAGGGCGGGTGCGTAGGGTCGGCCATGGGCACGGGTGACCGCCGCGAGCTCGGCGAGTCGCCCGGCGGCATCTGTGGCGGCGGCTTTCCTGGCAGCCGGATCGTGGGTCGAGACGGCATCGCGCCAGATCGATCGACCGGCCAGAAAGCCCGAGGCGCCGGCGGCGCAGGAGATCCGGACCTGGGTCTTGAAGGCCTCGTAGCCGACGCCCGCGGACAAGATCACCCAGGGGACGGCGACCCCCGCATCGAGCCGTCGGCACGCCTCGGCGGCCGCGGCCTGGGCCTCCTCGGTCCCGACGTCGCCCGGGAACTCGACCTTCAGCATGTCGACCCCGAATCGTTGGCACTCGTGCGCCGAGGCGATGATGCCCTCGACCCGATGCCGCCGCCATTCGACGCTCTGCGGATCCTCGCCCGCCAGCGGGTACCAGATCGGCTCGACCACCAGCGGCAACGAGAGATCCGCACATTCGGCGACGAGCCCGCGAACGACGTCGCGCTGGTGCGCGGCCGTCTCGGCCTCGGGCCGGAAGAACCAAAGGAGCTTGCAGACATCGGCACCGATCATCTTGATCTGCCGGGTGCTCCAGTCCGCGCGGAAGCGCGTGCGGCGGGCGCCGATCCCGTGGCTGTAGTCTTCGTCCTCCACGCTCGCCATCATGCCGATGCCGGCCGGCAGGGCCCGCGACAGGATGGCCTGCGCCAGACCATAACGGGCGTCGAGGAGGAAGGCGCTGACCTCGGGCGAGAGGGCCCGGATCACCTCGAGCTTCGCCTCCACGGTCTGGCGATAGTCGACCGTCGTCGGGTCGGTCGCCAGGAGCTGCTGGAAATCGGAGAGATGATCGAGGGCGCAGATCAGAAAGAAGCCATCGTGCGAGGTCACCCGTTGCAAGCCGCGCGCCTTGCCGGGGTCGAGGACGGCAGCCTTCGTGGTTCTCGTAGTCTGCGAGCTCATGAGGACACCTCGTATGGCGGTGGGATGAATGAAGGGGAAAGCTGCGGCCGGCCCTGCCCGAGGACGAGAAGGCAGCCCGCGAGGAAGGTGTCGCCGAGGCCGATCGTGGCGGCCGGCCTCGCGAGATGGGGTGAGGCGCAACAGACGACGCTCCAGCCGCCGCGCCTCGTGATCGGCAGTGCCGGCGGCTCGGCGAACACTGCGTCGGGCGGGCAGCCCGAGGGCACCGCCAGCCGGCCCTGCCACGCCCGCGTTGCAGCCAGGAGATTGCCGGCCAGCAGGGCGGTAAGCTCGCGCTCGGGATCGGCGCGGGTGACGGTCATGGCCCATTGGTCCGCGTGCGCGGTCGCCCGGGCGAGGCCGTAGCGCTCGGCCAGGACGAGCAACCGGTCGGCCACTGGTCCTTCGTCCGGAAGCAGCTGCTCGAGCTCCGACAAGCTCAGCCCCAGCGAGGATGCTAGGCTGCCCAGGGCCGACAGGATCTCGGCCATCCACCCGACACGCGGTGAGTCCCCGAGCTCCAGATGGATCCACTCGAGACCGGCGTTGCGCCACGCCAGAGCGACGCCACCGGCGATATCGAGTGAGCTCGCCAGCTCGTCGGCCGGCACCTCGTTGAAGCCGGACAGCAGGCCGGCGCCGGCGGCAGGCGCCAACGCCAGGCTGACGTCCGGAAACCACGGATCGAGCTCGAGCGGATCGTCGCCGAAACGGACGATCGTCCGCGACGAGCGCGGCGGCAGGACGTCACCGACCGGGGTCCCTGCCGTGAACTCGAAGATGTAGTGGGCCGGCCGCCCGGTTCCGGCGGCCGCGAGCCCGGCGACGCCGACCGGTCCGTCGGCAGCCGCCACCTTCACCGCCGGATCGACCAGGTCGAGCAGTCTGCGGCTTCGATCCTCGAGGGAAAGGAGGCTCGGCGCCCCGAGCATCGCCAGCGTCTGCGCCGCCTGGGCCCCGGTTCCGCCGAGACCGACGCGATGCGGCAGCCGCGCCTCGAGCCAGCCCGGACCATCGGGCCAGTCGATCCGGACCTCGCCACCGACGCCTCGCGCGGCCCGGCCGAGAAGCTCGCCCGCGAGCGCACCGGCAGGTGTTGCGGCCGGCGCCGCGAGCATGGGTCCGGCCTCCTCGAGCCGGAGATAGACGTCGACGCAGGCGCTGAAGCCGCAGAGCGTGGGTCGCGCACCCAGAGCCAGCGCGCGCAGGCGTCCGGCCATCTCGTCGTAGCGGGTGCGCCAGTCGGCCCTCATTCCCTGACAGCGCCCTGGGTGAGGCCGGCGATGATGCGGCGCTGGAAAGCGAGCACCAGGACGACGAGCGGGACGGTCACGACGGTCGAGGCGGCGGCCACGTCGCCCCAGGGGACATAGTAGAGGTTCTGGAAGTTGGCGATGCCGACCGGGATCGTCTGGTGCGCGATGCCCGAGGTGAAGGCCAGCGCGAACATGAACTCGTTCCAGGCGGCGATGAAGGCCAGAAGCCCGGTCGTGACGACGCCCGGCAGCGCCATGGGCAGCACGATCTGGACGAGGATGCGGACCGGGCCCGCGCCGTCGATCTTGGCCGCCTCGTCGAGGTCGCGCGGGATCGACTGCAGGTAGCCGAACAGCACCCAGATCACGAGCGGCAGGCCGAGCGCCAGGTAGACGATCACCAGCACCGTGTAGGTATCGAGAAGGCCCACACTCGACATGAAGAGATAGAGGGGTGCTACGATGGCGATCTGCGGGAACATCGACACGGAGAGGATGACGCCGAGGATACCGAAGCGGCCGTGGATGTCGAAGCGGGCGAGCGCATAGGCGGCGAGGAGGCCAAAAGCCAAGCAGAAAGCGGTCGTCGTCAGGGCGACGATCGCAGAGTTCAGGATGTAGTACTGGAAATGCTTGACGGCGAAGACGTTGTAGAAGTGATCGAGCGTTCCCGGCGAGGGGAAGATGTGCGGCGGCGAGGCCATCAGCTCGGCGTCCGGCTGGAAGGCCGTGCTGACCTGCCAGAGGAAGGGCCCGAGCGACCAGGCGGCGATCAGCAGCGCGGCTAGATGCAGCGCCCAACGCCGCAGATGCCGCGGCTGGCGGGCCGCGGGAGGAAGCGCCAGCGCACGGGTCGCGCTCACGCCGCGGTCCGCCGCATCCGGGGGATCAGGAAGGCGGCGAAGCCGACGGCGATCAGCGCCTCGGTGATGAACATCGCCGTGGCCAGGGCCGAGCCGTAGCCGAACTGCAGGGCCGAGAAGAGCGTCTTGTAGGTGAGCGTCGAGAGGGTCTCGGTGGAGTTGGCGGGGCCGCCGCCGGTCAGCACGTAGACGAGATCGAAGATCCGGAAAGCGTCGAGGGCGCGCAGCAGGGCGGCGATGAGCAGGGTCGGCATGAGCAGCGGCAAGCGAACATGCCAGAAATACTGCCAGGCGTTGGCGCCATCGATATACGAGGCCTCGGCCAGCGATTTGGGGATCGTCTGCAGGCCCGCGAGAAGAAGAAGCGCCATGAACGGTGTCGTCTTCCAGACGTCGGCGATGATGATGGTGAGAAGGGCGAAGTCGGGGGAGCTGTACCAGCCGATGTTGTAGGAGATCAGGCCCGTCCCGAGCAGCACGTGATTGACGAGGCCATTCTGTCCGTCGAACAGCCAGCCGAACATCTTGGAGCTGACCACGGTCGGGATCGCCCAGGGCACCAGCATCGCGGCCCGTACCAACCCGCGGCCCTCGAACCACTCGTGCAGCACGAGTGCCATGCCGAGCCCGAGGAGCGTCTCGAGCAGCGTCGACGCGCCGGTGAACTCGATCGTGTGAGCCCAGGCGTTCCAGAACTGGCCGTCGGCCAGAAGGGTGCGGTAGTTGACGAGCCCCAGAAACTTGTCGGTCTGCGAGATGAGCGAGGTATCGCGGAAGGAGAGCCAGAGGCCGTTGAGGATGGGATAGACCGAGACCCCGAGCATCGCGGCGCAGGCCGGCGCAAGGAGCGCCCACGGCACGAGCCTCGGGCCCACGCGCCGGCGCTCCCGACTTCTGATCAGCGCCGGCGCCAGGGCCTCGGCCATCACCCAGCCTGGCGGATCAGGCCTGAACGATGCTCTCGATCCTGGACTTCGCGCTGGCCAGGGCTCCTTTGACATCGCCGCTGACGAGGGCTTTCGAGATCTCGGACTGGAGCACGAGCGTCACCTGCGAGTATTTCGGCGTAACCGGGCGGGGCGTGGCGCCCACGAAGACCGGCTTCAGCGTTCCCATGAAAGGCTGCGCCGTGCCGAGCGATGGCTCGTCGAAGACTGCCGGGCGGGTAGGCGCCAAGCCGAGCTGGATTGCAAAGCGAAGCTGGGTCGCGGGCGAGGACATCCAGCGAACGAAGTCGATCGCCGCATCGCGGTTCTTGGTCGCGGCATTGACGCCGTACTGATACCCGCCGAGGCAGGCGGCGCTCTTGCCGCCCGGAAAGTGCGGCAGCGGCCCCACGCCCGACCTTGCCCGACGACGCCCGATTCGGTCTTGTCCTGCGCGATCGGCCAGACATAGGACCAGTTGCGGAGAAAGACGGACTGACCGGCGGTGAAAGGCCGGCGGGACGGCTCCTCGTCCCAGCTCAGCACGTCCTGCGGGCTGATGCCGTACTTGCCGATCGTGTCGTGCATGAACTGGACGGCGTCGGCCACCGCCGGCTCGGCCACCATCACGGTCTTGCCGTCGGGGCCGAGGATGCTGCCGTTGTTGGAGGTGATGAACGAGACGAGATCGCAGACCAGGACCTCGGCCTGCTTGCCCTGCCAGAGGAACCCGAACCGGGCCTTGCCGTCCTTCGTCAGCTTCTGGGCGGTCTCGACGAGCTGCTGCCAGGTCTCCGGCGGCTTGGAATCGCCCAGGAGGTCGGTCCGGTAGTAGAGCATCCCGGAGTTGAGGAACCACGGCAGGGCGGTGAGCCTCCCCTGCCAAGTGCAGGCCTCGACGATGCCCGGGAAATACTCCTTGCGCGTCGCCTCGTCGACGACGTCGTCCAGGGACAGCGCCCAGCCGGCGGCGGCGAACTCGGCGATCCAGACGATGTCCTGGGTGAAGACGTCGGGGCTGCCGCTCCGACGGGCCAGCTGCTGGACCAGCGACTGGTGGACCTCGGTCGAGGAGCTGGGCGGCGGGAGCTCGACATAGGTGACGTGCACCTTGGCCTGCGACTGGTTGTAGGCGTCGACGACCTGGGCAATGGTCTCCTTGCCGAAGAACTTGGCGCTGGCGAAGGTGAGCTCGGTCGCCCCCGCGGCCCGCGCCCGGCGCGGTCCGGCTCCGAGGGCCACGGCACCCGTCGTCGTGGCCAGGGCCGCTCCCGTGCGCCGGATGAACTCCCGGCGAATGATGCCTTGCTCCGGCGCGGCCGGCTTTCCGTCTGCCATCTCAACCTCCTCGATAGGCGTCCTCGCGCTGGTTTGTGCACGTTTATGCGCGTTTCGTGGTAAGATAGTCAGCAATGAGTGGCGAGGTCAAGCGTGCAGCTCTACAAATCGACCGCCGGGCGCTGCCATGGAGAAGAAAGCGGGTGAGCGAGCTCGAGACGCGCGACAACGCCTTGCCGGCACGGCGTAGGGCCGAGCTGGTCCGCTTGGCCCGGACGCAGGGGCAGGTGATAGTCAGCGAGCTGGCGTCCCTGTTCGAGGTGTCGAGCGACACGATCCGGCGCGATCTCGACCTCCTCGCCGAGAAGGGGCTGCTCGCCCGCACGCATGGCGGAGCGGTGCCGGCCGACGAGTTGGCGACGCGAGACACGCCCTTCACCGAGCGGCTGATGACGCAGAAAGCCGCAAAGGGCCGTATCGCCCGCGCCGCGGTGGCCCTGATCAATGACGGCGAGACCCTGATCCTCAATGGCGGCTCGACTGCCCGCGCGTTCGCGGCCGAGCTGTCGATCCGGCGGGGGCTCACCGTGGTGACGAACAATCTGAGCGTGCCCTCGGTGCTGAGCGCCGAAGCGGTCCGCGACGTCTATGTGCTGGGCGGCCAGTACCGGCCCGAGTCCGAGGTGACGCTGGGTGAGGTGCGTTTCGCCTCGGTGCCCGGCATCAGCGCCGACACGGCCGCGATCGGCGTCGGCGGGATCACGCCGGCCGCCGGCCTGTCGACCACCCTTCTGGCGGAGGCCACGATGATCGCCGACATGATCGCCGCGGCCCGCCGCACCATTGTGCTCGCGGACGCCAGCAAGTTCGGGCACAGCGCCTTCGCCCACATCGTGCCGCTCTCTGCCGTGCACATCCTGGTGACCGACGCCGAGCCGCCACCCGAGCTCGTACGCGCCCTCTCCGAGGCCAAGGTCGACGTCGTCGTCGCCGGACCGTAGCCGTCACATAGCCGGGGACGTGCCGATCGACCGCTCGGCTGACCCCGAGGGTGTCAGCTCCACTGCGTGACTGTTCGACGCCTTCACCCAGGGTGTCTCCGACCGCGCCGAGCCTCCGCCACGACCACCGCAGCCGGTTCGTTGCCCAGGACTACCAAGCCGAGTTCGCCTTCGTCGGCAGCGAGAGCTTGCCAGCCTTCGTCCGCGAGCCCCAGGCCCTGTCGGCTGCGCTGACACCCTTTATAAGGGAGGCGCCGTCTTTGCGGTCGGCCCACCGTAAAGAAGGCTGCCTCGCCCTTTCGTCGGCTCCTGCCGCCGCCCCCTCGGCGGATCGGATCGACCATCTGATGGTCGATGGCCGAGACCGTCACCCTGGCGCAGCCCGTCTCCTCGCCGCGGGTCGCACGAGGCGTTCGTCGTCTTCGAACGGCCGATCTGCGAAGCAGCAACAAAGCGCCGCAAGGACGCACGCCGTCACCCTATCCAGACCAGCTCAGCAGGGTCCAGGCTGAAAATCGACTCGCCCTCGACCCACCTCAAGGGCTCTCGAAAGCAGTCCATGTCCAGCTACTCGCGCTATGGTCGCGTCGATGTCTAATCGAAGAATGTCCTTTTGCCCGGTCGGGAAGCTCGGAGTCTCCGCTTCTGCGCGGCGATCCTGAAAGGGGCATTGGCGGCGCCGTAGCCCCGGTAGCCGCCCCGACGCTCGACGATCTCGAAGAAGAAGCCGTCGCCGTAGGTCTGGCTGTAGAGCTGGAAATACTCGCCCGTCTCGTCCCGATCGTAGAGGATATGCTGCGAGCGCAGTCGCTCGGTCAAGTCGAGATCCAGTCCGAAGCGCGCCTCGAGATCGTCGTAGTAGTTGGCCGAGATCTCGAGCGGAGAAAATCCGAGCGCCGCCATGCGATCGGCAGTCGCGAAGATGTCATTGCTGGCGAATGCCAGATGCTGGATCGACGAGCCGACGCTTTCGCTGATGAAGTGCCCGGCCAGCGTTCTGGGGCTCTCGGCACCGTTGAGCGTGAGCCGCAGCTCGCCATCGGCGTTCTCGATGACCTGGCTGCGCACCAGACCGCCGGGGTCGACGACATCGACCATCGGCAGCTTCTGCGTGCGGAAAATCGAAAGGTAGAACAGCACCCAGGTCAGCATCTCCTCATAGCTCATCGTCTGGGCGACATGGTCGATGCGGGTCAGGCCGGCTCCCGAGGCCGCATCCTCCTCGACGGGCTCGAACTCCACGTCCCACACGTGCGCGAGCTCGCTCCGCTCATCGGTGAAGTAGATGACCCCGCCGCCCACGCCCCGGATGGCCGGGATGCGCAGCTCTCCCGGCCCACGACGTTCGGCAAAGGGCTCGGCACCCAGGGCCCGCGCCCGCTCGACCGTCGCCGCCGCGTCCTCGACCTCGAGGCCCATGGCATAGGCCGAGGTGCCGTGCACGAGATAGGCGGCGTGGGCGAAGCCTTCCTTCTCGGTGTTGACGACGATGTTGATGTCGCCCTGGCTGAAGCGCGTGACCTCGCGGTTCTTGTGCCGCCCCCGCTCGGCAAAGCCCATGGCTCGCAGCAGCATCGCGAGCTTTTCGCCTTCCTGCTCGTCGGCGCTGAACTCCACGAACTCGACCCCGCTGACGGCGATGCGGTCCGGGAGCCTGGGCGCCACGTCGACGGTGGCCGGCTCGGCGCGGCCCACCTGGTCCATGAGGTAGACGAGCGACCGCCTGCCGTCGACGGCGATCGACTTCGGCGAGCCGCCGCGGAACTGGTCGTTGAAGATCTCGAGTGACAACGGACCATCATAGCCTGTGGCGACGACTGCGCGCATGAAGTCAAGAACCGGCAGATCGCCTTGCCCCGGCATGTTGCGGAAGTGCCGACTCAGATAGAGGAGGTCCATATCGATCAGCGGCGCATCGGCGACCTGGACGATGAAGATCCGGTCGCCCGGTATCGAGCGGATGGAGTCGACGTCGATCCTGCGCGCGAGGGTGTGGAACGAATCCAGGATGAGACCGATGCTCGGATGGTCGGCGCGGCGGACGATCTCCCAGGCATCCCGGTGATCGTTGACGTGCCGGCCCCAGGCCAGCGCCTCGTAGCCCACCCGCAGCCCGTGCTCGGCAGCGCGATCTCCCAGCTCCCGCAGATCCGCCGCCGCCCGGTCGATGCCGCCGAGCGCAGAGGGCGATACGTTCGAGCAGATCAGCATCAGGTCGGTGCCCAGCTCCTGCATCAGCTCGAACTTGCGCCGGGCACGGTCGAAATTGCGGCTCCGCTGCGGCTCCGGCATGCCCTCGAAATCGCGGAAGGGCTGAAAGAGGGTGATCTCGAGGCCATGATCCCGGATCATACGCCCGACCTCGGCGGGCGAGCCGTCGAAGGCCAGGAAGTCGTTCTCGAAGATCTCGATCCCGTCGAACCCGGCGGCAGCGATGGCGGCGAGCTTCTCTCGAAGATCGCCGCTGAGAGAGACCGTCGCGATCGATGTCCTCATCGCTGCCTCCTTGCGCCCGACGCCATCGTGTACGAACTGGTTCGTTCATTTACTCGCTGTGGCAAGGGTGGGCAACAGCTCGGCATGCGATCGTCAGTCCGGCGGCAGGAGATGCGGGCGCAGGACGAAACGCAGCACCATGTCCACGGCGTTGCGGCGCAGGCGTGCGAGGACATGCGCGGCACCGAGATCGCGGCCGAAGATCTTGGAGAAGGTGGCGCGATTGGAAACGTTGAAGAAGCACAAGGCGCTCACCTGCCAATGCAGGTCGAGCGGGTCGATGCCCTCCCGAAACAGGCCCTCGGCAACGCCCCGGTGGTAAATACGCGCGATGTGGTCGATGGCGGTGGCGTTGAGTTCCCGGATCACGCTGGACCGATCGAGATACGCACCGCGATGGATGTTCTCGATCATCACCATGCGAATGAAGTCCTCATGCCGGTGATGATGATCGAAGGTGAACTCGACGAGACGGGCGAGCGCTTCCGTTGGCGGCAGACCTTCCGTGTCGAGCTTCGCCTCGCCCTCCCGCACGCGGCGGTAGGCGTTCTCCAGGGCGCGAAGGTAAAGGCCTTCCTTGTCGCCGAAATAATAGTAGATCATGCGCTTGCTGGACCGTGTGCGCGCCGCGATCTCGTCGATCCGGGCCCCCGCCAATCCGTTCAGCGCGAACTCCTCCGAGGCGATCTCGAGGATGTCCCGTCTGGTTCCTTCCGGATCCTGGGCTCGCTGGGTGCCTGCAACCGCCGCCGCTCCCCTGCTACCGCGTTTACCCGCCATGACCTCGCCTGCACCTTCTGATCGGAGACCGGCACTTGACTAAACTAACCAGTTCGTACACGCTCCCTGACAGCCGGGCCATCCCTGTATCGGCACGTGTTCAGCCCGAACGCGGCCCGCATGGGAAGCCCGAATGGACTGGTGCGAGAAGCCCGGCAAGGGAGGAAGCGTGCTGGAGCCGAGCGAGCCCGCCATCGGAGTGCTGCGCGACGTCGTTGCCGGCGGCACCTGCGCCGGCGGCGGCTTGCTGCTCGGCCTGCTCGGCCGCGGAATCGAGCTGTCCCGCACGCCGGCGATGCACGAGCGGGAGGCGGCCCGGCTCGGCATTCCCTGCTCCTATCTGCTCCTGGATTTCGACCGGCTCGGGCTGGCCGATCAGGCGTTGTCGGAGGTAGTGGCGGCCGCCAGGCAGATCGGGTTTCAGGGGCTCAACGTCACGCACCCGTTCAAGCAGGCCGTCATTCCTCACCTCGACGCTCTGTCGCCCGAGGCGGCCGCGATCGGCGCGGTCAACACGATCGTCTATGCCGGGGATCTCGCGACCGGCCACAACACGGACAGCTGGGGCTTCGCCGCGAGCTTCCGCGAGGGGTTGAGCAACGCGGAATGCGGTTGTGTCGTGCTGTTCGGGGCGGGCGGCGCCGGTGCGGCCGTCGCCCATGCCCTGATCGAGCTCGGGGTCGAGGAGCTTGCGCTCGTCGACAGCGACGTCCCGCGCGCGCGATCACTCGCTCAGCGAATGTCCGCCAGTGCGGGCGACCGCGTCGGCGCCACGATCGATGTCGAGCGTGCGCTGAGCCGGGCGCACGGTATCGTCAACGCGACACCCGTCGGCATGGCCAAGTACCCCGGCATGCCCTTCGCGGCCGAGTTTCTGACGCCACGTCATTGGGTGGCGGAGATCGTCTATTTCCCCGAGGAGACCGAGCTGCTGCGCTACGCGCGTGCCCTGGGCTGCCGCACGCTCTCCGGCACGGGGATGGCCATCGGCCAGGCGATGCGCGCCTTCACGCTCTTCACCGGCAGGACGCCCGATCCGGGTGCCATGGCGGAGCACTTCATGGCCGCGGCATGAGGCCGGCCGGGCCGACGACCGACCGAGGCACCTCGAAGCCATAAACGGCTATCGCTACGGCAACAGGGAGGACGAACGATGACACTGGAGACCACGCGGCGCAGCTTCCTCGCCGGGACCTGCCTCGCTGCCGCCGCGACCGCCATGCCGGCGCTCGCGCAGGACAAGCCGAAGCTGCGCTTCTCGGCGGTCTTCTCGGAGCAGGATATCCGAGCCGAGATGATGAAGATGTTCGCCGATGCCATCAAGGACGATTTCGTTTTCGAGGGCTACTATGGCGGCACGCTCTTCAAGCAGGGCACGGAGCTTGTGGCGCTCGAGCGCGGCAATCTCGAGATGGGCAACGTCGCGCCGCAGGACGTCTCGAAGCAGATTCCCGAATGGTCGATCCTGACAGCGGCCTACCTGTTCCGTGACGCGGATCATCTGCAACGGTTCTTCAAGAGCGACCTCGGCGCCAAGATGAAGAAGATGGCCGAGGACCAGCTCGGCGTCCGCATCCTCGGCCCGACCTATTTCGGCACCCGCCAGGTCGGCCTGAAGCCGGACAGGAAGATCACGACGCCGGCGGACATGAAGGGCATCAAGCTGCGCATGCCGGCTGGCGAGGCTTGGCAATTCCTGGGCGAGGCGCTCGGTGCCAATCCGACGCCGATGGCCTATGCGGAAGTCTATACCGGCCTCCAGACCGGTGCGATCGACGGGCAGGACAACCCGCTGCCGAATGTCGAGAACATGAAGTTCTACGAGGTGATGTCCCAGATCGTCCTCACCTCGCATCTCGTCGGGTACGACCTGCTCATGGTCTCGGAGCGGGTCTGGAAGGCCATGTCGCCCGAGGTCCAGCAGCGATTCCAGGCGGCGGCGGACGCCGCGATCGCGTTCAGCACGCAAAAGCACCTCCAGCGCGAGAAGGATCTCGTGGTGTTCTTCAAGAGCAAGGGTCTCAAGATCTACGAGCCGGACGTCGCGGCCTTCCGGAGCTATGCGCAGGCGAAGTATCTGGCCTCCGACCTCGCCAAGAACTGGCCCAAAGGCATGGTCGACGAGATCAACGCGCTCTGAAGGCGCAGCGGTCGACCCGGACCGGCGCTCGCCGGCCGGGCGTCGCGCCCGTCGATCATCGGCAGAGAGCCGGGAGGGCTCGTGCCCCCAAGACTGTCAGGCCTCGGAGGCTGGCTCTACCGCCGCGCGGAGAACGTGCTGGTGGTGATGCTGGCCGCCATGTTCATTGCCTTCAACCTCCAGATCGTGTTCCGCTACCTCCTCGACCTGCCGGTCGGCTGGACCAACGAGCTCAGTACCGTTCTCTGGCTCTGGCTCGTCCTTTGGGGTGCGGCGTTCGTCCTGCGGGAGGAGGAGGAGATCCGCTTCGACCTCGTCTACGGGGCCGTGCGTCCGGCTGCCCGACGGGTGATGGTCCTCGCCTCCGCGGCGGCGCTCGTGGCGCTCTACGCCGTCTCCTTTCCGGCCGTGGTCGACTACGTGACCTTCATGAAGGTCGAGAGCTCGGCGTATCTCGGGATCCGCTTCGACTGGCTGTTCTCGATGTACCTCGTCTTCGTCGTCGCGACGATTGTGCGCTATCTCTGGCTGGCGTGGCGGGCCTTGCACGGCAGCGGGCCCGAAGCCGCCGATCCGCTCAAGACCCGGTCCGGCGTGTGAGCTTGGCCAGCCCCTTTTCGGTCGCCATCGTCGCGATCACGCTGCTGGCGCTCCTCGGCCTGCCCATCGGGCACGTGATGATCGCCGGCTCGATCCTCTACCTGCTGCTCGCCGGCCTCGACATGGGCACCGCCGCCGAGCAGTTCCTCAACGGCATGTATTCCAACTACATCATCCTGGCGGTGCCCTTGTTCATCCTCGCCGCGGAATTGATGAACATCGGCTCGATGACCGAGCGGCTTCTTCGCTTCTGCGACGCGTTCGTCGGCCGCTTCCGCGGCGGCCTCGCCTACGTCAACATCATGCAGAGCATCATCTTCGCCGGCATGTCGGGCTCGGCCATCGCCGATGCGGCCGCGACCGGGCGGATGATGCAGTCCATGATGACGAAGGACGGCCGGTACCCGGCGAGCTTCGCTGCCGCGCTCACCGCCGCCACCGCCGTGATCGGGCCGATCATTCCGCCTTCGATTCCCATGGTGCTCTACGCCCTCGTGTCGGATGCCTCGATCGGCTACCTGTTCCTCGGCGGGGTCGTTCCCGGCCTGCTCATGGCGTTTTCGCAGATGATCATCGTCGGCGTCACCGCAAGGCGGAAGAACTTCCCGGTCGAGCCGCCGACGCCGTTGCGCGACCTGCCGGGCGTCATCTGGCGCGCCTTCCCGACCTTGATGATGCCGGTGGTCCTGCTCGGCGGCATCTATGGCGGCATGGCCACGCCGACCGAGGCGGCGGCGGTGGCGGCGGCCTATGCGCTCGCCATCTCCATCCTCCTCTATCGCAGCGTAGGGTTCCGCGACCTCTACGCGTCGCTGCTGGCGAGCGCACGCATGGCCGCCTCCATCGGCATGCTGATCGCCGGCGCGCTCGTCTTCAACTACGTGGTGACGGTCGAGAACATTCCGAATACCGTGCGGGTGCTGCTCACGAGCTGGGACCTGTCGCCGATCGGATTCCTGATCTTCGTCAACGTCCTGCTGCTTCTGCTGGGCTGCGTTCTCGAGGGCACGACGATCCTCCTGGTCATCGTGCCGGTGCTGATCCCCACGGCCAAGGCGCTCGGCATCGACCTGGTGCATTTCGGCGTCGTGGTGGTCGTCAACGTCATGCTGGGCCTGATCACCCCGCCCTACGGCCTGCTCCTCTTCGTCATGACCCGCATCGCCGGGGTGCCGCTGAGGCATCTCGTCCAGGACGTGCTGCCCTTCCTCTGGGCGATGATTGCGGCCTTGGCCCTGATCACCTTCTTCCCCGGCCTCGTGCTCTGGCTGCCGCGACTCTTCGGCTACGGGGGCTGAAGCGAGCAAAGGATCGACGATGACGACCAAGCCGATATTCGTGCTCAATGGCCCGAACCTGAACCGCCTCGGGAAACGCGAGCCGGAGATCTACGGGACCACGACCCTGGCCGAGGTCGAGGCGATGTGCCGCGAAGCCGCCGGCTCCCGCCCCGTGCGCTTCCACCAGTCGCATTTCGAGGGCGAGCTCGTGGGCTGGATCCACGAGGCCATCGATGACGGCGCTGGCATCATCATCAATCCGGCGGCCCTGACCTTCACCTCGATCGCGATCCTCGACGCGCTCAAGATGTTCCCCGGCCCGATCATCGAGCTGCATATTTCGAACATCCATCGGCGCGAGGCCTACTACCACCATTCCTACGTATCGAAGGTGGCGACCGCCGTCATCGCCGGGCTCGGTCCCAAGGGCTACCCCGTCGCCGTGCGGGCGGTCTGCGATCTCCTCGGCTCGTGAGTCGGACCCGCAACGGCCTTCATGGGGCGGGCAGGGCGCAGCCGTTCGTGATCGCCGCCAGCCGGCGGAGGAGCCGGCGGAGGCGGGCCGTGTGACCGTTGTGGTCGCCTATCCCGGATACACGGCCCGAGGCGCCGGCAATTCCCCCGATCGGCGGAGCCGTTACCATGGCTTGCCGCCTGGTGGCGACGGGGTGCCGGCACGGCGATGCCGAACGACGTGGCGATCGGCACCACCGCGCCGCGCCGCGGTCCCCATCTGGTCGGCACCCCCTTTGCTCATGCCGCGAAAATCCTCTCGTACAGGTCCTCGCCGAAGCTGGTCTCCAGCGGCTCGCCCGGGACGAGCTTGAAGGTTCGCTGCCCGTCGCCGCGGCGGTCCGCTCTGAGGAACATTGCGCTCCTCATCCCGCGCTCGTGGAGCCCGTGCGCGAGGTCGTAGAGGTGTGTCACGAAGACGATTTGCTTTCGCTGATCGACGAGCGCCCGCACGATCTGCCGGGCGATCTCGGAGCCCTCCCGCTCGTTGGTGGCGGCAAAGGATTCGTTGAAGAGCAGCAGCGCGTTCGGCGTCATGTGGTCGACGATCTCGCTCATCCGGCCCATCTCCTCGTCGAACTTGCCGCTTTCCATCGTCGTGTCCTCCTCGCGCTTGTAGTGCGTGAAGAGGCCGTCGCAGACGCTGGCCGAGAGCGCGGCTGCCGGCGCCATCATGCCGCACTGCATCATCAGCTGTGCCAGGCCGACGGAGCGCAGGAAGGTCGATTTGCCGCCCTGGTTGGCACCCGTGACGACCACGAGGAGCTTGTCGTCGCCCGCCACGTCGTTGCCGACGACCGGCCGCCCCAGGCTGAGGGCCAGGCTCGCGTCGTACAGCCCCTCGCAAGAGAACCTCGGCTCGGCCGGTGAGGCCGGTGAAGGGAAGCAGGTGGTCTGCCCCGCACGCTCGAGCGCATCCTTGAGATTGGCGCAGCCGATATAGAAGGCGAGCTCGGTGCGCAGCATGCGAAAGAAGGCCAGGATGTGGTCGGCCGACTTGCCCAGGGCGTCCGCGACCAGATTGATGCCCCGGTCGCGCAGCTCGCCGAGGCAGCGCGCTCCGGCCTCGTCGCGCGGCTGAAGGGTGAAGGTATAGCCGCGCTCCTCCCGCGGGGCCAGGAGCCGCCACACCCAGTCCAGCCTGCCTTCCTCGGACCGGCGGAGCACGTAGCCTGTTCCCTTCAGGCCCTTGCCGAGCCGCGCGCTGATCGGCACGCCGGTATGGAAGCGGAGCCGCCTCAGATGGTCCTGGACCTCCTCGAAGAACTCGGTGCCGAGCTCGTCCCGAAGCATCTGGAAGAACCTGCGGAAGCCCTCCGATTCGAACGCGCCGCCATCGCGATCGGTGATCCGCCGCAGCTCGGTCAGGAGCTCGACGAAGATCTCGAGCAGCTTGATCCCTCGCGCGAGCACCCAGCCCGGATAGTTGCTGAGATTGCCCAGATATTCCTTCCGCTCGCGCTCGATGGCACTGACCGCCACCCCGTAGATCCGCTGGACGACCTGGCGATGCCGCAGGCAGTCCTTGAGGACTGCCTGGCGATAGAGGATGGTGTCGAGGTCGGTCGTGCCGGACAGCACCGCCCGTCTCGCGGTGTCGAGCAGGAAGTCGTCGCTCGGCGGCCATGGCCCGGAACAGGACGTCCAGGCCCAGGTCCTGCGTCAGGGCCGCCTCGTTCCAGGGCAACGGGCTCTTCGGATCGACGTCGCGATCCCGGTACATGAGAAAGGCCTTCATGGTCCCAGCCGCTCCCTCAGGCAATCGTAGGTGAGCCGGTATTTCCGGGCGATGGTCTCGGCATAGGCCAGACCGTCGGCCGGGCGCCTCACGACCTTGAAGGTCCGCTGCGACGGATCTTCGGGGATCACGCTGCTGACCATGCTCACCGTCTGCTCGGCGAGCGTGGTCAGCTCGTCGATGAACGTGACGCAGACGCACAGCGCGTCGAGCCGGATGATCCTCTCGAGGATGCGCGTGCTCAACGAGATCGCGTCGTGCAGCGTCGTCGAGGTGAAGATCTCGTTCAGGATGAAGATGCTGTTCCCGGTGGCGCCTTTCAGGTCCTCGTTGATCCGGAAGAGATCGTTCTCGAGCTTGCCCCGAAGATCGTGGACGAGCTCTTCCCGCTCGAAGTGCGTGGCGATCCGATCGGGCAGGAGCAGCTGCGCCTCAGTGCCTGGGACCAGCAGGCCGAGGCTGGCCAGATAGTGAAGCTGGCCGAACGTCCGGGCGAAGGTGGTCTTTCCGCCCTGGTTGGGCCCGGTCACGACGATGATGCGTTCCTTGCCCTCGAGGCGAAAATCGTTGGTGACGACGGTCTTGCCGGCCCTGACCAACTGTGCGGCCAGGGCGAGATCGAACGTGGCGTCGCCGCGCACCGCCTTCGAGGTCGCGGAGACGCACGGATAGCAGAAGCGCAGTCCCGTCCGACGCGCCGGGGCGATGTACTCGAGGTAGGAAAGATAGAACTGAATGCCGCGGTCGAACGCGATCACCAAATCCTCGGCATAGCCGCGGTGGCGATCGCAATAGGCGTCGAGCTCTCGCGAACGGCGCGGGGTGGAGGCGCGCCACCCGGCTGAGGATGGCCGCCTCGATGTGATTCATCTCCGCCTGGTCGGAGAGCTTGACGAGGTAGGACTTCGTCGGCTGCTGGGCGAACTTGGCGAAGGTGGCCGCGACGTCGACGCTGTAGTCCGGCTCGCCTTCGTAGCGGCAGACCCGGACATGGTCGCCTTTGATGACAAAGCTGTATTCGATCTCGGCCAGCGCCGCCTTCAGCCGGTCGGTATCGGCCTGGAGCGTGCGGAAACGCTCGGACCGCACGTAGCCGCCGAGATGGTCGCGAAACAGGAGGAGGCCGGTCGACCCGAGCCGGGCGCCGGCCAGCTCGCTGGCCAGGCGGGCCACCGCCTTGCGGTAGAGGTCCGCCGCCTCCAGGAGCCAGGCCTGCCCCTGCTCCTTGTAGTAGAGCTTCTCGGCGGTCGCGCGATGCTCGCGCACGGAGCGCATGTCCGCCGCGAAGGATCGGATGTGCTCCAGCAGGTCGGGGCTCTCGAGGTCACGGAGGATGTCGTGGCGGTACCGGATCGTCTCGATGTCGTGCAGGGGCTGCAGGAAAAGCGGCCTCAGATCGTAGTCCTGCTTGCCGGCGATCGCGGACTCGATGATCTGATCGAGGTTGAGGTCGCGAAGGCAGGAAGGCGCCTGGTCGGCTCCGGGCGCAGCGGCCCCCTCGGCCCTGGGGAAGAGGATGCTGTGGAACCGAGTGGCCGGCCCTCCGTCGCGGCCGGCCGATTCCGGCCCGGGCGAGCCGGCCGAACGCTGGGGAGCGCAAGTCTCGTCCTGTTCGGCCGGGGTAGTTCGGGGCGCGGTCCCGAGAGCCAGTAAAGCGGGTCGCGAGAGCTCGCTTTCGTCGACGGGTCGCTCGACATCATCTCGGGTTTGAAGAGTCAGGGTGGTGGACATGGCTCCCTCGCAACTAATGCGCCACTAGGAGTTATTGGCCCGAAGGCGGTTCCCGGTGAACTCCACCACCGTACGACTCGAGCTATGCAGTCGGACAAGGATGTCAAGGACGCGCACAGGCCCGGCATCGATCATGTGCCGGTGGTCACGCCCAGGTGCGCTCAGAGATGTCTCGACCGCGCCCGTGCGAGCGCCGACCTGCGCGCCAGCAGCGCGCTCGCCATGAGCAGCGAGACCACGCCGAGAACGCCACTGAAGGTGATAAGCTGCAAGTTCAACATAGCCCTGCTCCACGCTTTGTGCGTCGCAACGCATCGCCACCGGTCGCCGTGACGACCTACGTCGGAGGCAGGGTATCGGAAGCGCGGATCGGGCCGCCCGGCCGAAACCCTACCATCCTCACGTCACGGTAGGAGCCATCAGCCTTGTCGGCGGTTTCGGGGAAGCTCCATCCCCATCATAAAAACACTTAGGCATTGTAGCGGCCGTTTCAATACTCCATCACAACAGCTAACGACGCCCCTTGTTCCGGCCATGAGAGACCTCGATGCTCGCGCTTGCGCTCTGGATTCTTCTCGCCGTCGCGATCTGTCACGGCTGCTCCCTGCTCGAGGCGACCCTTCTCAGCATACGACTGCCCGTCCTGCGCCAGCAGGCCGTGGCGGGCAGCCGTGGCGCCGGCCAGCTTCTCGAGATCAAGCGGAACCGGATCGACGACGCGATCAGCCTGATCCTCGTGCTCAACACCTGGGGCGGCACGGTCGGTGCCAGCTTCGCCGGTGCCGAGGCGGCCCGCATCTTCGGCAGCGACGCCGTCGGCCTCGTCTCGGTCGTCCTCACGCTTCTCCTCCTCGTGGTCTCGGAGATCGTCCCGAAGATGCTTGCAGCACAGCGCGCGGCGGTGCTCGCCGCACCGGTGGGGCGGATCCTCTCCCACCTGCTGCGCCTGGGGGCGCCCGTTCTTGTCGTCACGCGGCTGATAACCCAGCTCATCGCGGCACGCGGCGGGGACCGGATGACGCGCGAGGAATTGGCCGCGGTCATCGCCGCGGCACCGCGCGAGGGTGCCATCTCCGTCCCCGAGTTCGAGCTGCTCCCAACCTGGTCTTTCTGCACCGCGTGACCCTCGCCGAGGTCCACACGCCGCTCGACGCGGTGGTCACGCTGCCTGCCGACGGCACCGTCGAGGATCTTCTGGACGCACCGGAAGCCGAACTCGTTCAGCCGTATCCCGCTCCAGCCGTCCGGCGCGCAGGCCATCCGCGGATATGTCGCGCAGCGCGAGGTTCTGAGAGCGGTGGCGCAGGGTATGCCGCGCGACACGCGGCTGGACAGGTTCATGCGGCCGCTGCCGACGCTCGAGGTGGCCCTGCCGGTCAGGCGTGCCGTCGAGCAGCTCCTCGAGGAGCGGGACACGATCGCGCTCGTGGTCGACGGCGGCACCCGGCCGGTCGGCCTCGTCACGCTCGAGGACCTGCTCGAGGCGATGCTGGGCCTGGCGATCACCGACGAGCCTGACGACCTGGCGCGGCTGCAGGCACCCTCGGAGCGGGCGCGGCAGCGCCGGATCCTGCGGCTGGAGCGGGCACGTGAGGAACGCAACCGCCGGCTGGGCATCGGTGGCACGGGCGAAGGCATCGGCGCCGGGCCGGGCCGATAGGCCGGAGAGCACGTTCAGCTCGACCTGCACGAGGCGTTCCAGGCGACGATGTGTCCCTTGGGGACGAGGTCCTTCAGGAGCTCGAGAGCAGCCTGCACGACCGGCGGCTGGTCGAAGAACTCGATCACCAGGGGGAGGTCGACCATCAGGCGGAGGATGTCGGCGGCGTGGACCTGCCCGCCGCTGCCGAACCCGGCGATGCCCCGGAACACGGTGACGCCACGCACCCGGTGCTGGTCGTGCAGGATGTTGAGGACCTCCTGCATGAGGCTGGTGCGGCGGCCGTGGTCGGCCTCGTTGAGGTAGATCCGGACGACCGTGACGTCCTCGCTCATGGCGCCGTCCTCAAAGGTTGCGCGCGATGTAGGCGCCGCCGAACGCGGCGAAGAAGCCGAGCCCGACGGAGAGCAGGAGGTAGGCGAGGCTCCTCAGCACGTTGCCCTGCTCGACCAGGACCAGGGACTCGATGCGCGAAGGTGGAAAAGGTCGTGTAGCCGCCGAGAAAGCCCGTCAGCAGCCCGGTCCGCAGGTCGGGCGGAATTGTCAGCCGCTCCAGGGTCTCGATGAAGAGAAAGCCCATGAGGAAGGAGCCGGAGACGTTGATGAAGAGGGTCGCGAAGGGAAAGCTGCGGCCATAGACGAGCTGCAGCAGGTTGGTCATGCCGAACCTGGCCCAGCAGCCGAGCGTGCCGCCGATGGCGATGAAGAGGTAGGTGTTCATCCTGTCCACGCACGGGGTTGGGCCGGCTCAGATCAGCAGCACGAGAAGAATGGCGACCAGGAGCAGGCCGATCAGCGCCTGATAGAAGTTGAGGCTGCCCGATTGGAGCATGCGCATCCGTGTCGAGGCGGCATTCACGAGGGCGACGATCGGCACGAACAGGCGGCGCTCGAAGATCGGCTGCACCTCGTGCGTGAGGTCGAGACGGCGGACGAAATAGGGCTGGCCGTTGGAGCCCCTCGCCAGCTCGCGCTCGACCCGGACGACCGGGCGGTAGACGAAGCTGTAGAACGTCCTGAGCGCGTTCGAGAAGGCGAGCGCCGTGGTGGCCGACCGCTCGGCATCCTGAGGGCAGCCGCCGTACCAGACCGGTGCCCGTCGCACGCCCCGGGCTCCGAGCAGCAGCAGGCCGATGGGCAGGAGCGCCAGGAGCGGCATGACGATCACGAGCTTGCTGGGCGAGATGAAGGCGAAGGTCGCGGTGAGCGGCACGAGGAGCCAGCCGTCGCTCATCCGCGCCGCCACGTCGGCCGAGAAATGTCCGACCGTCGCGGGCCCGAGCGCCTTCAGCCAGACCGGCATTCCGGCCGCGAGCGCCAGGACGAGGAGGCCCTGCAACCCGACGGCTGCGCCCGTGGGGCGGTGGGTCGAGCCCTGCGTGCCGCGTCCGAGGAGCCCGATCCCGAAGACCTTTACGAATGTCGCGAAGGCGATGGCTACGGAGAGGGCGAGGCCGGCGCCCGCGAGCGCCAGGACGAGACGTCCCCCGAGATCGGGAAGATGAAAGCCCTGGAAGACGGTCTGGAACAAAAACCATTCGCTGACGAAGCCGGCCAGGGGCGGCATCGCGGCGAGGCTCATCGCGGCGAAGAGGGCGCCCAGCCCGAAGAGCCAGCCGCCCCGCCCGAGCAGGCCGCCCTGGACGATGGCGTAGCGACCGGTGGACCGGTAGACGCCGTCGGCGGCGAGGAAGAGCGTGCTCTTGGCGAGCGCGTGGGCCGCCAGGTGAATGAGCGCCACGGTCCAGGCGAGGCCGCCGAGCTCGGTCAGCCCGTCCGCGCTGAAGAGGAGCGAGGCGCCCATGAGCGTCACCGCGATCGAGCCGTTCTCGGCCGAGGAGAAGCTCAGCAGATGGCGCCAGTCCTCCTGCTGGAAGGCGTAGAGCGCGGCCAGGATGGCGCTGATCACGCCTGCCCCGATGACGAGCGTGGCGAAGGCCGTGGCCGGCATGAGGTCGGGCAGCCATTCGCCGAGGCCGCGCAGCAGCCCGAAGAAGGCGGCGTTGAGCACGACACCGGAGAGAAGGGCAGCCGTGGCGCCGCTGCCCGAGCCGTAGGCGCCGGGGAACCATTCGTAGAAAGGCAGGAGGCCGAGCTTGGCGCCGAAGCCGATGAGGAGAAGGACGCCGACGACGAGGCCCCAGCCCGGCGAGAGCTCCTGTGCCGCGGTCGGGAAGGCATCGAGGTCGAGGCTGCCGGCCCTGTGGCCGAGGATCAGGATCGCCAGCAGCAGGGCGACCGCTCCGACCTCGAGGAGCGCCAGCATCGAGAGCACCGGCCGGCCGGTCTCGGGGGCCAGCCGCTCGGCCAGCAGCATGATGGCGCCGCCGAGGCTCATCAGCTCCCAGGCGACGAGAAAGGCCGCGCCTTCGCCGACGCCGAAGACGCCGAGCGCACCGATCAGGCTCACGCCCGCGCCCACGACCCAGCCGCGGGCACCGTCCGGCGACGGGCTGCCGAGCACCGCCGCGAGGAGCGCCGGCGCCAGACCAAAACCCATCAGCCAGAGCGCCTCCGGCCGGAGCGCGAAGGGAGTCCCTTGGCCGGCGATGCCGAGCGGCAGCGTGACCGGGGCGGTGCCGGCCGGCAGGCCCAGCACGCAGCCCGCGAGGGCGAGCGCGCAGCCGATCACGAGCAGGAGCCGGCCGGGCCTGTGGAGGCCGGCCAGGGCCAGGATCGCGGCTGCGAGCCAAGCCAGAACGGCCGCCAGCAGCAGCTCATTCACGGGCACGGCCATGCCTCACCCGCTGCGGCATCCGCCCGAGGAACATCAGCAGCGCCTCGATCGTGGCGGCCGGGTTGGGCGGGCAGCCCGGCAGATAGACGTCGACCGGCAGGACCCCCTCCAGGCCGCTGCCGCAGGCATAGCCGCCCTCGGCGATGCCGCCCGACACGGCGCAGGTGCCGACCGCCATCACCCAGCGCGGCTCGGGCATCGCCTCGTAGGTCCGCCGCAGCGGCTCCGCCATGGCGTAGGTCACCGGCCCCGTCACGAGCAAAAGATCGGCGAAGCGCGGCGAGGCGGTGAAGAAGATCCCGAAGCGATGCATGTTGTAAAAGGGGTTGTTCAGCGCCTGGAGCTCGGACTTCGCAGCCGTTGCACGAGCCGGCGTCGACATGGCGGATGTGGAGGCTGCGGCGGAACGGCCGGCTCTCGGGCAGCGCCCGGTTCTCGTTGTCCGAAGGCGAGTCGGACCACACGAGATCGCCGCGCTCGCACACCCCGAAGGCCCAGTCGCCGGAGGTCGCCATGGCGCCGGTCGGGCAGGCCTCGACGCAGAGCTGGCAGACGACGCAGCGGCCATAGTCGACCTCGAGTCGGCTTCGCCGCTCTCGCTGGTCCAGGCGATGGCGCCGGTCGGGCAGGCCTCGGCGCAGGCGCTGCACGCCTCGTCGCAGCGCTCGGGATGATAGCGCGGCATGCCCAGGACGCCGTCCTGACCATGCGCCTCCGGCCGCCGCGGCCAGCGGGTCGTCGCCTGGCCTTTTCCGAGGCCTGTCCAGGTCCAGATCGGCATCAGCGCCTCACCGATCGCAGCCGGCGATGGTGAGGCCGAAGCTCGCCTCGTTGATGGCGTAGTCCATCATGTTGCTTTCGTGCACGGTGAAGGGGAAAACGCGCCAGTTCGAGAAGGAGGGCGATTTTATCTTTACCCGCGCGAGGTGTCCGTCCCGTCCGACATGAACCGCGTAGAAGAGGGAGCCGCGGGGCGATTCCGCCCAGCCAAGCCCTTCGGTCCCCGGCGGCGGCTCGCAGGGCACGCGGATCGGCCCGTCCTGAAGGAGCAGCATCACGCGTTGTGCCAGGGCGATGCTCGTCTCGATCTCGGCCACGCGTACCTGGGCCCGCGCATGGGCATCGCCGGCAGTGCGGACCGCCACCGTGACCGGCAGCTCGCCATAGGCCGCATAGGCGTGGTCGCGGCGGAGGTCGCGATCGAGCCCCGAGCCCCGCTCCACGGGGCCCGTGGCCCCCTGGTCGAACGCCACCTTCCGATCGAGCGGGCCCGTCGTGATCAGGCGATCCAGATAGCTGTAGGTGTCTTCGAGACGGCTCGTGTAGGCCGCGATCTCGCGGCGCAGCGCCTCCAGGGCCTCCGGCAGCCAGGGCTTGGGATCGAGGTCGCGGCGCAGGCCGCCAGGGGTCAGCATGCCGCGGAGGAACCGGCTGCCGGTCAGGCGTCCGTTGAGCTGCTTGGCGCGCTCCTCCAGCAGCAGGCCCTCGGCAGCACCAACCTTGAGTGTCGTCGTGTCGGCCAGATGGCCGAGATAGTGGAGATGGTTATAGAGCCGCTCGAGCTCGGCCAGCAGGACGCGGAGAAAGCGGGCGCGGCGCGGGACCTCGATGTCGGCGGCGCTCTCGAGCGCCTGGCAATAGGCCAGGGCATGCGCCACCGAGCCGACGGCCGAGACCCGCTCGGCCAGGATCACGGCCTGCGTCGGCCTCTGGCCCTGGAAGCGCTTCTCCATGCCGCGATGCTTGAAGAACAGGCGCGGATGAAAGTGGAGGATGTGCTCGCCGATATAGAGGAAGATGAGCTCGGCCGACTCCACGACGTCGGCGCGCACCGGCCCGAACGGCAGCCGCTGGATTTCTGGGCTTTCAGCCTCGGGCAGCTCGGCCTCGGTCTGCTCGAGCCGCAGCCGGTCCGCGGGCCGGTAGCGGGGGTCGAGCGGCGGCAGGGACGCTAGCGCGCCCTCGTGGAGCACGAGGCGTCGCGGCTCCGGGTGCCCTTCGAACACGATGCCGAAGAGGTCCGTGACCTCGCGCTCGTACCAGCCCATCAGGGGGCTCACCCCGGCGACGCTGGGGACGGTGCCCTGGACCTCGCAGCGCCACTGGATGAAGGGGCTGCCGGGCCGGCCGCTGGCGAGGTAGCGGAGCTCCAGGCCGTCCGGAGTAGGCGCCCAGGCATAGACCATCTGCATTCGGCCGTCGACGTCGAGACTCTGCCGCACCATGTCGACGAGGCCACCGGGGCCGACCGTCGGCACGCGGGAAGCCCGCCCGCCCGTCGCCTCACGCGGCATTACCCTCATGACGCCACCCCGGCGAGGCTCGACGCGATCGCCCGGAAGTAGGCCCAGATCGCCTCGGGCCACCACAGGCCCATCACGAGGAGCGGGACGAGGGCCAGCCACATGGGCGCCGTGCACCAGGCCGAGGGCCGGGTTCGAGGCCGGGGCGGCACGTCGGCCCCGCTATAGTACATGCCGCGGAAGTGGTTGAGGAAGCCCGCGAAGATGACGATCAGCAGGATCGCCATGAGGACGACGGCCCAGGCGAAATAGCGGTCGAGCCCGGCCCGCAGGATGGTGATCTCGCTGAGGAAGAGGCCGAAGGGCGGTGCCCCCGTGATCGCGACGGCGCCGGCCAGCCAGAGGGCGCCGGGCACGGGCAGCCAGGTGCCGACATGCCGGATGGAGCCGATGTCTTTCGTGCCGTAGCTGCGCATCGCCGTGCCGGCGCCGAAGAACATCAGCGACTTGTTCAGGGAATGGTTGAGCATGTGGTAGAGGGCGCCGGCGGTCCCGAGGACGCCGCCGAAGCCAAAGCCGAGTGCCACGATGCCCATATGCTCGACGCTCGAATAGGCCATCAGCCGCTTGATCCCCTCCTGGCGCACGATGAAAAGGGCGGCGACCAGGAGGGAGAGGGCGCCGAACGCGACGAGGGCCATCCGGGGCATCAGGCCGGCCCCGCCGGCCTCGAGGATGCCGAGGAAGCGGGCGATGCCGATCATGGCCGTGTTGAGGAGGGCGCCAGAGAGCATCGCCGAGACCGGGGCCGGGCTCTCGCTGTGCGCGTCCGGCAGCCAGGTGTGCATCGGCGCCAGCCCCACCTTGGTGCCGTAGCCGACCAGCACCAGCAGAAAGCCCGCCAGCAGGATCAGCGGGTTGATCTTGGGCGCCACGTCGCGCAGGACCTGCCAAGTCATCATGTAGGTGGGCCCCAGCACGAAGCTGCCACCCCAATAGAAGACGACCGTGCCGAGCAGCGCCAGGCTGATGCCGGCCGAGACGAGCATGATGTACTTCCAGGCCGCCTCCATCGCCTCGGCCTCGCGCTCGAAGGCCACGAGGAAGGTGCTCACCAGCGTCGTGAGCTCGATCGCGATCCAGTAGAGGCCGACGCTGTTCATGAGGGGGGCCGCGAGCGTCGTCAGGGCGAAGCCGGCGAAGAGCGCATAGAAGCGCGGCAGCCGCTCGTTCTCGCCGAGCATGCGCATGTAGCCGACGGCGTAGATCGAGGCGAGGAAGTAGACGATGGCGGTGCACAGCACGACCCAGGCCCCGGCGGCATCGGCGATGACGTAGCCCTGCCAGAAGAGCTCAGGTGCCGCGTGCACGCGGAAAGGAAGAGCCAGCGCGGCCGCGAGGACGGCGGCGCTCGCCAGCAGGTTCGCCATCTCGGCGACCCGCCGCCGCCCGGACGTCACGCAGGCCACGATGGCGACAACAGGCGCGAGCACTATGACGAGAAGGAGGGCGCCGGTCATCTCACCCCACCAGCCGCTTGAGCTCGAGCGTGCTCGTGCTGCCGACATGGGTCACGAGATAGCCGATGAGGACCGCGAAGCAGGCCACCGCGACCAGCAGGTCGAAGAGCAGCACAGTCTCGATCAGGAGCGGCATGCCCGGCACCAGGATCTGGGCACCGAGGAAGATGCCGTTCTCGAGGATCAGCAGGCCCAGGATCTGGCTCAGCGCCTCGTGGCGCACCGCCAGCATCAGGAACCCGATCAGCTTCAGGGAGAGCATGACGGTGAGGGCGAGGACGGCGACCGTGCCGAGGAGATGGAGGCTCGTGCCGATGCGGTAGGCGACGCCCAGGGCGAAGATCACGGCCAGGGCGCCGATCACCAGGCTCGAGCTCGGCTGGAGGATGACGTGCACCTCGCGGTCGACCTCGTGGCGGCGGATGATCCGCCAGACGAGGTAGGGCAGAAGGAGGCCGCGGAAGAGCACGGTCAGGATGGCGACGAGATAGAGCTCGGGATAGCCGCCATAGTAGCCGATCGCCGTCGACAGCCCGGCGATGGCCCAGGACTGGGCCGCGAAAGCATAGAGATAGTGGCTGAGCCAGCGTGACCCCAGCATCACGAAGACGAGCAGCAGAGCCGCGATCGCCATCAGGCTGAAGATCGAGGTGGCGAGCGGGTCGAGGTGCTGGACGAGCATGGCTAGCCCACCTGCGTGCCGATGATGGCGAGGACCGCCAGCATGAACGAGGCGGCGAGCGGCTCCTGGTAGCGATAGAAGCGGAGCCGCGACTGCACCGTCTCGACGACGACGACGGCAGCACCGACGAGGGAGAAGCGGACGATGAGCGCGAGGGTGGCACCCAGAGCGCCGACCGCCGTGCCCTCGGCAGAGAGTCCCCAGGGCATCGTCAGAACGTTGCAGAAGATGGTGTAGAGAATGAACTGCTTCATCATCGACGCCCACTTGAGGAGTGCGAGCAGAGGCCCCGAATATTCGAGAATCCGGGCCTCCTCGATCATGTAGACCTCGATATGCGTGCTCGAATGAATGGGCAGCCTGTCGGTCTCGACAAGGAGGAGGACGAAAAAGGACGCGACCAGGAAAAGGTGCGTCGGGCTCCAGTAGACGGACCAGCTGCCGACCAGCAGATGATTGACGACGAAGGGCAGCATCGCCTTGGCGAGAAGCGTGATGCCGACGAAGACCAGGATCAGTGTCGGCTCGGCGAGGATGCCCAGCATCACGGCGCGGCTCGAGCCGATCCCGCCATAGGCGCTGGCGCTGTCGAGGCCGGCCAGCACGATCATGAAGGAGCCCAGCGTGAGGATCAGCCCGCCGCCCAGGATGTCGCCCATGTCCGAGAGCGGCAGGGGATAGTTGGTCAGCACAGGAATCAGGATCGGCACGGTCAGCATGGCCGTGAACGCCACGACCGGCGCGCACCAGTAGATCCAGGTGGCCGTCTCCGGCACCACGAGCTCTTTGTGGAAGAGCTTCCAGAGGTCGCGGTAAGGCTGGAAGATGCCGGGCCCGCGGCCGCGCTGCGCGCGCTCCTCCCACTGCAGGATCAGCCCCTGGATCAGCGGCGACAGCAGGAGGACGGCCAGGACCTGGGCAAACTGAAGGACGACGTCGCGGGCGCTCACCATGCCCGGCCCCGACGAGCGCGGCTCTGCCCCGGCCCTTTCCGGCCGGCACAAGGGAACTCGACGGGGGGCTCTCGGGTCGGGGCCGGCATTGCAAATCCTCCTGTTCCTGATGGAACGAAGAGGAGTCATCAGCCCCGAGGGCGGTTACAAGGCGAACTCCATCGCCCGAGCGGAAAAGTACTTAGGATGCCATTCGCGTGCTGTCAACAAGCAGACCGGGCCGACGCCCGATCCGTCGTGCCAGGGTCCGCCGTCGCTGTTGATTCGCGGCGTCCGCGGCGCGAAGATGCGGGCGATGGGGATGGAGTTCCCCCGAAACCGCCTCCTTGGCTGATGACTCCTCGTGGCCTCGACCGTGGCAGGGTCCCGATGCCCGCCAGGCCCGCGTGAGCGTCCGGGCGAGCGTCGATCCCGCCGGTGTCGGCCCGAGGCCGTCACCTCTGAGGGAGGCTTCGCCATGCCACTCGTCGAGGACGCGGTCCTCCTGCAAATCTTCATCGGCGAGGGCGATCGCCATGGCGGCCGGCCGCTCTACGAGGCGATCGTCCTCAAGGCGCGGGAGGCGCATCTGGCGGGTGCCACCGTCGTCCGCGGCGTGATGGGCTTCGGCCATTCGAGCCACCTGCACACCGCGAAGATCCTCCGCCTCTCGATGGACCTGCCCGTCGTCGTCGAGATCGTCGACAGCCGGGAGAAGGTCCTGGGTCTCCTGCCGGCCCTGGAGGCGATGATGTCGAGCGGCCTCGCTACCCTGGAGAAGGCCCAGGTGGTCGCCCAGAGGCCCCGGTCCCCGGACCGCTGACCTCGCCTGGGCCGGAGCAGGCGTCGCCGATCGGCTCGTCCAACAGCGCCGCCGGCGGCGACCGGCCCCGATGAGGGCCCTGCGAAGCGCCGCAAGATAGTCGCTCGGCGGCGGCGTTGCCTATTGAGCTCGATGACCCGGGCGGCATTCTCGGCCGCGCAGACACGCGGCCTCCGGCACACCGACGGTCACCTCGACGAGGCCGCCGGCGGGCTGGCCGCGGCCCTTGACACTCCTCTCGCCACGGACCTAGGGTTTTCACCAAGATCAACTCTATCCAAGCAATTGGATCGGGAGGGAAGGCTATGACGAGACGATCCGGTCGAGGCGACCTCCTGTCCCATCGCATCGGGCGCCGGCAGCTGCTCGGCTACTCGGCCGGGGCCGGCCTCCTGGCCGCCGGCCTGCCCGGCCTCGGGCGTGCCCTCGCGTCCGAGAAGACCGGGGTCGATGCCGCCACCTGGACGCCCAGCTACATCAAGAGCATCGCCGGCACGCTCGAGGTCGACACGGCGGCCGAGTGCGCGAAGGTGGTGCCGCTGGACTACAAGGGCAGGCTCACCTACTGGTGGGTCGGGCCCAATCAGGCCTCGCCGCAGATCGATTTCGACATCGACGCGCAGTTCTGGGCGGCCTTCGCGAAGACCTACCCGAACATCACGCTCGAGAAGCAGGCTCTCAACTATAACGACCTGCTCGACAAGTTCCGCACGGCGCTGCTCGGCAATGCCGCGCCGATGGTCGTCCGCCTGCAGATCCTCTGGCGGCACCGAGTTCGCCGCCAAGGGCTACCTGCAGCCGCTGAAGCCCGAGGATGTCGGCTATTCGACCGAGGATTTCTGGCCCGGCGCCATGAAGGCCGTGACCTGGAACGGCATGACCTACGGCATCCCGACCAACAACGAGACGATGGCGTTCATCTGGAACGCCGACATCTTCAAGCGCGCCGGGCTCGATCCGGACCAGCCGCCGGCGACCTGGGACGACGTCGTCAGCTACTCCAAGCAGATCCACGACAAGCTCGGCATCGCCGGCTACGGCCTGGTGGCCCGCAAGAACGCCGGCAACACGCCCTACCGCTTCATGCCGCAGCTCTGGGCCTATGGCGGCGGCGTCTTCGACGAAGCCGAGCCCAAGCCCGACCTACCAGAAGATCGAGCTCGACAAGACGGCCAGCAAGGCGGCGCTGCAGGCCTCCTACGACATGTATGTCCGCGACAAGTCGGTGCCGGTCTCGGCCCTGACCAACCAGCAGGCCGACAACCAGCCCTGTTCCTCGCCGGCCAGCTCGGCATGATGATCTCGCATCCGTCCGACTACAACGTCATGCTCGACCTGCAGAAGAAGGCCACGGGCGCCGACAAGGAAAAGGCGCAGACCGTCATCGACAACATGCGCTACGGCCTGATCCCGACCGGGCCGGACGGCAAGCGCGCGGTGGTCTTCGGCGGCTCCAACATCCACATCCTCAAGCCCGAATATGTCGAGGGCGGCAAGGTGGACGAGGCGGCCGCCAAGGCCCTCATCTGCTTCTGGACGAGCCCCGAATGGTCGCTGAAGATGGCCTAGGCCGGCTCGAACCCGGGCAACCTCAACGGCTTCAAGACCAAGTGGATGAAGGAGCGCCTGGACAGCATCAAGTTCCTCGACGTCACGACCTCGATGCTGCCCTACGGCATCCCGTTCCCGGCGCTCCCGCAATCGCCCGAGATCATGAACATCATCGTGCCCGGACATGCTGCAGAATGCCCTGACCGGAACGATGACGGTCGACCGAGGCCGCCGACGACGCGGCCAAGAAGGTCAAGGACCTGATGGGCGGCGGCGGTCTCTAGTCCGTACCGCAGGACGCGGCCGGCTGCGCTCGATGGCGCGGCCGGCCGCTTGGCCAGACGCAGGGCGCGCCACGGTGACGATCGGTGACCGGCCAGGCCGAGGCTCCGCGCAGATCCGAACCGGCACGGTCCGGCACTGCTGCGGACAGATCGTGGGCGCATCGCGCCGACTACGCTACGTGCTGCCCGCCATCGTGGTGATGCTCGTCGTCATCGCCTATCCGATCTACTACACGATCGATCTGTCGTTCTTCAACACGCCGCCCGGCCTCGCAGCTCCGCGACAAGATCTTTGTCGGCTTCGACAACTACACGGCCATCCTCACCAGCGACGCTGTTCTGGCAGGTCACCTGGAACACGCTGATCTGGACGGTCGGCTCGACCTTCTTCTCCTTCGTGCTGGGATTCGGCGCTGCGCTGGCGCTGCACCGCGACTTCATCGGCCGCGGCGTGCTGCGCGCCGTCCTGCATCATTCCCTGGGTCATCAGCGCGGTCGCCGCGTCCTATGTCTGGAAGTGGATCTACCATTCGCGACTTCGGGGTCATCGGCGCGCTGCTGGTGGAGCCTCGGGCTCACCGACCGGCCGCCGAACTTCATCGACAACGTCAACACGGTGCTGCCCTCGCTGATCGTCGTCAATATCTGGCGGGAGTTTCCCTTCGCCATGATCATGATGATGGCCGGCCTGCAGACCGTGCCCGACCAGCTGCTGCGCGCCGCCAGGGTCGACGGGGCCAGGACCTGGCAGCGCTTCTGGCACGTCACCTTCCCGCATCTGCAGCAAGCGTGTCGACGGTCACGATCCTGCTGCTCGCGGTCGCCAACTTCAATTCCTTCATCATCCCCTGGATCATGACCGGCGGCGGCCCGGCCGAACGCGTCGCACATCTGGATCACGCACATCTACGAGCTCGCCTTCGGCCGGCAGCGCTGGGGCGTGGCGTCGGCCTATTCGGTGCTCCTGTTCCTCATCCTGATGACGCTGGGCTATTTCTACGTCCGTGCGCTGACGCGGCAACGAGCGGAGCGCGGGCGACATGAGCGCGATGCGGGCAGCCCGGCCGGCCGCGGCCGCGGCGCCGCAAGCGCGTCGACGGCTGGCGCGTGGGCTGGGCGCATCTTCCTCGTGTTCATGCTGCTCTTCACGGCGCTGCCGATGGTCTGGATGCTGCATCACCTCGATCAAGTCGGGGTTCGCGGCGATGCAGTTTCCCGCCGCAATGGTGGCCCGACGAGCCGACGCTCGCGAGCTACCGGAAGCTGCTCGATCCGCAGAACAGCGTCGGCCAGGACTTCCTGCGCTTCTTCTGGAACAGCATCTATCGTCTCGACCGCCACGACAGTCCTCGCGGTGCTGGTGGCGGTGCCTGCCGCCTATGCCTTTTCGCGCTTCAGCTTCCCCGGCCGGAGCTTCCTGTTCTTCTCCGTGCTGCTGCGCAACATGTTCCCGGCGGTGATCTTCCTCGTGCCGCTCTTCATCCTGATGCGCGCGCTCGGCCTGGTGAACACGCATGGCTCGCTGATCCTCACCTATCTGACCTTCGGCCTGCCGCTGGCGATCTGGCTGCTCAAGGGCTTCTACGACAACATCCCGGTGCAGCTCGAGCAGGCGGCGCGCATCGACGGCGCCACGCGCTTCCAGGCCTTCCTCCTGATCGTGATGCCGCTCTCGACGCCGGGCATCATCGCCACCGCGATCTACTCCTTCATCGGCGCCTGGAACGAATACATCTACGCCTACACCTTCCTCAACAAGAACGAGCAGCTGACCCTGCCGGTCGGCATCCAGCGCTTCTTCTCGGAAAACACGACCGACTTTCCGGGCCTGATGGCCGCCAGCTTCATGATGAGCGTGCCCGTGGTGGTGCTGTTCCTCGTCCTGCAGAAATATTTCGTCCGCGCGCTGACCGAAGGCGCGGTCAAGTCCTGAGGACGGGCCGGCCGATGCCGGACACGAGACGAGCTGGAACCCGGGAGATGGGTGCCGCATGGCCGCAGGTGAGGCTTCCACGATGTCGTCAAGACCTACGGCGACGTGCTGGCCGTCGACCACGTCTCGCTGACCGTCGAGGACGGCGAGTTCGTCGCGCTGGTCGGCCCGTCGGGCTGCGGCAAGACGACGACGCTGAACCTCGTGGCCGGCCTGATTCCGACTCAGCGACGGCGACATCTTCATCGGCGACCGGCTGGTCAACGATCTCGATCCCAAGGATCGGGACATCGCCATGGTGTTCCAGAACTACGCGCTCTATCCCAACAAGACGGTCTACAAGAACCTCGCCTTCCCGCTGCAGATGCGGAAGCTGCCCAAGGCCGAGATCGACACGAAGGTCAAGGCCGCGGCGAAGCTGCTCGACATCGAGCATCTGCTCGAGCGCGAGCCGCGCGAGCTGTCCGGCGGCCAGCAGCAGCGCGTGGCGCTGGGCCGGGCGCTGGTCCGCGATCCGCGCGGCCTTCCTGATGGACGAGCCGCTCTCCAACCTCGACGCCAAGCTACGGGTGCAGATGCGCGCCGAGCTGAAGCGCTTCCACCAGGACCTCAAGCGCGACCATCATCTATGTCACGCACGACCAGCTCGAGGCGGTCACCATGGCCGACAAGATGGCGGTCATGAACGGCGGCGTGCTGCAGCAATACGACACGCCCGCAGCGGGTCTTCGACGAGCCGGTCAACATGTTCGTGGCGGGCTTCGTCGGCAGCCCGGCGATGAACCTGATCGACGTCCAGGTGGCCCAGACCAGCGGTGCCGCCGTGCTGAGGAGCCCCGACGGATGGAGCTGCGCGCTCTCGCCGGCGAACGCCAGGAAGGCCCTTTCCGCCTCCTCGCCCGACCTCGTGCTCGGTGCTCGTCACAGCAGCATCCTGCTGCACGGCAGGCCCCGTCCGGGAGCCGTGCCGGCACGCGTCTACACTCTCGAGCCCACCGGCGACGTCACCTACGCCCACGTCGATCTCGGCAGCACCGTCGCGATCGTGAGCGTCGCCCCGACCATGCACCTCCAGCCCGACCAGGAGGTCTGGCTCGAGCTCGACCAGCAGCGCCTTCATCTGTTCGATGCCCGGACAAGATTGGCCCTTCGAGCGTCCTAGCCCGGCACCAGCTCGTCTCAAGGAGGATCTGATCCGTGAAGATCAAAAATATTCGGACGGCGGTGATCCAGGGCAATTTCCCCTGGGTGCTGGTGAAGGTCGAGACCGACGCCGGCCTCACCGGGCTTGGCGAGGCCTATTGGGGCGCCGGCGTCGCGGAGCTGGTCCACCAGGCGAAGCCGCTGCTGATCGGCGAGGATCCGATCAACATCGGGAGGCTCGTGGAGGTGATGATCCGCTGCCTCTCGGGCGAGGGCTCGCAGGGCGGGGCCACCGTCACCGCCATCAGCGGCATCGAGATCGCGCTCTGGGATCTGCTGGGCCACGCGCTGCGGACGCCCACCTCGACCTTCTTCGGCGGGCGCTTCCGCGACAAGATCCGGATCTATGCCGACTGCCACGCCGGCGAGACGCCCGATCCGGCCGACTATGCGAGGAAGGCCAAGGAGGTCGTGGCGGAGGGCTTCACCGCCATCAAGTTCGACCTCGACACGCCCAACCCCTACACCATCGACATCTCCCAGGACCCGCATCCCAGGCGGCGCTGGTTCGAGCCCTTCAACCGCACGATCGGCGCGCTCGAGATGCGCTGGATGGTGGACGTGGTACGCGCCGTCCGCGAGGCGGTCGGCCCGGAGATCATGGTCGCGATGGACGCGCACTGGAAGTTCGGGGTGAACGACGCGATCAAGCTCGCCCAGGCCCTGGAGCCCTTTGATCTGCTTTGGCTCGAGGACCCGGTTCCGCCCGAGAACATCGAGGCGCAGCGCCATGTCACGCACAGCACGCGCACGCCGATCTGCACCGGCGAGAACCTCTACCGCAAGCACGGCTATCGCGAGCTGATCGAGAAGCAGGCGGCGCGGATCATCGCCCCGGACATCCCGAAGATGGGCGGCCTCGCCGAGGCCAAGAAGGTCGCCGACCACGCCGACCTCTATTACATCCCACTGGCCCCGCACAACGTGGCGAGCCCGATCGGCACGGTGGCCGGCGCCCAGGTCTGCGCCGCCATGAACAATTTTCTGGTCATCGAGTACCACGCCCACGACGTGCCCTGGTGGAGCGATCTCTTGGTGGGCAAGCCGCCGATCATGGGCGGCTTCATCCACCTGGACGACAGCCCGGGGCACGGCGTGACGCTGAACGAGGATGTGGCCCGGGCCCATCTGAAGCCGGGCTACGGCTATTTCGGCGACGAGGCGCATGCCTGATCGACCGCTCGCAGCCGGCCACCTCCATCTCCCCGCCTCGTCATCTCGATCAGGACAGACCCATGAAGATCACAGCCATTCGGCCCTTCCCCGTATGGGTCGGCCACCGCAACCAGCTCGTCCTCAAGGTGGAGACCGACGAGGGCATCCATGGCTGGGGCGAGTCCGGCCTGTCCGGCCGGGAGAAGGCCGTCGTGGGCGCCATCGAGCACTTCCGCGAGTTTCTCGTCGGCCGGGACCCGATGCGGATCGGCGCACTCTGGCAGGAGATGTACCGGAGCCAGTATTTCGAGGGCGGCCGGGTGCTGACCGCGGCGATCTCGGCCATCGACATCGCCCTTCACGACATCAAGGGAAAAGCCCTGGGCGTGCCGGTCTACGAGCTGCTGGGCGGCAGGCAGCGCGATCGCGTGCCGACCTTCGCCACGACGAAGGCCCCGCCCGGCCCGGAGATGATCGAGCAGGCACAAGAGCTGATCCGCCACGGCTGGACCTGCATGCGCCTCTCGCCCGGCGGGCACGAGAGCCGCGATCTCTACGAGCCGCGCGAGCACATCGCCACGACGGCCCGCTGGTGCATCAAGGCGCGCGAGGCGCTGGGCGACGACGTCGTGCTCGGCATCGACTACCACCACCGCCTGTCGGTCGCCGAGGCGGCCTCGTTCTGCCAGAAGATGCCGTCGGGCACGCTCGACTTCCTCGAGGAGCCGATCCGTGACGAGACGCCCGAGGCCTACGAGGCGCTGCGGAAGCTGACGCCCATCCCCTTCGCGATCGGCGAGGAATTCTCCTCGAAGTGGCAGTTCCTGCCCTTCATCGAGCGCGACATCCATCAGTTCAACCGGATCGACGTCTGCAATGTCGGCGGCCTCACCGAGGCCATGAAGGTCGCGGGCTGGAGCGAGGCCCACTATGTCGACCTGATGCCGCACAATCCGCTGGGTCCGATCTGCACGGCGGCGACCGTGCATCTGGCCGCGGCCGTGCCCAACTTCGCCTGGCTCGAGTGCCGGGCCACGCCGGCCGAGACGCATCACGGCTTCGACGATCCCGAGATCTTCCCGGTCCAGCCGCGGCTCGAGAACGCGCACTATCCGGTCTCCGACACGCCCGGCCTCGGCGTCGAGGTCGACGAGGCGAGGCTGACGCGGGAGGCTTTCAGGTTCTGGGAAGCGCCGCACCTGCGACGGCCGGACGGCTCGGTGACCAACTGGTGAAAGCCATGAGCCTGAGGCGAGGAAAAGTCGAATGATCGAGACCCGGGACATCACGCGCCCGCCCAAGGACGATCGTCGCGAGGCTGCAGGCGATCGGCACGGCCAACGTCGTGGGCAGCCTCTTTCGGCTCGGCATCCGCAACGCCCACATGGTGGGCCCGACCGCGTGGACGCCGGAGCGCACCATCGCCGGGCCGGCGCTGACGCTCCAGTTCCTGCCGAAGCGCGAGGATCTCTACGACGAGAACGAGTATGCCGATCCAGAGCTGCAGCTCCACCGGCATGTGCTCTATCACACCCAGCCCGGCGACATCGTCGTGGTCGATGCCCGAGGCGACATGACCGCCGGCATCTTCGGCGAGATGATGATGACCTATTTCCGGGGCAGGGGCGGGGCGGGCGTGGTCATCGATGGCTGCCTCAGGGACTATGGCAACATCCGGAACATCGACCTCGGCGTCTGGATCAGGGGCGTCACGCCCAACTTCCACACGCAGACCAACCTGATGCCCTTCGCCGTCAATCAGCCGATCGCCTGCGGCGGCGTGACGGTGATGCCGGGCGACATCATCATCGCCGACATCGACGGCGCCGTCTGCGTGCCGGCGGGCATGGCCGAGAGGCTGCTCGAGCACGCCAGGACCCACCACGAGTGGGAGGACTTCTCGCGCGAGCGCCTGGCCGCCGGCGGCGACCTCCGCCGCTACTACCCGCTCTCCGACGCGGCCCGCCCGGAATACGAGGCATGGCTCAAGGCCCGGGCGGTGGCGAAGCCCTCGACCTGAGAGGAAGGGTCGTGGGCGGCGGGGCCCCGGTTCCCCCCGCTTCGTGCCGCTCAGTCGAAGAGGCCCGCGTCTTCTTCCGAGTGGGGGATCACGTCACGCTGCGGCGTGGGCGGGCCCGCACCCGGGCGCGCTTGACATATCGATGCCTGCATCGACATGTCACGAGCTATGCGCACGACCGTCCGTCTCGACGATGCCCTTCTCACCCGCGCCAAGGAGCGTGCCGCGCGGGAGCGCCGGACCTTGACCTCGCTGGTCGAGGAGGGCTTGACGCTCGTGCTGGAGAGGCCAGGGCCGGAGCGGCGCAAGCGGGTCGTCCTCACCGTCTCGACGGCCGGTGGAGGGGTGCGCCCGGGGGTCGACCTCAACATCAGCGCCGCGTTGCTCGACCTTCTGGACGAGCCTTGATCCTGTGCGACGTCAACATCTACATCCAGGCCTTCAGGCTGACGCCGGCGATCATGCGCGATGCCGCGCCTGGCTCGATGCCGTCGTCAACGGCCCGTCCCGCTACGGCGTGTCGCCGCAGGCGCTGAGCGGCCTGCTGCGCATCGTGACCAATCCGCGCGTCTTCGGGGAGCCGAGCGGGCTCGACGAGGCGCTCGGCTTCTGCGACGCGGTGCTGGCGGGGCAGCGCTGCGCGGTCGTCCATCCGGGCGAGCGTCACTGGGGCATCTTCCGCCGTCTCTGCATCGACGCCAACGCCCGCGCCAATCTCGTCCCCGATGCGTGGTTCGCCGCGCTCGCCATCGAATGGGGCTGCGAATGGGTCACCCTCGATCGCGGCTTCGCGCGGTTCACGAGCTTGCGCTGGCGGATGGTGTAGCCGCAAGTCGTGGCGGCGCGGGTCAATCCGTTGCGATCCGCGGAGCGGTGCGGCACGATACCGCCAGCTCAGACGATGCAGACCGTGTGTAAGGCGCGGCGCCGTTCGAGCGGCCAATGCGAATGGCGTGCCTGGAATCTTCCGGCCAAAGGCTATGGAGCTGTCGCGGTGGGAATACAGTGGTATTGGTACGAGAGATGACCCAATTGCGTCCGCGAGGAATGTCAGGAGCACCCTGACCATTGTCGGACGGCACCGGCGGTGGGAGCATGACAGCCATCAATGACAACGAGGGTACTCAGCCCGACCTTCTTTCGGGTATCTCCGATCTCGACTCCGTGAGCCATCTGCTCACCGATCTTCACGACGATTTGGTTGGCAAGGTCACCCGTATCCGTCACCTCGCGGACCTCGGGGAGGTGCTTGGGCCGCACGGGACCATGCTCTTCGGCGGGTCGGCGACCTTTAGCCCGGATCATTCACCGGACTGCCTTGGATGCGCGAGCGGGACTGCTACGGGCATGGCGGGCCGTGGCGCCGGCGGGCGCGATGATCGGGGCTGGGGGTTTGCGGGGAAGGGCTCGGTCGGGGCACGCCGCCCTGTGAACTCAGGGCGGCCTCGCGGCGCAAGCGGCGAGCAGTATGAGGCTGGCGCGGTAGGGACAGGCGGACGGCAGCGCCACCTTGATTCGGGTCGCCATCTCGGTGATCCGGCCGGCCACCTTGATCAGCGCCAAGCGGAGCGTGTCGAACTGGGCGTCGCGCCAGAACGACCGCTTCGGCGCCAGACCGCGCAGGGTGTGCGGGAGCCAATAGGCGGCGGTGTGCAGCACCAGCCGGAATTGGTTGGCGGTGGCTTTGGTGCAGGAGGTGCGGTCGGAGGCGAGGTGGCGCTTGTGCGCCTTGATCAGGTTCTCCGCCTGACCGCGGGCGCAGTAGACGTCCTCGTACAGCCAACGGGGCGCGCCGGCGAGGTTGGTGGCGATGAACCGGCTGTCGCTGCCCCGGTCCGACGCCTCCAGCCGGACGATGACCCGGCGCTCGACGCTCCAGGTCTTGGCGGCGTAGCGGAACTCGTCGTAGCGGCGGACCTTCTCGGCCTCGCCCTCGATCCGACGAAGGGCCGCCTCCTCGGCGAGGGCCGTCACACGGGCGAGCAGGACCTTGTTGCCGGCGAGGCCGAAGGCGTAGGCGACCCGGTTGCGCTCGCACCAGCTCATGGCCTCGTGGCGCCCGTAGTGGCTGTCGCCGCGGACCAGGATGTCGACACGGGGCCAGCGCCGGCGGATGGCGCCAATGACGTGACGCAGGACGAGCGCGACCTCGGCCCCGTCGGGGGTCTTGCCGGGCCGCAGAATCACCGCCACCGGCTTGCCCGTGGTCGCCTCGTAGACGTGGATCGGCAGGAAGCAGCGCTCGTCATGGTAGGTGTGGAAGAGGGAGAGCTGCTGCCGACCGTGGGCGGGATCGCAGGTATCGTCGATGTCGAGCACGATCCGGTTCGGCACCACGGTGAAGCTATCGCAGAACAGCTCGACCATGGCCGCCATCATCCGCTTGAGCGCGATGGCGCCGGGCAAGTTCTCCAGCCGACACATGGTCGGCTGCGAGCACAGATCGTCGCCGCTCTCGGGCAGCCGCCCGACCGCCATCTTGAACGCCGGGTCGAGGCGCAGCGCGTCGCAGTCGTTCGCGTCCGGATAGCCGGCCGCGATCAGCAGCATCCGGAAGCGGATCATGTCGGTGAGCGTGTGCCGCACCCGCTCCGGCGACCGCGGGTCGGTGAGGCAGCGCGCCAAGCGCTGCGCGATCCCGAGCCGACGTTCGGTCTCGGCCAGCAGCAGCACGCCCACGTCCGAGGTCAGCCGACCGCCATCGAAGGTGATGTGCACCGGCTTGCCGCCGACCGGTGACAAGCCGGGGAGGAGCGAGGCATTCTCTGCCATGGCGGGCGCGGTACTCCGTCGAGCCGTGCTGTCTCTGCTTCAGCACCAGAAACATACACGAACTCAGACATTTACGCCGCGCCCGCCGCCTTCCGGCTCAGCCCCAGTGAATTTTTCGGGGTAGCGCCTGGACGGAAGTGCGATCATCCTTTGTCCACGGCAATTTTGCTGCCACTGTCCTTCTCTGCCAGTCCCTGGTCGAAAACCTACTTGCCGCCTTTCTTCACGCCGGCCTGATGATGGACGATCTTCCACCGCGCGTCGCCTTTAGGGACACATTGAAGCGCTGCCAGGACCGTAATCTGATCTCTGGCCAGGACTTCAGCGACCTTGAAAGGCTGATAAGCCTGCCTAATACCAAGCCTGCGAAATATTGACTTACCTGTCTTGTGAAATAGGAGCGGCTATGGTGCATCGTTCGTCGAGCTAAGGGGAGGCGAGGAATGGGCGCTGCGCTGCCGATCCGTGACGATATTCCCGCGGCCGAGCTGCGTCGCTTGGCACGGCTGGAGGGCGACGGGCGGGTCGCCTGTCGGCTGCTCGGCTTGGCCAACGCGCTGGAGGGGATGAGCCGCGCGGCGGCAGCCGAGCAGGCCGGGATGGACCGCCAGACGCTACGCGACTGGGTGATCCGCTTCAACGCGGCCGGTGTCGAGGGCCTGACCGATCGGCCGCGCAACGGGCGACCCACCTTTCTCAGCGAGGGCCAGCTGGCGTCGCTCGGGGCCTGGGTTCTGCGCGGGCCCGACCCGGAGCGCGATGGCGTCAGCAGCTGGACCGCCAAGGATCTGTGCCAGCTGGTAGAGGCGCGTTTCGCCGTGACCTACAGCGAGAACGGCATGCTTCGGCTGCTGCACGAGCTCGGCCTGTCCTGGCAAAAGACCCGGCCGCTGCATCCGCGCGCCGACCCCAAGGCCCAACAGACATTTAAAAAAAGTTTCCCAACCTTATCGCCGAGATCGCGGCCGGCAAGCCGGAGGCCCATGGCCGCCTCGAGGTCTGGTTCCTCGACGAGGCCAGAGTAGGCCAGACCGGCCGGCTATGCCGGCGTTGGTATCAGCAGGGCATCCGCCCCCGCGGCCGCCGGGACCTGCGCCACGAGGCCGTCTACCTGTTCGGCGCCGTCTGCCCGGAACGCGACACCGGGGTTGCCCTGGTCCTGCCCAGTGTCGAGACCAAGGCGATGCAGCTCATGCTCGACGAGCTGAGCCAAGCCGTCACCCCAGGCGCCCATGCCCTCGTCATCCCTCCCGAGCCTCCTGGCTCGGGCTCCTGCGGAGGCAGAGCCTCCGCTGCTGCTTCGGCTGGATCGCGCCGGCTGGCATTGCGCCAATGACCTCACCATTCCCGCCAACCTCACCCCGGTCTTCCTGCCTCCCTACTCACCCGAGCTCAACGCGATCGAACGGCTCTGGCTGTATCTCAAAGAGCGGTTCCTCTCGCACCGCCTGTGGCCGAGCCACGACGACATCCTCGACGCCTGCTGCCACGCCTGGAATACCGTCCGCGCCGAAGCCGGACGCATCCAGTCACTCTGTGACTACCACTGGGCCAGGGTCATGACTTAATGGGCTTGGTATAACCCCCTCAGTCATTTCCGAACCATGGAGGATCATCAAAATCTTGATCGACGTGCGATAATAGCCAATCGTAGGTCTGAAGATCTCACCAAACAGGATGCTTGGTTCGCGATCGGCCTCGCCGTACGCATACTGGCCAAGCCGCAATTTCGGCTCGGGTAAAGGGCAGCGGATCGCGTTACACACTGCTTCCTTGAGATCATTGCGCGTGTCGGCCTCGATGAAGATCACGTGGTCCAGCGCATCGGCGTTGTGAAGGAACACGCTGCAGGTAGTTTCGTGGCCTACTGACCTTCAACCTGATCGAAACCCCCTGCATACCGGTTTCCAAAGGTCCCTGGGCCTTTGGCAGGGTCCAGGGACGGCGTCCCTGGCCTTTCCATCTTCAGTCGAAGAAACTCGCATCCTCCTCGCTCAGATACCGCTTCGCCTTCTCCGGGTTCAGCTCGATGCCCATCCCCGGCCGGTCCCAGACCTCGATGAAGCCCTTCTCGATCAGGGGGTCGGGCAGGTCGTCGACGATGTCGTACCACCAGTCGGGATCGCCCCTGGGGCATTCGAAGGCGATGAAGTTGTGGGGCAGGGTCGCCCCCACCTGGACCAGGGCGGCGAGGCCCAGGAGTCCGTTGCCGGTGCCGTGGGGCGCCATCAGGATGCCGTGCAGGTCGGCATATTCGGCGATCCACTTGAGCTCGGCGATGCCGCCGACATCGCAGGGGTCGGGGCCGACCACGTTGATCGCGTGGCGCTCGATCAGCTCCTTGAAGTTCTGCCGGAGATAGATCTGCTCGCCGGTGTGGATCGGCGTCGAGGTGCTCTGCGTCAGGTCCCGGTAGACGTCGGCATTGACGTAGGGAACATAGTCGCCGGTCAGCATGTCCTCGAGCCACATCAGATTGAGGGGCTCGACGGCGCGGGCGAAGCGGATCGCGTCGGGCACCGTCCAGCCCGGGCCGCAATCGAGGGCCAGGCCCGCCTCGTCGCCGAGCACCTCCTTCATCGCCTCGACGCAGGCGAGCATGTGCCTCATGCCGCGCTCGGTGATCAGCCCCCGGTCGAGGGCGCCGTGGAACGGGCTGCGGTCGGGCTCGCCGAAGTAGAAGCCCGGGATCTCCCGCTTCATCGGGCTGTGGAAGCCGATGCCCATCTTGATGAAGCTGAAGCCGTGCGGCAGCTCCTTCATCCGCTTGGCCTCGGCGGCATAGTCCTCGGCCGTCACGCCGCGCATGGGTGCCCGATAGGCGCCATTGTAGACACGCACCTTGTCTCGGACCTTGCCGCCCAGCAGCTTGTAGACCGGCAGGCCCGCCGCCTTGCCGGCGGTGTCCCACAAGGCCATCTCGATCATCGAGACGGCGCTGCCCCAGGGCTTGAAGCTGCCGCGCTGGCGGATCTTCAGCATGCAGCGCTCGACGTCGGTCGGGTCCATCCCGATCAGCGCGTCCCGGTAGTGCAGCACGAACGGCTTGAGGTAGGGCTTGTACTGCTCGGCCTCGCCGTAGCCGCTGACGCCCTGATCGGTGACGATGCGGACGATCGGATTCTTGCCGATGACGGCGCAGCGGACGTCGACGATCTTCATCAGGGCAGCATCCCGCGCGGAGAGCGAGCCGACCGGGCCCCGCCGGGGCCGGCTCCTCGATTCGTGGGCGAGCGGGCCCCGGCCCGACACCGACGTTGCTCCCTCGTGCCGGGTGGGTCAACACCGCCCGCCGAGCCGGCAGGCAGCCAGACTCCCGGCGCCCGGTGCCGGGAGTCCGGGCTTTCAGGCGAAGGTCTTGAGGAAGACCGGCAGGCTCCATCCAGCTGCTGACGCCGCCGCCGGCCCTCGGCCACCAGCCCCAGCTGGCCCCGCCGCTGGTGCTGCACTGGGCGCTGCGGTTGATATAGGCGCAGCTCGGATTGCGGAAGCCGTAGAAATAGCCGTTGTTGATCGGCAGGGCCCAGAGCCCGCCGCCGGCCCCGGCCTGGAAGCTCACATAGTAGATGCCGCCGGCGGCGAAGGTGGTGGGGCTGGTCGGCACGTAGAGCCAGTGCAGGGGCGAGGTGTCGCCGGAGGAGGAGGTGCTCACCTGGTTGCCGTCGACGCTGGTCTGGAAGAGGACCTTGTTGCTGCTGTTGGTGATGCGGACGGTGAGCGGGCCGACCGCGGCGGTGCGGTAGAGGGCGAAGTAGATGCCGTAGACGGTGGCCGACGGGCCGTACATGTCGAAGCTCTGGCGGACCATGTTGCCGCCGGCGATCGGCTGCTGGTCGGGTCGGCCGCCGCCCATCATGGGCTGGCCCTTGGCGGTGCCGTCGGCGTAGGTGAGCTCGTAGATCGGGATCTGCCCGGGCATCACCTTCCAGGCGTTGTTCTGGTAGCGGATGCTGGCGAGCGTGCTCTTCTGCAGGGGAAAGATCGAGAGCCCGTCGGGCGGCGCCACCCAGTCGGCGAGATCGTTGACCGAGGTCATGCCCTGGCTCGCCGCCACCTGCTGGAAGACCAGATGGTAGGTGGTGCCGTAGACGAGCTGAGGCTGGGCGCTGAAGGTGTAGACCGGGTAGAGGCCGAGGGTCGCCGCATTGGCGTAGACGCCGGTGTAGCCGAGCTTCTGGCCCGAGGGGTAGCCGCCGCTGTCGGTCTGGATCGAGATCTGCACGCTGCCGCCATTGCCCTTGCTGTAGCCGGAGCCGGTCCGGTTCTCCCAGCGCACGTTCTTGATCGCCGCCGCTATGCTCCGCCACGAAGCGGTAGGAGTGCCTGTCCCAGAAGCCGTTGTTGGCCTTGCCGCCGCCATAGGAGGGGCAGCCCAGATACTGCCCGCCATAGGGCAGGCGGGTGTCGGCGCCCAGGGCCATGCGCGGCAGCAGGCCCCCCATGCTCAGACCGCCGATGGCGGCGGCGCCGCGGATCAGACGGCGACGATTTAGCGTCTGCCGGACAGCAGGATGCTCCTGCGACATGGCTTGGTTTCTCCGTGTCGGTCATCTTAAGGTTGGACCGCTGACCGCGGCCCGGTGCGTTACCGTTGGGCGGTCGGCCGGGGTCCGATCGGACGCAGGTGACCGCCGCCGGTCAGGCGGTGGAGCAGGCAGCGCCCGTGCGCGCCCCGCTGCTTCCGCTATTGCTTCGGGGGCCACGGGTGAGCACCGTGACCTTCAGGACTTCTTGCCTCCTGAGCCCTCGTCGCGTGGCGCAACGCATTTGTGACATGCTGGCTCTCCCGTGTCGGTTGTTCGGATCCATGTTCTCTTTCAGCCCTCAAAATCCCGCGCTGCGCTGCGAGACCGGCCGCTCGTCCGGCTAGACGGTCATGCTTCTCGAGCAGAAGCCTTGATGGCGATCTGAGTGGGCGGCATCTCCTCGAGGCCGCCGGTCCGCCGCACTGGCGCGGCGGTGGATGAAGCGCGCACAACCCGAGGTTTAATTGGTCTTGATTTCCAGGGCTCGCCGCCGGCGCCGCCACAGGATGCGACCATGATGCTCTGACTGCCCAACGATGGCGTCCACGGCCGGAAGTTGCCCGAGCCGTCGCCGGCGAACGCGCAGGGCCGCGCCGTCTCCGTGCGCTGGTTGCTGTTGCCGTCCAGCCCGAAGCGGACGCTGCCGACGGTTGTCGGGTCGGTGTTGGCGCGGATGTTGAGGTTGTCCGTCGGCAGGGTCGACAGATCGAGGGTCGCCCCGTTCGGCAGTGGGTCGTAGCCCGCGATCGGCTGGTTGGTGTCGGCGTTGATCAGCGTCACCGAGCTCACGGCTTGGGCCGCCGAAACCGGCGAGCCCGAGAGGGCTATGAGGATGGCGACCGCCGCCGCACCGCCAAGCACGGGCGGCGAGTGGGGATGTTTCGGCATGGAAACCGGGCCTCCGACATTGTCGATTGAACGCCATCGAGCTTTGCCACGCCGCCTGGGGCTGGCCACTCAGAGCCGTGGCGGGCAATCCCCGCAGCGGCTTATTTTCTCCAACACACCGCTGCACGATCGGCTCGCGTGACCGATGCGACGGCGTCAAACGATCCCCGAAGGGACCTCGTCCGGCATTCTCGCTGCCGGTGTCACACGCCCAGCCCGCCAAGAGGGCCGTGCCTAACGAACGACTCTTCTACCATAAGGATACTACTAGGTGAGGAATTCTCTGTCTAGTAGAAATTACACTCGGCCGCTCGCCGGACACGCGATGGCCGGCCGTCTGGCGCCGTGGCCATCGGGCACGCCGGCGTGCTAGCAGCGTGTCGGGCTTGAGGCTTGGATTTTAGGGCCGAGTGGCTGTGCGGTCCCCCGTGGGCCGGCCGATTGCGGCCCGGCGAGTGGCCGGGGTTGGATCGAGGCTGCGGGTGACATTCGGCACCTCCCGGGCCGGGCCGTGTCCTCGGGGTGGAGGGCGGGGCCGGGATGTCAGTTACCTGGCCGTCGTCAGCTCGAGCTTGTGCAGGCGCTTGCAGTTGCAAGCCAAGGCCACGAGGTTCCACTCCCCGGCGACCTTGTCCCGGCCGCGCAGCGAGAAGCCGGTGAAGCCGAGGACGGCCTTGATGATGCCGAACACCGGCTCGACGGTCCGCTGGCGGAGCTTGTAGAGCGCCCGGCCCGGCTCGCTCGCGAGCTTCTCCGCCATGGCCTCGAGCCATTCGGCCCGGGGCTCCTGCGGCCGTGCGCCGCGCTCGGCCGGGCGGAAGTCGTGGCGCCGCGTGCGGCCCTCCGCCCCGGTCGCCACCAGGGCCTCGATCCCTTTCTGGGCCAGGCTTTCGACCTCGGCGCCATGCGCATAACCGTTGTCGGCCAGGGCCATCTCGGGCCGGCCCATCGAGGCGGGGATCGCCTCGATGGTGGCCACCAGCTCACCCCGATCGCTGGCGCACTGGCTGACCCGGGCGCCCAGGATCAGCTGGCTGCCTTCGGCGTCCACCACGGCCTGCGCATTGTAGGCCTGGCGGTACTCGTGGCTCTTGCTCTTGCGCATCAGCCGGCTGTCGGGGGTCGGAAAGGTTGCTCTGCGCGTGTGGCTCCGGCGTGTCGTCCGGCGGCTCGGGGTGCTTGCCCTCGGCCCGCCCGGTGCGGCTCTCGCGCCCTGCCACCTTGGCCTCGTAATCCGCCCGCTCGGCCGCGGCGCGCACCTCGGTCTGGGCCTCGAGGCGCCGGCGGGCGGCATCCGGCTTGGCGCGCAACGCCGCCAGGCGCCCGATCTCCTTGGGCAGGGCCTGAGGGTCGGCCTCCGAGCCGGTGTCGGCCGCCTCGGCCCGACCCATGAGTGCCGCGATCTCCAGCTTCAGCTGATCCACAAGCTCGCCGGCCCGCTGGTACGTCACCGAGCGGTGCTCGTTGGCGTTGGCGTCGAGCTTGCTGCCGTCGACGCCGACCACGCCGAGCTCGAGCAACTTCAGCTCCCCGGCCAAGAGGAGGACCTGCAGGAAGCTCTCGGCCACCGCCTGGAAGTTGCGTCGCCGGAAGGTCGCGATCGTGTCGTGATCCGGATGCTGGTTCGCCGCCACGTAGCGCACGCCGATATCCCGGTGGGTCGCCCGCTCGATCCGCCGGCTCGAAAAGATCCCGTTGGCGTAGCAGTAGATCGGCAGCGCCAGCATCATCCGCGGGTGATACTGGGCCGACCCGGTGCCGCGATCGTTGGCCTCGAACGCGCCGATCCCGACCCGCTCGACCGCCTCGATCACGAAAGGCGCCAAGTCATCCTCCGGGACCCAGTCCCGAAAATCGGGCGGAAGCAGAAACGCCTGGTCCCGCGCGTAATCAACGAACTTGCTCATGTCCCCGTTCCAACCGAAACCTCCCGAAAGCCCGACAGGCTGCTCTCATGTTCGCTGTCAAGAACGTGGTCGCGTCTCTGCGATCCTGCCGTTAGGCGGACGCGATACTTGTAGCGATGTCCAGGGCGGGCGGCAGGGCTGGAGACGACGGTTGAGCAAGCTCTCATGCGCGGGTTGGTTACCGCATGACCGTGGTTGCGTCTCGGGGCTGCCTCGCTCTAAGGGCCGAGCCTCGGCTTACGCCGGCTCATAACAGCGCACGAGGGTTCCCCAACCTTGCCCTGCCGCCCGCTCTGGACATCGAGTATGCGGCGCGCGGATCAGCCGGTCGGCTGGAGCTGGACCCGGCGGGCGATCGCCCAGATGAAGCCGACCATCTCGCGCGCGACCGCCGTGGTCACCACGACCTTGGCCTTGCCGGCGGCGATCAGATGCCGGTAGCGGCCGCACAGCCGCAGCTGCGCCTTCCAGGCAGTGTCGCGAATGGCGCTCGGCAGCTGCTCGAGGCGGTCGTGCAGCTTGCGGCTGATCCGGGCCTGCATCCGGTAGGTCCAGGCGCCCTCGATCAGCACCCGCCGGGCCAGCGCATTGCCGGCCTTGGTGATCCCGCCGCGGCGGACCGTGCCGCCGCTCGAGCGCTCGCTCGGCACCAGGCCGAGATAGGCCATGAGCTGCCGTGGGTTGGCAAAGCGACTGAAGTCGCCCACCTCGGCGGTGACCGTCACGGCCACGATCTGGCCGACACCACGCATGGCCTGGAGCGCTCGAACGACCGGCGCCAGCGACCAGGTCGGGAGCAGCTCCGCGATCTGTTCGGCCAGTCGGGCCACGCGCCCCTCGGCATCCTGGATGGCGTGGATGTAGTCCTGCAGCACGATCTGCTGGGCTGGATGCGCGAAGCGCAGCGTCGTCAGCCACCGTCGATAGGCCACGGTCCATGTCGTCCGGCCGGCATAGATCCGGCCATGCCGCAGCAGGAAGCCCTGCAGATGCTGGCGCGCCTTGCCGAGCACCCGCACGGCCGTGGCTCGGGCACGGACGAGATCGCGCATCGCCTCGTGCGCCGCGTCCGGCACCCAAACCGCAGTCAGCTCGCCCGCCCGGTGCAGCTTGGCCAGGCTCACCGCATCACGCCGATCGGTCTTCACCCGGTCGCCTGGCTTGCTCGGGATCAAGGACGGCGCCACCACCACGCAGGCGTGGCCGAGGCCCTCGAGCTGCCGCTGCAGGCCGTAGCCGCACGGACCGGCCTCGTAGCAGAAGCTCAGCTCCCGCCCATCCCCGGCCAACCGTCCCGCCAGCTTGGCGATGACCTCGGCTCGGTTCGGGAAGATGCCGAGTTGACGGACCTCCCCACCCCGGACGCCCTCCGCCACCGCCACGGCGATCGTCGCCTTGTGGACGTCCATGCCGACAAACGCGATGCTGCCCATCGGGCCCGCTCCCCATGCGTGAGGCTCGGCGCCGGCCAACCCGGCGCAACCCTCGATGGGTGCATGCCGCGGGGCGGGCCGCCCGTCTCAGCCCGCGAACATCGGGTCTAGTGTCCTGCGTCTGAAGTTCGTGGGTTAATGGGAGGTTGGGTGCGGAGGCAGAATCGCTCGATGGAGGCGAGGATATCGTCGGCGGACCTGGTCCAACGGAACGGTTTGGGATCGGCGTTGTGGTCGGCGATGAAGGTGGCGATGGCGCTTTGGAGTCGTGTCACGCTGGTGTGGACACCGCGGCGGATCTGCCGTTGCGTAACGAGGGCGAAGCAGCGCTCGACCTGGTTCACCCAGGAGGCGCCTTTCGGTGTCCAGTGCACGGAAAATCGAGGACGCTTGGCAAGCCAGGCGCGGATCAGCGGCGTTTTGTGGGTGGCGTCGTTGTCGAGCACCAGGTGCACATCGAGGTCTTGCGGCACGTTGCTTTCGATGGCGTCGAGAAAGCGTCGGAACTCGCTGGCGCGATGGTGCGGATGGCACGGCCCGATCACCCGTCCGGTAGCGACATCGAGCGCGGCGAACAACGACGTCACGCCATGGCGCTTGTAGTCGTGCGTGCGCCGCTCGATCTGGCCGGGCCGCATCGGCAACAGCGGCTGGGAACGGTCGAGCGCCCCGCCGATGTCTCCTGACATCGGCTCCTGCGGAGATGGAGCCGATGCCTGCTGCGTCGGCTGGATTTGGCTTTTCTCGTCGACGCACAAGACCACCGCGCGGATCGGCGGGGCCATGTAGAGGCCGACAATGTCGCGCACCTTGGCAACGAAGTCGGGATCGGTGGAGAGCTTGAAGCTTTCGCTCCGATGTGGCTGCAGGCCGAAGGCTCGCCAGATGCGCCCCACGCTAGCTGCCGAGACCCCGCTGGCCTTGGCCATGCCGCGCGTGCTCCAGTGGTAGCGCCCTCGGGCAAGCTCTCCAACGTGCGCACGATCACCGCCTCGATGCGCGCGTCGGGAAGGGTGCGCGGCGCGCCAGAGCGTGGCTCATCCAGCAAGCCGTCCACACCGTGCAGGAGAAAGCGCCGCCGCCATTTGCCCACCGTCGCCGGGTCGAGATCAAGCTCGCCCGCAACATCCTTGTTGGCCCGCCCGCCGGCGCAACCGAGCACGATGCGCGCCCGCATCGCCATTGCCTGGGCAGTCTTCCGCCGCCTCGCCAGCCCTTCGAGCTCGGCCCTCTCCGCCGCATTCAGTTCCAACACCGGCAAGGGTCGTCCCGCCATTCCCAAGCCCTCGAAAAGCCTCCTCCCTATTGTGACACGAACTTTCGAGGCAGGACACTAGTGCCCTTTCACGCTGACCGGAATCTTATCCCGATTCACGGATTATGAAGGATGTGATTCATGCTTCTCGGTTGGAGTGAGCCGAGGTGGTGCGATGGCGTGGCGGTCGGGGCAGAGCTATTCGGCGGATCTGAGGATGCGCGTGCTGGCGGCGATCGATGGCGGCGGCTCGGCGAAGGCCGTGGCGCAGCTGTTTCGGGTCAGCGTCTCTTACATTTACAAGGCGTTGGCCCGACGAGGTGCGACCGGGGAGACGGAGGCCCGGCTGCAGCGCAACCGGCAGACGCTCAAGCTCGCCGGCCATCACCCGGCGATCCAGGCCGAGGTGGCGCGCCGGCCCGACGTGACCCTGGACGAGCTGCGGGCCTGGCTCTTGGCGACCCACAAGGTCATGGCCAGTCTCGGGCTCATGCACAAGACGCTGGCCCGGCTCGGGCTGACGCTCAAAAAGGTCGGGGCAAGTCGCGGAGCAGGACCGGGCGGACGTGGCCCTGCAGCGGTCGATGTGGCGGGCCAGGCAACGCGGGATGAGTCCGGCGCGGCTGATCTTCATCGACGAGCCCGGGGCTGCCACCAACCTGGCGCGGCGCGGAGCCTGCCCCGGACCCGATCCGGGGGCCGCAGCCCGCGCGGCCACCGGCTCGACGGGCCGCTTCCGCACGGTCATGTGTGGACGCCCCCTCGGGTGCAAGAAGAATCTCCGAACAGGATGCTGCGCGCGACCGGGTGCTGCCATGTGTCCGGCCTCTGATGCGGCACGGATGATGGCCGCGGGCCCGTATGGGAGTGCGGGGATCAGGTCCACATCACTGGAACGCGCTCGAAGCGCTCCCCGTGCGCCTGGTTCTCCTGAGCCCGCCTCACCGACGTTGCGCCATACCTGTCCTTTGACCTCCTCAGGCCCCCGACAGCCTCACATCCGCCGACCGCTCACAGGCGACAGCTGGAGCTCGATAAACGCCGCCCTTGGCGAGCAGCGCCCAGGCCACACGGGCGTTCTTGTTGGCGAGCGCGACGATGACGAGCATCGGCGGCTTGCGCGAGAGCATCCTGCCGAGCCACGATCCGGCAGGCACGCCCTTTCGCTTGGCCCATCGAACCACGCCGCTGGCCGCGATGATCAGCAGGCGCCGGAGCGGCCGCTCACCCATGCGCGACGTTCGTCCGAGACGCTCCTTTCCGCCCGTCGATCTCTGCACGGGCGTGAGGCCAATCCAGGCGGCGAAGTCCCGACCCGTTCGGAACGTCTCGGGAGCCGGCGCGAGCGCCTCGATGGCGGTCGCGATCAAGGGTCCGATCCCCGGCACCGTCATGAGACGACGGGCGACCTCGTCGGCCCTGGCTCGGGCAGCGATCTCGCGGTCGAGCTCGCCAATCTCGGTCTGCAGACCTCGTAGCATCAGGACGAGACGCGCCAGGCAGGAGCGCGCCGCGTCCGGAATGCCGCAAGCCGGATCCTCGACCCGAGCGATCAGCCGCTCGACGTGCGACGGTCCCTGCGGCGCGATCAGCCCGTATTCACAGAGATGCCCCCGCAGCGCGTTGATGATCTGGGTGCGTTGACCGACGAGAAGATCGCGGGCCCGGAAGATCACGGCTGCCGCCTGCTTCGCCTCGCTCTTCACGGCCACGAACCTCATGGTCGGCCGCTGGGCGGCTTCGCAGATCGCCTCGGCATCGGCCATGTCGTTCTTCTGGCGCCTGACGAACGGCTTCACATAGGCCGGCGGGATCAGCCGCACCTGGTGGCCGAGCTCCCCGATTGCCCGACCCCAATGATGCGCGCTCGCGCAAGCCTCCATGGCAACCAGGCAGCGGGGTTGGCCCGCAAAGAAGGTCAGCACCTGCTCGCGCCGCAGCTTCTTGCGGAAGACGACGGCGCCGGACGCGCTCGCGCCGTGCGCCTGGAACACGTGCTTGGCCAGATCCAGGCCGATGGTCCTAACCTCTTCCACAGACGCCTCCCTCCGGTGGTCCTCAACACCACCACCTTGGCACGTCGATGCCGTCGGGGGGCGTCCACCCCATCACTGGAAAACGACCGCCTTCGTCGCCGGCCTGACCACCCGCGGCTTCATCGCCCCCTACGTGACCGACGGCGCCATCAACGGCACGAGCTTTCTGGCTTGGACGGAGCAGATGCTCCGCCCCCGGCGACCTCGTCATCATGGACAATCTCACCGCCCGCAAGGTCCCCGGGGTCCGCGCCGAGATCCAGGCTCGTGGCGCGAAACTCCTCGGACCCTGGCCTCGGGCCAGCATGCCGGACCCGGGGCTCCCACCCCACTCGCCCGACCTCAACCCGATGGAGCAGGCCTTCGCCAAGCTCGAGGCGCTCTTGCGCAACGCCGGCGAACGCACCGTCGGCGCCTTGTCGACCACCATCGGCGGTCTCCTCGAGCGCTTCTCCACCGCAGAATGCGCCAACTACCTTGTCACCTCCGGCTATCCACGGTCAGCGTGAGTGTGCCCTAGCCGCCGCCCCCGGAGTCGGTGACCGAGAAGCCGATCGTGAGCGCCTTGCCGGCGGTCCCTGTGCCGCCGGCGCCGCTATAGGGTGTCGCCGTGACGCTGTGGCTGCCGACCGATAGCGTCCACGGCCAGAAGTCACCCGAGGTGTCCCGGGCGAGCGCATAGGGCGGTGCCGTCTCGGTGCTGTAGGCGCCGTTGCCGTCGAGGCCGAAGCGGACGCTGCCGACCGTGGTCGGGCTGGTGTTGGCGCGGATGTTGAGGTTGCGGGTCGGCAGGGTCGCGAGGTCGAGCGTCGTGTCGCTCGGCAGCGGATCGTAGCCCGAGATCGGCTGGTCCGTGTCGGCGTTGATCAGCGTCAGCGAGGCCACCGCCTGCGTGCCGCCACCCGACCCGGCGGGAACCACCGCGTCCATCACCCGCGCCATCAACTCCTTGCCGTAGCCGGCCTGGGCGTAGGGCGGATGCCCATAGCGGACGACCACCATATCGAGGCTCGGGACGACGACGAGAAACGTCTCCAGATAGCCCCAGGCAAAATACGCATCCGCGGGAACGGTGGCGCCCAGGGGCGACTGGGTGCGATTGGTCCACCACAGAAGGCCGTAGAATTGGGGCGAGTTGGTCTGAACCGGAAAGGGCGATCCGGGCGTTGCGGTGAAGACGGTGCTCGCGAGAAACGACGGCCAAGTGTGGAGGAGATTGGCATTGGCGGCGCTGATCACCTGCTGCCTGCCGCCGGTGCCGACCCATTCGCCGTTCATCATCATCAGATAGCCCACCCGGGCGAGGTCGCAGGCCGTGATCGAGGCACCGCTCGAGGTCGTGCTGTAGGCGTCGTATTTGGCCCAGGGGATCGGCGCGATGCCGAGCGGCACGGCGATCAGCTCGTCGAAGACGTCGCCGACGGGCTTGCCGGCAATGGTCTGCATGGCGATGCTCAGCAGGTCGACCGGCAGCGAGGCGTACGCCCACTGCACCTCTGGCGCCACCTGCACCGGCTGGCCCAGGACGATGCTCCCATAGTTCGCGGCCGTCGGGTTGTCATTCGGCTGCAGGCCCGACGTCATCGCCATGACGTCCTTGATCTTGATGAGGCCGCGCCGCGAGTCGGCGGCGAGCCACGACGCGGGCAGATAGCTAGAGATGAAGCTCTCGGGGCCGACCGGGTTGGCGAGCTGGCCGGCACTCGACATATCGAAGAGCTTGGCGAGGACAGTGCCGGTAAGCGACTTCGACACCGAGGCCACCCGGTAGAGATTGCGATCGCCCCATTCGAAGGCGACATAGTCGTTGCGGATGACCAGCAGTGTCGTGTTGTCGGGCGCGGTGCTGGCGCTGTAGTCGTAAGCGAGCTTCAGCTTCGACCAGTCGAGCCCGGTCAGGCTGCGCACATCGGCGATCTGCGCGCTCGACGGCATCTGGCTCAAGGGCACGAGCGACCGCCAGCCGCCCGATGTCTCCGGCGGCGGGAAGTAGGGGACGGCGAGGAGGGTTCCATCCGACCAGCCCTCGAGGCTGGTATCGTAGCCGATCTGCCACCAGTCGCTGCCGCTGGCCGAGACTGGACCGGCAAGGACCGTCCCGAGCGTCCCGGCCTCCTTCGTGCCGATCTGTGCCCCCGAGGGCGGAACATCGGAAAGCACGGCGGCATCCGACGCGACGACAACTCGATCGCCCACGGCGAAGCTGGCGGCCACCGCCCCCTCCTGGAAGCCGAAGACCGAGCAGGATGCCAGAAACGCCAGCAGGCAGGCGGAAAGACTGGCCGAGCTCGAGGGCGACCGAGGTCCTCCGACCCGGCACGTGGTCGTCTCCTGCCGTGGCGGCAAGCACCACCGGCGACGAGCCGCAGTGCCGATCGCCAGGCGTCCTGAGGCTCCAATGATCCCATCGTCTCGCACGGGAGCGTCCATGATTGACTCCGCAACAATCCGCGTGTGCGCTGGGTGAGCATCAGGCGGGTCGGGCAGGCGATCCTCGGCATGGTCGAGCATGGCCCCAAATTCCCGAGCCTGACGCGACGCCGACCTCCAATGTCTCGACGTAGGATTCCGTCGACCCCGGGTGACACTGGCCTCGATATCACAAGGAGAACAGTATTATAGAGAGACACCTAAAGGAAACATCGGGCTGCCGCCGACCCTCGCCGGGCGGGGCCGCACGCGTGTGCGCGACGCCTACTCTCGCCGAGGGCTCGGCGGGCTTGGAGGCTGGCGCCGGGACCTCTAGGAATGGTGGTCGGATGGTTGCCTCGCCCACCCCTCGTCGACCCCCTCCGCCGGCGCCGAGGCGGAGCGATACGCTGTCGCTCGGCGAGGCGCGCAGGGTCGCCCTGGCGGCGCAGGGACTGGCCCGCCCCCGGCCTTCGAGCGTCGCCGACCAGCGGGCTCTCCTCCGGTCCGTGGGCCGGCTCGGCCTCCTCCAGCTCGAACTCGGTCAGCGTGTTGGTCCGGGCCCACTATCTCCCGCTCTTCTCCCGCCTCGGGCCATACGACCGGGCGTTGCTCGACCGGCTCGCTGCCCATGACGGTCTGGCGCAGCCGCCCGGCAAGCGCCGGCTCTTCGAGTACTGGGCGCACGAGGCCTCGCTCCTGCCGGTCGAGCTTCAGCCGCTGCTGCGCTGGCGCATGGCACGGGCGGAGCGTGGCGAGGGCATCTGGGGCCATATCGCCGAGACGGCGCGCGACCGGCCGGATCTCGTCGCGAGGGTGCTGGACGAGATCGGGGCTCGGGGACCACTTAGCGGCTCGAGCATCGAGGGCGGCGGGGCGCGGGCCAGTGCGTGGTGGGGCTGGACCGATACGAAGAACGCGCTGGAATGGCTGTTCTGGACGGGGCGGCTGACGGCCGCCGGGCGGCGCGGCTTCGAGCGCCTCTACGATCTGACCGAGCGCGTGCTGCCGAGGCCGGTGCTGGCGGCTCCGACGCCGGACGAGCCGGAAGCGCATCGCCAGCTGCTCCTGCACGCCGCCACCGCCCTGGGTATCGCCGCGGCGGCCGACCTGCGCGACTATTTCCGGCTGCCGGCGACCGGGATCGCTGCTCGCCTGGCGGAGCTGGTCGAGGCCGGCGCCCTGCTGCCGACGCGGGTCGAGGGCTGGCGGCAGGACGCCTTCCTGTCGGTCGCCGCGACCTTGCCCCGCCGGGCCACGGGTCGGGCGCTTCTTGCACCCTTCGACCCACTGATCTGGGAGCGGGCCCGGACCGAGCGCCTTTTCGGATTCACCTACCGGCTCGAGATCTACACGCCCGTGGCCCGCCGCCGGCACGGCTACTATGTCCTGCCCTTTCTTCTCGGCGACGAGCTGGTGGCCCGCGTCGACCTCAAGGCCGACCGCGCCACCTCGCGCCTCCTCGTGCGAGCGGCCCATGTCGAGGCGACGGCCCACCCTGGCGGCGTCGCCGAGGCCCTGAGCGCCGAGCTTCTGCTCATGGCCGGCTGGCTGGGGCTGGAGCGGGTCGAGATCGAGGATCGGGGCGACCTGGCATCGGCGCTGCGCGCGGCGCAGGGTCTGCACGCTCCGCCTTGATCGTCTGCCGCGCCTTGTGCGTCGGCGAGGCCCGGCCGCATAGTCGCGCTCTGCCGTACGGGGGGAGTGCCGGATGACGGGTCGCGTCGAGAAAAAGGTCGCTCTCGTCATCGGCGCCGCCCGCGGCATCGGCGGCGCCATCGCCGACCGCCTGGGCGAGGAGGGTGCCTTTCTCGTGCTGGCCGACCGCCGGGAGGCGGAGGGCCGGGCCCGCGCCGAGCGGCTGCGCGGCTTTTTCGTCGGCTGCGAGGTCGCCGATCCCGAGAGCGTGCGGGCGGCCGTGCGCCTCGCCGTCCATCGCCACGGCCGCCTCGATATCCTCGTCCAGAACGCCGGCATCTTCCCCGAGACGCCGATCGAGGACATCGCGATGGCCGAGTGGGACGAGGTGCTGGCCGTCAACCTCAGGGGCTGCTTCGCCGCCGTGCAGGCCGCGTTCGAGCCGATGCGGGCCCGGGGCTACGGGCGGATCGTCCTCACCTCCTCGATCACCGGTCCGCGCGTGGTGCCGCCCGGCCACGCCCACTACGCGGCCAGCAAGGCCGGCATCAACGGCCTCATCCGGGCGGCGGCGCTCGAAGGGGCACCCTTCGGCATCGCCGTCAACGGTGTCGAGCCCGGCAACATCCTGACCGAGGGCATGCGGGCCGAGCGCTCGCCCGAGTTCATTGCCGCCATGGAGCGCTCGGTGCCGCTCGGCCGCCTCGGCACGCCCCGGGACGTCGCCAACGCCGTCCTCTTCCTCGCCTCCGACGAGGCCGCCTTCGTCACCGGCACCACCCTCATCGTGGACGGCGGCCAGATCCTGCCCGAGGGCCGGCTCTAGCGGACGGGCTCGGGCGCACGGCTCTCGCCGCCCGATGCTCACCCGCTGCGAGGGACGTCCTCGATGTCGACGACCACCTTGCCCCGCGCGCTCCCGTCCGAGATCGCGCGAGAGGCGTTACCGACCGTCTCCAGCGTGAAGCGACGCGGATCGAGCGTGGGCGCGAGCCGGCCGGCCTTCTCCGGCCGCGCGGTCGTGCCGAGTGGCCGAGAGTCCTCCTCACCCCCACGCGGGACCCAGCCCGCGCACTCGGGAGGATCGGCCCTACTGAGCCTTGCCGTCACGCGGCTTGTAGAAATCCTGGTCGCCGATCTGGGCGGTGCGGATATATTTGCTGGCCCAGTCCGGCTTGGCGGCCCCCTTCCGGACGAAATAGAGGGCACCCTTGGTCCGGTCGGTGAGCTGCCCGTTCAGGGCCTTGCGCGCGACCTCCTTGGCGATGGTGTAGCGATCCTGGTCGTTCTGGACGGTGTCGGGCTTGCCGTCGCACCACCAGGAGAACTGGCAGGCATGCTTCTCCTGGCCCTGCTTGACCACGCCGCACACCGTGTCGGGAAAATCCTGCTTGCCGACGCGGTTCATCACCACCGAGGCGATCGCCTCCATCCCGGCCGCGTCCTCGCCGCGCGCCTCCCAGTAGATCGTGCGGGCGAGGCAGGTGAGGGGATCGTCCATCGGCTTCTGCCCGGTCGGATCGACCGCCTGGGCCTCGGGCTTGGTGATGCGCTGGGCCGGCGTGGCGTCGGGCTTGCCACCGGACTCCGCCGCCTTCGTCTCGAGCTTCTCGGCTTTCTGCTCACCGGCGGCAGCAGCCGCGGCCGGGGCCGGGGATGCGGCATCCTGGGCCGCCGCCGTCACCGCTCCGATCGCCAGCACCAGCGCCGCCACGTACCCCGCCCACCGCATCGCCGTCGCTCCCGCAAGGCCACGATCTCATCCTAGCATCCGGGCGTCTTCCGCGGCGCGCTCGATCCGCCATGCCGGCCTTCTCCCCTGAGCGCCGCCCGATCATTGGGTCCCTCGAGCATCGCCCGCCCCGCCGGCTCGGGAATGGACGGGGCGGGCATCAGTGCCGAATATCACCGCCAGACCCTCGGGTCTGGTCGACATTGAGCGATCGTCGGTGGCCGGCGCCGGCCGAGCTGATCCCCCAACGCCGGGCCCCCGTCCGATCCAACCGAAGGAGCCACAGAATGCCCTACAAGATCCAACGCTACGGCTGGGTGCCCGATCTCCCCGACGCGCGCGACCACCTCTACTCCGCTCCGGCTCCGGTCCTCGTGACCCTTCCCCCCAGCGTGGACATGCGCCCGCAGTGCCCCATCGTCTACGATCAAGGTCAGCTCGGGAGCTGCACGGGGAATGCCATCGCGGGAGCGGTCCAGTTCGACCGCATGAAGCAGCAGCTGAAGCCTGACTTCGTGCCGTCCCGCCTCTTCATCTACTACAACGAGCGCGTGATCGAGGGCTCGGTCGGCACGGACAGCGGCGCCCAGATCCGCGACGGGATCAAAACCGTCGACAAGCAGGGCGTCTGTTCGGAGGACATGTGGCCTTACGACATCGCCCGTTTCACCAGGAAGCCCCCGGCCCGGGCCTACAAGGCCGCCCGCAAGTGCCGCGCCGTGAGCTACAGCCGGCTGGTCGCCAATCTGAGGCAGCTCAAGGGGTGTCTCGCCGACGGCTACCCGTTCGTCTTCGGCTTCACGGTCTACGAGAGCTTCGAGAGCGAGGAGGTGGCGAGGACCGGCGTCATGCCGATGCCGAACCTGACGACCGAGAAGATGCTGGGCGGCCATGCCGTCCTGGCGGTCGGCTACGACGATGCGCAGCAGCGCTTCATCGTCCGCAACTCCTGGGGCGAGGGCTGGGGCCAGAAGGGCTATTTCACGATGCCCTATGCCTATCTCACCGATTCCAACCTGGCCGACGATCTGTGGACGATCCGGATGGTCTCGGCACCGGGGGACTGATGCGGGCGGGGCTCAGCTCCTCACCCGCACGCGAACCTTGAAGACCCGGGCCGGCTCGGCGCTCTGATCCCAGGCGCGGCGATAGAGAAGCTCGATGTCGCACTCGCCGGCGCGGACGGCCCGGAACTGCCACGCATGCTCGCCGCCGCGCCCCGGCGCCGTGCCCTTCGCCTGGAACCTGCTCGCCACCACCTCGCAGGCCGGGGCGCCGTCCGAGACGACGCTCCAGCGGAACCCGGTCGTCGGATTTTCCTCGAGCCGAAGCTCCATCACCTGACCCATCGCCAGGTCGACGGTGCGACCGAGGAAGCCTTCGTCAATCGACAGCATCGATCTGCCTCGCCCCGGCTCAGGAGAGGCCGGCCGGGAGCCGGCTCTCTTGGAATGATCGTTCCGGCGGCCGGTTCGTCAATGCGAAACGGTGGACGAGCGATCCTCCCGGCCAGCCTGCGACGGCTCAGGGCTCCGTGTGCCGCGCCGCTTGCCGGACGCCCGGCCCGCCGCCGAGGCGACCACCAGTCCGGGCAGGATCAAGAGCATGAAGGCGGTGACCAAGCCGGTCAGCTGGGCGGTGACGCCGAGCACCGGGGGGCCCAGGAGGAAGCCGCCATAGCCGATCGTCGCGACCATCGCCACGCCGACGCCGGGCGGCACGCCGTCGATGCCGGCGCCAGCGGAGAACAGGATCGGCACCGTATTGGCTAGGCCGAGGCCGGTCAACGCGAAGCCGGCCATCGCCAAGCCCGGTCCGGGCGCCATGAGCACGAGCGCGACGCCCCCCGAGGCGAGAAGGGAGCACAGGATGAGTGTGCGCTCGCGGCCGAGGCGCCGGACGATCCGATCGCCGAAAAACCGACCGGCGGTCATGGCCGCGGCGAAGGCGCCGAAGCCGAGGGCTGCGACGCTGGCGGGAGCGCCGATGATGGTCAGCATGTAGACGCCCGACCAGTCGTGCATGGCCCCTTCGGTGAGCATCACGAGGGCGCAGAGGAGCCCGAAGCCGAGCGCGCGGCGGTCGGGAAAGGTGATGCCGCCCCCGCCACCGGTCTCGGGAGCCGTGCGCAGCAGGCCCGGAAAGCTGGCGAGGAGAATGACGAGGATAAGGACGCCGGCGACGACGAGGTCCGGGCCGGGCCCGCCGAGGCTGGCCAGCATGAGGCTGGCGGAACCGGCACCCAGCAGGCCGCCCAGGCTGTAGAAGGCGTGGAACGAGGACATGATGGCCCGGCCATAGCCGCTCTGCACGGCCGCACCGTGGGTGTTCATGGCGACATCCAAGGCCCCGCTGAACATGCCGAGCAGGAACGTCGCGAGACAGAGGCCGACGAGGCCGCTCGCTAGGCCCGGCAGAATCAAGGCGAGGCCGAAGAGCGTGGCCGCCGCGATCACGCAGCGGCGGCTGCCGAGCCGGGCCGTCAGCCAGCCCGTCGCCGGCATGACGAGCAGGCCGCCCACCGCCATGGCCAGGAAGGCCAGGCTGAGCGGGGCCGGGTCCAGGTCGAGGCGCTCCTTCAGCGCCGGGATGTGGCCGCTCCAGACGCCGATGCCGAAGCCGTTGGCGAGGAAGATGAGGGCCACGGCGCGGCGGGCGCGGCGGAGCGCCGGTCCGCCGGCGGGCTGGTCCTGGGTGGAGCGGGGCAAGGTTCGGGAGATCCAGCTCAAAGGAAGGGCTCGGGGAGAATGCCCGCTCAGGGTGATCACCGGTTCCTAGAGCAATTGGGACGGCAGTACGAGGTTGCGTCCAGCCGAAGCCGTTCCGCTCGGAGGACGGGTTCGCGGCTTCACCTGACCGCGGTTGTGTGTCAGCTGTCGTTCGGGGTGTGCGGAGTTGTCGCCCATCCGAGAAGCGTCGCAGTCGCGCGGGCCTTTGCGCCAAGCGCAAAGTGCGGGGTAACGATGGGCTACGAGGTGGTCCGGTACAGCCCTGAGCTGAAACTGGGCGCTCTCGAGCTCCTGGCGCATGCTTGGGGCAGAGATCGGGCACGCAACGAGGCCGCCTTCGCCTGGAAGTTCGAGCGGAACCCCTATCTGGACCCGCCGGTGCTCCATCTGGTCCTGCATGCCGGGGAGGTCGTGGCGATGCGCGCGGCGCACGGCGCGCATTGGCTGGTGGGGCCGGAGGCGGCTCGCGTCCCGGCTCTCGGCACCGGCGATTTCGTGATCCATCCCGCCCACCGGGGCAGGCATCTCTATGGCCGGATCATGAAGGCCGCGGCTGCCGACGCGCGGCGGCTCGGCTACCGTTACCTGATCAATCTCAGCGCCAGCCCGGCCACCTACCTTCAATCGATCCGGGCCGGATGGCGGGACCTCGGGGCTCTCGGCACTCTGTGCCGCGCAAGCCTCACTGCCCGAATCGTCAGGCGGACCCACGATCTCATCGCGGGCTATCCGTTGCTGGCGGCCGTCTCGCGTCGTGCGCAGGGTGGGGTCGGGCTCCGCCGCGGCGACGACCTGTCGTCCGCCGAGCGCCGCTTCCGGGCCCTCGAGTTGCAGATCGGCGCGGTCTCGGCGCGATTCGGCCTGTCGCTCGCCGTCGCACGTCAGGCACGGCCGGAGGCCATGGCGAACCTCATCGCGTGCGGACCCGCCGTTGGATCGGTGCGCCATCTGCGGGACACCGCCTACCTCGCCTGGCGCTTTGGCAATCCGCTTTCGATCTACCGGTTCGTCTTCTGCGGCACCGGCGACCTCGAGGCTTTTGCCGTGCTGGAAACCCCGATCGATCCGCTGCGGGATCGGGTGCGAATCGTGCTCTGCGAGGCGACCGACGACGCGCTCCGCCGCCGCCTGCTCTCGGCCGTGATGGCGGCCGGACGCTTCAACGACCTGCGCGTCTGGTCGGCGGCCGTCGCGCCAGTGGACCGGGATTGGCTCGACGGGGAGGGGTTTCGGGCAATCGAGCCTTCGAGCGGCCGGCGCTACCGCCACGCCCTGCTGGTCCGCGATCTCGACGCCGATGCGAACGGTTCCGACGGCCTGCCCGAGATCGCCGGCTGGCACCTCAGCATGCTCGATTCCGACAAATGCTGAGCGTTCTTGCAAGGATCGCGCGGGTCGGCGCTTCTGACGGTCGTCGATCGCGACACAGGTGAGATTGGACAGAATGGGGTCGATCTCCATAGAGCGCGAGCCTGGCGACGCGCTCGTCCGCTCTGGGTCCGTGCCGCTCAGCGCGCCGACATCGCGTGCTGCCTAGGGCGGAGTTCGACTCCGTCGAGCGACGACCGGCAGAGCGGGTCCGGTCAGCGCCTGCGCCGAATCCTGGGCTATGGCGCCGCGCGCGGAATGGTCGAGCTGTTGCTCGGGATCCGCGGCATAGCGCTGGCAGCCATGCTCGGCCCGAGCGCGTTCGGCATCTGGTCGCTGCTGCGGGTGACCCAGCAATATCTGGTCATCGCCGGTCTGGGCATCGAGCGTGGGCTCGAGGTCGAGGCCTCGGCCCACCGTTACCGGACCGGCGGCCGCCGCAACCCCATGGCGGATCACCACGCCCGGGCCAGCAGCGCGTTTCTGTTGGTGAGCTTCGGCGCCGTGTCGGTGCTGGCGGCGGGAGCCGCCCTGGCGACCGCCGATCCCGTCTGGCGCATCGTTCTGGCCGGCATCGCCGTCGCCACCTTGGTCGAGAGGCTGTGGTTCCAGGCCGCGACCTTCCTCCGGGCGCAGGCCAGTGTCAGCGTCTTCGCCCTCATCGAGCTGGCGCAGGCCGGCCTCCAGCTTGTGGTCGGCGTGGCGCTGGCCCTCGTCTGGGGGCTCGCCGGGGCGATCGCCGGGCTGGCGATCGCCTATCTCGGCGGCATCCTGCTGACGTGGGGAAGGATGCCGCTCCGCCCGATCTGGTCCTGGCCGGCCGCCTTCGCGATGATCCGCATCGGCCTGCCGGTGGCGGTCGGCGTCCTGATGCAGGCGCTGCTCACCAGCATCGACCGGCTGATTGTTGCGGGCCTGGGTGGCATCGAGATGCTCGGCCAGTACGCATTCGCGGTGTCGGTCGCCACCATCGGCGCCGCTGCGGGCTTTGTCGTCCGGACTGCCGTCTTCCCGGAGATCTTCCATACCGCCCGCCATGGAGATGAGGATGCGTGGGTCCAGGACATCGAGCGCCTGCTCCTGACGCTCTCCTGGAGCCTGTCGCTCCTTCTCGGGCTCATCAGTCTGGGCATCGCCCCGATCCTCACCCGGTTCCTCCCCGAATATGCGGGCGCCGCGGGCGCGGCACAGATCTTCATGTTCACCGGCGTGGCCCAAGGCCTCATGGCGGTGGCGATGCTCGGCAGCCAGGCAGCACGGCGTCAGCGCCTGATTCCTTGGATCACTGCCGCGGCCGCGGCGGCCAGCGCCGGCCTGGCCTGGGGAGCGCTGGCACTCGGCCTGGGCCTCGAAGGATTGGCGGTGGCGTCGCTGGCGAGCCGCCTCGGTTACGCCGTAGCCCTGGCGGCGCTGGGCCGCCCGCCCGCGCCATGGCACCGCGAGCTGGGCTTTTCGGCCGTCCTCGCCTTGCCCGTAGTCCTGACCTGCGCCGTCGTGCATCTCCTGGCTTCTTAGTCCCGGCGGAGCCGGCGGCTGCATCGGGGCAGGTCGTCCGCGCTCGGTGTGCCTGCAGGGGCTTGCCGGTCGGTAGTGCGGTGCCTAGCCTCAGCGGAGGCCTCATGATCGAAGAGCACCCGGCCCGCCGATGGACCAGCCTCTCCTGCGGATCGACCGCATCGCCAAGCATTTCGGGGCCGTGACCGCCCTCGAGGAGGTCAGCTTCGACGTTCGCGCCGGTGAGGTCACGGCCCTGCTCGGCGACAACGGCGCCGGCAAGTCGACGCTGGTGAAGATCATCGCCGGCGCCCTGCCGCCGAGCTCCGGCCGCCTGGTTCTCGATGGCGAGGAGGTGCATCTCACGAGCCCGGCCGACGCCAAGGCCGTCGGCATCGAGACGGTCTATCAAGACCTCTCGCTCTGCCCCAATGTCGACGTGGTCGCCAATTTCTTCATGGGCCGCGAGCTGGTCCGCCCGTTCCTCGGCCTGCCCTGGCTGCGCGAGGCCTCGATGCAGCGGGAGACCGAGAAGGCCCTCAGCGAGATCGGCACCCGCGTCCCGAGCGTGCGGGCGAAGGTGGAAAACCTCTCGGGGGGCCAGCGGCAGGCGATCGAGCTCTGCCGCTTCGTGCATTGGGGCGGGCGGCTCGTGCTTCTCGACGAGCCCTTCGCCGCACTGGGCGTCACCCAGACCAAGCGCGGGCTCGACCTCATCCAGGAGGTCAAGCGCCGCGGCGTGGCCGTCATCGTCATCACCCACAACGTCCTGCATGCGCTCCAGGTGGCCGACCGCATCGTCGTCCTTCGCCAGGGTCGGGTGGCGGGCGAGCGCGAGCGCCGCCTCACCGATCACGACGAGGTCATCGAGCTCATTACGGGAACCGACGAGCCGGCCGTTGAGGCGCCTCCCACCCGGAACTGACTCCGGGGTGGTAGCCGCGTCTCGACGGGCTCGCCGGGAACCGGAGGCCCGGGCCGGCGTTTGGCTGTCGCCGCAACGGCGAGCCGGCAGCTCGGCGCTCGTTCGCGTTGTGCGCGGCCCCACAGGAGAGCGTGAGCATGGCGAACGAGTCCCGACGCGTCTGGCCGGGCAGGCCTTATCCCCTGGGCGCCACCTGGGACGGACGGGGCACCAATTTTGCGATCTTCTCGGCCAACGCCACCAGGATCGAGCTCTGCCTGTTCGACGACGACAAGGAGGCCGAGCGCATCGAGCTTCCGGAGATGACGCACGAGATCTGGCACGGCTACCTGCCCGACGCGCGGCCGGGCCAGCGCTACGGCTACCGCGTGCACGGCCCGTACGAGCCCGACGCCGGCCACCGCTTCAACGCGAACAAGCTGCTGCTCGACCCCTATGCGAAGCAGCTCGCCGGCGAGCTGCGCTGGGACGACGCGCTCTACGGCTACCGCATCGGCGATCCGGAGGAGGATCTCTCGTTCGACGAGCGCGACAGCGCGCCCTTCATGCTGAAGGGCGTGGTGGTCGACACGGCCTTCACCTGGCGCGGGGAGCGGCCGACGCCCCGGCCGATGCACGAGACCATCGTCTACGAGGCCCATGTCCGCGGCCTCACCATGCGCCATCCCGACGTGCCGGAGGCGCAGCGCGGCACCTTCGAGGGGTTGGCGAGCCCGGCCATCGTCGATCACCTCAAGGACCTCGGTGTCACCGCGATCGAGCTGCTCCCGGTCGAATCGTTCCTTCACGACCGCCATCTGGTCGAGCGTGGCCTCAAGAACTACTGGGGCTACAACTCGATCGGCTTCTTTGCGCCGCAGCCTGAATATCTGGGGCCGGGCGGCCTGGGCGAGGTCAAGACCTTCGTGCAGGTGATGCACGATGCCGGGATCGAGGTGATCCTGGACGTCGTCTACAACCACACGGCCGAAGGCAGCCATCTGGGGCCGACGCTGTCCTTCCGCGGCATCGACAACGCCTCCTACTACCATCTCCTCGACGACAAGCAGCGCTACTACAACGACTTCACCGGCTGCGGGAACGCGCTCGAGCTGCGCCATCCCTACGCGCTCAGGATGGTCACGGACTCCTTGCGCTACTGGGTCCAGGAGATGCGGGTCGACGGCTTCCGCTTCGATCTCGCGACCACGCTCGCCCGCGAGGACGGCACCTTCACCCAGCGCGCCAACTTCCTCGACGCGGTGGCCCAGGACCCGGTGCTGGCCGCGGCAAAGATGATCGCCGAGCCCTGGGACATCGGCATGGGCGGCTATCAGGTCGGCGGCTTCCCGCCCGGCTGGTCCGAATGGAACGGCCGCTACCGCGACACCGTCCGGCGCTTCTGGAAGGGCGACGAGGGCCAGGCGGGCGACCTCGCCTCGCGCCTCTCGGGCTCGGCCGACATCTACAGCCATCGCGGCCGGCGCCCCTGGGCCAGCGTCAACTTCATCACCGCCCACGACGGCTTCTCCGCTTCGCGACCTCGTCTCCTACAACGGCAAGCACAACGAGGCGAACCTCGAGGAGAATCGCGACGGCTCGGACGACAATCAGAGCTGGAACTGCGGCGCGGAGGGGCCGACCGACGACGAGGGCATCAAAGCGCTGCGCCGGCGCCAGATGCGCAACCTCCTCGGCACGCTCCTGCTCTCGGAGGGCGTGCCGATGCTGCTGGGCGGCGACGAGATCGGCCGAAGCCAGGGCGGCAACAACAACACCTACTGCCAGGACAGCGAGATCGGCTGGATCGACTGGGGTGCAAGGGACGAGGAGGCCGAGGCGCTCTTGGCCTTCACCCGGCGGCTGATCGCCCTCCGGCGGGAGCATGTGGTGTTCCGCCGCTCGCGCTTCTTCACCGGCACGGCGATCCGCGGCACCGAGATCAAGGACGTGACCTGGCTGCGCCCGGACGGCGCCGAGATGACGGCCGACGACTGGGCCCAGGGATGCACCCGGGCGGTGGCGCTCCTGCTCAGCGGCGAGCCCGGCCTGGTCCACCTCACAGAGGAGGGCGAGCCCCAGCGCGACCAGACTTTTGTGATGGTGCTCAACGCCTCGGATGCCGAGATCGACTGGCAGCTTCCCGAGGGGCGGTGGGACGTGATGGTCGACACCGCGTCCGAGACGGGGGTTCCGGGCGAGGGGGAGTCCGGGCGCACGGGCGCGCTGCCGGTCGTCGACCGGTCCCTGCTGCTCCTCGCCCGCGCCGACCCCGCCTGAGCCTGCCGGCGCGGCGCCGAGACCGACCCTCTTGAGGCTGGCGCGCCGTCCTCGTTTGTCGCAAAGTTCGGGCGACAATCGAGGAGGGGGAGGAAGAAGCCATGCTGCTTACGCGTCGTCGTCTGGGAGCGCTCGCGGGCTCGGCCGCGCTCGGGGTCGGCCTCGCCGGCCGGCGGGCTCTCGCGGCCGAGAGCGGCACCATCTACTACATGATCCCGACCCTGCTGGACGAGTTCCAGACCGAGAGCAAGAACGCTGTCGAGAAGGTGTTCGGCGGCATGGGCTACAAGGTCACCTCGCTCGACGCGCAGAACAAGCCGGACCTCCAGCTCAACCAGCTCGAGGACGTCATCCGCATCAAGCCCGACGCGGTCATCATGAACGCGGTCGACTTCGACGCCATCGTGCCGGGCCTCGAGAAGGCGCGGGCCGCGGGCATCAAGCTCATGTGCTACGACCGCCAGATCCGAACGATCAAGTTCGACCTGACCTCGGTCGCCGGCACGGTCGAGATCGGCCTCATCGCCGGCGCGGAGGCCGTCAAGCTGCTCAAGGGCAAGTATGACGGGCAGGTGAAGGGCAAGGTCCTGCAGATCCTGGGTGATCCGGGCGACAACTACACGCTCGACATCCAGCAGGGCTTCGAGCAGGTGATGAAGAAGGACGCGCCCGAGGTCCAGATCGTCACCAAGGCCGCGATGAACTGGGAGGCGACCAACGCCGGCCGGATCTTCGACGACCAGATCCTCGTGAACCCCGACATCGACCTCGTCTTCTGTCACGCCGCCCACCTGACCGTGCCGATCGTCGCCACCATGGAGGCCAAGGGCATGAAGCCCGGCCAGATCATGATGATGGCCTCGAACGGGGCGCCCGTCGGCCTCGACAACATCCGCAAGGGCTGGCAGCAGGTCGAGGTCGAGCAGCCGCTCTATGCCCAGGTCTTCGGGCTCGCCATGTTCACGCCCAAGATCCTCAAGGGCGAGACGCTGAAGCCCGGGACCTACGACGTGCTGGGCCTGCAGTCGACCCTGACCGACGAGCAGTGGGGCCCGAACCTCAAGATCCCGGGTGCTGCCATCACCAAGGAGAACGTCGACGAGAAGCGGTTCTGGGGCAATCTCTCCCCACCCTCCGATCCCGTCGCGATCGTGAAATAGAGGAGAAGCCAACGGGCATGGCCGGGCTCGCGCCTGGTCCATGCCCGTTGGCGAAGAGGTCGGCCTGCCTCAGGCCCTCGCGTTCTCGCGCAGGCTCGACAGGCTGGGCGTGCCGAGAGCGCCGCCGATCATGGCGACGATGGCGCCCAGGACCAAAGCTGCCGCGCCCCACAGCGAGCCCGTCGAGACGGCGCTGGCCGTCTTGTCGGCCGCCTGCTTGGCCGTGGACACCGCCTGATCCTTGGCGGCCGTGGCCTTCTGCTCGAACTGCTGCAGGCGCTGCTGCGCCTCCTGCTGACTGATGCCCGCCTGCTGCGCGATCACCGTCACCGCCTGCTGGCGCGCCTGATCGACATTGCCGCTGCCCATCGCGATATTGCGCAGATCGGCGAGCAGCTGCTGCTTGGCCTGGTCGGGGCCGGCCGGCTGACTCTGCGGCTCGAGAAGGGCCTCGGCCTGGCTCTCGAGGTCGGCTGGCGAGACGCCGGCCTGACGGGCCACCTCGGGCGCGGCCTTGCTGATACCCTGGCCCGCAGCCGAGACGGCGCTGCCCATGACCTGATAGGCGCCGCCCACCAGGCCGCCCAGGGCGGTGGTGAGAAGATAGACCGTGAGGATCAGGGTGAGCGCCCAGGTCAGGAGGCCGTGGAGAATGCCGTCGAAGCGCGCCGGCGAGCCGGCGAGCCGGGCCGCGACGAAGGCGCCGACCAGGGTCGCGATCAGGCTGCTCACCAGCCACCAGACGCCGCTGCCGATGCCCAGGCTCGAGGCCGAGGGCACGCCTGCGGGACCGGCGCCGATATCGAGGGTCGACAGGCCGATGCCCAGGCCCACCATGGTCAAGATGAGCTGCACGGCGAGCGCGATGGCCACGCCGGCGAGTGCCGCCCCCCACGATATGCGGCGCCAGGGCATGGGGCCGGGCGGGACGGCCGCCTCGTAGCGGGCTTCCCGATAGGGTTCTGTTGCAGTGGCCATAGGCCGCTTCTCCCGAGGTTGATGGCTGACGCCTGTTGGTCGTCGATCGCGGCTAACGCATGACCGTCCAACACGTTCCCCGTCCGGGGGCGGCAGCCCGCCCTGGCCGGCGAATTTGCAGCCCTGACCGCCCTCTCCGGTCTTGCGCGGTGCGCCGTCGCCCCGCCATCATCGGGGCATGGCCGCACCCCGAACCGCCGCTCCCGCCCGCACCCCGCTCCGCGCGCTCGGACCTTTGCCGGTCTCGCGTCTGGTCCTGGATCAGCTCGTCTGGGCCATCCTCGCCATCGTCATGGTGGTCTGCTCGCTGACCATCGACCACTTTTTCCAGATCGGCATTTTTCTCAATATCCTCCAGCACGCGACCTATGTCGGCCTGATCTCGATCGGCCTCAGCTTCTGCATCATCGCCGGCCACATGGACCTGTCGATCGAGTCGGTCATGGCCTACGGCGCCATGCTGGCGGCGGCGCTGACCGCGAGCCGCGGGTCGCCCCTGGGCTTCAGCCTGCCGACCTACGCCGCCTTCCTCGTCGTCCTGGCCTTCGGCTTCATCGCCGGCCTCTTCAACGCCATCCTGATCATCCGCTTCCGCATCAACGCCTTCATCGTCACGCTCGCGACCTATATCGGCATCCGCGGGCTGGGCCTGATCCTGACCGGCGGCCGCTCCATGTACGGGCTGCCCGCCGACTTCCGCTACGTGGCGACCACGAGCCCTCTCGGCGTGCCGCTGCTGATCTGGATCCTCGTCGCCACCTACATCGTCTTCAGCGCCGTCCTGAACCGCACCCGCTTCGGCCGCTGGGTCTATCTCGTCGGCGGCAACCCCACGGCCCCCTTCCGCGCCGGCATCGACGTCGATCGCGTCCTCTACAAGGTTTTTATTCTTTCAGGGGTGCTCGCGGCCTTCGCCGGCTGGCTTCTGGCGGCGCGCACCAACGGCGCCACGCCCAATCTCGGCATCGGCATGCTGTTCGAGGCCTTCGCCGCGGTCGTCATCGGCGGCGTTTCCCTGCGCGGCGGCACGGGCGGCCTGTCCGGCGTCTTCGCCGGCGTGCTCCTCCTCTCGACCATCGACACCGCGATCAACATCATGGGCCTCGAGGCCTCCTACATGCAGGTCATCCGCGGCGCCCTGATGCTCCTCGCCGTCCTCCTCGACAGCGCAAAGACAGAAATTCTGAAACGCGCGGAAGGGGGATGACGCCGCAGGCAACGGCACACACCCGCCCGACGCTCGAGAAGCCCGCAGGGCCCCAGATCTTTTTGTTCTTTTGTGAGGGTGCTGTCCGGACAGGGCACGGCCGGGCGTGCTCCTCCTCCGTCATCCTCGAGCTCGACTCGAGGATCCATGCCCACGCTCGCGACACCGCGCCGGGTCGGTCCATGGACCCTCGGATCAAGTCCGAGGGTGACAAAAAAGAGGAAAAGACTGAGCTCTTCTTCTTACGGCCCGAGGGGCTTCTGCCCCGCGCTCCTCTGGGGGCGGTCCGGCTCGGGCGCCTCCCTGGCCAGCTCGGCCAGGCGCTGCTCGCCGCGGCGGATGAACCAGTCGGCGAATTCGGGAAAATCGTGGGCGAGCTGGGCGATGGGGGAGAGAGGCAGCTCGTCCGGGAGGTCGGGGACGCCGGGGTGGCGGGGCACCCAGACCACCCGGTAGCCGGGCGGCGCGATGGGCTCGCCCGAGGCGGACCAGGACAGGGCGGGAAGCTCGGCCTCGGCGGCGGGGGCGGGCTCGCCCGGAGCCGCCGGGGCCTCGGCGACCGGCTCGGGAGCGGGCGCCTCGGCGGCGGCCTCGCGAACAATATCCCGTCCGGCCGCCGCGGCGACCGTGTCGGTCAGGTGCCGGCCGGCCGCCTGGGCGGGGCCCAGCGGGTGCCAGCCATAGCCGGGCATCGGCCCGTAGGGCGGCCGCGCCGGGTCGGGGACGGCGGGGGCGCGGGGCTCCGTCTCGGCGGCAGCCCGCGCGAAGGCCTCCTTCATGCGCCTCAGCAGCGCCTTGGCCGGATGCCGGCCGCGGTTCGATTCGTAGACGACGAACAGCACCGCCCGCCGGTCGCCCAGCTCCATCAGGTGCTCGAGCTCCATCCAGGCGGCGCCGATCAGCCGCGCCTCGCGGAGATCGTCGGGCAGCTCGACGACCGCCCGGTACTCGCGCACGAGCCCGGAGAAATCGGCGTCGTCGAGAAGATGAAGAATCTCCTCCTCCGTCGCGGCCTCGACCCTCGCCACCTCGGCGGGCGTGAGCCCGCAGGCGAGGCGCCGCGCCAGCCGCATGCGCCGCGCGGCGGCAGGACGGACCGAGGAGCGGAGGGTGTTCGGGGCAGGCATTTCTACTTTATATAAGAATAAAAACATCCAGTCAAGCAGGAGACGAGGGCGACCTCGGGCCCACTCCCGGGGACGGGAACGGATCAGCCTTCGACGCGAAAGCCGATCTTGAGCGACACCTGGTAGTGCTCGATCTTGCCGTCGCTCACATGGCCACGGATGTCGGTGACCTCGAACCACTCGACGTTCCGGAGCGTCTTCGACGCACGCGCGACGGCGGTCTCGATGGCATCGCTGATGGAGGTCTTGGAGCTGCCGACGATCTCGGTCTTGCGGTAGACATGGTCGTCCTGCACGAAGGGTCTCCCCGGCTGGTGGTGGATGCGCGGCACTGTACGACGGCAGCATGGTCTCGTGAGGCTGCTCGATCGAGAGCAAAGCCGTGGTCGCGCAGCGGTTCCGTGGCGCAGCGCTGGTGATCTGCGGAGACCGGGCCCGACGCCGCAGTCTCGAAGCCCCGGTGGACCGGTAGAGGCGGAGCCGGCATCCACGGATCGCGGTGGCCCCTGCGTCGGAGGTGCGGGAGCTCGGTTCGCCCTGGGCTAGGACGGCCGTTCCTCGCGCAGCCGGGCTATCAGCGCCTTTCCGCCTCGTGTGGGCGGCGTGCAATGGCCGTTCAGTGGTTCCCAGCCGCGATAGACGACGAGGTCAGGGTGCTCTTTCACATCCCTCAGCTGCCACTCGCGAGAGCTGCGCATCACGACGATCGTGATCTCGCCTCGAGCGGCTCGCGGGAGGAGATCGTCGTGCACCGCACGCCGCATGGCGTGAACGGAGGGCAGGTCGAGCAGAGCCCGCCGAAGCGGCGCCGGCGCAGCGGAAAAGCTCTTCGAGTGGTACGGGAACAGCTCGAGCCGCGCCACGGAGCGACGAAGCACGGCAGCGGATGCGACGCCCCGAAGGCGACGCTCGACCCAGGCTCGGCCGGGATGCTCGGCAAGCCCGGGATCGAGAAAGACGTTCGGCTCTCGCCCCCCGAGATTGCGGAGCAGCGCATTCCGGAAATCCCGATCCTTCTGCTCGATCTCGCGCTCCGGCCCCGAGAGGCCGGGGTTCAACTGCAGAACGAACGCGGTGGCCTCGAGGATCGGCCCGACCCAGGGCTGCGGCAGGAGATCGAGGGCGATGCCCTGGCGCTCGAGGTCTGCGCGCAGGTCGAGCAGTATAGCGCGACCTGAATATCCAGATCACGCATCCGAGACAACGACGCGATGAGGTTGCGGGTCGGTATGGACGGCGGCCCAGGCGAGGCGCTCGACGATGCTGTCGAGATGGAAGCGGCGATTGAACCGGTAGGCGAAGCTGGTGAGGTAGGACTGGGCATGCTTGGCGCTGACGTGGTGGTAGGTACCGGCGATCGCGGTCTTGATATTGCCCAGGCAGGTATTGACCCACTTGAACGGCGCCCAGCTCGCGGCCCGCTTGCCGGAACCTGTCGCCATCGGGACGTGCCGGCAGCCGGCCTTCTCGACCGCCGGCCAGCAGGACAGGCCGTCGCTGACGACATTGCTCCCAGCGGCGAAGTCTCGCCCGGCCAGCCGTTCCACCTCCTTCTTGCGGAAGCCCTTGACCACGCTCAGCCGCAGCCGCCTGGGCTTGCGCTCGGCCCCTTGCGCGTCTCCTGACGCGCACTGCTCCGCAGACGGATCGATCGCTTTGCGATCGATGGTCTCGACCGCGGCGACGATCGGCGTCTTGCCGGCGGCACCATCGATCGTCAGGAGACGATCGATCCGATCGCCGAGGGCGCCGCGCGCAGGAAGCGCGCGGAGGGGCCACGCTTGCCGCCCGGGCGCTCGCCGCCCCGCCGAGGTCTTCTGACCTCGGCCCTTGCAGGGCTGGATCGATCGCCTCCTGCGATCGATAGGTAGGCGTCGTCGACCTCGACCCGGCCCGCGAGCTTGGGCTTGGCGGCCTCGCGCACGCCCATCGCCCGCATCAGCTTGTGTTTGATCAGCCAAGCCGTCTGCTGCTTGACCCCGAGCCTTCGCCCGAGCTCGATCGAGCTGATCCCGTTCTTGCCCTGGGCGAGGTGGTAGATCGCCATGAACCAGGCGGTGAGCGGCAGCTTGGTGTCCTGGAACACGGTGCCGGCGGTCAGCCGCACCTGCTTCTTGCACCGATTGCACTGAAACAGCTTGCGTGTCCTGAGCGCGCAGAAGCCGCGGTGACCGCAGGCCGGGCAGGTGAGCCCTTCCCGCCAGCGCATCTCGAAGAGCGCCTTCCGGCAGGCCTCCTCGGTGCCGAAGCGCTCTCGGAACTCGATCTCGCTCAGGCTCTTGACCGAGCGCCGCAATCCGTCCGCCGATACCATCCCTGCTCCCCACCAGCCCCGAAAGCCGCAGAAACTCTAGCCCCGCATAGGATGCGTGTCATGGGAAATCAGGTAGCGCGATCATCCGTGTGAGCATAAGGTGGGACAAGAGCATGTCTGGACCAGAACTCGACAAGATCACTGAGGGTCATCATCTTCTTCCGGCGTTGGCTGAGGTGCACAGTTTAATGAAGGGACCTGCTAGACCAAGTCCCAACGGTAGCAGCCAAGGGTCCAGACCGGACTGAAGCGCCTCGACGGTCTCGACAGTCTCTGGCGGACTGCAGGACGGAAGGTGCTCGATGACACTGACCACGAGGGGGAGCTCGCAGAGGCGCCGCTTCTTCCCGGAGCGCCCGCGACCGCTGCACGATCTGCTGACCGCGCCCGCTGGCCGGGTACCGTTCTCGTCCCGAAGGGCGAGCCGGCCCCCACCGCCGAGGGCATCATCGCCGGTCCGGGGCAGGCCCGTTGCCCTGCCTGCGGCTCGCGGTCGCGACGGCAGGCCGGACCGGGGGCAGGCGGGTGGAGCGGGTGAGGAGAATCGAACTCCCGTATGCAGCTTGGGAAGCTGCCGTTCTGCCATTGAACTACACCCGCGCGGCGATCGTTTTATCAGGATCGATGCGGGGCGCAACCGCGAACAGAAGGCGCCGGGCCCATGCGGACGGCCCGGCCGCCGCCGGTGGCTTGACGCTCCCGGCAATGCCCCGTACATGACCCGCGTCCCGGGGGCGCATAGCTCAGTTGGTAGAGCAGCTGACTCTTAATCAGCGGGCCGTAGGTTCGAGTCCTACTGCGCCCACCAGGACTTGGCAGAGTCATCCACAGGCCGAAAATCGCTCAGGGGAACGCCACGGGTGACAGGGGCGGCCCTCACGGCCTCGCCCGGATGCCCATGGACGGGCGCGGCCAGTGGCCGGACAACGTCTTCATCGAGCGGCTCTGGCGCGGAGCGTGAAGCACCAGTGCATCCGCCTCCACGCACTTCGACACGGGCAGCCCGGCCTGCGCCGGGATCGGCCGGTGGATGAGCTACCACGACACCGAGAGGCCGCACTCGGCTCCCGGCGGCAAGACCCCGGACGAGGCGCACGTAGCCATACCGGCTTCGACGCGGCGGCATGATGAGGACCTGAGCCAGGCGTAACACGGCCGCGAAGCTGTCCCCCGATCGGGGACCACCTCGTGCCCCCTCGCTGGCGCGATGGAGTCTCGGTTTCAATAGCGGTTGTGGGCCCGCATCAGTCGATCCACGCGGTCCTGGGCGCGTCTCAAGGCGGCGCGAATTGTCTGGTCGCGACGAAGCATGACGTGGACTTCCTGGCCGAGGATGCTCGTGATCGCAGCGAATTCCGGCACCGGGGGTCTCGGCCAGAGTCTGAGCTGGCCCTTCTTGGCCATCTCGTCGACGCCGGCGATGACCGGCGAGAGCCGGCGCACCTCGATGTCGGCGGCGACGCTGAAGCGGGGCGTGCAGAGCCCGCCATGCTGGACGAAGAGCTTCATCACCTCGGGCGAGGTCAGCCACTCGATGGTGCGCCAGGCGAGCGGCACGCGCTCGGGGTCGAGATTGGCCGGAATGGCGAGCACGAAGCCGCCGATGGCCGAGACGTTGCCGCGCCGGTCGCCCTCGGTGAGCGTGCCGCCCAGGGGGTGGGGCAGGAACCCTACATTCCCGCGCGCCGGTGAGGACGGATCGCGCTCGAAGCGGGCGGCGCGGATCGCCCAGATATAGGCCAGCGCCGCATTGCCGCGGCTCACGAGCTCGATCTGCTCGATCCACGAGGTCTCGAGCACGTCTGGCGGGGAGACTTCGAGCAGCTCCCGCATGAACTCGGCGGCGAGCCGGGCGCGGGGCGTGTCGATCTGGGGGCGGAGTTCCTCCCCGGCTATGTGCGAGGCGTCATAGCCTTCGGGGACGCGGCGCAGGCTCAGGAGCGGCTGGCCGAAGTCGGCGAGAAACAGCATGAAGGCGTAGCCGATGGGCAGGCCGGGGGCGCCCGCCCAGGACACGCCAAAGATGCGCTCGGCCGGCGCGTGCAACGTCCGCGCCACAGCGAGCAGAGCATCGGTGGTGGCCGGCGGCTCGAGCCCGCGCGCCTCGAGCATGTCGCGGCGATAGACCAGCACCTCGGGCGTCGTCTGCAGGGGAATGCCGTACTGGTGGCCGCCGGCCCGGCCCGCGGCCCAGCTCGCCGGATAGAAGTCCGCGCGGTTGAGGCCGCTCAGGGCGATGAGCTCGTCGAGCGGAAGCAGCACGCCGTCGCCCGCGTACTCGCCCATCCAGGGCAGATCGACCGCCAGGATGTCGAACTCGGACCGGGCCCGCGCGGCGTTGGCGAGCGCCCGCAGCCTGAGCTCGTCCAGGACGCAGCCCTGGAAGCGGACCTTGCCGCCCAGCAGATGTGCGATCTCGCGCCGCAGCTCCTCCCCGACAAAGAAAAAGGGGTCGTTGTAGAGGAGGATATTGAGGCTCTGGCCGGGGCCGAGCCCGCTCGCCGGCACGGAGGGCGGGGGGATGATCCGCGCCGAGAGGTAAGAGGTGCCGAGATAGAAGGAGCTGGCATCCTCGCGCTCGCCCAGCGCCCGGGCGATCGAGGCCTTGATCTCGCGGCCATAGGCGAAGACGCGGTCGACCAGCATGGCGCTCGGGTGGATCGAGTGCGAGAGGCCCGAGCGGGTGCGCGGCCGGCGCACGAGAAGGCCCGCCTTGAACATCTCCTCGATCCGCCGGAGCGCCGTCGTGTAGGGCACCTCGGCCGCATGCGCGAGGCTCGTGGGCGTCACGAGCCGCCCGGTCAGGTGGCGCCGCATCAGGAACACCGTCATGTTCCAGACCGGATCGGGCTCGAACAGCTCGAGCCGGCGCTCGCCCGAGAGGCGCATGCGCTCGACCAGGTCCAGAAGGCTCAGCAGCTCCTCGGCGGTCACGGCGGCGCCCTCAGCCTCTTCCGCCAACGAGACGTGCGCAGGCCGAATTGTTCACTTTGAACATCTCTCCACTATACGCGGGCGGTCACATGGAGCAAGCTGTAAGGAAGTGGGGGACGGCGCACGGGCGGCAGGAGATCGCCTCGGCGACGGATCTCGGGGAGAGCGATCTTGTCGATCGAAGCTGACGACTAGACCTAGCGAAGACCGATGACGCGCACCGGGCGGCCACGCAAGCTCTAGCCCGCGCTCCTGCCCGGATCTGGTTTGCGCGGTGACTTGCGGGCTGGTGGCCATAACTGGTCCCTGGCGGCTTTTTTTTGCTCACGATGTTCGACTGGATCAGGGGATATCGATGCGCGAGCTGCGGATTGGCCTCGTCGGTGCCGGCTGGATGGGCAAGGTCCATTCCATGGCCTTTCACGCGGCACGGCAGGCCTTCGGCCCCGAGCCGGCGGTGCCCGTGCTGCATGCCGTGGCGGACATCGACGCCGGCCTCGCCCTGCGCGCCGCGCGCGACTATGGCTACGCGCACGCCGTCGGCGACTGGCGGGAGTTCGTGAACGATCCCGCCATCGACATCGTCGACGTCTGCACGCCCAACGACATGCACTTCGACGTGGCGATGGCGGCGATCGCCGGCGGCAAGCACGTCTATTGCGAGAAGCCGCTCGCCAACTCGGTCGAGCTGGCCGGCCAGATGCAGAAGGCCGCCGAGGCGAAGGGGATCACGACCCTCGTCGGCTTCAACTTCATCCAGAACCCGGTGCACGTCCTGGCCCGGAAGGCGATCGAGCAGGGCGACATCGGCGATCTCGTCTATGCCCGGCTCTACTTCAACTCCGACTTCATGGCCGACCGCGAGCTGCAGCACACCTGGCGCAACGATCTCGAGCGCGCCGGCAGCGGCGTCGTTGGCGATCTGGGCGCCCATCTCCTGAGCTATTTTTTCTATGTGGCGGGGCTGCCGGTCGAGGAGGTGCTCTGCACGCTCGGGACCGTGATCCCGGACCATGCGGCCCCGCTCGGTGCCGGCAGCTTCAAGATCGGTGCGGTGGGCGACAGCAGCCGGCGCATCCCCAACACGACCGACGACATCGCGACCGTGCTCTTTCGCTTTCCCGGGCGGCGCCGGGCATCTCGAGGCGAGCCGGGTGTCGAACGGCATCCGCTACGACATCGGCTACGACATCGTGGGCTCCAAGGGCACGCTCCGCTACAGCTACGAGCGCATCAACGATCTCCAGCTCTACACCGAGACCGGCCCGGTCGAGTTCCGCGGCTTCAAGCAGATCGAGATGGGCCCGAGCGATCCGCGCTTCGCGGCGCTGCATCCGGTGACGGGCCTGGGCCTCGGCTACAACGACTACAAGGCGATCGAGGCGCGCGAGATGATCGCCGCCGTGGGCGAGGGCCGGCCGGCCTGGCCCGACTTCGCCTTCGGCTACCGGGTGCAGCGGGTCGTCGAGGCGTGCCAGCGCTCGCACCGCGAGCACGGCTGGGTGAAGGTCGGGAGCTAGGCGCGCCGGGCGCGCGCCGCTCCCGCGAGTCGAGGACGGTCCCGCGACAGGGACCGCAGGCAGGGAGGACGGAAAGGATGCGACTTCTTCAGGCGATGACGGCGGCAGCAGCGCTCGCGGCGCTGATGGTGACCGCACCACCGGGCGCTCGCGCCCAGGATGCGCGGGACGGCTACCATGGTGCCCCGCGCACCGAGCTCTGGTCGCCGGTCGAGCTGCAATATACCGACACGAGCAAGTACAAGAAGGCCCCACCCTATGTGATCGGCTTCTCGAACGCCTCGGTCGACAATACCTGGCGCCTCGCCCAGCTGCACTCGATCGAGGCCGCGGCGGCACGGCACAAGGACGTCATCAAGCATCTCTACATCACGGACGCCAACAACAGTCCCTCCAAGCAGATCTCGGACGTGCAGGACCTGCTGGAGCGCGGCGTCGATCTTCTGCTCGTCAGCGCGTCCAAGGCCGACGCGCTGGATCCGGTGGTGAGCCGTGCCATGCGCAACGGCACGCCCGTCATCATGGTCGACCGGCGCATCACCTCGGACAATTTCGTGAGCTTCGTCACCGCGTCCGATCTCGTCCTCGGCCGGCTCTACGCGCAGTGGCTGGTCGAGAAGCTCAATGGCAAGGGCAACATCATCATGCTGCCCGGCCAGGCCGGCGCCAGCCCGGCCGAGCTCAGGATCGCCGCTGCTCGCTCGATCTTCGGCCAGCATCCGGGGATCAAGATTCTCGACATGCAGTACACCGACTGGAGCGCCCCCAAGGCCAAGACCATCGTCTCGGCGATGATCCAGAAGTTCGGCCACGACATCCAGGGCGTGTGGAACGATTCGGGCGTTCAGGGCGTGGGCGCGCTCGAGGCCTTCGTCGCCGCCGGCTGGAAACCCGGGACGATCCCGCCCGCCACCTGCGCCGACCTCAATGGCTGTCTCAGGGTCGCCGTCGAGAACAAGATCCCCGTCCTCAATGTCGACTATCCGCCGGCCATGGGCGGGGTCGCCGTCGACCTGGCGCTCCAGGTTCTGGCCGGCGCCCAGGTGCCGAAGCTCTACTTCGTGAACGCCGACATCGTCGTCTCCAAGGGCGACGAGACGCCCTCGATCCACGCCGATCGCTGGGCCGAGGACTATGTGCGCCTCGACAAGCCCATGGACCTCATCCTCTCCTCGGGCCTCGGCCCGAGCTACGATCCCAACACCTTCAAGGTCGACTATCCGCAATAGGCCTCATGGACCAGCCGACGCGACCGGCCGCACCTGCCGCAGCAGGGGCGGCCCGGTCCGCCGAGGCTGAGAGACGGTTGCATGCTTCAGGCTCGCGGCATCTCCAAGACCTTCCCCGGCGTCAAGTCCCTGGACCGCGTCGAGCTTGGCGCGCGGGCCGGGGAGATCCATGCCTTGGTCGGCGAGAACGGTGCCGGGAAGAGCACCTTGATCAAGATCATCGCCGGGGCCTACGAGCCGGACGAGGGAGAGATCGAGCTCGACGGCCATGCGGTCCGCTGGGCCTCGCCGCACGAGGCGCGCGCCGCCGGCATCTACGTCATCTACCAGGAGCTCGTGCTCTTCCCGGAGCTGTCGGTGGCCCGCAACATCTTCATCGGTGCGGAGCCGCGCGGGCGCCTGGGGCTGATCGACCATGCCGGCATGCGCCGCGAGTCGCGTCGCCTCCTGGGCGAGCTCGGCGTCGCCCTCGATCCCGACCGCAAGGTCAAGACCCTCTCGGTCGCGGATCAGCAGATGGTGGAGATCGCCCGGGCACTCGTAGCCCGGGCGAGGCTCCTGATCCTGGACGAGCCGACGGCGGTGATCGGCGGTCCCGAGGTGGGTCTCCTGTTCGCCATGATGCGCCGGGTCGCGAGCCAGGGGGCGGCGGTCATCTTCATCTCCCATCGCCTCGAGGAGGTGTTCGAGATCGCCGACACGGTGACGGTGCTCAAGGACGGCCGGCTGGTGGCGACCCGGCCGACTGCCGGCCTCGACCGCGCCGACCTCGTCTCGATGATGGTCGGCCGGCCGCTCGCCGACATCTATCCGCCACGGCCGACGAGCCGCGCTTCGGGCAGCATCGCCCTGGCGGCCACCGACATCTCCGTTGCCGGTCGCGTCAGGGGCGTGAGCCTCGAGGTTCGGACCGGGGAGATCGTCGGTCTCGCAGGGATGGTAGGCTCGGGGCGCAGCGAGGTGGCGCACGCCCTGTTCGGCAGCCTGCCGCTGGAGCACGGCACCGTCCGCATCGGGGACGAGACCTTCGAGCGCATGACGCCCGCCAAGGCGATCGCCGCCGGCCTCGGCCTTCTGACCGAGGACCGCAAGAGCGAGGGCCTCCTCCTGCTGCTCGACATCGCCGCCAACATCACGGCCCCGGCGCTGGACGAGGTGACCCGCGGCCTCGCGATCGATCGGGCGGCCGAGCGCCGCATCGGCGAGGAGGAGATCCGCCGCTACGCGATAGCAGCACCCAATGCGGGCTTCCCGGTCCTCAACCTCTCCGGCGGCAACCAGCAGAAGGTGCTGCTCGGCCGCTGGGTGCGGACCTCCCGGGTGGCGCTGATCCTGGACGAGCCGACGCGCGGCGTCGACGTCGGGGCCAAGGTCGAGATCTACCGCATCATCCGCGAGCTCGCCGACAGCGGCCTCGCCATCCTGATGATCAGCTCGGAGATGCCGGAGATCATCGGGCTCTGCGACAGGGTCGTGGTCCTGTGCGAAGGGCGGAAGGCCGGTGAGCTCGAGGGCCCGGCCATCACCGAGGAAGCGCTCCTCCATCTGGCGATCGCCGAGACGCCTGGCGCTTCCGGCGATCGGACGATCGCCGCGTGAGGACCCTGGCCCTTGGGCGCCAGGAGACGGGGCGGACGGTCTGGCCCCGCTGGCTCTCGCCCTCGCTCCTGATCGTCCTGGCCATGCTTGCCTTGCTGATCGTGGTGGGAGCGACCCTGAGCGACCGCTTCGCCACCCCGCGCAACCTTCTCAACGTCTTCGAGCAGTCGGCCAGCCTCGGCTTCGTGAGCCTCGGCCAGACCCTGGTCGTCCTGACGGGCGGCATCGATCTTTCGATCGGCGCCATGATCTCGGTGACCTCGAACCTCACCTCGGGCTGGATCGACGGCCGGCCGGAGCTGGTGGCACCGGTCGTCCTGGGCGTGCTGGCCATGGGTGCGGCCATCGGTGCCGCCAACGGTGCCCTCACCCACTATCTCAAGGTCCACCCGCTCATCATCACGCTCGGCATGGCGGCCGTGCTGCAGGGCTCGACGCTGCTCTACGCGCTGGCCCCCGCCGGCAGCGTGCCGCCCTCCTTCGAGGAGTTGGCCTATGGGCGGGTCTTCGGCCTGTCGGTCGGCGGCCTCCTGATGCTTCTCCTCTTTCTCGTCGTCGGCATCTTCCTCACCTACAGCCGTACGGGCAGCTCGTTCTACGCCGTGGGCGGCGATCCCAAGGCGGCCCGGCTGCTCGGCCTCTCCAACCTCAAGGTCCTCCTGATCGCCTATGGCAGCTCGGGCTTCCTCGCGGCGCTCACCGGCATCTATCTCGTGAGCCGAATGGGCTCGGGCGATCCCTGGCGGGGCGACGGCTTCGACCTCGCCTCGATCACGCCGGTCGTGGTGGGCGGCACCTCGCTCGCCGGCGGGCGCGGCGGCGTGCTGGGCACGCTGCTCGGCGTCCTCCTGATCTCGCTCCTGAACAACCTCCTGAACTTCCTCGACGTCTCGACCTTCTACCAGTGGATCATCCAGGGCCTGATCATCATCACGGCGGTCGCCATCCACGTCGAGCGGCGGAGGGAAGCGTGAGCGAGGGCCGCATCGATCGGCTGCCCGGCCCCGCCGGCACCGGATGGCGTCTCCCAGCGGTCGGGCTCGAGGCCTATGGGCTCGTGGCCTTCCTCGTGCTGATCCTCGTGATCGCAGCGCTCCTCTCCCCGAGCTTCCTCAAGCCCGCCAACATCCGGGACGTCCTGAACCAGGCGGCACCGCTGGGCATGGTGGTGATCGGCCAGACGATCGTGCTGCTGCTGCGCGGGTTCGATCTTTCGGTCGCCTCGGTGATGGCGACCTCGGCCGTGCTCGCGACCAGCTTCGAGACCACCGACAACCGGATGATCCCGGTCATCTTCGCCGCCTCGATCCTCCTTGGCCTCGTCGTGGGGGCGGTCAACGGCTTCCTCGTCACCAAGCGCAACGTCTCGCCCTTCCTCGCGACGCTGGCGACGATGATCGTGCTTCAGGGCATCCGCTTCGTCTACACCAAGGGCTCGTCCTCGGGCACGCTGCCCTCGGGCTTCCGCGTCATCGGCCAGGACGCGGTCCTGGGTGTTCCCATCAACCTTCTGGCGCTCCTGGCGATGGCGGCCGTGCTGGGCTTCGTGCTGCATCGCGCGGCGTTCGGACGGAAGATCTACATGGTGGGCGGCAGCCCCCGGGCCGCGACCCTGGTCGGCATCGCCGCCGACCGGGTCACGATCATCGGCTACATGATCTGCGCCTCGGTCGCCGCCACCGCCGGGCTCTTTCTCGTCGGCTATGTGGGCATGGTCGACAATTGGACGGGCAAGGGATACGAGCTCGATTCCATCGTGGCGGCAGTCATGGGTGGCGTTGCGATCAGCGGCGGCCGCGGCAGCATCTTCGGAGCACTGCTCGGCGTTCTCATTCTTATCGTTCTCTTCAATATCGTCATCCTTCTGGGCCTGCCCGTGCAGGTTCAGTACATCATCAAGGGTGTCATAATCATCGTCGCGTCGGCCATTCATTTGTCGCGGGCCCAGAGCTGAGGTGCCGCTGTCACTCTATCCACCGTTCTGATCAAGGAGAGACGCTATGGAGCTTGGGCTGTTCATGATGCCGTTGCACGATCCGGCGCGGCCTTTCGGGGAGGTGTTGCGGGACGATCGGGCGGCGATCCTGCTGGCGGAGGAGCTGGGCTATGACGAGGCGTGGGTGGGGGAGCACTATTCCTGTGCCACCGAGCCGATCCCGGACCCGCTGCAGTTCATGGCGACGCTGATCGGCGAGACGAAAAAGATCCGGTTCGCGACGGGGGTGATCAACCTGCCGCAGCATCATCCGGCGCAGGTGGCGGGCAATGTGGCGCTGTTCGACCATCTGTCGGGCGGGCGCTACATCATGGGGGTGGGGCCGGGCGGGCTGGGCTCGGACTTCGAGCTGTTCAAGACGATGGACAAGAACCGCTCGGCGATGATGGTCGAGGCGATCGACATCATCCACAAGATCTGGTCCTCCGACCCGCCCTACCACATCACGGGCCAGCACTGGGACGTCACGATCGACGCGGCCTGCCAGCCGCATCTCGGGATCGGGCCGATGCTCAAGCCCTTCCAGAAGCCCTTCCCGCCGCTGGCGGTGTCGGCGATGAGCCCGTCCTCGAGCACGGCCAGGCTGGCCGGCGAGCGGGGCTGGGGGCTGGTCTCGGCCAACTTCATGCCGGTCGGCCACGCCAAGAGCCACTGGGAGCAGTACTGCCTCGGGGCGGAGGCGGCGGGAAGGCGGCCGGACCGCGCCAGCTGGCGGCTGGCGCGCTCGATCCTGGTGACCGAGAGCGACCAGGAGGCCGCGGACTATCTGGCCGACGACGGCTCGGCCTACGGCTGGTACTACGCCTATCTCCGGGACAATCTGGCGACGTACAAGCTCCTCAAGATCTTCAAGCCGAGCGAGGAGGTTCCGGACGCCGAGGTGACGGTGCAGAACTGCATGAGGTGGATGGTGATCGGCGGCGGGCCGAAGCGGGTGCTGGACCAGCTGGTGGCGCTGGTCGACGAGGTGGGCGGCTTCGGCACGCTGCTCCTGACCCACAAGGACTGGGACCGCCCGGCCCTGCACCAGGCCTCGATGCGGCTCCTGGCCCAGGACGTCATGCCCAAGCTCAACAGCCACCTCGCCAGCCGGAAGGCCGCCGAGTAGGCGCGGCAGGCGCCCCTCTGGAGGAGGGGCGCCGCCAGCCGCCAACGGGGGGCGTCGCTCGCCGGAAGCCGGAAGACCCTTCACGCCGTGCCCGGCGGCCGAGCGCTCCGGACGCAGGGAACGATCGGGCGGAGCGTGAATTCGCCGCCATCTCGTCGGCGGGGAGAGTGAGGCACGGTATCGCCCGCTCTATGTCAGCGGCAACGACCGGGGATGGTGCACCATCCCGACGGACATGACGAGCAGCGGTAAGTCGCCAAGCCACCAATCAGGGAAGCAAGCTCGATGCGAAAGCTGAACGTCGCGCTGATCGGAACGGGCTTTGCCGGCAAGGCCCATGCCTTGGCCATGGCCACCATGCCCGCCTATTTCTGGCCCCCGCCGGCGATCGCCGTGCGCAAGGTCGTCGTCGATGTCACCGACGAGCTCGCCCGCACGGCCAAGGAGCGCTTCGGCTTCGAGGGCCATGCCACCCGCTGGCAGGAGGTGGTCGGCCGCGCCGACATCGATATCGTCGACATCTGCACGCCGAACAGCAGCCACGCCGAGATCGCGATCGCGGCGGCCCGGGCGGGCAAGCATATCCTGTGCGAGAAGCCGATGGCGGTGTCGTCCGCCGAGGCCAAGCAGATGGTCGATGCGGCCCGTGCGGCAGGCGTGGTGAACATGGTCGGCCTCAACTACCGGCATACCCCTGCCGTGGTCATGGCCAAGAAGATCATCGACGAGGGCCGGATCGGCCGCATCCTCAGCTACCGCGGCACGTTCCTCCAGGACTGGTCGGCCGACGCCGGCACCCCGCTGTCCTGGCGCTTTCAGAAGGCCTATGGAGGTGGCGCGCTCGGCGACATCGGCGCCCACATCCTCGACACGACCATCTTCCTTTTGGGCGACATCACGGCCGTCAACGCCGTGGCGCGCACCCTCGTGCCCGAGCGCCCCGTCCAGACCGGCGCCTACGACAAGATGGGCGGCGCCGACAAGACCGCGGGCGGGCCCAAGGGGCGGGTCGACGTCGAGGACGAGGTGCAGGCGATGGTCCGCTTCAAGAGCGGTGTGGTCGGATCGATCGAGGCGAGCCGGAACGCCTACGGACACTCCTGCCGCCTGGGCTTCGAGATCTACGGGACCGGCGGATCGATCATGTTCGACTACCAACGGCTGGGGGAGCTTCAGGTGATGTTCGCATCCGACCCCGCCGACTCCCGCGGCTTCCGCACCGTGATGATGGGCAACGACCACCCGTTCGGCGAGAACTTCTGGCCGGTGCCGGCGATCGGTGTAGGCTACGCGGACATCAAGGCGATCGAGACGTTCAAGCTGGTCAGCGCCATCGTCGAGGGCAGGCCCGCGGCCCCGGATTTCCACGACGGCTACCGGCTGGCACGTATTTGCGACGGGATGCTCGAATCGAGCCGGACGCAAAGCTGGATCAACACAGAGGAGTAGGGAGGTGGAGATGTCGAACGACCGAACGAGGCATGAGGAGAGGCTCGGATCGGCCACCGTCCGGCAAGGGGCGGCGGGCCGATTGGCGACGCTGGCCGCGGCCGTGGCGGCCGTTCTGGCGCTCGCCGCGCTCGAGAACGGCAGCCAAGCCGCCGGCGGCGAGGGCCCATTCGCCAAGAAGTCTCCATTGATAGTCGGCTACAGTATTCAGTCGGCGCAAGACCCGTACTGGCAGGGCTATATCCACGGCATCGAGCACGAGATGAAGAAGTATGGGTTCACGAAGCTGCTGACCCAGGACAGCCAGGCCTCGGCACAAAAGCAGGTCTCGGGAAGCCTGGCCCTCATCCACAACGGGATCAGCGCCTTGATCATCTCGCCGCAGGAGCCGAGCGCCCTGGTGGCGACGGTCGTTGCTGCCCACAAGGCGAAGATACCGGTCATTGTGGGCGACGTCGGCGCGGGCGGCGACTATGACGCGTTCGTGCTCTCCGACAACTACCGTGGCGGGCAGCTGGCTGCGGAGTTCGTGCAGAAGGCGCTGGCCGGCAAAAGCGGCGTGCAGGAGGTCGGGGTCATCGCCCTCAATCCGACGACGTCGGTGAACGGTCCGCGATCGGACGGCTTCACCGATGCGCTGGCGAAGGACTCCCATCTGAAGGTGGTCGCGAACATCTCCGGCCATCAGACCGTTTCGGGCGGATTTCAGCGCGGCCCAGGCCATTCTGTCGGCGCACCCCAAGGTCGCCGCGATCTACTGCCTCAACGACTCGATGGCCGCCGGCGCGCAGCAGGCGATCGCTCAGGCGGGGCGGAACCCGCTGACCGATCCGGTGCTGGTCGGCTTCAACGGAGACCCGATAGCGCTCCAGATGATGCAGGAGAAAAAGCTCGCCGCCGACGTCGCCCAGAATCCCTACGAGCAGGGTGTCATCGCGATGGATCTGGCCTGGGCCTATCTGAGCGGCGAGAAGCCGAAATTCACGGATGCGTCGACGAGAACGGTCAGCGTGCCGGTCGAGCTCGTGACCCCGGATACCCTGCCCGCGTTCATGGAGCGCGTCAAAGCGGGGACCGCCTACTAGCCGGATGAGGCGAGGACGAGCCGCGGGCGGCCGGCAACGCCGGTCGCCCGCCTGGTCAGGCGCCCCTTCCGCCGGCTCCGCCGGGGGACGGCCGTCGGCGGGAATGCGACCTCATCGAGGCGTTTCCATTGCAGGGGACTCTGAATGGCGGAAGGAAGGGTCGGCGCCGGCCCGGCAGGACCGACGCTTCTGGCCACGGGCCTGCGCAAGCGCTTCGACGGCGTCGAGGTCCTGCATGGGGTCGACCTCGACCTGCGCGCCGGCGAGGTTCACGCCCTCGTCGGCGAGAACGGCGCTGGGAAGAGCACCATCATCAACATGCTCAGCGGCCGGCTGCGACCGGATGCCGGCCGGATCGAGCTGAACGGCGTGCCGGTCGAGTTCCGCAACCCGCTCGCGGCCCGTCGGGCGGGCATCTCGATGATCGCGCAGGAGCTCGAGGTCGTCCCGACGCTGACCATCGTCGAGAATGTGTTCCTCGGGGCCGAGCCCACCAGGTTCGGGCTCGTCCGCTGGGGTGAGGCCCGGCGGAAGGTCGTCAACATCCTCGGCGAGCTCGGAGTCGATGCCGACCCCGATCGTGTGGTCGGCACCATGGGTGTGGCGGACCAGCAGCTCGTGGAGATCGCGAAGGCGGTGGTCGGCGAGTTCGGTGTCCTGATCATGGACGAGCCGACCTCGGCGCTGAATCTCGACGACGTCGACCGCCTCTTCAAGATCGTCAGGCGCCTCAGGGCCAACGGCGTCGCCATCCTCTACGTGTCGCATCGGCTCTGGGAGGTGTTCAGCCTGGCCGATCGGGTGACCGTGGTGAGGGACGGAACCCGCATCGTCACGACGGACATCTCGAAGACGGACGTTGGTGCGGTCATCCGCGCCATGCTCGGGAGCAAGAGCTCTCTCATCGAGGACGCCGGCCGGCCGCGCGCCGCCGCCACGGGGCCGTCGCGAGGCGGGCCGCCAACCCTGGAGCTCGACGGGGTCCAGTCGGGGGAACTCCTCAAGGACATCAGCCTGCAGGTGAGCGAGGGCGAGGTGATCGGGCTCGCCGGCGTCCTCGGGTCCGGACGCACGGAGCTGTGCGAGGCGATCTACGGCCTGCGCGAGATCGATTCGGGCGAGATGCGGCTCGGAGGCGTCGCGACGCGGCACCAGGAGCCGAAAGAGGCCCTCAAGCGCGGCGTGTGCCTGCTTTCGGAGGATCGCAAGTCGGAGGGCATCTTCGCCCATCTGGACGTGCGCGAGAACGTCATCCTGGACTACAACCCCGCTCTCGAGGAATCGGGGCTGCTCCCGTCCGAGGATGTGCGCTCCGGCTCCGCCCGCCCGTCGCCGGAGCGGGCCTCGCGGATCAGGAGGATGGGTTTCTCCCCGATCCATCCGCAGGTGGAGCGGCGGGCGTTCCATGCCGTCCGCGAGTCGTTGAGCATCCGCTGCTCGGGCCCGGAGGAGCGGATCACGGCGCTGAGCGGTGGCAACCAGCAGAAGGCGCTCTTCGCACGGGCAGCCCTGGCGCAGCCGGTCCTTCTCATCCTGTCGGAGCCGACGCGCGGGGTCGACGTGGGTGCCAAGGAGGAGATCTACGCAGCGATCGACACGTTCGCTGCGCGGGGAACCACGATCATCGTCAGCTCCTCGGAGATCAGCGAGCTCCTGCGCCTCGCGAGCCGGATCTACGTCCTGAGGAACGGTCGCATCGTGGCCAGGCTCGCATCGAGCGAGACGAGCGAGGAAGACATCCTGAGGCGGATGGCGGGCTAGCGGCTCTTGAAGGAGTGACGATGCTGCGACTTTGCAAAAGGCTGCTCGCCGCCGATTCGGCCGCGGCCGCGATCGCCCTCGTTGCAGTGCTCGTGACGTTCTCCCTGCTCAACACGCGCTTCCTGACGCTCCTGAACATCGACGCCATCATCGTGAACGCCTCCATCTCGGCGGTCACGGGTCTCGGCATGACCCTGATCATCGCCATGCGCTCGCTGGATCTGTCGGTCGGCTCGATCATGGGCTTCGCCTCCATCATCGCGGCCCAGCTGCTCGCCCAGAACGTTCCGCTCGGGGTCGTGCTCGTCGTCGGGCTGGCGTCCGGATGCGGCCTCGGGCTGGTCAACGGCCTGCTGATCACCCTGTTGGGGCTGCCGTCGTTCATCGCCACCCTGGCGACGTTCTCCATGATTCTCGGCACGGAGCTGCTCATCACCGGGGGACAGACGGTGATCATCTACAACAGCTTCCTGAACGAGCTCGTCGTCGGCAACATCGGCGGCTTCCTGCCGGGGGCAGCGGTCATCGCGGCCGTGGTCTTCGCCCTGGTCTGGATGATCTTCCACCGCACGCCGTTCGGGCGGCACGTGGCGGCGATCGGCGGCGACATGCGGGCTGCCGTGGGTGCCGGGATCAACGTGCGGGCGGTCACGCTCGGCGCCTTCGTGCTGGTCGGGCTCTGCGCCGGCCTTTCGGGCCTCATGGCCGGCGCCCAGCTCCAGAACGTCGATTCCACGATCGGCATGGGCGCCGAGCTTACGGCGATCGCGGTGGTCGTGGTCGGCGGGACCAGCCTGACGGGCGGGCGCGGCAACCTGCTCGGCACGGTCTGCGCCGCCCTCCTGCTCGCGTCGATCAAGGCCGGGCTCAACATCGTCAACGTGTCGTCGCTCTACGAGGATCTCGCCTTCGGGGGCATCCTCATCGTGGCGCTCGTGGTGGATGGCCTGCGTCGCGGAACGCACCGCAGGGGCATGCTCGTCGTCTAGGCCCGGGGGGTAGGGATGCGCGGACAGGAGAGGCAGGCGCTCGGCATGGCGGACGTCGGTGCGGATGCGTCGGAGGCTGGGCGGTTGTCAGGCTGGCTCCGGGGCCGCGTGCGCATCCGTCGGGAGCGCAGCGGCGTCTGGATCCTGAACGTCGCTCTCCTGGTCGCCCTGGCCTTCCTGGCACCCAATTTCTATGGCCTGGCCAACCTCCAGGCGGTCCTGAACGACACCGCGATCCTGGGCATCGGTGCCGCCGGGATGACGATCCTGATCATGGCGGGCGCCTTCGACCTGTCCGTGACCAGCATCGTCGGTCTCGCGCCGATCGTGGCCGTGCTGGTCGTGGGCAACGACAGCGGGCCCTTGCTCGTGCTGGTGTCGGTGCTGACCGGGGCCGTGCTCGGGCTCGTCAACGGCCTCATCATCACGCGTGGCCGGGTGGCGCCCTTCGTCGCGACGCTGGGCACGCTGTTCGTCTTCGGCTCGATCGCGGCCATCATCTCCGATGGCAATGCGCTGATCGTGACGAATGAGTTCGTGATCGACCTCGGCACGGGCACCCTCGGCCCGGTGCCGTACAGCTTTCTGATCATGCTCGTCGTGTTCGGCCTCTGTCACGTCATGCTGCGCAGGCTGCATATCGGGCGGTGGGTGCGGGCGGCGGGAAGCAATCTGCGGGCCGCGCATGTGAGCGGCATCGACCTGCGCTGGGTCTATCTCGGCATCTTCGTGTTCTCGGGCGCCTTGACCGGGCTGGCCGGCATCATGCTGACCGGCTATCTGGCGTCGGCCGACGCGACGCAGGCTCCCAACTACAACCTGAACGCGATCGCGGCCGTGGTGGTCGGCGGAACCAGCCTCTACGGAGGGGAGGGGACGCTGCTCGGCACGGCGCTCGCGGCCTGGCTCTTCGCCGTCGTGGGCAACGGCCTGATCCTGCTCGGCGTGAACTCCTACTGGCAGTACCTGGCCACCGGGATCATCCTCGTCCTGGCGCTGGTGCTGGGGCTGATCGGGGCCGGGGGACGCCTCTGGCCGCGCCGGGGCGCTGTGTGGCGTGTCGAGAGGCCAGCGTCCGAGCAGACGGAGCGAGGTGCCGGCGATGCCTCGGCGGGAGGCCGCGTCTCGGGGGGCCGGTGAGGTGGGGGCTGATCGGCTTCGGCTTGGCCTGGTGGGATGGACGATCCCTGCTCCCGCTAGAGCTGCCGCGTCGATCGAGCTGGATCTGGTCCGGCCAGCCGGGCCCGGCCGGATCTCGCGCTGCCCGAGGCGCGGTGTTCGGACGGCGACAGCAAGGAGGTTGTCCGCCTATTGGACGCTCGTGACCGTCATGACCAGCTGGCCGTCCGCACGGCGGACCACATAGTGCCCGCTGGGCGTGCGCTCGACGATGTAGCAACCCTCGACGCCATGCCGCATCCTGTTCCAGGTGACGCAGTAGCCGTTGTCCGACATCCGCCAGTGGCCTCTGTCGTTCAGCCCGCCCTGAATCCTGATGTCCCCATTGGCGTCCACCACCTGGCTCGTCTGGCTGCCGTTGGACAGCGTGCCCGACCAGGTCTTGCCGACGAGGTCGGACGAGATTTGCTGCGGCGTCATCGCAACGCCATGCTCGACCGGCGTCAGACAGCCGGACAGCGCCGCGAGCACCACCATCAGCCCTGCGCGTATCGTGCCTGTCGCCCGGCTCATCGCTCGCTTTCCCGCCCCGTTGCGCATCGTTCCCCCGCGACCTCGCGCTCCTGGCAGGAATTGGAAGCGTCAGGAATTCATCTGTGATCGTCCCGAGCTTTGCTGGTCGTCAATTCGGCATGACCTCAATCAGACTGGCGATCGCTGTCGCGACGATCCTGTGCATTCGCGGACCGAATGCGCCCAGAAGTGCCAGACGGTCCAAGCTCCCGCCGACCGGCCCCGCACGCCGGGTGCTCGCCAGCCCGAGGCGCCAAACCCCGTGGCAAAGCGCTCGAAATCGAAAAGACTCGCTCAGCCGGCCGGGGCCGCGTAGCCGATGGCCTTCTGGTAGGCCTTGAGCTGCTGCTCGCGGCCCAGGCGGTCGGTGATCCTGTCCCAGGCCGCGGCGACGTCGTCGAGCGCCTGCTGCGCCGTCTTGCGGTGGCCGAGCGCCGCCGCGAGCTCGGAATCGAGCGCCGCCCAATAGTCGGCGGTGCCGCGGATCCTGAGATAGTCCAGCATGGTCGGCGCGTTGAAGTTCTTCTCGTAGGCGGCGAGATAGTCCTGGACGTCCTCCTTGTCCCAGCCGGCGCGGATATAGTCGGCGAGGCTGGCGTCACCCAGAGGCTTGGGCATCTGATAGCGGAAGCCCGGGTTGATGCCGGTCCAGCCATGCTCGACGGCCCACTTCGAGACCGGCTTGATGGCCATGAGCGAGAGGAACGAGTACATGGCCTCCGGGTGCTCGGACTGGGTCAGCACGACGCCGTGCCAGGAGCCGCCCGTGGTGTTGCCCACGAAGTGCGGCTGCGCGGCCTCGACCCACTGCTTCTTCTCCATGTCCCAGTAGCGGGACGAGCCGGGCAGGGGGGCGGCGCCGCACTTGCCCTTGACGAGCGAGCGCGTCTCGTCCTCGCAGAGGGCCCCGAGATCGCCGAAGCTGAAGGTCATGAACCGCCTTGCCGCGCAGGAAATACTCCCAGGCCTGCGGCAGCCGCCAGCCGATCTCCTCGGCCGGGCCGTACTCGTTCAGCTTCATCAGCAGCTCGAGCGCCGCCACCTGGCCCGGCTGGTTGATCAGCGGCTTCATGTCGGTCGGATCGAACCAGTAGACATTGTGGTCGCGGTCGACCCGGTCGCCCGGGGTGATCGCGAACGGCGCCGACAGCGAGACGAAATGATAAAAGCCCTGCTCGCCGGGCTTGAGGTGCAGCACGATGCCGTGGTCGGGCTGGCTGTCGTGCTTGTCCCAGTTCTTGCCGTCGAAGAAGCGGGCGATGTCCAGGACCTGCTGCCAGGTGCGCGGCGGCACGGGCAGGTCGTAGCCGACCTCCTTCTTGAAGGCCGCCTGGTTGGCGAAGTCGGTCAGCACGTCGCGGCGGTAATAGAGGATCTGGCCGTCGGCGTCGTTCAGGACCCCGTAGCCCTTGCCGTCCCAGCTGTAGAGCGTGCGCAGCGAGGCCGGCATGGAGTCGTAGCTCCAGCTCGGGAAGCGCCCGCCCGCCATGAAGGGCGCCACCGGCACCATCGCGTTCTGGGCGACGAGGTCGCCGTAGAAATAGGCGGCGACCACCACCCCGTCATAGCGCCGGGTGCCGCGCAGCAGGTCCAGCATCATGGTCGGATAGAGCTCGGTGATCGGCACGAGCCCCACGTCGACATGGCCGCCCGAGAGCTCCTCCCAGACCGGCTTGAAGGCCAGGATCGGCCCCGAGATCGGCCCGTGCACGCCCTCGCTGTGGGTCAGGAGGTGGATCGTCGTGCCGGCATAGGGCGAGCTGTTGGCGCCCAGCACGCTGCCCAGCTCGGCGCGCGATGTCTCGATCACCGCGTTCTCGTAGCTCGGGCCGAGCTTCAGGAGCACGGTGCCGTCGTCGAGCCAGTCGACATACTGGCCGGCAACGGCGGCGCTTGCCGCCAGCGTGAAGGCCACGGCGGCGAGCCACGACGCAGGTCCTCGCATGGCGATCCTCCTCCCTGCACGGGCCCACACCCGTTCATGGGGGCGGACTCCCTAGGAGGAACTATAGACATCTTCGAGCGAAGTCTTCAACATCGGCAGAACGATAGAAGACGAGCGGAGGCACGCCATTTATAATGCATCATGAATTAATCACCAATTGTGCTCGGCCTGCCGGATGGTGTCTTCCGCCGTCGCGGCGAATGCTGCGCCCCGCGCGCCCGCGCGACGGCACGGCCTGCCCGGGCAGCGGCTGCGGAGGGGCGACCGGAGGCGAGCAAAAGAAGATAATTCATGGTGAGTTAATTATTGACAGGAGCCGGGCGGCGCACCATCTTGATCCCCAGGAGGCGATCGACGCGGCAGACGGCGATCGCGATCAGAGGGGAGGCGCAGCCTTGCGCGATCGCGGCTCGGGCCAGGGCAGCAATTCGGCCCATGTGCGTCAGTTCAACGAGCGCGTGATCCTCTCGCAGCTCCGCCGCCTGGGCCAGGCCTCCAAGGCCGATCTGGCCCGCCACGCCAATCTCACCAACAACACCGCCGGCGTCATCGTCCAGGAGCTGCAGGCCTCGGGCCTCATCCGGGCCGACGGCAAGCGGCGCGGCGAGCGCGGCCAGCCGGCGACCCTCCTGACGCTCGACCCGGCCGGCGCCTACTCGATCGGCGTGAAGATCGGGCGCCGCTCGGTCGACACGATCCTCGTCGACTTCATGGGCTCGGTGCTCGACCAGCGGCGCCACGAGCGCTCCTTCCCCTGGCCCGACGAGGCGATAGCGATGGTCGCGGCGGATGTCGCCGCCGTGCGCGGCGCCCTCCCCGCCGGAGGCTCGGCGCGGCTGGCCGGCCTCGGCGTCGCCACGCCCTACAGCATGGGCAGCTGGCTGCGCGAGCTCGACCTGCCGGCCGACGCCGCACGGGCCTGGATCGGGGTCGATGTCGCGGCCCGCCTCGCCGCCGCCACCGGCCTCCCGACGCTGCTCGAGAACGACGGCACCGCGGCGGCCATGGCCGAGCTTTTTCAGGGCCGCGGGCGCGAGGTCGACGATTTTTTGTACGTGTTCATCGGCGGGGCGGTCGGCGGCGGGGTCGTGACCGGCGGGGAGTGCCGCCGCGGCGTGCACGGCAATGCGGGCGACATCGGGCTCATGCCGGTCGCCGGCTCGCGCCTGCCGACGGCACCCGCTCCCTCCGGCACCTACGACATCCTTCTGACGCGCGCCTCGATCAATGCCCTGGTCCGGCATCTGCGCGGCTCCGGCGTGCCCGTCCTGACCCGCGACGATATCGACGAGGCGATCGCCGCCCGCGGCGACCTGGTCGAGGCGTGGCTGGACGATTGCGCCGACGCGCTGGTGGCGCCGCTGCTCGCCGGCGCCAGCCTGCTCGACGTCCAGGCGATCGTGCTCGACGGCGACCTGCCGAGGCCGGTGCTGCTGAGCCTGGTGGAGCGGCTGGGACGGCTCCTGAAGGCGGCGGCACCCGAGGCCCGCGAGCCGCCGCCGCTCTGCCTCGGCCGGATCGGGCGCCAGGCGGCGGCGATCGGGGCCGCGATCCTGCCCCTCCACCTCAACTACGGCCCCAGCCGCGAGATCCTCGTCGGCCAGGAGCTGGCCGGCTAACGCGCAAAGGCGACAGGAAGGCTGCGACGACCCATGACCGATCAGGACAGGCCCCCGCCGACCCTCGAGATGCGGAACGTCTCCAAGACTTTCCCGGGCGTGAAGGCGCTCAACGGTGTCGAGCTCAAGGCCTGGGCCGGCGAGGTCCTGGCCCTGATGGGCGAGAACGGCGCCGGCAAGTCCACCCTGATGAAGATCCTTTCGGGCGCCTATCAGCCGGACGCCGGTGCCGAGATCCTGATCGACGGACAGCAGGTCCAGATCACGGACCCGATCGCCGCCAAGAACCTCGGCGTGGCGATCATCTACCAGGAGCTGAGCCTCGCCCCCAACCTGTCGGTCGCCGAGAACATCTATCTCGGCAGCGAGCTGCACCACCGCGGCATGATCGATCGCCGGGCGATGTACGATGGCTGCCGCCCGGCCCTCGAGCGGCTGGGAGCGCCCTTCGGCCCCCAGACGCAGGTCGGCACGCTCTCGATCGCCGAGCAGCAGCTCGTCGAGATCGCCCGGGCCCTGCACGCCAAGTCCAGGATCCTGGTGCTGGACGAGCCCACCACCGCGCTCTCGTCGCGCGAGACCGAGCGGCTCTTCACCCTGATCCGGCAGTTCCGCGCGGAGGGCATCGCGCTGATCTACATCAGCCACCGGATGGCCGAGGTGTACGAGCTGGCCGATCGGGTCTCGGTGCTCAGGGACGGCGCCTATGTGGGCACGCTGGACCGGGACGGGCTCAGCGCCGAATCGCTCGTCAAGATGATGGTCGGGCGCGACCTCTCGAGCTTCTACAAGAAGGAGCACGATCCCCACGGCTCGCACGGGCCCGTGGTGCTCGAGGTCACGGGCATCACGGACGGCGGCCGGCGGGTCAAGCCCTGCACCCTGGCCCTTCACCAGGGAGAGGTGCTGGGCATCGCCGGGCTCGTGGGCTCGGGACGGACCGAGCTGGCCCGACTGATCTATGGCGGCGACGTCAAGCAGGGCGGCGAGGTCAAGCTCGAGGGCCAGCCGGTCTCCATCTCGGGCCCCAAGGACGCCCTCGACAAGGGCCTCGCCTACCTGACCGAGGACAGAAAGCGGCTCGGCCTCTTCCTCGACATGTCCTGCGGCGACAATATCAATGTGGGCGTGATCGACCGCGATGCCCGGCAGGGCGGGATCCTGAACCTCGCCTCGGCCAAGCGCCGGGCGGAGGCCGCCTTCAAGGCCCTCAGGGTGCGCGCCGCCAGCCCGCTCGTCACCGTCGGCAGCCTGTCGGGCGGCAACCAGCAGAAGGTCCTCCTGTCGCGCTGGCTCGAGATCGGCCCCAAGGTGCTGATCCTCGACGAGCCCACCCGGGGCGTGGACGTCGGCGCCAAGTCCGAGATCTACAGGATCATCGACGAGCTGGCCCAGAGGGGCATCGGCATCATCGTGATCTCGAGCGAGATGCCGGAGATCATCGGCATCTGCGACCGCGTGCTGGTCATGCGCGAGGGCCAGATCGCGGGCGAGGTCGGCGGGTCGACCGGCCGACCGATCACCCAGGAGAACATCATGGCCTACGCCGCCGGCGTGGCCGCCTGATCGGGCGACGGATCGAGGGAGAGGCAAATGGCAAAGGAATCGGTGACGGCCGCGGCCGCACCCTTCGGGTGGCGGCGGGCTCTCGGCGCGGCAGGTGCAGATCCGCAGCATGATCCAGGCGGCGGGCATGCTGCCGGTGCTGGTGATCCTCGCGATCGCCTTCCACTACCTGGCCGGGGGCCGGTTCTTCACCGCCCAGAACATGTCGATCGTGGCCCAGCAGGCCTCGATCAACACGGTCCTGGCCGCGGGAATGACCTTCGTCATCCTCACCGGCGGCATCGACCTCTCGGTCGGCTCGATCCTGGCCGCCGCCTCGATGGCCGGCGTGATCGCCTCGCTGATCCCTGGCTGGGGCCTGCTCGGCATTCCCGCGGCGCTGCTGACCGGCCTCCTTTTCGGCTTCCTGAACGGTGCCCTGATCGCCTGGTTGAACCTGCCGCCCTTCATCGTCACGCTCGGCTCGCTGACCGCGGTTCGGGGCGTCGCCCGGCTGATGGGCGCCGACACGACGGTCTTCAACCCCGATCTGCCCTTCGCCGGCATCGGCAATGGCAGCATCTTCGGCATCCCCTGGCTGGCCGTGATCGCCCTCGTCGTGATCCTGGCCTCCTGGTTCGTGCTGCGGCGGACCGTGCTCGGCGTGCGCATCTACGCGGTCGGCGGCAATCCGGCGGCGGCACGCCTCTCGGGCATCAAGGTCTGGATGATCCTGCTGTTCGTGTACTGCCTGTCCGGCCTGCTGGCGGGGCTCGGCGGCGTAATGTCGGTCGCCCGGCTCTTCGCCGCCAACGGCCTGCAGATCGGCCAGGGCTACGAGCTCGACGCCATCGCGGCGGTGATCCTCGGCGGCACCAGCTTCGTCGGCGGCGTCGGCTCGATCTGGGGAACGCTGATCGGCGCCCTCATCATCGCCGAGCTGTCGAACGGCCTGGTCCTCATGGGCGTCTCCGACATCTGGCAGTTCATCATCAAGGGCCTGGTGATCATCGGCGCAGTCACGCTCGATCGCTTCCGGCAACAGGGCAGCGCCCGCACGTGAGCCGGGCGCCGGGAAGGAACGTCGCCGGCGGCACCCGCTGCCGGTGAGGTCGGCCGCCGGGTGGCTCCTGGTCCGCCCCCGGCAGAGGCCATAGGCGCGGACCGAGGAGAATTCCTTTGCTGAAGAAGCTGCTTCTGGGAGGCGTCGCCCTCTGCCTTGCCGCCGGTACCGCATCGGCCAAGGATCTCAATGCCATCGGCATCACGCTGGGGTCGCTCGGCAATCCCTTCTTCGTGGCGCTCGCCAAGGGTGCCGAGGCCAAGGCCAAGGAGATCAACCCCAACGTCAAGGTCACCACGACCTCGGCCGACTACGATCTCAACAAGCAGTTCAACCAGATCGACAACTTCATCGCTGCGGGCGTCGACATCATCCTGCTGAACGCGGCCGATCCGCGGGCTATCGTCTCGGCTGTCAAGAAGGCCGAGGCGGCCGGGATCGTGGTCGTGGCGGTCGACGTCGCCGCCGCCGGGGCGGATGCCACGGTGCAGACCAACAACCTCCAGGCCGGCCAGATCTCCTGCCAGTTCCTGGCCGACAAGATCGACCACAAGGGCAACGTGGTCATCGAGAACGGCCCGCAGGTCTCGGCCGTGATCGACCGCGTCAAGGGCTGCAAGGAGGTCTTCGCCAAATACCCGGACATCAAGGTTCTCTCGGACGATCAGGACGGCAAGGGGTCGCGCGAGGGCGGCATGGCAGCCATGCAGGGCTATCTGACCCGCTTCCAGGATATCGCCGGCGTCTTCACGATCAACGACCCGCAGGCGATCGGCACCGATCTCGCCGCCAAGCAGCTCAACCGCACCGGCATCGTCATCACCTCGGTCGACGGGGCGCCTGACATCGAGGTGGCGATCAAGAACAACACGATGGTCCAGGCCTCGGCCAGCCAGAACCCCTACGCCATGGCGCAGCAGGCAGTCCAGATCGGCTACGACATCATGAACGGCAAGAAGCCGGAGAACCCCATGGTCCTGATGCCCTCGACCCTGATCACGCGGGAGAATGTCGCGCAGTACAAGGGCTGGGCCTCGCACTAGCGGCCCGTCGGGCGGCGCGCCGGCAGGCATCCACGGCCGGCGCGCCTCCTGCCCTTCCGCGACCCCCGGAGCCGGAGCGATCGCCCCATGGCCGACATCCTCTGCATCGGTGACCTGCTGATCGACTTCGTGCCGACGGTCACCGGCACCGGCCTCGTCGACGCGCCGGCCTTCGCCAAGGCGCCGGGCGGGGCCGCCGCCAACGTCGCGGTGGGTCTCGCCCGCCTCGGCGTGAAGAGCGCCTTCATGGGCAAGGTCGGCGACGACCCGTTCGGCCATTTCCTGGCCGAGACGCTCCGCAAGGAGGGCGTCGACATCGGCCCGCTCCGCTTCGAGACCCGGGCCCGCACCGCCTTGGCCTTCGTCTCGCTCCGCGCCGACGGCGAGCGGGAGTTCATGTTCTACCGCCACCCCAGCGCCGACATGCTCTTCGTGCCCGAGGAGGTCGACGTGGCCGCGGTCGAGGCGGCGCGCCTCCTTCATTTCGACTCGATCAGCCTCTCGAGCCCGAACCCCAGGGCCACCAGCCTCTTCGCCGCCGACACGGCCCTCGCCGCCGGCCGCCTCGTCTCCTACGACGTCAACCTTCGTCTCCCCCTCTGGCCCGACGCCGAGGCCGCGAAGGCCGGCATCCGGGACGGCCTCGGGCGCGCCCACATCGTCAAGCTCAGCGACGACGAGCTCGACTTCATGACCGGCGAGCGCTCGGCCGACGCCGTCCGCCGCGCCATCTGGCACGACCGCCTCCGCGTCGTGGCGCTCACCCGCGGCCGGGCGGGCTGCACGCTCCTGACCGCGGGCAGTGTCCAGGAGATCCCGAGCTTCTCCGTGGCGGCGGTCGACACCACGGGCGCCGGCGACGGCTTCATGGCGGGGCTCCTGGCCGGCATCCTCCAGGACCCGGCTGCCCTCGAGGACCCGGCCCGTCTCGCGGCCATCTGCCGCTTCGCCAACGCCGTCGGCGCCCTCACCACCACCGTCCGCGGCGCCATCCCGGCCCTTCCGACCCGCGCCCAGGTCGAGACCCTGCTGGGGCAGGCCGGGACCGGAGGCGGCAAGTGACCGCCGGGCTCGCTTCCGTTCGCCATACGAATACTTGCCTGTAGACGAGGTCCGGTCCGTACCTCGATACCGCGACAAAGGGAGGAAAGGTCGATGTCGACGATCCGCAGGCCCGGTGCCCTGTCCCGCAATGCGATGGCCTACGTTCTGGCCGGAGGGCGCGGGTCGCGACTGTACGAGCTCACCGATCGACGTGCCAAGCCGGCCGTCTTCTTCGGCGGCAAGACGCGCATCATCGATTTCGCCCTCTCGAATGCCTTGAACTCCGGCATCCGCCGGATCGGCGTCGCCACCCAGTACAAGGCGCACAGCCTGATCCGCCACCTCCAGCGCGGCTGGAACTTCCTCCGCCCCGAGCGCAACGAGAGCTTCGACATCCTGCCGGCCAGCCAGCGCGTCAGTCGGAGACGCAGTGGTACGAGGGCACGGCCGACGCGGTCTTCCAGAACATCGACATCATCGAGTCCTATGGCCCCGAGTTCATGGTGATCCTGGCCGGCGACCATGTCTACAAGATGGACTACGGCCTGATGCTCGAGCAGCACGTCAACGACCGGTGCCGACGTCACCATCGGCTGCCTCGAGGTCCCGCGGATGGAGGCCACGGGCTTCGGCGTGATGCACGTCGACGAGAAGGACCGGATCGTCTCCTTCCTGGAGAAGCCGAAGGACCCGCCGGGCATCCCGGGCAATCCGGACATGGCGTTGGCGAGCATGGGCATCTATGTCTTCAAGCACGAGCCTGCTGTTCGACCAGCTGCGCCGCGACGCGGCGACCGGCGGCAGCAGCCGCGACTTCGGCAAGGACATCATTCCGTTCCTCGTCGAGCACGGGAAGGCCGTGGCCCACCGCTTCGGCAGGTCCTGCGTGAAGTCGGACACGGAGGCCGAGGCCTATTGGCGGGACGCCGGGACGGTCGACGCCTATTTCGAGGCCAACATCGACCTGACGCGACATGTCCCGGCGCTCGATCTCTACGATCACCACTGGCCGATCTGGACCAACAGCGAGATCACGCCGCCGGCGAAGTTCGTGCACGACGAGGAGGGTCGGCGCGGGTTCGCCGTCAACTCGCTGGTCTCGGGGGGCTGTATCGTCTCGGGCGCCAGCCTTCGCGCATCCCTGCTGTTCACGGGCGTCCACGTCCACTCCTACGCCGCGCTCGACGGTGCGGTGGTCCAGCCCTATGTCGACATCGGCCAGTCCGCGCGACTGACCAACGTCGTCATCGACCGCGGCGTGCGCATTCCCGAGGGCCTGGTCGTCGGCGAGGATCCGGCCTCGACACTCGAAGCGCTTCCGCCGTACCGAGAAGGGCGTGTGCCTGATCACGCAGCCGATGATCGACCGTATCGGGAGCTAGGCTCGGTGCGCGTCCTCTCCGTCGCCTCCGAATGCTTCCCCGCTCGTCAAGACGGGCGGCCTCGCCGATGTCGTGGGGGCGCTGCCGGGCGCGCTGGCGCCCCTGGGGGTCGAGGTCCGCACGCTCGTTCCGGGCTACCCCGCGGTGCTCGACGGTCTGCCGCGCGCCGAGGCCGCGGTCGAGCTCGGCACGGCAATGGGAGGGCCGGTCCGCCTCCTCGCCGGCCGGACGGCGGGCGGTCTCGATCTCCTCGTCGTCGACGCCCCGCATCTCTATGCGCGCCCCGGCAATCCCTATCTCGGCCCCGATGGGCGGGATTGGCCGGACAATTGGCGTCGCTACGGGCTCCTCTGCCGCATCGCCGCCGAGATCGGCCTCGGGCAGAAGGGCGACTGGCGCCCCGATCTGGTGCACGCCCACGACTGGCAGGGTGGCCTGGCGCCCGCCTGTCTCGCCTTCAGCGGCGACCCCCGGCCAGCCACCGTCCTCACGGTGCACAACCTCGCCTTTCAGGGCCTGTTCGATCCCTCCTGCATCGACGAGCTCGGCCTGCCCCCGAGCGCCTTCCGGACCGAGGGGTACGAGGCCTAGGGCCGCGTCGGCTTTCTCAAGGCGGGCCTCTACTACGCCGACCGGCTGACCACGGTGAGCCCCACCTATGCCCAGGAGATCCAGACCGAGGCCGAGGGCATGGGCCTGCACGGCCTTCTCGGACGTCGATCGGCGCACCTGATCGGGATCGCCAACGGCATCGACGACACGGTCTGGGCCCCTGCCACGGACCCTCACCTCGTTGCCCCGTACGACGCGGACCATCTGAACGGTCGCGCCCGCAATCGCGCTGCCGTGCAGGAGCGCTTCGGCCTCGCCCCGGACCCCGACGCCCTGCTCTGCGGCGTGGTCAGCCGGCTCACCGCGCAGAAGGGCCTGGACCTCCTGCTGGCGAGCCTGCCCGACGCTCATGGAGCTGGGCGGACAGCTGGCGCTCCTGGGCTCGGGCGAGCCCGCCCTGGAGGAGGGCTTCCTCGCGGCGGCGCGTGCCTATCCCGGCCGCGTGGGCTGCGTGCTCGGCTATGACGAGCCGCTGTCGCACCGGATCCAGGGTGGGGCGGACGCCATTCTCGTCCCCTCCCGCTTCGAGCCTTGCGGGCTGACCCAGCTCTACGGCCTGCGCTACGGCTGCCATCCCGATCGTGGCCCGCGTCGGCGGGCTCGCCGACACGGTGATCGACGCCAACGAGGCGGCCCTGGACGACGGGGTGGCGACGGGGCTGCATGTTCGGGCCCGTGGCCACGGCCGCCCTGAGCGTGGCGCTCACCCGAGCCGCCGCGTCTCAGGGCCGATGCCCGGGCGTGGCGGCGACTGCAGGAGCGGGCCATGACCCGCGACGTCTCCTGGCGCCGGCCAGCCGAGCACTATCGCGCCCTCTATCAGGAGCTCCTGGCGGAACGGAGCGCAGCGAGCGGGAGGCCCATCATGGCTGCTGTCACGGTCGAGACGACGCCTTTCTCCGACCAGAAGCCCGGCACCTCGGGCCTGCGCAAGAAGGTCCCGGTCTTTCAGCAGCCGCACTATGTCGAGAACTTCGTCCAGTCGATCTTCGACAGCCTCGAGGGCTTCCAGGGCGCCACCCTCGTGCTCGGCGGCGACGGGCGCTATCTCAACCGCGAGGTCGTTCAGATCGTCCTCAAGATGGCGGCGGCCAACGGCTTCGGCCGGGTGATGGTCGGCCGGGGCGGGCTCCTCTCGACGCCGGCCGCCTCCTGCGTCATCCGCGAGCCGCCGGGCCTTCGGCGGGATCATCCTGTCCGCCAGCCACAATCCCGGCGGCCCGCACGGCGATTTCGGCATCAAGTACAATATCGGCAATGGCGGTCCCGGCGCCCGAGAAGGTCACCGAGGCCATCTTTGCCAGAACCAAGGCCATCAAGGCCTACCGGATTCTGGAAGCGCCGGACGTCGACCTCGACAGCGTGGGCGAGGTGGCGCTCGGCGAGATGACCGTCGAGGTCATCGACCCGGTCGCCGACTATCGCCAGCTCATGGACAGCCTGTTCGACTTCGCGCTCATCCGCGAGCTCTTCGCCTCGGGCTTCACCATGCGCTTCGATGCCATGCACGCCGTGACCGGGCCCCTACGCCACGGCGATCCTCGAGGGCGATCTCGGCGCCGCGAAGGGCACGGTGGTGAACGGCACGCCGCTCCCCGACTTCGGCGGCCACCATCCCGACCCGAACCTGGTCCACGCCAAGGATCTTTTCGACCTCATGATGTCCAAGGGGGCGCCCGACCTCGGCGCCGCCTCGGACGGCGACGGCGACCGCAACCTGATCCTCGGCCGCGGGCATCTTCGTCACGCCCTCCGACAGCCTGGCGCTGCTCGCCGCCAATGCCCATCTGGCCCCCGGCTATCGGGAGGGCCTCGAGGGCATCGCCCGCTCGATGCCGACCAGCGGCGCCGCCGACCGGGTCGCCCTGAAGCTCGGCATCGCCCTGCTTCGAGACCCCGACCGGCTGGAAGTTCTTCGGCAACCTGCTCGACGCCGGGATGGCCACGATCTGCGGCGAGGAGAGCGCCGGCACCGGCTCGAACCACGTGCGCGAGAAGGACGGGCTCTGGGCCGTGCTGCTCTGGCTCAACATCCTGGCCGAGCGCCGTCAGTCGGTTGCTCGACATCGTCCAGGAGCACTGGAGGACCTACGGCCGCAACTACTATGCGCGCCACGACTACGAGGAGGTCGATGCGGATGCCGCGAACGGCCTGATGGAGCACCTCCGCGCGATGCTGGCGGAGCTGCCGGGCAAGCGCCTCGCCGCCGGCCTCGTCGCCGCCGCCGACGATTTCGCCTACACCGACCCGGTCGACGGCTCGGTCAGCAGGAGCCAGGGCATCCGCGTGCTCCTCGAGGGCGGCTCGCGCATCGTCTTCCGCCTGTGCGGCACCGGCACCGCCGGCGCCACCCTGCGTCTCTACCTCGAGCGCTTCGAGCCGGAGCCCGCAGGCCATGCCCAGGACACCCGGAAGGCACTTGCGGAGTTGGTCGAGACGGCGGAGACGCTGGCTCAGATCGAGAAGCGCACCGGCCGAAGCGCCCCGACCGTGATCACCTGAACGCCGCCGCCCGCGGCCGTCGGCTGGCCGCCATGAGCGCGAGCATGGGGGCGGGCCGATCGGTCGAGCGCAGGAAACGCTCGATCCGTTCCCGAAGTGACCACTCTCAGGAGACGGCAGCGGCTCGACATCCAGAAGCTCGGCCACCTCGAGAGGGTCGGGCACCTGTCGCGGCGTCCGCGCCGGCCGGAGCGCCAGCCGCGGAGTCGGCCCGGGGGAGCCTTCCGGCCCCGGTCCCTCCCGGACCGGACCGATGGGCCTGGCGGCCGCGGGTGGGAACCGGCTCGTGTCGACATCGACGCCGCTTCCCGCCTCGTCATCGGTCGGGTCATGCCCGACGCGAGGAAGCAGAGCGCTGTCGCCTTCCCGAGGACGGCCGTCGCCCGCCACGCCGGCCTCGACAGCGGGGTCGCCCGGATCACGACCGTCAACGGTCCCTGTCACAAAGCCCGTGTCTTCCGCGTCGCCCGCCACGCTCTCGGTCGGGATACGTCAGGGCCGGGCCCCAACCGCCCTCGGCACGGCCATGCCGTCTCGCCCTCGGGGGATCGGCCCGCCCGGCCGATGGCCGAGCGCCTCATCCAGACGACGCCGCGCGAATGGCCTACGCCCGGGTCCATCTCACCTCCGATCACCCGCCGACCAGCTGCCCATCCCGCTGCACCGATGCAACGGCCATCGGCCGCAGCGCGGGCCAGACTCCCGGACGCCCATCGGCTGACGTGGCTTCACCTGGGACAAGCTGCTGACACCCCGCGGCTAGCGACGTTCCAGCCGCGCCGGGACTGCCGGAGGCTCCGATTCGCTAGAGGACCGCGACGAGGACGTATCCCGTGGCGCCTGTCCTGCGCGTGCGGCGCGCTGTGATCGAGCCCGATAGGGACCAGGTCGCTCTGGGCACCGAGCGGCTCGATTGCTGCAGCGGATCGATGCGCTGGAGCGGGAGATCCGGGAGCTACGCTGGCCAACGAGATCCCGCGCAAGCCGTCGGCATGTCTTCGTAGGTTGGCGCCCGCCCATAGGCGCGACCCGAGATCGCGCTCGCCTACGATCTCCGGGGGCGCCCACGGCATCGAGCCGATCTGCACGGTGCTGCGGATCATCCGTCGAACGTCACACCCAAGCCACCCGTTGTGCCGGCCACTCGAAAGCGCCGCGACGGGTGCGCCGCGCTCCCGTCCCGCGCGATCCCATCCGCCGCGTCCGAGCCGAGAGCCTGAAGATCCTCGGGCTGCGCTCTGTCCGGCGGCAGGCTGTCCGCGAGGGGGTCGGGGTCGCCTGATGGTTCGTAGCGCGGCCGCTGAGCGCCATGGGCCTTGAGGGCGTCCTGCGCGGCGAGGCTCCGCAGACGACCATCTGCGATTGGGGCGACGCCTTGCCCGGCAGACAGCGCGAGCCGTCGGCTCCAGGCGCCGCCATCGGATCATCCGCCTCTCCGGTAGATGGGCTTCGGACCTCATGGACACCGGCGGTCGGGCTGGCTTCGTCCACGTCGCCTTCTCGGGCGACGCTCGTGTGGAAGCCTCCGGAAACCTCGCGGATTTCGCCAGTTTGAAGTAGCTTAGGGTTGCTGGCGAGGGAGGCGTGGCTTGCCGAAGCAGGCGGGATTCTGGAGCGTCGAGGAGCGTCTGCGCGAGCTCTCCGAGCAGGGGGATCCGCTGGAGAAGCTCGTGGCGATCGTCGACTTCGAGCTGTTCCGGCCGGTTCTGGACGAAGCCCTCGGCCGCATGGACAGGTCGAAGGGCGGCAGGCCGCCGTTCGATGCGATCTTGAAATTCAAGATGCTATATCTTCAGGCGCAGCACGGTCTGGGCTTCGAAGCGACCGAGCATCTGGTGCGTGACCGGCTATCCTGGATGCGGTTCTGTGGCCTGACCATTGCCGACCCGGTGCCCGACGCCAATACCTTGTGGGATTTTCGTGAGGCGCTGATCGGCGCGGGTGCGCTGGATAAGCTCTTTGCCCGTCTCGACCAGGCGATCAAGGATGCCGGCTATCTGCCGATGTCGGGGCAGATCGTCGACGCGAGCCTGGTGGCAGCGCCGCGGCAGCGCAACACCGAGGAGGAGAAGGCGGCGATCAAGGCGGGCAAGAACGCTGCGGAGATCTGGCCCGACCAGCCCGCCAAGGCGGCGCAGAAGGACACCGACGCGCGTTGGACGGTCAAGACCAGCAAAGGCAAGGTCGAGGCTGATGGCAGCGTCAAGCGCGACCTCGCCATCCCTGCCTTCGGCTACAAATCCCACATCGGGATCGACCAACGGCACGGCTTTATCCGCCGGCACAAGGTCACCGACGCCGCCGCCCACGACGGTGCCCGGTTGCGCGAGGGGTTGATCGATCCGACGAACACGGCCTCCGATGTCTGGGCCGACACCGCCTACCGCTCGAAGGCCAACGAGGATTTCCTGGCCGATCGCGGCAAGACCAGCCAGATCCACCGCCGGAAGCCCGTCGGCAAGCCGATGTCGAAGCGCACGGCCAGGGCCAATGCCAAGAAATCCAAGGTCCGTGCGACGGTCGAGCACGTCTTCGCGCAGCAAAAGGACCGCATGAAGCTCAGCATCCGCAGCATCGGCCTCAAGCGCGCCGAGGCGACGATCATCATGGCCAACATCGCCTACAACATGGGCCGATGGCGATGGTCCGAGGGGCGAACCGCGTCCGCTTGATCGAGAAGCCCCAGAATTCTCGACCAATCGGGCCCAAATCGGCATAGAAATGGCGCAGGTGCGCCCGCATCTCATGAATATACACCCAACGAGCAATCAGACGGTCGGAATCGAGCGGTTGTCGGAGGTGTCCGCCTGAGACGGGTCGTTGGCTGGCGCCTGTCGCGGATCGCCCAGGCGGGCCGCGCTCACGATGCCCCGGAGCGAGCGCTCCGTGCCCCCCGGCCTCGCCATGGAGGGGCCCCGTGCAGCGGCGCGACGCGCGGCGTGGAGCACGTCTCGATCAACGATCCCGAGCAGTTCGCCGAGGCGGGCAGCGGGCCGCCGGTCGGCAGCGTCGGCGACCGCTACGACATAGCTCGCGACGGGCCGGTCGAGCGTCCGGCGGCTTGACGGCGGGACCATCCTCTCTGCGCAAAGAACGGGATCATCCTCTCTGCGCCAAGAGGATGTCGTAGATCTGCAGCAAGGCGGGTCCGATGATGACCACGAAAAGGGTGGGCAGGATGAACACGATGAGAGGGATCGTCATGATGGCCGGGAGGCGGGCTGCCTTCGCTTCGGCCCTCAGCATGCGCTGATCCCGCATCTCGTTGGAGAGGATGCGCAGCGCCTGCGCGATCGGGGTGCCGTATCTCTCGGTTTGGACGAGGGCGGTCGTGAGGACGCGAAGAGACGGGCTCCCGGTGCGCTTCGCGAGATTGGCGATGGCGGTCCGCCGATCGGGCAGAAGTGAGAGTTCCGCAGAGGTCACGCTGAGCTCGAAGGCCAGCTCCGGCGCCGTGAACCCCAGCTCCTTGCCGATGCGCTGGATCGCGCTGTCGAGGCTCAGCCCGGCTTCCGTGCAGACGACGAGGAGATCGAGCGCATCTGGAACTTGGCGCTCGATCCTCAGGCGATGCGCCGCCGCCTGGCGGCTATCGTAGAGAGGCATCAGGATCAAGGGCGCGATCGCCGCGAGCGTCGGCGTCAGCATCAGGTACAGGGAATTGTCCGAGAGATAGTGCTGGATGAGAAGCGCCAGCGAGCCCGAGACAAGGGCGAGGTACCATTTGGGCTGGGCGAGCCCGGACAGCCCGGATGCTCCCCCCGTCCCGGAGTTGTGGGCGCCTTGATCGCCAGACTTGGTCTTGAGGAGGCTGGACTTGTCGCCGCCTTGCTGACGGGAGGGCGTCTGCGGGCCCGGAGCGGCGCTTGCCACCGGCTCCGTCGGTCGAGACGGGCCGCTTCCGATGCTCCGGATACGGCGTCTTACTCTGCTCGCGTCGCGCACGGCTGCTCACTCACCCTATGGCGTCCGAGATTGACCATGCGAGCGGCTCGACCGCGCCGCCGGCCGGTGCCTTCCGTGGCGCGCCGGTCGCATGGCGTTCTTTCCGGTCCGGCCAAGCCCCGGCACGGCCGACCGGCCAACTTGCACCGGCCGCCGATCCAGTTCCAGGCGGTCGCTGACCGCGTATCGGGTCGTCTCGCCAGCGGTCGACGGGACGACGAAGATTTCCTTGGCCGGCCCGTTCGATCTGGGCGCAGCCCCGAGGGCGGGGCCGCCGTCTTTGCGCGAGCCGGCGGAGTGCGCGGCGGAAGCCATCGCGCCCGTCCCGATGAGCCGCGGGCCGGCCGGGCCCGCCACGGGGGCGCGGACCCGGTTCACCGAGTCGGCGCTTGGCGGGACCGCCTTGCCGCTCTTCGTCCCTAGAGGGATCGGCGACGCAGCGCTCCGTATCGTGCTGGACGCCGAGCGGCTGCGCGGATGCGGTCCTGGGCGCCGAAGCGGTTTCCTGGCTCGGCATCACCGGCGGGCCTCTGGGCTCGTCGCCCAGTGGCGCCCTCGATCCGCCAGACATCCACAGCCTAGAGCTCCGTTCCGCTCCCGGGATCTCACCCATGATCGCAAGCCCGGCCGCACATGGGCCAGGATGAGAGCGAGTGCAGCCCGGTGACGGCCCCCGGGCCGCGCTCGTCTCGTCCTCTTCGAGTGTTGTAGCAGAGGGCCGTCCGCACACGTCTCGGGCCACGCTCTAGTCGACGATCTTGACGAGACGCTTCATGGTCACGAAGCCGAGCGACAGGCTGGCGATCCCCATGGAGAGGACGAAGAGGCCGCGCTGATCGGCCCAGAGGCGCGCGATGTAGGTCGGGTTCACGAAGGCGACCAGCGTCGCGACGATGAAGGGCAGGCTGCCGATGATCAGCGCGGACGATCGGGCCTCCGAGCTCATTGCCTTGATCTTGAGCTGGAACTGCTGACGCCGGCGCAGCGTGGTGCTGAGATTGCGGAGGATCTCGCCCAGATTGCCGCCTGTCTCACGCTGGATCGCGATGCTCAGCGACAAGAAGCGGAACTCGGGCAGGGGCATGCTCCGGGCGACCATCCAAAGGGCGTCGTTGATGTCCATCCCAATGCGCAGATGGGCATCGAGTGTTCCGAAGATCTCGGAGATCGGCCCTTCGAACTCGTCGGCGACGGTACCGACCGCTTCGGATACCGGCAGGCCCGATCGCACGGCTCGCACGACGAGGTCGATGGCATCGGGCATGTCGCGAAGAAACCGAACCTCGCGTCGCCGGATCCTGGATCTGACGACCCATGCCGGTACCGCGATCCCGAGCGCTACCCCCCCCGCGGCGGCGCTCGGCGACGCCAGAAGAAACCAGGCGGCGAGGGCTGCCGCCAGACTGAGAGCGACGCTGATGGCGACGAAATCGCCGACCGAGAGGGCAATCCGCGATCGGGCCAGTGCCGTGGAGATCATCTGTGGCCGCGGCACGATCGCGGCAGCCAGATCGGCCAGACGACCGAGGCGAAGGGGCTGGCTGGCCTTGCGTAGCGACAGGTCCGGGGTCCGTATCGCCGCCGTCGAGCTGGACGTGCCTTCCTGGCCGACCCGCGACGCGCGCTCGCCGAAGCGCCTGCTCCGGCGATCGTGGTGAAGGGCCAGCCCCAACAGCAGGGCGCTCGCCAGGACGAGCGCCGGCACGGCCGCGAGGAGCGTGGTGTTCATCGACCGATCGCCATGACCGTTGCCTACATCTCCAGAGCCGACAGCAGTGTCTTCTCGAGGCCGTAATAGGCCGCCCGCCTGAGGAATTTGGGCCGGATGCCCGTGGAGCGGAACGAACCGACCAGCCTGCCGTCCTTGTCCTCGGACTCGTACACATAGAGAAAAAGGTCCTGCATGGTGATGATGTCACCCTCCATGCCGACCAACTCCGTGACGTGGGTCACCCGCCGGACGCCGTCGCGCATCCGGGCGACCTGGATGATGAGGTTCACGGCCGCCGCGACCTGCATCCGTATCGCGTGCATCGAGAGGTTGGTGGCGGCCATCGACACCATGTTCTCGATGCGGCTCAGGGCCTCCCGGGGGCTGTTGGCGTGCAGGGTACACATCGAGCCGTCATGACCGGTGTTCATTGCCTGCAGCATATCCAGAGCCTCGCCCCCGCGCACCTCGCCACAGATAATCCGGTCGGGACGCATGCGGAGTGCGTTGCGCACGAGGTCGCGGATCGTGACCTCGCCGGTGCCTTCGAGGCTCGGCGGCCGCGTCTCGAGGCGCACGACGTGCGGTTGCTGAAGCTGCAGCTCAGCCGCATCCTCGATCGTGACCACCCGCTCTCCCGTGTCGATGACCCGCGAGAGCGCGTTCAGGAGAGTCGTTTTGCCGGAGCCCGTTCCGCCCGAGATGACGATGTTGAGGCGGCTCGCGGCGGCGACCTTGAGGAGCTGCGAGAGCGCCTCGCTCGCGCTCGCCCGCTGGGCCATCGTGTCGAGCGTGATCGTCTTCTTCGAGAACTTGCGAATCGAGATCGAGCACCCGTCGATCGCCAACGGGGGGGCGATGATGTTGACGCGGCTGCCGTCCTCCAGCCGGGCATCGCAGACGGGCGCCGTCTCGTCGATGCGGCGGCCGATGCGCGTCACGATTCGCTGCGCCACGTTCATGACGTGCTGATTGTCGCGAAAGGTCACGGCGGTCAGATCGAGCTTCCCGGCCCGCTCGATGTAGACTTGGGCCGGTCCGTTGACCATGATGTCGCTGATCGTGTCGTCGTGGAGCAGGGGCTCGAGAGGGCCATAGCCGACCATGTCGTCGACCACCGAGCGACAGAGCGCCTCCTGGTCGCGCACGGTGAGCGAGAGTCGGCGCTCCCCCAGAAGCTCGCCGATGATTTCCGACACCTGACGGTAGAGCTCCTGCCGTGGCAGCTTGGTGGCTGCGGTGGGCTCGACGCGCTCGTAGAGGTCCTTCTGGATTTGTGCCAGGGCGGCGCGGATTGGATCGGAGCGGGAGCCGATGTCGATCGGCGACCGCTTGGCGAGCGGCTCGCGGGGCTCGGCGGGCTGGCTAGGCGGGCCTGCGGCTGACGGGCTTTGCGGCGAGCCGGGCGGCCTCGGGGGCTCCGGCGACGGATCGGGTGCCGTTCTCCGTCCGAACATGGATGCTCCGGCCCTAGGCGGCAAACAGGCGGTGGAAGAGGCGGCGCTGCGAGGCGGAGCCGCCGCACAACTCCGTCACGATCGCATCGACAGCCCGTGCTACCGGCCTCGAGCGGCTCGCCACAGGCTCTCCCGCGTCGATAGCCTGGGCCAGCAGGCGGCGCTGGAAGGGGACGGTAACGTCGACTGCGCGGCCTATCCCCTTCTCGAAATCGCTGATCTTCAGCATGCGGTCCCTATGCTCTCCCAGGCGGTTGACGACGATCATCACCCCACAACCGGCATTGGTGGCCGATAGGAACTGGATCAGGCGCAGACTATCGCGCATCCCCGCGATGGACAGATCGGTCACTAGGACGACATTCGAGCTCGACTCGAGGGCGCCGCGCGTGAGGCTGCCCGCGTGGCGGGGGACATCCATGATAACGAAATGATACTTGGCCCGCAGCTCGCTGGTCAGGACCTCGAGAGCCTGCGGGTCGAGCTCGAGCCTTTCCTCGATGGCTTCTTCGCCCCCCAGGAGGTGGAAGGAGTCGCTGTGCCTCACCATCGTTCGCTCGAGGTAGAGATTGTCGATCCTGGTCGTGCTCTCGAGCGCGTCGCGGAGCCCGCGCGAGGTCTCGAGGTCCAGGCTGAGGCCGGCCGAGCCGAACTGAAGATCGAGATCGAGGAGGGCGACCCGGCGATGCCGCTGGTTGGCGATGACCCACCCGCAGCTGGTGGCGATCATGGTCGCGCCGACCCCGCCGCGTGCGCCCACGACGCTGACGAGGCGCCCGAGGCGGCTCGTCTGGCGCGCCGGCGAGGCTCCCTCGACGGCGTTCAGCAACGAGCGATGCAGCAGCTGGGTCGTGAGAGGCTTGACCAGATAGTCGGCCACCCCGCTGTTCATCAGGTCGCGGAAGAGCCCGACATCGTTGCGGTCGCCCACCGCGATGACGCGTACGCCGGGCTCGCAGACCTCGGCCAGCTCGTTGATGTCCGAGAGCGGCAGATCCCGATCGGAGATGTCGACCACCAGGAGCCGGGGCGACCGGCTTTCTCCGAGCTGGGCGATGGCGTCCCTGATCCCGCCGCGCCTGACCGCCGCATGCGGGATCATCAGCTCTGCCGAGACCTTCTCGACGATCTCGCGGGTCGGCTCGTCGAGCAGAAAGGCCTTGAGATAGGGGCGGTCGGCGGTCGCCGCCGCATGCTCGGTGCTCGGGACCGTCGTCATGGGACGGACCCGGTGGCCAGGAGCGGCTGAACCTTTCCGTCGCGATAGCGGCGGACGGCGTCAGCCTCGCGCGACGCATCGGCACCCCCCAACGTCCGCGTTCCCGCCAAGTCCAAGGGGTCCGCGACCATCTGCGCCAGATTGGCTGCTGTGGCGCACCCGAAATTGCTCGACGTGGCATTACTCGGATCGTAGGCGAGATTGCCGCTCCAGTCGGGACAGGCGAGCGGCCCCGCCAGGGCGGCCACGACCAGGACAGTGGCTCGGCGGTTTTGCCGCCACGCCTGCTCGCCACTCCCGGAGGCCAGCGGCGCCTCCTCGCCCAGAGCGCGCAGGCTCACCTCCCTGAAGCCGCGCGCGCGGATCTCGGCGGCGACGGCGTCGGCCCGCCGCGCCGACAGCGCCAGGTTGTAGGCGTCGCCGGCGCGCTCGTCCGCCCGGCCGAGCACCACGATCCGCCGATCCGGGGTCCGTCCGAGCGTGTCGAGGAACGCGTCGAGCGCTCGGGCCTCCCTCGCCGAGAGACGCGGCGAATCCGTCTCGAACTGTACGGGATGCTCGAGCAGGACCGGCAAGGCGCTGGCCTCGTGCCCGAACTCCGGAGGCGTCGGGGCGGCGGGCACCGGGGCACAAGACGACAGAAGGCAAAAGGCGAGGCCGCCGATCGCGCCAGCGAACGCGCGAGACCGTGGGATCGTGGTCGGGACCATGCGTGTCACTCCAGAACGAAGCCGGCGGCACCGAGCAGCCGGCCGGTCGGCGGCGCAGGCTGCGGCTGCTCGCCCGGCACGACGCCCGACCTGGCCAGCCGACCGTCGAGAAGGCGCTCGAGGTCGCTGGCGGGCCGGTAACCGTCGAGCGGTGTCGCCAGCTGGGCGGCCGGCACCGGGCGCACGAGATAGGCCGTGACGATGATGACCAGCTCCGTCTCGTTGCGTTGGAAGCTGGTGGAGCGGAACAGCGGCCCGAGCACCGGCAGATCGCCGAGGCCCGGCAGCTTGTCGACATTGTTGCGCGTCTGGTTCGAGATCAGCCCGCCGATGGCGAAGCTCTGCCCGCTGGCGAGCTCGATGCTCGTTTCCGCCCGACGGGTCGACAAGGCCGGGATCACGAGATTGTTGACCTTGATCGCGCCTCGGTCGCTGAGGTCGCTGACCTCGGGGCGCACCCGCAGGCTGATGCGGTTGGCGCTGAGCACCGTCGGCGTGAAGGCGAGGCTGACGCCGAACTGCTTGAACTCGATCTGGATGTCGTTGTTTCCCGTTCCGGTCCCGACCGGCACCGGGAACTCGCCGCCGGCGAGAAAGCTCGCCGTCTCGCCGGAGAGGGTCGTCAGATTGGGCTCGGCCAGCACGGTCACGAGATTCTCGCGCTCGAGCGCATCGATGATGGCGCTCACGTCGACACTGCCGGACGTGTAGTTGCCGAACAGCGCGTTGGCGGGTCCGTTCGCGTCGCTCAGGCGCGAGAAGGGCGCGCCCAGATCCGGTGAAGTCTCGCCCGGTGGCGAGGCCGAAGACGAAGCTGCCGGGCGAGAGCAGGGCCTGCCAATTGACGCCCAGGAGCTTCGTGACGTCGCGCGACACCTCGGCCACGCGGACATGAAGGCTGACCTGCGTCGGCGCCAGCACGGTGAGGCGGTTGACGAGCGTCTCCTTGTCACCGAGGAAGGTCGAGGCGAGGCTGCGGAGGCTCTCGGCGGTGGCGGGGCTCTCGACCTCGCCCCGCAGGACGATGCCGCCATCGATCGAGTCCACCTCGACCGCCGCACCCTGGGCAGCCGCGGCGAGCGCCGCCCGGAGGCGCGGCATGTCGTGCTGCACCACCACGGTCCGGCGGAGGACGACCTTGTTGTCGGCATCGACCGCGAAGACGCTGGTCGCTCCGGCCCGCTTGCCGAACAGATAGAGAAGCGTCGGCGACTGGGCCTGGACGTCGGCGATCTCCGGGTCGGCCACGAACACCGCCGTCGCCGGCTGCTGCAGGGTCAGGACCCGGCCCTGGTGCGCCTCCACGACGATGGTCGTCGTCTCGGCCGGCGCCTCGGGGGCGGCGGCCCCGGCGGCGTCGACGAGTAGGAGGCCGCAGGCCAAAAGGGCCAGGGAGACGAGGGGCCGCCGGCCGAGGAGGCGTCGGGACAGGCGTAGGCGCATGGCTAGGAGCTCCCATCCTTGGCGGATGCCGCGGTCCGAGGCGCATCGCCACGGATCACGATGACACCCGGGCGAGAGCCGCCGGCGCCCTTGTCGCCGAGAGCGTGGCTGACATCGCGGTCCCAGGTCACACGGGCGGGGTCGGAGGGGGCGGGCGCGTGCGCGGGGTCCGCCACCGCGAGGCTCCGAAGGCTCAGCGAGAGCTTGCCGAGCTCGGTGATGAGGGCGACCTTCTCTGCGCCGGCCGGGCTCACCTCGAGGGTCGTGGTGCGGACGGGCCCGTTGGCCGGCTCGTCGCCCTTGGGATTGGACAGGCGGCGCCCCATCGCGAGGACGCGCACATTGTCGAGGACGGTCTCGCTGACGCGACGGGGCGCCCCGGCCGAGTCCTCGCGATCCGGGCGCAGGACCTGCGTCAGGATCAGATCGACTCGATCGCCCGGAAAGATCAACCCGGCGTTGCTCGAGGCCTCGTCGACGGGCACCGAGACGGCACGCATCCCGGGCGCCAGCACGGCGGCGAGAAAGCCGCGATCGCCCGGCTTGACGACGGACCCCTCCAGGATCGGCTCGCCGGCATGGACCGGCTGGCGGACCACCGCGCCGACCAGGTCGTCGATGGCATGGGCGCTGCGCACCAGGTAGGCGTCGGGCAGCGTCACATCGGGCCAACGCTGCCAACGGACGCTGGTCGGCTGGATGAACGAGCCCGTCCCGAGATCGGCGGCGGCGACCAGGACCTCCTTGAAGGGGGCGGTCGGGGCCTGCGCGGCGACCGGCCGCTTCTGTCCATCGAGCCAGGCCCGCGTGGCCAGGACACCCGAGCCACCGATGATCGCGACGAGGACGATATAGAGGATGCTGCGCATGGGCCGGTGTCCGTCAGAAGGGGTGCGAGGCCAGCCAGGACCAGATGCCACCCGCCAGGATGGCAGCCGCGTAGGGAACGGTCGTGAAGGCGGCCGCGGTGCTCGGCGCGGAGGCCGACGAGCCGGGCGCTGCCGGCTCGGGCGACGCGCCCCTCATGCTGCCGCTCCGGCGCGCCGTGGCGAGCCGGCGGGTCAGCCCGACGGCCAGGGCCAGCGCCCCGCCCACCAGGCTGGTCGCGAGCAGGAAGGTCAGCAGGCCGGCGGTCCCCGCCCAGAGCGCGGTCGCCACCAGCAGCTTGACGTCGCCGCCGCCGAGAAAGCCGCCCATCCAGGCGAGATAGCCGACCGCGAGGACGAGACCGGCGACACCGAGGGCGCCGCCGGCGGGCCCGAGACGACCCTCGGCCAGCGATCGCCCCAACCAGAGCAGGACCAGCGCGGCCGAGATCCAGTTCGGGATGGTGCGCCGTCGGACATCGTGCCACGCGGCGACCGCGAGCAGGCCGACGAGAGCGGCACCCCAAAACACTTCGGCCATCGAGGGCACGCCTCTCCTGATGACGGTTCGGCCGAACGGCCGACATGTTGGACGAATGACGCCGGCAGCCTCTCCACCGGACCGGGACCCGCTCGGGTCACGACCGGACCGTGGTGGGCGGCTCGGCGGGCGGGCCCCGGCGCGGCGCTGGCCGCGCCGGGGCCCGGTCCGAGCGCGACTCAGCCGGCCGGCGCGGCGCCGGCCGTGTCGAGCTTGTCCTTGATGGTCGTGAAGGTGGTGTTGAGGCTCCCACCGAGCTGCGTCAGGACGACGATGATCGCGACCGACACGAGGGCGGCGATCAGGCCGTACTCGATCGCTGTGGCGCCGCTCTCGTCGGCGACGAACCTGCGGATAGACTGGATCACGAGATCTCTCCCTAGGAACAACCCCATCGCCCGCGAGTTTGCGCCACAAACCTTTCCACTTCCCTAATGCGCGCGACGGCGGGGGCGTCCGCATGGCCGCGAGCCGTCGCCATTGCAAGCGGGCGTCCCCGGAGACTAAAAGCTAGCTGGAGATCATTCACGGGATCGGATGGGGAGACACCGCCTATGACCGAGATCGTCATCGTCAGCGCCACGCGGACGCCGGTTGGCAGCTTCAACGGGGCCCTTGCCGGCCTCCCGGCCCACGCTTTGGGGGCGACGGTGGTCAAGGCGGCGCTCGATCGGGCGAAGGTCGCCCCGGCCGAGGTCTCCGAGGTGATCCTCGGGCAGATCCTGACGGCCGGGCAGGGTCAGAATCCCGCCCGCCAGGCCTCGGTGAACGCCGGCGTGCCGGTCGAGGTGCCGGCCTACGGCGTCAACATCCTGTGCGGGTCGGGCCTCAAGGCGGTGGCGCTCGGCTTCCAGGCGATCCAGAACGGCGATTCCTCCATCGTCCTGGCCGGCGGCCAGGAGAGCATGAGCCAGGCCCCGCACTGCGCGCATCTGCGCAACGGCCAGAAGATGGGGTCGCTCGAGATGGTCGACACCATGATCAAGGACGGCCTCTGGGATGCCTTCAACGGCTACCACATGGGCAACACGGCGGAGAACGTGGCCGAGAAGTGGCAGATCACCCGGGACCAGCAGGACCGCTTCGCCGTGGCCTCGCAGAACAAGGCCGAGGAGGCGGTCAAGTCGGGCCGCTTCAAGGACGAGATCACGCCGGTGACGGTCAAGACCCGCAAGGGCGACGTCGTCGTCGACACCGACGAGTATCCCCGCTTCGGGGCGACGCTCGAGGCGATGGCCAAGCTGCGCCCGGCCTTCCTCAAGGAGGGCACGGTCACGGCCGGCAACGCCTCCGGCATCAACGACGGTGCCGCCGCGGTCGTGCTGATGACCGCCGACGAGGCGTCGCGCCGCGGCCTGACACCGCTGGCCCGCATCGTCTCCTGGGCCCAGGTCGGCGTCGATCCGGCGCTCATGGGCAGCGGCCCGATTCCGGCCTCCAGGAAGGCGCTGCAGAAGGCCGGGTGGAAGGTCGGCGACCTCGATCTCATCGAGGCCAACGAGGCCTTCGCCGCGCAGGCCTGCGCCGTGAACAAGGATCTGGGCTGGGATACCAGCCGGGTGAACGTCAATGGCGGGGCCATCGCCCTCGGCCATCCGGTCGGCGCGTCGGGCGCCAGGGTGCTGGTCAGCCTGCTGCACGAGATGCAGAAGCGGGACGCGAAGAAGGGCCTGGCGACGCTGTGCATCGGCGGCGGCATGGGCATCGCCATGTGCGTCGCGCGAGCCTGAAGGGGGCATCGTCGGGCGGGGCCGTGGCCGGCGCGGCCCGGCCTGGGGTCGGTCGAGGCCCGCCACGAAGCGGGCCGCCGCGCCGGGCGCGACGAGGCGGGCCCGGCGCGGGAAAGAAGCAGGGAGGACGATCATGGCGCGGGTAGCATTGGTGACGGGCGGCACGCGAGGCATCGGCGCCGCCATCTCTATCGCTCTCAAGGCGGCGGGCTATCAGGTCGCCGCCAACTATGGCGGCAACGAGGAGGTCGCCCACCGGTTCGAGGCCGAGACCGGCATCCGCACCTTCAAGTGGGACGTCGGCGATGCCGAGGCCTGCCGGCAGGGCATCGAGGCCGTGACCGGCGCGCTCGGCCCGGTCGAGATTCTGGTCAACAATGCCGGGATCACGCGCGACACGACCCTGCACCGCATGACGCCGGAGCAGTGGCGCGCCGTGGTCGGCACGAACCTCGACTCGCTTTTCAACATGACCCGCCCGGTCATCGAGGGGATGCGCGATCGCGGCTTCGGGCGCATCGTGAGCATCTCGTCGGTCAACGGCCAGAAGGGCCAGTTCGGCCAGGTCAACTACTCGGCCGCCAAGGCCGGCGTGATCGGGTTCTCGAAGGCCCTGGCGCAGGAGAGCGCCGCCAAGGGGGTCACGGTCAACGTCGTGGCCCCGGGCTACATCGCGACCGAGATGGTGAAGGCGGTTCCGGCGGACGTGCTGAAGGCCAAGATCCTGCCGCAGATCCCCGTGGGCCGGCTGGGCGAGCCCGAGGAGGTCGCCCGCTGCGTCGTCTTTCTCGTGGCCGACGACGCCGGCTTCATCACCGGCTCGACGCTGACCGTCAACGGCGGCCAGTACCTGGCCTGAGCCCGGCAGGGCCTCAGCGCATCTCGAGGAACGCGACGGCGTAGGCGTCCAGCTCCAGCCGCCGGCCGTCCTGCCGCGGCAGCGCCCGGTCGAGCCAGTCGGGCGCAGCACCGCTGTCCGCGAAGGTGCTCGCATCGAGGATGCGTGCCTGCATCGGCTGGCCCAGCGCGAGCGCCATCGGGCCATCCGTGAGATTGGCGGCCAGGATCGTCGTTCGGCCGTCCCGCCGCCAGCCCAGCGCCGCGATTCCGTCGCCGCCGACGGCGAGATCGAGACAGGGAGCTCCCGAGCCGCCGGCGAGGGCGCGCATGACGTGGAAGACCGGGCGCACCCGCGGCCCGTGCCCGCCCACGCCTGTCGAGGCCCGATCCATATCGTCGGCGACGACGCCCGAAGCTCCTGTCAGATGGTTGAGGGCCAGGGCCTCGACCTCGGCGGCGACCATGGCGGCGGCATAGCCGGCTGTCCAGGCGGCGGCGAGCAGGCCCCGCTGGCGCGGGTCGGCCTGGGCCATCGCCAGCCGTCGGGCGCCGGGATTGGCCATCGGCGCCGAGCCGTAGGCGTTGCGGCGCATGCCGATCGCCGAAGGGCCGACCCGGTAGGCCGTTCCGGGGCAGAAGGCTCTGACGCTCAGGGCGACGCTGGGCAGGGCCTCGAGGGTCTCCATGACCGAGCGGTCGTCCGCGGCGTGGACGATGGGGCAGGTGGTGTGGCTCACGAAGTCGATGGCCCCGGCCGGGGGGCGCTTGCGGTTGAGCTCGGTGAAGTAGGAGAGCATGCCGCCGCCGATCCGGGACCTCGGGAAGGCTGCCCGCGCCGCGGCATAGATCTCCTCCAGGGGCGGGACATCCGGCCAGGGTCCGCTGGGCTGATGGCTTTTCAGGTAGGGTCTCGGGCAGGCGATCACCGCGTCCGGGACAAGCCCGGCCTCGCGACAGAGCGCCGCCGCCTGGGCCAGCTCGGCAGACGGCGCCGCGACGTTGGGCAGGACGATCTCGAGCTGCAGGAGCGCCGCGCAGGACCGGGCGACGGTCCGGTAGCTGTCGAGAGTCTCCTGGGCGTCGCCGGCGTCCGGCTCGAGCCAGCCGACCAGGTGCCGTGGTCCGAGGGTGCGGGCGATCGCCAAGGCCTCGCGCGCGGTGGCCGCGTCCTCGGGCATCATGCCGATGCCGATCGGCGGTATCGTCCGGCCGTTCGGACCGCCGAGGCCGAGCGTCACCTCACCGGACCCGGCCGTCGCCGCGGCCGCCCCGGCGTCGCCCTCGAACGTCACCCTGACCGTCTGCGTCAAGGCCTCGCCGGCCTCGAGCCGATATGGCCAGGGATCGAGAAGCGAGCCCACATAGGTCTTGTAGGAGGCATCGGTCCAGTTGCGCTGATCCTCCATCTCGAACTTCCCGGCGGGATCGAGCGGAAGAGAGGCCTCCATCCGGCAGGTGACGGCGAGGCCGGGGACCGGCTCGTGGCGCAGGGCCCGGATGTCGAGGATCGGCTGGCCGGGGCTGATCGTCTCCGGAAAGGCCGTCGCCTCCTCGCGGCCGTCGGTGTGGGTGACCAGGACGGGGGCGCCGGCGACGCCCTTGATGGGATGGAGGACGACGAAGCCGCAGCGGTTGGTCTCGAAGGCGTCGAGCGCCTCGCCTTCGACGTGGAAGCGCAGCCCGGTGCGCTCCGACCCCTCGATGGTGGCCCGATAGCGATAGCTCAGGCCGGCCTCGTCGAGCGTGCCGACATACCGGACGAGGAAGCGGCCGGCATCTTCCTCGACTGTGAGGTCCGACAGGCGCGCGGCCGGCGTGGCCCAGTTCCGATCGCGCACGAGATAGTCGATGGCGCGGATCGCCTCGACGCCTCCGTAACGCACATAGCGAATGGCTCCGCCCTCGAGCTCGACGCTGAGCGGCCCCGCCCGGAGCAGGCGCGCCTCGGGCCGGGGTGCGTCGGTGCCATAGAGCATGATCGCGCGGGACGTTGCCATGAGCCTCCTCCCCGATCTTCTGGGCGGCCGCATCCTAGCGCGTTTCGCAGGCTGCGCCACGCGACGGCGCCCGCGAGGGCGGCCCGGCCGCAGCGGGGACTGCGCGGCCCCCGTCCTGTCCCGCATATCCCTCTTCTCGTTGACCCGCGGCCCTCGGGCGAGCACCGTCATGCCGGCAACGGGAGCCTCCGGGAAATCCGGTCTACGGGCCTCGATCGTGCCTTCGGTCGCGCGCTGGCATCCCTGGGGGCCCGGACAGCGGCGCGAACATCCAGGGAGGATTGCGCCATGCTGCTCGTGATGTCCGGTCTGAAGGGATGCCCCGTCGAGGCGAGCGATGGGCGGGTCGGCACCGTCCAGGACTTTCTGTTCGACGACAGGAGCTGGCGGGTTCGCTGGTTGGTGGTGGACACCGGGAGCTGGCTGCCGGGCCGCCGGGTGTTGGTCCATCCGTCGGCGATCGCCCCCCTCGACCTCGCCCTGCCGCCCGGCCGCGGGCTGGCGATGATGAGCATGGGCGACTCCCTGGCGCTCACCGTCCAGCTGACGAGACAACAGATCGAGGCGAGCCCGGACGTTCGTGAGGACGAGCCGGTGTCGGAGCAGATGCAGGCCCATCTGTACGACTATTACGGGTGGGATCCCTATTGGGGCATGAGCTATTTCGATACGAATGCCATCGCGTCGCCCTTCTCTGCGCCACCGTTTTTCGCCGGGGCGGCGCCGCCCCCGGCACCGGACGCGGAGACCCATCCCCACGACGGCGACCCCCATCTGTGCAGCGTGACCGCCGTCCTGGGCTATCACGTCCACGCCACCGACGGCGGGCTGGGCCATGTCGAGCATTTCCTCGCCGACGACGGCAGCTGGGATATCCGCTACCTCGTCATCGACACGAAGAGCTGGTGGCCGGGCAAGCATGTCCGGCTGGCGCCCTATGCGGTCCAGGAGATCGATTGGCTGCAGCGCAGCGTCAGGCTCAACGTGACCCGCGCCCAGGTCGAATTCGAGCCCACCCTGGGACCCGGCCACCATGGCCGACCAGATCAGCGAGCAGCAGCTCCACAGCCATTACGGGTGGCCCGGCTACGGATGGTAGGGCGGCGCCGCCTCGGCAGCGGCACCGCGGCGTCCGGCACCACTTCTCGCTCAGCGCGCCCGGAATACGCCGCTATAGCTTGCCTCGCCGGGGGGCGATGGCATCGACCGGCGGCAGGCGGTCCGAGCGGGGAGGCTCAGCATGGCCCAGGAGACGCGTCGTGGCGGGCGGAGCGCCCGGCGGGCGGAGCGCACCGAGCGGCCGGTCAGGGCGCTGCCGGCGCTGATCCGGCGACTCCCGCTCTACGAGGTGCTGAACGCCGAGGGGGTGGAGATGATCCACGACGCCTCGATGCGCATCCTCGAGGAGATCGGCATCGACTTCCGGGACGACGAGGCGGCCCTCATGTGGCGCGAGGCCGGGGCCGCCGTGGACGGGCACCGCGTCAGGATCCCGCGCGAGCTGTTGGCGAGCCTCGTCGCCGAGGCGCCGGCCCGCTTCACGCTCCATGCCCGCAACCCGGAGCGCACCGTCCCGATCGGCGGCGACAGCATGGTGTTCGGGCCCAACTACGGCTCGCCCTTCGTGCGCGCCTTCGACGGCGAGCGGCGCTACGGCACCCTCCAGGACCTGGCCGACCTCCACAAGCTCGCCTATCTGGCGCCGGCGCTGCACAATACGGGCTCGGTCGTCTGCGAGCCGGTCGACGTGCCGGTGGCCAGGCGTCACCTCCACATCACCTATTCGGCGATCCGCCACTCCGACAAGAGCTTCATGGGCCCCGTGACGGCGCCCGGCCGCGCCGCGGATGCGGTCAGGATGGCCGAGATCGTCTTCGGCGACGGCTTCGTGCGCGACAACACGGTCATCGTCTCGCTGGTCAACGCCAACTCGCCGCTCGTCTGGGACGAGACCATGCTGGGCGCCTTGAAGGTCTATGCCCGCGCCAATCAGGCGGTGATCGTCTCGCCCTTCACGCTGGCCGGCGCCAACACGCCGGCGAGCCCCGTGGCCACCGTCGCCGAGCTCAACGCCGAGGCGCTGGCGGGCATCGCCTTCGCCCAGCTCTGCCGGCCCGGCAGCCCGATGGTCTACGGCAGCTTCCTCGCGACCGTGTCGATGAAGACGGGCGCCCCCATGGCCGGCACGCTCCGAGCTGGCGCTGATGAACCTCATGATCGGGCAGCTCGCCCGGCGCTACGGGCTGCCCTGGCGCTCATCGGGGATGCTGACCGGCTCGAAGATCTGCGACGCCCAGGCGGCCTACGAATTGGCCTTCAACATGCTCCCGATCCTCCTGGCCGGGCGCCAACATCGTGCTCCACTGCGCCGGCTGGTCCGAAGCCGGGCTCGTCGCCAACTTCGCGAAATTCATGCTCGACGCCGAGCAGATGGAGATGCTCCACCGGCTCGGCCAGGGGCCGCGCTTCGACGACTTCGCCGAGGCGATGGAGGCGATCCGCGAGGTCGGGCCGGGCGGCCACTTCCTCGGGGCCGCCCACACCCAGGCGCATTTCAAGGACGCCTTCTTCATGGCCGAGCTGTTCGACAACAACAGCTTCGAGCAGTGGCAGCTCGACGGCTCGAAGGATGCCGCGACGCGCGGGCTCGAGGCGGCCCGGCAGGCGCTGGACGCCTATGCCCCGCCGCCGATCGACCCGGGGGTCGACGAGGCCCTGCAGGCCTTCATCCGCGAGCGGGAGGCGACGCTGGCCGACACCCGCGAGTGACCGGGCGCGCGGGCTCGTCGCGCAAGGGCTGGATGGCGAAGACCCGATCCTGCTCCCGGCGCAGACGCAGGAGCGCGCTCGACGGATCGACCTCGACGTCGCCCAGGGTGAGAATCGTTCCCGCCCGCACGTTGCGCCGCACCCTGGCGCCGGCCGCGAGGTAGTAGGGCACGGCTGTGTCGTCGGCCAGCGCCTGCGCCGGCTTCAGCAGATGCTGGAGGGCGGGGATCTCGTGGCGCTCGGCCATCAGGAGCTGCTCTCCGGCCACGAGGTCGCGGCGCGCCTCGGCCACCAGATCGACCCGCGGGCGGGACTCCTCGGCACCGGTCGACCGGCCCAGCCGGACCGCCGAGAGGACCGACATCACCGCCTCGGCCCCGAGCAGGTGGACGGGGTTGTGCAGCATCATGTGGCGGCCGTCGGCGGTGGCCGGGATGCCCTTGCCGGCGAGCAGCCGGCCGGTCAGCGCGTCCGGCGTCTCGACCGTGACGAAAACGCCGCCGGCGAAGCTGAGCTCGTCGACCCGCCGGAGGCAGTTGAACATGTCGACGACGCCGGTGCGCCCGAGCAGGCCGCCCGCCTCCTCGGGGCGGAACAGCCAGGGCAGCTCGACCGTCCGGGCGATCGGCGCGTGCAGGTCCGGCCGGTCCGGCATCAGGCCGGTGTGGTTGGCGACGATCCCCATCTCGCAGAGATCGGGCACGGTGCTCAGCGGCACGCCCGGCAGGACGCGCCCGGCGAGACGGCCGAGAACGCTCGCCTCGTCCGAGCGGAAGAGGTCGGCCCAGCGGGGGATGGGGTAGCTCTGCCCCCAGGTCGTGGCGGTTGCCGTTGCCGGATCGTAGACGACGTCCGATTCGCTCGACTTCCCGGCCGCGACGACCGGCAGGCCCAGGACGCCGGCCCAGGCGACGAGGCCGATCAGGAGGCTCGGCTGGTCGCCGTCGACGGGCGTATGCACGACGCCCGCGGCCCGTGCCCTGTGGGCGAGGATCGGCCCGACGACGATCTCGCATTCCTTGGTGACCATGGCCAGGTGGCGGCCATTGGCGATCGTGCGCTCGGCCAGGGCTGCGGCGGCGTGCGGCTGGCCCGTGGCCTCGATCACGATGTCGACGGCGAGGTCGGCGGCGAGGAGCGGGTCCTGGACGACGACGACCCGCCCGGCCTGGAGCGCGCTCTCCGCCCTGGCGCGATCATCGGTGACCACGATGTCGCCCGCCGCCACGCCGGCCGCCTCCGCAGCCCGCCGGGCGCGGGTCACGTCCTGGTCGCAGAGGACCGCGGGCAGCAGGCCCGGGACGCGCCGCGCCTGCTGGATGAAGGTGCGGCCGAACTCGCCGGTGCCGACGAGGGCGGCCCGCACCGGCCGGTCTCCCCGGTGCTCCAGAAGTGTCCCCAGATTTACCTGTCGCCTCCCGTCTCGCCTGATCCCTCACCGCATCCGCACCACGCCGAACCCGGCCCATGTGCAGGCCTTCAAGATCTGGGGCGCCATCCCCACGCCATGGCCTTCACGGAGGTCTATCTGGCGCTCGAGACGGGGACCGTGGACGGCCAGGAGAACCCGCTCAACATCATCCGCTCGAATCGCTTCCAGGAGGTGCAGAAGTACCTCTCCTACACGAACCACGCCTACACGGTCTCGATCGTCTCGATGAACCTCAACCGCTTCAAGTCGCTGACGTCCGAGCAGCAGGCCGTTCTCCTCGAGGCCGCGCACGAGGCGGCCGTCTACCAGCGCAAGCTCAACCGTGACCAGGAGGGGCAGGACCTGGCCACCATCGAGCAGGCCGGCGTCAAGGTCACGCAGGATATCGACAGGCAGAAGTTCAAGAGCATGGTCTTCGACCAGTGCAAGGAGGCCTACGTCGAGCAGTTCGGCTCCGAGACCGTCGACGCGATCAGCAAGCTCGCGTGACGTCCACTCTGCGTGAGGGTGTGCGGCGGGCGCGCCGGATCGTCGACGCGGTGGCGGCACTGCTCCTGGCCGCGATCCTCGCCGTCGCGATCGCGCGGGTGATCGGCCGCTACCTGCTCGGTGCCGGGCTGCCCTGGAGCGAGGAGCTGACACGGCTCCTCTTCGTCTGGCTGATCTTCGTCGGCGCCGCCCGCGCCTCGCACATGCGGATCGACCTGGTGCCGGCCGCCCTCGGCCCCCGCGGGCGCCGGCTCCTGGAGATCGGCCCGGCCATCCTCTCCGCCGTCCTTCTCGCTGTCTTCGCCTGGTGCGGCATGGGGATGGTCCAGCTCACCAGGGACGACCACTTCACGGCGCTCGGCCTCTCCGTCCAGTACATGTACTGGGCCGCCGTGCTCGGCGCCGTGCTCTGGCTCGTCCTGCTGCTCGCCGACACCTTCCTCGGCGAGGCCGAAGCCGAGCCTCCCGTCGCATGACGCTCGTCCTGCTGCTCGTGGTGATGCTCGGCCTCGCGGCGCTCGGCGTGCCGCTGGTCTTCACGCTGCTCGCGAGCTCGCTGGTCACGCTGCTCGTCTTCAGCCCCGGGTTGCCGCTCGAGGTCGTGCCGCAGCTCTTCGTCTCGGGCATGGACAATTTTCCGCTGCTGGCGATCGCCCTTTTCTTCTTTGCCGGCGAGCTGATGAGCGCCGGCGGGGTGCTGGTCCGCATCCTGCGGTTCGCCGAGGCGCTGGTCGGCCATATCCGTGGCGGCCTGGCCCAGGTCGGCATCCTCGCGTCCTTCGTCATGGCCGGCGTGTCGGGCTCCGCCGTGGCCGACGCCGCCGCGGTCGGCTCGGTCCCGGTCCGCTCGATGAAGCAGGCGGGCTACCCGTCCGGCTTCGCCGCGGCCCTGATCGAGACGGCGGCCATCCTCGGCCCCATCATCCCGCCCTCCATCCCGATGATCATCTACGCGGTCCTGGCCGGCGCCTCGGTCGGCAGCCTCTTTCTCGCCGGCGTCGTGCCGGGCGTGCTGATCGCCATCGGGCTCGGCATCGTCGCCTATTGGCGCTGCGGGCAGCTCGACATCCAGCGGGCGCCGCGCGCCTCCGGCCGCACCGTCCTGCGCGAGACCGGCCGGGCCTCCTTCGCGCTGGTGGCACCGATCATCATCGTGGGCGGCATCCGCGGCGGCGTCTTCACCGCGACCGAGGCCGGCGCCATCGCCGCCCTCTACGTGCTGCTGATCGACGTCTTCATCTACCGCGGGCTCTCGATGCGCGCGGTCTGGGCCTCCCTGGTGCGCGCGAGCCACGGCACGGCCACGGTTCTGGTCATCCTGGGCGCCTCGTCGATCTTCGCCTGGATCATCGCCAATGGCGGAGTGAGCCAGCAGTTCGCCCAGCTCATCGGCGGGCTGGGGGCGCCCCGCTGGGCCGTCCTCCTCCTCCTCAACCTCCTGTTCTTCGCCGTGGGCATGTTCCTGGACCCGCTGGCGGCCCTGATCATCCTCGTGCCCATCTTCCTGCCGCTGGTCCAGCAGCTGGGCGTGGACAACGTCCAGTTCGGCGTGATCATCGTCCTCAACCTGATGATCGGCCTCTGCACACCGCCGGTGGGCTACCTCATCTACATGATGGCCTCGATCGGCGAGGTCTCGCCGGTGACCGTGGTGCGGGAGTTGCTGCCCTTTCTCGTCGTTCTCACGGTGGTCCTTCTCATCGTCACCTACGTGCCTGCGGTCAGCCTCTGGCTGCCGCACCTCCTCAGCGGGCGCTGAGCCGGCCCCAGGCTGGTCAGGCTGCCGTCCTGCCCCAGATCTCTGCTATAGCCGGCGTCACAGGAGGCTCGGCCGTCGCCTCGGCGCCTGCGGCCGGCCCATCCAACGAACCCGGAGAGATCCTATGCGTCTGCAAGGGAAGGTTGCCGTCGTCACCGGTGCCGCGAGCGGCATCGGCAAGGAGATCGCCCTCGTCTACGCGCGCGAGGGGGCCAAGGTGGCGATCGCCGACCTCAACCAGGAGGGTGCCGACGCGACCGCGAAGGAGCTCGGCAGCGGTCATATCGGCGTGGCCATGGACGTCTCGAACGAGGCGCAGGTCGATGCCGGCATGGCCAAGGTCACCGAGAAGCTCGGGGGCATCGACATCCTGGTCAGCAACGCCGGCATCCAGACCGTGGAGCCCATCGACCAGTTCGAGTTCGCCAAGTGGAAGAAGCTGCTGGCCATCCATCTCGACGGCGCGTTCCTGACCACGCGCGCGGCGCTCCGGCAGATGTACAAGCAGGGCCGCGGCGGCAGCATCATCTACATGGGCTCGGTCCACTCGAAGGAGGCCTCGGTCCTCAAGGCGCCCTACGTCACGGCCAAGCACGGGCTCATCGGGCTCGCCAAGGTGGTGGCCAAGGAGGGCGCCAAGCACGGCGTCCGCGCCAACGTCATCTGCCCGGGCTTCGTGCGCACGCCGCTGGTCGACAAGCAGATCCCCGAGCAGGCCAAGGAGCTGGGCATCTCCGAGGAGGAGGTGATCAAGAACGTCATGCTGAAGGAGACCGTCGACGGCGAGTTCACGACCGTCCAGGACGTGGCCGAGACGGCGCTCTTCTTCGCGGCCTTCGGGAGCAACGCCTTGACCGGCCAGAGCATGGTCGTGAGCCACGGCTGGTTCATGCAGTAGGTGCTCCGGCATAGTCTGCCGAAGCGGGCGATCGCCGCCGCTCGCTTCGGCAAAAGGACAAAAGGGGAGGGATGAGCGTGGCATGGAGAGGACTTGGCGTGCTGAGCATGGCCGTGGCGCTCATGGCGGCGCCGATGCCGGGCAAGGCCGACGGGACGGCTCCGACGAAGCTGGCGGTCAGCGCGTCGGCCCAGACCGAGCTCACCGAGGACGAGCTGGTGGCGACCCTGGATGCGCGCGCCGAAGGCGATGATCTGAGCAGGCTGCAGGCGCGGATCAACGGCGTGATGACGAAGGCGCTGGCCGAGGCGAACGCCGTGAAGGGGGTGAGAGTTCTCGACCGGCAGCTACAGGGTCGACAGCCGCAGCGACGACGGCAAGAAGCCGCGCTACGTGGGCGGCCAGCGTCTCGAGCTTCTCCTCGAGCGAGCCGGGGCCGCTCCTCGAGCTCGTCGGCCGCCTGCAGGAGCTGGGCCTCGCCACCGTGGGCCTCGACTACACGGTCGCGGCCGCGACGCGGCGCACGGCGGAGCGGGACCTGATCGCGCCGGCCCTGGCCGAGCTTCGCGCCAAGGCCGAGCTCGTCGCCAAGGCGATGGGCATGAGGCTCGCGGGGTGGGAGGAGCTCAACGTCAGCGGCTCGCCGATGCCCGGGCCGATCTACCGCGCGGCACCCATGGCGATGGCGGCCAAGGCGCCCGTGGCGCAGGCCGGCCAGCAGGAGGTTTCCGTCACCGTCCAGGGCACGGCGCTCCTCGCCACCACGCCCTGAGGTCGGCGCCGCTACTTGGTGCCGAACAGCCGGTCGCCGGCGTCGCCGAGGCCCGGCAGGATGTAGCCGTGGTCGTTCAGCCGCTCGTCCAGGGCGGCCGTGTAGATCGGCACGTCGGGATGGGCGCCGGCCATGAGCCGCACGCCCTCGGGCGCCGCGATCAGGCAGGCCAGCTTGATATCCTGGGCTCCGTCCCGCTTGACGCGCGCGACGGCGGCGGCGGCGGAGTTGGCCGTCGCCAGCATCGGGTCGACGATGATCACCGGCCGCTCGGCGATGTCCTGGGGCACCTTGTAGTAGTACTCGACCGGCTGGAGCGTCGCCGGGTCGCGGTAGAGCCCGATATGGCCGACCCGGGCCGAGGGCATGAGGTCCAGCATCCCCTCGAGCAGCCCGTTGCCGGCGCGCAGGATCGAGATCAGGCAGACCTTCTTGCCGGCCAGAACCTTGCTCTCCATGGCGGTCAACGGCGTCTCGATCGTCATCGTCGCGAGGGGCAGGTCGCGCGTGATCTCGTAGCCCAGCAGCAGCGCTATCTCCTTGACCAGCCGGCGGAACTCGGCCGTCGGGGTCTGCTTCTGGCGAAGGAGGGAAAGCTTGTGCTGCACCAGGGGATGGGCCACGACGGTCAGATGGGGCATGGGGCTCGGCCTTCGGGGATGGGGTTCTGGAGCGACGCCTTAGGGACCCGGCCGGCCGAGCGCAACGACAACCCCACGAGCCTCTCCGCTGCCGCTCTGGCCGTGCGGCGGCGATCGGCCTAAAAGCCGGGCAGAGTTGACGGCCGACGGCCCGGACCCGCTTGGATGGCTCGCACCCGCGTCAAGATCTGCTGCGTCGCCTCGGTCGAGGAGGCCGCGCTCGCCGTCGCCCATGGCGCCGACGCGCTCGGCCTGGTGGGGCCGATGCCGAGCGGGCCGGGGCCGATCCCTCTCGAGGTCGCGAAGGCGATCGCCGCCAAGGTGCCGCCACCCGTCGCGACCTTTCTTCTCAGCAGCGCCACGGAGGCAGCGGCGCTGGAGGAGGAGGCGGCGGCCACCGGCGTCACGGCGCTGCAGATCGTCGATCGCGTGGCCGAGAGCACCTATTCTCGGCTCCGGCGCTCCCTGCCGGCTCTCAGGCTGGTCCAGGTCGTGCACGTCGAGGACGAGTTGGCGGTCGATGAGGCGCGGCGCGTGGGCGGCCATGTCGACGCCCTGCTGCTCGACAGCGGCCGGCCCGGTGCCGCGGTCAAGGAGCTCGGCGGCACCGGCAGGGTCCACGACTGGGCGCTCAGCCGGCGCGTCGTGGAGGCGGTATCGGTTCCCGTCTTCCTGGCCGGCGGCCTGACGCCGGCGAACGTCGCCCTGGCCATCGGCCAGGTGCGGCCCTTCGGGGTCGATGTGTGCAGCGGCGTCCGCGCGGGCTCGGCGCTGGACGCGGATCGGCTCAGCGCCTTCATGGAGATCGTCAAAGGATGAGCGGTGTCGTGAGCGATCTGACGGTGGGTGTCCTGGGCGGCCTCGGGCCCGACGCGACGCTCGACTTCTTCGGCCGCGTGCTGGCGCTCACCGGCGCCCGGACGGACCAGGAGCATCTCAGGATCCTGATCGACGACAACCCGAAGGTGCCGAACAGGAACGAGGCGATCGCGGGCACCGGGCCGTCGGCGGGGCCGGCGCTTGTCGCCATGGCCCGCGGGCTCGAGACGGCCGGCGCCGATTTTTTGGTCATGGCCTGCAACACCGCGCACTACTACGAGGCCGAGATCCGCGCGGCCATCCACGTTCCCTTCGTCAGCATCATCGCCGAGACGATGGCGAGCCTCGCCGCCGGCTGGCCCGAGGCGAGGCGCGTGGGCGTGCTCGCGGCCGGGGGCTGCCGGCAGGCCCGCCTCTACGAGAAGGCGCTGGTCGAGCGACGCATCGAGCCCGTCGTCCCCGATGATGCCGAGCAGGCGGGGTTCATGGAGCTGATGTACCGGATCAAGGCGGGCGATCGCGGGCCGGACGTCAGGGCCGGGATGCGCGAGATCGGCGAGGCGCTGATCGGGAGGGGTGCCGAGACCGTTCTCGCCGCCTGCACCGAGGTGCCGCTCGTCCTCGGCGACGGCGATCTGTCCCGGCCGCTGGTTGACAGCACCGCCGTCCTGGCGCAGGCGACGGTCGACTATGCCAAGCGCCGCCGCGCCCTGCCGGAAGCGAGCGGCCCGCTGCGTCGCGTCGTCTGAGCGCCCAGGACCATCAGGAGCTTCGTCCCATGCATCTCGCCCGCTTTCCGCGGCTGCACTTCGCCCATCTGCCGACCCCCCTCGAGCCCATGGAGAGCCTCACGAAGCTCCTGGGCGGGCCGAAGCTGTGGATCAAGCGCGACGACTGCACCGGCCTCGGCACGGGCGGCAACAAGACCCGGAAGCTCGAGTTCCTGATGGCCGACGCCCGGGCCCAAGGCGCCGACACCATCATCACGCAGGGTGCTATCCAGACCAATCACGGCCGCCAGACCGCCGCCATCGCCGCGAAGCTCGGCCTGCGCTGCATCATCCTTCTCGAGCACCGGGTCGACACCGACGATCCCGACTACGAGCGGAACGGCAACGTGCTTCTCGACCGACTCTATGGCGCCGAGCTCAGGGACTATCCGGCGGGCGGCGACATGAACGCCGCCATGGAGCCGGTGGCCGAGGAGGTCCGCAAGGCCGGTGGCAAGCCCTACCTGATCCCCGGCGGCGGCTCGAACACGGTGGGCGCGCTGGGCTACGTCAACTGCGCGATCGAGCTGACCTATCAGGCCAACGAGCGCAGCCTGCGGGTCGATCACGTCGTCCATGCGACCGGCAGCGCCGGCACCCAGGCCGGCCTCGTCTGCGGCTTCGAGGCGCTCAACTCCCACATCCCCGTGCTCGGCATCGGCGTCCGGGCGCCGCGGCCGAAGCAGGAGGAGAACGTCCACGATCTGGCCCAGGCGACGGCCGAGAGGCTCGGCGTCAAGGGCGGCATCGAGCGGGGCCGCGTCGTCGCCAACTGCGACTATGTCGGCGCCGGCTACGGCATCCCCACCGACGGCATGGTCGAGGCGGTCCGTCTTTTCGCCCGCCACGAGGGCGTCCTGCTCGACCCGGTCTACAGCGGCAAGGGTGCCGCCGGCCTGATCGACCTGATCCGCAAGGGTCATTTCCCTGCGGGCGACAATGTCGTCTTCATTCATACCGGCGGCAGCGCCGGGCTCTTCGCCTATCGGCAGCACTTCGAGAAATCGATGAACTGACGGCGTCGGTCGAAGGGAAGCAAATCCAGGCTCCTCTTGCTGCGCAGCGAGAGCGCGCCTAAGTTCCAGAAATCTCAACGGGGTGTCTGGGCGGTTGCCTGGGCTGAGAGGCGCACGAGCGCGACCCGTCGAACCTGATCCGGCTCATACCGGCGAAGGGATTGAGATGCGGAAAGAGCTGTTTCCGTAGCGCAACCTCCTTCGTCGGTGCCGAGTCGAAGGAGCGGAGCGCATGCCTTCCGATCCCTTTCGCCAGATCGCCGTCGACCTTCGGGTCTATGCCGTCCTCGATCCGGCGCGCTGCCGCGGCCGCGATCCCCTGGCGCTCGCGGCCTCGGCCGCGAAGGGCGGGGCGACGCTCCTCCAGCTCCGCGACAAGACCTCGGACGACGACTCCCTGACCGCCCTCGGCCGGGCGCTCCGCCGGGCTCTCGACCGGTGGGGCGTGCCGCTCATCGTCAACGACCGCGTGGCCGTCGCCGCTCTGATCGATGCCGCGGGCGCGCATGTGGGCCGGGAGGACATGGCGCCACGGGAGGCCCGCCGCCAGCTCGGGCCCGGCAAAGTGGTCGGCGTCACCGTCCATCATCCGAGCGAGGCCGACGAGGTCGATGCTTCCATCGCGGACTATGCCGGGCTGGGGCCGGTCTTCGCGACCGCGACCAAGGACCTCGTCGACCCGCCCCTCGGCCCCGACGGTCTGGCGAGGCTCATCGCCCACCTGCGTCGACGCCGACCCGGATTTCCGGTCTGCGGCATCGCCGGGATCGACCACGTCAACGCCGCCTCCGTGATCGCAGCCGGCGCCGACGGCGTCGCGGTCGTCTCCGACATCTTCATGGCCGACGACGTCGAGGCCGCGACGCGGCGCCTCCGCTCCACCGTCGATCGCGCCCTCGCCGAAAGGCTCGCGGCATGACCGCCATAGCCCTCACCATCGCCGGCTCCGACAGCGGCGGCGGCGCCGGCATCCAGGCCGATCTCAAGACCTTCTCGGCCCTCGGCGTCTACGGCTGCTCGGTCGTCACCGCCCTGACCGCCCAGAATACCCAGGGCGTCCAGGGCATCTTCGCCATCCCTGCCGAGTTCGTCGGCCGGCAGATCGATTCCGTTTTCTCCGACCTCGCGGTCGATGCGGTGAAGATCGGCATGCTGGGCATGCCCGACGTGATCGAGGCCGTCGCTGCAGCGCTGAGGCACTGGAAGCCCCGCATCGTCGTCGTCGACCCGGTCATGATCGCCAAGGGCGGCGACCGCCTTCTGCCCGAGGCCGCCGTGACGGCCCTGAAGGAAAAAATACTGCCGCTCGCGACGCTGATCACGCCGAATCTGCCCGAGGCGGCGGTGCTGCTGGGCGAGGCGCCGGCCGAGAGCCGCCGCCGGATGCCGGCGGTGGCGGCCCGCCTCCAGGGCCTCGGGCTCGCCAATGTGCTCCTGAAGGGCGGGCATCTCGAGGGCGAGGAGAGCCCCGACCTCCTGCTGCACGGGGGCGAGGTCATCTGGCTCGAGGGCCGGCGCGTGTCGACCCGGAACACGCACGGCACCGGCTGCACCCTCTCCTCCGCGATCGCGGCCTTGCTGGCTCGCGGCCGGCCGCTGCCGCAGGCAGTAGCCGAGGCGAAACGCTATGTCGCCGCCGCCATCGCCGCCGCGGATGACCTCGCCGTGGGCGGCGGCCACGGCCCCGTCCATCACTTTTCTTCTCTCTGGCCGCACGTGGAGGGGCCGTCGTGAGCGGGCTCGGCCGTCGGTCCGCCCTCGGCGCCGCCGTTGCCGCGCTGGCCGCTCCCGCCCTGGCGCGGGCGGACACGCCGATCGAATGGACCATGGTGACGTCCTGGCCGCGCGCTCTTCCGGGCCCGGGCGTCACCGCGCAGCGCCTGACCGAGCGGATCGCCGCCATGAGCGGCGGGCGGCTACGGATAAAGCTCTACGCGGCGGGCGAGATCGTGCCCGCCTTCGAGGTGATGGACGCGGTGGGCGGCGGCACGGCCGAGATGGGCCACACGGCCTCGATCTTCTGGATGGGCAAGGCCAAGGTCGCCGCCGTCTTCACGGCCGTGCCGTTCGGCCTGATGCCTCTGGAGCACATCGCCTGGATCGAGCAGGGCGGCGGCCAGGCGCTCTGGGACGAGCTCTATGCCGACATGGGCGCCAAGCCCTTCATGGCCGGCAATACCGGCATGTCGATGGAGGGCTGGTTCAAGCGCGAGTTGCGCGAGGTGAAGGACCTCGAGGGCCTGAAGTTCCGCATGCCCGGGCTCGGCGGCGAGATGTATGCGCCGCTCGGCATCGTCCAGGTCTCGCTGCCGCCGGGCGAGATCCTTCCGGCCCTTCAGAGCGGGGCCATCGACGCGACCGAGTTCGTGGGCCCGTTCAGCGACCTCTCGCTCGGCTTCTACAAGGCCGCACCCTTCTATTACGGCCCCGGCATTCACGAGCCCAACGGCACGGGCGAATGCCTCGTCAACCGCAAGGCCTGGGAGGGCCTGCCGCCCGACCTCAAGGCCGTGGTCGAGAATGCCTGCCGCGCCGAGAACGCCTTCGCGCTCGCCGAAAGCGAGCGGATGAACGCCATCGCGCTCACCGCCCTGGTCGACGAGCACGGCGTCCAGCTCCGCCGGCTGCCGGAGGGGATCATCGGCGCCGCCCGGGCGATCGCGCCGAGCATCATCGCCGGCTTCCAAAAGGGGGGCGGCATCGAGGCGCGCATCGGCCAGTCCTACGCGCTCATGCGGAAGGCGCTGGCGCAATGGCCGATGATCTCGGCCGGGGCCTTTCTCGAAGCCCGCGACCGTGCATGAGCGCCCGCCGGGCATCCGCGTCACGGTGCCCCTGCTCACCTGGGAGCAGGATGTGCTTTTCCGGGATCTGGCCCTCGACCTCGAGGCGGGCCTCTGGTCCTGCCTTCTCGGCCCCTCGGGCTGCGGCAAGACGAGCCTTCTCCGCATCATCGCGGGCCTCCTCGAGGGCGGCGAGGTGCTGGCCGACGATGGGCGGCCGCTGGCCGGCCGGCTCGCCTACATGGCCCAGTCCGACCTGCTTCTGCCCTGGCTCCCGATCCGGGAGAACGTCGTGCTCGGCTACCGGCTGCGGCGCGCCGGGCGGGCGGAGATGGGGCGCCTGCGGGACGAGGCGACGGCCCTCCTCGAGCGTGTCGGCCTCGCCGGCTATGGCGCGGCACTGCCCCAGACGCTCTCGGGCGGCATGCGCCAGCGCGCGGCGCTCGCCCGCACGCTGATGGAGGACCGTCCCGTCGTCCTGATGGACGAGCCCTTTTCCAGCCTCGACGCGATCACGCGCCACCGGCTCCAGGACCTGGCTGCGGAGCTTCTGCGCGGCCGGACCGTGCTCCTGGTCACGCACAGCCCGCTCGAGGCCGTTCGTCTGGGCGATCGGGTCTTCCTGATGGCCGGACGCCCGGCCCGCCTGCACGAGCCGCTCGACCTGCTCGGCAAGCCGCCGCGCGACGCCGGCATGCCCGAGGTTCTGGCATTGCAGGCGGACCTGCTGAGCGAGCTCACGGCCTCGGCTGCGGCCATGGAAGCGCCATGCGTGTCGCCCGCCCTCTCCTGACCCTGGCAGGGCTGCTGCTCGCCTGGCAACTCCTCGTCGTCCTCACGGGCGTGCCGCCTTACATCCTGCCGGTGCCCAGCCGGGTCCTCGGGGCGCTGGTCGAGCGCTCCGACATCCTTCTTCGAAATGCCTCGATCACGCTCACCGAGATCCTGCTCGGCCTCGTTCTCGGCACGCTCGTCGGCTGCCTGAACGCGATCCTGCTCGCCAGCTCGGCCGGAGCGCGGCGCTGGCTCCTGCCCGTGGTCGTCGTGACCCAGGCGCTGCCGGTCTTCGCGCTCGCCCCGCTTCTGGTGCTCTGGCTCGGCTACGGCATGGCCTCGAAAGTGGCGATGGCCGTGCTGGTCATCTTTTTCCCGGTCACCTCCGCCTTCTATGACGGGCTCAGGCGGACGGCACCGGGCTGGGTCGAGCTGGCGAGGACCATGGACGCGGACCGCCGCGCCGTTCTCCTTCACATCCGCGTCCCGGCCGCCCTGCCGGCCTTCGGCTCGGGCTTGCGCGTGGCCGCGGCCGTGGCCCCGATCGGTGCGGTGATCGGCGAGTGGGTCGGCTCCTCGGCCGGGCTCGGCTACCTCATGCTGCACGCGAACGCGCGGATGCAGACCGATCTCATGTTCGCGGCACTCTTCGTGCTGTGCGTCATCGCCCTCGGGCTCTGGTTCGCGATCGACCGCGGCCTGCGCTGGCTCGTGCGGTGGGAGCCCGACGCGGTCGGGTCTTGAAGGGATTGAAAAAATGCGACGACTGTTGGCGCTCCTGCTGCTCTGCCTGGTCTGGGCCGGCTCCGCCCAGGCGGCGACGAAGCTAACCGTGATCCTCGACTGGTTCGTCAATCCCGATCACGGGCCGCTCGTCATCGCAAAGGAAAAAGGCTTCTTCGCCGATGCCGGGCTGGACGTCGATCTCGTGGCTCCCGCCGACCCCAACGATCCGCCCAAGCTGGTCGCCGCCAAGCAGGCCGACATCGCCATCACCTACGAGCCGCAGCTCCATCTCGCCGTGGACGAAGGCCTGCCGCTCGTCCGCATCGGCACGCTCATCGCCACACCGCTCAACTCGGTGATGGTCCTGAGGGACGGGCCGATCCACAGCATCGCCGACCTCAAGGGCCGCAAGGTCGGCTACTCGGTCGGCGGCTTCGAGGACACGCTGCTCGAGGCCATGCTCGCCAGCCACGGGCTCAGGCTCTCCGACGTGCAGCTCGTCAACGTCAACTTCGCCCTCTCGCCGGCCCTTCTGAGCGGCCAGGTCGACGCGGTGATCGGCGCCTACCGCAATTTCGAGCTCGACCAGGTGGCCCTGGCCGGCAAGCCGGGCCGCGCCTTCTATCCGGAGGAGGAAGGTGTCCCGACCTATGACGAGCTTTTGTACGTCGCCAACCGCGACAGCCTGGGCCGGCCCGAGCTTCGGGCCTTCATGGATGCCGTCGAGCGGGCGGCCCAGTGGATCGTCAACCACCCGGCCGAAGGCTGGGACGTCTTCCGCACCGCCCACAAGGACCTCGACGACGCCCTCGACAAGCAGGCCTGGCAGGACACGGTGCCCCGCTTCGCGCTGAGCCCGCGCGCCCTCGATCACGGCCGCTACCAGCGCTTCGCCGAGTTCCTGAAGGCCAAGGGCATGATCAAGTCGGTGCCGCCGCTGGCGAGCTACGCGGTCGACCTCGACGCGGGCAGCTGATCGGCCTCTTCATTTGCCGGGCCCGACGCGCCAAGATGGCGGGCATGTCGGCGAGCGACCGCGGCTGGAAACAATGGGCAGGCCCTGACGAGGGTGCCAAGGCATGGCTGTCGGGCACCCATCGCACGCGCCCGCCGGCCGCTACCGTGGAGATCGCACGCCGGCTGATGCCGGCCCTCGGCATCACCCGCGTCGGCAACCTGACCGGCCTCGACCGCATCGGCGTGCCGGTCGTGATGAGCTGCCGGCCGCTGTCGCGCTCGGTCGCCGTGTCGCTGGGCAAGGGGATCGATCAGGACGCGGCCACCGCCTCGGCGCTGATGGAGGCCGCCGAGACCTGGCACGCCGAGCGCATCACCCTGCCGCTGCGCTATGCGAGCGCCCGGGAGCTCGAGGGCGAGCATCCGCTGGCCGACCTCGACCGGCTGCCGCACCGCAACGAGCGGCCGTGGCGGCCGACCAGCCGGCTCCTCTGGATCGAGGCCCACGAGCTCTTCTCGGGCGAGCAGCGCTGGCTGCCCTACGAGCTCGTGCATACCGACTACACGCTGCCCGGGCCGCCCGGCAGCGGCCTCTTCGTCGCCAGCACCAATGGGCTCGCATCGGGCATGCACCGTCTCGAGGCCGCCTGCCATGCGCTGGCCGAGGTCATCGAGCGGGACGCCAACGCCCGCTGGTCGGCGCACGCGCGGAGCGAGCGCGCCGCCACCCGGCTCGACCTCGGCTCGATCGACGATCCCGCCTGCCGGGGCGTCATCGAGCGCTATGTGGAGGCGGGCTTCGAGGTTGCCGTCTGGAGCACCACGAGCGCTGTCGGCATCGCCTCCTTTCTGGCGGTGCTGCGCGACGGGCGGAGCGACGGAGCGCATCCCGGCTTCGGCAGCGGCGCGCATCCGACAGCGGCCATCGCCCTGCTGCGTGCCCTGCTCGAGGCGGCCCAGGTCCGCCTCACCTACATCGCCGGAGCCCGGGACGACCTGCCCCGCCAGCACTACGGGCGAGCGGCCACGGCCCGGCGCCTCGCCTCCCTGGCGACGCTCCTGGCCGATCCTCCCGAGCTTTCTTTCGTGGCCGTGCCGAGCGTCGTGCTGCCGAGCTTCGCTGCCGATCTCGGCCATATCCTCGACCGGCTCGAAGCCGCCGGGCTCGGCGAGGCGCTCCTGGTCGACCTGACGCGCGAGGATGTCGGTCTCGCGGTGGTGCGGGTGGTCGTGCCGGGGCTCCGGCCCGATGACGACGAGGCGGCCGAGATCGTGCCGCAGGCGCGACGGGCAGGGGGCCTCTCCGCATGACCGCCTGGATCTTCGCCGGCCCCTCGCTGCGCCCCGCCGACCGGACCCGGGTGGCGGGCGTCGTCTGGCGGCCGCCTGTGGCCCAGGGCGATGTCCTCTCCGCGGTCGAGCAGGGTGCCCGCATCCTCGGCATCGTCGACGGCTACTTCGAGGGCGAGCCCGCCGTCCTCCACAAGGAGATCCTCTGGGCGCTGGACCGGGGTGCCCTGGTCCTGGGAGCCGCCAGCATGGGCGCGCTCCGTGCCGCCGAGCTGCATCCGTTCGGCATGCGGGGCGTGGGCCGCATTTTTGCGGCCTATCGGGACGAGCGGCTGGTCGACGACGACGACGTGGCCCTGATCCACGCGCCCGCCGAAGCCGGCTGGGCGCCGGTCACCGAGGCGATGGTGAACGTGGAGGCGACGCTCGACGCGGCCCTGGCCGCCGGCGTGCTCACGGCCGCCCCGGCCGGCCTGATCGGCGGGGTCGCGAAATCGCTGTTCTACAAGGAACGGACCTGGGAGCAGGTGCTCGACGCCGTGGCGCGGCGCACGGGTCAACCGGTGCCCGAGGCGTTTCGGGCCTGGCTGAGAGCCGGTGCCGTGGACCAGAAGCGGCTGGACGCGCTGGAGCTGGTCCAGCAGGTGACGGAGCTGGTCCAGGCTCCCGCGGCGCCGGCGGAACGGGACTGGTCGTTCGAGTGGACCGAGATTTTCGATCGTGTCGCCGGCTCCGTGGTCGGGGAGGCGGCGGCCAGCGAGGCCGATCGGGGCGTGCTCGACGAGCTGCGCCTCGAGCCCGCGCTCCACGCATCGCTGCGCGAGCGGGCGCTCCTCCATCTGCTGACGTCGCGCGAGGCCGGGCGGCGCGGTCGCGAGGCCACGCTGCGGGAGCAGCAGGCGGCCCGGTCGGCCCTGGCTGCCCGCCATGGCCTCTTCTCCGGTGCGGCACGTCAGGCCTGGCACGATCGCAACGCCACCGGCCCGGCCGACCTCGATCGCCTCGCCGGCGCCGAGGCCCTGCTCCAGAGCCTCGCGAGGGAGAGCCTGCGCGGTCAGGCCGGGCGGCTGATCGACGAGCTGCGCCGGCAGGGGCACTATCCGCGTCTCGCCGACCGGGCGCGGGACAAGCGGCTGGCGCTCGAGCGGGCGGGCACCGACGGCGCCACGCCGCTCGACATGGCCATGACCCCGGCAGCGCTCCGTCTCTGGTTCTTCGAGCAGCGCCTCGGCATGTCGATGCCCGACGACTGGCAGGACTGGCTGGCGAACGCGGGATTCGCCGGTGTCGATGATTTTCATCACAGCCTGCTTCGCGAATTCGTGTATTCGGGTCAGAGGTCCGAGGGCGGCTCCGCGTAAGGGGCCGTCCGTCTCGGGTTGGCGCTATTGGGGGGATCGAGTCGGAGCCATGGCCGCAGCCACGCGCAGGCCACCGGCGAGCCAGGGAACGAGATTCAGGCTGTTTCCGCAGCCCTCGTTCCTCGAGGCTTACCGCGACCCCGTCGTCGTGACGCTCTCGCCGCCGGCGGGCAGCATCCAGGCCGGCCCGGCGGATCGGCGGATGTATGCCGTTCTCCCTATCGGCAAGCGCTTGCCCTATGGGGAGTATGCCGGCCCGAGCGGCCGCCCGGTGGCGTTCTTCCCGCCATGGCGGGGTCCCAGCCTGCCTCCGGCCATGCCCGATCGAGAGGGCCATTTCGACCATCTCGAGCCGCTCGATCCGACCTTCCCCGCGGCACACGCCTACGGCGTGGTGCGGTTCGTGCTCGACGTCTGGGAGCCGTTCATCGGCTTCGTGCCCTGGCATTTCGCCCACCTGTATCCGCGTCTCGAGATCAGCACCCTCGAGGACTACGACAACGCCCAGTCGGGCTACGGCTATCTCGAGCTCGGCACGAGCCTGCCGCGGCGAGGGCCGGCCCATCCGTTCGCGCTCAATTTCGACGTTATGGCGCACGAGCTCGGGCACCTCTTTCTCTTCTCGATCCTGGGCTTCCCGCGGGGCGTGCCGGGGGCCGAGTTTCGCGGCTTTCACGAGTTGATGGCCGACTTCGTGGCGCTGATCGCGGCGGCGCATTTCGACGAGGTGGTCGACGACGTTCTCGATACGACCAGCGGCAATCTCTACATCGTCAACGAGCTCAACCGCTTCGCCGAGCTCACCAGCAGCGACCAGATCCGCACCGCGTCCAACAGCGTGAAGCTGTCGGAGTTCGCGGTCGGCTGGCGCGACGAGCACGACCTGTCGCTGCCGCTGACCGGCGCCGTCTTCGACATCCTGATCGAGATCTATCAGATCCTGCTGGCCGAGCGGCGGCTGATCGATCCCGTCGTCGTTGAGCTCTCGACCAACCTCGACCGGATGCTGGCCTTCCAGCATGCGATCGACGCCATGTACCAGCAGGGCTACGGGGCATCGCCGCTGGCTTTCAAGCGGGCCTTCATCGACGCGCGGGACCTGATCGCCGCCTACCTCGCGCGCGCCTGGCGACGCCTCACCGCCGACGGCATCACCTATGTCGCCGTCGGCCAGGCGCTGCTCGCCGCCGACCGCGAGATCACGGGCGGGCGCTTCGTCGGGACGATCGACGCGAGCTTCGCCTGGCGCGAGATCTGGACGACGCGCGTGGGGCCGCTGCTCTCGAACCTGCCGACCCGGAGCCACATCGGCTCGGCCCGCACCTGGACGCCACCACGCTCGATGCAGCGACCCGCGGGGACAGGTATGGGAAGGCGTGCGCTTTGACGACCTCAGCCACCTACCAATAACGGAGTGGAGGAAGCCAATGCCCGAGACACTTCTGCATCCATCTGGCGTGCTGATCTACGGCCGGGTGATGATCGACATACGCCTTGGGACGAACTTCGGGAAGGACGACGAGGGAAATGACGTTACGTTCGAGGAGGGCTGCAAGAAGGCATGCGTGGCGGAGGCCGATCTGAATGGGGAAGGCGCGTTCATCGATGAGAAGGACGAAACGGAACTCAAGAAGAAGGGGGAAGGAATTTACGAAAACATGATCCCACGTCGCCGCGGGGCCAATAACTTTCTGCAGCAACAGCTGGAGGCTCCTGACGCCCGCTTGGCTCGGATTTATGCTTTCGCTTTTGAGGGGCATTACTACGACTTGGGTCGACCCGCGATCTTTCTCGTGCATGGCCCGGGCCTTCGAGCGGAGCGGCTGCCGAGCCAGCCCCAGGATTGGCGGTATGCCCGTGGCCCCGACACGGCCGACCGCACGGGCGTCGCCACGGAAGATTACTCCTTCTCTCAGGACATGCGCGTCTGGGGCTACGACAAGGGCGACTATTCGCTGCGGCTCGACACCATGGCCGGACCCTTTGACGAGATTCTTCTGAATTCGGAGATGGGCTCCATGCGCGGGGCCGGTGCCAATGTCGGCGCGAATGCCGGGGCAAACGTCGGTGCGAATGTGGGTGCGAACGTCGGTGCCAATGTGGGCGCCAACGTGCGCGCGCGTTGACGGGTCACTTGAGGCCGGCGCGGCGAAGGCCGTCGACGAAGCGCTGGAGGACCGCCTTGTCCTTGTAAGGTGGCACCGTGCGCCAGTGCTCCAGCGAGAACTGTGGATGGGCGAGCAACAGCTGCTGCGCATGGTATCGGGCCTCGCGAGGCTTGCCGAGGTGCGCATAGCTCGCGGCGAGCATGCGATGCGCCTCTGACTGATCGTGCATCTTGAGCAGGGTGGCGATGGTGGCCTTGTCGTCGCCGAGGGTGAAGTAGGCGTCACCGAGCAGCCAGAAATAGTAGTCGGGATGGTAGGGGTTGAGGCGCATGGCCCGGTGGAGCAGGTCGACGGCGCGGCTCGGGTCGCCCGAGTAGACGAGCGCATCGCCCATCTCCGCCAGGATGTCGGCATCGTTGGGGTTGAGGTTCTGCGCCTGCTCGTAGGAGGCCAGGGACTCGTCGTGCCGACGCTTGTAGAGATAGGAGTAGCCGAGCTCGCCGAAGCCCCGGGCATCGAGACTGTCGTGCTCGATCGCCCGCTCCGCGAGCTCGACCGCCTTGTCGAGGCAAGCCGCAGGATCCGGTGCCCAGCGGTAGCGCCAGGTCAGGTTGAAGGTCCGCGACATCCCGGCGTAGGAGCGGGCGTATCGAGGATCGATGAGGGCCGCCTCCTCGAAGAGCCGCCGGGCGTGCAGGATCGCCTCCCGCCGGTGCTTGATGCTGAGGTCGGTGCCACGCAGGATCAATCCGTAGACCGCAAGGCTCGGGACGTGCTGGCGGCCCAGCCGGCGGCGCTCGGCCGCGGCGATCTGCGACGCGAGCCGCGAGGCGATGACGCCGCACACGTCGTCCTGGAACGTGAAGATCTCGCTGAGCGGCCCGTCATAGTTCTCGGCCCAGATGATTCTGCCGTCCTCGGCGCTGGCGAGATGCACACGGACGCGCAGCCGATCGCCGCCGTGCTGGAGCCCGCCGGTGAGCACGTAGTGCGCGCCCAGCCTGCGGGCGATCTGGTCCGCGGGCAGGGTCGTGTCCTTGAAGAGAAAGGCCGAGTGACGGGCGATGACCGCGACCTCGCGAAAGCGGCTGAGGTTCGTGATGATGTCGGCGGTGAAGCCGTCGCAGAGGTGATCGTCCGACGGATCGCGCGACAGATTGGCGAATGGCAGGACCGCGACCGAAATCTCCTGGTTCGGCGAGGGATCGGCGGGGAGGATGGCTTGCGGCGGCTCCTCCGGCGGGCGCACCGTGACCTCCAGCGGGTGCCCCTCCATCTCGACCGCGAAGATCTCGGCGATCTCGCCCAGGTTCTTGAGCTCCGGGCGGCCGAGCGAGCGGGTCCGGATCGGCCAGCTTTTGGGTAGCGTGCGGAGGAACGCGTCAGTGACGCAGATCCCGCCCGGCTCGGCGAGGAGCTGGGTCCGGGCCGTGATGTTGACGTGATGGCCCTGGACGCGGTCGCCGTCGATGATGACCTCGCCCACGTGCAGGCCCACGCGGAAGCGGATCGGCTCCGTGCCCGCGGCCCAGATCGACGCGTCGCGGAACTCGCGCTGGATCGCCTGGGCGAACCGCAGCGCCTCCATCACGCTGTCGAACACGGCGAAGACCGCGTCGCCGGCCACGTCGACGATGCGCCCGCCATAGTTGACGACGAGCGAGCGGAAGAGATCGATCGCCCGGGTGACGCGGGTGAACGTCTCGTCCTCGTGCGCGGCCATCAGGCGCGAGAATCCCACGATATCGGCGATCAGGATCGCCGACAGCTTCCGCCGAGGGGCCGAGGTGGGCGTTTCGCTCATTTCGTCGACTGACGCTGCTCCTCTGCGCCGCAGCATAGACCACCCGGCTACCCGGCGTCACGGAAAGGGCGCGGCCTCGGCCTCGTCCAAGGGGCCGGTTGTCGCTATTCTGCCCTCGGCGGGGGACGGGGAGAGGATGACGGCGATGGCCTCGGCGCTTCACGAGCTCGGCGGATCGGATCTCGCCCGCTCCTACCGGGACGGCAACCTCTCGCCAGTCGAGGTGGCGCTGGCCGCGCTGGCGCGCGTGAGGTCGCTCGAGCCGAAGCTCAACGCCATGTATCTCGTCCTCGAGGATGAGGCCCTGGCCTCCGCGCGGGCCAGCGAGGCTAGATGGTGGCGAGGCCTGCCCCTCTCGCCCCTGGACGGCGTGCCCATCACCATCAAGGACAATATCCCGACCCGAGGGTCGCCCACACCGGTCGGCACGGCGGCTGCGGAGGGGGGACCTCCGGCCGCCCAGGACGCGCCACCCGCGGCTCGGGTCCGCGAGGCCGGCTGCGTCATTCTCGGCAAGACCACCATGCCCGATTTCGGCATGCTCGCCTCCGGGGTCTCGAGCCTGCACGGGGTGACGCGCAATCCCTGGAACCTCGCCCGAAACACCGCGGGCTCGAGCGCCGGCGCCGGCGCCGGCCTCGCCGCCGGCTACGCGCCCCTCGCACTCGGCACGGACATCGGCGGCTCGGTCCGACTGCCCGCCGCCTATTGCGGCGTTTTCGCGCTGAAGCCGAGCCTCGGCCGCGTGCCCATCCATCCGCCCTATCTCGGCCGCGTGACCGGCCCCATGACCCGGACGGTGACCGACGCGGCCATGCTGATGACGATCCTGTCGGCACCCGACAGCCGCGATTTCATGAGCCTCCCCTACGAGGCCGTCGACTATGCGGACGGCCTCGACAGCGAGGTCCGTGGGCTCCGGCTGGGCCTCCTGCTCGATATCGGGGTCGGCACGCCGCCCACGCCCGAGGTCAGGGCGGCCGTGCAGGCGGCGGCGCAGGCGCTGGCCGAGGCCGGAGCGACCGTCGAGCCCGTGGCCCCCTTCACGACCCCTGCGATGGCGGGCGGCCTCGACCTCTTCTTTCGCGTCCGCCTGGCCGCGGAGCTGAAAAAGCTCGGGGCCGAGCGGCGCCTCCGCGTGCTGCCGTTCATCCGAGACTGGTGCGAGTCGGCCGAGGCGGCCTCCGGCTTGGCCGTGATGGAGTTGCTGGGCCAGATCATGGCGCTCCGCGAGGCGGCGGTCAGCGCGACCGAGCCCTTCGACTTTCTCCTCACGCCGACCTCGCCGATTGCGGCCTACGAGGCCGAGGCCCCCTGTCCCGGGAGCGACCCGGCCCGACCCTTCGAGCACATCGCCTTCACCGCGCCCTTCAACCAGTCTGAGCAGCCGGCGGCGTCCATCACTTGCGGCTTCACCGGCGAGGGCCTGCCGATCGGCCTCCAGATCGTCGGCCATCGCTTCGACGACCGGGGCGTCCTGAGGCTCGCCCGCGCCTACGAGCGCCTGCGACCGCCCGGCCCCGCCGGCCCGCCGCTCTGACGGCCTGCTCGCAGGCCCGGCGCTCCAATGGACATGATCACCCAGGGGATCGCCCAGGCCTTCCGGCTCCTGGTGAGCATGGACCCCGAGCTCCTGGGCATCGTCGCTCTCTCGCTGGAGGTCAGCCTCACTGCCGTGCTGCTGGCCGCCCTGGCCGGCCTGCCGCTCGGCGCAGCGCTGGCGATCGCCCGGTTTCCGGGAAGGCGGGCACTCGTCGTCCTCACCAACGCCTTCATGGGCCTGCCGCCGGTGGTGATCGGCCTCCTCGTCTATCTTTCCCTGTCCCGCGCCGGCCCGTTGGGCAGCCTCGGCCTGCTCTTCACGCCCACCGCCATGGTCATCGCCCAGGCGATTCTCGTCGCACCCATCATCGCGGCGCTCACCCGCCAGACCGTGGCCGATCTCTTCGAGGAGTACGAGGAGCAGTTCCGCTCGCTCGGCATCGGCCCCTGGCGAGCCGTGCCGACGCTTCTCTGGGACGGGCGCATCAGCCTGCTGACCGCCGTGCTCGCCGGGTTCGGCCGTGCCGCGGCGGAGGTGGGTGCGGTGATCCTGGTCGGCGGCAACATCCGCGGCGTCACGCGGGTCATGACCACCGCGATCGCGCTGGAGACCAGCAAGGGCGATCTCGCCTTCGCCCTGGCGCTGGGCTTCGTGCTCATCGTCATCGTGCTCGCGGTCAACGCCGCCGCCATGTCGATGCAGCTCATGGTGGCGAGGGCGCGCTGAGCATGGCCGACGGGGCGACCCGTGTTGTCGTGCAGGAGGTGGCCCGGCCCGGGCTCGCCCCGATCCTGACGCTCGAGGCCGTGACCCTGGAGCGGGAGGGCAAGCGGCTGCTCGACGACCTGTGGCTCTCCCTGACGGCGGGGCTGACGACCGTGGTGCTGGGCCCCAACGGTGCCGGCAAGAGCTCGCTCCTGCGCCTCTGCCATGGGCTCGTGGCACCCACGGCCGGACGCGTCCGCTGGGATGCCACGGGGCCGGACGGTCGGCCGGCCCGCCAGGCTTTCGTCTTTCAGAAGCCGGTGCTGCTGCGCCGCAGCGCGGTCGGGAATGTCGTGCACGCCCTGGCCGCGGCCGGCGCGCCCCGGTCCGAGAGGCGCCAGCGCGCGATGCGAGCCCTCGAGCGGGTGAGGCTGGATCGGATCGCCGCCCGTCCGGCCCGCCAGCTCTCGGGCGGCGAGCAGCAGCGCCTCTGCCTCGCGCGGGCCTGGGCGCTACGGCCGGGCATCCTCTTCCTCGACGAGCCGACCGCCTCCCTCGATCCGGGGGCGACGCGCGCCATCGAGTGCGCCGTCTCCCGCATGCATGCCGAAGGCGTGCGGATCGTCATGACCACCCACGATCTCGGCCAGGCGCGCCGCCTCGCCGACGAGATCGTCTTCCTGCACAAGGGCCGCCTGATCGAGCACACGCCGGCGGGGCTCTTCTTCACCGGCCCACGCTCCCCGGAGGCGGCGGCCTTCCTCAGGGGCGACCTGCTCGACTGAAGACGAAAAGGAGGAACCACCGGATGAGACGCCGCGATCTGCTGGGGGCCCTGGCCTCGATTCTGATGCTGGCCCTGTCGGTACCGGCGGCCGGGGCCAACCCGTTCATCACCGTCGCCTCGACGACCTCGACCGAGAACTCGGGCCTCTTCACCTATCTCCTGCCGATCTTCACGAAGAAGACCGGTATCGACGTGCACGTGGTGGCGGTCGGCACCGGCCAGGCGATAAAGATCGCCGAGCGCGGCGATGCCGACGTGCTGTTCGTTCACGACAAGCCTGCGGAGGAGAAATTCGTCGCCGCCGGCTACAGCACGGCGCGTCACGACGTCATGTACAACGACTTCGTCATCGTCGGACCGCACAGCGATCCGGCCGGCATCCGTGGCCAGACCTCGGCGGCCGCCGCCATGGCGACGATCGCCAAGGCCGGGTCGCCCTTCCTCTCGCGCGGCGACGAGAGCGGCACCAACGCCAAGGAGCTGGAGCTGTGGCGGACGGCGGGGATCGATCCGGCCAAGACGGGCCAGGGCTCATGGTATCGCGAGACCGGCTCCGGGATGGGTGCCACCCTCAACACCACGTCCGCGCTGGGCGGGTACACTCTCACCGACCGGGGCACCTGGATCTCTTTCAGGAACCGAGGCGACCTGGAGATCCTCGTCGAGGGCGATCCGGCGCTCTTCAACCAATACGGGATCATGCTCGTCGATCCCGCGAAGTTTCCCCAGGTCAAAGCGAAAGATGGACAGGCTTTTGTGAGCTGGGCTCTTTCGCCGGAGGGTCAGAACACGATCGCCGGTTACAAGATCGGTGGGCAGCAGCTTTTCTTCCCCAACGCCGGCAGCTAGCGGCTGCTTGACCGGGTTTCGCGCCGCGGGCAGAGTGCCGCCCGTCACTGGACGGTTCCGGTCTGGTTCCGGACGATGTTCCAATGGGGGGCAATCACGATGCAGAGACGTGGGTTCGTCGGGCTGGCGGCGACCGCTACAGCGGTCTTGGCCGTCCCGTCGCTGGCTCGGGCCCAGTCCGGCAAGAAGATGCTGGTGCTGGTGACCAACGGCTCGTCCGATTTCTGGACCTTCGCCCGGCGCGGAATCGAGAAGGCGCAGAAGGAGCTGCCGAACTACGACATGCAGATCCACGTGCTGGCCGAGGCGACGGCCGCCGCCCAGCGCCGTGTGCTGGACGACCTCTTGACCAACGGCGTGGCCGGCGTCTCCGTCAGCGTCAACGATCCGGCCTACGAGACCGAGATCCTGAACAAGGTGGCCGCCCAGGCGGTGCTCTTCACCACCGACAGCGACGCCCCGAAGAGCAATCGGGCGCTCTATATCGGCACCGACAACGTCGCCGCCGGCGAGCAGTGCGGCGGGCTGATCAAGAAGGCGCTGCCCGACGGCGGCAAGATCATGCTGTTCGTCGGTATCCCGGGCGCAGCCAACGCCACCGAGCGGGTCCAGGGTATCCGCAATTCGATCAAGGGCACCAAGGTCGAGATCATCGACATCCGCAGCGACGAGGTCGACTTCGCCAAGGCGAAGCGCAATGTCGAGGACACCCTCACCAAGTATCCGAACATCGACGGCCTCGTCGGCCTCTGGTCCTACAACACCCCGCAGATCGTCGAGGCGGTGAAGACGGCGGGCAGGGCCGGGCAGGTGAAGATCATCGGCTTCGACGAGGACCCGGTGACGCTCAGGGGCGTCGCCGACGGCATCGTCGAGGGCACGGTGGTGCAGCAGCCCTTCGAGTTCGGCTACCAGTCGATGGTGCTGCTCGCCAAGTACATCGAGGGCGACAAGTCTTTCATCCCGGCGAACAAGCTCGACATCATCCCGACCCGGGTGATCGACAAGTCGAACGTCGCCGACTTCCAGAAGATGATGAAGGAGATGCTCGGCAAGTGAGCTGCCGGGGCCGGCGCCCGCCGGCCCCGCGTCCACCTCTCACTGGCGGCGGATGACGCAGGCGATGGCGGCGCCCTTCCTGGAGCTCAGGGACATCGGGAAGAGCTATCCCGGCGTCACCGCGCTGGCGGACGTCAGCCTGGCGGTGACGGCCGGCGAGGTCGTGGGCCTGATCGGCGAGAACGGCGCCGGCAAGAGCACGCTGATGAAAGTGCTGGGCGGGGTGGTCGAGCCCGACACCGGCCTCATCGTCATCGACGGCGTCGAGCACGGGGCGCTCACGGTGACCGCGTCGATGGCCGCGGGCATCGCCTTCGTCCACCAGGAGCTGAACCTCTTCGACAATCTGGACGTGGCGGCCAACATCTTCATCGGCCGCGAGCCGCTGCGGGGCGGGCCCCTGCGGCTGGTGGACCGCGCACGGCTGGACAGCATGGTCCGGCCGCTCCTGAAGCGACTCAACGTCGATTTCGGCCCCTCGACCCCCGTCGCGGACCTCTCCATCGCGCAGCGGCAGATGGTCGAGATCGCCAAGGCCCTGTCCCTCGAGGCGCGGCTCATCATCATGGACGAGCCGACCTCGAGCCTGACCCTCTCCGAGACCGACCGGCTCCTCTCGGTGATCGGCGAGCTCAAGGCGCAGGGGGTCGGCATCATCTACATCTCCCACCGCCTGAACGAGGTGGCCCTCTGCGCCGACCGGGTCGTCTGCCTGCGCGACGGGCGCATGGCCGGCACCCTAGCCCGGGACGAGATCGCGCACGGCGCCATGATCCGGCTGATGATCGGCCGGGACCTGAAGGCGCTCTATCTGCCGCCCAGCGCCACGCCGTCCCAGGGCCTCTCGATCCGCGAGGTCCGCACCACCGCCTTTCCCGACCGCGAGGTCAGCCTCGAGGTGGCCCGGGGCGAGATCCTGGGCCTCGCCGGCCTCGTCGGCTCCGGCCGCACCTCGCTGGCGCGCACCATCTTCGGCGTCGACCCGCTCCTGGGCGGCCAGATCCTCCTCGACGGCGAGGCCCTGCGGATCGCGTCGCCGCGTGACGCGATCGCCCGCGGCATCTACCTGGCGCCGGAGGATCGCAAGCTCTCGGGCCTGATCCTCGACATGCCGATCCGCGAGAACGTCACCCTGGCCGACCTCCACGCCCATGCGCGCTGGTGGCTCATCAGGCGCGGCGCCGAGAGCGAGACGGCCGAGCGCCAGCGCAGCCGGCTCGGCATCCGGGCACCCTCGGTCGAGACCCCGACCATCAGCCTCTCGGGCGGCAACCAGCAGAAGGTGGTGCTCGCCAAGTGGCTGTCGATGCAGCCCCGGCTCATCATCTTCGACGAGCCGACCCGCGGCATCGACGTCGGCGCCAAGAGCGAGATCTACGAGCTGATGCGCGGGCTCGCCGATGCGGGCGTCGCCGTCCTGATGATCAGCAGCGACATGGAGGAGGTCATCGGGGTGAGCGATCGCATCGCCGTGATGCACGAGGGCGGGATCAGCGGCTTCCTCGACCGGGCGCAGTTCAGCGAGCACGCCGTCCTACAGCTGGCCGTCGGCCAGCACCTTCAGCAGGCGGCCTGAGCCATGCTCAAGAAAGACCTGGGCCTCTTCGTCCTCATCATCGTCGTGGGCGCCGTCACGGCGATCCTGAACCCGCGCTTCCTGTCGGTCGTCAACCTCATCAACATGGCCAACCTGATCGGTCTCTTCGGCCTGCTCAGCATCGGCGAGGGGCTGGTCATCATCACCGGCGGCATCGACCTCTCGGTGGGCTCGATGGTGGCGCTGGTCGGCATCATCTTCACCGACCTCATGGTGAATCAGGGCGTGCCCTGGCAGCTCGCTCCATTCGTCGCGGTCGGCCTCGGCATCGTCCTGGGCGGCGTCCACGGCTTCCTCATCACGAAGCTCAAGGTCCAGCCTTTCGTGGTGACCCTCTGCGGCCTGCTGATCTATCGGGGCGTGGGCCGCTGGTACATGAACGACGCCACCATCGGCTTCGGCTATGGCGACGATTACGGCACGCTGACCTGGATCGCCTCCGGCCGCAGCTTCGGCGTCCCCAACACCTTTCTGATGCTCCTGGTCGTGGCTCTCGTGGCCTGGGTCGTCCTGCACCGCTCCGTGTTCGGCCGCTATCTCTTCGCGGTCGGCAAGAACGAGGAGGCGGCCCGCTTCTCGGGCATCAACGCCCAGCTCATCACCGCCAGCGCCTACGTCATCGCCGGCGGGCTCACCGGCCTCGGCGCCATCTGCTTCGTCTTCTACACCAACTCGATCTCGCCCGCCTCGCACGGCAATTTCTACGAGCTCTACGCGATCGCCGCGGCGGTCCTCGGCGGCTGCTCGCTCCGCGGCGGGGAGGGCTCGATCATCGGCATCGTGCTCGGCACCATCCTGCTGCAGATCCTGCAGAACCTCGTCAACCTCCTGGGCATCCCGAGCTCGCTCAACTTCGCGGTGATGGGCACGGTCATCCTGGCCGGCGTGCTGGTCGATCAGCACCTGCTGCAACGGAAGCCGGCCGGCGCCGGTGCCGGCGCCACCGGCCGCGCCCGCTGGCTGCCCTTCCTCGCCCGCAAGCCGGGCTGACCACGCTCGGAGGCGGACCGGAGGCTCATTTTCCGATAGCCTGTCAGGCGACCATAGGGAGAAGCCTCATGCTATCGACACTCGAGACCTGGGCCCGGCGGGTCTGGGTCGAGCGCGACGAGTCCGCGATCGACGACATCCTGGTGGTCGACACGAAGGCTCACGGCCTCGGCCACCAGACCCTGGTCGGCGCCGAGGGCTTCAAGCCCTTCCATCGTGCTCTCTGTGCCCTGCTGCGCGACACCGAGCTCGCCATCGACCATCGGGTCGAGGCCGATGGCTGGCTCTGCGTCCTCTGCACCTTCTCGGGCACCACCGCCGACGGCAGGCGCGCCTCCATCGGCGGCGCCATTCACGCCCGCATCGCCGACGGCAAGATCCACGAGGCGTACAATCACTTCGATTTTCTGGGCCTCTTCACCCAGCTCGGCCTGCTGCCGGCCGACACCTTCCAGCGCTGCATGTCGGGCCAGCCGGTCGGCCTCGATCAGGCCGCCGGCGGGCCGAGCCCGCAGGCCCAGGCATAGTCCCCCGCCACCTCGCGGATCTTGTGGCGGACCCAGGCGCGCGGCGTCTTGTCGAGCCGGCCGGCGCGCAACGCGGCGTGCTGGGCCGGCAGGTATTGCGAGACGAGCGGCAGGGGCGGCGGCGTCAGGGTGAGGTTGTCGAGCAGACTTTCCACCGCGCGGGCGACGGCCGGGACGCTCCAGTAGTAGCGGCTGCGATCGCTCAGGCTGTAGGCGCGGGCGAGCCGCTGCTCGTCGGGCGAGCCCTCGTAGTAGCGCTGCCAGTAGCGCGGATCCTCCCGCATCGCCCGCTCGAGCGCGTCCCGCACCCCGGCCCGCCGGTCCGCCGGCAGCCATTCCCGCTCGATCGCGTCGAGGGCGAAGAGCGCCTCCCGCGCCGCGAAGGTGAGGCCGGGGCCGACCTTGAGGATCGCGAAATGGCCCGTCACGAGCGCCCGCAAGGCCGCCCTCGTCTGGTAGTCGGTCGAATGCGCCTCGAAGACGAGCCCGTCGTGATCCAGGATGGCCTTGCCCAGCTCCGTGGCCGGCCCCGGGCTCGAAGTCGACGACCCGCTCGTGCCCGAACTCGACGCCCGGCTGGACCACCACGGCCAGGACCCGCTCCCAGGCCGCGTCCAGGCCCTGTCCCGCGAAGCGCTCGCGATGGAGCGCGACGGTGGCCGCCACCTCGGCGACCGGCGTCACCGCCAGATGATCCAGCTCCTCCTTGGCGCCGCCCGGGCGTCGGCACCTCGGTGCCGACCACATAGACCGGCCCCGGGAGGCCGTCCCCCCGGGCCGTGGCCTCGGCCACCGCGCAAAGCTCGGCCGCGCGCCCGGCGATCACCTCCGTCGGCAGCGCCACCGGATCGCCGGCGCAGCTCATGCTGGCGTCGAGATGGATTTTTGCGAACCCGGCGGCCACGTAGGCCGCCACCATCGCCTTGGCCTTGGCCATCGCCTCGGCGGCGGGGAGCGCCTGCCACGGGTTCGGCCCCAGATGGTCGCCGCCCAGGATCAGGCGGTCGGCCGGGTAGCCCATGGCCGCCCCGATCGCCAGCACCTCCTCGCGGAAGCGCTCGGGCGTCATGCCCGTGTAGCCGCCCTCCTGGTTGACCTGGTTGCAGGTGGCCTCGATCAGCAGCGGGCCGTCGTCGGCCACCGCCTGCTCGAAGCAGGCCTCGAGGACCAGGCGGTTGGCGGAGCACACGGCGTAGATGCCTGCCGTCGCACCCTGGCGGTTGCGCGCGGCGATGTCCGTCAGATGCCGGGCGGGTGCCGCCATCTCAGCCCTCCCGGCTCTGAAGAAAGGCCTCGAGCTCGGCCGGGCGTCGAGTTCCCCTCCATCGGCCCCTGCTTCTGGACGGCCAGGGCCCCGGCGGCGCTGGCCAGTCGCAGGGCGCGCTCGGCCGGCACGCCCCGAACCAGGGAGGCGACGAACGTCGCCCCGAAGCAGTCGCCGGCCCCCGTCGGATCGACCTCGTCGACCGGAAAGGCCGGCAGCGCCAGGGGGCCTCCTGGCCTGAACAGCACGCAGCCTCGCGCCCCTTTCTTCAGCACGACCATGCGGCGGCCGTCCATGAGCAGATCCGCCGCCTCGTCCTCCGAGCGTTCGGGATGGAGAAAAGACAAGGTCGGCCTCGCTCGGCAGCAGGAGGTCGGCTTCGGCCAGGATGTGCTCGATCGTCGCCTGCACCTCGGGAACGCCCAGCAGCTCCTTGCGGATGTTCGGGTCGAAGGAGACCAGGGCACCGGCCGCGCGCGCCAGCTCGACGCCCTGGCGCACCGCCCGCGCGATCTCGGCATCGAACAGCGACGAGCCCATGACGTGGAAGAACCGGCAGCCCTCGAAGACGGCCGGGTCGATCTGCTCGGCCCGGAGCTGGGCCGAGGCCGAGTTCCTGATGTTGAAGATGAAGTCGCGATTGCCGTCCGGCCGGTAGGTGACGAAGGCGCTGCCGGTCGTCGTGCCCGGGACGCGGCTGATCCAGCCGGTCTCGACCCCGCTGGCCTCGAGGCGGCGCAGGTTGAGCGTGCCGAAATCGTCCGGGCCGACGCAGCCGATCAGCGCCGTGCCGGCGCCCATGCGGGCCGCCTGATCGGCGAAGATCGCGGGCGCCCCGCTCGGATAGGGGCCGCGGAAGAGCCCCGGCGCCAGGAAGGTCTGGCCGATCTCGGTCGCCATGATCTCGACCAGGATCTCGCCGATCGCGACGATCTCGGCCATCCTCTCCGCCTCCCGTCCTGCCGGGCCCCTCCCAGGGGCTTGCCGGCGCAGCTTGGCCCTTCGGTCTTTTCTTGGCAATCGCCTGCCTTTCGAGCAATAGCTCTATGGGGCCTCGGGAGGCTGGACGAGAAGGTGGAACCTCAGAAGACGCTGAAGCTGGAGCGGCGGCTCGATCTCGCCGCGCGGGCGGCCTGGCTCTACTACATCGCCGGCAAGACCCAGGACGAGATCGCCGTGGCGCTCAACCTGTCCCGCCAGGCGGTGCAGCGGCTCGTCGCGTTCGCTGTCGAGGCGAAGCTGATCAAGTTCCGCCTGGACCATCCGGTCGCCGCGGCGATGGAGCTCGCGGAGCGCCTGCGGAGCCGATTTCGACCTGCGCTACTGCGACGTCGTGCCGGCCGACCCCACGGCCGAGGGCTCCGTGGCGGGCATCGCTGCGGCCGCCGCCGCCTATCTCGAGACCTTCCTCGTGAGCCGGGCGCCCCTGGTTCTCGCCTTCTCGACCGGGCGCACCCTGCGCGCCGTCGTGGGGGAGGTCGGTGCCGTCCAGAGCCCCCAGCACAAGATCGTCTCGCTGGTCGGGACGATCACCCGCGACGGCAGGGCCAGCCCTTACGAGATCGTCATGCGCCTCGCCGACCGCACGGGGGCCCAGTGCTATCCGATGCCGCTGCCGGTCGTTGCCAGCAGCGCCGAGGAATGCCGCCTGCTGCAGACCCAGCGCTCCTTCGCCACGGTGCGGGAGCTGGCCGAGCAGGCGGCCGCGGCCTTCGTCGGCGTGGGCCACGTCGCCTGGAACGCGCCGCTCCACAGGGACGGCTTCATCACCGACGCGGAGGTGGGCGAGCTGATCGCGCAGGGCGCGGTCGGCGAGATCGCCGGCTGGGCCTTCGACGATCGGGGGAGCCCGATCGAGTCGTCCCTCGGCGAGCGCGTGACGGGCATCCCGCTGGCCCGGCCGGCCCGCCATCTGACGATCGGCGTCGCCGGCGGGCGGGCCAAGGCGGCGGCGCTTCGGGCGGCGATGCAGGGCCGCGTCCTGACGGGGCTCATCACCGACGAACGGACGGCGTCGGCGATCCTGGAGATGGCCTGATCGGGCCGACTGCCCTGTTGACAAGGCCGGGTGATCGGCGTCTATCTGCCCGGGACTTGGGCATAAGCTCAAAGTTCTGAAACGTTCAGGGAGGCGCTAGGGTGAAGAGATTTCATCTTCTCGGCGCGCTCGCCGCGGTGCTCCTCGGAGGCAGCGCGGTCGCGCAGGCGGGTACCTTGACCATCGCCACGGTCAACAACTCGCAGATGGTGGTGATGCAGAAGCTCTCCTCCGACTGGGAGAAGAAGACCGGCAACACCATCAACTGGGTCGTCCTCGAGGAGAACGTGCTCCGCCAGCGGGTGACGACGGACATCGCCACCAAGGGCGGCCAGTTCGACATCCTGACGATCGGATCGTACGAGACGCCGATCTGGGCCAAGCAGGGCTGGCTGGCGCCGGTCGACGATCTGCCGGCCGCCTACAATTACGACGACATCTTCAAGGCCGTGCGCGATGCCCTCTCCAGCGAGGGCAAGCTCTACGCCCTGCCGTTCTACGCCGAGAGCTCCTTCACCTACTATCGCAAGGACCTCTTCGAGAAGGCCGGCCTCAAGATGCCGGACCAGCCGACCTACGACCAGATCGAGCAGTACGCCGAGAAGCTCAACGACCCCAAGAACCAGGTCTACGGCATCTGCTTGCGCGGCAAGCCCGGCTGGGGCGAGAACATGGCGTTCGTCGATACGCTCATCAACACGTTCGGCGGGCGCTGGTTCGACATGGATTGGAAGCCTCAGCTCGACTCCGACGCGTGGAAGAAGGCCGTCACCTTCTATGTCAACATGCTGACCAAGTACGGCCCGCCGGGCGCCAGCTCGAACGGCTTCAACGAGAACCAGGCGCTCTTCGCCGGCGGCCACTGCGCGATGTGGATCGATGCCACCTCGGGCGCCGGCTTCATCTATGATCCGAGCACCAGCCAGGTGGCGGACAAGACCGCCTTCGCGCCGGCCCCGATCGAGGTGACGCCGCACGGCAACGCCTGGTTCTGGTCGTGGGCCCTCGCGATCCCCAAGACCTCGAAGAATGTCGATATGGCGAAGTCCTTCCTCGCCTGGGCCACCTCGAAGGACTATGTCGAGCTCGTGGGCAAGACGGACGGCTGGACGGTCGTGCCGCCTGGCACCCGCAAGTCCACCTATGAGAACCCCGCCTACGGCAAGGCGGCGCCGTTCGCGTCGTTCGTCGAGAAGGCCATCCTCTCGGCGGACCCGCAGCATCCCACCAAGGACCCGGTGCCCTATACCGGCGTCCAGTATGTGGGCATCCCCGAGTTCCAGGCGATGGGCACGCAGGTCGGCCAGCAGATCGCTGCGGCGCTTGCCGGCCAGACGAGCTGTGGACCAGGCGCTGAAGACCTCGCAGGCTTCCGTCCAGCGCACGATGGAGCAGGCCGGCTACATCCAGTAGTCCGTCACGATCAGGCAAATAGCCCGACACATCAGGGACAGCGGACCGGCGGTCAGGCGCCGGTCCGCTGATCGGGCCAGCAAAGCGGGGCGCACGCCATGAGCAGCGCGACGTCGGCAGATCGGGGCAGGCCGTCCCCGGCGGATGCAGGACCCGCACCGCCGATGAGCGGCTGGACGGTGAAGACCTTGCCTCTCATCGCACCGTCCGTCGGGGTCCTGGTCATCTGGATGATCGTGCCCCTGGTGATGACCCTGTTGTTCTCGTTCCGGCGCTACAGTCTCGTCAGCCCGGAGCGGAACGGCTGGGCCGGCACCCGGAACTACTACTATCTCCTGACCGATCCGGCCCTCTACTCGGCCTTGTGGACCACCGTCCTGCTGGTGGGCGTGGTGCTGATCGTCACGGTCTGCCTCGGCACCCTCATGGCCGTGCTGTTCAATGAGAAGTTCCCCGGCCAGGGGATCGCCCGGGTCCTCGTGATCTCGCCCTTCTTCGTCATGCCCACGGTCAGCGCGCTGATCTGGAAGAACATGATGATGCACCCGGTCAACGGGCTCTTCGCGTTCGTCGCGCGCACCTTCGGCCTCAAGCCGATCGACTGGTTCGGCGACCTGCCGCTGACCTCGATCATCATCATCTGCTCCTGGGAATGGGCGCCCTTCGCGTTCCTGATCCTGCTGACGGCCCTCCAGTCGCTCGACGAGGAGCAGAAGGAGGCGGCCCGGATCGACGGTGCCGGCCCGATCGGCATGTTCTTCCACATCATCGTGCCGCATCTCCGCCGCGCCACCAGCGTCGTCATCATGATCGAGACGATCTTCTTCCTGGCGATCTTCGCCGAGATCTATGTGACGACCTCGGGCGGCCCGGGTCTCGCGACCACCAACATCGCCTTCCTGATCTATCAGCGGGCACTCCTGGAGTTCAATGTCGGGACGGCATCGGCTGCGGGCGTGATCGCCATCGTGCTCGCCAATATCGTTGCCGTCTTCCTGGTCCGCACCGTGGCGAGGAATCTCGAAGTCATGATGAAGGACAACGAGCCGACCAGGCTCTGGGTGGCCATTCTCGGCTGGGCCGTGGCCATCGGCTTCTTCTTTCCGATCGCCTGGATGGTGCTCACCAGCTTCAAGACGGAGATCGAGGCCGTCGCCTCGCCGCCGGTGCTGCTGTTCATGCCGACGCTCGAGAACTATGTCGCCATCCACGAGCAGGCGAACTATTTCCTGTTCGCCGGCAACAGCGTCATCATCTCGGTCGTGTCGACGGCGATCGCGATCGCGCTCTCGGTGCCGGCCGCCTTCGCGATGTCCTTCTATCCGACCAAGCGCACCCGCGGCACGCTGCTCTGGATGCTGTCGACCAAGATGCTGCCGCCGGTCGGCGTCCTCGTTCCCATCTACCTGATCGCCAAGCAGCTGGACCTTCTCGACACGCGGACGGCGCTCATCATCATCTACACGCTGATGAACCTGCCGATCACGGTCTGGATGCTCTACACCTTCTTCAAGGAGGTGCCGAAGGACATCCTCGAGGCCAGCCGCATCGACGGCGCCAACCTGCAGCAGGTCGTGACCAAGATCCTCCTGCCGCTGGTCATGCCGGGCATCGCCTCGACCGCGCTCCTGGCCATCATCCTCTGCTGGAACGAGGCCTTCTGGAGCCTCAACCTCTCGGCCTCGAACGCAGCGCCGCTGACCGCCTTCATCGCCCGCTTCTCGGCACCGCAGGGGCTCTTCTGGGCCAAGCTGTCGGCGGCCTCGACCATGGCCATCGCACCCATCCTGGTCTTCGGCTGGCTCAGCCAGCGCCAGCTCGTGCGCGGCCTCACCTTCGGCGCCGTGAAATAGATCCTCGTCGGGAGACTGTCCCATGTACCTCGAGAAATACGACCTCAAGGGCAAGACCGCGGTCGTCACGGGCGGCGGCCAGGGCATCGGCTTTTCCTGCGCCCAGGCGCTGGGCGAGGCGGGCGCCCGCGTGATCGTGGCCGACCTCCTGGCCGACCGGGCCGACAAGGCGGCGGCCGACCTCAAGGCGCTCGGCATCGACGCCACCGCGGTCGAGATCGACGTGACCAAGTCGAGCCAGGTCGACGCGGTCGCTGCGAAGGTCAAGAAGGACTTTGGCGGCGCCGACATCCTCGTCAACAATGCGGGTGTCGCCAAGAGCAACGTCAAGGCCGAGGACACCTCGGACGAGCACTGGCTCTTCCACATCGAGGTCAATCTCAACGGCCTCTTCTGGTGCTGCCGGGCCTTCGGCACGCAGATGCTGGAGCGCGGCAAGGGCTCGATCGTCAATATCGGCTCGATGTCGGGCTTCATCGTCAACAAGCCGCAGCCGCAGTCCTTCTACAACGCGTCCAAGGCGGCCGTGCATCACCTGACCAGGTCGCTCGCCGCCGAATGGGGCCAGCGCGGCGTGCGCGTCAACGCGGTGGCGCCCACCTACATCGAGACGCCGCTCACCAGGTTCGGCATGGAAGACCAGAGCATGTATCCCACCTGGCTCGAGATGACGCCGATGGGCCGGGTGGGCCAGCCCGAGGAGATCGCCGTCCACCGTGCTCTTCCTCGCCTCCGACGCCGCGAGCCTCTTGACCGGCAGCATCGTGCTGGCCGACGGCGGCTATACCTGCTGGTAGGGGATGATCGCATGAGACTGGAGAACAAGGTCGCGATCGTCACCGGGGGCGCTCGCGGCATCGGCAAGGCCATCGCCCAGCGCTACGCGGACGAGGGGGCCAAGGTCGTCGTGGCCGACGTGCTGAGGCGGAGGCCCAGGCGACCGCCCGCGAGATCGGCAAGGGCGCCATCGCCGTGGCCGTCGACGTGACCGACAAAAAATCGATCGACGCCATGGTCGGCGCGCACGGTCAAGGAGCTGGGCGGCGTCGACATCCTCCTCAACGGCGCCGCGATCTTCGACATGGCGCCGTTCCTCGAGATCACCGAGGCCAGCTTCGACCGCCAGTTCGCCATCAACGTCAAAGGCCTTGTTGTTCGTCGGCCAGGCGGTGGCGGCCCAGATGGTGAAGCAGGGCCGGGGCGGCAAGATCATCAACATGGCGAGCCAGGCCGGCCGCCGCGGCGAGGCGCTCGTGACCGTCTACTGCGCCACCAAGGCCGCCGTCATCAGCATCACCCAGTCCATGGCGCTGAGCCTCGCGAAAGAGAAAATAAACGTCAACGCCATCGCTCCGGGCGTGGTCGACACGCCCATGTGGGACCAGGTCGACGCCCTCTTCGCCAAGTACGAGGGCTTGGCCAAAGGCGAGAAGAAGAAGCAGGTGGGGCTGGACGTGCCTCTCGGCTACATGGGCAAGCCCGAGGACATGACCGGCTGCGCCCTCTTCCTCGCCTCGGCCGACGCCGACTACATCACCGCCCAGTGCTACAATGTCGACGGCGGCAACTGGATGAGCTGAGCCCTCGGGCGCTCATGGGGCGGCAGCTCGGGCGGGCCGCCTGCACCACCGCCGCGGCCGGGATGGATGCCTCAGAGATCCAGGTCGACCACCACCGGCTGGTGGTCCGAGCCCTCGGCCGAGCCGTCGATCCGGGCGCTCTGCACCCGGTCGGCCAGCCAGGCCGAGACGAAGACGAAATCGATGCGGCTGCCGTTGCAGCTGTCGCCCTCGGCCTCGGCGTTGCCGGCCGCGGTCCAGGCGTCGGCGAAGCCGTCCCGCATCACGAGCCGGCCGTAGCGCTCGGCCAGGGGCCCGACGATGCGGCGCATATTCCGGCGAGCGGTGGTCGAGGTTGAAGTCGCCCATCAGCACCGCGTCCCGCGGCATCGGCGGCATCTCCCCCTCGGTCCAGCCCGAGGCCGGGTCGGGATGGCCGCCGCACCAGGCGCCGCCCTCGCCATAGGCACGGGCGCTGATCTCGAGAAGCGCCTCCACCTGGGGCAGGCGCGTCTCGCTGCAGAGATGCGAGAGATGGACGGAGTAGACCCTGAGCGGCGCGCCCGAGCGGGCTCGTGACGACGCCTTCGAGGGCACCCTGCTGGATGCTGTGCTGCTTCAGCGTGCCGGGCTTCGGGAGTGGAAAATTGCGGGAGGAGAGGATGGGAGTGCGGGACAGCAGCATCGTGCCGAACTGCCGCCGGCGATTGGGCGCCTCGGGCGTGCCGGCGTGCATGTCGAGATTGGCGCCGTAGACCCAGTGATAGCCGGGCAGGCCGGCCGCGATCGCCGCGGGCTCGTCGACCTCGCCCGAGCGCTGCCAGAACCTGTCGACCTCCTGGAGCGCCACCACATCCGGCTCGTGCGCGGCGATCTCCCGGGCGATCCGCCCCAGATCGTAGTGGTCGTCACGGCCGAGGCCGTACTGGATGTTCCACGTCAGCAGCCGCATTTTTGTCGGTCGCCCCCGTCGACTGGCCCTTTGGCGCTCAGCGGGCGCCCGATGTCGCGAGCTTCCGGCCCACGGCCGCCCGCTCGCGGGCCGCTCCCATGAGGAGGCTCAGGTCGGAGCCCAGGAGCACGAAGCGGAAGCCCAAGGGCAGATAGCGGCCCAGCAGCTCGGGCGTGTAGACCCCGCCCAGGCCCACCGACTTGCCGTGCTTCGCGGCCACGGCCAGGACATGGCGATAGGCCTCGGCGATCCGGGGGTTCGCGAGGTCGCCGGGAATGCCCATCTCGACGGCCAAATCGTTCGAGCCGAACAACAAAAGGTCGACGCCGTCGATGGCGATGATGGCCTCGGCATTCTCCACGGCCTGGGGCGATTCGATCATCGCGCAGAGCAGGGAGCGCTCGTTGGCGAGCCGCATATGCTCGGCCGCGGGCAGCGTCTGGTAGTCGAGCTGCGGCAGCGGCCCGCCCACCGAGCGCCGCCCGATCGGCGTGAACCGGCAGCGCTCGACGAAAGGAAGAATCTCCGCGGGCTCGTCGACATGCGGCACGACGATGCCGCCGGCCCCGCAGTCGAGCAGCCGGGACGCGATCGTCGGCTCCTTGCCCGGCACCCTGACCAGCGGGACCAGCCCGGTATCGAGGCAGGCGACCGAGACCTGGCAGGCGAGATCGATCCCGATCCCGTTATGCTCCATGTCGACGAACAGCCAGTCGAAGCCGCAGGCCTTGGCGATCCGCGCGATCTCGGTCGAGCGCGCGAGCCTGAGGCCCATCCCGAGCATCACCTCGCCCCCCGCCATGCGCGTGCGCATCTCGGCTGCGTTCATGTCTTACCTCCCTGTCATCGGCCGACCACCGGCTGCGACCCGGCGCCGACTATGCTCGGCCCGCGGGACCCGGTCCATGCCCGACCACGCAGGACAGGGACCGACACCCTTGCGTCGTCCAACTCCCGGGTGATCCGGTCACATCGCCTTCCCGTCTCCGGCGCTAGAAGGACGACGCTCCTCTGGCCGAGCTGGGAGGAAGGTGCCGTGCCCGATCCGATCATCGCCGGCCTCGCCGTCGGCCTCGCCATGGTCGCCGGGCTCTCCTATCACGAGTTCCGCCTCAGGTCGTCCGCCTGCGCGGCTATGGCGTCCAGTACGGCGCGGTCCTGCTGGGCTATGTGCTGGTCAACGCGGCGATCTTTGTGCCGTTCTACTTCGTCGTGGAATCACCGACCTGCCGGCCGGCTTTCCCCGGAGGCTGCCCGCATGGCTCACGGGCGCATGGCTCTATCTGGGCGCTCTGATCAAGGGCACGCTGCTGCCGACCGTCTTCTGGCTGTGCGGCGGGCAGACCTTCAAGATCAAGGGCCGGGACATCAACCTCGCCGCCGCGATCCTGCCTTCGCCGAGGGCATGTTTCCACGCGACCTCGTCGCCGCCGAGGTGCGCGACCGGCTGGACCATCTGACCGCGAGCACGCCGAGCTCGGCGATCTCGCGCAGCGCTACGACACGGTGCTCGACCAGATCGAGCAGGGCACCCGCGACGGGCGCTGGAGATGGACCCGGCCGACGAGGAGCAGATGCGGCTCGAGCGGGCCTATGCCGAGCGGCGGGCCGACGATATCGACAGCTTCCGCAACTATCTCGATCGGCTGGACGAAAGCGAGTGCAAAAGGAAAAAGTCGATGCCAGGCTCGTCGATCGGAAGAAGCGAGCTGAACGAGCATTTCATCGAAACCAGCCGCAATTTCGTGCTGCGCTTCCTGCGCGCCAACGCCACCGACGACAAGGCCTGGGAGCTTGGTCAACGGCGTCTTCCACCTGCCTCGCGAGCCGGCCTCGCCGATATCGGCACCTATCTGTCCGGGCCCTGCACATGAGCCTCTTCTTCAGCTCCGTCCTCTTCCTGCATCGAGCTCGATGTGCCGCCGCCGGACATCTGCACCGCTGCGCGCGGCCTTCGGTCCGCGATCAGCCTCGCCTGCTTCCTCACGATCGTGGCTCTTCTGCCCGATCAGAAGACCGGGACGGCATCGCGCCCACGGTCCTGGGCAGGCTGCTGCTGGTCGGAGGCGCGGCCGGCGTCCTGGGCGGCCTCGTCTGGCTCGCGGCATGCACCCTGCCATGCCCGGCAGCCTGCTCGATCCGGCGGCCTGGTCGGGCCTTTTGCGGCCTTGGAGCGGATGCGAAGGCAGCTCGCCTGCTGTCGGCTGCTGCCTGCTGGGCGGGCTCCGGTTATCCTCGCCGCATGGTGCGGGTCTATCTCGTCCGCGGCTCCGCGACAGCTGGCGCGCGGCGCTGGCCTATGCGCTGGTCGGGCGCTCCTGTTTCACCCTCTCCGTCGTCGCTGCTGGGCCTCCAGGACGCCCCGGCCCCGGCCTCCGCGTCGCGGCTGGCCGATCTCTGGCCGCCTGGGCCCGCATTCTTCGCGCTCCTTCTGAGACCCTCGCCGTCGGTGCCGCTTGCGTCCTCGCCGTCGCCTTCGTCCGGGCCTATCTCGTCGCCCGGCCGGCGCAGGCCGCTCCGTCGGCGGTCGCGCTCGGCGTTGCCGACGGAGCCCAGCCTCTCACATGACGACAGTCCTGAAGCTCATGTCGAGCCGGTCGCGCACACCCGGTCGGCGTTTCCGCGCCGAAGCCCGGGTGCCTGATCCCGCCATGCGCCTGCGCATCTCGGCTGCACCCATATCCCGCTTCCCCTAGCGGGCCATCGTCCGGGCAAGCTCAATCGAAAAGCTGCTTTCAGACGCCGCCGGCGGCCATGACCTCGGAGTGGCGACGACCCCAGATCAGCCCGCCGTCGATCACCAGATCCTCCCCGTTGACGAAGCTCGCCTCGTCGCTGGCGAGATAGATCGCTGCGCTGGCGATGTCGTCCGGCAGCCCCGCACGCGGAATGGCCTGAAGCTTCGCGAGCCGCGCCTTGATCCGTTCCGCCGTCGCGTCGGCCTCGGCATCCGTCATGCCCATGCCTTTGGCAAAAATGCCGGTGGCGATGCCGCCCGGCGAGATCGAGTTCACCCGCACGCTGTCCTCACCCAGCTCCATGGCGGCGCAGCGGGTGAGATGGATCACCGCGGCCTTGGCGACGCCGTAGATCACCGAGGAGGAGTAGCCTGCCCGATGGCCGGCCACGGAGCCGATATTGACGATGCTGCCCGAGGCCTGCGCGCGCAGGGTCGGCGCCGCATGCTTCATGTGCGCTAGCGCGCCCCGCACATGCACCGCCACGGTCTGGTCGAAGCCGGCCAACGGCAGGGTCTCCAGCCGACCGACAGGCGCTGGCCCGCCGGCGTTGTTGACCAGCACATCGAGGCGACCGTGTGTGTCCAGAGCCGTCTTGATGGTGCGCTCGGCGTCGGCTTCCACCGCGACGTCGGCTTCGACGAAGATGGCACCTGTCCCCGACGCGACCGCGGCACTCTCTGCCGACCTACGGCCGCTGAAGACCACGGCGGCACCCTCCCCGACGAATCGCTCCACGATTCGTTTGCCGATGCCGCTCGTGCCGCCGGTGACGACCGCGATCTTGCCCTCGAGCCTTCCGCTCATTGTTCTGTCCTTCCGGGCGGTCGCATCCTCTCCCCGCCACTACGTGCTGCTCGGTCCTGCCTCGATAGCCGTGGACCGTCGCCACCGCCCGCCCTAGACGGGCCGCTCGCCCTTGATGGTGACACGGTACCCGGCGCGAACGTTGGGCCAATAGTCCCACATCGCGCGATGCTGCGTGCAGCGATTGTCCCAGAACGCCACCGAGCCCGGCCGCCAGCGGAAGCGGCACTGGAAAAGCGGGTTCTCCATATGCTCGAAGAGATAGCGGAGCACGCCGTCGCTCTCGTCGACGGGAATGCCCAGGAGGCGCGTCGTGAATCCGCGATTGACGTAGAGCGCCTTCCTGCCGCTCACGGGATGGGTGCGCACGACCGGATGCTCGGCGGAAGGATAGCTCGCCCGATCGGGCTCGCCGATATTGGCGTAGAGGCCGCGATAGACATGCTCCCCGTCATGGATGGCGGTCAGGCCGTCCAGATAGGCCCTCATTCGCTCTGACAGGGCCTCGTAGGCCGCGTACATGCTGGCGAAGAGCGTGTCGCCGCCCTGTGGCGGGCATTGCCGGATGTGCAGGATCGAGCCCATCGGCGGCTCCAGATCGCAGGACACGTCCGAATGCCATCCTTCCCCGTTGGCGCGGACCGAGCTCTTGTCGGTGTAGATCGTCATCAGCTCGGGAAGGCCCGGCTCGTGGGGCGCGGCCGGGTGGAGATGGAGGTCGCCGAAGAGACGCCCGAAGGCCAGATGCCGGGCCGGGGAGTGGGCCTGATCGCGAAAGAAAATGACCAGGTTCTCTGTCAGTGCCCGCTTGATCTCCGCGAGCTGCGCGCCGTCGATCGGCTCGGAGAGATCGACGCCCGAGACCTCGGCGCCGATGGCCGGCGTGAGCTTGTCCACGGTGATCCTGCGATAGGGCTCGTCCGCGGCGACCACATGGCGGACGCGCGGCCCGCTCTTGGCGTTGAGCATGTCGGTCTCCCCGATCGGCGAGGCAGGCGGCGCCGTCACAGATCACCGCCGAGCAGCCTCGCATCTGATCCTAGTCCTTGCCGTGGGTGCGGCAAGCGTGCTGGCACGGATAATATCGAGGTTTGAAATCTAGCGCCGCCCCGCCGAGGGCTCCGGCCGAAGCGCCGCCTCCATGTGCTTAGCGGAAACGATGTAGAGAGGTGAATGAGATGAGCTACTACGTGTTCCACGCTGCCCCTCACAAGCGCGCCCGTGTTCACGACGGGTCCCGTGTCCATTGCCGTGACGGAAGAGGCCACGCCAACCAACAGACGTCTGGCTCGGGCGCAACGGGGTGGTCGCGACCTTTCGAGACGCTGGCGCAGGCGGAATCGTACATGAGCTACCGGTTCTCGCACTTCACCGATAAGGGCAAGTGCAAGGTGTGCATTCCCAGGGATCCCGACTGATGCCCAGAGGACCGGCGGGCGAGAAGCGCTTGGCGAAAGTGCCCGGCAACGCGGCGCATTTGATGCGGATTGCCACGGGTGAGATCCAGGAACGCGCGCCCGTGAGGATCGGAAGGATGATGCTGCCAAGGGGCTTGGCAAGAGGGCGGCAAAGGCGCGGGCCGAGAAGTTGACAAGGGAGGAGCGCAGTGCGGCCGCCTGAAAGGGCGCTGCCGGCCGCAGGGCGCCAGCGGCCGGCGTTTCATCAGTGCGATGAGAGACCACTTCTTTCTTGCAAAGCAGGTCCGGTGGCTATACATCAGCGGCCAGGGAATGGTCACCTCTGGCGAGGGTACGATGGACTACATCGCGGCTGCGACGGCCGATCTTGAGCGGCTCGACGAGACCATCCGCCGGGCACAGGAGACCATCACGCGCGCTATCAAAGAGCGCGAGGAAATAGCCATCTTCCTGCGGCTCCATGAGCGCTATGCCAAAGGGGGCAGCGCGCCGGTAATCGGTCGCGGCGCCATGTCATCCAAGGCTGAAATTGTGCGAGCCCATTTCCCGCGAAATCATTCGCGCTCAGGGGCGGCGCATGCCCATCCAGCGGATCTTCAATGAGCTTTTGGCCAAAGGAATAGAGATCGCGGGCGATAAGCCTAAGGCCAATCTTGCCGGCATACTCTCGCGAGACAAGGAGCACTTCGAGTATCGGAAGCCTGATGGCTGGTGGCTCGTCGGGGTTCCCGAGCCTGAGGTTGGATCGGCCGTTGAGCAAAGCGTCGACACTATAATGCCGGTCCCCGACGTGGGGCCAGACGAGAATGAGGACTTCAAAGAGTCCTCAGACGCCAAGGCCTCGGATGGGAGCAATCCCTCCGAGGCCTCTTGTGCCCACAAGTCGCTGTTGAGCTTCCCGGCACGAGCAGCGGCTTGAGCTAGGAGAAGAGCGATGTGGCGCACCGCCCGGACAACATACGACCTCGCCTAGGCTAGCTCTGGCTTAGGCGAGCAACGACCTCGGTAGGCCACAACCTACCGAGGTCGCAGGAGCAGTAGGGGGCAGCAGGTTCGCCGGGGCGGGCTTCCCATTCCAGACCCGACGGGTTCAATTCCCGTTGCCTCCACCGCCTCTCGCATTGGGAATGTCGCACACTCAGGCCCCGATGTGAATCCCGAGCTTCAAGCTAGCGGGCAGGGGCCTTCCTGCGCACCTAGCCTCGGGATGCGACCGGCTGAGGCACCCACGGCTCCATCCGTAACCGTTGGCGCCGCCAACCGAGCCTGATCCCTCACATCACGATGTTGGTGAACTTCACGTCCAGATAGTCGAGCATGCCCTGGCGGCCGTTCTCGCGGCCGAAGCCCGAATGCTTGACGCCGCCGAACGGCATCTCGGCGGTGGCCGCGGCCACATTGTTCACGGCGACGATGCCGGTCTTCAGCGCCTCGGCGGTCTTGTGGGCCTGCCGCAGCGAGTTCGTGAAGACGTAGCTGGCCAAGCCCTGGGGCAGGCTGTTGGCGCGCTCGATCACCTCGTCGAAGCTCTCGAACGTGCTCATCGGCGCGATCGGCCCGAACGGCTCCTCGACCATGATCCGGGCGTCGTCCGGGACGTCGGTGAACACGGTGGGCTCGAAGAAGTAGCCTCGGTTCATCGCCGCCGGCCGCTTGCCGCCGGAGACCAGCTTGCCGCCGTCGGCCACCGTGTCCTCGACCATCTTCTCGGTGAACTCGAGGCGCTTGCGGTTGATCAGGGGGCCGATCTCGACATCGGGATCGAAGCCGTTCCCGATCTTCATCTTCTGCGTCGCCGCCACGAAGTGCTCGGTGAAGGCGTCCTTGTGCTTGGCATGGACGAAGAAACGCGTGGGCGAGACGCACACCTGGCCGTTGTTGCGGAATTTTCCGACGGCCGCGATCTGGGCCGCCTTGGCCGGGTCCACATCCTCGTGGATGATGACCGGGGCGTGGCCGCCCAGCTCCATGCTCATCCGCTTCACCGTGTCGGCGGCGCGGCGCATCAGGTGCTGGCCGACGGGGATCGAGCCCGTAAAGGTGACCTTTCGGATCAGCTCGGAATCCATGCAGGTCTCGGAGATGACCTGGGGGGCACCGGTGACGAGGTTGATGACACCCGCCGGCACGCCCGCGTCGATGAAGCACTTGATCAGCTCGGCCACCGCACCGGTGCCTTCCTCGGCCGGGCGGCAGAGGATCGTGCAGCCGGCCGCCAGCGCCGGCGCGATCTTCCGGGCCTGCAGCACGACCGGGAAATTCCAGGCGGTGAAGGCCGCGACCGGGCCCACCGGCTCGTAGGTCACCATGAAGCGCTGGTGCTCGTTGCGGCCCGAGAGCGTCTCGCCATAGATCCGGCGCGCCTCGTCGGCGAACCAGTCGATGCACTCGATGGCGGCCACGACCTCGCCCCTGGACTGGGCCAGCGGCTTGCCGCACTCCTGGGTCAACCGCCGGGCCACGGTGTCCGCCCGCTCGGCCAGGAGCTGGGCCGCGCGCCGCAGCAGCTTCGAGCGATCCCAGGCCGGCGTCTTCTTCCAGCTCCTGAAGGTCTCGGCGGTGACGTCGATGGCGGCGAGCACGTCCTCGCGCTCCGCTCGGGCGAACCTGCCGATCGTCTCCTCGGTCGCCGGGTCCATCATGCTCATCGTGCCGCCGGCCATCGCCGGGCGCCACTGGCCGCCGACGTAGAGGTCGACCGACATCTGATCCTGCGCCATGCGCAATGCTCTCCCCTTCGAGGACATGTCTCGGGACTGGACGTCAGGTGGGTCCGCTCCGGCCCCCGATCAACTCTCGGGGTTGATCTCGGCCAACATGGGAGCCATGCCGGCAGTGAGCCCGCCGTCCACCACGAGGTTGGCGCCGTTGACGAAGGCGGCGTCGTCGGAGCCCAGGAAGGCGATGGCGGCGGCGATGTCCTCGGGGCGTCCCGACCCGGCCCACCGGGTACCATTTGGCCAGCCGCTCGAACACCTGGGGGTCGCGCTCGAGACGGGCCGTCCAGGACGGGTTCTCGGTGCGGATGGTCCCCGGGCTCACGGCATTGGCGCGGATGCCCTTGGGCCCGTACTCGACCGCCACCGACTGCATCAGATTGATGAGGCCCGCCTTGGCGGCGCTGTAGGCGGGATTGCCGAAGGCCATGAGCCCGTTGACCGAGGCGACCGACACGATGACGCCGCGGCGCCGCTCGGCCATGCCGTCGAGCACGGCCTTGGTCATCAGGAACACCGAGCGCAGCGTCACGGCCAGCTCGGCGTCGAAGTCGGCCACCTCGGTGGTGGCGAGGGTCGGCCGCCGCGCCCGCGCCGCATTGTTGACGAGCAGGAAGAGGGGCCCCAAGGCCCGCTCCGCCTCCGCCACCAGCCTCGGGGCATCCGCCTCGCGGGCGACGTCGCCTTGGAGGGCCACGCCGGTGCGGGCGAGGTCGGCGATCTCCCTGACGACGGCGTGGGCCGCCTCCGCATCGATGTCGGCCACGGCCACGGCCGCCCCCTCGCGGGCGAGGCGCAGGGCCGTCGCCCGGCCGATGCCCCGGCCGCCGCCGGTGACCAGGGCCGTCCTGCCGATGAAGCGGCTCATGCCGAAGATCCTGCCTCCTGCACATCATACCGTTGCCGGTGCGCAGCCGTTGCTCCTATGCTCCGGTCATAACGTCAGGCGCCAAGTAGGGAAAGGAAGCACTCAATGACCAGGAGCCTAGGGGCTCTCCTCGGCGCTGCCGCGGTGCTCGCTCTCGGGGCGGGCAGTGCCCTCGCCAAGACCGAGGTGCGGGTCGTCGTCGCCCACTACAGCGACCAGACGATGGGCATCTTCCAGAACATGGCCAACGATTTCGAGGCCAAGCATCCCGACGTCGACATCAAGCTCGAGGATGTGAGCTGGGACGATCTCCAGCAGCGCCTGACGACCGACATCGCCGGCGGCACCGCGCCCGACATCGCCATCATTGGCACGCGCTGGCTCGTCGACTATGTCCAGCAGGACATCGCCGAGCCCCTCAACTCCTACATCACCCCGGACTTCAGGGCGAAGTTCATCGAGGCCTTCATGAAGCCGTCGGTCATCGACGGCAAGACCTGGGGCCTGCCGGTCGCGGCCTCGGCGCGGGCGATGTACTACAACAAGGACCTGCTCGCGAAGGCCGGCGTGAACGAGCCGCCGGCGACCTGGGACGACCTCGAGGCCGATGCCAAGAAGGTCAAGGCGCTGGGCGGCAACGTCTACGGCTTCGGGCTGCAGGGCAAGGAGATCGAGACCGACGCCTACTGGTACTACGCGCTCTGGTCGGAGGGCGGCGAGCTTCTGTCGGGCGGCAAGAGCGGCATCGCCAGCGACTCCGGCATCAAGGCCGCCACCATGTACAAGCGCTTCATCGACGAGGGCATCACCCAGTCCGGCGTCACCGACTACAACCGCCAGGACATCGAGGCGCTCTTCAAGCAGGGGCGGGTGGCGATGACCTCTCGGGGCCGTGGCTCAGGGGCCAGATCGCGACCGAGGCGCCGAAGCTCAACTACAGCCTCGCCGCGATCCCCAAGGGCACGACCCAGGCGACCTACGGCGTCACCGACAGCATCATGATGTTCAAGACCTCGAAGGTGAAGAAGGAGGCCTGGCAGTTCCTCGAGGAGTTCGGCCTTCTCCGACAAGGGCCGCAAGGAGTTCACCCTCAAGGAGGGCTTCCTGCCGGTCCTCAAGTCGGTCGAGGAGGATCCGCACTTCGCGAACGACCCGCAGCTCAAGGCGTTCACGAGCATGCTGCCCTATGCCCACTTCGCGCCGCTGATCCCGAACTGGGAGCAGATGGCCGACACGACCGTGGCGGCGCTCCAGAAGATCTATCTCGGCCAGATGGAGCCGACGCCGGCTCTCGAGGCGGCCGCCCAGAAGATCGACGGCCTGATCCAACAGTAGGCCTGCCCTGCCGGCCGCCCGAAAGGGCGGCCGGCCCGGACCCCAGATCCGATCGCGAACGGGAAAGTCCGCTTGGACAGGCGTGTGGCACCCCTCCTGCTGATCGTTCCGAGCCTCCTCTTCGCCTTCTGGATCATCGGCTACCCGATCTGGGACGTGACCTGGACCTCGATCCACGCCGTCAACCGCTTCGGCCAGGTCAAGCAGTACGTCGAGCTCGCCAACTACACCAAGCTCTTCGCCGACCCGATCTTCCAGGGCAGCTTCTGGCGGACGCTCGAATGGACCGCCGGCGTCGTCGCCGGCACGGTCTGCTCTCCGTGCCGATCGCGCTGATGCTCAACGACGACTTCCATGGCCGTGGAGTGGCCCGGGTCATCATCATGCTGCCCTGGGCCATCTCGCTCACCATGACGGCCGTGGTCTGGCGCTGGGCGCTCGATGCCCAGCACGGCATGCTGAATGCCACGCTTTTCCGCCTCGGCCTCTTGGGTCACCCGAAGGCCTGGCTGGCCACCGCCGAGATCGCCTTTCCGGTCGAGATCGCGATCGGCATCCTGGTCTCGATCCCCTTCACGACGACGATCTTCCTGGGCGGTCTCGCCTCCCTGCCGGGGACATCTACGAGGCGGCCAGGATCGACGGAGCCACGGCCCTGCAGCGCTTCCGCTTCCTGACGCTGCCGCTGCTCAAGCCCTTCATCAACATCGCGCTCGTGCTGAACATCATATACGTATTCAACAGCTTCCCCATCATCTGGGTGCTGACCCAGGGCGATCCCGCGCAACAGCACCGACATCTTGGTCACCTACCTCTACAAGCTCGCCTTCCGCTACGGACACATCGACGAGGCGGCCGCCATGTCGCTCGTCATGTTCGCCGTGCTCCTGGCTTTCACGATCGTCTACGCCTTCCTCGCGATGCGCGGCCGGGAGGTCGAGCAATCAACGCAGGGGCGCCTCTCTGTCATCAGAATGCTAGTAAGCGATTTCAGTGGAGTGGGACCATGGCGCAGATCCTGGGGCGCCGACCTCGACGAGCGTGTCGTCGCGAGATTGAAGGAGCGGGCGAAGGTGAGCCACCGCTCGCTGCAGGGCGAGGTGAGGGCCATTCTCGAGCGCGAGGCACGGCCCAGGATGACCCCCAAGGAGATGGACTCAGATGCTCGACAAATGGCGCGACCACTGGCGCCGGCTGGGCAAGACGTTCTCGGCACAGCACCGAGATGATCCGTGAGGACCGCGATAGCCGATGAGGCTCGTCGTGGATGCGAGCGTCGCCATCAAATGGGTGCTCGAGGAGGAAGGTGTCGATGAGGCGCATCGGATGGCACCGCACTACGAGCTCATGGCTGCCGGACCTCCTTGGAGCGAGCTCTCAGCGTCCTGTGGAAGCGCTATCGCCGTGGCCAGTATGCAGGCAAGGACCTGGCATCCATGTTGGCCGACCTCCGGGATGTGCCCATGACGGACGTGCCGATCAGAGGGGCCGATCGGGACGCGCCCTCGATCTCGCCTGTGCGCCTCGACCACAGTCCCTATGACTGCCTCTATCTGGCCCTCGCCGAGCGAGAAAGCTGCCGCGTCGTCACCGCTGACTGGCCTATTTTTCCCGCCGCCGCGGCCGGCGCCGCGGTGGATTGGCCGACCGAATTCCTGCGGCTCGAGAACGTCCCTTGAGCAAGACGGTACCAGGAGCCTCGTCTACTGGCTGGCCCTGCTGCCGCTCATGATCATCATCCTCTTTCCCTATGCCGTGATGCTCTCTACTGCTCTCAAGCCCAAGGACGAGATTTTTGCCTTTCCGCCGACCTGGCTGCCCTCGCGCCTGGCCTTCGACAATTTCGCCACGATGTGGACCACGGTCGGCTTCGGCACGGCGCTGAAGAACAGCCTCATCGTCGGCGTGGCGACCACCCTCCTCTGCCTCGTCATCGCCATCCCCGCCGCCTACGCCCTGGCGCGGACGATCTTTCCCGGCAAGGGTCTCTACCGCCAGTTCCTGCTCGTCACCCAGATGCTCTCCGCCCATCGTGCTCGTCATCGGCATCTTTCGTCTGATGGCGGCCATGGGGCTCATTGACCAGCTCGTGGCGCTGGTCCTCGCCTACAGCGCCTTCAACCTTGCCTTCGCCACCTGGATGCTTCAATCTTATTTCTCGACCATCCCCAAGGAGCTCGAGGAGGCGGCCTGGATCGACGGCGCCTCCAGCCTGCAGTCGCTGCTCCGCATCTTCCTGCCTATGGCGACACCGGCTCTGGCCGTCACCGCCATCCTCACCTTCATCTATTCCTGGAATGAATTGTTCTCGTCCTCACGCTGCTGCGCTCGGATGAAAAGCTGACGCTGACGATGAAGATCTTCACGCTCGTCGGCGGCGCCTATACGGTCGAGTTTCACTGTCATGGCCGCCACCCTCCTCGCCACCGTCCCCGTCGCCATCGTCTTCGCCACTCTCCAACGCTACCTCGTCCGCGGCCTGGCACTCGGTGCCGTGAAGTAGGGCGCGCGTTTCCCCGGCCGCTCCCTCCCCGCGGATGACGAAGCCCCGCTCTGACCGGCCCCCCCTGGCGCCAGAGCCGATCCTTGATCTGCCATCTTGTCGCGTGACGCGACCCCCGCACCTCCCCGATCCCGCCCCCGTCCAGCAGCTCGTAGAAGACGTTCTCCGTGAACGAGATCCTCCTGCCGTTCACCCCGGGAAACCGAGGAGAGCTCGCCGCTGGGCGTGCAATGGCGACGCGCACCAGTCCTGCCTGTTCAGGCAGACGATGTATTCCCGGTTTCAGAAGGCAGCGAGCTCGGCGGCGTTCACCGGGCGATCTTTCTGGGCAGCCGTGGTGTCGAGGAGAAATCCCCGCCCCGTCAGCGCCCCCCGGGCGCACTCCCGTTGCTCTCTATCAGAGGGATCATGATGGCAAAGCCGTCAAGGCAGGTGGCGCAGACCACTGCGGAGGCGTGGCGCGCGGCCCGAGACCGTCACCGTGGCGCCTGCCCCCCAGGCTGCCGAGGCTCACCGTCCCCTTCCATCCCTCCCTCGGGATCGCGGCGCCGATCCCGCTCGGCGAATCCGGCACTTCCGGGGCCGGCAGCTCCGCGCTTGGCCCGAGCGGCTCTGGCTGACCTGCAAGTCGGCGATGCCGCGTCACCCTCTCAATCCAAGATGGCCCGGACATCACGGGCGGCCACACCCGTCTTTGCAGCGCGGCTCCCCCGGCGCGCACTGTCACAGCATCTAGAGGTGGGCGAGAGGTACGGCAGACCCGGCACCGGGGCCGTCCCGTCTATCTCGCCCCACGGGCGGCCGTTGATCTGGCGTCGTGCATGTCGGAACGAGGGAATCGACCGGCCCCGGTCTAGGCAAAACCGCCAAAAATGTTGTTCAGCTTCTTGCCGGGCGCACCGCCGGCCAAGCCGTCGAACGAGCCCGCCTTCTACTTGCTCAGCCGCGGCCAGCACCGCGCCCCAGGCGACGCGGGCGAGTGAGCCGCCGATGCTGATCCGCCGCACGCCGAGCTCGGCCAGCTCGGCGACGCTCCATTCCGGCGCCCATCACGAGGACGTTGAGCGGCTTGGGCGCCACCGCCTTGACCATCGCCTGGATGTCCTCCCGCCTGCTCCCGCACGCCCGGCGCGTAGAAACAGTCAGCCCCCGCCTCGGCGTAGGCGACGGTTTGTCGATGGCCTGGCTCACCGAGCTCGCGCGGGCTGTTCAGGAGCCCCTCGGTGCGCGCCACGAGGATCACGTCCTGGCCCGACCGGTCGGTGGTCGTCTGGGCGGCCTTGATGCGGTCTACGGCGAGGCCCCCGACGCTAGCTGCGACACCCTCGGGGTCGGAGGCGAATCCCGACTTGAAATCAGCGTTCACCGGCAGATCGACGGCGGCGCAGAGTGAAGAAAGGTGAGCCAGCACGTCGTCCCGCGTCACACCATAGACGGGCCGGCCCGTCGCCATCGTCTTCAGCCATTCTCCAACGCTACCTCGTCCGCGGGCTTGCGCTGGGCGCCGTGAAGTAAGACGCGTCCGTCGCCCGAGCTGCGGGCTTGGAGTTGGTCGCTCACATGGCTGGCCGGAGCGCAGCAGCCGCGGCCGCCGCACGGCATCATCCTCGACATGGAGAGCCTCCGAGAGCCCGACCCTCGGCGAGCAGGAAGGGTCGGTTTGGAACGGGCACTTCCGCTGCGCCTGCTGCCGCCCGCTGCTCATCTTCCACCGGTTCGGTGATCTTGAGCGATGCGTGCTCCGGCCCGGCAAGGTGCGCAGCGCTGGCGATTGGCGCTCGGTGCTGGTGTCGGTGATCGCCCGCTACGCCGCGGGCGCTTTTCGCCGGGAGCTTGCGCCGGATCGAGCGCTAGCGAGGGCCGCCCGTTGCAGTGGCCTGACAGGAGCGAACCATGAGAGCCGCCGGAGCCGAGGGGAGAGCCATGCACCGAGGTCGACCGCCAACACCAGAGTGGCCCGGGCTCGCCGGCGGGCCAGGGTCCAGCCACTCCTTTCGCCCAAGGTCCGCCGTCGGACATGTCTTCCCGTTGACCGGGAACCGGCCGGGGAGCAGGGTGTCGGGTGCCAACCGAGCCCCATCTTGGGGATATCGGGTAAGACTGACAACTCGCTGATGGTGCTCGCTGGAGCCTTCATAAGACAGGGAGGAGCCTTCGACATGAGAACACTGGCGGAATTTGCCAGGACAACCCTGATTGGCGGCCTGCTGGTCATCCTGCCGATCTATATTGCTGTCCTGTTGCTCGCCAAGACCGTTAAAGGGCTACTGGGGCTGCTGCAACCCGTAACGGAACGGGTTCCAGCGGCATTTGAGCCCTTCCGCGAGATTGTGGCCGACGTCCTGCTGGTTTGTTTATGTTTCGTGATAGGCTTGATCGTGCGCACGGGCCCCGGTCTCCGCGCAAAGAATGCGTGCGAGCGGGCCGTTACTGAAGGACGGCTCCCAGGCTATACATTCATGCGAGGACTGGCCAAGCGTATTCACCAGGCAGAACGAAGAGGAAACGCTGCAGCCTGCCCTGGTGGAGATCGAGGAAGCTCTGGTGCCGGCCTTGATCGTCGAGGAGCTGGAGGACGGCTCCTACACTGTGCTTGTTCCCTCGGCGCCGACACCAATGGCGGGCAGCGTCTATATTCTGCCGCGCGACAGAGTGCACCCGGTCGACATTTCCTTCGCCAAGGCAATCGGCGTGTTCTTGAAGTGGGGCACCGGGGGCCGGTGAATTCGTAAAGGCCAGGCGGGACCGGGCAGTTGATCACCACGACACGAGGTCCCTTCCGCTCTAGATCGGCATAGTATGGATCATCCGGGCTTTTACAGCCGGCCTCCGCGCACAGCTAGCGAGCATTCGTGGTTCAAGGAGAACTACACCGTTCCGACAAAGAGCTGTGATCGCGAGTCTTGCTTAGACCCCCTGGGAGGCCCGTACTGGCGGCGCAAACGGTCCGCCAGGGGACCGTGACGCCGAGGCGCGGGCCTGTGGCCTTTCGCAGGCTAGCCATCCAGCTCGGGGACTGTCAGAATTTTCCGTGTGTGGGCCATGATGAGGGGAAGGAAGGAACCCACGCATGGCACAACGTCTCCTAAAAGGACCGCAGAGCGGTCGCGGCCGCCCTCAAGGAGATCTTACAAGGCCAAGATGCCGACGCCGGCGCCGAGGCCCTGGAGGCCTTCGCCGCAGGCGAATGGGGCCTCAGATATCCCGCGATCGCTATGTCGTGGCGCCGGCACTGGCCGGCGGTGATCCCGTTCTTCGCCTTCCCAGTCGACGTCCGCCGAATCATCGACACCGCGAACGCCATCGAGGCCTTGAACGCCAAGCTGCGCCGCGCCGTCAGGACGCGTGGCCACTTCCCGACCGATGACGGTGCGCTCAAGCTCCTGTTCCTGGTCTTGAACCTGGCCGAGCGGGAGTGGAGAATGCCACTCCGGGAATGGGCCATGGCCAAGGCGCAGCTCGCTATCCTCTTCGACGACCGCTTCGAGGCCAACTGAGCCACCAATGTTCAACCCATGGCCACACACGGAAATTCTGACAATCCCTCCGGCTCGGCGACGACCCCGACGCCCTGGTCCGGGGCCTCCAGGAGCAATTCCCGCGAGCCAAGCTGATCGGCGGCGACGCGGCCTTCGAGCGCTTGGTCGCCCGGGTCGTGGGCCTCGTCGAGAAGCCCGACGAGCGAACAAAACTGCCGCTCGACATCCGCGGCACCGCCTTCCAGCAGCGCGTCTGGCAGGCGCTGCGCGCCATCCCCGCCGGCGCCACCGCGAGCTACACCGAGATCGCCCGGCGCATCGGCTCGCCCAAAGCCGTCCGAGCCGTGGCGCGGGCGTGCGCGACGAACCGGCTGGCCGTGGCGATCCCCTGCCACCGCGTGGTGCGGCATGACGGGAAAGTGTCGGGCTATCGCTGGGGGGTGGAGAGGAAGCGGGCGCTGTTGGAGCGGGAGGCGGGGGTGTGAGGGGAGGCGGCTGTCTGTGCCGAGCCGGCTTCCGCCCGCGACGGGGTCGCCAAGGGGTCGACGCGGCTGCAGATCGTGGACGTGCTGCTGGGCCAGCGGGCGCATGTGCCGGCGGCCGACCAGACCGTGATCGTCTGGGAGCAGACCGGCCTCACGGCGAGCGATTTCTCACCCGCAGCGTGCGGCGCCTCCGAGGCGGCGGCCGCGCCCAGCATCGATACCCTGGTCGCCTCGGCGCCCCAAGACGTCACCGGCTGAGGCCGTCCCCCGACGGCTGGCTAACCCTGATGCGGTGGCCGATCCAGGCGAGGCGGGCGGGCTTCCGGATATCGAGGTGGAGCGGACCGCTCCGCCGCTGATCGGAGGCCCGCCTCTGGATAGCTGGTGCGGTAGACGGACCCGCTCGGGGCCGAGGGCTAAGAAAAGCCGCCGAAGATGTCGTTCAGCTCCTTTCCGGGCGCTCCGCCGGCGAGGCCATCGAAGGAGCCGGCCTTCATCTGCTCGGCGGCCGTCAGCATCGCGCCCCAGGCTACCTGCCGAGCGCGCCGCCCATGCTGATCCGCCGCACACCGAGTTCGGCGAGCTCGCCGACGCTCATCCCGGCGCCCATCACCAGGACGTTGAGCGGCTTGGGTGCGACGGCCCGTACCATCGCCTGGATTCGGCCTTCTCGCGCACGCCCGGGGCGTAGAGGCAGTCCGCCCCGGCCTCGGCGAAGGCGACGAGCTTGTCGATGGCCGGGCCGATCGCCTCGGGTCCCTCAACAACCCTTCCGTGCGGGCGACGAGGACGACGTCCTCGCCCGACTGGTCGATGGCCCCCCGAGCGGCGCGGAGTCCCTCCACCGGAGGCCCGCGTCGTACAGGCGGGACGGGCCTCGATGACGCGATCCTCGACGGAGAGTCCGGCCACTCCGGTTTCGATGCGAGCCGGACATTGTCCGCGAGCGCCTTCGGGCTCCGACGCTGAGCCCGACTCGTAGTCGGCGTTCACCGGCAGATCGACGGCGGCGCAGAGCGTCGACAGGTGCCCCAGCACGTCGTCGCGGGCCACCCCGTAGTCCGCCGGCCCGTCGTCCAGGCGTAGCCAGAGCTGGTCGAGGCGAGAGCCAAAAAGCCCAGATGTTGCAGCAGCCGCGCCCTGCCACGTCCCAGGGATTGGGCAGCACGAAGCAGCCTTCCCGGTGCATCGCCTGAAGGGGCACGCCTCTCGGCAACGGAACGGGTCATCGGCACCTCGCCTCGACGGTCATCAGCCTCTCGTCCCGACGGACGTCACTCGGCGGCTGCTTCTCCTCACGGGCAGCTTCCAGTTCGGCCGCACGAAATGGCAGGTGTAGCCGGTGGGATAGCGCTGGAGATAGTCCTGGTGCTCGGGCTCGGCCTCCCAGAAGTCCCCGACTGGAGCGACCTCGGTCACCACTTTCCCCGGCCACAGGCCCGAGGCGTCGACGTCGGCGATGGTGTCCAGGGCGACCCGCTTCTGCTCGTCGCTGGTGTAGAAGATCGCCGACCGATAGCTGGTCCCGCGATCATTGCCCTGGCGGTTCGGCGTGCGGGATCGTGAATTTGAAGAAGAGCTCCAGCAGCCTGCGGAAGCTGATCCGCGAGGGATCGAAGATCATCTCGATCGCCTCGGCATGGGTCCCGTGGTTCCGATAGGTGGCGTTGGGCACGTCGCCACCCGAGTAGCCGACCCGCGTCGACATAACGCCATCATAGCGGCGCATCAGGTCCTGCACGCCCAGAAGCAGCCGCCGGCCAGAACCGCGCGTTCCTCGGTCATCGGACGTCCTCCACCTGGTCCAGATAGGCCCCGTAGCCCTGGCCTCCATCTCGTCGCGGGGGGATGAACCGCAGCGAGGCCGAATTGATGCAGTAGCGCAGCCCGCCCCGGTCCACGGGCCCGTCGGGAAAGACGTGCCCGAGATGGCTGTCGCCGTGCGTCGAGCGCACCTCGGTGCGGATCATGCCGTGCGAGCCGTCGCGCACCTCGTTCACGTTGGCGGGCTCGATGGGCTTGGTGAAGCTCGGCCAGCCGCACCCCGACTCGAACTTGTCGGACGAGGCGAACAGCGGCTCGCCCGACACGATGTCCACGTAGATGCCCGGCTCCTTGTTGTAGAGCAGCTCGCCGGTGCCGGGGCGCTCGGTGCCGCTCTGCTGGGTCACGCGATACTGCTCCGGGAGAGCTTCGCGATGACGTCGGGATCCTTTTTGTACGCTTGCATCATCCTCTCCTGCACGCCGACCGGCCTCCGACCAGAGATGCGAAGACGGCCGGCTCGCTCTCAGCCCAGATGGGAGCACCACGCGCCGAGACAATGCCGGTGCGTGCACAGTCCCGAGAGCGGCCGGTGCAAAAAGCCCCGTCAGGCAGGCTCGATCGTCACGGCCAGCACCTCGTGGTCCGAGATCGCGACACCCTCGCATCGACGGCGGGAGGATCGCCGGGTCGGAGCAGCGAGCCCGCGGCTGAAGAGCCAGTCGATCTTGCGAAGGGCGGCTGCGGCGTGCCGTCGGGCCGGGTCCGCTGCGTCGGCGCCAGCGCCACATTGCAGCCCCTCCAGTCGTACCCCCGCTCCTCCAACGAGGAAAACATCGGCTCGTAGCGCACCGGGTCGACGAGGCGGTTCGGGTCGGCGGCCAGCGCCTCCTCGAGCCGGCCCAGGCGCTCCGGCTTCGTGACGTCGAAGGTGTTGGTGTTGAAGTCGCCGCCGACGACACGGGCCGGCCCGGCGCCCAGGTGTCGATTGCGTCCAGGAGCACGCGCGTCTGCTCCAGGCGGTCGTCGGGATTCGGACGACTCTCGTAGTGCACCGCGACGAGGAGCACCGCGCTTCCCATCACCGGAAGCTCGGCCACGACGGCGATGCGGCCGCCGATGCGGCGCTCGTCGAGCTGTCCGTCGAACCATCGGCCGCTCGTTTCCAGCCTGACCAGGCCCGGGCGGAGCAGGGGTCGCGGGGAGAGAATGCCCCCGCCATGCAGGCCGTGCTCGTTCGTCTCCCCGGCATGCCACGCGCGCTCGCGCGCATCGCCCTGGCCCAGCTCCACGAACTCGACGCCGAAGACGTAGCCGGCCTCGACGGCCCGGGCGAGATCCCGAAGCGTATGGCGGTCCCGGAGCGCGCCATGCCGAGATCGACCTCGGCCAGCAGCAGCGCGTCCGCCCCGAGGCTGCGGACGAGCCGTGCCGAAGGCTCGGCGTATTTGAGCCGCTCGGCGTTCCAGAAGGCGACGCGTGCCGGCCGCGCCAGCGCCCCGGCGGGCCGGGCGGCGGGCACGCCTCGATCGCTGGAGCGCCGGCAGGCTGGCCAGCGCCTTGGCATGCTGATCGGGGCCAGCGGCAGGCCCGCAAGCTCGGCCCGCAGCGCCGCCGACGGCGCCTCGATCTTATCGACCACTGCCGAGATCAGCACGCCAGCAGCTCCTCGAGCATTGGGCCTATGGCCTCCGGGTCGTTGGTCGTGATCTGGTCGCAGCCGAGGCCCAGGAGTGTCCTCAGGATCTCCCGGACGCCGGGCGTGGTCGAGTCGAGCGTCCAGGCATCGACCTCGGACCCTGGCGCCCACGAGCGCCACGAGATCCAGCCGCCGCGAAGCGCCGCCAGCACGAGGCGCACCTCGAGACAGTAGATGGCGGCACCGGGCGCCGTCTCGAGCGTGGCCTCGGAGATGGCGCGGAGGCCCGCTCGTCGTCGGGCAAACCGCCGCGATAGAGCCCGAGCGGGTCGAACCCGAAAGTCAGCCCCGGCGTCGCGCGCACCAGGCGCTGCACGGGCTCCCACTCGCCCGCTGACGATGAAGCGCGCGGCCCGTCGCCGAGGAGGCCGGCGATCCGCGCCATCTCCTCCTCGCTCCGCCGGGCGCCCGGCTCCTTGAGGTCGATCTGGACGCGCCCGCCGCCATTGCCCGGACGGCCCGGACCGCGGCCACCACCTCTCGAAAAAGCGGCGGCTCGTTCTGCGGCCGCCCGCATTGCCGCGCTGCCGGAGCTTCTCAATGTTCGCGCGCGTCGCCTCCCGCACCGGCCCATGCCCCGTGTCTCGCGATCGAGCGTCTGGTCGTGGACGCAGAGAAAATCGCCGTCCGCCGTCACCACCAGGTCGATCTGATCGCGGCGCCGGCCTCGAGCCCCGGCCGGAGATTGGCGCGCGCGAAGGGCGGACGCCGGCCCAGCGCCTGAGCCTGTGCCACTCAGCGAGGTTTTTTCCTCGCCGTTGGCACGCCGTCTCGCCAGCGCCACCTGCTCCAGCCGCCCCGCTCGCCGTGTCGACAGCAGCGCGACGACAAGGAAAAAGAAGCTGGTCCCGAGCCTGAAGCCGGGTGTGGCGCCCGCCGCCAGCGCCCGAGCAGGCCGAACGGCGTCTCGAGGACATAGAGCGTCTCGCGACCGAGGGGCTCGATCCCTCGACCCGGCCGGGGAGGGGGCCCTCACCAGGCGGACCTTCTTCGGCCGGAGACCGAGCACGATCGGGCCGTCCTTGGCGGACGGTCAGTTGCAGGCTCGTCTGGTCGATGCCCACCTGGCCGCCGCCGACCGCGCCGTCGATCAGGTTGATGGGCGGCGAGCCGATGAAGCTCGCGACGAAGAGGCTGTTCGGGCGATGATAGAGGTCGTCGGCTTGGCCGACCTGCTCGATGCGGCCGCGGCTCATGCAGACGATGCGGTCGGCCATCGTCGTCGCCTCGGTCTGGTCGTGGGTCACGAGGATGGTCGTGACGGCGAGGCGCCGCTGCAGGCGGCGGATCTCCGAGCGCATGGTGAGCCTGAGGCTCGCGTCCAGGTTCGAGAGCGGCTCGTCGAGCAGGAGGAGTTGGGGCTCCTTGACCAGGGCCCGGGCGAGCGCCACCCGCTGCTGCTGGCCGCCGGACAGCTCGGAGGGCTTCCGGTCCAGAAGCTCACGGATCCGGACCAGCTCGGCCGTCTCCTCGGCCCGCCGCCGCGCCTTGGCGTTCTGGGCACGCCCTTGAAGCGCAGCGGGAACATGACGATGTTCTCGCGCGCGGTCATGTGCGGGTAGAGCGCGTAGGACTGGAAGACGATGCCGATGTTTCGGTCCTTGGCCTCGACGTCGTTGACGACGGCGTCGTCGAAGCGGATCTCGCCGCCCGAGGGCGCGTAGATGCCGGCCAGCATGAACAGCGTCGTCGACTTGCCGCAACCCGACGGCCCCAGGATGGCGACGATCTCACCGTCGCCGATGGCGAGATCCGTCGGCTCGACCGCGACCACGTCGCCCCACTGTTTCGCCAGCCCCTTGAGCTTCGACGCGTGCCATGGATCAGGGCTCCCGCATCGGGCTCAACCTTTGATGCCGCCGACGGTCATCTGGGTCAGGTATTTCTGGGTGGCGATATAGAGAACCAGAGCCGGCAGCAGGTACATCAGGCCGACGGCGGTGACGATGCCGTAGTCCACCCCCATGATGTCCTGCGAGACCCAGAAGAGATAAGAGATGATGACCCAGTTGTTCTTGCCGATCAGGAGGGTGCGGACGAAGACATAGTCCTCCCAGCCGCGGAGGAAGGCGAAGATGCCGACGGCCAGCATGCCGAAGCGGGCACCTGCGGCAGCACGATGAGGACAAAAACCTGGCGGCGCGAGGCGCCGTCGGTCATGGCGCTCATCTCGATGTCCCAAGGCACCCTGTCGAAGAAGCCCTTCATGACTAAGATCGCGCAGGGTAGCTCGAGGGTGGCGACGACGAGGATCACGCCGACCAGCGTGTCGAGCAGCCCGGTCCAGTACATGAGAAGAAAGATCGGGATGACGAGGGTCATCGCCGGAAACGAGTAGAGCACCAGCAGGCTTTTCAGGAGGCCGGCCCGGCCGGCGAAGGCGAAGCGAGACAGGTAGTAGCCGGCGAGGGTCGCCACCAGGACGACGATGGCCATCACCGAGACGGCCAGGACGAGCGAGTTGCCGAAGGCTTTCCAGACGTTGGGGAACTGCAGCCCGGCGCCGCTCGGGCGCTCCTTGAGCGTGCTGCCGAACGCGCGATTCCAGACGTATTGCCATTTGTCGAGGTGCAGGCCGGGCCGATCCAGATCGCCAGCGTTGCCACGGCAGCCGTGAGGAGGGCGAGCCGCGCGCGGCGTCGTATCGCCCGGTTGGCGCAGACCGGCCCGAGCAGGGCCCAGAGGAGCACTGCCGGCGCCACCACGGCGAGCGTGCGCCAGAGAACAACGGTGTCCGTTCCGCCGCGGGCCGAGAAGGCGAGCGTGACGAGCCAGAAATAGGGGATGATGACGGGCAGCGAGGCAAACGTGAGAAAGCCGTAGAGAAAGCCGGTGCCCCACTGCTGCCGCCGCCGGCTCCGCTGAACGACGCGGGCCCAGTCCTCCGTCCGAAGGGCGGTCGCGGTCGTCACTGGACCTCGATCCGTGGCCGCTGGAGGAGCGAGCGCATGTCCATGAAGCGCCACAGCGCCAGGGAGGAGACGATGCCGATCAGGACGAGCCCGAGGGCCAGGGCGGCGCCGTAGGCATACTCCCCGTTCCCGAAGGCGCGCTTGTAGACATAGAGGGCATAGACGGTGGTGTCGTAGAACGGGCCGCCGTCGGTGACGAGCCAGATATATTCGAAGCTCACCAGGAGGGCGAGCGTCTGGAACACCGTGATGAAGGACAGCGGCCAGCGGATCGCGGGCAGCACGACGTGGCGGATGACGGAAAGGCCGCCGGCGCCGTCGACCCGGGCCGGGTGGAAGATGCTCGGGAATTGCCCGGATGGCGCTGGTCAGGATGATCATGCCGAGCGAGGCGCCGATGAAGCCGTTGAGGACGATGATCAGCACCAGCGGTGCCTGGTTCATGAAGTCCAGGCGGGGCAGGCCGACCAGGCCCAGGAACTGGTTGATCAGGCCCGACGGCGTCGGCGAGATCGCCCATTTCCAGAGAAGCGCATAGACCACGGAGGGGCTCATCCGCGGCAGGAGCCAGATCGCCCTGAAAAACGCCCCGCCCTTGGGCGGCAGGGAAGTCGTGGTCACGGCCAGGACCAGGGCGAATCCAGTGTTGAAGATCAGAAGCGTGCCGACGACGTAGATCAGCGTCGTGGTCAGCACGTGCCCGAGCAGGCGGTCGCCGGTCAGCATCCGCTCGAAATTGTGGAGCGTCAGGCCCGTGACCTTGAGATTCCGGCCCATGTCGGTGAAGGCGAGGCCGATGTTCAGAAGGACGGGCAGCAGGAAGAAGAGCGCCAGCAGCAGCACCGCCGGCCCCAGGAAGATCGCCATGTTGGCGCGGCGGCGGCGACGCGCGCTCAGGGCGAGATCGGTCATCCCGGGCGTTCGCCCCGGAGAGGCTGGCGCTCCGGGGCAGAGACCAGGCTCACTCGACGATCTCGAGCTGGTCGCCGATCTCGCTCTGCAGCTCGTCCTGGAGGAACGCGACGGCGTCCTCGGCGACAGCCGTCCGGTCTCGACGCCCTGGAGCGCCTTGAAGAGGACCGCGTTGTACTTGGCGAAGTCGGGGTGGCTGGGCATGAAGCTCGTGTCGGGCAGCATGTCCGAGGCCATCGCCAGCGGCCAGACGCTCTTGTAGTCCGGCATCGCCTTGGCGCCGTTCAGCACCGAGAGATGATAGCTGCCGACGGCGTGCGCCACATTGTAGTAGGGCAGCGTCGCGATCGCCACGAGCTGGGCGGCGAGGTCGGCGTGCGGCGACTTGGGGTTCACGACGTAGACGACCGGATGGGAGAGGTTGGTGGGCTTGCCGCCCTTCTCGCCGGCGGGCATCGGGATCCAGCCGATCTTGTGGAAATAGCCGGCCTCGTCGGTCGGCCAGGTGGCGCCGTCATGGTCGCCGAGCTGCCAGCTCATCGTCCAGATGCCGTGATGGTAGGCGAAGGCCCGGCCCTGCTTGAACGCGTTCTGGATGTCGTCCCAGGACATCGCCGTGTTGTCGGGCGGCGTGGCATTGTTGCGGGCCATCCAGTTGAACCACTCGAGCGCCTTCTCCATCGGCTTGGTCTGGAGAAGCAGCTTGCCAGTCTTGGGGTCCTGCCACTGGACGCCGAAGGCGGCGAAGGACATCGAGATAGTCGGGCCCCACATTGGGGCGGTGCAGCTGGCCGAGCTTGGCCCCACCCTTGTCGACGACCTCCTTCACGAGCTTGCCCCAGTCCTCGGCGGTAATCTCGCCGCTGTCGACCTTGGCGGGCAGGCTGTCGATGAACTCCTCGGACTTGCCGATCTTCCGGAGCATGTCCTTGTCGTAGAAGATCATGCGGACCTCGGTGTCCTGCGGGATCGCGTAGATCTTCCCTTGATACTTGGTCGCGTTCCACAGCACCGGGACGACGTCGCCGAAGGCCCATTTGTTGTCGGCGACGACCTTGTCCAGATCCATCGCGTAGCCGTTGCGGGCGAACTCGCCGATCCACTCGTGCGCGGCCACGTAGAGGTCGGGGCCCTTGTTCACCGCGAACGCCTTGAGGAGCGTCAGCGCGTCGGTGTCGAACCCGTCGGCATTGTCCTCGTAGACGTCGACCTTGACCCGCGTGGCGGAGCCGGACGCCGCCAGCATCTCGTTGAGCTGCTTGCCGGCGGCGACGATGTTGCCGCTCCTGAGCGGGCCGGACCGATCGGCCCAGGTCCACATCTTGATCGTGACCTCGTCCGCCCGCGACGGCGCGACGGATGCGCCCAGCGCGAGAAGACCCAGGGCGGCAGCCGCCGCCAGGCCGGTGAAGCGCCTCATCGCTCGTCTCCCGTTTCCTCGGGCACGGAGCCGTGCGTCGCTTGGCAGGCGCGCCCGATCGACCTCCCATTTATCGACTCGTCGTGGCAATCTGATGGCAGACGCCTCGAGGCCCGTCAACGCGTGTCACACAACGGTCACTAAACTGCCACTGAGCACCCAGCCGGCGACAAAGGAAAAAAGGATGAGCGTCTACGAGCGGCTCGGCATCCGGCCGATCGTCAATGCCAAGGGCCCGGCCACCCGTCTCTCCGGAGGTCTCATGCGACCCGAGGTGGCCGCCGCCATGGCCGAGGCGACCTCCTTTTGCGTCGATGTCCTCGAGCTGCAGGCGCGGGCCTCGGCGATCATCGCGCAGCATACGGGCGCCGAGGCCGGGCTCGTCACCAACGGGGCCGCGGCGGGCCTTCTCATCGGCACGGCCGCCTGCATCACCGGGCTCGACCCCGCCGCCATGGCGCGCCTGCCGGACCTGGAGGGCCTCGACGACGAGGTCGTCATGGTCCGCAGCCAGCGCAACCAGTACGACCATGCGATCCGCGCCACCGGCGCCCGCATCGTCGAGGTCGGCCTGCCCGACCGCTATGCCGGGGCGGGGGTGCGCGACGCCGAGCCCTGGGAGATCGAGGAAGCCATCGGCGAGCGCACGGCCGCCGTCCACTATGTGGCCGACCCGAACAGCCGGCCGGCGCTCGAGGCCGTGGTCGAGGTGGCCCACGCCCGCAAGATCCCTGTCGTCGTCGATGCGGCGGCCCAGCTCCCCCCGGCCGCCAATCTTTTGTCTTTCATCGCCGCCGGGGCCGATCTCGTCGCCTTCAGCGGCGGCAAGGCCATCGGCGGGCCGCAGGCGAGCGGCATCCTCTGCGGCCGGCGCGACCTGATCGCCGCGGCGGCGCTCCAGATGCTCGACATGGACTATCCCGAAGCCGCTTTCGGTCCGCCCCCCGCCTTCATCGATCGCCGGCTTCTGAAAGGCCTGCCGCCGCACGGCATCGGCCGCAGCGCCAAGGTCGGCAAGGAGCAGGTCGTGGGCCTGCTGACCGCCCTCGAGCTGTTCGTCGCGGAAGGCGACGAGGTGCGGCGCACCCGCTGGCTGGCCCTGCTCGAGGAGATACGCCGCGGGGTCGGGGATCTCCCCGGCCTCGGCCTGACCCTGCGAGCCGGCGGGCCGATACCGACGCTCGTGCTCGAGGTCGACCCCGCCCGCATGCGCGCGGCCGATCTCTACCGCGGGCTGGTGACCGGCGCGCCTGCGGTGCATCTCGATCCGGTCGAGCTCGCAGCCGGCCGGCTTCTCGTCAATCCCACCTGCCTGCGTCCGGACGACGTGCCGATCCTGGCCGGGCGCCTGCGCGAGACTCTCGGCTGATCGACCGCCCGATCGGCTGCCCGGTGCCCGGCCCTGGTGCCTTTGTCCTTGCGCTGCCGGAGCGGGCTGTGCTGGTGTCCGGCTCAACGAAGGAGGACGGGACGCTATCGTCCGGTCCGCACAAATGGAGTGGGAGAGCATGACCGACAGAACCGTTGAGGGCGGCGGGGTGAGCCGTCGGGCGCTGGTCAGCGCCGGTGCCGCGGTCGGCACGATCGCCGGGGCCGCCGCCTCGCTGCTGCTGCCGGCCAAGGCCCAGGCCCAGCTCGTCGACGTCTCGAAGAGCAAGCTGCATCAGGTCCTGGATCGCGGCCATCTGATCGTCGGCACGGGCTCGACCAATCCGCCCTGGCACTTCGAGGACGACACCGGCAAGCTCGTCGGCATGGACATCGACCTCGCCCATCTGCTCGCGAAGAACCTGTTCGACGATCCCGAGAAGGTCGAGTTCGTGCTGCAGGGCTCCGACGCGCGCATTCCGAGCCTGATCACCGACAAGGTCGACGTCATCTGCCAGTGGATGACGGTCACGCCCGGCCGCGCCCAGCAGGTCGAGTTCACCATCCCCTACTACCGCGAAGGCATCGGCCTGCTGCTGATGGCGGACAACGGCAAGTTCAAGACGTTCGACGACCTGCTCAAGGCCGGCTCCAACGTCACGGTCGGCGCCATGCAGAACGTCTTCATCGAGGACTGGATCCACGCCGGGCTGCCGAAGGCCAAGGTCGACCAGTTCGACAGCCCCGATTCGACGCTCCAGGCGCTGAACGCCGGTCGCGTCGACGCCTACCAGGCCGACCAGTCGGCCATGCGCTGGCTGATGGCCCAGACCCCGGGGCGCTACCTCGACGCCGGCTACGGCTGGATGCCCAACTCCTACGCCTCGGCCGTGAAGCCCGGTGACCAGGTCTGGCTCAACTGGGTCAACACGGTCTACAAGGAAGGCATGATGGGGGTCGACTTCGCGACCTTCCAGGCTTCCTACAAGAAATGGTTCGGCATCGACCTCGCGACGCCGAAGGTGGGCTTCCCGGCCGAGTTCTCCTGAGCAGCCGGCGGGGCGGCGGCCGACGCCGCCCCCTCGGGAGCGGGGGCCCTTGATCCAGTATCAGTTCAACTGGTCGGTCATCTGGCGCAATGCCGACAAGCTGGCCGACGGGCTCCTCCTGGGCCTCGGCCTCGCCGTCGTCTCCTTGATCATCGGCTCGCTGCTCGGGCTGCTCCTGGCCTATGGCCGCACCTCCAGGATCGGCTGGCTCGACTGGCTCGTCTGGGGCTATGTCGAGCTGATGCGCTGCACGCCGCTGCTGCTGGTCATCTTCTTCGTCTATTTCGGTCTCCCCGAGCTCGGCATCCGCTCCTTCGACAAGTTCCAGTCCTTCATCCTGACGCTCTCGATCTACGCCGCGGCCTATATGTGCGAGGTGTTCCGCGCCGGCCTCGCCTCGATCCCCGCCCAGTATCAGGACGCCGCCAGGGCCATCGGCCTCAGGCCCGTCCAGCGCCAGCTCTGGGTCGTCCTGCCGGTCATGTTCCGGATCACGCTGCCCTCGATCAGCAACAATCTCATCTCGCTCTTCAAGGACACCTCGCTCGCCGCGGCCATCGCCGTGCCCGAGCTCACCTTCACGGCCCGGCAGATCAACGCCAACACCTTCCGCGTCATGGAGGCCTGGCTCACCGCCAGCGGCCTTTATCTCGTGACCTGCTACGCCATTGCGCTGGCCCTTCGGGCCGTCGAGCGCCGCTACGCGTCGATCCGCTAGGCCGGGGCCGAGAGGATCATGGCCCGGCACACCTTCTGGAGCGAGGTCTGGATCGCGCGCTACTCGCTGCTCCAAGGCTTGTGGGCCACCGCCGAGATCTCCGTCATCGTCATCGCCATCGGCGCTGTCCTCGGCGTGCTGGGCGGCTTCGCCCTCGTCTACGGATGGCGCCCGCTCCGCTGGGCGATGCGCGGCTATGTCGACATCATGCGCGGCATTCCGGTGCTGGTGCTGATCCTCTTCTGGTACTACGGGCTGGCCCTGTTCAAGATCAACATCTCGTCCTTCTGGGCCGGGGTCATCGCGCTCGCGGGCTTCTGCACCGCCCACATGGCGGAGACGATGCGCGGGGCCATCGAATTGCTGCCGCAGGGCCAGACCGAGGCCGCCAAGGCGATCGGGCTCCATTTCACCCAGCGGCTGCGCTACGTCGTCCTGCCGCTGGCCCTGCGCCGCGTCCTGCCGCCCTCGATCAACACCGCGGTCGAGATGGTCAAGGCGACGACGCTGCTCTCGATCATCGGCGTGGTCGAGCTGCTGCTGGCCACCCAGCAGGCGATCGCCCGCAACTACATGATCATTCAGTTCTATCTGGCGGCGACCGTCGTCTACTTCATTCTCAACTTCACGATCGCGCAGCTCGGCTCACGGCTCGAGCGCCGCTTCGCCCACTTCAGATACTGACGCCGATGCCCGAGCCGCTGCTCCACGCCAGCAACGTCCACAAGCGCTTCGGGGCCACCGAGGTCCTCAAGGGCATCGACATGGACGTCGAGCAGGGCGAGGTCGTGGCCCTCATCGGCGCCTCGGGCTCGGGCAAGACCACCTTCCTCCGCTGCGTCAACCTGCTCGAGGAGTATCAGGAGGGAGAAATCCACGTCGACGGCGTGCCGATCGGCTACCGAATGGTGGGCACCCGCCGCCGCCGTCTCCGCGAGCGCGCGGTCTCGGCCCAGCGCGCCACGATCGGCATGGTCTTCCAGCAGTTCAACCTCTTTCCGCACATGACCGCGATCGGCAACGTCATGCTCGGCCTCACCAAGGTGCAGGGCAAGGGCAAGGCCGAGGCGAAAGAGATCGCGGAGCGCTGGCTCGACCGCGTCGGCTTGGCCGAGCGCCGGGACCACTACCCCTACCAGCTCTCCGGCGGCCAGCAGCAAAGGGTCGCCATCGCCCGCGCCGTCGCCATGGAGCCCAAGCTCATTCTGTTCGACGAGGTGACCTCCGCCCTCGACCCCGAGCTGGTCGCCGAGGTGCTGGGCGTCATGCAGGACCTGGCCAAAAGCGGCATGACCATGCTCGTCGTCAGCCACGAGATGCTTTTCGTCCGCGAGGTGGCCCACCGCGTCGTCTTCATGGACCAGGGCCGCATCGCCCAGCAAGGCCCCCCCGAGGCGCTGTTCAAAAACCCCGAATCCGACCGCCTGAAAAGCTTCCTCGGCCGCTTCCACGGCGTCTTCGCGTGAGCGCGGGGCGGGAACGGCAACGCAACCCCGCGTGACCGGGCCGACCGCGCCGCCGGTCAGCGCCAGCCCTGCACGATCTCGTAGGGATGGGTGTGGATTTCTATCAGCGTGCCCCAGGGGTCCTGGCAATAGACCATCCTGAGATCGTGCGGCGGCCGGTCGTCCCACACCTTCGAGAGCTGCCGCCCCCGGTCTCGACGATCCGGGCCACGAGCCCCTCGATGTCCGGGTCGGTCACGCAGAAATGAAAAGTGCCGCTCTTCCAGAACTCCACGTCCTCCGCACGCCGCTCGAAGGGCGGATCGATCGGCTCGAAAAGCTCGAGCCCGCACCCGCCGCCCGTCGACAGGTGCGCGATCTTCAGCCGCCGGAACCGCGGCCCCAGCACGTCGCGGAACTGCCCGCGGCTGTCGATCTCGAGGGACAGCTCGACCGGGCCGGTGAAGACCCGGTAGCCGAGCACGTCCCGATACCAGTGGATGGCAGCCTCGATGTCGCCGACGCCGATGGCGATGTGGTGGAGCGGGCGCGCGGTGGTGGCAGCCATGCCGGACAGTCGCCTCCTCTGATCGGCGGTGTTTTTGTCGTTCCCACTTTGCCGCGCCGAAGCCTCGATGACCAGCAGGCTAGGCGTCCTGCCCGCGGGCGGCCATCGCGAGGCCTGCCCCGCAGGGACTTGAGACCTCCAGCCAGACCGCCCGCGATTGAGGCCCAGCGTCGCTTTGTCGAGGCCGAGCACGGGGCGATTCTCGAGGCGGCGCTCTGCCGGCCGCGCAACGCCCGCGAGCCGTGGCGCTGCCTCTCACGCGGCCCCAAGCTGGACATCGACTTCGGCGCGGGCGTCGACCAGACAATCCCCGAGACGAAGCTCGGATGAAGGGCATCATCCTCGACACCAATGTCGTGAGCGAGCCGAAGCGCCCACATCCGGACCCCCGCGAGCGGCCGCGTCAGGGCCGCGGCGTGAATGGCCGAACACGCCTCCAGGCCTTCATTGAAGGCGCCCAAGGAAAGGATAGACACGACATGCCCCATCCCATCGCCATCTAAACCAAACTAACCCAAAGAGCGGGGCCTGTCAGGTTTGCAGTATCACCGTACAGTGTCGCCATCGCGGCCCGTGACATTTCAGAATTCGTCGCAAAGGATTATCCCCTTGACGACGCTCGAGCGAGATGTTGTGGTGCCGTGAGCGGCGACAGGGTGGATGGGACAGATGGCGGTGTTTCCGAGGAGCCTGGTCGAGTTCCAGCGGCGCTTTCCGACGGACGAGGCGTGCGGCGAGTATCTCGTCGCGGTTCGCTGGCCGCGGGGCTTCTGCTGCCCGGCCTGCGGTCATGATCGGGGCTGGCGGCTCGAGCGGCGGCTGCCGACCTTCGAGTGCGCCGGCTGCGACCGGCAGACCTCGGCGACCGCCGGCACGGTGATGCACCGCTCGCATCTGCCGCTGACCACCGGTGGGAGGAGGGTGAGAGATGGTTCTGGGCCGCCTATCTGATGACGACGCACTCGAACGGCATCTCGGCGCTGCAGCTGCAGGCGCAGCTCGGCATCGGCTCGTACAAGACGGCGTGGCTCCTGGCCCGCAAGCTGCGCCGCGCCATGGTCGACCCCGAGCGCTGCCCCTGGCCGGCCTGGTCGAGATCGACGAGACCAGCCTGCCGCAGCGGACGAAGGACGATCCCCCGCGCGGCGGGCAGGGACGCTCGGGCAAGGGCAGGATGCCGGTCGTCGCGGCGGTGGAGATCGAGGGCCGCAAGCCCAGGCGGCTGCGTCTCGCCACCCTCGCCGACTATTCGGCCAGGAGCCTGCACGCCTTCATCGCCAAAGCCGTGGCCCCGGACGCCACGATCAAGACCGACGCCTGGCAGGGCTATCGCGGCGCCCCGGTGGCCGGTCACGATCCCAGAACCGTGGGCGCCATGGCCGCCCACCTCGTCCTGCCCTGGACCCACCGCGTCTTCAGCAACCTCGAGCGCTGGGCCCTCGGCACCTATCACGGCCTGCGCCGTCACCACCTCCAGGCCTACCTCGACGAGTTCATCTTCCGCTTCAACCGCCGCCACGACCGCCACGCCGCCTTCCACCGCCTCCTCGGCCTTGCCACCCTGCTGCCCGACGCCAGCTACCAGATGCTGAGCAGCCGTAGCTAACGGGATAAGCCTTTCGTCGCATTCGATCGACGTCGACTTTGTCTATCCTTGACTGGACGAGGCAAGCGCTGCGGAGTGATTACTGACCAACGACGAGTAAGTACGTCATCGTGCTGATGCATGAAGTACCGTACATTATACGAGGATCGGTTGGTTGAGGAATAATAATATCTTTGTTGAAGTCATGTAACGCAACGCACAGGCGAGAAATCTCGGCATCGCCAAAGGAGACCTCCAGAGCCGTATGAGCAAATTTGTTCCGTATCCTTCCGATTATCAACAATTCATCTCTAACGATATCACCGATAAAAATCCCAGAGCGAAACCAACTTCGACCTTTGATTTAAATGACGAGAGAGGTCCAACCCCAGAAAATATCCAATCCTTCTTCGAATTAGATAGACCTTCTATGCACTTGCGCTCAAAGAGCCACCTAAGTCTGTCTTCGACCAATGAACAGCCGACAATAGCTAAACCTCTGTCGCTCTGACTGTCTATTTGCTTCACTAGTTCGCGATCAATCGACTTCCATTGTTCTTCGTTTAAGTGATCTTGGATTGTGGTTCCGTCCCAGTTGCGGGCGACTGCCGCGCGCTTGCGAGGCAGGGTCGCTGAGGCTTTGCGAACCACTGAAAAGAAGCTATCGAGAAGATAGTGCCCCACTGCAGGGCCTCCGATGTCGGGGTTTGGATAAGGGAGCCGCGGCGCCAGCTTGCTCTGGTGGCGCATGTGGCCCTTCCAAGGGCATTGGAGAACGTGCGGATGCGAAAGTCGAGTGGGAAACGCAGACGGTTCTGGCGGCTTGGCACTCCCCGTCCAGTGGCTCTTCCGCGAAGCTCGCCGAGCCGTGCCGGCGGCACATCCAGGCGCTCGTCCCCGCGTAGGCGGGACCCAGGCGGAACGCGATGAGGTAGGAGTATAATCCTTGACCTTGCGCGCCCGCTCCGGCATAAGCTTTTCGGTTTCCCCTCCGCCGGAGCCCTCAGCCATGCCCGATCCGCCCCAGTGAAAGAGCCGAAAAAGCGTGGCCCAAGAACCCCCGAAGGCAAGGCGCGCTCGGCCATGAACGCCTTGAGGCACGGCCTTCGCGCCCAACGCTTTTTGCTCCTCCCCGAGGAAGACCCCACCGAGTTCTCCTCCTTCGTCTCGGACGTCCGCGCCGCCTACGGCCCGGAGGACGCGATCGAGGCCGGGCAGGTGGAGGCGATCGCCGTCGCGATGTGGCGCGAGCTCAGGGCCGACCGCATCGAGGGGGAGAACATGGTCCGCAACCGGCCGGCCGAGCCGGGCCTCAGCCACGGCACCGATCTCGTCTGCCCCCTGTCCCGCGCCTCGCTCGCCACGGCGCTCCGCTACCGCACCCAGGCCCAGATGGAGCTCAGGCGCGCCACCGACCTCTTCTGGCGCCACCGCAAGGCCCGGCTCGCGGGGCTGCTCGATGCGGCGGAGGAGAGCGAGGCCGCACCGGCTCCCGAGGCACCCGCGCCCTGCACGAACGAATTTCCGGGCGAGCCGGCGCCGCTCGCAGCCGCCGGGCCCGTCGCGGCGCCCGCCGCACTCTGCACGAACGAATTCCGCGCACCGGTTCCACCGCCTCCGGACCACCCCGCCTCCGACACCGTGACGCTTCTCTCGACCCACCGGGCGCTGAAGAAAAAATCCGCGACGGAGGCCTGGGCGTGGCTGGACGAGCTGACGCCGGAGGACATGGAAAAGATAAGAGCGGCGGTCGCCAACGAGCTGGCCTGGCAGCGCGGCAAAGGCGGCGCCGACGGCCGTCTGGGAGCCGGCTGAGGACGGCCGATCGGGCATTGCAGGAGCGCGCCATGCGCTGAAGGCGGGCGACAGGCCGCGCGGCCGCGGATAGTCTCGGCGTCCCGTCGCCGCCGAGGACCCCGTCATGACAACAACCACGCTCGTCAACCGCACCATCGAGGATGCCTACTGCGAGCGCACGCCCGGCTCGGCGGCGCTGGCGGCGGAGGCGCGGGGGATTTTTCCCAGCGGGGTCACCCATGACGGGCGCTGGCTCGAGCCCTACGGCATCTATGTCGAGCGTGCGGCGGGGCCGAGGAAGTGGGACGTCGACGGCAACGCCTATGTCGACTTTTTCGGCGGCCACGGGGCGCTGCTGCTCGGCCACAACCATCCGGACGTCCTGGCCGCGGCGCAGGCGGCCCTCGCCAAGGGCACCCATTTCGGCGCCAACCATCCCCTCGAGGTCGCCTGGGGCCTGCTGGTCCAGGCCATGGTGCCCAGCGCCGAGACCGTCCGCTTCACCTCCTCGGGCACCGAGGCGACGCTGATGGCCGTGCGCCTCGCCCGCAGCTTCAGCGGGCGCACCAAGCTTCTGCGGTTTCGCACGCACTTCCACGGCTGGCACGACCATATGACGTCCGGCTGGACCAACCACATGGACGGCACGGCCACGGCGGGCGTGCTGGGCGGCGTGGCCGAGCGGGTCGTGCTGGTCGACCCCAACGACATCGAGGGCGTCCGGGCGGCGCTCGAGACCGATCCCGAGATCGCCGCCGTCATCATCGAGCCCACCGGCTCCTCCTTTGGCATGGTCCCGACGCGCCCGGAATTCCTGGCCGAGCTGAGGCGGCTCACCAGCCTGCACGGCGCTCTTTTGATCTTCGACGAGGTGGTGACGGGCTTCCGCGTCGCGCCCGGCGGCGCCCAGGCCCACTATGGCGTCACCCCCGACCTCACGACGCTCGCCAAGGTCGTGGCCGGCGGTCTGCCGGGCGGTGCACTGGCCGGCCGGGCCGACGTCCTGCAGGGCCTCGACTTCGCCGCCACGGCTGCCGCGGGGCGCGAGAAAATCCAGCATCCGGGCACGTTCAACGCCAATCCGGTCTCGGCCGCGGCCGGCATCAGGACCCTCGAGATCATCCGGGACACCGACGCCTGCGCCCGCGCCGACGCCACGGCCGAGCGGCTGCGCCAGGGCCTGAACGCGGTGCTGGACGAGGCCCGGCTGCCCTGGGTCGCCTACGGCACCTTCTCGGGCGTCCACCTCTTCACCAACGCCGCCGGGCGCAGCGTCGACCGCCGCCGCTTCGACCCGCTCGCCATCCCCTTCGCCGAGCTCAGGGCGCGCCAGCCCGGGCTGGTCCACAAGCTGCGCCTCGCCATGCTGCTGGGCGGAGTGGATCTCAACGGGTGGCCCGGCGGCATCGTCTCCGCCACCCACGGCGAGGAGGAGATCGAGACGACGGTCGGCGCCTTCCGGGACGCGCTGGGCCTCCTCCGCCGCGCGGGAGTCGTCGCCTCGTAGAGCGCTTCCGTGCCGGGCGGGATCAGGCGCCTCGAGCAGGCCGAGAACCCGGAAGCGCCGAGCGACCCCCGGGGTGCTGGGCCCCCCTGACCGCGCTCAGGGCCGGCCGCTCGTATGGCCACGCCCGGCGCCACCCGCTATCGTCCACCGAGCCTGGGGAGGGGCAAGGACCGGTGGGTGGACGGATCGAGGCGGGGCGCTCGGCCAAGAGGTGGCAAACGCTGTGGTCGATCGGCGACCTCCTGGAGAGGCCGGGCGCCAGCGGCACGGCCCGGGCCGTCCGGACGGGCCTCCTGGCCCTCGTTGCCCTCGGCCTCGCCGCCCTCGTCCTGGGCACCATGCCGGGCCTGTCGCCTGCGCAGGATCGGGCTCTCACCCTGACGATGCTGGCAGTGAGCCTGATCTTCATCGCCGAGTACGGGCTGCGGCTCTGGGCCGCCCAGCCCCCGGGGCCGGCAGAGCCGACCGGGCCGGCGCGATCCGGCCGCCGGTCCTTCGCCGCCTCGCCGCTGGGGCTGGTCGACCTCGTGTCGGGCGTGGCCTTGCCCCTGTCCCTGGTGGCCGGCCTGCCGGCGCCTGCCGCGCGCCTGCTCGGCGCCGTCTGGATCTTCAAGGTCTTCCGCTACACCACGGCCTTCGATCTGCTGATCCGCGTCTTCCGGACCGAGCGCGAGCCGTTGACCGGCGTGCTGAGCGCCTTCCTGATCATCCTCTTCCTCGCGGCGACGGGCGGCTACCTGGCCGAGCGGCAGGTCCAGCCGGACACTTTCGGGAGCGTCCCGCGGGCCCTCTGGTGGGCCATCACGACGCTCACGACGACGGGCTATGGCGACGAGATCCCCGTCACGCTCGCGGGGCGGCTCCTGGGCGGGCTGGTCATGGTCTGCGGCATCGGCCTCTTCGCGCTCTTCGCCGGCATCATCGCCAACGGCTTCAGCCAGGAGTTGCGCCGGCGCGACTTCCTCCGCACCTGGGACCTCGTCGCGCGCGTGCCCCTCTTCGCCTCGGTCGGGGCCACTACCATCGCCGACGTGACCCTGCTCCTCAAGACCCAGGAGCTGCCTGGCGGCCGAGTCGTCGTCCGGCGCGGCGAGCACGGGGACTGCATGTATTTCGTCGCCGAGGGCGAGGTCACGATCCAGCTGCCCGGCCGCAACGTGCCGGTCGGTGCCGGCGGGTTCTTCGGCGAGATCGCCCTCATCCAGGGCCGCAGGCGCAGCGCCAACGTGGTGACGCGGCGGCGCACGCGCCTTCTCAAGCTCGACATCGCGGACTTCCGCCGTCTCGCCGCCGCGCGACCGGAGCTGGCCGAGGCGATCGAGGCCGAGGCCGGCCGTCGCGTGGCGGAGAACCGGGACTGGGGCGAAGGGAGCCCCTGAGAGGGCGTAGGCGGGCCGCCTCGCCCGGAGGAGCCGGGGCACCCGGAGCCCTCGTCGAGGGCTCCCTCGCTGGACACGGGCGGCGGTCCGGCTAGACTGAGCGTGCTCGAGCGGGTGTGAAGCATCCTTGTGACCAACATGATCCGACGGAAGCTCGCGGCGGTTCTCGCCGCGGACATGGCAGGCTACAGCCGTCTCGTCGCCCAGGACGAGGAGGGGACGATTCGCGCCCTCGACGGCTACAGCCTGGCGATCCGGGAGCTGGTCGGCGCCCATGAGGGTCGGGTCGCCAACACCGCCGGCGACAGCCTGCTGGCCGAGTTCCCGACGGCGCTCCAGGCCGTCCGGGCCGGCATCGCGATCCAGCGCATGGTCGAGGAGCGCAACGGGCGGCAGACGGCCGAGCGCCGCTTCAGCTTCCGGATCGGCATCAACGTGGCCGACGTCATCCAGAGCGGCGACGATCTCCTGGGCGACGGCGTCAACGTGGCGGCGCGGCTGCAGCAGCTGGCGGAGCCGGGCGAGATCCTGGTGACGGATCGCGTCCGGGGCGACCTCGGGAGCGCCCTCGACCTGCCGCTCGACGCGCTCGGCGACCGCCAGCTCAAGAACATGGACCGCCCCGTCGCCATCCACCGCGTGCGGCTGGGGCCGGCGGCGGCGCCGGCCCGGGGCTCCGTCGGGGCTCGGCGGTCGGAACTCGCCGTCCGTCGCCGTGCTGCCCTTCGTCGATCGCAGCGCCGAGCAGGGCCAGCGGAGCCTCTGCGAGGGCATCGCCGACGACGTCATCACCGAGCTCGCCCGCTTCCGCGACATCATCGTGATCGCCCGCGGCTCCACCTTCAACGCCGAGACGGGCGCCCGCACCATCCCCGAGATCGCCCGCGACCTCGGCGTCCGCTACATCCTCGAGGGCAGCGTGCGCCGCGCCGGCCGGCAGCTCCGGATCACGGCCCAGCTCGACGATGGGCTGTCCGGCAACCAGCTCTGGGCCGAGCGCTACGACGGCGAGCTCGGCGACGTGCTGCGCGTGCAGGAGGAGATCGCCCGCCAGATCGTCGCCAGCATCGCGCCGGAGCTCGACGTCGCCGACGAGCGCCGCGTCCGGCGCCTCCAGATCGAGAATCTCGAGGCCTACGACCTGGCTCTCCACGCCATGGCGCTGGTCCGACGCGGGCTGGTGACGCGCGACGAGGCCCTGACCGCCGACGGCATCGCCGCCGGCCGCCGGGCCGTCGAGCTCGACCCGCTCTGCGCCAAGGGCTACCTGGCGATGGCGCACGGCTATTGCCGGCGCGCGGCCATGCGGCCGTTCAGCCCGGGCGCCGACCTCGATCTCGGGCTCGCCGAGGCCGCGGCCCACCACCTGCGCGAGATCGACCCGCTCGATCACATGGGTCTGGCCGTCCTCGGCCACCTCGCCATGCGGCGGCTGCGCCACGCCGAGGCGCTCGCCAGCCTCAAGGAGGCCCATCGGCTCAACCCGAACGATGTCTGGTCGTTGCGCTGGCTGTCCTGGGAGGAATCGAACCACGGGCTCGCCGAGGACGCCATCGCCCATGCCGAGCTGGCGCTGCGGCTCAGCCCGCGCGACCGCCTGATCGACATGGGCCACTGGGCCCTGGCGCTGGCCTGCTGGGTCGCGGGCGATCGGGGCCGCAGCCTCGAGCACGGGCAGCGGGCCATGAGCCTCAACGCCCGGTTCACGGGCCACGCCATCGTCGTCGTGGCCGCCCTGGTCGAGCTGGGCGAGATCGAGGCCGCCCGAGCGGTCGTCCAACGGATCCGGGAGGCCGATCCGGTCTTCCTCGAGGCCCGGCTCAGCGGCCGCACCTACTTCGCCGTGCCGGCGCTGGCGGACCGCTATGTCGGGGCCCTCAGGACCGCCGCCGACGGGCTTTTTTCGGGCCCGGCCCGGCCGGCGCCCGTCGACGCCCCGCCCGCCTGACGATTTTTTTCGTCGTGCCTGTCGGTTTTGCCGCCCGTCGCTCGTCAAGGTGACGGGCGAGCGGCGCTGGTGCCGGGACGCCCGCACGAAGGAGCGATCGATGCCCGATTTTTTGCTGTTCCTCCACCAGGACCTGGACCGGCCGCGGCCCTCCTCGCCCGACGAGATCATGGCCGTGACGAAGTCCTACATGAGCTGGGCCGACAGGATGCGGGCCGAGGGCAAGCTCGCCGGCGGCGACAAGCTCACCGACGATCCCGGCCGGGTGATGCGGTCCAAGGCCGGCCGCGTCGCCGTCACCGACGGCCCCTATGCCGAGAGCAAGGAGCTCGTGGGCGGCTATTTTGTTCTCAAGGCGGCCGACTATGAGGAGGCCTGCCGCCTCGCCGAGAGCTGCCCGCATCTGGGCTATGGCGGCCGCATCGAGGTGCGCCAGATCCAGCGGATGTGAGCCGGGTGGCCGACGCGGACCCGCTCGTCGACGATCTCTTCCGGCGCGAGGCCGGCAAGCTCTCGGCCTGGCTGGCGCGTCTGCTCGGCCCCGCCCGCCTCGACATCGTGGAGGATGCCGTCCAGGACGCCTTCGGCGCCGCCCTGGCGCGCTGGCCCCTGGACGGCGTCCCCGAGCGGCCGGCCGCCTGGCTCGCGGTGGCGGCGCGCAACCGGGCCCTCGACCGGCTGCGCCGGGAGGCCAGGAACGGCCCCTTCGACGAGAGCGCCGCCTGGCGCCTGGGCTTCGCCGAGCCCGCGGATACGGGAAAGCTCGACGACACCCTGGCGCTGATGTTCGTGGCCTGCCACCCGGCCCTCGAGCCCGAGGAGCAGACCATGCTGACCCTCAAGGTGGTCTGCGGCTTCGGCGTGGCCGAGATCGCCCGCGCCTATCTCTCCACCCCCGACGCCGTGACCCAGCGCCTCGTCCGCGCAAAGAAAAAAATAAAAAAACTGGGGCTCGGCTTCGAGATCCCCGAAGGCCCCCATCTGGGCCAGCGCCTGCCCGTCCTCATCCAGGCGATTTATCTTCTTTTCAACGGCGGCTACACCTCAGGCGACGGTGCCTTTTCTCATGGCGCCCGATCTCTGCGCCGAGGCCCTCAGTCTGGCCCTGCTGCTGACCCGCCACCGGGCCACCGCCACCGGCGAGGTCCACGCCCTGGCCGCCCTCATCTGCTTCCATCATGCCCGCGCCCCGGCCCGGACGGGCGAGGCCGGCGCCCTCGTCCCCCTGGCCGAGCAGAACAGAAACCTCTGGGACCAGGCCCTCATCGCCCAGGGCTTTTTTCATCTCCAGCAGGCCACGGCCTCGCCGGCGCTGACGGCCCTCCACGTCGAGGCCGCCATCGCCTCGCTCCACGCCGCCGCCCCCACCTTCGAGGCCACCGACTGGCCGGCCCTCTCCCACCACTACGCCATGCTGGAGGAGCTGAAACCCACCCCGATCGTCCGCCTCAACGCCGCCATCGCCCAGTCCTATGTCGACGGCCCCGCCGCCGCCCTCGCCCGCCTCGACGCCCTCGCCACCATCCAGAAACTCGCCCCCTACGCCCTCTACCACGCCGCCCGCGGCGACCTCCTGCAACGCCTCGACCGCAAGGACGAGGCGGCGCGAGGCTTTCGAGAGGGCGCTGAGCTGCACGCTCAACGCCGCGGAGCGGGAGCATCTGGCGAGGCGGTTGAGGGCGTGCCGCTAGCCGGCGCTTTCGACCCGGCTGTCCTCCTCCGCCTCGTAGAGCCGCGCCATCTCCACCTCGAACGCGGCGCGCAGCGATGCCGCCTCGTCCTCCGGCAGCCAGCCGGCGATCGACTTGAAGCGCAGCTCGGCGAGCGTCGTCTGCGTCAGGTCCGGCCAAGGCAAAAAGCCCGCCTCGCGGACGCGCGCTAGCGTCGCCGTCAGCTCGGCGCGCACGCGCAGGACCAGCTCGGGCGGCGGGTCCTGGAAGGCTGAGGCGCCACGGTTGGTCTGCTGCGGCCCCTCGCGCGAGAACAGGTCTAGCTGCGAATCGTCATGACCGTCTTATACGCGGCCCGCGCCCCGCGTCGCCAGCCTTGCAGTGCGTCCGAACCCTCCGCCATGGTGGGGCCGATGACATCGACTTGGCGCCAGACCGACCTGCCCGAGCTCGTCGCCAGGCTTCGCACCAAGCCCGGCCACGAGAGCCTCCGCGTCCTGCTCGCCGACATGCTTCGCCATGCCTTCGGTGCCACCTATGCCGGGCTCGATCATGAGGTGCGCCTTCCCGAGGTGCACGGCCGTGCGGATATGCTGTTCGGCGCCACGGTGTTCGAGTTCAAGTCGGACCTCGGCCGCGAGATGCGCGATGTCCTGGCACGGCTGCCGGACTACCTCGCCGAGCGCGAGCGCCAGACGAGCCGAAAGTATCTGGGCGTCGCCACGGACGGCGCCACATTCGTCGTACTGGCTATCCGCGAGCGTCAGGTGCTTGTTGAATGGTAGTGGCAGGACGGTAGAATGGCGAGAGGCGAGCTGGCCTGGAGGGCTTTCGCATGCTGCCGGACGATCTGCCGCGAGACCTGCCGACGTTCATCGCCCGCTCCGGCACCCGACGGGGCGTGTCGGGACTATCTGTTCCGCCAACGCTGGCCTGAGGGGTTCCGCTGTCGCGCCTGCGGCCATGGCGAGGCCTGGGCGCTGGCGCAGCGCAACATCTACGAATGTGCGGCCTGCGGTCAGCAGCACTCGCTGCTCAAGGACACGATCTTCGAGCCGACCAAACCGGTTTGGCGAAGTGGTTTCTCGCCATCTACCTCGTGACCTCGAGCAAAGGCGGCATCGCCGCCACCGAGCTGCAGCGGCAGATGGGCTTCGGCAGCTATCAGACCGCCTGGTCGTGGCTGCACAAGATCCGCAAGGCGATGGTCCGGCCCGGCCGCGACCGGCTAGGTGATCGCGTCGAGGCGGACGAGACCTATGTCGGCGGCGCGAGGCCCGGCAAGGCGACGCGGCGCCGGGAAGACGTTGGTCGCCGGTGCCGTTGAGAGCGGTCGCGGCAAGGCCAGGGGCCGCCGGCTCGGGCGGTTGCGGCTTGCGCCCTTGACCGACGCCGGGGCCGCGAGCCTCGAGGGCTTTCTCGCCGGCAACGTCGCCAAGCCCAGCATCGTCGCCACCGACGGCTGGACCGGTTACGCTGGCCTCGGCACGCTAGGCTACCGCCATGATCCCGTGAACCTCAGCAGATCCTGGGGCGACGCCGTGCTCCGCCTGCCGGCCATCCACCTGGTCTTCGGCCTCGCCAAGCGCTGGCTCTTGGGCACCCATCACGGCGCCGTCACCGAGAAGCATCTCCCGGCCTATCTCGACGAGTTCGTCTTTCGCTTCAACCGCCGTACCGCCAGGACCATCAGCCACCGCTTCGCTCGCCTGATCGAGCACGCCCTCGTCACCGAACCGCTCACCTATCGAGCGCTGGTCGCCGCCACCGGGCGAGCCTGACGGTCATGGAGAGCTATCGTCGCATTCGAGCTGCGCGACGGCATCCTTATCGAGATCAGCCGGCACGACGTCAGGGCAGGCGAGGGCGACGCTCTTCTCGCTTGGCTCGAGCCTGCGCTATCCAGCCGTGACGAGCTGGTTCCGGAGCCCCTCACGTTTCGTCGCGAGTTGGGCCGGGAAAGCCTCACCTTCGGCAGGGCCCGTGTCGCCCTGGAGCAGCTCTGGCAGATATTGTCGGGCCACCCGGAAGTCATGGTGAAGCGTGGCCTCTGGGATGGGCTCCTTCGCGAGGCCTATGGTGCCGCCGTTGGCGACGACTTGCTGTTCCTGCAGCACACCTACCTGACGATCGTCGCCAAGACCCTCGCGGCGCGCGTGCTCGATCTGCCTGCAGCCGATGCGGAGGCGATCCTGTCGGGCCGGGCCCTCACCGAGGCCGACATCTACGGTGCGGTGGAAGCGATTTCTTCGATTGGGTTCTGCTGGAGCCCGGGAGGTCACGATCTCGTTCGCCGGATCGCCCGGCAGGTGGCGCGGTTCCGCCTCAGCGATGTCGAGGCGGATGTTCTCAAGGCTCTGTACGAGAGCCTGATCGACCCGGAGCAGCGACGCGACCTCGGCGAGTACTATACGCCCGACTGGCTCGCCGCGAAGATGGTGGCCGCGGCGATACCGTCCGCTGAGCAGCCGGATTCTCGACCCGGCGTGCGGATCGGGCACGTTTCTTTTTCATACGCTGCGACGCCTGATCGCCTCCGCACGGGCGGCCGGCTGGTCAGACGCGCAGGCGCTCCGTGCGGCCGCGGGGCAGGTGCGCGGGCTCGACGTGCACCCGATCGCGGTGATCATCGCGCGTGTCACGTGGCTGCTCGCCTTGGGCGATGCGGTCGCGGCGCGGCAGGAGCCGCTCCACGTGCCCGTCTATCTCGGCGACGCCATGCAGTGGAACCTCGCTTTGACCATGGACACGCCCGAGGTCATGCTGCCCGTGCCAGGCGAGGGCCCGCTCAATGTCCCGGCCGCGTTCGCCGCCGATCAGGCGCAGTTCGAGCCGGCCCTGCGCGAGATCACCGACGGCCTCGCGAACGACACGCCACGGGCACCGGTCGAGCGCGCCCTGGCGAGGATCGGCGGCGTCACGGCCGAAGACGCTCGGCGGCTCGCCGACACCTACGACCGGCTCCGGTCGCTCAAGGAGAGCGGGCGCAACGGCATCTGGCCGTTCATCCTGCGCAACCTGATCCGGCCGCGTCTGGCTCTCGCGCCCGGAGCAACGCGCCGACGTCGTGATCGGCAATCCGCCGTGGGTGGCTTACCGCCATCTGAGCCCCGACATGAAGCTGCGTCTGCGGGACGCCTGCCAGCGAATGATCCTCTGGGTCGGTGGTGTTCTTGCGACCGAGCAAGACCTTCCGCGTTGTTCTGGGCGCGGAGCGTCGAGCGCTATCTCCGGATCGACGGGACCATCGCGTTCGTGATGCCCTTCGCGGCGCTCGCCCGGCCGGCATTCGAGGGCCTACCGCCGCGGCGAGTATGCGACCGCGCAAGCCCGGCTCACGGATGCGTGGAGCCTCGAGCGCCTGCGCGAGCTGTTCCCGCAATCCGCCTGTGTGCTCTTCGCTGTACGCGCCCAGCCGGCCGGACTTCCAGCGGAGGTCGAGCGCTTCGAGGGGGTGTCGCGTCCCCGCCACGCCACGGAGGACGAGGCGGACCGCAGGCTCGTACGACAGCGGGTGCCCTGGCCGCCGATGACGACTTTGGAAGGGAGGTCACCTTACCGCGCCCGCTTCCGGCAAGGCGCGTCCATCGGCGTGCGCCGCTTCTTCCTGGTCGAGCGCGAGCCCGAGGGGCGTCTCGGGCGCGAGCCCGGCTGCCCCGCGGGTCCGTGGACGAACGAGCACGATGGACAAGCGCCCCTGGACGGAGGTGACTCCGCCGCTGGGCCCGTCGAAGCCCGGTTCCTCCGCCCGCTCCTGTTCGGCGAGAACATCGCTCCTGACTGGCTGCTGGGAACGGCCCTGGCCGTTGTCCCCGTCGACGGACAGACCATCCTCGACGCGCATACGGCTGCCGCCGCGGGGCATCGGCACCTTGCGGCTTGGCTGCGCGACATCGAGGGAAATGGCTCCACGATGCGTCGAAACAGGCGGACGGCACGCCACGGATGACGCTTCGGCAGCAGATCGACCATATGAGAAAATTATCGATCGAACTCGCAACACCGACGGCGAAGGTAGTTTACACGAAGGCCGGTACTCTGCTGAGTGCAGCGATTGTCGAAGATCTAGTGTGGTGATCGATCACATGGCCTATTGGGCGCCGATCCGTACCCTCGGCGAGGCGCGCTATCTCTGCGCAGTCGTTAACAGCGAAGTGCGCTCCAAGCGTTATTCCCATGCAGGCCCATGGGTGGCGTGATCCTCGCCACTTTGACAAGCTTGTCTGGGAGCTGCCGATTCCTGAGTTCAACGAACAGGAGGCTCTCCATCGAGACTTGGCCACTTCAGCCGCAGAGGCGGAGCGTGCTGCCTCACTGGTGGAGCTTCCGAACGCCGGCTTTCGCAGTAAGCGCCGCGCGATCCGAGACGCTTTGGCCGAGGCCGGCATTTCGCAGCGGATCGACGCGCTCGTCGCAAGACTCCTGAACGCCTGAGCTCGCTTTCAGCACCCCCGCCTCCCTGCACACCGCCCGCCTCCCTCCCTCCAGCAGCGCCCGCTTCCTCTCCACCCCCCAGCGATAGCCCGACACTTTCCCGTCATGCCGCACCACGCGGTGGCACGGGATCGCCACGGCCAGCCGGTTCGTCGCGCACGCCCGGGCCACGGCGCGGACGGCTTTGGGCGAGCCGATGCGCCGGGCGATCTCGGTGTAGCTCGCGGTGGCGCCGGCGGGGATGGCGCGGAGCGCCTGCCAGACGCGCTGCTGGAAGGCGGTGCCCCGGATGTCGAGCGGCAGTTTTGTTCGCTCTCGTCGGGCTTCTCGACGAGGCCCACGACCTGGGCGACCAGGCGCTCGAAGGCGGCGTCGCCGCCCACCAGCTTGGCTCGTGGGAATTGCTCCTGGAGGCCCCGGACCAGGGCGTCGGGGTCGTCGCCGAGCTGGATGGCGCACACCCCCTTGTCCGTGGCGGCCACCAGGATGGCGCCCAGCCAGCACTGGCCGACCGCGAAGCGAATTTCTTTGTCCATTCCGCCCGCGCGGAAGGCCCGGGGCGACATGCCGAGGCGCTCCTGGGCGGTCGCGTAGAAGCGGCTGCTGGCGTTGAAGCCGGCGTCGTAGATGGCCTCGGTGACGGTGGCGGCGCTGCCGAGCCCCTCCTGGACCCGCCGGGCCCGCAGCGCGTCGGCATAGGCCTTGGGCGTCACGCCGGTCGTGGCCTTGAAGACGCGGTGGAAATGGAAGGGGCTGAGGCCCGCGGCCCGGGCCAGCAGGGCCAGCGCCGGCGGCTCCTCGGCCTCCTCGATCATCCGGCAGGCCCGGGCCACCGCCGCCGCCCGGCGCGCCGCCGGCTCGGGCTCGGTCGGCCGGCAGCGCTTGCAGGGCCGAAAGCCCGCCCGCTCGGCCAGGGCGCAGCTCTCGAAGAAAAGGACGTTCCGGCGGTTGGCGAGGCGGGCCGCGCAGGACGGCCGGCAATAGACGCCCGTCGTCCGCACCGCATAGAAAAAAAGCCCGTCGGCGGCGGGGTCGCGGCGCGTCACGGCCGTCCAGCGCGCCTCCTCGTCGGCGAAGGCTCTTTTCAGGTGTCGAGGTCGTCGGCATCGCGGAAGAAAGCATCGTCTCGGCTCCATGCCCGACGGGCGCGGCCCGTCTTCTGGCGCCAGGATAGCCATCGGCGAGGCCAGGGCATCCCGGCCCTTGCTGTCGAATTCGGGAGCCGCCACGAGGCTCGGCCGCCCGACGCGGGCGCTGCCCGGCGAGAGGGCCCGACTGCCGGGCGGGCGACAAAAGGCCCGGAGATCAATGCGAGCTGGCTTCGTAGCCCTTTTTCAGCTCCTGGGCCGGGGCCGTGGGCAGCGGCGTGGCGGCGCTGCCGTTCTTGCGGAAGTCCCCGCACTGATAAAAGACCTCGTGGCCGGTCCGCCCCTTGTCGCCCATGTCGGGCCGGACCCGGGCGTCGTCGGGAATCTCCCAGAAATGCTTGACGAACTCGAGCAGCAGCTCGGGCGTGGTCCAGTAGTGCCCGGTCTTGGCGGTCAGCTCGCGGATGAACCCGTCCTTGACCTTCATCTCGCCTGCGGCCCGGACCGGCTTGCCGCCGAGGAAGGTCGTGTGGTGGAACGTCCCCGCCACGTGCGAGTGCAGATAGAGGTCCCAGTCGACGCTGCAGACGAAGATGCCCCAGCCCTCGCCGGAGAACGCCGTCTCCATCTTGGAGGTGTCGGCGACCGTGTCGGCGTCGTCGTTCTCGACCAGCCGCCGCCCCTTGAAATGCACGCCGTGGGCGGAGCCGTTCAGGTAGCTCACCGAGTCCTTGTCCAGATGGGTGCGGGCATACTCCCAGAACGAGATCTTTTTCTCGACGGCGATGGGATCGGTCCCCCAGTCCTCGAACAGGATGCTGAGGTCGAACCCGTGACGATGGAGCGGGTCGATCACCTCGAGCCACATGCTGGCGTTGGCCTTGGCCCAGGCCTCGTTCTTCCTGACCGAGGAGTCGCCCGGTGCCAGCTGCAACATGTCGGTGGGGCCCCGAACCATCTTCACGCCCAGCGACGCCGCCTCGAGGCTGGCCTCCTCGGCGAGGGCGACCAGCGCCTCCCAGCGGGCGATCATGCGCTGCTTCCCGGAGGCGGGCGGCTTGCTCGTGATGTAGAGGCCCGCCCAGCGCATCACGTCCTGCAGGGCGGCCGCCCGCTCGCTCACATTGCCGGACAGGCTGCGCGAGAGAAGATTGTAGCGCTGCAAGGCGCGCCAGAGATGCTGCACCGCGGGGTTGGTGCTGGCGTCGACACCTGCGGCCGTGAGCTTGTCCGTCGTCAGCATGCTGAGCCCCTCCCGCCGGCATCCAGAAGCACCGCCGGCCCGACCTCGACGATTGCCCCACTCTAGCCGGGCAGCTCGAGGTTGGCTGCTGAAAAGCGGGCCTGTCGGGGCTCTGTCGCAGGGCGCCCCCGGCGGGGCCTGCCGGAATCGCCTTGCCGACCACAGCCACCTTGGCCCAAGCCTCTACCCGAGCCCAAGGAGGGAGCGGTAGCCAGCGGTGCAGCCAAGGCCATTCCACGCGAGATCGCGACCTTGCCGCGTGAGCGCCGGCGGGCACGCGGCAGACGACAACCCCCAGCGTCGCGTGCTGCCGTGAGATTCGAGTGGCCATGGCTCGGCGCCGCGAAGCCCCGAGCGGGCCGGGCCGAGCGGGCGAGCGCCGACGGCTCGATCGGCGTTCCGGCCGACCTCGCCCGGCTGCCCCTCGGCCTCGATCTCCGCGCCATCAACCTCACCGAGGGCGTGCGCGCCGCCCTGGCCACGGCCGTCATCCTGGTGCTGAACCACTGGTTGGCCTGGCCGCCCCTGACCATCGCCGCGATCGCCGCCCAGCTCACCTGCTTCTGCGACGTGGGCGGCTCGCTGCGCCAGCGCCTGCCGCCGCTCCTGGCCTTCTCGGTGCTGGGCGCCCTCACCTGGGGCGCGTTCGGCCTGCTGCGCGGGCTGGGCCCGGCGGCCGTCCTGCCGGCCGTGGCGCTGGGCCTCGTCGCCAACAGCTCGGCACGGGTCTGGGGGCTGCCGGCCCAGGCGGTAGGCAACGTCCTGACGGTGGTCCTGGCACTGGCCCTGGACCGGCCGCTGGACCTGCCCGAGGCGCTGGTGCTGGCCGCGGCCTTTCTCGGCGGCGCGCTCTGGGCCGTCTTCCTCACCGCCGTGATCTGGCAGGCGCATCCGGACCGGCCGGCGCGGCGGGCCGTGGCCCAGGCGTGGCGGCTGCTGGCGGTGCTCGCCACCGATCTCAAGGACCTTGTCGGCCGGGAGCAGGCGGCCCAGACCGATTGGGAGGGCCATGCCCGCCTGCACCGGCGGGCCGTGCGCGAGGCCATCGAGCGGGCCCGGGCCGTGGTGGCCGAGCTGGTGCGCTCGCGTGGGCCGCTCTCCCGGCGGGCCGCTCAGAACGTCGTCCGGCTGGAGGCCGCGGACCAGCTGTTCGGGGCGCTCATCGGCCTCTCGGACGTGCTGGAGAACATGGCCGAGGCCGAGGGCCGCGCCGCCGCCGCGCGGCTGCTGCGCCTGCTGCCGCCGACGCTGGCCCTGCTCGGGCGGTCCATCCAGGCCAACGAGACCCTGCGGCCGGCGACGCTCGAGCGGGCCACCCGGCGCATGCAGGCCGACACGGCCGGGGTGCCGGAGCTGCGGGGGCTGGTCGATGTGATCGTCGTGCGGCTGCGCATCGCCGCCGGGTTCGCCAGCCCCGACGGCGACATCCTGGACGCCCTGGCGGCCCCGCCCACCGTGCCGCTCCGCCAGCGGATCCTGGCGCCGCTGACCGCCAACCTGACTTGGCAGTCCGCGGTTCTGCGCCATGCCGTGCGGGCCGCCATCGTCGGCACCCCGATCGTCGCCGTCTCGCTGATCTGGGCGGTGCCCTTCGAGCACTGGCTCACCATCACCGTCGTGCTGACCATGCAGCCCTACTTCGCCGCCACCTGGCAGCGGGCCCTGGAGCGCATCGGCGGCACCCTGCTCGGCGCCCTGATCGGGGCGGCCATCGCCTTCGCGCCCCAGGGCTCGCTCGCCCAGGCGCTCCTGCTGTTTCCCCTCTCCGTCATCGGCTTCTCGGCCCGGCAGGTCAGCTACGGCACGTTCATCGCCTGCCTCACGCCGATGATCGTGATCCTGATCGAGGTGGTCGAGCCCGGGCAGAGCCCCTGGGCCGTCGCCGGCCTGCGCGTCCTCTTCACGGTCGGCGGGGGCGCCCTGGCCGTGCTCGCCAGCATGCTGCTCTGGCCCACCTGGGAAGCCGACCGGCTGGGTCTGGAGATGCGGGCCGCGATCCGCGCCTATGGGCGCTATGCCGAGTTGGTGCTCGCCGCCGCCGGCGGCCCGGTTCCTTCGACGGTGGAGACCGCCCGCGCGGGCGGCGGGCGTGGCCAACAACAATCTCGAGGCATCCGTGTCCCGGGCCCTGCAGGAGCTGGGGCGGATCGAGTCGGGCCGCCTGCAGGCCACGATCGTCGTCGACGCCGCCCTCCGCCGCATCGCCGGCTCCCTGCTGGCCCTTCAATACGGGGCTGCTACCGAGGAGAAAAAAAGGCCGATCCACTGGCAGGGCTGGGCATCTGGACCTCGGGCGCGCTCGCCGCCATCGCCGATGGCCGAACGCCCGAAGGCCCGGCCCCGGACGCCGCCGGCTCCGAGATCCTGGCCCGCATCGCCCGCTCCATCGAGCTCCTCGGCGGCGCCGCGCCGCGGACGTGAAGGTTGCGATCAGCGCCTGGCCGGTTCGTCGCCATCACTATCTATGGCCAAACTCCGGTGGGCCAGGAGACGTTGCAGCCTGTTATTGTGCGTCCGCGAAGATTCAGTATAGACAGGAGGCACTTGTGCTTCGGCTATTCCTTCAAATGGAGACGCGAGTGCTCGTGGCCTTGAAAGACGTGGTCGCCGGCTCCGGGCAGCTCATGGGGGTCAAGGCGGTATGGGACCGGTCCACGAGGCGGTCATGTGCTTCGGATCGCGCGGCGATCCGGGCCTGAAAAATAAGGGATACTACTCCCAAGCCCGGATCACGGCCGAGAGGGCGCAGGTACGCCCGTATTTCCTTACGATCGGTGGTGGCGACGATGTTCCGGATACCTTGCGCGGGCGGGTATTGGAGCTTATCAAGGCGACCGGCGCCTTTGGGGAAACCAGCGTCTTTGTCCAGGGTGAGGAACTTCGAGCTCGAACTCGCGCAGTGGCCGGTCGCCATTGTCGTCTCCGAGGTCTACAAAGTCATGGACGAGCCGCGTTTGGTTGAGGATCTCGGGTTGCCCGACCGGCGCATCCTGACGAATGCCTACGACTCGGTGTTCCGAGACGATGATCGGATTCAGCAGTTGTGGGACGCGCTAAAGGATCGGAAGGTTGAGCGGCGATGGGACGTGATGCCGCCTCCTGGCTTTCGTGACCCCGGCAAAGTTCAGATGTGCGGGTCCATTTATCCCAGGCTGGACAGCAAATCCGAAGAGGGCAAGCGCGTCTGGACCCTCTCGCAGGAAATCGAGCGTGATCCGCGGCTGAACGGCGAAGCTAAGGCGTTAAATCGTGCGAGAAACGGTGGTGTGCTGGTGTGCGAAGCGTGCCGGTTCTCCGTTCCGCTCGACTCAATGTTCGATGCGCACCACCGCGACCAATTGGCGAAAGGCTTACGTGAGAGCCGGGTTGATCATCTGGCCGTGCTCTGCCCGACCTGCCATCGTTGGGCGCACGCGAAAGCGGAGAACAAGCTCTCGCCGGTGCCGGTTCGCCATATTGCCAAGCTCAGGGCCGGCGTCTGAGCTTCAGGAGCGACGCTCGCCCGTGGCCGGGACCGTCGATCTCGTCTATCCCGGCCAGATGCGCTCCGCTCCCTCCCGGCAACCCCACCCGAGCGACAGAGGCCGAGAAAAAATGCCAGGCTTCACCACCCGCCCCGAGATCCTGGGCACCTTCGGGGTCGTCAGCTCGACGCACTGGATCGCCTCGGCGGTCGCCATGAGCATGCTCGAGAAGGGCGGCAACGCCTTCGACGCCGCCGTCGCCGGCGGTTTCGTGCTCCAGGTGGTGGAGCCGCACCTGAACGGGCCCGGCGGCGACCTTCCCGTCATCCTCTACGACGCACGGGAGGACCGGGTCCGCGTGGTGTGCGGACAGGGGCCGGCACCGGCGGCGGCCACCATCGAGACCTACCGGCGCCAGGGCCTCGACCTCGTGCCGGGCACGGGCCTCCTCGCCGCCTGCGTGCCCGGCGCCGTCGGCGGCTGGCTCACCATGCACCGGGACTACGGCCGGCTCGGCCTCCGCGACGTGCTGGAGCCCGCGATCCACTATGCCGAGGAGGGGCACCCGCTGCTCGGCGCCGTGGCCGCCACCATCTCCGGCCTCCAGGATTTCTTTCACTCCGAATGGCCCACCTCGGCCGCGACCTGGATGCCCGGCGGGTCTGCGCCGGAGGCCGGCCGGCTATTCCGCAATCCCGTTCTGGCAAAAACCTGGCGGCGCGTGCTGCAGGAGGCCGAGACCGCGGGCCACGACCGTGAGGGCCAGATCGAGGCGGCGCGCCGCGCCTGGTACCGGGGCTTCGTCGCCGAGGCGGTCGACAGCTTCTGCCGCACCCAGGAGGTGATGGACGTCTCCGGTCGCCGCCATGGCGGCCTGCTCACGGCCGAGGACATGGCCGGCTGGCAGGCCACTTACGAGGACCCGCTCACTTACGACTATCAGGACTACACGGTCTGCAAGACCGGGCCCTGGGGCCAGGGCCCCCTTCTTCTCCAGCTCCTGGCGATCCTGAAGGGCTTTGATGTCGGTGCCATGGACCCGGTCGGACCGGACTTCGTCCATGTCGTGGTCGAGGGCCTGAAGCTCGCCATGGCCGACCGCGAAGCGTATTACGGCGATCCCGCCTTCGCCGAGGTGCCGATGGCAGCACTTCTGTCGGACGCCTACAACGCGGAGCGCCGGGGCCTCATCGGCGAGCGCGCCTCGATGGAGCTGCGGCCGGGCGTGCTGCCGTGCTTCGAGGACCAGGTGCGCCGGGCCCTCGGCACCAAGGCGGCGGACGCCGCACCCGGCAGCGGCGGCGAGCCCACCTTTGGCCATCTGGGCGAGCGCCGTGGCAAAGGCGAGGTGAGGGGCGACACCTGCCACATCGATGTGGTCGACCGCATTCGGCAACATGGTCTCCGCCACCCCCTCGGGCGGCTGGCTGCAGTCGAGCCCCGTCATCCCCGAGCTCGGCTTTCCCCTCGGGTCGCGCGCCCAGATGTTCCGTCTCGAGGAAGGCCTGCCCAGCTCGCTGGCGCCCGGCAAGCGCCCCCGCACCACCCTCTCGCCCTCTCTCGCCCTGCGCGACGGCAAGCCGTGCCTCGCCTTCGGCACCCCTGGCGGGGACCAGCAGGACCAGTGGCAGGCCATCTTCTTTCTCCGGCACGTCCACCACGGCTTCAATCTCCAGGAAGCCATCGACGCCCCCCTCTTCCACAGCGAGCACGCCCCGCTCTCCTTCTGGCCCCGCCCCGCCAAGCCCGGCCACATGCAGCTCGAGGCCACCTTCTCCGAGGCAACGATCGACGCCCTCGCCCGCCGCGGCCACCTCCTCACCGTCCAGCCCGACTGGTCCATCGGCCGCCTCTGCGCGGCGGGCCGCGATGGGGAGATATTGAAGGCTGCGGCGACGCCGCGGCTGATGCAGGCGTATGCGGCGGGGAGGTAGGCTCGGCTTGCCGGGACTCACGCGTGCCGTGGAGGTTGCCCGTCGTGCCTAGCGCAGCCGCGTCTCGGTCGGCTACCCAGCCCGCGTTCGCGATCCTCCTTCTATCGCTTCCCGGCGCGACGGGCGCCGAAGAGATTTTGACCATCACCGCCTCCTCGACCAACCCGCCGGCAGCCGCGCCCACGAATTCCCGGGCAAATCTCCTGGGAATGTGCCGGCCAGCGGGGCGGGCAGGCCAAGTCATGCGCAGTCTGCTGGACCGCTCGAACGGCGGGCTTCGCCTTGTGTCGCGCCGTCATCCATTAGCCGAGAGCGACGTGAAGTACGGATGGCCAGCGACCGACGGTAGGTGTGTTCGTCCAGCGGAGATCGGGCTTGACCGCGCTTTGAGAACCTGAGCTCGTCTCGCTCAGAAAGTCGAACGGCGACCCAGTTCTTGGGAGAAAAAAGCATGGGCACTGCTATCCGTCATGTGTCGGTCCGCGTGCCGTGGCACGACTGTGCGTGGGACGGCCAAGTCTGCAACGACCCGCTGGCGAACGCCTCCAGTCTCGCGCTGAAGCTAGTCGCTGAGAACCGCAATGACGCCGTTGACACAGATCTCGCCGGCTCCGGATTCGATGATCTGCCTGAGCACCAGGTTCCACCTTGCATCAAGGCGAGCGCGGCCTTCCTTTCGCCTCTAAATCACACCATCGAGAGCGTAACGAGCTACTCGAGGTGGAGCGAGGGTCACAGACACATCAAGCCGAAAGCGGTTCATCTGCCAGCTTATGGCGCGGTGATCATGCCTTATCGCTGGATGCTGCGCGAGAGCGGCTTGAGCTTGCGGCGGAGCTGGAGCTGCCCGTCGACCCCGAAAACGAACCTAGTAGTGACTGAGGACGGTCTAGACGGAGGCCTCAATTCGCACGTGATCCATCGACTCGTCATGCAACTCCTTGGTGGGGGTGAAACCAGCGGCCGTTAAACCTACGAGGGAACAAGCGGCGGGGGAGGAGGGGAGGGCGAAGCGATCGGGCTCGATAGCGAAGTGACAAAAGAAGGAAAACAACTTTCGTCGTAACCCCGCCCGATGCAGGCTTACGCTATCGGGCGGTAGGGCCAGCTTCCCGGGGCGACGCCGGCCGAGGGCGCCGCGCACGGCTGCTCCCACGGGCCCGTTTTCAGATCCCGCCCCCCTGACGGGACGGGCTGCCGTCGCCTACACCAGCCGCACTATATGCAGCTTGACAGGAAGCCCCGCCCCGCCCGCCAGGAGGAGCAGGGGATTGACCCGGCTCAGCATCAGCGCGCCCGTGGAGGCGAGCGCTATCGCCCGCGCCGGCCAGCCGCCGTCCAGCGCCTGGAGGAGGACATAGACCGCGGCCATGATCATGCCGGCGGCCACCGGCCGGAGCCCCGTCTCCAGCACCGTCTGCCAGCGGGCGCTCCGGTAGCGCGCCCAGAGATGGGCCACGCCGTAGATCAAAAAGGCGGTCGGGCCGAAGAGGGAAAGCGTGGCGACCACCGCCCCCCAGAAGCCCGCCACCTGCCAGCCGATCAGGGTCGCCAGCAGGGAGCCCGGCCCGGGTGCCATGCGCGAGATCGCGAAGCTGTTCACGAACTGGGTCTGGGTCATCCAGTGGTGCACGTCCACCACCTGCCGCTGGATGTCCGCCACGACCGCCTGCCCCCCGCCGATGGTCACGAGCGACAGCGGCGCGAAGACGGCGAAAAGATCCAGGAGCAGCCTGGCCACGCCCTAGGCTTCCGCAAGGCCGAGGGACGCCGCGGCGATGCTGACCGATCCGGCCCCCAGCACGACCCACAGGAGCGGCCAGTGGAGAACCCCGATCATCCCGAACGTCGCCGCCATGACGAGCAGGGGCGCCGCCCGCCGCGGCACCCGCCGCACCGCCGTGATGCCCATGGAGAGCGAGAGGCCGATCGCCGCCGCCGCCGCCCCGGCCAGCGCCACATGCGTCAGCGCGAAGCGGGAGAGCGACGAAAAGAGCACGCCCAGCAGCACGATCACGATCCCCGGCGGCACGATGATGCCGGCGAACCCCGCCACCGCCCCCCAGCGGCCGAGCAGGCGGTAGCCGATCCAGATCGCCATGTTCTTGACGTTGACGCCGGGCAGCGCCTGCGAGATCGCCAAGCCGTTGAGGAACTCCTCCTCGGTCATCCAGTCCCTGTCCTGAACGAACTCCCGCAGCATCCACCCGCTGAGCCCGCCGCCGAAGCTCGTCAACGCGATGCGCGTGAAAATGAGGAAGAGCTGGAGCAGGCTCGGCTTTTTGTTCGTCTTCATGAACGTCACCCGGGACTAGGTCGGCGCCACCATGGAGGGCCGGCCAAGCCGAGCCAAGGGTCGTCAGGGCAGGGGTGAGATGCAGCGGGGTGGCCTTCCGGCATGACGAGCGCTGGCAGCCTGTCAGCCCCGTCATTGGCTGGTCCGCGCCGGCGACGCGGTTCCGGGCGACATGGCCGCCGGGGCTGCCGCGAGAGCGGCACAAGCACAGAGAGATCGGCTTTTCGCTGAGGGGGTCCCCGTCGGGCCGCATACGCCGACAGGTCACGGCTGGCGATGCGTTGCTCACCCCGGCCGCGCTCTTGCGTGCCCTGCCGGCCAACTGGGAGGTGGCTCCGGGCGGTGGCCTCGCGACCAAGGAGCGGCGTCGGAGATCGGGACGGCTCGAAGTCGCCGATGGCGGTCAAGTTCGCCACGACTCGGTCCATGACCGTCGCCGACATGTTCCGCCGCGTCGATCATCCTGCTCGATGGGGGCCTGCCACCAGCGCCGACACGGCTCTGCGCCTGGGCATTGACTGCGGCACCTCGCCGGACTTCCGAAGCCGCTTTTCTTATCTTGCGCGACGGTGCTGACGATGCATCGTCGGGCCGACCGGTCGGCAGGGGCGGCATCACGCCGAGTTGCCGATAGAGGGCGAGGTCGTCGCGGTGGTTCCAGATCTCCGCGATCTTCCCGCCCTCGAACCGGAAGATGTTGACGCCGGAGAACGTCACCGCGCGACCGGTCGGCGGGATCGGCCCGAGCGGGCCCGTCTGCGTGCCGCGAATTGTTCACCGCACCGCCACCAGGTCGCCCTCGGCGAGGACGAGGTCGAATGATTGCTGGAAATCCGGCAGGCCGGTCCGCACCCGGGCCACGTTCGCGTTGAATCCTTCCGGGCCGCCTGGCACCGGCCCGACGGGATCATGACGAATGCAGTCCGGCGCGGCCAGCTCGAACGCGGCGGCGGCGTTCCGCTCGATCCACACTTCCTCGTAGAACCGCCGGGCCAGGATCTTGTTCTGCTCCGTCGACATGGCATTCCCCGGTCCACGTTTTCCGGCCGATCATGCCCCAGAACGGTGCCGGCCCGAAAGAGCCGCACGCCCCGCATCGCCGGGCCTTCGGGGACGGAGCGGACCGGCCTTGCGACCCCGATCGCCGAGCCGCGACCGCAAGCCCCGACCCGGGCCGCCCCGCCGAAGCGCTTGCCGGGCGGGTCGGCGTCCGGCTAGACTAGAGGGTCGCCTGGGGGAGGGACGAGCTGGTGCCGGGAGCCGGAGACCGGGATCGCGAAAGGCGCGTTGCGCCGCCTCGCTCCGCGCCTCGGCGAGCCCGGAACGGTGCGGCGCAGGACCGGTCGCGATGAGCCTGCCCCCGGCCCAGGTCGACATCTGGACGCCCATCGGCCCGACCCGTATCGATGCCCCTGGCGGCGGGCCCGCCACCGGCGTCCTCTTCCACATCGCCATCCCGGCCGCCGACCCCAACACCATCTATGTCTCGTCGCCGACGGGGGGTGTCTGGGCCTCGGCCGACCGCGGCGCCACCTGGCGCGACGCCTGCGGCGACCTGCCGGTGCTGACGGTCGTGGCCCTCGCCGTCGACGCCTTGAGCCCGCAGCACGTCTTCGCGGCCCTGGGCAATCTGGGCGTCTACGCGTCGGTCGACGGCGGCGGCACCTGGACGAAGGTCGGCGGCCCGCCGGCCAACCTGCCGCCGATCACCGACCTCGTCGTCGACCCGAGCAACGCGCAGACCCTCTATTTGCGCGCGTCCGACGCCATCTACCGCTCGGCCGACGGCGGCGCCTCCTGGCAGCTCTCGCTGGCCGGAGCCACCTCGCACCTGATCATGGCGCCGGGCAACTCGCGCACCCTCTATGCGGGCGTGCCCAATGTCGGCGTCGCCCGCACCCGCGATTCCGGGGCCAGCTGGGCCGTGCTGACGCCGGGGCTGGCACCGACCGCCTTCGATGTGCGGGTGGCGCCCTCGCCCGTCGACGCCAGGGTGATCTACACCCGCAACCGCGTGCCGGCGCCGACGCAGAACGAGATCTGGCAGTCGACCGACGGCGGCGCCACCTGGGCGGTGCGCTCCACCCCCAACGTCTATCTGTCGGTCATCAAGGCCGATGCGACGGCCGCCGACCGCCTCTATGTGGCCGGCGTCGACTTCTTCCGCTCCGACGACGGCGGTGCCACCTGGACGGGCAAGCCCGGTGCCCATGTCGACCACCACGACTGCACGCACGACCCGGCCCAGCCGGCCGACATCTACACGGCCTGCGACGGCGGCCTCTACCGCGCCACCCAGGCCGACAGCTGGGCCTTCGTCGCCAACGGCATCGCCAATGTCGAGTTCTACGACATGGCGGTCGCCACCCAGCGCCCGGAGCTGGCGATCGGCGGCACCCAGGACAACGGCACGCCCATCTCCGACAGCTCCGCCCTCGAATGGGGAAAGATCTCGGGCGGCGACGGCGGCACGGTCGCGATCGACCCGTCGAACGCGCAGATCATGTACGTCATGAACCAGTACGCGACGAGCATCGCGCGCTCCGACAATGGCGGCGCCTCGTTCACCAACATCGGCGGCGGCCTGCCCACCGGCGCCGCCTGCTTCAACCTGCGCTTCGGCGTGCACCCCAACGACCCGGGGCTCTTCCTCGCCTGCTGCGGCGCCCTCTGGCGCACGCCCGTGCCGGCGGTCGCCTGGACGCAGCTCTTCACGCCCCCCGGCACCCCGTCCGAGGGCGCCACCTGCTTCGCCATCGCCCGCGACGACACCCACTATGTCGGCACCAGCACCGGCCGCATCTATGTCGGCAAGGGCAGCGGCGGCTGGCAGCTCGGCTTCGCCCATCCCGGCGGCGGCTCGGTCGTCGATCTCGTCGTCGACCCCGACGACGCCACCTCCATCGTCTATGCCGCCTTCAGCGGCGTCGAGCCCCGCGTCTACCGCTTCCGGCTCACCTTGCCGCCGGTCGTCGTGGCGACCACGGCCGCGGCACGCTCGCCGGTCGAGCTGTCGTTCGGCCTCCTGCGCGGCCTCGGCGGCGCCCCCGGCCTCCTGGCGCCGACGCCGATCACCGCGGGCCTGCCCACCGGCCTCAACGTCCGCACGCTCGCCGTCGACGCGATGCGCCCCCTCACCATCTACGCCGGCACGAGCCAGGGCGTCTTCCGCGCCCGCTCAAGCGACGGCGGCACCACCTGGAGCTTCTCCGGCTACAATCAGGGCCTGCCGCCGGCCGACGTGCGGGCACTGCGCGTCCAGCCGACGACCGGGCTGATGCGCGCCGCGACCTTCGGCCGGAGCGCCTACCAGGTCCTGACCGACGCGCCCGTCGGCAGCGTCCTCAACGCGTCGGGGCGCATCACCTTCCTGCGCGCCCACGATGTCGGCACGGGCTTCGGGCGACCGCCCAACTTCCTGGACGGCGAGATCGTCTGCCTCTTGGACAGCATCCCGTGGCTGTCCTTCGGCTTCCAGCTCCGCGCCGACGGCGAGCGCCCCACGCGCCAGGAGATGCTGGCCCTGCTGCGCGCCGCGTTCAAGGCCGACCGTCCCGTCTCCATCGACTATGTCCGAACCGCACCGCGCGTCGGCACGATCATCCGTGTCGCCAGGGTGGCCTGAGAAGGAGCGCTCCATGGCCGATCTCAAGAACAGCCAGGGCAAGCTGACATTCCTGCGCGCCCACGACGTCGGCACCGGCTGGGGCCCGCCCAACGACCAGCTCGACGTCGAGGTCGTCTTCATGCTCAATTCGGTGCCCCAGGGCGCCTTCGGCTTCCAGCTCCGCAACGACGCCAACGAGCCCGTCCGCGAGGCCATGATGGGCCTGCTCCGCGACGCCTACGTCAACAACCTCAAAGTCTCCGTCGACTACTTCATCGACCCTGGCAAACACAACGGCCGCGCGTTTCGGATTGCGCTGGTGCGGTGAGGGGGCCGAGAGCGGGGCGGCGCCGACGAGCTTGTGCGCGCCACCGCCCTCTTCGACCATGACGCGCGTGGCCGATCGAAGGAGATTCTGACGGAGGCCCTTGGGCCCGAGCCGCCGGGCAGCGGGAACTGACGAGGGCAGCGGCGAGCTGCTGTGCCCATTTGAGCGTTGAGGCCCGACAGCAAGGCTTGATCCCATCACTCTCCAGAATGCGATTGACGCTCCGCTCTTCCACGGCGAACACGCCCCGCTCTCCCCTTCTGGCCCGGCCCGCCAAGTCCGGGCGCATGCAGCTGGGGGCCACCTTCCTTAAGGCACCATCGACGAGTTCACCCGCCGCGGCCACCTCCCGACCGTCCAGCCCGATTGATCGAAAGGCCGTCTGCACGCGGCGACGCGCGATGGCGAGACCCTGAACGCAGCGGCGATACCGCGACTGATGCAGGCGTATGTGGGAGGTAGGGGCTATGTAGCTGGTCATTCGCCGTTCCATTCACCTTTGACCTATTCCCAACTGCGTGTCTCGCAGCTATAGGGGCTGCGCTCGCCCCGGATTGAACTCGTCCTGCGCTTCAGCCGAGCGCCTTCTCCGGCCCCAAGGCGCTCTTTGAGGCCCGGTCTTAGGGCAGACTTTCCAAGTATCCCTAGTAGAGGCATCGTCGATGAAGGCGGCACAGTCCAGGTATCCGGGTGGCTCAAATCGCGCGTCACTCGGGCTGGTGCGGCGGTTCGTGAGGGTCGTCCAACACCGGAGGATTTGGCTGTCATAGACACATGGCGTGCGGCGCACCGGGCCGTTCTAAACACATTCCAAGCCATCCTAAGGATCCGCGCAAGAAGAAAGAATGTCGTAGTGGCACAACGCCACAAGCGCAAGAGAACGATATTCGACAAGCTTCGAAGATATCCACACATGGAGCTTGCCCGAATGGACGATATTGCCGGATGCAGGTTGATTTTTCGAAGTACTCAAGAATTATATGAATTCCGAGCGAAGGTACATGCGGCGCGCTTTAGGCACAAATGCCGCAACGATGTTGACAAATACGACTATGTTAAGAATCCGAAAATTACAGGATATCGTGGAGTTCATGATATTTACGAGTATGACGTAAATTCTGCTCATGGGGCGGACTATCGTGGTCTCTTCGTCGAACTCCAATATAGAACGTTCGTCCAGCATGCGTGGGCGACGACGGTAGAGGTAATAGGATTCATTACGGAAAGTCAGCCGAAGTTTCAGCAAGGAGACAATCGATATGAGCGCATAATGGCACTAGCGAGTGAAATATTCGCAAGAGCGTTCGAAGAGTCTAAATCGTCTCTTCCTGATATTTCAGATGAAAGCTTGCTTCGAGAATTCCTGGATCTGGATGAAGAAATAGGACTTTTGATGCTTCTGAAAGGATTAAACGCGGCAGATAAGGTAGTGTCAACGAAAAGGAATGTCATATTGATGTTTTCCGAGAGCGAAGAGGTCGAGCTCAAATCCTATCGCGATGCGACCGATGCGCTCCGTGCGCTATTTGAGCTAGAAAAAAACAATCCAGGAAAAGATGTTGTGCTCGTTCGGGCGGACACCTCGGACGAGGTCCGAATGGCGTTCCGCAACTATTTTTCTGACGCCCGAGAGTTTATAAGAATGATAGAAATCGGGTGTGAGAAATTATCGGGCCATGTAATCGTTGTTGACGAGGGTTCTGTTATTGAAGCAATAGGTACTCCATAACCAATTTGGCGACAAACAAATTGTAGATCATGCTGCCGTCGCTTTACCTAGTCAAAATTGTGATCGTTGCACTAGCGGGCGCGCGGGGAGTCGCGTCGCAGGCATCGGGAGCATTCCAGGAGACTGCAGATTGGAGAATACCGGCCACGCACCACCCCTTGCACCCGCGCCCGTCACCTGCCCGGGGCAGCCTGCCTTCCGGCGGCCCGAGCCGGAGTGAGGCGCGATCAGGACGCAGGCGCGCCCCGTGATCGTCGGCGCCGGCATCGTGGGCTGAAGCACCGCTTGGTATCTGGCGAAGCTGGGCTTCTCGGACATTCTGGTCGTTGGCCAGGACCCGTTGCCAGAGACTGGCGGGTCGACCAGCCGTGCGGCCGGCGGCGCTGACGGACCTTCTGATTGACGAAGTGGGCTTCGAGGGCCACCGTCAACGTGAGAAGCGGAGGCTACGGGCAATGTCCGCCAACTGGTCTCGCTCCGTCCGCTCATGCTCATCGGGGCGAGCTGTGCGGCACGAAGGAACGCTCGCGGAAGAGGAACTGACGTGATGTGCAGAATGCTCATTGGATCGGCACTGGTCGCCTGCGTCATAGGCGGAAGCCGCCACGCGAGCGCCGCCGAGACGCCGGTCGCTCCCGTCGGCGTGCCGAGCTTCCTTTCCCAGGGCTGGAGCCCGGCGGAGCGGGAGGCGTTCTGGTTCACGAGCCAGGGCTCGCGCGTCCTCTCCTACGACATCTTCAAGGGGCTCGAGCAGGCCGACAGCGAGGATCTCTTCAGGTCGGCTGCGAACATGAGGCGCTTCGGCACAATTCCATGGCCCGTGACGCCCCGAAATCCCGACGGCCTGCCGATCGGCTTCGTCCGCGACCAGGAAGGCAGCCGCGCCTGGATGGGTTTTACTTGCGCCGCCTGCCACACCAACGTCATCAGCTACCAGGGCCGCGCCATCCTGATCGACGGCGCGCCCACGCTCGCCGATCTTTCCGGCTTCGTGCGCGCCCTCGTCGATGCGATGGAGAAGAACCAGGAGGGCCCGAAATTCGACCGCCTGGCGGAGCGGATTCCCGGCCAGCCGAGGGATCAACTCCTGGCCCGGCTGAAGGAGGAGACGGCGGCGTTGAGGCGACGCCTGGACTACGACCCGTCCGATCCCGCGTACGGCTACGGGCGGCTCGACGCCTTCGGGCAGATCTTCAACGAGGTGACCTCCCACGCGCTCGATATCCCGGGCAACGCGCATCCGGCCGATGCCCCGGTCAGCTATCCCTTTCTCTGGGACACGCCGCAGTCGGACCGGGTGCAGTGGCCGGGCGTCGCCCAGAACACGCCACCCGTGGGCGCGCTCACCCGCAATCTCGGCGAGGTGCTGGGCGTCTTCGCCCAACTCGACGTCGAGCCCGGTCCCCCGCCCGGCGTCTATCTCTCCTCCGGCCGCCTGCCGGAGCTGGCGATGCTGGAGAACCAGCTGAAACGCCTCTGGCGGCCGAGCTGGGTCGAGGCCGGCATGCCGGCCATTCAGCCTGACCTCGCCCTGCAGGGTCGCGAGCTTTACAGGACGAGCTGCGAGAGCTGCCACCATCTGATCGCAGATCCGCGGGACCCGACCCGGAAGATCAAGGTGGTGATGACGCCCGTCGGCGAGATCGGCACGGATCCGCGGATGGTGACCAATGCGCTGCGGGCGGGCCAGCTGACGGGACGTCTCGAGGGCCGGAAGGTGCGGGGCCTCATGGGCGCCCCCCTCCAGCACGAGGCGATGAGCGTGGACATCCTCAGCAACGTGGTGGCGGGGACGCTGATTACCGACCCGCTCGACACGATCGAGGCCATCATCATCGACACCTGCGGCCTGACCGGGGTCGAGCTGGAGGCGGCGCCGCCCGAGGCGACGTCGCCCGGCACCAAGCTGGAAACGCTTCTCCGTCGTGCCCGGGACCATAATCGGTCAGTAATCGAGCGGGCACGGACCTGCCAGCAGGCCCTCCACGCAGGCGCCGCGATGGGTCGGGAGGACCTCATGCGCCGTTTCGAGGCCGAGGCGAACGGTGCGACGCAGGGCGGCGAGGACGGGCTGGTTCCCGCCTACAAGGCCCGGCCCCTGGACGGGATCTGGGCGACCGCCCCCTACCTGCACAACGGCTCCGTCCCCACCCTGGCCGACCTTCTGAAGGCACCGGATGAGCGGCCGAAGACGTTCCGGGTCGGCAGCCGCGAGTTCGATCCCCGTGAAGGTCGGCTTCCGCTCCGACCCGGCCGGTGAGGACGGCTTCGTCCTGGACACCACGGTTCCCGGGAACAGCAATGGCGGCCACGTCTACGGAACGATGCTCTCCGAGACGGAGAAGGCGGCATTGCTCGAGTATCTGAAAGGTCTCTGATCCGAGGAGCCATAGTGGGCCTCCGACGGGTCGAGTCCGCCCGCCCGGCAAGACCTGGCTTCCACGGCAGCGGAGGCAGCCACCCGACCGTTCCCCGTCGCCCCTTGCACCCGCCCGCGTCGCCCGCCATCACTGACCCGACACCCCGCGGCCGCCGGCCTCCCGGCGGCCCGACCCGGAGAGGGGCGCGATGAGGACACAGGCCCGCCTCGTGATCGTCGGCGCCGGCATCGTCGGCTCCAGCACCGCCTGGCATCTGGCGAAGCTCGGCTTCTCGGACGTTCTCGTCATCGACCAGGGCCCGCTGCCCGAGACGGGCGGGTCGACCAGTCATGCGCCGGGCGGGGTGTTCCAGACCAATCCGTCCCGGATGATGGCGACCTTCGCCAAGTACACGGTGAGCCTGCTGAACGCGCTCGACCTCGACGGCCAGCCTGCTTTTCTGTCCGTCGGCGGCCTCGAGGTGGCGACTACCGGGGAGCGGGCCCGGGACCTGAGGCGGCGCTGCGGCCTCGCCTCTTCCTGGGGCATCCCGGCCGAGCTCGTGTCACCCGAGCGCTGCCGGGAGCTGTCGCCGCTGATGGACACGCGCACCGTGCTCGGCGGCTTTTCTACGCCTACCGACGGCATCGCCAAGCCGGTGCGCGCCTGCGAGACCATGCTGCGCGCAGCGGAGAAAAAAGGCATCGGGCTCGCGGGCGGGGTCGAGGTGACGGATATCGAGCTGAGGCAGGGCAGGGTGTCCGCGGTCGTGACGGACAAGGGCCGCATCGCCTGCGAGAGGGTGCTGCTGGCGGGCGGCATCTGGGGGCCGAGGCTCGGCCGCATGGCCGGCATCGAGATCCCGCTGATGCCCTGCGAGCACCAGTACGCCTTCACCAACCCGGTCCCGGAGCTGGCGGGCACGACGGAGGAGGCGACGCACGTGCTCCTTCGCCACCAGGACCGCTCGATGTATTTCCGCCAGCATTTCGACGGCTACGGGATCGGCAACTATCGCCACACGCCGCGCCTGGTCGAGGCCGACGCGATCAGGAAGCACGGCGCCGACCCGGTGATGCCCTCGATCAACGCCTTCCGGCCCGACGATTTCGCGACGGCCGAGGCGGCGACGCGCGAGCTCCTCCCGGCCGTCATGAAGGCCGGCGTCAGATCGGCCTTCAACGGGATGTTCAGCTTCACGCCCGACGGCATGCCGGTGATGGGCGAGAGCCTGGCGGTGCCGGGCCTTTGGGTCGCCGAGGCCGTCTGGATCACCCATGGGGGCGGCGTCGGCAAGACGATGGCCGAGTGGATCGCCGGCGGCGAGCCCGAATGGGACGTCCACGAGGCCGACATCAACCGCTTCCACGCCCACATGACGACGCCGGCCTACGTCCGCCGCCGCGCCTTCCAGCAATATGTCGAGGTCTACGACGTCATCCATCCGCTCCAGCAGATGGAGGAGCCGCGCGGCCTCCGCCGCTCGCCTTTCTTTTCCGCCCAGACGGCGCTGGAAGCCGTGTTCTTCGACGCCGCGGGCTGGGAGCGGCCGCACTGGTACGAGAGCAACCGGGGCCTCCTCGGCGGCGCCAACACGCCCGCGCGCGACGACTGGGCGGCACAGAACTGGTCGCCCATCCAGGCGGCCGAGCATCGTCACGTCCGCGAGCACGCAGCACTGTTCGACCTCACCGCCTTCACCAAGCTCGAGGTGTCGGGCCCGGGCGCCCTGCCGTTCCTGCAGCGCCTCGCCGCCAACGACATCGACCGGCCTGCGGGCCGGATCACCTATACCGCCATGCTCAACCGCCGGGGCGGGATCATGTGCGACCTCACCGTGACCCGGCTCGGCCCCGACCGTTTCTTCGTGGTGACCGGTGGTGCGGTCGGCATGCACGACCAGGGCTGGATGCGCCGCCAGGCGCCGGCCGACGGCAGCGTCACGATCGAGGACGCCACCTCGCGCTGGTGCACGCTCGGCCTCTGGGGCCCGCGCGCCCGCGACATCCTGGCCGGGGTCACGGCCGACGACGTGAGCAACGCCGGCTTCCCCTACTATACGGCCCGGCGGCTCGTCGTCGGCTACATCCCGGTCCTGGCGCTCCGGCTCTCCTATGCGGGGGAGCTGGGCTGGGAGCTCTATGCGCCCACCGAGTTCGGCCAGGCGCTCTGGGAGATCCTCTGGGAGGCCGGCCGCCCCCACGGGCTGATCGCCGCCGGCGCCGGCTGCTTCGACTCGCTCCGCCTCGAGAAGGGCTATCGGCTGTGGGGTGCCGACATCGACCCCGAGACCGACCCCTTCGAGGCCGGGCTCGGCTGGGCGGTGCGAATCAAGAAGGGCGACTTCATCGGCCGCGACGCGCTCCTCGAAAAGAAGGAAAGGCCGAGGGAGCGGAGCTTGGCCTGCATGACCCTCGACGATCGGGACGGCGTCCTGCTCGGCAAGGAGCCGATCCTCGTGGGCGGCCGGCCGGTCGGCTATGTCACCAGCGCCGCCTACGGCTACACGGTCGGCCGTCAGATCGCCTACGGCTACCTTCCGGCGGCGCACGGGGCGGTGGGCAGCCGGGTCGAGATCGAGTATCTGGGCCAGCGCCTGCCCGCGACCGTCGCGGCCGAGCCGCTCTTCGATGCGGGGATGAGCCGCCTCAGGTCCTGAGCCGCTCCTCCCGCCCTCGGCTAGGGGTGGGGGAAGCCAGGCACTCAGGGTTGCAAGACGGCTGCGAACTGGCGCTCTTTCGCCTATCCTCGGCGCCAGCCGCGGTTTGCGGACCTGATCGAGAGGAGCACGCATGGCGAAGGCCGATCCCCAGGCGGCCTTTCGAGCCGGGCTCTCGGGCGAGCCCTATTTTCAGCTCGGCCGGGATCCGGCCGAGGGTGATCGCCTGGGTCCGGGACTGGCCGAAGCGGCGGCATCTTTTGCGTTCGGGCCGAACGAGGAGGTGGTCCTCGCCACCCGCCGCCTGCCGGGCCTGAGCGAGCCGCAGGCCGCCTTCGAGGTCGGCCGGCTGCTGCGCGCGGTGGCCCGCCTCTTCGATCGGGCCAGGGCCCCGGCCATGGTCGGGCTCCAGTTCCGGGACAATCTCGCTGCCGCGGTCATCACCAACGCGATGCGCCGCCCCGCGCGGCCCTGGGGGGTCGAGGACGCGGTCGACATGTTCATGGAGATGTATGCGCGTGTCCTTAGCGAGGACGGGGGTGGCTTCGCGCTCGTCCGCAAGGCTCTGGTCGACAACGCCCGGGATCACGACGGGCCGCTGCTGGGCGAGCGCGCTCCGCCGAGCCCACCCCGCCGCGCCGGCGCCCCCGCCTGGAGCGGCCCCGCGTCGAGCGAGAAGGCTGGCCCCGGCTAGGCCCGCAGCCGGTCGGCCGTGAAGGTCGGGAGCCTGCCTCGGCTTTTCCGGTCGCACCCTGGTGGTGCGCCCCAGACCGAAGATAGCTCCTTGCTGCGTGGCGCCGGCGCTGACAGCATTGCGAGTGCGAGCGAGGCCAGGCGAGAAACTGTCCGCCTCGCACCACCAGGTCATCGGCCGGAGACGCCATGCCCACGCAACATAGCTTCCTTGGAGCCGCGGGCGAGCACTACGTCCTGTCCTGCCTGCTCCGGCGAGGATACACCGCCGGGTTCGCCCCGCCGGGAACGCCTGCAATCGACATCATGGTCTACGACAACCTGTGCCAAGTGCACCGCAACATCCAGGTCAAGACACGCAACCGCCACCCGCCTGACGGCGGCTGGATCATGGGCCGGAAGCACGAGACGCCGATCGCCGGGCTGTTCTTCTGTCTCGTCGCCTTCCCGTCGACGGAGGACGGCCAGCACGACGTCTACGTCATGCCGAGCGAAATCATCGCCATTGTGCTGTCGACGGATCACCGCCTGTGGTTGAGCACACCCGGTAAGAACGGGCGGCCGCACCAGGACGGCCCTGTCCGCGTCCTGCTGCCGGATCATCACGGCGCGGCCCGTGGCGATGCTGAAGTACGGTGACGGCTGGCTCGAGCCCTACCGCAACCGCTGGGATCTGCTTGGTCTCGGCCAACCTGTTGCAGCATCGGTTGCTGCACCGGAACAGTAGGAAAGCAGAGCCTTGGATCTGTGCCATCTTATGGGTCTGCCGACCCGATAGCTGCGCCAGGAGAGGCCCTGCTGTCCGCTCCCGCTGGCCGCATACGCAGGACGGCGGGGCCAGGCTCGGCGGTATCGACCGACTGCGTCGCACTCCTAGAATCGCGCCAGGGCGTCGCGCAGCGTCCCCGAGCCGGGATTGCTGACCGCCGCCTCGCGGATGATCTGCGTCGGCGTCACCGCGCGGCCGTAATAGACCTTGTTCCAGTCGTCCTTGGGGATGAACACCGACCCGTCGAGGGTGAGGCCGCCATAGAGCCCCTTGCCCTTGCTGAAGACGTAGACGTCCTCGCCGAACTGGATCGTCGTGGCGGCGCCGACGCCGGCCCCGACCGGCCCCGCCGCGACGCTCGCGTCGGTGCCGAGCTTGAAGCGCGAGGTCAGGATCTTCTGGACGGCCCCCTCGTTCATGATCGTGAAGACCACGTCCGAGGCCTTGCCGCCGATCTGCAGGCCGAGGCTGCCGCCGACCAGGGTGAAGAAGGCGGGCTCGCCCCAGGCGCCCGAGCGCACGTCGCGGGCCAGCATGACGCCCGTGCCGTACTCGGCCCCGACGATGAAGCCGGCCTTGAGGAGGTCCGGCAGGACGACCACCGCGAAGGCATTCTGCACGTAGACGTGCATCTGGCTGAAGTTCTGGTCGTTCAGGAAGTCCTCGACCACGATCCGCGCCCGGTCGACGAGGAGCTGCTCCTGGGTCGGGTTCACCGACTGGGCGACCGCCGCCCGCCCGGACAGCAGGGCTGCGAGCGAGGTGAGACCGGCGAGGGTGAGGGCCTCGCGACGACCCGTCGTCTTCATCGCCCGCTCCGTCTTCTGCTGGGGCTGCATCGGGAATGATCGGCAGGCCATCTCCTAGAACGTCGGTCTTGCCGTGCCAAGCCTTTGCCTCCGGCGGCTGAGGCGATGCCGGAGGTCGACGCCCTTCCCCGGCCCGAGGCCGTCTCCGCCCTCAGCCGAAACGGCGCGGTCTGAGGCCGCTCTGGAACCAACCGATGAAGCTCGTCATGTCGAAGACGGGCAGGCCCAGGCGCTCCGACAGGGCGGCCGCGTAGGGGCACATGTTGGTGCATTCCAGGAGCACGGCCCCGACCTCGGGATGCGCCCTCACGAGCTGCTCGCCGGCCTCGAGGAGGTCGGCCTCGGCCGCCGCGATGTCGAGCCGCGGCAGGTCGCCCAGGATGACGCGGGAAAGCTCGCTGCCGGCGTCGGTGCCCCGGACGGGCGTGTCCCTGGGCACCCCGGCCGCCGCCAGATGCTCGGCCGAGAGGGTCGCCTCGGAGATGGTCAGGATGCCGACCCGCCGGCCCGGCGGCAGGAGAGCCTGGATCATCGGCGCCTGCATCAGCGACGAGGTCGCCACCGGCACCCCCGCCGCCCGGGCGATCTCCTCCTGATAGACCGACAGAAAGCCGCAATTGGTCGTGATGCCGTCGGCGCCGACGGCCACCAGCTCCCGGGCGGCGGCGAGGAAGGCCGGCAGCAGGCCCTCGGCCCCGCGGCGCACGACGCGATCGGGCGAGGCGTCCCTGACCACCCGGTAGAGCACCGGGAACGGCCAGGTGCCGGCATTGCCGACGTCGCCCGGAATGCGCGGGAACCGCGCCTCGAGCATCAGGATTCCGACGGCGGCGCCATAGACCGCCTTGCCGCCCTGCGCGATGCGTTGGTCGCCGTCCGTCATCCGGCGAGGGCCCTCCGGCCCTGCTGGTCGATCACGCCACCCATTCGCTGACCGGGGCCCGGGCCTCGTGGAGCGGCTGAGAGAGCACGTCGACGAGGGTCGGCCCGCCCGCCTCGAGCGCTTTGGCCAGCGTCGGCTTCAGCTGCTCGGGATCGCTCACCTCGAAGCTCTCGATGCCGAAGGCCTGGGCGATCCGGGCGTGGCGCGAGCGCCCGAAATCGACCGAGAGATAGCGCTCGCCGAAGCCTGCCTTTTGGCCGGCCTTGATCCAGCCATAGACGGCGTTCGAGACCACGACGAGCGTCACCGGCAGGCGCAGCCGGACGAGGGTCTCGAGCTCGCCGCAGGCCATGCCGAAGCTGCCGTCGCCCATCACCGCGACGCACTTGGCCGAGGGCCGGCCGATCGCCGCGCCGACCACGGCCGCAAGGGAATAGCCCAGGGCCCCGTGCGCCCGGTTCGAGATGACCCGCCGCCCGGGTCTTTCCTGCCTGTAGTAGGCCGAGAGGTAGGGGCAGGGGGTCCCGGGATCGGCGACGATGACCGACTCCTCGGGCAGCAGGTCCTGGAGCGTCGCAACCAGGCGCTCGGGACGAATCGGCATCTCGCCGGAGCCCGCCAGCGCCTCGAACGCCCCGAACTTTTGGGCTTTCGCCTCGGCGACGCGGCCGCGGGCGCCGTCGGTCCCGGCGGTCGTCCCGCGTGCGAGGACGGCGGCGTTGACCGCGGCGAGCGCCAGTCGGGCGTCGGCGACGAGAGAGACCTCGGTGGGGTAGTTGGCGCCCGGAACGGCCGGGTCGACGTCGATGTGGAGGACGCGGGTGCGGCCGGGCTCGGGATGGCGCCAGCGCTCGGTCGTCACCGAGCCGGCCCGGCAGCCGATGAAGACGACGAGGTCGGCGCCGTCGACGACCGCGCGCGTCTCGGGCGTGCCGCCGTTCGAGCCCACCACGCCCAGCGCCAGCGGATGGCCGTCGCCGATGGCGCCCTGGCCGCTGATGGTCGTGGCGACCGCGGCGCCCGTGGCCTCGGCCAGCCGCCGGAGCTCGTCCTCGGCGCGGGCGATGACGACCCCGCCGCCGCAGATCAGGACGGGGCGCCGCGCGGACAGGAGCGCCGCGACAAACGTCTCGACCGCGGCGGGATCGGGGGCGGTGGGCATGGCCGGGTAGGCCATATGCGCCGGCTCGTGCCAGAGGGCGGTCTCGTCGACCGGACCCTGCTGCACGTCGAAGGGCAGGCCCAGATGCACCGCCCCGGGCCGGCCGGTGGTCATCTCGCGGAACGCCCGCCGCAGCGTCTGCGGGATCTGATCGGCGCGATCGATCACCGTGTTCCACTTGGCGAGCGGCCGGAACAGCGCCTCCTGGTCGAGCTCCGTCAGCACGTAACGGCCACGTCCCGTGGTCGAGATGTCCGTGGTGATGGCCAGGATCGGGATCGAGCTTTCGTTGGCCTCGACCACGCCCGGCAGGATGTAGGTGGCCCCGCCGCCCGAGGGGCCCTCGCAGACGCCCGGCCGCCCGGTCACGCGGGCATAGGCGTCGGCCATGTAGGCGGCATGGCGCTCGTCGCGGGTCAGGATGTGCCGGATGCCGTGGTCGAGCCGGAAGAGCGCGTCGTAGAGCGGCAGGCTCGTGTCGCCGCACAGCCCGAACACATGACGGACGCCATAGAGCTGCAGCATCCGCACGACGGCCTCGCCGCCCGAGAGCCTGTTCATCGCTCCGTCCTCCAGCAGCCCCCGCCGAGACTTAGCGAGGCGCCGGCCGAGCGGCAACGTGCCCGGCGTGAGGACGGCACAGGGTCGCTCGGAAGCGCCATGGGACCCGTGTTGCGCGTCGGGAAACAATCTTGTTCGTCGGCGCCTGTTTCCGTGCCGGTGCCGGAGGCCCAGATCAGGTGCAGCGGCCGGTGCCGCCCAGCGGAGGAAGCAGGGATGACCAAGGTTCTCGTGCTCTACTACAGCGCCTACGGCCATGTCGAGACGATGGCCTACGCCGTCGCGGACGGGGTGAAGGAGGTCGACGGCGTCGAGGTGACCGTCAAGCGCGTGCCCGAGCTGGTCTCCGAGGAGGTCGCCAAGGGCGCCCACATGAAGACCGACCAGAAGGCCCCGATCGCCACGGTCGACGAGCTTTCCGCCTACGACGCCATCATCTTCGGCACGCCCACCCGCTTCGGCAACATGGCGGCGCAGATGCGGAACTTCCTCGACCAGACCGGCGGCCACTGGATGAAGGGCTCTCTGGTCGGCAAGGTCGGCAGCGTCTTCGCCAGCACCGCCACCCAGCATGGCGGCCAGGAGACGACCATCACCTCCTTCCACAGCACGCTCCTCCACCAGGGCTTCATCATCGTGGGCCTGCCCTACGCTTTCCCCGGCCTCATCAACATGGACGAGATCACGGGCGGCACGCCCTACGGCGCCACCACGCTCGCCAAGGCCGACGGCTCGCGCCAGCCCTCCGAGAACGAGCTCGCCGGCGCCCGCTACCAGGGCCGCCACGTCGCGACGATCGCGAAGAAGCTCCACGGCTGATCGGGCCGCCGAGATAGAGGGATCGAGGAAAATGGGCCTCCTGGTCGAGGGTCGATGGCAGGATCGCTGGTACGACACGGGCTCGACCGGAGGCCGCTTCGTCCGCAAGGAATCGCAGTTCCGCAACTGGGTCACGGCCGACGGCAGCGCCGGCCCCTCGGGCGAGGGCGGCTTCGCCGCCGAGCCCGGCCGCTATTCTCTTTATGTCTCGCTCGCCTGCCCCTGGGCGCACCGCACCCTGATCTTCCGGAAGCTCAAGGGCCTCGAGCGGATGATCGACGTCTCGGTGGTCCACTGGCACATGGGCGAGCAGGGCTGGACCTTCGAGACCGCGACCGGGCGCCACCGGCGACCGCCTGTTCGGCTCCCGCTTTCTCCACGAGATCTACACGCGCGCCCGGCCCGACTACACCGGCCGCGTCACGGTGCCGGTCCTCTGGGACAAGAAGAAAGAGACCATCGTCAACAACGAGTCGTCCGAGATCATCCGGATGCTGAACAGCGCCTTCGACGGCATCGGCGCCCGCCCCGGCGACTACTATCCCCTGGCGCTGCGCACCGAGATCGACGCCGTCAACGCGCGCGTCTACGACACGGTCAACAACGGCGTCTACAAGGCCGGTTTCGCCACCACCCAGGAGGCCTACGAGGAGGCCGTGACGGCGCTGTTCGACAGCCTCGACTGGCTCGAGGACCGGCTCTCCCGCCAGCGCTATCTGGTGGGCGAAAGGATCACCGAGGCCGACTGGCGGCTCTTCACCACCCTCGTCCGCTTCGATCCCGTCTATGTCGGCCACTTCAAGTGCAACCTGCGCCGCATCGCCGACTATCCGGCCCTCCAGGGCTATCTGCGCGAGCTCTACCAGTGGCCGGGCGTCGCCGAGACGGTCGACCTCCACCACATCAAGCACCACTATTACGGCAGCCACAAAACCATCAACCCGACCGGCATCGTGCCCAAAGGCCCGATCCTCGACCTCGACACCCCCCACGGCCGCGACCGCCTCCGCGCGGCGTGACGGCGGCCCACTGTTCCCAGTTGCACGAAAGGATATCGCGAGGGCGGTAGGCCATGCGGCTTGTCTCTAGCCAATTTTCTGCCTGACCCGCGGAGGAACGCGCGGACGTCGTGGAGGGGGTTATCGGACGCGGTCTGACGTAGTGCTAGGGCCTGTTTTCAAAGTGGGTTAGGCTGGGTGTATTGCCATGGGGCATGAGCAGGCACGAACTGACCGACGCGGCGTGGCGGCGCCTGGCGCCGCTGTTGCCGCTGCAACGGCCGGTGACCGGGCGACCCGCCCGGGACCACCGGACCATGATCAACGCCATGCTGTGGCTTACCAAGACGGGGACGCCCTGGCGCGACCTGCCGGAGCGCTACGGGCCGTGGCGGACGGTGGCGACGCGCTTTTACCATTGGACCAAGAGCGGGCTGTGGCAGCGGATCCTGGCCGAGCTGCAGCGGGCGGGCGACGCCGAGGGCCGGCTGGACTGGAGCGTCCACATGGTCGATGGCACCAGCATCCGCGCCCATCGTCACGCCGCCGGCGCCAAAGGGGGCAGGCGAATCAGGCGCTCGGCCGCTCGCCCCCTCGGCCGTCTCCTGCGGCCGCAGCTGCGCTGACGGATGATCGGCTGCTGCCGATCATGGCTTCGGCAGCAAGCTGCACCTGCGCTGCGAGCGGGGCGGCCGACCCATCGCCTTCGTCCTGACCGCCGGCGAGCGCCACGAGCAGACGGCGTTCGAGCCCTTGATGGCGGCCGGGGCCGTGAGGCGCTCCAGCCAAGGCCGCCCACGCTGCCGGCCTCGGGCCCTGCTCGCCGACCGCGGCTATACCGGCCGACCGGTGCGCGACGCTCTCCGGCGCCGCGGCATCACGCCGATCATCCCACAACTCGCCACCGAGACCCGACCATGCATGATGGAGTGGCGCACCTACAAGGAGCGCAACGTCGTCGAGCGCCTGGTCGGCCGGCTCAAGGAGCATCGCCGTCTCGCCACGCGGTTCGACAAGCTCGCCAGCTCCTACCTCGCCTTCGTCCATCTCGCCGCCATCCTCATCTGGCTTTGAAAACAGGGCCTAGAGGTATTCTGAGCTGTTCGTCCGCCGCGGCCCCCACGTCGGCCGGCAGACCAGCTGCGAGGACCCGGTGATCGTCTTCGAGGTCCTTTCCGAGAGCACCGCGCAATACGACCTCACCCGCAAGCGCCTCGCCTACGAGACGATCCCGTCGCTCAAGCGCCTCGTCTTCGTCTCGCAGGACGAGCCGCGGCTCGACATGCGGGTGCGCGATGTGGACGGCGTCTGGCAGGACGAGGTGGCGGACGGCCTGGACGCGTTCCTCGCGCTGCCGGAGCTTCAGCTCCGACTGCCCCTCGCCGAGATCTACGAGGCCACGACCGCCGCCGAGCGCTGACCGCTCCGGCCGGCTACCCGCCGCCGCTCAGCCGTGGGTGTGGCGGTGGTGCAGGTCCGGGTAGTGGGGGTGGCGGTGGACCAGCCGCTCGTGCCGATGGCGGTGGCTGTGCGGCTCACCCGGCGGGTCGCCCGGCGCATGCGGGTGACGATGGTGCGGGTCGTCGTGCGTGTGACGGTGCTCGTGCTCCAGAGGCTCGTGGGCGTGGTCGTGCTCGTGCCGCTCGGCGAGGTGGAGCCAGAGGCCGATAGCCATCAGGCCGCCGGCGGCCACGAGGCGGGCGGACAGGGGCTCGGCGAGGCACAGAACGGCCAGGACCGCGCCGATGAAGGGGGCGAGCGCAAAATAGGCGCCGGTGCGCGCGGCGCCGAGATGGCGGAGCGCTGCCACGTAGAGGGCGAGGCTGAGCCCATAGCCGAGGAAGCCGATGACGCCGGCCGCGGCGACCGGGCCCGGGCCCGGCAGGCCGGCGCCGAGGCCAAGGGCGAGCGACGAGATTGACGCTTCCCGCCACGAGGCCCTTGATCATCGCGATCTGCAGCGGGTCGGCGGCCGAGAGCTTTCGGGTGAGGTTGTTGTCGAGGCCCCAGGCGAGGCAGGCCCCGGCGATCAGAAGCGCCCCGCCGCCCGGGGCGAGGCCGCCCCCCTGCCACGAGAGCAGCACCGCACCGCCGAGGATGGCGAAGGCGCCGAGCAGGAGCCGGCGGTCGACAGTTCTCGCGGAACACCACCCAGGCGAGGCCCATGGTGGCGAGGCTCTCGAGGTTGAGCAGCAGCGAGGCCGAGGCGGCGTCGGTGCGGGCGAGGCCCTGCATCAGCAGCAGCGGCCCGACGATGCCGCCCGCCAGGATGACGCCGGCCAGCCAGGGCAGGTCCGCGCGCCGCAGGGGCGCCTCGCCCCTCTCCAGGCCAGAGACGGCCGCCTCGGACGATGGCCAGACCCAGGCCCGCGCCGAGATAAAGAAGGCCCGCCATCAGCCAGGGATCGATGGTGCCGAGCAGCAGCTTGGCGAAAGGCGTGCTGGCGCCGAAGAAGACTGCCGAGCCCAGCGCCAGCGGCACGCCCGGCCAGCGATGCGAGGCGGCGCTCCGTCTCAAGGCTGCCCTTCGCGTCGGCCGAGCGGGTAGGGGCCGACATCGCCGCGCAGCGGCTGCAGCGAGCATGCGGTCGAGGCGCAGCTCGCCGGGCTCGCGAAAAGTCTCGATGCCGATGGTCATGCCCAGATGGCCGGCGGCCGGCTGCGGGCGGTAGGTGCCGAAGAGCCGGTCCCACCAGGCGAGATTGAAGCCGAAATTGCTGTTGGTCTCGGAGGGCACGATCGAGTGGTGGACGCGGTGCATGTCGGGCGTCACGAGGAGCCAGCGAAGCGCCCGGTCGAGCGGCAGGGGCAGGCGCACATTGCCGTGGTTGAACATCGAGGTCGCGTTCAGCAGCACCTCGAACAGCAGCACGCCCACGGCCGGAGCGCCCAGCGCCACCACCACGCCGATCTTGATCAGCATCGACAGGACGATCTCGCCCGGGTGGAAGCGGATCCCGGTCGTGACGTCGATCTCGAGGTCGGCATGGTGCATGCGGTGGAGGCGCCACAGGCCCGGCACCGCGTGGAAGAGGACGTGCTGGAGATAGATCACGAGGTCGAGCACGAGGATCGTCACGAGGACGGCGAGCCAGCCCGGAAGGGCGAGCTGGTTGAGGAGGCCCCAGCCATGCGCCTCGCCGACCAGCGCCGCTCCCACCGCCGCGGTCGGAAAGAGAAGCCGCAGGATCATCGTGTCGACGACCACGACGCCGAGATTGCCCGGCCAGCGCACGCGACGGCCGATGCCCTGGGGGCGGCGCGGCGCCAGGATCTCCCAGAGCACCATCAGCGCCAGGACCCCGGCGAAGCAGCCGAGGCGGATGAGCGGCTCGGCGACGGGCAGGTCGGCGATCACCGGCGGGTCGCCGCAGGCTCGTCGCAAGAGTGCCGAGGGTGTGACGAGAGGACCATCGCTCGACTGAACCGTTGGGGCTTCCGTGCTGTCAAGCCAGCTGGGGTGCGGCGGGGCAGTGGCCAACCCGCGGGAGGATCGAGCACGGCTTCTTGATCGCCGCCCGGCCGCGTGGGATAGCCTCCGGCTGGTGAGAGCGGTCGGGCGGTCAAGGGAGAGAACGGCCATGCGGGTCGAAAAGCGTCTCGAGGAGCTGGGCATCGTGCTGCCGCCGGTCGCGGCGCCGGTCGCCAACTATGTGAACGCCGTGCGCACCGGCAACCTTCTGTTCCTCTCCGGCAAGGGGCCGTCCTACGGCGACGGCTCGATGGGCCGCGGCAAGGTCGGCCGCGACGTCAGCATCGAGGATGCCTACCAGCATGCCCGTCTCGTCGGCCTCAACCTCGTCGCCGTGCTGAAGGCCGAGCTCGGCGACCTCGACAAGGTGGCCCGCATCGTCAAGGTCCTGGGCATGGTCAACGCGGTGCCCGACTTCGAGGACCAGCCCAAGGTGATCAACGGCTGCTCCGACCTCTTCGTCGAGGTGTTCGGCGACAAGGGCCGGCATGCGCGCTCGGCCGTCGGCATGGGCAGCCTGCCCTCGAACATCACCGTCGAGATCGAGTGCATCGTGGAGGTCGGCTGATGGCCGCGCGGCCGCTCGGCGCCGTGGCGCTGGGCCTCCTGCTCGCAGCCTGCGCCGCTGCCCCGTCCGAGGTGGGCGTCTATCCCGATCATGTCGGCGAGGTCGACCGGAACCTGCTCGTCGGGAGCTGGGCCTGCAAGGACCTCGATCCGCCGTCGAGCCAGGAGCGGCTGCTCGAGATCACGGCCGATCATGGGCTGATGCGGGGGCTTCTGCCCAAGGGCTCGGCCGACCCTGGCCAGGCTCGGGACAGGATCGACGGCGAGTGGCACATCATCGACGGCTATGTCCAGACGACCGACCTCCACCCGGTCGCGGGAGGCGATGACGGGCTCGGCGCCACGCTCACCTCCCTGGTCGGGGACGGCCCGCCGCTGAGGCTGGAGCCGCGCACGCTCAACGTGCTCGATCTGGACCGCCGGCGCCTCGTCTTCCGCAACGTCAACGAGGATTCCGATCCGGTCATCAGCTGTCGCCGCCTGCCCGCCGGCAATCCCGCCTGACGGCGCATCGGCGAACAGGCTCTGTCAAAACGCCGCGGACCGGTCCGGTGAGCGCCGGCAATCCGCCGCCCGCCTCACCCGGCCGGCATCAGCGGGCGAGAGGGACCGTGCCGATCGGCAGCTCCGAGCGAGCGAGCGGCAGATGGCCATCCTTGCGCCGGCCAGATTTCAGGGCATCCGCTCGACCCATTGCGCGCGCGAAGGCCCCGGCTCGAACGGATCAGCGAAATACTGGGTCTCGCGGGCCACCTTCCCGTCGAGGAACTCCATGATGCTCACGGTGTAAGACGGCCGCCCGTCATAGGTCAGGACATATTCGGTGACCCAGAGGTCGCCCGCACCGATCATCCGCCGCACTGTGAAGCGTTTCCGGTTCGGCTGTGCTTTGCGAGACGACTGAAATCTTCCTGCGCCCGCGGATGCGCTCGCCCGATTGCGGATAGTCGAGCACCGCGTCCTCTCGGTAGATCTGGTGCTCCCCCTCGAGGTCGTTCGCATCGGAGGCGGCCCAGTGGCGATCCAGAGCCGCCTGAATCTCTCGGTCTTCCATATCAAATCTCCTTGGCCATCGCCGTCGATGTCGAGCCGTCGTACCATGGCGCTGGCCTGGAGCAGGCCTTCCAGCATAGCTGGCGGGGTTTTCGCACAGGCTGGGAAGGGTCGCCCCCTCGCCTCGCAGTGCCCGAGGCGCAACAGGGTGAGCGCCTCGCATCGAGCCGCGCCGATGCTCCCAACCTGCTGCTTGTGCTTGCGCGAGAGGTCGCCCATCCCCTCGTGCCGCGGGATGGTCCGAACGGAAACGGTCATGAAGAACTGTCGCCTCGTCGCGGCTCTGCCCTGTCTGCTCCTCGCCGCGTGCGCCACGGGTGGCAGCACGCCGAGCATCGAGCGTCCGCCGGTCGACGTCGCCGACTCGGTCGATACGGTCGACCGGAGCCTCCTGATCGGCTCCTGGCAGTGCCACGAGCTCAATCCGCCGGAGGGAGCGCCCCGGGGACAGACCTCGACCGTCGAGCTCAAGGCCGACGGCTCGCTGCTCTCGAACGGCCGCACGGCCCCGGCGCAGGCGGAGGGCAGCCCCCTGGGCACCGGAGAGATGATCGTCTCCTCGACGGGCAGCTGGCAGGTGGAGGGCGAGGACATCGTCATGGCCAACGTTCACACCGAGGCGAAGCCGGCCGACGGCAACCCCATCCTCGGGGCCATCACCAGCTACGCCACCTCGATCGTCAACAGCTCGGGCGAGGCGATGACGCCGCATCGGTCGAACGTGCTGAAGCTCGGCCGGCACGAGCTCGTGTTTCGGCCGGTCGACGTCGCCGACCCGCCCGTCATCTCCTGCAGCCGCTGACGCCCGCTCAGCTCGCCGTGCCGCCCGCTGCCGGCGGCGGCCCGCCCTTGCCGTAACGGCCCGAGAAGAAGAACTCGACGGCGCCATAGGCCAGGAGGGCCAGCGCCACCCAGAGCCACATGCCGCGCGGCTGGAACCAGAGCTCGAAAAGCACCCAGAGGGCGCAGAAGCCGATCACCAGGACGCGGCGCCAGAGGGGCTCGAACCACGGGCTGTATTTCACGACGAGGTGGCCTCCACGAGCTCGAGGAACGGCCCGACCCGGAGGGCCGTGTCCTTCGCCAGGGGCGGCATGGGCCGATGCTCGTCGGGCACTTCCGGGTTGCGGCGGCCGCAGGAGTGCGGCACCCACGGCGACGAGATCCGGCTGCGGGTGGTATCGGCGGACGATGTCAGCGAAGGTGCTCCTTCTGGGCCTCAACTCGGCGAGCGTCACGCTCGTGCGGCGCTGGATGGCCTCCGGCGACCTGCCGCACCTGCGGGCGCTCCGGCAGGAGGGTGCCTGGGGCCTGCTGACCAGCCCGCCCGGTCTCGGGGACGACGCCACCTGGGCCTCGTTCTCGACCTGCACGGCCCCCGGATCGCACGGCCGCTTCTACTATCGCTCCATCCAGCCCGCTTCCTACGACGAACATCCCGTGGAAGGACAGCCACCTCAAGCGCGAGCCGTTCTGGAACGCTCTCGGCCGTCAGGGGCTGCGCACGGCCGTCGTCGATGTCCCCAAGGCCCCGCTGAGCAGGGAGATCAACGGGCTGCACCTGACCGACTGGCGGGTGCACGGCCGGGACCATCCGACGCGCAGCTTTCCGGACGACCTCGCCGAGGAAGTCCTCGCCCGCTACGGCGACGACCGGACCGACCGTCCGGGCACGACGGACTGGCTCTGCCGACTGGAGATCCTCGAGGAGGCCAGGCTGGAGGCGTTCCTCGGCCATCTCCTGGAGAGTGTCGAGCAGAAGACGAAGCTCGCCCTGGAGCTGCTGGCGCGGGAAGACTGGGACCTTTTTCTGCTCGTCTTCAAGGAGGCGCACTGTGCCGGCCACCAGTGCTGGCACCTGGTCGACCCGGCCCACCCCGCCTACTCGGCGGCCCTGGCGGAGCGGCTGGCCGACCCGCTGCTGCGGGTCTACCGGGCCCTCGACCGGGCCATCGGCAGGCTGCGCGCCAGCCTGCCGCCGGAGACCCGCCTGCTCGTCTTCAGCGACCTCGACATGGGGCCGAACTATACGGGCGAGCATATCCTGGACGATATCCTGCGATCCCTGGAAGGCGCCCTCTGGCCCGGCCCGGCCTGGCCGGCCCGCTGGGGACGGGCGGCCTATGCGCTCGAGCGACGCGTGGCGCGGCGTTGGCTCGGCAGGGCACCCCGGATGGCGCTGGTCCGCGGGCATCGCCGCGCCTTCCAGCTCCAGCACAACGAGATCAGCGGTGCCATTCGGCTCAATCTCAGGGGGCGTGAGCCGTCGGGTATCGTCGAGCGCGGCCGGGAAGCGGAGACCGTCCTCTCCGACCTCACCCACGAGCTGCTGCGGCTCGTCAATCCCGCCACCGGGGGTCGGTGGTGCAGGAAGTGCTTCGCACCGACCGGCTCTACCAGGGAGACCATCGAGGAGCTCCTGCCCGACCTCCTGGTTGTGTGGAGCCGGGAGGCTCCCATCGCCTCCGTTCGCTCGCCCCTCCTCGGTCGGATGCGCGCGCGATCGCCCAGGTTCCGGACCGGCAACCACCTCGGGAACGGGTTCTGCCGGGTCCGGCCGGGCCGGCTTCCAGGCGTCCATCACCGACCTCGGCCCGACCGTGGCCCACCTGCTCGGCGCCCGCCTCGACCCTGTCGAGGGCCGCCCGATCCCCGAGCTCTGCTCCTGAGCGGGGCCCGGCTTCCGTTCCTCGGGAGGCGAGCCTCGGCCTGTCGGCGCCAAGGGGAGCGGCCAATGCGTAGGCCATCTGGCCTACGGTCCCATTCGTCCTGTACATCGTCGTAAGCGCTCGGCTCACGGCACGGAGGAGCCTGGAACGATGCCGACGGAGAAGGACCTCGAGCCTTACGCGCCGCTGGGCGTGCTCGAGCCCATCGGCCCCGGGATCTGGGTGGCCGACGGCCCGGTCATCGGCTTCCGCTGGCTCGGGACGACCTGGCCGTTCACGACCCGCATGACGATCGTCCGGCTGGAGGGGGGCGGGCTCTGGGTCCATTCGCCGATCGAGCCCGGGCCGGAGCTGGCCTCGGCCGTCGACCGTCTCGGCCCCGTCCGCCATCTCGTGGCGCCGAACCGGCTCCACTATTGGTGGCTGCCGGCATGGCAGCGCCGCTATCCGGGCGCCTTGGGCTGGGCCAGCCCGGACAACCAGACGCGGGCGCTCCGCCATGGGGCCCGCCTCGACGAGCGCCTGGGCGACGCCTCACCCTTGGCGTGGCGAGGCCAGATCGAGCAGGCCCTGGCGCCCGGCTGGTTCATGACCGAGGCGGTCTTCTTTCACACCCTGTCCCGGACCCTGATCCTCACCGACCTCATCGAGAACTTCGAGGCGCGGCGGATCAGGAGCCCGCTCCTCCGCTTTCTCTGTCGCGTCGCGGGAGCCCTCGACCCCGACGGCAAGGCGCCCATCGACCTGCGGATGACCTTCCTCGGGAGAGGCCGCGAGGTGCAGGCGGCGGTGCGTCGCATGATCGGCTGGCGCCCGGAGCGAATCGTCATCGCCCACGGGCGCTGGTATCGGGAAAACGCGATCGAGGAGCTGAAGCGGGCCTTCCGCTGGGTCGGCCCGCTCGACGCCTAGGCCGCCTTGGCCACCACGCCGCTCACATCGTCGAGCGCGGCCCGAGCCGGTCGAACAGCTGGTCGATCTCGCCCTCGGTGATGATCAGGGGCGGGCAGATGCCGATGACCTCGCCGGGCAGCGGGCGCAGGATGAGGCCGTGCTCGACGCAGCGCTGGGCGATCTGCGCCGCCACCTTGGCCTCGGCCGGATACTGCTCCTTGGTGGCCTTGCTCTGGACGATCTCGAGGCCGCCGATGAGGCCGACGCCGCGGGCCTCGCCGACCAGCGGATGCGCGTTCAGCTCCTTCAGCCGGGCGAGGAAGCGCGGGCCGACCTTGCGGACATGGCCCAGGATGTCGTCGCTCTCGTAGATTTTCAGCGTCTCGACCGCCACGGCCGCGGCGACCGGATGCCCGCCATAGGTGTAGCCCATGCCGAGCGAGGTGCGCTTGGCGCTCTCGTCCGCGATCACGTCGTAGAAGGCTTGGCTCATCAGCAGGCCGGCGATCGGCAGGTAGGCCGAGGAGAGCTGCTTGGCGCAGGTCATGAGGTCCGGCTGGATGCCGTAGGTGTCCGAGCCCCACATGTTGCCGGTGCGGCAGAAGCCGCAGATGACCTCGTCGGCCACCATGAGCACGTCGTATTTCTTGAGGATCGGCTGGATTTTCTCGAAGTAGCCCTTGGGCGGGACGATGACGCCGCCGGCGCCCATCACCGGCTCGGCCACGAAGGCGGCGATCGTCTCGGGGCCCAGCGCCCGGATCAGCGTCTCGAGCTCGGCCGCGAGGCGCGTGGAGAACTGCTCCTCGGTCTCGCCCGGCAGGCCGTCCCGGTAGAGCGAGGGCGTGGTCAGGTGGAAGAAGCGGTCGGCCATCGGCAGATCGAAGCCGGCCCGGGCATAGGGCAGGCCGGTCAGGTGGCCCGCGGCCAGGGTGATGCCGTGATAGGCCCGCCGGCGCCCGATGATCCGCTTCTTCTCGGGCTTGCCGCGGGCGTTGTTGTAGTACCAGATCAGCTTGATCGCGGTGTCGATCGCCTCGGAGCCGGAGTTGACGAAGAACGCCTTGGCGATCGGGGCCGGTGCCAGCTCGATCAGGCGCTCGGCCAGCTCGATCACCGGCTCGGTGGCGCGGTGGGCGAAGACGTGCATGTAGGGCAGCTTCTCGAGCTGGCGCCGCGCCGCCTCGGCCAGCCGCTTCTCGCTGAAGCCGAGGGAGGTGCACCACAAGCCGGCGAGCCCCTCGATATAGCGCTTGCCGTCGTCGTCCGTGACCCACACGCCCTCGCCGCCCGTAATCACCATCGGGCCCTGCTGCTCGTGCTGGCGAAGGTTGGTATAGGGATGGACCGTATAGGCGATGTCGCGTGCGGCCAGCGAGTTCGGGGCTATGGTCATGGGATCGGCTCCTCGCCCGCGCCGATCGCCGGGCGGGCCATTCCTGCTTGGTCAGATCGCTCTTGGGATCTAACTCTAGCAATCGCTCCCGCAAGGAACAATCATCGGCACCGCGAAGCCTCGCCCTGATGCCGCCCTGGCTCGCCGCCGCGCCCTTGAGGATGACGAATGGCCTCAGCCATCGTTGAGACGGCCCCGGAGGTCCATCGGCCCTCGCGATCCGCCGCCGGCCCCCTGCCGGTCGGCCATCCCGATCTGCCGGCCGAGCGGGTGGGCGTCGTCCTTCTCAACCTCGGCACCCCCGACGGCACCGACTACCGCTCGGTGCGCCGCTATCTGGGCGAGTTCCTGTCCGACCGGCGGGTCATCGACTACCCGCCCTGGCTCTGGCAGCCGCTGCTCCAGCTCGTCATCCTCTCGAAGCGCCCCTTCACCTCCGGCCACGCCTACGCCTCGATCTGGAACAGGGAGCTGAACGAGAGCCCGCTCAAGACGGTGACGCGGGAGCAGGCGGCCAGGCTCGGGGAGCGGCTCCAGAGACAAAAGCCGGGGATCCTCGTCGACTGGGCGATGCGCTACGGCAACCCCTCGACCCTGGAGGTGCTGAGCCGGCTGGTCGAGCAGGGCTGCCGGCGGCTGCTGCTGATGGCGCTCTACCCCCAATATGCCGCCCCGACCACGGCCTCCGCCTACGACAAGGCGTTCGAGGCGCTGGGGACGATGCGCTGGCAGCCGGCCACCCGCACCATGGCCTCCTACCACGACCATCCGACCTATATCCGCCTGCTCGCCACCAGCATCGAGCGCCACCTCGTGACCCTCGACTTCGAGCCGGAGCTGCTGGTCATGTCCTATCACGGCATGCCCCAGCGCCTGCTCGAGAGCGGCGATCCCTATCATTGCCAGTGCCAGAAGACGACGCGCCTCGTCCGCGAGGCGCTGGGCTGGCCCGATGAGCGCATCATGATCTGCTTCCAGTCGCGCTTCGGGCCGGAGGAGTGGCTGAAGCCCTATCTCGACGTCGAGCTCGAGCGGCTGCCGAGGGAGGGCGGCATCAAGCGCCTGGCCATCGTCTCGCCCGCCTTCGCCACCGACTGCCTGGAGACGCTGGAGGAGATCGCCGAGCGCGGTCGCGAGAGCTTTCTTCAGGCCGGGGGCGAGAGCTTCGCCTACATCCCCTGCCTCAATGCCAGCGACGGGCATATCGACCTTCTCGAGGAGCTGGCGCTGGCCGAGCTTCAGGGCTGGGTCTGAGGCCGATCGGGGCCGCCCCGGCCGGCGCGCTCTTGCATGGGGCCGGCGCATCCCCATATGCACATCATTCTCTCTCTACATGGATCATCGCGCGACCCCAGGGCACGATGCCGTGGGTCGCCTGTTGATGCCCATGAGATGGGCATGATCGCAGCCGTCCGGCCCGGACGCCTGAAGACATCGTCTCGAAACGGAGTCTCTTCGGACCCAGATGCAGATGACCAATAATACCCCGCGCTTCGAGAGCGATCTCGAGCGCTATCTCGACGAGGCGCGCCGCCAGCCTCTCCTCTCGCCCGAGGAGGAGCGCCTGCAGGCCGAGCGTTGGCGCGACCACAAGGACCCGGAGGCGGCGCGGCAGCTGACCGCCAGCCATCTCCGCCTCGTCGTCAAGCTGGCCCGCCGCTACAGGGGCTACGGCTTTCCCTTCGCCGACCTGATCGGCGCCGGCAATCTCGGCCTGGTGCAGGCGCTCGGGCGGTTCGAGCCGGAGCGCGGCTTCAGGTTCTCGACCTACGCCATGTGGTGGATCAAGGCCGCCATCCAGGAATACATCATCCACAACTGGTCGCTGGTGAAGCTCGGCACGACCGCGGCCCAGAAGAAGCTCTTCTTCAACCTGCGGCGCGTGAAGAGCCGGCTCGGCGAGCTGGACGAGGGCGATCTCGGCCAGGAGGCCGTGACCACCATCGCCAAGGAGCTCGCGGTCGGCGAGGCCGACGTGATCGACATGAACAGGCGCCTCGCCGGCGGCGACGCCTCGCTCAGCGCCCGGATGTCCGAGGACGGCGACCGCGAGTGGATCGAGACGCTGGTCGACGGGAGCCAGAACCAGGAGGAGCGCATCAGCGAGGCCGGGGAGCTGTCCTGGCGCCGCGGGCTGCTGGCCGATGCGATGCGCGGGCTCAACGACCGCGAGCGGCACATCATCACCGCGCGCCGCCTCGAGGAGGACAGCGCCACCCTCGAGGATCTGGCCCAGATCTACGGCGTGTCGCGTGAGCGCATCCGGCAGATCGAGGTCCGCGCCTTCGAGAAGCTGCAGAAGGCGATGCTGGCCAGCGCCGCCAACGATGCGGGCCGGCCGGCCCTTGCCGCCTGAGCAGGGGCGGCGCCGAGCGGGGCTCGCCCCCGTCGGATCGACTGGAACGGAAGACCATGCAGGGCAGTGAGTGACATGACCGGGGAGCACCCATGGGCGGCCAGGAAGTCGGGCCGCCCGGGCCAGAAGGCGCTGGCGCGCCTGGAGCAGGAGGCCCGCGCGGCCCGACGGCGCGAGGGCGGCGGCCGCGGCCGGCAGGTGACGGTCGAGGTGGCGCGGCTGGCCGGGCCGGACGCCCGGCCCTCTGCCGGCGCGAAGCCCGTTGCCGGCGCGAAGAGGGGCAAGCCCTCGCGCTGGGCCTCGGTGGAGCAGGCCTGGCGGGACGAGATGCGCCGCCTCGATGAGCCGGAGCCCGCCACCGACTGACGGCCGAAGCTTCCGGCGCCCTGCCCAGGGGCACCGCCCCCCAAGTCTCAGTGGGCTTCGGCGGTCAGGCTGAAGGTCGCATTCCCTCGTGTCGGCCCGACGACGACGAGATAGCTGCCTGTCCGCGGCAGAATGCCGGTCCACAGGGTGGCGTCGTCGCCCTCCGCCGCGCCCGGGAGCGCCTTCCCCACGACCTCGACGCCATAGTCCCGCCGCTCGGGCCGGGCGCCCGGGGCATAGAGCTGGAAGACCGCGTTGCTCTCGGCCGCCGTGATGCCGAGCGTCAAGCGCTGCCCGGCCCGGAGATCGATGGAGTACAGCAATCGTTCCCCGCGGATAACCGCCCCGGTAACGACGGCTTCGGAGGCCCCTCGAGCGAAGCGGATGGGCTCGACCCCGATCCCATCGGCCCGCGCGCAGGGCGGGCCGCCGAGCCAGGCGATCAGCAGGAACGCGACGACAGCCAGGCTTCGGCCCACATTCATTCCGTGCATGGCCCGATCTCCGGCCGCCGCCACGATCGAGAGCCGGCACCGAGCCGGTACATGCGACGGGCTGCCCGCTGGCCTATGTCGTCTTCGCGGCGTCCAGGGCCGCCCAGGTCTTCGGCCCGACGAGCCCGTCGGCGGTCAGTCCATGATCGGACTGGAACCGCGTCACCGCCACCTCGGTGCCCGCGCCGAAATCGCCATCGATGGCGACCGTGAACTTGAGGTCGCGGAGCATCGACTGCAGCTCGGCCACGGCATCGCCCTTGGAGCCGCGGTGCAGGACCGGGCGGGTCTCTTCGTCCGTCGAGGCACCGGAAAGCTGGACTCCCTCCAGTCGGGCGACCGCCGTCTTGGCCCTGGACGTATAGATGCGCCTGTCGCTCAGCCCGTTGGTGCCGCCATTGATCAGCCTCGTGACCGCGACGATGTCGTCCCGATCGCACGCATCGTTGATCTTCTTACGCTTCCAGTACTCGCAGGCGATGCGCAACGAGAACACCGGCTCGGCCGCCATGGCCGGATTCTTCTCGAGATCCACCCCCATCGCCTCGCCATAGTCGCGATAGTTGGCACGACCGGTCAGCTGCAGAAGCCCGCGGCCCTTGAACAGGGGGCCGTCCCCCTTCTTGACGTTGCCGAGATCCTTTCGCCCCTCATAGGCTTCTCCGCTCGCGAACTCCTCCGTGGTCCGGAATCCGGCCAACTCCTCGCAGGTCTGCCCGAGAAAATGGGCGATCCGAAGCCTGGTCCCGATGTCGTAGCCTTCGAGCGTCGGACGCAGAACCTCGCCGACGGCGGCAATGATCTTCGCCTGCCGCTCGGCGTTCTCTCCGCTGAACGTCGGTGCCACCTCGCGTATCGTCTGGCTGTCCACCGGAATCACGGCAGATCGCTCCCCTTCTTCGCGTTGTCGCCAGTGTCTTCGCATCCGCGCATCGCGGCCACGCCCTCGCCGGCCCGCGTCCGCCGGGCTGGCACTATGTCCCTGCTTCCCTTTTAACAGAGCCGCCGAGAGCTGTCAGCGCCGACGCGGGGTCCGGGGCAACCGAGCAGCTAAGTCTTGGACGCTCGTCGGGCTGCCATGACAGCGGGTCCCAGCGCACCGACAACAACGTCGCCAGGCGCTGCGTCACACTGCGAGCGCGTCAGGGCCTCGCTCGAAGAGCGATGGTAAGTAAGGGCTGATGTTGGCCCCAGGCGGCGGCCTTTCGTGAACGTAGGGTACCCCATCACTTGTTCGCGAGTTCGACGCCGAGGACAGAAATTTGCAGGGACCAGCAAGCGCTCATAAAGCATGCCTAGAGTACCGTCCAAATAACACAGCTTGTCCTCGACGCGGGAATGCCAGATCGACGCCTTAGCTTGGAGGCTGGATCCTGAATATCGAGAGTCCGGATATCCAAAGCGACCCCGCGCCGTAACGAATGGCGTCCCCCATATCCCATTGGCCGCCGAACTTACCGACCAGCCTGTTGGTCTCCGGGATCGATCTTTGCCAACGCGTCCTTGTATAGTCGTCACCCAAACATATCCACCACCTGTCGTGATATCCCCGCCGCTGCCGGCGAAGCCAGCCTCAATCGTTGCGACCAGCCTGCCCGTTTCGCCGTCAATTCTTTGAACGCTGCCATCGCCCTGATTGAGTGCCCAAATGGATTTCTCACCTGAGGCAATAAAGCGTGGCTGTCGACGGAGTGCCAAGACCGAGACGATCGTGTTGGTCTTCGGGTCGATCCGATAAAGTTCGTTCGCCCGGTCGCTCGTTACCCAAACCGAGCCGTAGTCCACGACGACGCCCGCGCCGCCCGACGGCAAAACGATGGTGGCGTCTTGCGTGCCGCTGCTGGTGTTGAACCGGATAAGCGTTCCATCGGCTTCTGAGACGACCCAAATCGCGCCTTCGCCAATTCCAATACTTCCTTCGCTGCCAGCCATCTGCACGGGGATTTGCCCTACTACCTCGTTCTTATCGGGATCGACTTTGTAGACGATGTCCGTGTCGACGTCGGGAATCCAGACCGCCCCCTCACCGACACCGATGCCGCGGTAGCGGCCAAAGCTGCCCTTAATTCCTATCTCCATAAAGCTGTTGTCGACCGGGTTGACCCGGATGAGGCTCCCGCTGCTCATCATCCAGAGAGAGCCGAACCCGAACCCTATGAAGTCGCCCGCCTTGGGTATCTCGGCCTGCATGATGATATCCTTCAGGCCGCTCCGTGCAGCCGTCTCAGCGGGCATGGGCATCAGCATGACCGCGAGTGCCAATGTGTAGAGATTGAGCCGGGACATCTACCGCCTCCCGCAGGCAAGGATCTCGCCTCGACAATTGTAGCATGCGGAAACGGAACTGCCCAGATGTCGCCGGCATTGCCGCATCGCCACATGATCCTCGGCACGGCGACGCCCTGCTCCGCGTCGGCGGCGCTACGTCGCCTCGACCCGGATCGTGCGCCGCTCGAGGCGCTCGAGGATGCCGGTGCGCACGCTGTCGACCAGCACCGCGATGAAGATGATGGCGCTGATGATCAGCGGATAGACGTAAGGATCGGCGTTGGTCATGACGAGGCCGTTCTCGACGGTCTGGATCAGCACTGCGCCGAACACCGTGCCGATCACCCCGCCGCGGCCGCCGAAGAGGCTGGTGCCGCCGAGCACCGTGGCGGCGATCACCGGGAACTCCTTGTTGAAGCCGAAGGTCGAGGCGGCGGCCGCCACCTGGCTCGCCGAGACGAGCCCGCCGATCCCGGCGCAGACGCCGCAGATGCAATAGACGCTGAAGAGGATGCGGCGGACCGGGATGCCGGCCTTGGCGGCGGCCTCGGGATCGGCGCCCACGGCATAGACCTGGCGGCCGAAGGTCGTGAGCCGCAGCGTGACCCAGGCGATCACGACAACGACCAGAAAAATCCAGATGGCGGGCGGCACGCCCAGCCACTCGGCCCGGCCGAGACGCAGGATCTCCTTGCCGAACAGGATCATCTTCACGTCGGAGAGGTAGAGCGCGATGGCCCGGCCGATGAAGAGCGTCGAGAGCGTGGTGATGAAGGCCGGCACCCTGAGCCGGACGATCATGAAGCCGTTGAAGGCGCCGAAGAGGAGACCCAGCACCGCCACCGTCCCGAAGCCGAAGGCCGGGTTCCAGCCCTTCATGAAGAGGGCGACGACGATGCAGGAGGCGTACATGTTGGCGCCGACGGAAAGATCGATGCCGGCCACCAGCAGCACGAAGGTCATGCCCGTGGCGATGATGCCGATATGGGCCGCCTGGTTGACGATGTTGATGAAGTTGACGGGTGTCAGGAAGCGGGGCGAGAGGGTCGCGAAGACCACCACGAGCACGAGGAACAGCAGCACCGGCGCGTTCTGCAGCGCCAGCAGGCGGAGGCGGGCGGCACCCCTCATGCGGGCGCTCCCACGACAGCCGCGTCGCGCATCGCGGTCTTGAGGATCTCCTCGCGGTCGAAGGCCGTGCGGTCGACGAAGCCCCGGATCTCGCCGTGGCTCATCACCATGATCCGGTCGCACATGCCGATCAGCTCCTCGATCTCCGAGGAGATCATCAAGATGGCCGTGCCGTCGGCCGCGAGCTGGTTGATGATCTTGTAGACCTCGAACTTGGCGCCCACGTCGATGCCGCGGGTCGGCTCGTCGAGGATGAAGAGACGCGGCCGGCGCAGCAGCCACTTGCCGATGACCACCTTCTGCTGGTTGCCGCCCGAGAGGTTCTTGGCCAGCGTGCGGATCAGCTCCCGCGTGCTGAGATGGACGTCCCGGCCCATCCGTCGCCACCTCGGCATCGAGCCTCGGCCGGTCGATCAGCTTGCCCCAGGGCGAGGCGTAGTCCGGCAGCGAGGCCAAGGCGATGTTGTCGGCCGAGCGAGGCGTCCATCAGGAGCCCCTCGAGCCGCCGGTCCTCGGTCAGGAACGCGATGCCGCGCTCGATCGCGACCTCCGGCGTGGGCCGCTCCAGGGCCTCGCCGTCGAGCTCGATGCTGCCCGCCTCGTAGGGGTCGAGGCCGAAGAGGATGCGCGCCATCTCGGAGCGGCCGGCCCCCATCAGGCCCGCCACGCCCAGCACCTCGCCCGGCGCGCACCTCGAAGCCGATGTCCTTGACGATGCCCCGCTGGGTCAGGCCCCGGACCCGCAGAGCCGGCGTGCCCGCGCGCGTGCAGGGCTCCCGCGGCGGATAGATCTGGTCGATCGTGCGGCCGACCATGAGGGTGATCAGCCGGTCGATCGACAGCTCCCGGCGCGCCCCGCCGCCGACGACGCTGCCGTCCCGCAGCACGGTGATGCGGTCGCAGAGGCGCATCACGTCGCCCAGGATGTGGCTGATGTAGATGACGGCGATGCCCTGGCTCCTGAGCCGGCCGATGATCTCGAACAGCCGCTCGGTCTCGCGCGCGGTCAGCGAGGTGGTGGGCTCGTCGAAGATGACGATCCGGGCATCGGCGCCCAGCGCCTTCGAGATCTCGACGAGCTGCCGCTCGCCCTGGCTGAGGCGCGCCACCGGCGTGCCCGGCGCCAGCTCGAGGTCGACGGCCGCCAGGAGCTCCTTCGCCCGCTCGCGGATTTTTCGCCGATCGATGAAGGGCAGCCCCGGCACCAGCTTGGGGAAGCCCGTGATGAAAAGATTCTCCTCGATCGTCAGGTTCTTGAAGAGGTTGAGCTCCTGATGGATGAAGGCGATGCCCCGCGCCTCGGCGTCCCTGGGGTTGGTGGGCTCGTAGGCCTGCCCCTCGAGCACCATCCGGCCGGCCTCCGGCTGGTGGATGCCGCCCAGGATGTTCATCGTCGTCGACTTGCCGGACCCGTTCTCGCCCACGAGGCCCAGGACCTCGCCCGCGGCGAGCCTGAAGCCCACGCCGTGCAGCACCTCGACGCCGAAGAAGCTCTTGGTGAGGCCCTCGACCTCGAGCAGGGGGCCCGGCTCAGCCACGGGCGAAGAGCCGCTGGCGCTGGGCGTCGACGATCGCCGCACCCAGGATCACCGCACCCTTGATCGCGAACACCGAGGAGAGCGCGAGGCCCATGAGCTGCAGGCCCTTGTCGACCACGGTGAGGAAAAGGGCGCCATAGAGCGTCCAGACGATTTTTCCTTTTCCGCCGAAGAGGCTGACGCCGCCGATCACGGCGGCACCGATCACGTCCAGGAGGATGCGCTGGCCCAGCACCGGCGTCCCGGTCTCGAGCCGGCCGGTGTAGAGAATGGCCGCCGCCCCGGCGCACACCCCCGAGATCACATAGGCCCAAAAAACGGCCCGGCGCATCGGCACGCCCGACACCTCGGCGGCGCGGGGGTTGACGCCGATCGCGAAGAGCCAGCGGCCGTAGAGCGAGCGGCCGAGCGCCACCTGGCCGACGATGCCGATGGCGGCGGCGATCAGGATCGAGAAGGGCAGGCCCATCACCTGCCCCTGGCCCAGAAAGACGAAAGCCCGGGGCAGGTTGCCGATGCTGCTGCCGGAGCTCGTGTAGACCGAGACGAACCAGATCGCGGCCCCGCTGAAGAACATCATCGTCGTCAGCGTCACGATGAAGGGCGGCATCCTGAGCCGCGTGACGCAGGCGCCGTTGAAGGCCCCGATCGCCCCGCCCACGGCGAGAAAGGCAAAAATGCCCGCCGGCACGGAGATCAGCGGGCTGGCACCGGCCAGCGGGCCGCCGTCCATCGTGATGACGGCGGCACCGACCACGCTCGCCATGGCGAGGATGGAGGGGGCCGAGAGATCGATCCCGGCCACGATGAGCACGAAGGTCTGGCCGATCGCGACGACCAGCAGCGGCATCATCGCGGCCAGGATGTCCCGCCACGTGTCGAAGGTCGAGAATCTCCGGCACGATCGGTGCCACGATGATCACGTAGAGCACCGTGATCAGAAGAACGAGATACTCCGAGAGGAGCAGCGACAGCCACCAGGGCCGCGCCTTGCGGGCGGGGCGGCCGGCCTCGCCCGCCGTGCCCGCCGGCACGCCGGCGGTGCTCACGGCATCTCCTCCCGGAGCCTGGGGCTATCGCTCAGGCGTGGCTCTTCTTCCAGACCGTGTAGCCCCACATCTTGTCCCGGACCTCCTGGAGGTTCGCCGCGGTGACGACGAAGCCCGGATCGAGCAGCAGCTTGTCCGGCTTCTTGCCGGCCCACATGTCCTTGAAGGCCTGGAAGGCCATGTCGACCTCGAGGAACAGGTTCTGCACGCCGTCGGCATCGAGATAGCCGTCGCTGAGCGCCTGGTAGGCGTTCTGGTCGCCGTCGAAGCTGCCGAACAGGATGTGCCCGTCCTCGCCCCGCTTGTGCCACTTGTCGAAGGTCTCCAGCACCTGCTGGAGCTGCGGCATCATGAAGTCCGAGGAGGCGAACAGGAAGTTGATGTCGGGATTGGCCTGCAGCGCGTTGGTCAGGCCGGCGAACGCCTTGTCGGCGTTCCACTCGGTCGAGACGCGGCCCACGACCTCGATCATGTCCTTGTGCTGGTCGACGATGTCGAAGAAGCCGTCGCGCCGCTGGATGGCGTTCACGTCGCCCAGATCGCCGATCATGATGCAGGCCTTGTAGCTGCCGCCGAGGCGCTTGGCCTCCTCGACCATGAACTGCACCGTGTTCTGCGTGATTTTTCGATTGTCCGCCTGGATCGCCACCGAGTAGGCGTCCGAGGGGGCCGGCGGGCGGTTGAAGTGCACCATCGGGATGCCGGCCGCGTTGGCGGCGCGGATCGCCGGGATCACCGCCTTGGAATCGGTCTGGATGATCAGGATCCCGTCGACCTTGCGGGCGATCATCGCCTTGACCTGCTCGAACTGCTTGTTGTCGTCGAAGTTCGAGATGTTCTCGAGCACGGTCCAGCCGTTCTCCTTGGCCTTCACGCGCATGATGTCGAGCCCGGCCACCCAGAAGGGCGAGACCAGGCTGTCGAACAGGAGGGCCACCGTCTTGCCCTGCTGGGCCTTGACCATGATGGGTAGGCCCAGCGTCCCGGCCGCCAGAAGGCTGCCCACCGTGAAGGCCCGACGCGTCACCGACATGACGTTTTGACTCCCTGTCCCTTTGTTGAGGCTGCCGCCCGGCGACGAGCTCGCCGACGCGGACGTGAGGTCATTAGACCAGCCGCGCGCCGGATGCAACGGCGGGCGGCCTGTCGCGAACGGGCACCGCGCTCAGGGCGGTCCGCCGGTCGAGATCACGGCAAGCTCACGCTCGATCCAGCCGATCCAGCCGGCGCGGCTGGCGTCCAGCCGGCCTGCTGCCGCGAGCGGCCGCAAGAGCCCGAGGGCGCGCTCCAGCAACGCCCGCGCCTCGGCCCGGCTCGCGGTGTCGTCCTTGACCATGGTGCGGGCAATGCCGGCGAGATGGACCACCGGCGTCGTGCGCAGGTCGACGCTGTCGGGAAACCTCTCGGCCAAAGGCTCGCTGATCGCCAGCGCATGGCGCCAGGCATCGCAGCGCCCCAGGCCTGTCACCGCTTTTTTCATTTGTCGTGGCCGACCCTCTCCCAACTGACCGAGAGGTCGCGCTGCCAGCCGGCGTTGCCGGGGTCCGCCCGCGGCCAGCCGGTCGAAGATCTCGTGCGAGGCCCGGTAGCTCGTCAGCGCCGCCGGCAGGTCGCCCTGGGCCACCTGCACGTCGCCGCATCCGGTCGTGCGAGACCGAGAGGTCGCGCTGCCAGCCGGCGTTGCCGGGGTCCGCCCGGGCCAGCCGCTCCGCGATCGCGAGCGAGGCCCGGTAGCTCGTCAGCGCCGCCGGCAGGTCGCCCTGGGCTCGACCTGCACGTCGCCGATCCTCTCGTGCGAGACCGAGAGGTCGCGCTGCCAGCCGGCGTTGCCGGGGTCCGCCCGGGCCAGCCGCTCCCTGATCGCGAGCGAGGCCCGGAGCTCGTCAGCGCCGCCGGCAGGTCGCCCTGGGCCACCTGCACGTCGCCGATCTTGTTGTGCGAGACCGAGAGGTCGCGCTGCCAGCCGGCATTGCCGGGGTCCGCCCGGGCCAGCCGGTCGAAGATCGTCGAGCGAGGCCCGGTAGCTCGTCAGCGCCGCCGGCAGGTCGCCCTGGGCCACCTGCACGTCGCCGATCCTGTCGTGCGAGACCGAGAGGTCGCGCTGCCATCCGGCGTTGCCGGGGTCCGCCTCGGCCAGCCGCTCGACTGATGCGAGCGAGGCCTGAAAGCTCGTCAGCGCCGCCGGCAGGTCGCCCTGGGCCACCTGCACGTCGCCGATCTTGTTGTGCGAGACCGAGAGGTCGCGCTGCCAGCCGGCATTCCCGGGTCCGCCTCGGCCAGCCGCTCGGTGATCGCGAGCGAGGCCTGGTAGCTCGTCAGCGCCGCCGGCAGGTCGCCCTGGGCCACCTGCACGTCGCCGATCCGCTCGTGCGAGACCGAGAGGTCGCGCTGCCGGTCGGGATCGTCGGGCGCCGCGTCGGCGAGCCGCTGCCACACGAGGTGCATCCGCTCGTAGCTGCGCATCGCCAGGCCGAGGCCGCCGAGCCGTTGGCGCGCATCCCCGACCTTCGACGACAGGATGGCGAGGTGACGCAGCCTGTCCGGGTCTTCGCGCTGCCGGGCACTGGCCCGCCGTCAACGCCCGATCGAGCATGGCGTCGATCGCAGAAAGCTCGCGACGCGCGCGTTCCGCCCGCTCGGGCTCGGATGCCGGCTGATCTCCCTGTGGCAGGGCGTCGCCCAGCACGAGGAAATGCGCGATGAGCCGGGCCTCGTCGTCGGCATCCAGCTCCTTGCCTGCCGCGTGCTCGCGAATCGGCGGCAGCATGCTCGCGCGGTCATCTGACGGGCGCACCAGGCCGACCTTGCGCAGGCCGGCGGCCGCATCGACGGCATCCGCCCCGAGCAGCTCGTCGATGTCTTCTCGGGCGAGGCCGTCTGGCAACCGACCCAGCATGAGGAAGAGCCGTCGGCCGGCGCCGCCGAGCCGTGGGCTGGCGAGCGAGAGCTCGATCGAGACGGCGAGGCTGAGCCGCCTGTCGTCGCCGGCGCCTGTTCTCGCAGCGGCGGTGCGCTGGCTCTGCCAGAGCGCGAGGAGTCGCCTCGCATTGCCGGTGTCCTCGATGCGCCAGGCCATCAGCTCGATCGCGAGCGGCACGCCGCCCAGTGGTCCGAGCAGGGCGTCGAGATCCGGGTCCGTGGCGTAGCGCTCACCGGCCTCGCGCAGGAACAGCATCCGCGCCTGCTCGTGGTCGAGGCGGCGGCACCTCGTCCAAGACGCGCCAATCGAGCGCGCCCGGCCGCTCGGTGCCACGGATGGACGCGAGGAGCCGCAGGCCCGGGACGGCCCGCAGATGGTCCAGCGCCTCCCGCGTGGCGCCTCCGTCCAGCTCCCACGGCGTTTCGAGATTGTCGAGGACGACCATGGCCGGCGCTTCCAGCAGCCCGGCCAGCGTGCGCGCGGGAAGATCGGGACCGGGTGCCAGGCCCATGACCGCGCCGAGCAGCGGCAGCAGGCCCGCGCCCTCCTGGACCTCGGCCAAGGGGGCGAGGTACCGGCGCTGGCCATAGCGCGCGACGACGCGCGACGCGTGGAGCGCGGCCAGGCTCAACGAGGTCTTGCCGATGCCGGGACCGCCGTGGAGGAGGACGGGCCGAGGGTCGTCGTCGAGAAGCGCGGTCAGGAGGCCTTCCAGCTCCTTATCGCGGCCGACCAGCGACGGTGCCGGCCGCAGAGGCGACGGCGCATGACGGTCTGGCGGCGCCGAAGCGCCATGAAGGATGGTGATGGGCGAGTTGACGATGTCGCCCCCGGCACCAACGCTGCCGCGATCCGTGCTGACGCCGCCCCCGAGAAGGCGGCGGAGCCATCTCACCGCCGTCTCGGCTGCCCGCCCGTGGTGGTGCTGTTGGTGGTGATGGGCGAGTTGCTGATATTGCGACCCGCGGCGACGCTGCCATGCGTGGCCGTGACGCTCGCCTTCGGGCCACCGTCGCCTTTCCCGGCGAAGAAGGTGACGACCGCCCACAGCCCGCCGACTACGACCACAATTCCGCCGCCGATCCATCCGAGCGTTTCGCGATTGGCCGGGTCTTTCACGAATGTCCAAAACGCGTCGAGCATTGAAGCACCTTTTCGCGTTTGAGAGAGGCATACTGTGCCCAAGTCTGTCTTAAGCGCAAGTCAGGCGCTGGGGCCCGCTGCACCGCCGCCCACGCATAAGCGTTGTCGAGCCATCGCGGCGGATGCCGGCCAGAGCGATGTGAACGTCACGTGCCCGCTGGGTTTGCGGTTTCCGCGGGGAACGCCTTCCCGCTGGCCTCGGCCCGTGCCGGTCTTCGGCGCCCCCTCTGCGGGGACACCCCGCAGCGCCCGTGCTCTGCGGATCGGGTCTCCATCTTGCCATGATACCAAAAATTGCTATCTAATGGTACCAAGGACGGAGGAGCCGATGACCAAGAACACATCCATCTCCCTGGGCGATCACTTCGCGGGCTTCGTGGAGCGCCAGGTCGCGCACGGGCGCTACGGCTCCGTCAGCGAGGTCGTTCGCGCCGGGCTCCGGCTGCTCGAGGAGCACGAGGCGAGGCTCGCCGCCTTGCGGTCGGCGCTGATCGAAGGCGAGCAGAGCGGCCCCTCGACCCCCTTCGACTTCGACCGCTTTCTCGAGCGGAAGACAGAGCCCCGGCCCGAATGAAGGGCCTTTTGCTCTCACCCGCCGCCCGGGCCGACCTCGAGGAGATCTGGGACTACACCGCGCGGACATGGGGCAAGGCCCAGGCCGAGCGCTACATTCTCGAGATCCGCGAAGCCTGTGAATCCCTGGCGCGGGGAACGCGGCAGGGACGGCCCATCGACGACATCCGTCCCGGCTACCACAAGCTGGCGGTGAGATCGCACTTCCTTTTCTACCGCCTCACCGATGCCGGCCAGATCGACATCGTTCGCATCCTCCACCGGAAAATGGACGTGCCGGGCCGTCTTGCAGAGACGTGAGCGCGCAAAACGGGTCCCTTCTGTCGGGTCGAGCTCGGCATGCAAGACAACGATGGCGATGGATCACCTCGATGGTGAGATCACGCTGCCGCAACACCTCGTCCCGGCGCGACCACCCCTCACGATTGCGAAAGATACCCCGCGCTCTCGACACCCCTCGTCATTCGCCGCCTCGATCTGCAGAACCTCGCGCAGCCCCGCTCCCTTCTCCCGATACCATTGCGCGAGGATGGTCACGTCCCAGCCGATACAGAAATGCTTCACGCCCATCTCCATGTAGGGCGCCGCCTGGGCGGGCTCGTGGATCTCGACGCGCGGGTGCAGGCCTTTTTTCAGTGCCGTCTCGATCGTCAGCCGCTCGGCGCGCACCACGTCGGGATGCAGCCAGTTGCCGGCCTGGCCGATGCTCATCGCGTAGTCGGCCGGCCCGAACTGCACCATGTCGAGCCCCGGCACCGAGAGGATCGCATCGAGATCCTCCACGCACTCCCGCTTCTCGACCATGATCGCCACCACGGCCTGATCCAGCGCCGCGACGAACCCCGCCGAGCCCGGCTCGCGCACCACGCCCACGTCGCGCCGCATGCCCACACCGTGCAGCCCCCGCGCATGCGGCGCCTCGGCCCGCACCGCCCGCACGCAGGCCACCGCATCCTCCACCGTCCGCACATCGGCGAACAGAAGGCTCTGAAACCCCGAGCCCAGCGCCCTCACCGACAAAAAAATGCGCGGCTCCTGGTCGAGCTTCATCATGCCGGCGAGGCCCGCCAGCTCCAGGGCGCGGCCGAAATTGTCGAGGGCATAGAGATCGAACGGCGCGTACTCGGCCGTCAGCTCGACATAGTCGAACATGCCGCTCTGCCCCACCAGCTCGACCAGCGTGGGCCAGGTCGAGAGCAGGTGCGTGCCGAGCGTGGGCTTCCCGGCGTCCAGAAGCTGCCGGAGACGATTGGACCGCATTTTTATCACTTTCGGTTCGGGGCAGGGGTGTGCCCTTCGGATAGCGGGTCTGCGCCCGCCGATCCAGCACGCGTCCGCCGCCCCCGCCATGCCCCCGGCGCCCGCGCCCGCCCCCGCTGCATGCCCGCCCGCCGCCCGCGGCCCTGGATTCCCCCACGCCAGCGCCTAGCTTCTGGCCGAGGCGGCGCCGCTGCGGTGCCCAGCGCGGGAGGAAGGCGAGGATGGAGAGAAAGAGGCTCGGCAAATCCGATCTCATGGTGGCGCCGCTCTGCTTCGGCGGCAACGTCTTCGGCTGGACCGCGGATGAAAAAAGCTCGTTCAGGCTGCTCGACGGCCTCGTCGCCGCCGGCTTCGATTTCATCGACACGGCCGACGTCTACTCGGCCTGGGTCCCCGGCAACAAGGGCGGCGAGTCCGAGACCATCATCGGCAACTGGCTGAAGCGCCGCGGCGGCCGCGACAAGGTCGTCATCGCCACCAAGGTGGGCTCCGAGATGGGCCCGGGCAAAAAGGGCCTGAAGCCCGCCTACATCGCCAGCGCCGTCGAGGCCTCCCTGAAGCGCCTCCAGACCGACTATATCGACCTCTACCAGTCCCACTGGGACGATCCCCGAGACCCCCTTCGAGGACACGCTCGGCGCCTACGGGAAGCTCATCGACGCCGGCAAGGTCCGCGTGATCGGCGCCTCGAACCTGAAGGCCGACCGCCTGGCCGAGGCCCTGGCCGTCAGCGCCCGCACCGGCCTCCCCCGCTACGAGACCCTCCAGCCCGAATACAACCTCTACGACCGCGCCGGCTTCGAGGGCCCCCTCCAGGACCTCTGCCGCAAGGAAAGCCTCGGCGTCATTTCTTACTTTTCCCTCGCCAGCGGCTTCCTCACCGGCAAGTACCGCTCCAAGGCCGACCTGACGAAAAGCCCGCGCGGCCAGGGCGTGGAAAAATACCTCACCCCCCGCGGCCTCCGCATCCTCGCCGCCCTCGACGAGGTGGCCGCCGACAAAAAAGCCGAGCCCGCCCAGGTCGCCCTCGCCTGGCTGATGGCCCGCCCCGGCCTCACCGCCCCCATCGCCAGCGCCACCAGCGAGGCCCAATTGAAAACCCTCGTCGGCGCCGCCGCCCTGAAGCTCGACGCCGCCTCCATCGCCCGCCTCGACACCGCCAGCGCCCCCGACCCAAACTGACAAAAAACAAAAAAATGCTTTTATCAGTCCTCGACCTCTCCTTCGTCACCACGGCGACGCCGCCCTGCGCCGCCCTCGCCAACACGCTCGACCTCGCCATCCTCGCCGACCGCCTGGGCTTTCATCGCTATTGGGTGGCCGAGCATCACAGCCTGCCCTCGGTCGCCAGCGGCTCGCCCGAGATCGTCATCGGCCGCATCGCCGCCGCCACCAGCCGCATCCGCGTCGGCTCGGGCGGCGTCATGCTCCCCAACCACGCCCCCCTCCTGGTGGCCGAGCGCTTCAAGGTCCTGGAAGCCTTCTTCCCCGGCCGCATCGACCTCGGCCTCGGCCGCGCCCCCGGCACCGACCGCCTCACCAGCTGGGCCCTCCGCCGCCGCGAAATCGATAAAAACCCGGACGACGACTTCCTCGAGCGCTTCCAGGAGCTCCTCGGCTGGGCCCGGGGCTTCCCCGAAGGCCACCCCTTCCACCCCATCAAGGTCATGCCCGAGGACGTGCCCGTCCCGCCCCTCTGGCTCCTCGGCTCCAGCGACTACAGCGCCGAGCTCGCCGCCGCCACCGGCCACGGCTTCGCCTTCGCCCACCACTTCGCCAGCGTCGACGCCGAGGACGTCATGCACCGCTACCGGGACGCCTTCCGCCCCTCCGCCGCCCTGCAAAAACCCCACGCCATCCTCGCCACCGCCGCCGTCGTCGCCGACACCGACGCCGAAGCCGAGCACCTCGCCCTCACCATCGACCTCAACTACGTCCGCCGCTCCCACGGCATCTACGGCCCCCTGGCCAGCCCCTCCGAGGTTTTTGTCACTTCTTTCACGCCCGCGGAGGAAGCCGCCCGCCGCGCCAACCGCGCCCGCCTCTTCGTCGGCTCCCCCACCCGCGTTTTTGACCTTCTCTCAGCTTTCGCCGAAATCCACCGGCGCCGACGAGCTCATGATCACCACCGCCATCTTCGACCACGAGGCGCGCCGGCGGTCGTACGAGCTGCTGGCGGAGGCGTTTGAATTGATGCTGAGAGAGGGATAAGGGGAGGTCGAGGCAAGACGCCCTAAATGGTCCGTCGGAGGGGCCCAGGGGGTCCCGATCACGCCGGCGCTCCTCGTCGGCCTCCTCCTGCGTCAACGGCCCACTGGCGCCCTCTGACGAACTCATCGGTGCCGACGCGACAGTGTAAAGGGTTCCTACGCCTCTCCACTCGCAGAGGGTAGCCTTCATCTCCAAGCGCGCAGCACTAGCTCCTGCATCTCTGCAATGGCAACCACTACGTCTTCGTGGACCTGTTCTTTGTAACAGCCGAGCCGTTCTATGAGCGAGTCGCCCGAAAAAGCCGCGCGCACAGATCGCAAATTCTGCCAAGCTTGCGCTGCAGCGGAATTCAGCTCACTGTCCTTACTCTCAGCCCAGAAATGCAGCAGGCCATACCAGACGAAACACGCCTGCAAAAATGGCCGCAACGGTAGCGCACGGCCGGACCACGGGGAGCGAATGACCGGCAGGGTAGAATAGAGTTCGCGACTAAGCACCCATGGCTTCAGCCTTTCCTGCATGTAGAGTAGCGAATGGATGGCCTCATGGACTATAGCTTCCACGACCTCCACATGACTAACATCCGGAGCAAATGGATTTGCTACGAACGATCTTCCAACGAACTGCCCTGATGATCCTGACGACAATGAGGTGTCAGTGGATGAGTGCAAAATCATCAAAGCCTTAGTAAATTTCAGAACAGTCCAGTGGACCGCTTGCGGCCCCGCGATCAGAATTTCGGCCGCCTGAAGCAATCGTTCCATAGTGACGTCTTCAAATCGCGATCTTACGATGCCCTCTTCCGACGCGGTAGTCCCCGCATCGCCAATGACGCCATCCCGTTTAGTATATGGGCTCCCGAAGTCGAGAGGCGGCAGAGCATTCACTCGCGGAAAGGGCGCAAGCGCGCCATCTGGGAGAAGACGGACGTCGCCTATGGCCGACCATGTCTCCGAGGTGGGTAGGCCGGCTCACCTCGACGGGCCCGCTCGACGATAGCGCAATCAACGAAGAACAGAGCCGAGTCGCCGTGGAGCATTGGGTCGCATTCAGCAACCGAAAGGAAATCTCTGGCGCCAGTAAGAGGACGTCGACTGCAGCATCATCGCAGCGTTCAAGGGCCTCACGAACTAGGTGCTCAAGTGCAGGCTCCCGGTGCCGAAGATCGCCGAGGAACGCAGAAAAGGACGAACACAAAAGGTCAAAGTAGCACTCGTGAACTTTCTCGAGAACCTGTGTATCTCGCCACCTAAGGCTGTCGGGCATGCTCAATATACGCATGATCGTCCCCTGAGCAGATCAGAACGGAGCGACAGACACTGCGCGTCTGATCTTCCACAGACGCCGCTCGCTCTCGCGGTAGCCGCATCATGTCGGGCCTGGGTTGACGGCAGTATTCCTCAGTGAAGCGAGGGCCCGCCGGCGAAGTTCTGTCTCTTTGAGGTCGATGCCAAACCGCTCGCGGATATGACGGAAGAGCCTTTTCAAGTCTGCACACCAAGCGGAGTTGTTATCGTAGCCTCCTAGCGCACGAACTTGATGGACACATCCGCCCGAACAAGTAAGCTCCTCCTCACATCCCGCACATGAAGTTGGGACCGGGCACACCCTCGAATGTCGCTTTGGATACAAACGTACCGCTCTCCAAAACGTCAACAACAGTGTGCTCGCGTACGTTCAATCCTGTCGAGTATACATCTACCGAAATTCGCTCGCAAAGAATCAACGACTCGAAAATCGCCGTTAGTGTCTATGAAGAGGATACGAAGTGGCCTATTTCCAAACACCTCATATGTGCTATGCCCGCCAAATATGAGCTGAGAGGCGTTTTGAAGTATTCTGACATCTGGCGGCCTGCCTCGCCGTCTTGACCAAATGTCAAAGATTGGAATTAGGAAGTCCGCACAAGGTGTAGGCCCAAAGCGCTCCCGTATTTCCCGAATGGTGTCGTGGTTGTAGTCGGGAAGAAGATAATCAATTGTTTGGAGACCTAGCTCCGTGAAGTGATGATGAACATGAACTGGGTCAGCGCCTAGCGGAATCACGCAGAGACCCGAACAGGGGATAGCGGCTCTGCGTAGGGATTGGATAGCCCTCACCACAGCACCGTGTGATCCGCGTCCCTTGTGATCCACACGATGCAAATCGTGGACCGCGATCGGTCCGTCAATGCTCACCCCAACACCAACATCATATCGCGAAATCAAGTCGATCCACTTATCATCGAGAAGAGTTGCATTGGTCTGAATTGTAAAACGCACGTGCGCATAGGAAGAAAGGGCCGCAAGAATATGAGAACACCAACGGGCGAAGGTTCCGTGGCCAACAAGGCAGGGCTCGCCGCCATGGAATATTCAGGACGACTCAGCGTTGTCCGGAGCAACTAATGTATTCGCGAATTCTATCAATAGCGTCGACAAAATCGAATTGATGTATTAGCGGCGGGTTGTTCCGCCAGTCAAATCGCCCTTATTGTACATGTAGCAATAGGAGCAGTTCAAGTTGCAGCGAGACGCTACCTTTAGTACAAACGACACTCGCCGGGAAGTCGCATTGAACGCGCAGGCTGTAGAATATGCGCTGGCTATCGCTCGTGGCCGGGCATCCCCCGGGCCGCCGTATGGGGGAGCTACTGGACATAGGCTCCGCATGAGTCTCTGCGTCCTGGACCGCTCCTCTGCTGCGCTTGCCCTCGTGTTCCGGACTTCGTCACGAAGTGCTCTCAGCTCGGACAGTCGCTCGCTGAACTGCGCGTAGGCGTCATCGCCGATTGCGGAGTTGTTGTCGGTGATGGCGGCGCCGTGAGATTTGCTGAATGTGCTTCGGGAAAAGGCAGCGGGCGCTTCGCCTTCAGAGCCGGCTACCCGCGCCACCTCTCTCTCAATTCGCGTCGGAGTGCTTCCTCCACGCGTTCGCGAGCTCGAGGTGTCTGCAGGCTTTCTAACTTATGTTCTATCTCTGAGGCTATGTCGGCCATCATCGGGACCCCTCTTTGCGTTTTGCCCATGGACTGGATCTGTCACCGACCGGATGTCTAGACCACGACAACATGATACTGTCAAGAGGTTGCCCATCTCCGCTGGGCATGGTGCGGGCTGCGTTCGGGGGCGCATGGGGTCAGGTCTTGCAACCGCGCATCGTCCGAGGTGGCCTTTCGCCCGCGCCGCCAAGCGCTCGGGGTCGATCGGGCGCCTCCGGCGCTCCGCTGCGAGCCGGCGCCTTGCCGCCGATGGGTGTTCCGTCCCGGCAGGGACCTCCGCCTCGTCCAACTCGGCCTTGCGCGTCGCCATGGCGATCCGCCCTCTCTCCGCGCAACCTACCAGGGAACGGCCGGCAGGCGAAGAGGCGAGGGTGGCGCGATCCGGCTCGACGGCGGCGTGACAAAAGAAAAGAATCAACTTTCGGTTGACAGAAGGTGTCTTCCTCCTAGTACAAGGAGAAATGCCTGCACCCTACCCCTCCCGCTCGCCCGTCTCGATGCCCGGTGCCCGCCGTTGCCGGCTGGCGCGGCGGCTCGCCGCCGGGCTCACCCCGGCCGAGGTCGCCGAGGTCGAGGCCGCGACGGAGGAGGAGATCCAGGCGTTCATCGCCGACCGGGACTTCTCCGAGCTGGTCGAGAAGTACCGGGCCGCCCGCGAGCTGCCCTTCGACGAGCAGGAGCGGCTGCTGATCGAGACGGCCATGGCCGATCTCCAGCATCTGGTCGACATGGGCGACCGCCGCGCCCTGATGTTCATTGTCTACGAGGCCAACCGCGGCCGGAGCCCGGCCAAGCGGCTGGTCCAGCTCGTGCGGCGCACCTTCGAGCAGGCGACGGAGCCCAAGGCCGTGCGGCCGGAGGCCACCGCCCCGCCCGAGCAGCATCGCGACTCGATGGCGGGCTACGGCCAGCATCCGCTGGGCCCGGCCCACGCCGCCGCCCCCCGCCTCGCCGACTTCATCGGCGCCGAGGCCGGCCGGGCGGCGCTCCGCGAGGCCGCGCGCGAGGCGGCGGCCGCCGCCCGAGACGCCCGCCGCCCCGAGCGAGCCCGCTCCCGCCGCCGAGGCCGAGCTTCCCGCCCTGTCCTGGTCCGCCTCGGGCGAGCCCATCGCACCCCCCGGCTACCGCATCGTCTGGGTGCCCCGCCACCCGGCGTCCCCGACCTCCCGACGAGCTGCCCTTCCCGATCGCCAGCTCGCCCACGATTTCCGACGTGCCGACTGGTTCATCCGCCGCGGCGAGCAGCGCCTGGCCGAGCGAAGGTCGCGGGCCGCGAGAAGACCGCTCGGGCCGTAGAAGACGAGAAAAAGAAAAAAAACCTGAGGCCTTCGTCCGGAGCCGTCAGCGGCCTTCCTCCGGTATCCCCATGACCCGGCGACTCAGCGCGCCTGGCCCGCCGTTGCTTCTAGGCGCAGGACCTCGAAGCGCTGCATGACGGCCGGGTCGGGCTCGGCGCCGAGGCCCGGGCCCGTCGGCAGGACGGCCTGGCCGTCCTCGAGGGGGAGGAGGGGGCCGCAGAGCTCGCTGCGGAGCGGGTTTTCCTGGACGTCGACCTCGAGGAGCCCGTCGCCGCCGGCGGCGGCCAGGAGGTGGGCGGCGGCGAGGAGGCCCGGGGCCCCGCCCAGGAAGTGGGGGCAGTAGGTGCGGCCGGCGGCGACGGCCCGGCGGGCGACGGGCAGGCATCCCGAGAGGCCGCCCCATTTGCAGGCGTCCGGCTGCAGGAACGCCAGGGCACCGCTCGCCACCGCCTCGTCGAACAGAGGCTCGCCGCGGAGGTTCTCGCCGGCCGCCAGCGGCACGCCGGCCTCGGCCACCCTTTGCCATTCGTCCCAGGGCCGATCCGCCGCCAGCGGCTCCTCGAGCCAGAGCGGGCTCCAGCTCGGCCATCGCTTCGGCCATCGCCCGGGCCTCGTCCCGGTCCCATTTCTGGTTCGCGTCCACCATGAGGCGCTCGCCCTCGTGGAGCGCCTCCCTGGCCCTGCGCATGGCCGCCAGGTCCGCCTCCCGCCCGAACCCCACCTTCATCTTGAACGACCGAAAGCCAAGGGCGCGGCTGGCCTCGATGACGGCCGGCGCCTGGAGCGGGTCGATCCCCGAGGCATAGGCCGGAACCCGCCGCCTCTCGCCGCCCAGCAGCCGATGGAGGGGCAGGCCGGCCCGTCGCGCGGCCAGGTCCCAAAGCGCGATGTCGAGCCCCGCCACGATCTGGGCCAGGGTGCCGGGCTCGCCCGCCTGCAGGCCCAGCACATGGCAGCGCCGGGTGAGCCAGGCGAAGGCCGCGGGCGGGTCCAGGGGCGGCTCGGCCAGCAGCCAGGGGGCCACCGTCTCGATGGCGAGGCGGGCCCGGTGCTCGGCCCCGCAGGTCGGGAAGTTGCACCAGACCTCGCCCCAGCCATGGGCTCCCTCGGCATCCTCGACCCGCAGGATCACGGCAGGCCGGCTGGTCATCCGGCCGAACGAGGTGAGCACGGGCCGGGCGAGGGGGAAGCGGAGCACGAAGGCCTCGATCCGGGCGAGGGGGTGCGGCGGGGAGAGATCGGCGGTCATGGGGTCGGGCCCTCGGGTCGGCGGCCGGCGGAGCCGCGGTCGGCCCGATGCCAAGCACGGCCGGGCGATCTCGACAAGCGGTTGCGAGGCCGGGTCGCATGGTGCAGGATGATCAAAATCGGGGGTTCTCGGACCCGCGCAGTCGATCGAGATGATCAGGGAGCGCGCCGCGATGCCAGCAGGCAGACCACCGATCGTGAAGGCGCAGACCGACCTCGTCGCGTCCGCCTCGAGGCCGGCCCGTTGCCGGCGGAGCGCGCTCCGCATCCGTCGCCGGCTAGGCGAGACGTCGCGTGGCGACGCGGACCGAGGCGCTCGAATATTACCGCCGGCCGACCAGCCGGCTGGCCCGCATTCTCGACAACAAGACCGTCCTGATCATCCTCTGCATGCTGCCCGCGGCCGGGCTGATGCTGGTCTTCCTCACCTACCCGCTGGGGCTGGGCGTGTGGCTGGCCTTCACCGACACGCGGATCGGCCGCGCCGGCGAGTTCATCGGCCTCGAGAACTACGAGTCGCTGTTCGCCGACCGGATCTTCTGGCTCGCGGTCTTCAACACCCTCGTCTACACCATCGTGGCGACAGTCGGAAAATTCGGGCTCGGCCTCTGGCTGGCCTTGATCCTCAACAACAACCTGCCGTTCAAGTCGATCATCCGGGCCTTGATCCTGGTGCCCTGGATCGTGCCGACGGTGCTCTCGGCGATCGCCTTCTGGTGGATCTACGATCCGCAGTTCTCGATCATCTCCTACCTGCTGGTCGACGTGCTCCACTGGCGCAGCACCTATATCGACTTTCTCGGTCAGCCGTGGAACGCGCGCTTGTCGCTGATCGCGGCCAATATCTGGCGGGGCATCCCCTTCGTCGCGATCTGCCTCCTGGCCGGCCTGCAGACGATCTCGCCCTCGCTCTACGAGGCGGCGATGCTGGACGGCGCCACGCCCTGGCAGCGCTTCCGCCACGTCACCTTCCCGATGCTCATGCCGATCCTGGCGATCGTCCTGACCTTCTCGGTGATCTTCACCTTCAGCGACTTCCAGCTCGTCTACGCGATCACCCGCGGCGGGCCGGTCAACTCGACCCATCTCATGGCGACGCTCGCCTTCCAGCGCGCGATCCCGGGCGGCCAGCTCGGCGAGGGCTCGGCCATCGCCGTGGCGATGATCCCCTTCCTCGTCTTCGCCACGGTCTTCAGCTACTTCGCCCTCGCCCGGCGCAAGTGGCAGCAGGGAGGCCAGGATGACTGAGGCCGCTGTCGCCGCCGAGCAGGGGCCGCCGATGACGGTGGCCGAGCGGCAGGGCATGATCCAGTGGGAATCGCTGCCCCGCCGATTGGTGACGGTCTACCTGCCGCTCGCCTGCTTCATGATCATTCTCCTCTTCCCCTTCTATTGGATGGCGATCACCGCCATCAAGTCGAACGAGGAGCTTTACGACTACAAGGGCCACAACCCCTTCTGGGTGAGCTCGCCGACGCTCGCCAACATCAACAAGCTGCTCTTCGAGACCGACTACCCGCAGTGGCTCACCGTCACCATGACCGTGGCGATCGCCTCGACCGCGCTCGCCCTTTTCGCGAGCGTGCTGGCGGCCTACGCGATCCAGCGCCTCCGCTTCCGAGGCTCCCAGTGGGTCGGCCTCGGCATCTACCTGGCCTATCTCGTCCCGCCGACGATCCTCTTCATCCCTCTCGCGACGATGGTCTTCAAGGTCGGGCTCTACGACAGCCCGATGGCGCTGATCCTTACCTATCCCACCTTCCTCATCCCGTTCTGCACGTGGCTCCTGATCGGCTACTTCAAGTCGATCCCCTACGAGCTCGAGGAGTGCGCCCTGATCGACGGCGCCTCCCGCCTGCAGATCCTCTGGCGCATCACGCTGCCGCTCGCCGTGCCCGGCCTGATCTCGGCCGGCATCTTCGCCTTCACGCTCTCCTGGAACGAGTTCATCTACGCGCTGGCCTTCATCCAGTCGGTCGAGAAGAAGACCGTGCCGGTGGCGGTCCTGACCCAGCTCGTCGAGGGCGACGTCTATCACTGGGGCTCGCTCATGGCCGGCGCCCTCCTCGGCTCCGTCCCCGTCGCGATCTTTTATTCGTTTTTCGTCGAGTACTATGTGTCGAGCCTGACGGGCGCCGTGAAGGAGTGAGCCCTGCGCCCGCCCGCCGCGCTCCGACGAGCGGCAGGCGGGCATGGCTGGGGGTGTAGTCAGATTCGGGACGCGAGCGGCGGATCGAGTTCCGCAACGGCATTCATCTGGGGGACGTCGTCGAGGAGGGCGACGGCGATCTGATGGGCGACGGCGTCAACATCGCCGCGCAGCTGGAAAGCGTGGCCGAGCCCGGCGCCATCTGCCTTTCCGAGGACGCCTATCGGCAGGTGCGCTCCCGCCTCGATCTCGCGATCAGCGATCTCGGCGAGACGAGGCTCAAGAACATCGCCGAGCCGATGAGGCGCTAGCCCGGATCATTCACCGGACTGCCTTGGATGCGCGAGCGGGACTGCTACGGGCATGGCGGGCCGTGGCGCCGGCGGGCGCGATGATCGGGGCTGGGGGTTTGCGGGGAAGGGCTCGGTCGGGGCACGCCGCCCTGTGACTCAGGGCGGCCTCGCGGCGCAAGCGGCGAGCAGTATGAGGCTGGCGCGGTAGGGACAGGCGGACGGCAGCGCCACCTTGATTTGGGTCGCCATCTCGGTGATCCGGCCGGCCACCTTGATCAGCGCCAAGCGGAGCGTGTCGAACTGGGCGTCGCGCCAGAACGACCGCTTCGGCGCCAGACCGCGCAGGGTGTGCGGGAGCCAATAGGCGGCGGTGTGCAGCACCAGCCGGAATTGGTTGGCGGTGGCTTTGGTGCAGGAGGTGCGGTCGGAGGCGAGGTGGCGCTTGTGCGCCTTGATCAGGTTCTCCGCCTGACCGCGGGCGCAGTAGACGTCCTCGTACAGCCAACGGGGCGCGCCGGCGAGGTTGGTGGCGATGAACCGGCTGTCGCTGCCCCGGTCCGACGCCTCCAACCGGACGATGACCCGGCGCTCGACGCTCCAGGTCTTGGCGGCGTAGCGGAACTCGTCGTAGCGGCGGACCTTCTCGGCCTCGCCCTCGATCCGACGAAGGGCCGCCTCCTCGGCGAGGGCCGTCACACGGGCGAGCAGGACCTTGTTGCCGGCGAGGCCGAAGGCGTAGGCGACCCGGTTGCGCTCGCACCAGCTCATGGCCTCGTGGCGCCCGTAGTGGCTGTCGCCGCGGACCAGGATGTCGACACGGGGCCAGCGCCGGCGGATGGCGCCAATGACGTGACGCAGGACGAGCGCGACCTCGGCCCCGTCGGGGGTCTTGCCGGGCCGCAGAATCACCGCCACCGGCTTGCCCGTGGTCGCCTCGTAGACGTGGATCGGCAGGAAGCAGCGCTCGTCATGGTAGGTGTGGAAGAGGGAGAGCTGCTGCCGACCGTGGGCGGGATCGCAGGTATCGTCGATGTCGAGCACGATCCGGTTCGGCACCACGGTGAAGCTATCGCAGAACAGCTCGACCATGGCCGCCATCATCCGCTTGAGCGCGATGGCGCCGGGCAAGTTCTCCAGCCGACACATGGTCGGCTGCGAGCACAGATCGTCGCCGCTCTCGGGCAGCCGCCCGACCGCCATCTTGAACGCCGGGTCGAGGCGCAGCGCGTCGCAGTCGTTCGCGTCCGGATAGCCGGCCGCGATCAGCAGCATCCGGAAGCGGATCATGTCGGTGAGCGTGTGCCGCACCCGCTCCGGCGACCGCGGGTCGGTGAGGCAGCGCGCCAAGCGCTGCGCGATCCCGAGCCGACGTTCGGTCTCGGCCAGCAGCAGCACGCCCACGTCCGAGGTCAGCCGACCGCCATCGAAGGTGATGTGCACCGGCTTGCCGCCGACCGGTGACAAGCCGGGGAGGAGCGAGGCATTCTCTGCCATGGCGGGCGCGGTACTCCGTCGAGCCGTGCTGTCTCTGCTTCAGCACCAGAAACATACACGAACTCAGACATTTACGCCGCGCCCGCCGCCTTCCGGCTCAGCCCCAGTGAATTTTTCGGGGTAGGCGCTGGAGGTCGGGCTCGCCGCGCAGTCACAGCCCGGAGCGGCGGCGGCAGGCGCGTCGGCGGCGCGCCTCGCGATGCCCGACAAGCCGTCGATCGCGGTCGTCCCGTTCGCCAACATGTCGGGCGATCCGAGCAGGAGTACTTCGCCGACGGCATCGTCGAGGACATCATCACGGCCTTGTCCCAACCTTTTGGCCTGGCTGCTCTTTCAGCGACCGGAGGATGCCGAGCGATGGGCAGAAGGCCTTCGCAAGGCAGGGCTGCCCGAATAAGCGCTGGCCGAGGCGCTTTCGAAGCTCGCAGCCCGGCTCGATGAAGAAGAAAAGGATCAGCTCTCATGCTCAAGGTCATCGGCGCAGGGCACGGCCGAACAGGCGCCTATTCGCTCAAGCTGGCGCTCGAGCAGCTCGGCCTGGGGCCCTGTCATCACATGGAGAAGGTGCTCAAGGATCCGGAGCGGCAAATTCCGCTGTGGAGCGCGGCGGCGCGAGGGCAGGCGGACTGGGGCACCATCTTCGCGGGCTACGGCTCGGCCGTCGACTGGCCGACAGCCGCCTGCTGGCGCGAGCTGGCCGAGGCCCACCTCGAGGCGAAGGTCATTCTGACGACGCGCAGCGCGGAGAGAGACGCTCGACGAGGAGGTGGACTGCCTCCAGCTCCAGACCCGACGGGTGACCGAGAAGGATGAGGACGACACGACGGTGGCCGTGGAGCTGTTCGACTTTGGTTCCCCGTTCGTCGAGGCCATGACCGACGCTGGCTTAGGCCCCGACGTCCTGGGCCTGGTTCAGGCGCGGTTCGAGCAGGCTCGGAACTCGTCGAATATGTGATCAGGGTAGAGATGAAGGCCACTGTTGTACTCAGACACTCGAGTACCGTGGGCCTCCGGGACCAAGGTTATCAGGTTGTTCGACGTTTTGATGTCCGCAGCCCCACTCTGTGGATAACTGGTGATATCAGCGATTGCGTAGAAACTAAACATCCCGCGTGGCTCTGCATTGAAGCAGTGCAGGAGTTCATCGACTGACGCGCTGAAGGCTTCTTGTCGCCAAGGATGTAGATCTCGTAGGCCCCCAGGGTCCATCGCACAACCTGTGACAAACATCACTAACCAGATCCAACGCAATGGCTTATCCCGTTAGCTACGGCTGATCAACATGTGGTGGCTGGCGTGCGGGAGGGTGGTGGCGAGGCCGAGGAGGCGATGGAACGCGGCGTGGCGGTCGTGCCGTCGGTTGAAGCGGAAGGTGAACTCGTCGAGGTAGGCCTGGAGGTGCTGTCGGCGCAGGCCGTGATAGGTGCCCAAGGCCCAGCGCTCGAGGTTGCTGAAGACGCGGTGGGTCCAGGGCAGGACGAGGTGGGCTGCCATGGGGCCCACGGTCCTGGGATCGTGGTCGGCCACCGGGGCGCCGCGATAGCCCTTCCAGGCGTCGCTCCGGAGGATCGCGTCCGGGGCCACGGCCCTGGCGATGAAGGCGTGCAGGCTCCTGGCCGAATAGTCGGCGAGGGTGGCGAGACGCAGCCGCCTGGGCTTGCGGCCCTCGATCTCCACGGCCGCGACGACCGGCATCTTGCCCTTGCCCGAGCGTCCCTGGCCGCCGCCCGGCGGATCGTCCTTCGTCCGCTGCGGCAGGCTGGTCTCGTCGATCTCGACCAGGCCGGCCAGGGGCAGACGCGTCCGGGATCGACCATGGCGCGGCGCAGCTTGCGGGCCAGGAGCCAAGCCGTCTTGTACGAGCCGATGCCGAGCTGCGCCTGCAGCTGCAGCGCCGAGATGCCGTTCGAGTGCGTCGTCATCAGATAGGCGGCCCAGAACCATCGTCGGTCAGCAGACCGCCGATCCATCCGCGCAGCGGCCGAGGCCAGGAGGCCTCGGCGGGGTGGTGAGCGGCAGGTGCGAGCGGTGCATCACCGTGCCGGCGGTCGCCGAGGTCTGCCGGTCGCAGCCGGCGCACTCGAAGGTCGGCAGCCGCCGCTCGAGCCGCCAGCCCCGATCATGACCGCAGGCCGGGCAGCAAAAGCCCCGCGGCCAGCGAACCGCCACGAGATACTCGCCGCACGCCTCGTCCGTCGGAAAGCGCCGCTGGAACTCGACCGGGCTCCTCGGAAACACCGCCATCTGTCCCATCCACCCTGTCGCCGCCCACGGCACCACAACATCTCGCTCGAGCGTCGTCAAGGGGATAAGCCTCCAACTCATTTAGAATCTCCCGCATGCTTAAGTCTATATCATATATATCCGCCTTTCCGCCAACAGGTCGGGCCCTCTCTGGGTCATTTTAGTTTGACAAAGGCCTGACAGATGTTGCCGGTGCGAACGGAAGTCGGAAGAATATCCTGTTGAGAATGATAAAACTACTTGGAGATGATCGGCGCGTTCGTATCGAAGGTGGACGAGGCGCCGCCGCAGATGGGGCCTTGGTTCGAGATGGCCTTCGCGGTCACGGCAAAGAGCGGGTTCGGCGGCAAACGAGCCGGGACGACGTCATGGGCGCCTTCGACGCTCACGCCGACGCCGTGAAACGCGCCATCCCGCCGGAGCGGCTCCTGGCCTACGAGGTCAGGGACGGCTGGGAGCAGCTCTGCGCGTTTCCCGGCAAGGCGCCCCCCGCCGAGCCGTTCCCCAGGACCAACAAGAGGGAGGAGTTCTGGGAGCTGGCCAAAAAAAGGCAATCTGATAGGATTATCTCCCCTTTCGACCAGTTGGCTGTCTCGGACATCATGGCACGTCGGCGAGCGGTGCCGGTTGCCCATGGCGGCGCCTTGCCTGCTCCCGGCTCGGCCATTGCTCTCCGGCTTGCGCTCGGGGCTCAGCCCAGCCCCAGCCGGGGCCCGAGGTCGAGGAGGAAGACGAGGGCGCCCGCGAGCATCGAGACCGTGAGCCCGAGCCAGGCGAGGAGGGCGGTCCGACCGCCGGCGATGGCGGTGACGATGCCGGCCTTGACGACGGCGTTCGAGGCGATCGCCAGGAGGATGGCGCCCGTCGCGACGGTGGCGGCCAGGCCGCCGGCGGCGAGCTGGGCGCTCGAGAGGGTCACAGCGTCGACGTCGGCGAGGCCGGCCACGATCGAGACGGCATAGAGCCCTGCGTCGCCCAGGCGGTCGTGCAGCCCCCGGGCGAGGATCAGGATCAGGGCGAGCGCGATGCCCATGTTGACGGCCGTGCCGAGATGGAAGGCGCCGGCCGGCATCGGGGCGGACGGGCTGTCGGCAGGGCCGAGGCGGAGGAGCGCCAGAACCAGGACCACGCCGGTCACGATCATCGCCGCCAGCAGCGGCGCCATGGAGCGTGCCAGGCCCTGGTTGACCAGCAGGGTGATGACGCCGACCCGTGCATACATCACGACGCTGGCCATCACGATTCCGGCGCCCAGCGTGGTGGCGAGGCCCGGCTGGTCCCGGGCCTGGCGAGCGAGGCTGATGGTGGTTGCCGTCGAGGACACCAGGCCGCCGGCGAGCCCGGCGAAGAGAATGCCCTTGCCGGGCCCCAGCAACTTGATGGCGACGTAGGCCGCGAACGAGACGGCGGCGATGATCGTGACGAAGCTCCAGAGCCGGAACGGGTTGATGGCCTCATAGGGCCCGAAGCCCCGATCCGGCAGCATCGGAAGGATCACGACCGCGACGAGCAGGAGACGCAGCCCGCCGAACAGCTCCTCGCGCTCCAGCCGCGCCAGCCAGACATGAACCGGTGCCTTGAGGCCGAGCACCCAGGCGGCGAGGACCGCCGCGGCGCCGGCGGCTACCGGCCGGCCCGTCGTCGCCAGGGCGCCGAGGAGATAGGTGAGGAGACAGGCGACGAGCGTCGTCGAGCCGATGTCCGGCGAGCGCTGCCAGGACTGCCAGGCGCGAAGCAGCAGCAGGGCCGACAGCCCCAGGGCGCCCGCTGCCAGGACCAGCGCGCCGGCCTGCCCGCCGATCAGCCCGGCGGCGCCCCCCGCGAGGCCGATCAGGATGATCGTGCGGACGCCCGCGACCCGTGAGCCTTCGGGATCCTCGCGCCGACGCCAGCCGCGTTCCACGCCGATCACGACGCCGACGAAGAGCGCCACCGCGAGGCCGACCAAGGGCGTAGAGTCCATCGGGGTCCCAACGGGCACGGGCTGCCAGCAACCGGTGGGGCTGCGGGTCCAACCGGCAGGGGCGCCCGGTCACCGGAGACTATCGCCGGTGGCGCCGCCGCTGGGAAGCTCAGCCGGCCGGCGCACCCCGGACGAGGCGATGCTTCTGCACCAGGGAGGCGGCGATGACGCCCAGGGTCACGACGGCGACCAGGATGGTCGAGATGGCGTTGATCTCGGGCGTCACGCCGAGGCGGACCTGGCTGTAGATGCGCATGGGGAGCGTGGTGGCGCCGGGGCCTGTGGTGAAGCTCGCGACCACCAGGTCGTCCAGCGACAGCGTGAAGGCCAGAAGCCAGCCGCCGGCCAGGGCGGGGGCGATGATCGGCAGGGTCACGCGCATGAAGGTCCTGAGCGGCGGGGCCCCCAGGTCCATGGCCGCCTCCTCGAGCGAGCGGTCGAAGGTGAGGAGTCGCGACTGGACCACGACCGCCACGTAGCACATGGAGAAGGTCGTATGGGCGATGACGATGGTCCAATAGCCGCGGGCCATGTCGAGCGAGACGAAGAGCAGCAGCAGGGAGAGGCCGAGGATCACGTCCGGCATCACCAGCGGGGCATAGATCATGCCGGCGAAGACGGTCCTCCCAGGGAAGAGGCCCATGCGGACGAGGACGATCCCGGCGAGCGTGCCCAGCACCAGCGCCAGCGTCGAGCTGAGGAGGGCGATCCGGAGCGTCGTCCAGACCGGAATCCAGCATCTGGCCGTCCTGGAGCAGGGCCGCGTACCAGTGGAGCGAGAACCCGCCCCAGACCGTGACGAGCCTCGAGGCGTTGAACGAGTAGATGACGAGGATCAGGATCGGCGCATAGAGGAACACGAAGCCCAGCGTCAGCGAGGTCGCGGTGACGGCGCTGAAGCCGCGCTTCACTGGACGCCCCGCTCGGCCTGGAAGCGCTGGAACAGGACGATCGGCACGACCAGGAGCAGCAGGAGGATCACCGCCACGGCCGAGGCCGTGGGCCAGTCCCGGTTGTTGAAGAACTCGAGCCAGAGGGTGCGCCCGATCATCAGGGTCGAGGAGCCCCCCAGGAGATCGGGAATGACGAACTCGCCCACCGCCGGGATGAAGACCAGGAAGGAGCCGGCGATGATGCCCGGCAGCGCCAGCGGCACGGTGATCCGCCAGAAGGCCGTGGCGGGCGGGCAGCCGAGGTCGACCGCCGCCTCGATCAGCGAGCCGTCGTGCTTCTCGAGATTGGCGTAGAGCGGCAGGATCATGAAGGGCAGATAGGAATAGACGATGCCGATGTGGACGGCGATCTCGGTGTTGTAGATGACGAGCGGGGTCTTGATGATGCCCAGCCAGAGCAGGAGGCCGTTCAGCAGCCCCTCGTCCTTGAGGATGCCGATCCAGGCGTAGACCCGGATCAGAAACGACGTCCAGAACGGCAGGACCACCATCATCAGGAGGACGGGCCGCCAGCGCTCGCGGGCCCGGGCCATGCCGTAGGCGATCGGGAAGCCGATCAGGAGGGTGAGGGCGGTGCAGGTGGCGGCGATCCGCACCGAGTTCAGATAGGCCCGGACATAGAGGCTGTCCTCCACGATCCTGAGATAGTTCGAGACGTCGAGGCGGAAGCGCAGGATGCGCTCGCCGGCGTCGTCGACCAGGGCCCAGATCGGCAGATAGGGCGGCTGGGCGATCGCCGCCTCCGAGAAGCTGATCTTGAGCACGATCACGAAGGGGATGAGAAAGAACAGGAAGAGCCAGGCGTAGGGGAGGAGGATCACGAGCGGGCGGCCGGCTCGCCCGATGACGCTTCCCCGGCGGGACGGGCCGGCCCTGGATGGCGAGTCCGGCGGTTGCGCCTCGTCGCTCATTGCTTGAGGACGCCGCTCGCGTCCGGCTCCCAGCTGAGCCAGACCCGATCGTCCCAGCTGATCGGCCGCTCGATCAGGCGGCGGCGGTTGGCGGCGGTGGCCCGGACGATCGTCCCGCTCGCCAGCCGCACGTGATAGATCGAGACGTCGCCCAGATAGGCGATGTCGACGACCGTGCCGTCCATCATGTTGGGGCTGCCCTCGGCTGCCGGGGGCGCCTCCGAGAGCCGGAGCTTTTCCGGCCGGACGGCGACCCAGACCGTCTCGCCGGCCACGGCCGCGATCGCCCGGTCGGCCACGATCTCGCAGCCCGCCTCGGGCGAGTCGAGGCGCATCTGCTGGTCGCCCGACAGGCGCACCCGCGCCTCGAGCATGTTCACGTCGCCGATGAAGTCGGCCACGAACCGGGAGGCCGGATATTCGTAGATCTCGGCCGGCGTGCCCATCTGCGCCACCTGGCCGTCGCTCATCACCGCCATCCGCGTCGAGACGGTCATCGCCTCCTCCTGATCGTGGGTGACGATCACGAAGGTGATGCCGAGGCGCTCCTGGATGCTCACCAGCTCGAACTGCGTGCGCTCGCGGAGCTTCTTGTCGAGGGCGGCCAGGGGCTCGTCGAGCAGGACGAGCTTGGGGCGCTTGACGATCGCCCGGGCCAGGGCGACGCGCTGGCGCTGCCCGCCCGAGAGCTGGTCGGGCCGACGCCTGGCCTGCGCCTCGAGCTTGACCAGCGCCAGCACCTCCTGCACGCGCCGGGCGATCTCCGGGCCGGCGACGCGCTCCTGGCGAAGCCCGAAGGCGATGTTGGCCTCGACGCTCATGTGCGGGAACAGGGCGTAGGACTGGAACATCATGTTGACCGGCCGCCGCCAGGGCGGCACGGCCGACATGTCCTGCCCGTCGATCTCGATCCGTCCGGTCGTCGGCGTCTCGAAGCCGGCCAGCATCCGCAGCAGCGTGGTCTTGCCGCAGCCGGACGGCCCGAGCAGCGCGAAGAACTCGCCCCTGTAGATGTCGAGCGAGACATTGTCGACGGCGTAGACCTCGCCGAACCGCTTGGTGACGCCGACGACGCGGAGGAAGGGCTTGGCGGCCGGGTCCTGCCAGGGCTCGAGCGTGCGCCCGCCGGCCGGACGCTGCCGCGCCGTGCTCACCAGGACCAGGCTCCCCCGCCGATCCGCCGGCCCCGATCAGCCGCCGCTCGTCACCGTCTGCCAGATCCGCGTCACCAGGCGCTGGCTGCGGGCGTCATAGGGCTTCTTGACGAACAGCTTGTCGATGATTTCCTGGGGCGGATAGACCTTGGGATCGTTCGCCACCGCCGGATCCATGTACTGCCTCGAGGCCGGCACGGCGTTCGGATAGGTGACGAAGTCGCTGCTCTTGGCGATGACCTGCGGCTGCAGCAGGTAGTTCATGAAGGCGTAGCCGTTGTCGGCGTCGGGCGCGTCCGCGGGCATCGCCATCATGTCGAACCAGAGCTGCGTGCCCTCCTTGGGGATCGTGTAGGAGAGGTTGACGCCGTTCTTGGCTTCCTCGGCCCGCGTCTTGGCGATGCCCGCGTCGCCGGAGTAGATCTGGGCCAGGCAGATGTCGCCGTTCGCCAGGGCATTGATGCCCTCGCTCGAGTTGAACTTGCTGATGTTGGGGCGGATCTTCAGGAGCAGATCCTTGGCCTTCTCGAGATCGTCGGGATTGCTGCTGTTGGGGTCGAGCCCCAGGAAGTTCAGCGCCGCCGGAATGCCCTCGTCCGCCGCGTCCAGCATGTAGATGCCGCAGTCCTTGAACTTGCTGACCACGGCCGGGTCGAACAGCATCCGCCAGGAGTCGACCGGCGCATCCGGCATGCGCTCCTTGATCTTGTCGATATTGTAGGCGAAGCCGGTGGTGCCCCACATGTAGATGAAGGCGTGCTTGTTGCCCGGGTCGGACTTGGCGACCCGGTCCATCAGCTTGGGGTCGAGGTTCTTCCAGTTCGGAATCTTCGACTTGTCGAGCTCCTTGAAGATGCCGGCCTGGATCTGTCGCGCCAGGAAGTAGGACGAGGGGACGACCAGATCGTAGCCGGTATGGCCGGCCAGCAGCTTCGTCTCGAGGATGTCGTTGCTGTCATAGACGTCGTAGACGACCTTGATGCCGGTCTCCTCGGTGAAGCTCTTGAGGATCGCCGGGTCGATATAGTCCGACCAGTTGTAGATCCGGACGACCTTGTCCTCGGCCCGGGCGAGGCCGGGCAAGGCGAGGGCCAGGAGAGCGAGGACCGCAAGGCGAAGGAATTGGGGCATCGGGCACATCGTCGGCTGGGGTTGGAGTCCGGCGAGAGGCCGCCCGAGGGCGACACCGCCTGACCGACCGTGGCAGCAATCGCCCCGCCTGTCGAGCCTCGCCGGCGTGCCCGGACGCCCCCGGATGGCCGTGGCTCCAGCCGCCGTCCGGGCAGCTCCTCTCCGCGGGGAGCTTGGCTCAGCCGATCTGGACGCGGAAGGCGAAGGGCGAATCGACGCCGCCTGCCACGATCCTGTTCTCGCCCTGCTCCAGCGGCGCCCGCACGCCCGCGAAATGCTCGCCGAGATAGGCGCCGTTGACGGCCGTCCCGAGGGTGCTGGCGGCATCGTGCACCGCGACGCCGTCGGCGACCCGGATCAGGGAGAAGTGAACCCGGGAGAGCCGATACGGGCGGGCGTCGTCGAGGAGCAGGTCGACGGCGACCGGCGGCTCCTGCTCGCCGGCGCCGGTGCGACGGCCGACCGTGAAGGGAAAGCCCTGCACGGCCAGGCCTTCGGCCGGGAGCAGGCGTTCCATGGCCGGCGAGTTCGGGCAGGATCCGGACCCTGAGGTCCGCCCGGGTGCTCGGGACGGGCAGGGCCGGCGGCCGCGCAGGGCCTGCCGCCAGCCGCTCGTCGGTGCGGTGCAGGCGCTCGCTCAGCGTGGTCAGCAGCCTGAGCGTCATCGCCGGGTCGGCGCTGATGCGCTGGAGGAACGCGTCGCGCCGCATGAAGGCCAGCCGGGCCGGTCCCGCGGCGCGCACGGTGGCGCTGCGGCGGCGGCCTTCCAGCACGCCCATCTCGCCTACATGCTCGCCCACGCCGAGCCGGGCCAGAACGATCGGCCCGCCGGTCGTCTCCTTGACGACCTCGACCTCGCCGTCGAGCACGAGACCGACCTCGGCGCTCGCCTCGCCCTCAACGAAGATCACGGCGCCCGCCGCGTAGTCCCGCTCGTCCGCCCGCATGTCCTCGTTCCCGCCCGCTGTGCCCGACGCCATGCTTCGCATCGTGACGGGCCGGGATCAAGAGGCGCTCGACCGGAATTCCGGGCCGTATGGCGCGGGGTCGGCTATCGTGACGGCCTGGGGCCGGGGGCCCCGCCACCCTATCCCGGATGTGGAGCCGTTGGCCCAGGCCTGGCTCGCCCGCCACCGCACCCGCCTCTGGCTCGCGGCCCGCATGATGGTCTCGATCGCGCTGACCTATGCCCTGGCCACGGCACTCCACCTGCCTCAAGGCTACTGGGCGGTGCTCACGACCGTCATCGTCACGCAGAACAGTATCGGAGGCTCCCTGAAGGCCGCCATGGACCGGCTCGCCGGCTCGGTCTGCGGGGCCGTGGTGGGTGCTGTCGCGGCGATCCTGCTGCCCTCCCATGCGCCCGTGGCGCTCGGCCTCGCCCTCGTCGCAGCGCTGACGCCGCTGGTCCTGCTCACCGCCTACGCGCCGAGCTATCGCATCGCGCCGGTCACCGCGATCATCGTGCTGCTGAGCACCGGCGCCGCGACGCTGGGCCCGTTCTACTACGCGCTCGACCGCCTGCTGGAGATCACGCTCGGGTCCGTGGTCGGCGTGACCGTGTCGCTGCTCATCGCCCCGGCGCGGGCCCACGGGCTGGTCCGCGAGGCGGCTGCCGAGGCGGCCCTGCTGCTGGCCGAGATCATGAGCGAGGCTGGAGCCCGCCGTGCGCACCGGCGCTCCGGATCAGGGCAAGCTGCCGACGCGCTTGCAGGCCGCGCTCAACCGCCTGGGCGCCGCGGCCGAGGAGGCCGCCCGCGAGCGCCGCAGCCGCCTGTCCGACCATCCGGACCCGGAGCCCCTGTTCCGCACCCTGCGGCGGCTGCAGCAGGACATCCTGGCGCTGAACCGCCTGTTCGGCACGCCCTGGCCCGAGCGCGTCCATGCGGCGCTGGCCCAGCCCTGGTCCGCCTATGCGCTGGCCGTCGAGGCCGAGCTGCGCGCCCTGGCCGCCGCCCTCCCGGTCCGCCACCCGCCACCGGAGTCGCCCGGACCGCGCCCGCCGATGGCCGACCTCATCGCCGCGATCGAGGGGATGCGCCGGGAGGGCGTCACCCGCGAGCTGCCGACCGAGGCCGTCGGGCGCATTCTCGGCAGCGCCTTCCGGGTGGAGCAGCTCCAGCGCGACCTGGACGATCTCGCGGAGCGCACACGCGGCGTAGCCACGTCGCCTCGGTAGCCGCCGGGGATCGACCCAGTTACTTCCTGGCGAGAGCTGGGATCTCGCGCCGACGATGCTATCCTTCGCCCGAGTCTGGCTGCGACGCTGCCCGCCGCGGCGCAGCGTACCGGATCTCCAAGCCTAAGCCGGGAGGAAGCAGAATGACGACCGTCGACGAGGCGAAGCTCCACGAGTTCGTCGGCCGGATGCTGGGCGACCTCGGCGGCGCCTTCAGCACGGCCCTGGTCCGCATCGGCGCGGCGCTCGGCCTCTACAAGGCGCTCCACGAGGGCGGGCCCGCGACCTCGGAGGAGCTGGCAAGGCGGACGGGTCTGGCGGAGCGCTATCTGCGCGAATGGCTGGCCCACCAGGCCGCCTCCGGCTATCTCGCCTACGACCAGGGCAGCGGCCGCTTCACGCTTCCGCCCGAGCAGGCGCAGGTCCTGGCCGACGAGAGCAGCCCCTTCCACATGGTGGGCGCGTTCGACGTCGCCGCGGCGATGCTCGACAATCAGTCGAAGGTCCAGGAGGGGTTCAGGAGCGGGGCCGGCGTCGACTGGGGCGATCAGGCGGCGTGCCTCTTCTGCGCCACGGCGCGCTTCTTCCGCCCGGGCTACGCGGCCAACCTCGTCCAGAGCTGGCTGCCCGCGCTCGACGGCGTGGTCGCCAAGCTCGAGCGCGGTGCCAAGGTGGCGGACGTCGGCTGCGGCCACGGCATCTCGACGCTCCTGATGGCGGAGGCCTTTCCGAGGTCGACCTTCGTCGGGTTCGACTTCCATCCCGCCTCGATCGAGGCGGCCCGGGCCCATGCGCAGGAGCACGCCGCCGACGGGCGGGTCCGCTTCGAGGTCGGGCTCGCCAAGAACTATCCGGGCCAGGGCTACGACCTCGTCACCTTCTTCGACTGCCTGCACGACATGGGCGATCCCACAGGCGCGTCGCGGCACGTCCGGGACACGCTGGCGCCCGACGGCACCTGGATGATCGTCGAGCCCATGGCCCAGGACAGCCTCGAGGGCAATCTCAATCCGGTCGGCCGGCTCTACTACGCGGGCTCGACCATGATCTGCGTCCCGACCTCGCTGGCCCAGGAGGGGAAGGCGGCCCTCGGTGCCCAGGCCGGCGAGCGGCGGCTCCGCGAGGCCGTGACCGCAGGTGGCTTCACCCGCTTTCGCCGCGCCACCGAGACGCCCTTCAACATGGTCCTCGAAGCGCGCCCCTGAGGGGGCGTCGCCCTACGGCTCGAGCTCCCTCGAGCCGCGCCTTCAGCCGCGGCGCCGCGAAGTCGAGAAAGGCGCGCAGCTTCAGCGGCAGAAGCCGGCCGCCGATGTGGACGAGGCTGACCGGCCAGGGGGCCGGCTCGAACGCCTCGAGGGCGAGCTCGAGCGTGCCCTGGCGCAGCGCTTCGGCCACCTGGTAGGAGAGCAGGCGGGTGATGCCGACCCCGGCGATGGCGGCGTCGGCCGCGGCCTCGGCCGTCGTGACGGTGAGCCTCGAATGGACGCGGACCTCCGTCTCCGCCTTGCCGGTTCCGAAGCTCCAGACCTCCGGGGAGGTCAGCCCCTGGAAGGTGATGCAGTCGTGCCCGGCGAGGTCGGCGGGGGCCTCCGGGGCAGGCCGCGCCTGGCCGCGTAGGCGGGGCTCAGGCAGACGACGCGCCGGATCTGGCCCAGCCGGATCGCGACGAGGCTGCTGTCGGGCAGGGCGCCGATCCGGACGGCGACGTCGACGGGCTCCGCCAGAAGATCGACCGTCCCGTCGGCCAGCGCCATCCGGATGTCGATCTCCGGATAGGCCTCGAGGAAGGCCGTCACGACGGGCAGGACGTGGAGGCGGCCGAAGACGATGGGTGCCGTGATCGCGAGGTCGCCCTTGGGGGCCCGGTACTCGCCCGATGGCCGCCCGCTCGGCCTCGCCCACCTCCTCGAGGATCCGCCGGCAGGCCGCCACATAGGCCTGGCCCGTATCGGTCGGCGTCAGGCCGCGGCTCGACCGGACGAGGAGCCGCGTCCCGAGATGCGCCTCGAGCTCCGAGACCTTGCGGCTGACGGTCGCCAGCGGCGTGTCCAGGCGGCGGGCGGCCGCCGAGAGGCTGCCGGCCTCCACGGCCGCGACCAGGATCGACATCGATTCGAGGCGGTCCATCGACGGCTTCCATTGTCTTGGAAGGAAGGCTTCCGCTTATGCCATCTGATCTTGCTCGACGGAAAAGGCTTACCTCGAAGCCCATGGACGGCGCTCGCCGGCCACCCCTGCTCGAGGAGCCTCGCCCATGACCCGCCCCCCGCTTCCGCCCTTCACCGCCGAGACCGCCGCGCAGAAGGTGCGCCTCGCCGAGGACGCCTGGAACACGCGCGATCCCGCCCGCGTGGCGCTGGCCTACACGCAGGACAGCCGGTGGCGGAACCGCGCCGAGTTTCTCTCCGGCCGCGACGCGATCCGGGCCTTCCTGACGAGAAAATGGCAGCGCGAGCTCGACTACCGCCTGATCAAGGAGCTCTGGGCGTTCCGCGAGAGCCGCATCGCCGTGCGCTTCGCCTATGAGTGGCACGACGACAGCGGCACCTGGTTCCGCAGCTACGGCAACGAGAACTGGGAATTCGACGCGGAGGGGCTGATGCGCCTCCGCCTCGCCAGCATCAACGACCTCCCGATCCAGGCGATCGACAGAAAATATCACTGGCCGCTCGGCCGCCGCCCCGACGATCACCCCTCGCTCAGCGACCTCGGCCTCTGAAGGAGGCAGCCATGGAAACGGCAAAAAGCTACGCCAGCGACGTCGCGTTCACGCCCGCGGTCAAGGCGGTGCAGGCCCGCAAGGGCTCGCGCGCCTCCTACGCCCGCATGGAGGAGCAGGGCTCCTGGGAGACCCGGATCACGCCCGATCTCGCGGCCTTCATCGCGGCCCAGACCAGCGTCTTCCTCGCCACCGCGAGCCCCGATGGCCAGCCCTACATCCAGCATCGGGGCGGCCCGCCCGGCTTTCTCCGCGTGCTCGACGACCGGACGATCGGCTTCGCCGACTTCATCGGCAACCGCCAGTACATCACCCAGGGCAACCTCGCCGAAAATCCAAAGGCCCATCTCTTCCTCATCGACTATGCGCACCGGCGCCGCGTCAAGATCTGGGGCACGGCCCGCATCGTCGAAGGCGACGCCGAGCTGATGGCCCGGCTGATGCCCGAGGGCTACAAGGCCCGCCCCGAGCAGGCTCTTCTGTTCGATGTGCTGGCCTGGGACGCCAACTGCCCCCAGCACATTCCCCAGCGCTTCGAGGCCGCCGACGTCGCCGCCGCCCTGGCCGAGCGCGACCGGCGCATCGCGACGCTGGAAGCCGAGCTCGCGGGCCTGCGGGCGACGGCCGCCTAGAGCCGGCTTGCGCCCCGGGCCTCCATCCCCGACGCTTCGCCGCGGCGTGTCGGATGGACGATCGGGCCGCACGCCGCCGCACCCGAGGGCACGAGAGGCCATGAGCTACGACCAGCAGACGGCGGAGCGCGTGCGGCGCGTCCTCGGGGCGAGGGCGGACGTCGCCGAGATCCGGATGATGGGCGGCCTCTGCTTCATGGTGGGCGGCAACATGTGCTGCGGCGTCACCGGAACCTCCCTCATGGTGCGGGTCGGCCCCGAGGCCGCCAAAGTCCGCACGCGCGCAACCGCATGTGCGGCCGATGGAGGTCGCCGGCCGGACCATGGCCGCCTTCGTCCGCGTCGATCCCGAAGGCTTCGCCACCGACTCGGCCCTCGCCACCTGGCTCGATCGCGGCCTTCTTTTCGTCTCGACGCTCCCGCCGAAGGCCGCCGCCGTCCAGGGCCGCCATCCGCCAAAGCGCGAGTAGCCGGTTGCGCTAGAAGAACTCGCTCGAGGAACGCCGCCGCTTCGTCCGAGATGCCGACGATCTTGTTCGTCGCCTGACGATAGAATTTGAAATTCAGCTCGGTCCCGGGCCGGCCGTCATTCCAGTCGGTGAGAGGCTTGAGCTCGCGCCGCCCCAGCGGCCGCTTCGCGAGCGCGGTGCGTCTGATGGAGAGGCTCACACGCGGCGTCTGCCGGGCGATGCCGGGCTTCCTCGCGATCGCTTCGGCGGAGGTGACGACGCCGCGCGCGATGAGGCCCCGCCCGCCCTCGTTCTCGCTGGCGAACACGAAAATCGTGTCGCCTTCGGCTATATGCTTGCCGCCATACATCGTCTTCTGCGCGGTGAACGCGAACGTCTCCGCCTGCGGATCGCGCACCTCGGCCTTGATCGCGAACGCCATGCTTCCTTCCTCCCGACCGGTTGACGCACAGCCCGACTGGCGAGGCCCCACGGAAGACTTCAGAGCGCGCCCGCGTCGAGGATCAGGGTCTGGCCGGTCATGCCTCGGCTGTCGTCGGCGGCGAGCCAGAGGACCAGAGCGGCCACGTCCCCGGGCTCCAGCGGATCGGGCAGGCAGCGCCGGGCGGCCGCGGCGGCGAGCGCGCTCGGGCGTCGCGGTGCCCCGATTGCGGGGCGTCAGGACCCAGTCGGGGGCGACGCAGGTGACGCGGATGCGGTCGGGGCCGAGCTCGCGCGCCAGCGTTCGGGTCGAGGCCGGCCACGGCGGCCTTGGCGGTGCCGTAGGCGACGAGGTCGGGTGCCGCCTTCATCCACGAGGTCGAGCCGAGATTGACGATGCTGCCGCCGCCGGCCTCCGCCATGCCCGGCGCCACCCGCCGCGCCGCAAAGACCATCGGCCGCAGGTTGAGGGCGAAGCGCTCGTCCCAGAATTCGGGCGTGATCTCGTCCAGGCGGTGGCGGCGGTCGCCGCCGGCATTGTTGACGAGCACCCGGAAGGCGCCGCAGCTCTTCTCCAGCGAATCGATTGCGGCCAGGAGAGCATCGACGTCGCGGACGTCGGCCCTGGCGAACCGCGGTCGCGGCAGGCCCTCCCGCTCCAGCCGGTCGATCAGCGCCTCGGCCTTTTTCTCGTCGATGTCGAGGAAGCCCACGACGGCGCCCTGCCGCGCGAAGGCCTCGACCAGGGCCGCGCCGATGCCGTCGGCGCCGCCGGTGACGAGCACCGGCCGGTCCACGAGGCTGGCGTAGCGGGCGGTGATCGGCGTCATCCGCGGTAGCGGGCCGGCGCCTGCCCCTAGACCCCGGGCGGATCGCAAAAATGCTGCCCGAGAGCGGGGCCTCGGCCAGGAGGGCGGCCGAGAGGCGGATGCGGCCGGTCGTGATGTAGAGGGTGTCGAGCGCGGGGCCGCCGAAGGCGCAGCTCGAGGGCCGGGGCACGGGCAGTGGCATGGTGCGATCGAGGCGGCCGTCCGGGGCGTAGCGGTGGATGGCCCAGCCGTCCCAGATGGCGCACCAGACGAAGCCCTCGGCGTCCACCGTGAGCCCGTCCGGCCGACCGGCTGCCGGGCGCCAGGCGGACGAAGGGCCGGCGGTCCCGGATCAGCCCCTGCTCGAGGTCGAAGGCATAGGCCCAGATCGTCAGCTCGCCGGTATCGACGAAATAAAAAATGCGCTGGTCGGGGCTCCAGTCGAGCCCGTTGGCGACGTGGATGCCGCCGGCCATGCGGGACCAGCCGTGATCGGCGTCGAAGCGGTAGAGGGCGCCGGCGCCGCGCCCCGGCGTCGAGCCGCATCGTGCCCGCCCAGAGCCGGCCGGCCCGGTCGCACTTGGCGTCGTTGAAGCGGTTGTCCGCGAGGTCGGCCTCGGGATCGACGATGGGCTCGAGCCGGCCCGCCTCGAAGTCGAGCGCCTCGAGCCCGGCCTGGGTCACCGCCACGAGGCCGCCCGCCTCGCGCAGCGCCAGCGCCGCCACGAGGCGCGGCATCGGCCGGACCTCGTCCCGTCCGGTCGCCGGATCGAGGCGGTGGACCGCCGGCGCCAGGATGTCGACCCAGTAGAGCCGCTGCTCGTCGGGGGACCAGAGCGGCCCCTCGCCCAGATAGGCGGTCGCCGGCAGCACGCAGGTCACCTCGGCCGGCGTCGCGGCGGCCGGCCGGGGTGCGGTCACCATGCTGGGCCCGGCGGCACCGACATTGCCCGAGATGCGCCGCGCCGCCTGCATCAGCTCGCGGCCCGTCGTGTGCAGCCGGTCGCCGGTGAGCCGGTAGCGCGGACCCAGCACGCCGATGGCCGCGATCGGCCGGCCCCGATGGTCGAGCACGGGTGCTGCGACCGCCGAGACGCCCTCGAGATGCTCCTCCTCCGAGATCGCGTAGCCGCGCGCCCGGGTCAGCGCCAGCTCCTGGGCCAGCCGCTCGGGCAGGACGATCGTGGCCGCGGTGAACCGTTCCAGCCCGAGGCCGCGCCAGCTGGCCCTGCTGCTCGGCCGGCGGCAGGAAGGCCAGGAGAACCTTGCCGATCGCCGTCGCGTGCAGCGGCGCCCGGCGGCCGACGCCGATCCTGAGCCCAAAAGGCTGGCTGGAGTTGCGCTCGTCGACATAGAGCGCCGCCCCCTGGTCGAGCTCGGCCAGCGTCACCGAACTCGCCGGTCTCCTGGGCCAGCCGGTCGAGCTCGGGGGCGGCGGCCCCCCGGATGTCGAAGGCGGCCCAGACCTTGTGCGCCAGCTCGAACAGCCGGTGGCCCAGCCGGTAGGTGCTGTCCGTCGGGTCGAGGCGGACGAGGCGGCGCTCGATCAGCGCCTGGAGGATGCGGTGCAGCGTCCCCTTGGGCAGGCCGGTCAGCCGGGCGAGGTCCCGGAAGCGCAGCGGCCGCTCGCTCTCGCCCACGGCATCCAGCACGGCCAGGCCCTTGAGCAGGGCCTGCGCCCCCGGGACGGCGCCGACCGCCTCCTCCGCGCCCGGCAGAGGTGTCTGCCCGCGCCATGCGCTCAGGCCGCGGCGGCCGTGCCGTGCGCCGGAGCCGCCGCCGCGGCGCGGGGGAGGGCGCCCTCGACCGTGGTCCGCAGCATGACGCGGCGCTGGCCCGGATAGTCGTTGATGGCCGTGTGCAGGACGAAGGGGTTGGCCCACATCCCGAGCGTGCGCGGCTCCCAGCGCATCCGGCAGGTGAATTCGGGCCGCGTCGCGACGCCCAGCAGATGGTCGATGATCGGCTGGCTCTCGGCCTCGGTGAGGCCCTTGAAGCGGCGCAGCACGCTGCTGACGAAGAGATAGGGCGTGCCGGTCGCGGGATGCGCGCAGATCACCGGATGCTCGGTCTCGACATCCTCGACCGCGCGGCTCTCGTTCCTGCACGCCCAGATGCTTGTGGGCGGCGTTGGTGGCGAAGACGCCTTTTCCGCTATGGACGCCGGTGAGCCCGGCGAGGAGGTCCCGCAGCCCGGCGACAGTGCCTTCAGCGCGTGCTCGAGACTGGCAAAGCAGGTGTCGCCGCCGACCGGCGGAATGACCTCGCCATAGAGCATGGTCATGCCCGGCGGCCGCTCCATCCAGGCGAGGTCCATGTGCCACTTCTCGCCGATCACGCCGCCGGTGTCCTCGGGCTCGCGGACGAAGCGGACGATGTCGTCGAAGCCGTCGAGCGGGACGTGCACCGGGTTGCCGCTGAACGGGCCCGAAGCGCCGGGCCACCCGGTGCAGGCTTTCCGGGTCGAGCTCCTGGTCGCGCACGGCCAGGACGTGAAAGAGATCGAGCGCCCGGCGGAGATCGCCGAAGGTGGCGTCGTCCGGCCGGGCCGCCAGGTCGATGCCGCGCACCTCGGCCCCGAGGGAGCCGGTGAGCGGCAGGAGATCGAACCTCTCGAAGCGCGGATCGCGATACATCGCTCTGTCCTGCTTGCTGGTCTTCGACTTCGCCTACTTGCCGGCCCCGGCGGTCAGGCCGCCGACGAGGAAGCGCTCGAGGAAAAGATAGATAAAAATGATCGGGAGGGCGGTGAGCATGGAGGCCGCCATGACCTCGTTCCAGCTCGTCATGTATTCGCCCTTGAGGGTGGCGATGCCGACATTGGCGGTCCAGGCGGTCTGCTCGCTGGTGAGGAAGGTGCGGGCGAAGGCGTAGTCGGCCCAGGAGAGGACGACGCCATAGAGGGCGGTCGCGGCGATGCCCGGCCGCGCCACCGGGAGGACGACGCGCCAGAGGGCGCCCAGGGGCGAGCAGCCGTCGATCATCGCCGCCTGCTCGAGCTCGGTCGGGATGGTGTCGAAATAGCCCTTCAGCATCCAGGTGCTGAACGGGATGATGAGGGTCGAGTGGGCGAGGATGATCGACCACAGGCTGCCGATCAGGCCGATCTCGCGGAAGATCGCGAAGAGAGGGATCACGAGCAGCGTCGCCGGCAGCATCTTGCTCATGAGGATGAAAAGCCCGAGCGCATGGCCGCCGCGCAGCCGGAAGCGCGAGAGGCTGTAGGCCGCGAGCACGCTGACGCTGAGCGAGATGGCGACCGCGGCGGCCGCCGCCAGGGTCGAGTTCGAGAGCCAGAGCAGCAGCGGCCGCTGGGTCAGCATCTGCCAGTAGACCTGCCAGTTCGGGTGCGGCGGCAGGAACACCGGCGGGAAGGAGCGGAGCTGGTTGGCCGGCGCCAGCGAGGTCATCAGCATCCAGTAGATCGGGAACATCACGAGCGCGCAGAAGGCGAAGGTGACGGTGCCGACGAGACCGTTCCTGAGGGAGGAGGGCCGCATGCCCGGTCTCCTCAGTAGAGCGGCTGGCTGACGCGCCGCACCATGAAGCGGGCGGCGACGGCGCAGACGACGAGGGTGACGACGCCCAATGCTGCGCCGTAGCCCATCTTGTAGAAGCCGAAGGCCTGCTGGTAGGTCATGATGCCGAGCGTCTCGGTGGCGCCGATCGGGCCGCCCTCGGTCAGCACCCAGATGATCGAGAAATCACGAAAGACCCAGATCATCACCAGCACCATGGTCACGGCGAGAACCGGGGAGAGGCAGGGCAGGGTGACGTGGCGGAAGCGCTGCCAGACATTGGCGCCGTCCATCTGGGCGGCCTCGTAGTACTCGCCCGGGATCGCCTGCAGCCCGGCCAGGAGCATGATCGAGACGAACGGATAGCCCTTCCAGATCATCACGACCGAGACGGCGAAGAAGGAGCCCGACGTCGAGGAGAACCAGGCGATGGGGTGGGCGGTGATGCCGACCGTGACGAGGAACCAGTTCAGCACCCCGAAGGAGCTGTCGAAGATCCACCACCAGATGACGACCGCCACGACCTCGGGCACCGCCCAGGGCAGGGCCACCAGCAGGCGGGCGATCCGGCGGCCCTTGAAGGGCTCGTTCAGAAGCAGCGCCGTGCCGAGGCCGACGACGAAGCAGGCGATGGAGACGGTGGCGACGAGCCGCACCGTCACCCAGGCGCTGCTCCAGAACTCGGGCGAGGTCAGGAGCCGCTGGTAGTTGATGAGCGTCCAGGGCTTGTGGGGGCCGCCGATGCGGGCGATCTTGACGTCCTGCAGACTGAGCCCGACCGAGAGCACCAGCGGGTAGGCGATGATCAGGACGATCATCACGAGCGCCGGCAGCAGGAGGATGTAGCCGAGCTTGTGCTGGTTGCCCGGCCGGGAGAGATACGTGACCCGGCCAGTGCCAGAAGGGCCGGGCGGGCGCCGTGGCACCCCGCCCGGTGGCAAAGTCCGCGGCGACCCCCGGCCGGGTGGCGCCGCTCGCCATCACTTCATGGCCAGCGCACGTTTCTGCATGCGCGCCGCAGCGTCGGCGGGAGTCAGGTCCTCGACGATCATCCGCTGCGCCTCCTCGGTGATCATCTTGGCGAACTCGTTGAACTTGACCTCGTAGCCCGTGGGCACGCGGTCGACGCCGGCGGCGGCGGCCTCGTCCATCGTCTTGGTCATGAGGTCGAAGACCGGCACCTTCTGCTCGATATCGGCCGGCACGGCGCCCGGGCGCGGCGAGGGCTGGGCCGCGACCGTGGCGAACTTCTCCTGCCACTCCTTCGACGTCACCTGCATGATGAAGTCCCAGACCAGCTCTTTCCTCGCCGGATCGAGGTCGCTCGGCATGGTGATGACGTTGGAGGAGCCGCCGCCCGGCGGATGGAAGGGCGGGGCCGCGAGCTTGAGCTGGTCGCGGATCGCGGGGGCCGCCGACCGCATCAGCCCCCAGATCCAGGGCCCGTCGATGCGCGTCGCGATCTTGCCCTCGATGAAGGCCTGGCGCACGGCGCCGGCCGGCATGTCGACCGGGGTCAGCCGATCCTTGATGAGCAGCTTCCAGTGGCCCAGCGCCTCGACCATCTCCGGCGTGTCGAACGTCGGCTGGCCCCTCGGCATTGGTGAAGCGTGCGCCCGTGTCGAGCACATAGGACAATAGCTCGCTCAGATACTGGCCGCCGCCGGCCGCCGTCGAGATGCCGACACCGTACTGGTCGGTCAGGCCGTCCTTGTTCTCGTCGATCGTGAGCTTCTTCGCAGCCGACAGATACTCGTCCCAGTTGGTCGGCACCTTCACCCCGGCGGCATCGAGCATGGCCTGGTTGTAGGCCATGACGTAGCCGAAATAGAGCAGCATGATGCAGACATCGTGGCCGTCGAACTTGCAGATCTGCTGGCCTGCCCAGCCCTCGAGGTCGAGATTCGACTTCTTGATCCAGGGATCGAGGTCCTCGAGCCAGCCATTGTCGGCGAAAGCCTGGAACTCGAACGAGGCGAGGTGGACGATGTCCGGCGGCGAGCCGCTGGCGAAGAGCGTCGTCATCTGGTCCGCATAGGAGTCGCGCGGCACCTGCGTGAACTCGATCTTGACGTCCGGATGCTTCGCCTCGAACGCGGCGATCGCCGCCTTCCACCACGGGCCGAAGGCCTTGTCCTCGACCTGCCAGGACATGAAGCGGAGCGTGGTCTCGGCCGAGGCCCGCACGGCCGTGGCGCCGGCCACGAGGGCGACGACGCCGGCGGCGAGCACGAGGCGCCGGAGGGATCGCGTGACGGTCATCGGGTGGCTCCTTCCCTGATCTCGTTCTGCTTCTGGGGCCGTCTCACGCCTCCATCAGCGCGAGCGCCTCCTCGGTCGGCCTGACGCCCAGGCCCGGGCGGTCCGGCACATCGTAGAACCCGGCCTCGCAGCGCAACTCGCCCTCGAGCAGGCGGCGGTTGCGATCGAAGATCGAATGCTGGAACTCGTGCGAGACGAGGCTCGCCAGCGTGGCGCCCGCCTGCAGGCTCGCCGCGAGGAAGATGCCGAGCCCGATCGTGGCGTGGGGAATCACCTGGCAGTGATGGGCCTGGGCGAGCTGGGCCATGCGCACGAACTGGGTGATGCCGGTATGGCCCATCTCGGGCTGGAGGATGGCCAGCGCCCGCCGCTCGAGCCGCGGTCGCGCCTCGTAGACGGTGCGCCACTCCTCGCCCAGAGCCTGGGGCACGCCGCTGTGCGCCGCGACCCAGGCCTGGCCGTCGATATCCTCGGGCTTGACCGGCGCCTCGGCGAACCAGGGGCGCTCGGGCGCCATCGCCCCGATCAGCCGCACGGCCTCGGCCGCCTCGAGCTGCCAGTGCAGGTCGACGGCGATCTGCACCTCGTCGCCCAGGCCCCGGCGCAGCGCCTGAAGCTCGCGCACGCTGCCCTCGTCGGCCACGGCGGCCGCTATCTTCACCGAGGAGAAGCCTTTTCCCATCCACAGGCGGGCCATCTCGACCCGCTCTTCCAGGGTGGGCTTCGGGAGGCCCGAGACATAGGCCGGAATCCGCTCGTGCCGCCGCCCGCCCAGGAGCTTCGCCACCGGCAGCCCCGCCTGGTGCCCGGCCAGATCCCAGAGCGCTATGTCGATCGCGGCCAGCGCGTCGAGGTAAAAGCCGCCGGTGTAGCCCCTGACCCGCATCAGGTCATAGAGGTCCTCGTGGACGACGGATGCGTCGAACGGGTCGCGACCGATCACGAAGTCGGTGAGGAGGTCCTCGATGATCGCCTTGGCGGCGCCGGGGGCCACGATGCCGTAGGTCTCGCCCCAGCCCACGGCGCCGTCGCGGCTCGTCAGCCGCACGAGGACGGAGCGGTCGAAGACCGGATAGACGGTGCGGTTGCCCTTCCTGACCAGATAGCCCTTTCCATTCGCCTCCTCGCCGGCCCGCGCGCGGCCGAGATAGGGCTCGTCACGCGGGATCGTGAGGACGAAGCAGTCGACACGCTGGACCGGGTCCATCAGGCGGCGTCCCGGAGCACGGCGGCGGGCATGGGCGGGCGGACGGTGAGGAGATCGGTCACCTCGTCCAGCATCGCCCGCAGCTCCCGGCGGTCGCCGGCGTCGAGGTCGGGCCCCGGCGCCCGGCACAGCTCGGTCGAAAAAATGCCGCGCGCCACCAGCACGGCCTTGGTCATCCGCATCCGGAACACCGCCTGGAAGCTCAGGAGCGGCAGCGTCCGGTTGAAGATCAGGCGGGCCGTGGCCCCGTCGCCGTCGCGGTGCGCCCGCACGATCGCCGCATGCGCCTCGGTCAGCTCGGCCGCGGGCATCGTCCCGGCCGCACCCCGGTTGAGCTCGTCCACGATGTAGCGCCCACCGGCCCCGCCGATCACGCCCTCGAGGGTCGCCAGCGCCCCGGCGATCAGCCGCGTGATCCGCTGTCCGCAGGGCAGTGTTTCCTCCTTTACGAACCGGATCTCGGGCACGCACGCCGCGACCTCCAGCGTCGTCTCGACCGGCAGCCCGGCTCCCACCGGCGGCGGCGCGTTCTGCAGAACGATCGGGATTCCGGCCGTCTCGGCCACCGCGGCAAAGAACGCGACGAGCGATGCGACCTCGCTGCCGACCGCGGCCGGCGCCATCACCATCGCCGCCGTCGCCCCCCGCGCCGCGCCTTCGCGGGCGAGGGCGCCAGCCTCCGCGGCCGTGGCGGCGCTGGCGCCGACGACGATCGGCAAGCGCCCGCCCGCCGCCTCGGCGATGACCTCCAGCGCCGCGGTGCGCTCGGTCGAGGTCAGGAAATCGAACTCGCTCGCGACCCCTGGAAAGACGACGCCGTCCGCCCCGGCCTCGACCACATAGGCCATGAGACGCTGCAGGCTCTGATGGTCCACCTCGCCCGACACCGCGAACGGCGTCGCCAGCACCGGAAGAGCTCCCTGAAGCATTGTTGTTCCATATAATGGAATAACGTTTTCCGAGCTGGAACATACGTCCCGGAGGCTCCGGGTGTCAATCCGGCGCCTCCCACTATCGACGTGGAGCGCGGCTCAGGCCGTCCGCGAGCCCGCGTCGGCGGCGGTCGTCGGGGACGGCTCGTCGGAGGCTTCGGTCTCTAGGGGATAGCCGAAGCAGCGGGCGACGTCGGCGGTCAGCCACTCGATCGCCGCACGGTCGGCCTCGTCGAAGCGCGGCGTGTAATAGGTGGGGAAGCGGATTCGCGCCGCCAGACGCTCGATCAGCCCCGGCACGGGCTCGAGCCTGCAATGCCCGAGCAGCCGGCCCAGCGTCCGCTCGGGCGACCGGCAGAGATCCTCGTAGCGCAGGATCAGCGTCGCGGCCCGGAGCGCCGGGCTGCCCTCGATCTGGTCGAGCAGGAAGCGGTGCAGCTCCGCCCAGTAGCGCGCCACCCCCTGGACCTCCCGGCCGGCGCGCCACAGCTCCTGGATCTCGGCCGTCGCCGTGCCATTGCCGGTGTTGACCGGGCGACGGTCGAGCCCGAACTCGAAATGGCCGACCCGCTGCATGTAGCGCAGCGCTGCCGGATGGCGCTCCTCGGCGGCCGAGAAGAGGGCGTGCTGCTTCATGAGCGACGCCACGTGCCAGAGCGGCTCGCGCACCGGCACCACGAGCCGCGCGTCGGGAAACAGCTTCTGGAGATACGCCAGGCGGGTCAGGTTGTAGTTGCCCTTGGAGACGTAGCGCCGCCCGGCCCTGAGCCAGAGCAGCTTCCGCACATGGTCGCGGTAGAAGCCGGCGAAGGCAGGATTGTCGGTGGCGCCGTCCAGCACATTCGACGTCGCGGGATCGTGGAGGCCCGGGAAGAAGGCGGTCCAGATCATCTCCTCGATCGCTTCGGGGCTCTCGGGCGTCACCTCGATGCCGTCCGCATGCGCCCGCTCGGCCCTGACCTCGCGGCCGGCCAGCAGCCGGTCGGTGAGCTTGCTCCAGGCCACCGGCGCCATCACGCCCGGATAGTCCCGATAGCGATGGGTCGTGGCGTGTGGGTGCTCGGCCAGGCATTCCAGGAGGATGGTGCTGCCCGAGCGGGCGAGGCCGGCGATGAAGACGGGCCGGTCGATCTCGACCCCGTCGAGCTCGTCCTGGAGCAGCCGCGTCTCGAGGTTGCCGAGCCGGGCCATCAGGCGCGGACGGCTGCTGGCGAAGCCGCCCGCGAGATCCGTCCAGCGATCCACCGCGAAGGGGTCGAAGGCCCGATCGTCCGGCTGCCCCATGGCCGCCTCCCGCCTTGCGGATCCTCCCTAGCGGATCCTGAATGCCAGCTTGAGCCCGAGCGAGCTCATCAGCATGACCCCGAAGAAGAGCGCCTCCCACCCCCGCAGCCAGTCCGGCCCGAAGGGCAGGTACGCGATGCGCGGCAGGTCGAGGTCGATGCGGTCGATCGGCCCGTCCGCCGGCAGGTAGCCACCCGGGTTGCCGATCAGCGCGTTCCACCAGGTGCGCTTCTGGATCGTCTCGACCGGCGCCTTGAGGATAACCCTGGCCACGACCTGGCCGCTCGCATCGAGCGCCACGACATGCGGCTTGGGCTGGCCCTTCTTGGCAGCGGTCTTGGCCCCCGGGGCGGCGTGAGGCGCGACGCTCGGCACGGCCGGCCCGGCCACCACGGCCCGCGGTCTGGGCGGGGTGACCACGGCCGTGAACGTCTCGGGCTTGACCCGCGCCGCCACCGCCACGGGATCGCTCGGCAACTCGGCGTCGAAATTGGTGCTCGCCCAGACGAAGAGGCAGATCACCGGGAGGGCGCCGACCAGGGCCGGCACGAGGACGAGGCGGAGGCGCAGCAGCGACAGCCCCAGCATGCGCAGGATCACCGGCATCGCCTCGCCCAGCTCGCCCTCGTGGCGGTCCAGCCGGCGGCGCAGCCGCAGGGTGGCGGCCTCGATCAGGGCGAGCCGCCGCTGCGGCGTCAGCTCCCGGTAGATCATCATCGAGAGGAGGGCGCCGATCACGGCCCAGACGGCGAGGCGGAGCGTGGGCCCGAGCAGAAGGCCCGCTTCGCCGTCGATCCAGCTCAGCAGCGGCGCGGGAAGGTCGAGGATGCCCATGGGCTGGTGTCCGAACGGTCAGGAGGCCCGCGGGCGCTCGGCCGGGCCGTGCTGCGGCTTCGAGCGCCGCAGGAAGCGCCGGATCGGCCAGAGGACGATGAAGCCGAGCGCGCTGAGCACCGCCACCAGCAGCGCCCAGAAGGCCGAGAGCACGCCCAGGCCGGCGCCCGGGCCGATATAGGCGAGGGCGGGTGCCGTGATCCCGACCGTCAGGAGAAGAGCCAGGATCGCAAGAGACAAGGTGCGTGACATGTCCATTTCCTCCGCCCGCGCTAGGGACGGGCCAAGCTGTTGCGGAAATCCGCATCGAGGCCCTGGGGGTCGAGCCGCTGGACCCAGAAGATGATCGGAATTTTCTTCTGATCGACGCCGCCGCGGACCGGGTTGACGAACTCCCAGACCACGTCGCCCGACGGGGTCACCTCGATCACCCGGCCGCCGTCCGACTCGACGATCAGGGTATTGCCGTTCGCGAGGCGGCTCTCGCTCGATCGGACCAGGCTCTCGAGCGGCTGGCCCGGGTGTCCGCCATAGCTCCAGACGATCTGCATCGTGTCCGGCCGCAGCTCCAGGACGCGCGACGCCGCATTGTCGCCTAGATCGCCCTCGTTGTCGAAGACCATCAGCGTCCCGGCCTCGGTCAGCTCCGCATCGTGCTGCCGCATCCAAGGGCCCGCCGTCGCCCAGACCAGCTTGCCGCTGTCGACGTCGAGCAGACCGATCGTGCTGATCTCCCGGAAGGAGAGAAGCGCTTGGCCCGCATGGCTGCCCGGCACGCCGGGAATGGGTCGGTCGATGACGTCGACCGAATTGGTGTGCAGATAGTCGCCGCTGCCTTCGCGCGTGTACCAGGGCACCATGTTGAAGCGCCGCCCGGCCGGCGAGTCGGCCAGCGCCCCGGTCACCCAGATCTTCCTCAGCACCTTGCCGCCCGGCGACAGCTCGACCAGGAAGTCGTCGATCCGCGGCGGCTCGAGATAGTCGAAGCCCGGCAGCGGGCCGGTGGCGATCTCCTGGGTGAGGACGAAGATGTCGCCTTTCGCATCCAGCGAGAAGTCGTGGTGGGTATGGGCCAGGTATTTCCAGATGATGTTCGAGCTGGGATCGAGCTTGACGAGCCCATAGCCCCAGGGCGTGTCGCCGACCGCGACATAGAGCGCCAGCAGATCACCGTTCGGGAAGACGTGCGCCTTCTCGATGTAGATGTGGTCGTCCGGCATCGGGTGCTTGACGGCCGCGGTGTCGTCCCAGATCCGGCTAAAGGGCAGGGACCATTCGTGAACGACCCGGCCCTGCATGTCGATCAGCTGGGCCTTCTGCGCGTCGCCCGAGCTGTAGAGGGTGAGGCCGTTCATCGCTCGGGCGGGGTCGTAGCGGACGACCCCTTTCTCGGCCCTCCGGGCCGGGCGCCAGAGGTCGGTGTCGAGCGGGTCCGTGCTCTGGGTCAGCTTGGAATAGTAGGCGACCCCGCCGCGGATCGCCTCCTTGAGCGGCTTCGCCGGGTAGATGTCCTGAACCATGACGAAGGCGCCGGCGACGATACCCAGGAACAGAAGCGAGAGCCCGGCGACGAGGCCGTAGACCAAGCCGCCGCCCTTGGGCGGCGCCAGTCGCGCATCGTCGATCGTCGAGCGCATGCTTCTCACCCAGATCGGGCCAGGGCACGATACCCCGCCACGCTGATGCGGACGCGGGCATCGCCTCTTTCATCCGGCGCCCCGACATACCCGGCAACGCCCCGAGGAGCCGTGAGGTTCCGCGCTCCTGGCACGCGCGAGGACGCGGCTCCCTGCGCCGGGCGGTCAGGCGGCCTCGTCGTCTGTGGCAGCCTTGCGTCTGTGGCGCCGGTCCTCCTCGCCGACGGCCTGCGAGTCGGCGTCGAAGCGAATCCGCTCGGCGCCGGAAAGCGCCAGGAAGCGGCTGCCCCGGGCCCTCCCGATCAGGGTGAGGCCGGCCTGCCGTGCCAGCTCGACCCCCCATGCCGTGAAGCCCGAGCGCGAGATCAGGACCGGGATGCCCATCTGCACAGTCTTGATCACCATCTCCGAGGTGAGCCGGCCGGTGGTGTAGAAAATCTTGCCCTCGGGGCCGATGCCGTGGCGCCACATGTAGCCCGCAATCTTGTCGACCGCGTTGTGCCGGCCGACATCCTCCATGTAGAGCAGCACCTCCGGCCCCTCGCAGAGGCAGCAGCCGTGGATGGCGCCGGCCTTGAGGTAGAGCGAGGGCAGGGTGTTGATCCGTTTGGTCAGGGCATAGAGCCAGCTCGTCTTGAGCACGGCGTCGGCCGGAAGGCGCACCGTCTCGAACCGCTCCATGAGGTCGCCGAACACGGTGCCCTGGGCGCAGCCCGAGGTTCTCACCTTTTTCTGCAGCTTTTCTTCATAGTCGGTCGGCCGCATGGTCCGCACCACCACGACCTCGAGGTCCGGGTCGTGCTCGACCGCCGTCACGACATCGTCGGGGCGGAGCATGTTCTGGTTCAGGAGATAGCCCAGGGCCAGATAGTCCGGATGGTCGCCGATCGTCATCATCGTGACGATCTCCTGGCCGTTCAGGAACAGCGTCAGCGGCCGCTCGTAGATGATCGCGGCCTCGATCGGCTTGCCGTCCTGGTCGATGCCCGTCACGGCCTGGGTCAGGCGGGGATCGTCGGGGTCGGGAAGAAGGAGCGGGCCGTCCATGGGAGGGGGATCCGTTTGCGCTGGCCTGTGCCGCTAAGCTATGTCTGACTGACCCCGCAACAACAAGCCGACCTCGACCCAAGGGACCGCCGCCCGTCCGCCCATGGCCCGACCCGCCCGCTCGTCCAGATCCGGCCCACCCGGGACCCGCCCCCCGCAGAAGCCGCCCCGGCGCAGCCTTCTCGTGCGGCTGTTGGCCGCCGTCCCGGCCTTCCTGATGCTCATGCTGGTCGGCTGGGTCGTTCTGTTCTTCACGTTCGCGCCCAGCCTGCCGGACACCAACGAGCTCTTCAAGGAGAGCGAGCAGGCCACCATCACGCTCCTGGCCGACGACGGCAGCGTGCTGGCGCAGCGGGGGGCCGAGGGCCGGCGCTTCGTCAGCCTCGACGACATCTCCCCCCTGCTCGTGAAAGCCGTGATCGCGACCGAGGATCACCGCTTCTACCGCCATTTCGGCATCGACCCGATCGGCATGGTGCGCGCGGTCCTGGTCAACCTCCGCTCCGGCGGCGTCGTCGCCGGAGGCAGCACCATCACCCAGCAGCTCGCCAAGAACCTCTACCTCACGCCCGAGCGCTCGCTGCGTCGCAAGCTCGAGGAGCTGACCCTCGCCCTCTGGCTCGAGGCCCGGCTTACCAAGGACCAGATTCTTACCCTCTATCTGAATCGGGTCTATCTGGGGGCCGGCGCCTACGGCGTCGAGGCGGCGGCCCAGCGCTACTTCGGAAAGCCCGCGGCCAAGGTGAGCCTCGCCGAGGCGGCGATGATCGCGGGCCTCCTCAAGGCGCCGTCCGCGCTGGCGCCGACCAGCGACCTCGACCGGGCGCGCGAGCGGGCGGGGGTGGTGCTCGATCGGATGGTCGACGAGGGCTACATCGACAAGGGACGGGCCCAGGCCGCCAAGCTCGCCCCGGCGCGCCTGGCGCCCGAGAGCCAGACCGACCTCGCCGGCTGGTTCGTCGATTGGGTGCTGGACGGCCTGACCGGAAGCCTGGGCAAGCCCGAGCACGACCTCGTCGTGCGCACCACTCTCGACCGTCGCATCCAGCAGGCCGCCGAGGCGGCGCTCGGGAAAATCGTCGAGGGTCCGGGCATCCGCCGCGACGTCCAGCAGGGGGCCATCGTGGTCCTCGACACCTCGGGTGCCGTCCGGGCCATGGTCGGCGGCGACAGCTACCGGCAGAACCGCTTCAATCGCGCGGCCTTCGCCGAGCGCCAGCCGGGCTCCGCCTTCAAGCCTTTTCTGTATTTGACGGCGCTCGAGAGCGGCTACCGCCCGGATAGCGTCATCCTCGACCGGCCGATACGGATCGGCGGCTGGTCGCCCTCGAACTTCGACGGCAAGACCTATGGCAAGGTGACCCTCGAGGATGCCCTCGCCCGCTCGCTCAACCTGGCCTCGATCGGCCTGATCCAGGAGGTCGGCCCGGCCAAGGTCGTCAGGACGGCCCGCCAGCTCGGCATCGCCTCGGACCTGCAGGCCGTGCCCTCGCTGGCGCTCGGCACCTCTGAGGTGACGCCGCTCGAGCTCACCGCCGCCTACCTCCCCTTCGCCACCGGCGGCATCCGCCGCCCGGTCTTCGCCGTTCGGGAGGTCCGCGAGGCCGGCGGCCGCACCCTCTACCGCTACACGCCGACAGAGGTCCGGGTCATCGAGCCGGGCGTTGCGGCCCTGATGCAGCGTCTCCTCGCCAACGTCGTCGACGACGGCACCGGGCATGCCGCGGACCTCGGCGCCCGGCCGGCCGCCGGCAAGACCGGCACGACCCAGAACAGCCGCGACGCCTGGTTCGTCGGCTACAGCGGCCGCTACGTGGCCGGCGTCTGGCTCGGCAACGACGACGACCGGCCAATGCGCGGCGTCACCGGCGGCTCGTTCCCCGCGCAGATCTGGCGGGACGTCATGCTGGCGACGCCTGCCCCGGCCCCCGCCGTCGCCAGCGCCCGGCCCGGCCCGGAGACGGGGGCCGGCGGCCCGGCCGACCTCGCCAGCCACGGCCTCGACTGGCTGATCCACCTCGTCCAGGGCGCCCTCGAGACCGCGAGGCGGTGAGCCTCGTCTCGGGGTGTCCAGGGCTTTGTGATTCCTTCACCTCATCCGGCCTAGGATCGCGTCTCCCATTGCGGGAGCGGTGGATGGAATGGCCAGGACCTCCGGCGACACGGCGGCGCGCCCGATGCGCCATGACAGGGGCGGCAAGAGTCTCGTTGTCGCCTACCTTCTATGGTTCTTCCTGGGCACTTTTGGCGCTCACCGATACTATCTCGGACGGGACGGCTCGGGCCTGACCATGCTGCTTCTCACGCTGGTCTCGCTCGTCTTCGGCTTCGTGCCTTGGGCGACGTTCGGTCTTGTCGTCGTCGCCATCTGGAGCTCGATCGACGCCTTCCTGATCCCCGGCATGGCGCGCGGGGAGGGCTGACCCGGAAGGCTCGCGGACGGACGCCTCATGAGCGCCCCTTGAGCGCCCTCATGAGATAGCTCACGAGCCAGATCGGCACGACGACGCAGGCGCCGAGCAGGATGTAGGCGATCGCCTGACCGGTATAGTGCTGGATGTTGCCCGCCACATCGCCGATCCAGCCGGTTACCCAGCCCATGATCTCCTGGGGCGTGATGTTGAAGAAGGCCAGGAGGGCGCCCACGACGAGCGACCAGATCGCGAGCTTGATGACGGTGCCGCCGGTGATCTTGGGCATCGCTCAGGTGCCGCGCTGCATCGCCCCGATCTTGCGGTCGGTGTTCCACTGCGAGAGCGCATAGATCGCCCAGAGCGCGGCCGGGATCCAGCCGATCAGCGTGATCTGCAGCACGAGGCAGATGATGCCCGCGATCGGCCGGCCGATCGTGAAGAACAGAAGAAACGGCAGGAAGATCGCGATCAGGAGGCGCATGGCCGGCTCTGGTTTCTGACGAGGCTCGGGCGGATATAGGGAGGGGTGGAAGGGCAGGCAAGGAGTGGAGGAGGCGATGCGCTGGAGCCGGACCCTGAGCCTCCTCGGCGTCCATGCCGAGGGCGAGATCGGCCGGATCGTCACGGGCGGCGTGCTCGACGTCCCGGGCGCCACCATGCTCGAGAAGCTGCACTGGATGAACGGGGAGGGCGACGGTCTCCGCCGCTTCTGCGTCCTCGAGCCCCGGGGCGGCCCCAACGCCTCGGTCAACCTCCTCCTGCCGCCCACCGAGCCCTCGGCCGACGCGGCCTTCATCGTCATGCAGCCCGACAGGTGCCACGCCATGTCGGGGTCCAACGCGATCTGCGTCACGACCGCCCTGCTCGAGACCGGCATGCTGCCGATGCGGGAGCCGGAGACCATCGTCACCCTCGACACCGCGGCCGGCCTCGTCCGCGCCCGCGCCGCCTGCCGGGGCGGAAAATGCGAAAGCGTCACGCTCGACATGCCCGCCGAGCTTCTGCCAGGCGCTCGAGGTCCCGGTCGAGGTGCGAACGCTCGGCCCGGTGCTGGTCGACATCGCGTTCGGCGGCGTCTTCTATGCGCTCTGCGATCCCGCCAGCGTGGGCCTTCGCGTCGAGCCGCGCCACGCCCGCGCCCTGGTCGAGACCGGCATGGCCATCCTCGAGGCGGCCCAGGCCCGGATCACACCCGAGCACCCGGAGCGCCCCGGCCTCGGCGGCCTCGCCTACCTCATGTGGTGCGGCGAGGACGAGGACGGGCCCCGCAACGCCACCGTCATGCCGCCCGGCCGCCTCGACCGCAGCCCCTGCGGCACCGGCTCCTCGGCCCGCCTCGCCGTCATGCACCGGCGCCGGCAGGCGAAGGAAGGCGACCGTGTGCTTTTCCGCTCGACCATCGGCACCCGCTTCGACTCCGAGATCGCCACCACCACCCGCCTCCCCGACGGCCGCCCCGCCATCCTCCCCCGCATCACCGGCCGCGCCTGGCTCTTCTCCCGCGAAGAAATCGCCCTCGACCCCACCGATCCTTTTCCGCTCGGCCATGCCCTCTCGGACATCTGGGGGCCGGGGGTGGCGTCGTAGGAAATCGGGTCCGTTCACTTCGAGCAGATCGGCTGAGCTCCAGGAGCATTCCACCGGAGTGTGTGCTGGCCCCAACGTCCTGATCGTCGCCCACAGCGTCATTGTCGGGCTCGACCCGACAATCCATACTCGCGCAGCCCTCGGCCAAGACGCGAGCTGCGCAGGAACTGGCGCGAGACTGAGAAGCGGACTCAGGGAGATAGGCTCTTGCAGACAGACAAGACGAAGGAGTTCCTTGACTGGCTGGATCAAGTGGCACCGGGCACCATCATCCCCAAGCCGCAGGCGCGCGGTGACTTTTTGGTGAAAGGATGGGGAATGCGCCGCGGCCAGCGAGCGCTCATCTATACGATCCCAAACCACAACAATCCGGCCAAGCCCCACCAGAAGGGCATCACCATCCTTGAATGGCAGCAGGCATTCGAGCAACTGATGACGACAGGAGAGCTCAGTCACTCTTGGTTCAAGGCCTCGATGCCCGGATGCTACAAGGAAGGCTCGTGTAACTTCACGACCATCGGCGGTATTTTTTAGTGCCGAAGGTATGCCACCTATGAGCACGGCGTCTATCGGCGCATTCCCAGCCCCTGAGTTCCGGGGGCATCTGCTGCGTGTCCCGGCTGGCCGATACAGCGCTTCCCTCGGGGCCTGTCACATTTCGGGGCGAAGGGCGTGCCGCCCTTTCTGGCGGGCAGGGGCCGAGGGAGCCGCCGGCACGCCCAACGATTGCCTCGGGCACCGATTGTGCATATATAGCTGATTCGACGCAACCAGGGCCGTGCCCGCCATGCTGAACAGCCTCCTCGACGACGTCGCCGAGCCGCGCCGCGGCTTCATCTCCCCGAGGCGCCTCTCCGACACCCTGCGCATGTCGATGGCCGAGCTGGCGCGGATCAGCCGCCTGCATCGGAACACCCTGGCAGCGAAGCCCGGCTCGGCTCGGGCCCAGGCGCGCCTCGGCGAGATCGCGCGCATCCTGGCCCTCGCCACCGAGCTGACCGGCGACCCCGGCCGCGCCGTCGTCTGGTTCCGCCATCAGCCGCTCGCCGGCTTCGACAACAAGACCGCCGAGCAGCTCGTCGAGGCCGGCCACGGCGACGCGGTCCTCCAGCACCTCGAGACGTTGAGCGACGGCGTCTACGCCTGATGCCGACTGCGGCGACCGGCTTTCATGGCCGGTGCTGGCGGGTCCTGGCCCCGCGCTGGGCCGAGGCACCCCTGAGCGGCGCCGGCGCTGCCCGCCGGGGCGGGCGCTACAACGAGCCGGGCACCGAGGCGCTCTACATGTCCCTCGACCTGATGACCGCCGTCGCCGAGTACGAGCAGGACCTGGGCATAAGGCCCGGCACCTTCTGCGCCTACGAGGTGGAGATCGAGGACGGCATCGTCGATCTGACCGACCCGGCCGCTGAGGAAAGACCTCGGCATCGGCGAGGCGGACCTCTTCTGTCCCTGGAAGGAGATCGCCTTCGTCCGCCGGGCCCGGCCGCCGACCTGGGACTTGGCGGCGCGGCTGATCGGCGAGGGGAGGGCGGGTGCCCGCGTCCCCTCGACCCGCCAGCAAGGCGGCCTCAACCTGGTCCTCTGGCGCTGGAACGACAGCCCCGGCCGCCAGGTCCGCGTCCTCGATCCCCAGGGCGATCTTCTGGTCGTTTCCTCGGCTGGGGGTACCGAAGGGCGCCCTGGATGACGGCGCGTCACGCGGGCGACATCCGCCTCAGATAGGAAAAGATCGCGGTGCGGTCGTCGGGGCCGGTGCTCAGGGCCACATAGCCGTCCGGTCGGATCAGATAGTGGTGCGGGCCGGCATAGTCCTCGCCCGCCTCGGCGCGGGCCGCCGTCGCCAGGCCCTCGAGATCGCCCGGCACCGAAAGAGCCGCGGTCGCGACCGACAGAATGACGAAACGTCCGCTGCGCAGCATCTCGTGCAGGCGGTGCCCACCGGCTCCGACGCCCGAGAGCGGCGTGTCGGGTGCGCGATGCCCGCCCGCGGGTCGGCTCGAGGCGCCGGGCGCGGTACCCGTCAGCGGCCCTTTCTCGTAGTGGAGATCGAGCTCCGTGAGCTGATCCACGAGGCGCTGGCGGAGGGCCGGGATGTGGCCGAGCACGCCGGCGGCCGCGTTGCGGATCTGTTGCAGGATCGGATTCTTGAGGATCGCCACGTGCGTCATCTGCGTCGCGTTGCGCAGCACCTGCTCGCCGATGGCGCTCCGCTCGGGCGAGTAGCTCTCCAGCAGCCTGTCGTCGGCTCGCCCGTGCCACACCAGGCCCAGCTTCCAGGCGAGGTTGAAGGCGTCCTGCATGCCGGTGTTCATGCCCTGGCCGCCGGCCGGGCTGTGCACGTGCGCCGCATCGCCCGCCAGGAACACCCGCCCCCGCCGATAGTCTTCGACTTTTCGCTCGTTGATGTGGAACCGGGAGAGCCAGAAGGGGTCGTGCGCCCTCAATCCCCTCGGGCCGCGCGCGTCGAGCAGCGCCTGGACCTCGCCGAGCGTCGGCTCCGCCTGCCCGGTCGCCTCTCCGACATTCGCGACCACCCGGAAACGGCCGCCGACAATGGGGAACAGCGCCAGAATTCCGTCCGGCTGCCAGCAGACCAGAAGCTCGGTGGGCGGGAGGCCGCCGTCGATCTCGAGGTCCGCCAGCACCCAGTCCGACTCCTCGGTCGTGCCGGCGAAGGGCATGCCGAGCCCGTGCCGCACGGTGCTGTGCGCCCCGTCGCAGCCCACCAGGAACGACGCTCGCATCGTCTCCGTCCGCCCGTCCGGATGCCGCAGCGTCGCGGCCACGCCTTGCCCGTCCTCGGCGAACGACAAGAGCTCGACCCGCCGCTCCACCGCGGTGCCGATCGCCGAAAGCTCGGCCTCGAGCAGGCGCTCGGTCTCGCTCTGCGGCAGGAACAGCGCGAAGCGATAGGCGCTTCGCGCCGTGGCGAAGGCGAGGTGGACGAGCTCCTGCCCGCCCGCCTGGATGCGCGCCCCGGTCCCCTCGAGGCCGGCCTCGAGAAAGCCCTGCACGCAGCCCTGGATGTCCAGAAGCTCGAGGGTGCGCGGCCAGACCACCAGCGCCTTCGACCTGTCGGTCCGCGCCGCGCTCCTGTCGACGATCCGCACCTCGACCCCGAGCCGTTTCAGCGCCATGGCCATGGTCAGCCCGACCGGCCCCGCGCCGACGACCAGAACCCCCTCGCTCATGGGCCCCCTCCTGCACCAGGTCGACGCCGGTCCGATCCCGTCGGATATCCAGCGCCACAGGTGACAAAGAAAAAAAGTGGCGGCGGGGCGCCCTTGACCGCGCCCACGGCCGCGGCGCCTACTCTACCGGCGAGGGAGGCCCCATGCCGCACGACTCCGCCTTTCCGCGGATCTTTCTATCCTATGCCCGCGCCGATGGCGCTGGCATCGCAAAGGAATTGCGCGACGGGCTGGAGAAAAGGGGCCTGTCGCTCTGGCAGGATCTGGTCGCCATGGAGGGCGGCCAGGACTGGTGGCGGCAGATCACCCACGCCATCGACAAGGCCGAGTATTTCGTTCTTCTGCTGACACCGGGAGCCGTTGCTTCCGAAGTCTGCAAGCGCGAGTGGCGCTACGCCCGCCAGGCCGGCACCTATGTCATTCCGGTGAGCGAGGGCGACCCCGGCCGCCTCGATCTCGACCCGGTGTGAGCTGTCGTCATGGGAGAGCCATGGCGACAATGAGTGCGACGCTTGCGGGCGTTCGAGGCCTTGATGGGGCGGCTGGGGCCACGTTTTGGGCGGGTCGAGCCGCGCCGGCGGTTGGCCGCGTATCTGCGGGGTCTGCTGGCACCGGTGGAGCGCAAGAACGGCTGGCAGCTGGCGGAGGCGGCGGGGGACCGGACGCCGGACGGGGTGCAGGAGTTCCTGAGCCGGGTGCGTTGGGATGCGGAAGCGGTGCGCGACGATCTGCAGGCCTATGTTGCCCTGCATCTGGGCGACCCTGGTGCCGTGCTGGTGCTCGACGAACGGGCTTCATCAAGAAGGGGGTGAAGTCGGCCGGGGTGCAGCGGCAATATTCGGGCACCGCCGGTCGGATCGAGAACTGCCAGATCGGGGTGTTCCTCGCCTACAGCAGCCGCTATGGCCGGACCTTGATCGACCGTGCCCTTTATCTGCCGGAGAGCTGGGCGGGGAACCAAGCGAGGCGCCGTGAAGCCGGCATCCCCGATGCGGTGGGCTTCCTGACCAAGCCGAAGCTGGGCCTTGCCATGCTCGAGCGGGCGCATGCCGCCGGGCTGCCCTTCGCCTGGGTAACCGCCGACAGCGTCTATGGCGCTGATCACAGCTTACGTCGCTGGCTGCAGGAGAAGGAGCTGGGCTATGTGCTGGCGGTGACGAGGGCGCAACGGCTGGGCTTTGACCGGGTCGAGGAACACGCCAGCGAGGTGCCGCCCGGCAGCTGGCACCGGCTGAGCGCCGGCGACGGGGCGAAGGGCCCGCGGCTTTACGACTGGGCCTACGCTCCCTACGGCAGCGATGCGGCGCCGGGCTGGGAGAAGGGCCTCCTGATCCGCCGCAGCCTCGCCGATCCCGGCGATCTCGCCTTCTATCTCACCCATGCCCGCCACGGCACGGCGCTCGCCGATTTGGTGCAGGTGGCCGGCACGCGCTGGACGATCGAGGCCTGCTTCGAGGCGGCCAAAGGCGAGGTCGGCCTCGACCAGGACGAGGTCCGGTCTTGGACCGGCTGGCACCGCCACGTAACGCTCGCCATGCTGGCCCACGCCTATCTCGCCGTCCTCCGCAAGACCGTCGTCGGGGGACGAGCCCGACACTAGACTCGGCCGCCGAGCTGCTCCCGCTCACCCTCCCGGAGCTGCGCCGTCTGCTCTGGCATCTCGTCTTTCCGCCGCGACCCACCATCGAGGCCGTCCTCGCCTGGTCGCGCTGGCGACGACGGCACCAGCAATGCGCCCGTCGCTCCCATTGGCGCCGACGAACCTCCAATGAAACACGGCTGTAGTCTAGGGCGGCTCGCCGGCTGGATGCGGCGGGCGGACATCGTGCCGCTCGGCGTGCCCGAGCGCCGCAACTGGCTCATGAGCCAGCTCGAGCGGCCGGCGCCGCCGCTGCCGCGCGTGCCGATGATGGCCGAGCCGCCGCCCCCGGACTTCGTGCCGCGCCCGGCGGAGCTCGACGCCCTCAAGCGCTCGCTGCTCGACGCCGAGGGCGAGCCCGTCGCCATCACCTCGGCCCTCCGGGGCGCCGGCGGCTACGGCAAGACGACGCTCGCCCGAGCGCTCTGCGCCGACCCCGACATCCAGGACGCCTTTTTCGACGGCACCCTCTGGGTGACCCTGGGCGAGGCGCCCGGGCCGCTGCTCGGGCGCATCGAGGACCTCGTCTTCACGCTCTCGGGCGAGCGGCCGGGCTTCGCCACCGAGGAGGCGGCGGCGAGCCGGCTGGCCGAGCTGCTGGCCGACCGACGCATCCTCATCGTCGTCGACGATCTCTGGCAGGCCTCGCACGCGCGTCCGTTCCTGCGCGGCGGCCCGCACTGCGCAAGGCTCATCACCACCCGCAACAGCGGCACCCTGCCGGACGGGGCGAGCGAGACGCGGGTCGACGCCATGGCCGGCCCGGAGGCGGTGGCGCTGCTTGCGCGGCGATCTTCCTGCTGGCGAGGACGCGGCCCTCGCCAGGCTCGCCGCCCGGCTGGGCGAATGGCCGGTGCTGCTGAAGCTGGTCGGCGCCGCGCTGCGCGAGCGCGTGACGCGGGCCAAGGCGCCACTGGCCGACGCGATCGCCCATGTCGACAAGCTGCTCACCAAGCGCGGCCTCACCGCCTTCGACGCGCGCGATTTAGGACAGCGTTCTGGCGCGGTAGCGAGCACCATCGGCGTCAGTCTCGACCTGCTGAGCGAGCCGGAACAGGCCCGCTTTACCGAGCTGGCCGTCTTTCCCGAGGATGTCGCGGTCCCCATCGACACAGCGATCGATGCTCTGGCAGCGGACCGCCGGCCTCGACGAGATCGACGCCGAGGATCTCCTCCAGCGTCTCTTCTCCTTCTCCCTCCTCCTCGATCTCGACCTCGGCACCCGTCGCTTCCGTCTCCACGACGTGATCCGCGCCTTCCTCCGCGACCGCCTCGGCGATGGCCTCGCGTCGCTCGACGCGGCGCTGGTCGAGGCCTACCGCGAGCGATGCCCGAACGGCTGGGCCTCCGGCCCGGGCGACGGCTACTTTTTCACGTGGCTTCCCGCGCACCTGCGGACTGCCGACCCCGAGGATTGGCGAGCGCTGCTCGGCGACTATGACTGGATCGCCGCCAAGCTCCGCCACGCCGGCATCACCGCCCTGATCGCGGACTACGAGGCCGCCGACGACGATCTGCGCCTCGTCGGCGGCGCGCTGCGCCTCTCGGCCCATGTTCTGGCCAAGGACCCCGGCCAGCTCCCGGGCCAGCTCGTCGGCCGCCTCGCCGAGAGCGAGGCCATCGCGCATCGCCGGCTCGTCACGGCGGCCAGGGATCGCGCGACCGCCCTGGCGCTGGTGCCGCGCCGCGGCAGCCTCACCGCCCCCGGCGGCCCGCTCATCCGCACGCTCGAGGGCCATGGGGGTTGGGTCAACGCGGTGGCGGTGACGCCGGATGGCGGTCGGGCGGTCTCGGGGTCAGAGGACAAGACGCTGAAGGTGTGGGATCTGGCGAGCGGGACGCTGCCTCGCCACGCTCGAGGGCCATGCGGAGGAGGTCACCGCGGTGGCGGTGACGCCGGATGGCGGTCGGGCGGTCTCGGGGTCTGAGGACAAGACGCTGAAGGTGTGGGATCTGGCGAGCGGGAGCCTGCCTCGCCACGCTCGAGGGCCATGCGGGATGGGTCACCGCGGTGGCGGTGACGCCGGATGGCGGGCGGGCGGTCTCGGGGTCATAGGACGGGACGCTGAAGGTGTGGGATCTGGCGAGCGGGGCCTGCCTCGCCACGCTCGAAGGGCCATGCGTGATTGAGTCAACGCGGTGGTGGTGACGCCGGATGGCGATCGGGCGGTCTCGGGGTCCAATGACTAAGACGCTGAAGGTGTGGGATCTGGCGAGCGGGACCTGCCTCGCCACGCTCGAGGGCCATGCGGATTGGGTCACCGCGGTGGCGGTGACGCCGGATGGCGGGCGGGCGATCTCGGGGTCTTATGACCAGACGCTGAAGGTCTGGGATCTGGCGAGCGGGATCTGCGTCGCTACGCTCGAGGGCCATGGGAGTGGAGTCACCGACAGTGGCGGTGACGCCGGATGGGCAGTCGGGCGATCTCAGGATCGCGGGACAAGACGCTGAAGGTGTGGGATCTGGCGAGCGGGACTTGCGCTCGCCACGCTCGAGGGCCATGGGGATCGGTTTCCGCGGTGGCGGTGACGCCGGATGGCAATCGGGCGGTCTCCGCGTCGGGGGACGGACGCTGAAGGTGTGGGATCTGGTGAGCGGGGCCCGCCTCGCACGCTCGAGGGCCATGGAGATCGCGTCTCCGCGGTGGCGGTGACGCCGGATGGCGGGCGGGCGGTCTCGGGGTCATGGGACAAGACGCTGAAGGTGTGGGATCTGGCAAGCGGGACCTGCATCGCCACGCTTGAGGGCCATGCTGGATTGGGTCACCACGGTGGCGGTGACGCCGGATGGCGGGCGGGCGGTCTCGGGGTCTGAGGATAAGACGCTGAAGGTGTGGGATCTGGCCAGCTGGACCTGCATCGCCACGCTCGAGGGCCATGAGGGTTCTGTCGACGCGGTAGCGGTGATCGCCGGATGGCGGGCGGGCCGTCTCCGGGTCTGATGACGAGACGTTGAAGGTGTGGGATCTGGCTACCGGGACCTGCCTTGCCACGTTCGAGGGCCACGGATGGTGGATCAGTGGCGGTTACGCCGGATGGCCATCGGGCAGTCTCGGGGTCGCACAACGCGCTAACGGTCTGGGATCTGGCGACCGGGTCCTGCCTCGTCACACTCGAGGGCCATAGGGTTCCGTCGACGCGGTAGCGGTGACGCCGGATGGCCGGCGGGCGGTCTCGGGATCATGGGACAAGACGTTGAAGGTCTGGGATCTGGCGAGCTGGTCGTGCCTCGCGACGCTCGAGGGCCATGGAGATCGCGTCTCCGCAGTGGCGGTGACGCCGGATGGCGGTCGGGCGGTCTCGGGGTCAGGGGACAAGACGCTGAAGGTGTGGGATCTGGCGAGCGGGGCCTGCCTCGCCACGTTCTCGGCCGACGGACCGATTAGCGCCGTTGCGGTGACCTCTGGTCAACGGTTCGTCGCTGGCGACGCCCTCGGCATGGTGCACATCCTCGACCTCGTGGAGCCGAAGGTCGGCGGCTAGTCGCACCGCCGCGCGACGGTCAGCCCGGGTCGACGCGATCGGAATCGAGCAGAGATGCCCCCGCTACGCCCCTGACATGGCTGTTGTTGCGCGCGAGGGGCGCGGGTAGCATGAGGGGCGATGCCGTACAGGCGAATAGAACCCGGAGGCCGGCTCCGACGCTGGCCTTCGGCGCGAACGCGCGGAACGACACGCCAGGGAGGCGAGGAATGAGCGTATCGACAGGGAAGACGTGCTCGGCCGCGGTGGGGGCCATGGCCGGTGTGGCCGCCCTCCTGCTGGGCAGCATCGCCCAGCCGGCATCGGCGGCGGGCAAGTATGACGGGGTCGACGTCAACATCGTGACCTTCACCGGGCCGCAGATCGCCGAGCCGCTGCAGCGCCGGGCCCCCGACTTCGAGAAGCTGACCGGGGCCAAGATCCACGTCATCACGGTGCCGTTCTCGGACCTCTACAACAAGCTCCTGACCGACTTCGCGACCGGCACCAACAGCTACGACGCCGCCGTCTTCGCGCCGCAGTGGATGGTGGACTTCATCACCCCGGGCTATCTCGAGGACCTGACCGCGCTCGTCAAAGGCGACGCGGCCCTCAAGTGGGACGACATAGCGCCCTTCTTCCGTGACTTCAGCGCCACCTACGACGGCAAGGTCTACACCATCCCGCTCGATGGCGACTTCCAGATGGCCTACTACCGGAAGGACCTGCTCGAAAAGGCCGGGATGGCGGCGCCCAAGACCTGGGACGACTACCTGGCGATCGCCAAGGCCTTCAACGGCAAGGACCTGAACGGCGACGGCAAGCCCGACTACGGCTCCTGCATCTCGAAGAAGCGCAACGCCCAGGCCTACTGGTTCATCCTCTCCATCGCCGGCAACTACCTCCAGACCAAGGGCACCAGCCAGGGCATCTTCTTCGACACCGAGACGATGAAGCCCCTCGTCGACAATGACGGCTTCCGCGAGGCGCTGAGGATCTACATCGAGAGCACCAAGTACGGGCCGCCCGACGAGCTCAACCTCGACGTCGGCGACACCCGCGGCCTCTTCACCAGCGGCCGCTGCGCGGAGACCCTCGACTGGGGCGACATCGGCACGCTCGCGATCGATCCCACCATCTCGACGGTCCAGGACAAGGTCGGGTCGGTGATCATTCCCGGCACGACCAAGGTCGTCGACCGGGCCACCGGCAAGCTCGTCGCCTGCGACGCCACGACCTGCCCCAACGCCATCGACGGCGTCAACCACGCGCCCTTCGCGGCCTTCGGCGGCTGGTCGGGTGCGGTCAACAACGCCAAGGACGCGAAGACCAAGGAAGCGGCCTACGCGTTTCTTTCCTATATGAGCCAGCCGGAGCAGGCGAACGTCGATGTCACCATCGGCCGGACGGGCTTCAATCCCTACCGGACCTCGCAGTTCAGCAATCTCGATCTCTGGGTCAAGGCCGGCATGAGCGAGGCGGCGGCCAAGGACTATCTGGGCGCCATCGAGGCCAGCCTGAACAGCCCGAACATGGTGCTCGACCTGCGCGTGCCGCAGAACCAGCGCTACGAGCAGATCGTGCTCGACACGGCCGTGGCCCGGGCCCTGGCCGGCGAGCTGACGGTGGACCAGACGATCAGCCAGATCGACAAGGGCTGGGAGGAGATCACCGAGGAGCTCGGCAGGGACGACCAGCTCGCGGCCTACAGGAAGTCGCTGGGCGTCAAGCGCTAGGGGCGGGCTTTTGGAGCAGTCGTCGCCGGCCGGTCCCGCTCTGGGCCGGCCGGCTCCGTCCCTGGCGCCGGCCGAGCCGCTCGTGGCGGACCGGCGGCTCGGCACGGCCGACCGGATGGCGCCCGCGGCCTTCATCCTGCCGGCCGTGCTCATCGTGCTGGCGATGTCGATCTTCCCGCTGCTCGTCTCGCTCTATCTGTCGCTCTCGCGGTTCCGCCTCGCCAAGGGCGGCTTTACTTTCCAGTTCATCGGCCTCCTCAACTACAGGAAGCTGCTGGTGGGCTCCCAGCAGTTCCATTTCCTGGGCGTGCTGGAGCCGCTGGCGCCGCTGGCCTGGGCGGTCGTCGCCCTCGTCGCCGGTGCCGCCTTGTGGTCCATCGTCGCTGCCGCCCGCCGCGGCGCCTCGCCGCTCGGGCTCTTCGGCCGGCTCCTCATCGGCGTGGCCCTCGTGGCGCTGGCGATGCTCTTCGGCTCGACCTCGAGCGGCGACGGCCAGCTGGGCTCGCTGGGCGTCACCCTCATCTATGTCTTCGTCGGCGTCACCGCCCAGTACCTGATCGGGCTCGGCCTCGCCTTCCTCTGCGCCCAGCGGCTGCCCGGCCGGCGCTTCTTCCGCATCGTCTTCTTCATCCCGATGATGATCACCCCGGTGGGCGTCGCCTACACCTTCCGGATGATGGCCGACACGACCAAGGGGCCGCTGGCGCCGATCTGGAGCGGGCTCGGGCTCGCCGACTTCGCCTGGTCCGCCAGCGCCTGGGGCGCCCGCATCGCGGTCATGATCGGCGACGCCTGGCAGTGGATTCCCTTCATGTTCATCGTGCTCCTGGCAGCGCTCGAGGGCCAGCCGCGGGACGAGGTGGAGGCGGCCATGGTCGACGGCGCCGACCGCTGGCAGATTTTTCGGCATATCACCATCCCGGCGATCCTGCCCGTGAGCCTCACCCTCGTCCTGATCCGCGTCATCGAGGCCTTCAAGATCGTCGACCTGCCCAACGTGATGACCAATGGCGGGCCCGGCATCGCCACGGAATTGATGACGCTGCACGCCTACATGGCCTGGCGCACCCTCGACCTCGGCGGCTCGGCCGCCCTCGGCTACATGCTGCTGTTCATCGTCGCCTTCTTCTGCACGTCCTTCGCCAACATGACGCGCCGACGGGTCGCCGGCTGATGGCAGGCACCCAGGTCGACATTCCCCGCGGTCATCGCCTGCGCGCCGCCGACGAGCCGGGTCCCGTCGGCAAGATCATCTCCTACGTCATCCTCGTCTTCTGGGCGGTCGTCGTCCTCTTCCCGCTCTACTGGCTGGCGATCACCTCGGTGAAGCTGCCGATCACCGTCAACGCCGGCCCCTTCTACTTCCCCTGGATCGACTTCCAGCCCTCGCTGCACGCCTGGCGCTACCTCTTCGTCGAGATGCTGCCCGACACGCTCCGGCCGTACATCAACACCGTGATCGTGGCGCTCGTGAGCTCGGCCGTCTCGCTCGCCATCGGCAGCATGGCCGCCTACGCCCTGGTCCGCCTGACCTACCGCCCCAAGCTCGGCAACATCCTTCTCTTCGCGCTCTCCGTCCTGCTCGCCGTCCTCGCGGTCATCCGGCTGGGCGTGCCCTGGCTGGTCGCGGTGGCGGTGGCCGTCGCCTTCTTCCTGTTCCTGGCCCTCAGCGTCGGCCGGCGCTTCAAGCGGTCGCTGGGCAATGACGACATCGCCTTCTGGATGGTCTCCCAGCGCATCCTGCCGCCCGTCACCGTGGTCGTGCCGATCTACGTCCTCTTCCAGCATCTGGGCCTGCTCGACACCCGCACCGCCCTCGTCATCACCTACGTCGCCGTCAACACGCCGATCGTCGTCTGGCTGATGCGCGATTTTTTTCACAGCATCCCGCTCGAGCTCGAGGAGTCCGCCATGATCGACGGCGCCTCGCGCTACCGCATCTTCTGGTCGATCGTCTTGCCGCTCTCCACCCCCGGCCTCGCCGCCACCTTCATCCTCGTCCTGATCATGGCCTGGAACGAGTATCTCCTGGCCCTCTTCCTCTCCAGCGCCAATTCCCAGACCCTTCCTCTCCTGATCGCCGCCCAGAACGCCACGCGCGGACCCCAATGGTGGGCCATGTCGGTCCTCATCATCGTCATGATCCTCCCCGTCACGGTCCTGGCCATCCTCCTCGAGCGCCTGATCACCAAGGGATTGCTGATCGGGGCCGTGAAGGGGTGAGGGGCACGCCGCGGGGAACCCGGTCCCGATCGGGCTTCTCGTCGTCGGCGTCGAACTCCCGGCATTCCTTCCGCTTTCGTCGGTCGTGATCGCAGACGTCTTCGCCTTGCGGCGCTGTCGATGGCTATGCCCGCTGCGCGGCCTCCGGCTCCCCGGGCCGTCGGCCGATCGACCGGCCCGGCCTATCGGCCCCTTCCCAGGGAGGGCGCGTTCGGGTAGGCGGTCCTGCCATGGACCTGGCCGCGCTCCTCCTGCATCTCGACGTTGCCCGGTACATCGAGGACTGGGGCTACTTGGCGGTGGCGGTGATCATCGGGCTCGAGAGCCTGGGCGTGCCGCTGCCCGGCGAGACGACGCTGCTCGCCGCCGCGATCCTGGCCGGTGCTGGCCATCAGCTCCACATCGTGCCGCTGATCGCCTCAGCGGCGACCGGCGCCATTCTCGGCGACAATGTCGGCTACTGGATCGGCCGCGAGCTCGGCTTCCGGCTTCTCATGCGCTACGGCCGGCGCGTCGGCATCGGCGACGCCGACATCAAGGTCGGGCGTTACGTCTTCCAGCGTCACGGCGGCAAGGTCGTCTTCTTTGGCCGCTTCGTCGCCCTCTTGCGGGTCCTGGCGGCCCTGCTGGCCGGCGTCAACCGTCTGGCCTGGACGTCGTTCCTCTGGTTCAACGCCGCCGGCGCCGTGGTCTGGGCCACCATCTACGGCACGATCGGCTATACGCTGGGCAACAGCGCCCATCATCTCAGCGGCTACATGAACATGGTCGGCATCGCCGCCGCCCTCGTCGCGATCGCCGGCGGCTATGTGCTTTCGCGTCGGCACTACGGGAAGCTGCAGGAAGCGGCCGAGCGCGCCATGCCGGGGCCGCTGCGGCCGTAGAGCGGGAGCACGCGGCTGCCCGCCGGCTCCTTCAGGCCGGGCCGGTCGGTTCGCTCCAGCCGCAGGACCGGAGCACCGCCCGCATGTGAGGCGGGACGGGCGCCTCGACCCGGATCGGCGGCTTGTTCAGATAGAGCGGCAGGGCAAGGGCCCGGGCATGCAGCTGGAGGGGGACGGGATCGCTTCTCGGCTTGCCGTCGTCTCGCGGGCCATAGACCGGATCGCCCACGACGGGGCAGCCCAGCGCGGCGCAATGGACCCGGATCTGGTGGGTCCGCCCGGTCCGGGGCCGCAGCTCAAGCCAGGAGATGCCGGGCCCGTCGCCGAGCAGGCGGTAGTCGGTCACCGCCGTCTGCCCGTTGGGGTCGACCGTCATCCACCAGCCGCGGCGCTCGGTCGAGCGCTTGGCGAGCGCCAGGTCGATGCGGCCCTCGGGCGAGGCGGGCCGGCCTTGGACCACCGCCCAATAGACTTTCTCGACGGCCCCGGCCTGGAACAGCCGCCCCAGCCGTGCCAGCGCCTTCCGGTGCCGGCCGAGGACGAGGCAGCCGCTGGTGTCGCGGTCGAGCCGGTGGCCGAGCGCCGGCGGCCCGGGCAGGCCGAAGCGCAGCTCGTCGAACAGCGCCTCGAGATTGGGGCCGCCTTTCGGCCCGGCGTGCACGGGCAGTCCCGCCGGCTTGTCGATGATGAGGATCAGGCCGTCGCGGTAGAGCACGCGGCCGGGGAGGTCGGGGCTCTCTCCGTCTTCGACCTGGGGCGCGGCCGAGGGGGCCTCTGAGGTCGTCATGCTCGTCGGAGGTGTCCTTCCTGGTCCAGCTCGCGAGCCGTCACGGGTTACTGATGGCGCCGTGGCGCAGATAGGGAGGGGGCGAGCATCTGCCTAGCCCTGCGCGGCCGGGATGAGAAGGGCTTTGCCGGTCCTGGCTGCCGGCACGGATCGGGCCGATCCGAGAGGCCGGGAAAGCATCAGGACGGCGCGGGCCTGCAGGCCCAGGGCGCTGAACGTCTTTTGAGAGTAACCATCCGGCGAGGACCATGGTCCTCGCCGGATGGTTACGGCGCAGCGGCCGACGGTCGCCTCGGTCATCATCGGCGCGCGCAACGAGCAGCAGCTCCGCCAGAAACGGTCTTGTCGGTTTCTCCGGCCACCGCCTCCAGCGCGTCGACGACGCGGTAGAGGTGCTCGTCCTCGACCGGCGGCCCGAAGCTCGCCGTGTCGTGCAGGCGGCTGCCCTCGGGCACGGGCGCCCCGCGCCTGATCTTGCCGGTGAGGCGGCCCCAGCCGAGCGACCAGCCGACCAGCCTGAAGCAATGCCGATACCTCGGCTCAGTTCCTGTTGAGCCCCATTTCGCGGCTTTGGAGCTTCTGCTTCCAAAGAGTCTCCATCCCTATGATGTCCTCAGTCGAGGCCGCCGAGCCGGCAACCTTCAATATCGAAACTTGGTAGTCGCTTGGCTCCCGGCCTTTCAGGGCGACGTTCCCGCCGTGGCCGTCCTGGACGTACACGAGCCATCGGCCGTGGAAGCCTTCCGCCCCGGTCGCTGATCCGACGTACTGCTCCCGGGTTCTCGGGCAGGTGAGAAGATAGACGCCGCGAGAAGATGACAGTGCCGCGACCCAGGCGGAGGGTAGCGCCTCGATCTTCGAGAGCAGGGATATGAACCTGGAGAACCCAGGAAAGTCGGGCTCCCGAAAGATTCGTCGGATTTCCACAACGAGCTTCTCCAGGTTGTCCGCTCGCTGAATCCAGGCGCGCTCTGCCCCACCCCACTCGATGACCAAGCGGCCGGCCAGATCGTTGAGCTGGTCGTCAGGTGTGAGGCTGTAGACGTCGCGCGTCCCCGCGGGATCGCTCCCCGGCGCGTGCAGCCAGGGGCGCTCCAGCTCATTCAAACCCACGTACCGACAGGCATAGAAGCCGGCGAGCAGGGTTTCGGCGTGGGGCGTCACCACAAACGACGCCCAGTACTGCGCCCGAAGCTTCGAACGATTGTTCAAGCTTTGCGCCTCCTGGTAGCGCTCGAATGCCGGCCGATCGTCGCGCCAAAGCTCGTATGGTGAACGCCCCTTGGCCGCACGGCCGTCTTGGTGGCGCAATAGGCGCACCATCGTCGGCGCAATGCCCGTCTGAGCGAGAACCGTGTTGAACCAGAGCGGCATTTGCAACGCCTCCGGCCACGGCCGCGAAGGGAAGCCCTGCAATGTGAGCAGCGCAGTCTACGACATGGCTTTCAGCGCGTCACGCACGCGCCTCGCCGCCACGGTTCGGGACGACATCAAGGCCGGCCGTCTCGTCCAGGTCATGGAGGATCTCCATCCGGGCGACCGGGAAGCCTTCCGCGCGATCCACATCGGCCAGGGCGGGCCTTTGCCGTTACGTATCCGGGCGCTGCTCGACTTCCTCGCCCGGGAAAGCCGCGTCGCGTTACTTTGCCAGCCGCCGCTTGCTTGCAAAGCGCGGTCCGCGAGCATGGCCCGGGCAAACAGGCGGCGCTTCCCCCGCTCCCGACCGGCTTCCACCCCTCACACGTTGAAGTAGCGGGCCTGAGGGTGATGGACGACGATGGCGCTGGTGCTCTGCTCGGGCCAGAGCTGGTCCTCCTCGCCGAGCTCGATGTCGAGCCGCGAGGCGCCCAGAAGCTCGAGGAGACGGGCTTGGTCGGCGAGGTTCGGGCAGGCCGGATAGCCGAAACTGTAGCGGGAGCCGCGATAGCCCTGCTTCAGAAGCTCGCGCATCTCGCGCGCGTCCTCGTGGCCGAAGCCCAGCTCGGCGCGGATGCGGGCGTGGACATATTCCGCCATCGCCTCGGCCAGCTCGACGCCCAGGCCGTGCAGGCGGACATAGTCCTGGTAGCGGTCGGCGGCGAACCACTCCCGGGCGACCTCGGAGGCGCGCTGGCCGACGGTGACGACCTGAAGCCCCAGAACGTCGCGCTCGCCGTCGTCGACGTCACGCAAAAAGTCCGAGACGCACAGGCCCTCGGCCTTGCGCTGGCGCGGCAGGCGGAAGCGGGCGATCTCGGTCGTGCCGGCTTCGTCGAAGAGGACGATGTCGTTGCCTTCGCCGGCGGCCTTCCAGTAGCCATAGGCCGCCTTGGGAGAAAAAACCTTCTCGGCCTCGGCGTTGGCGACGAGGCTGCTCAGGACGGGCCGCAGCTCCTTCGAGGCCCAGGCGATGAAGTCCTCGAGCCGGCGGCCGTCCTTCTTGTAGCCCCAGTGGAACTGGTAGAGCATGTTCTCATTCAGGTAGGGCAAAAGCGCCCTCACCGGCACGTGCTCGATCAGCCGCGGGCCGAGGAAGGGCGGTGTCGGGACGGCGACGCCCTGGGCCAGCTCGCGCCGGTGGACGCGGATCTCGTCGAGCTCGACGGGCCGGGCCGCCATGGTGCCGGCCCCATTGGCGAATTCTAGGGTGCGGGGCTTCTTGCCCGGCTTGGTCCGCTCGGCCGCCTTGGCGGTGCGCTCGCCGACATAGCCGACGAAGCTGCCCGTCACCACCTTGTCCATGAGCGAGAGGCCGTCGAAGGCGTCCCTCGCATAGGCGACGGGGCCCTCGGCATAGGCCTTCCAGCAATCCTCCTCGACATAGGCGCGGGTCAGCGCGGCCCCGCCCAGCATCACGGGGATCTTCAGCCCCTGGCGGCCCATCTCCTCCAGGTTCTCGCGCATGATGACCGTGGACTTGACCAGGAGGCCTGACATGCCGATTGCGTCGGCGCGCTGGGCCTGGGCCGCCTCGAGGATCGAGCCCAGAGGCTGCTTGATGCCGAGATTGACGACCTTGAAGCCGTTGTTGGTGAGGATGATGTCGACGAGGTTCTTGCCGATGTCGTGGACGTCGCCCTTGACGGTGGCCAAGACGATCGTGCCCTTCTGCTGGCCCTCGACCCGCTCCATGAAGGGCTCGAGCCAGGCCACGGACTTCTTCATCGTCTCGGCCGACTGCAGCACGAAGGGCAGCTGCATCTTGCCGCTGCCGAAGAGCTCGCCCACCACCTTCATGCCGTCCAGGAGAAGATTGTTGATGATGTCGAGAGGCGCATAGGTCTCCATGGCCTTCTCGAGGTCGGCCTCGAGGCCCTGCTTGTCGCCGTCGACAATCCGCTGCTTGAGCTGCTCCTCGATGGTCTCTGGTCTCGCCTTCTTGACCGCCTCGCCGGCCTTGCGATCGGCGAAGAGGGCGATGAAGGCGTGCAGCGGATCGTAGCCGTCCCGGCGGCGATCGAAGATCAGGTCCTCGGCGACCTTGGCCTCCTCGGGCGGGATCTTGTGCAGCGGCATGATCTTGCTGGTGTGGACGATCGCACCGGTGAGGCCGCGCTTGATGGCGTGGTCGAGAAAGACGGAGTTCAGGACGTGGCGCGCCGGCGGGTTGAGACCGAAGGAGATGTTGGAGAGGCCGAGGATTATCTGGATCTCGGGGAACTCCTGGAGATCGCCTCGATCGCCTCGAGCGTCCACAAGCCCAGCTTCCGGTCGTCCTCGTTGCCGGTGCAGATCGTGAAGGTGAGCGGATCGATCAGGAGGTCGTGCTGCTTGAGGCCGAAGCGGCCGCAGGCGAAGTCGACGAGGCGGCGGGCGATGCGGAGCTTGTCCTCCGCCGTCTTCGCCATTCCCGCCTCCTCGATCGTCAGCGCGATCACCGCCGCGCCGAACTTCCGCGCGAGGCGCATGCGAGCCTCGGGCGCAGCCTCGCCATCCTCGAAATTGATCGAGTTGATGATGCCCTTGCCGCCATAGAGCGCCAGCGACACCTCGAGCACCGGCAGCTCGGTCGAAATCGAGCACCAGCGGCGCATCGACCTGGCCGCGCATCCGCGTGATGACCTCGGTCATGTCGCGGACCTCGTCGCGCCCGACATAGGCCGTGCAGACGTCGAGCGTGTTCGAGCCCTCGCGGGCCTGCTCGCGCCCCATGGCGACGCAGGCGTCCCAGTCCTCGGCCGCCTGCAGCTCGCGGAAGCGCTTCGAGCCGTTGGCGTTGCAGCGCTCGCCAATTGACAAATAACTGTTCTCCTGGCGGAGCGGCACGGCCGAGAACAGCGAGGCCAGGGCCGGGGTGCGCTGCGGGCTGCGGCCCTGCGGCCGCGGCCGGAAGCCGTCCTCGGACCGGCGGCGCAGCATGGCGTCGATGGCGGCGATGTGGGTCTCGTTGGTGCCGCAGCAGCCGCCGACGAAATTGACGCCGTCCTCGGTGACGAAGCGCTCGAGCCAGAGCGCCATCTCCTGGGCACCGAGGGGATAGTAGGTCTGGCCGTCCCTGAGCTCGGGCAGGCCGGCGTTCGGCTGCACCGAGATCAGGCCCTCCCAGGTCTGGCCGATATGGCGGAGATGCTCGGCCATCTCCTTGGGGCCGGTGGCGCAGTTGAGGCCGATGACGGGCACATCCAGCGCATCGATAATGACGGTGGCGGCGGCGATGTCCGTGCCGACCAGCATGCTGCCGGTCGTCTCGATCGTGACCTGGACGATCAGCGGCAGCGCCTTGCCCGTCTTGGCGAAAGCGCGACGGGCACCGTTGACCGCCGCCTTGATCTGCAGCGGATCCTGGCAGGTCTCGATCAGGATGGCGGCGGCGCCGCCCTCGACCAGCCCATGGGCCTGGACGAAGAAGGCGTCCTCGATGTCGCGGTAGGCGACATGGCCGAGGCTGGGCAGGCGGGTGCCGGGGCCGATGGAGCCGACGACGAAGCGGCGCCGGCCGTCGGCCGGCAGCTGCTCGATGGCCTCGAAGGCGAGCTCGCAGGCGCGCTTGTTGATCTCGAAGGCGCGCTCGGCCAGGCCGAACTCGCCCAGCGTGATGGGCGAGCCGCCGAAGGTGTTGGTCTCGACCGCGTCGGCGCCGGCGCGGAGATAGGCCCCGTGGATGTCCCGCACGAGGTCCGGGCGGGACAGGTTCAGGATCTCGGAGCAGTTCTCCTGGCCCCAGAAATCGTCGAGCGTGAGGTTGCGGCCCTGGATCTGCGAGCCCATGCCGCCGTCGAAGAGGACGAGGCGCTCACGGGCGTAGTCGAGAAAATCGGTCATGAGGCTCCGCAGGGCATGGGGTGCGTCGGGGCAGGGTCAGGCCGCGGCCGGGACGGGTCGGGCGGCCTTCAGGAGCTGGACGATGGCGAGCGGCAGCTCGGCCCGGTTGAGGGCGTAGACGTGCTGGCGGCAGAGGCCCTCGGCGGCGAGGCGCCGGCACTGCTCGGCGACGACGCTCGCCGCCACCATGCCGTGCACGGGTGAGCCGTCCTCCACACCGTCGAAGAGCGCTTCCAGCCAAGGCGGGACGCCGGCCCCGCAGGCGGCCGAGAAGCGCCGGATCTGGGTGAAGCTGTGGATCGGCATGATCCCGGGAACGAGCTCGACGTCGATGCCCGCCGCCGCAACCTCGTCGCGGAAGCGGAGGATGCGGTCGGTATCGAAGCAGTATTGGGTGATGAGCCGGCCGGCCCCGGCCTCGACCTTTTTTCTCAAGAGATCGAGCGCCACGGCGGCGCTGGGCGCGTCGGGGTGGAGCTCCGGATAGCAGCCGACGCTGATGTCGAAGTCGGCGACCTCGCGGATGCCGGCGATCAACGCGTCGGGATAGGCGTAGCCGTCGGGCCGGGGCTCGTAGCGGGGCGCACCCTTGGGCGCGTCGCCGCGGAGCGCCACGATCCGCCGCACGCCGCATGCCCAGTAGCGTCGCAGAAGCTCGTCGATCTCGGCCTTCGGGGCGTAGGCGCAGGTCAGATGGGCCGCCACCGGGATGCCGAACCGCTCGTGGATGGCCTTGGCGAGCGGAAAGGTGCCGCTCTCGCCGCTGCCGCCGGCCCCGCAGGTGACCGAGATGAAGCGCGGGCCGGAAGCCACGAAGAGCTCGAGGTTGCGCCACAGCCGGGCGGCCAACTCCTCGGTCTTCGGCGGGAAGACCTCGATCGACAGCTCGACGGGCGGGATGGCCGCGTCCAGCCACGGGCTGCGCCAGGCAGGCTGGGCGTCGCCGCGGGTCGTCGTCATGCAGCCTGTCTCCTGTCCTGATCCGTGTTGCGCTCGGCTGCATCCGGGACGGAGCCCCGCCAGATGGCCACCGTGAGCGTCGGCCCAGGCAGCCTCAGGGGCGTCTCGGCGGCGAGGCCGAGCTTGCCGAACCAGCCGGCCATCTCACGGTCGGTGAAGCCGAGCCTCCGATGCCGCTTCTCGCTCCGCAGCCACTCCTCGCCGTGATGGGCGAGATCGACCACCACGAGCCAGCCGCCGGGGCGCAGCACCCGTCGCGCCTCGGCCAGGGCCGCCAGAGGATCGTCCGCAAAGTGTAACACTTGATGAAGGATCGCCGCCGCGAACGAGGCGTCGGGCAGGGGCAGGCGGTACATGTCGCCGTGGCGGACCTGGCAGTTGCCGGCCTCGCGGCGATCGAGATTGGCCCGCGCCACCGCCAGCATGTCGTGGCTGCGGTCGATGCCGAGGCCCTGGCCCACATGCCGGGCCAGCACCTGGAGGATGCGCCCGGTGCCGGTGCCGATGTCGATCAGGCTCGCGACGCGCCGGCCCTGGAAGAGGTCGACCAGGGCCTCCTCGACCTCCGTCCCGTCCACGGCCAGATCCCGCTCGCTGTCCCAGCCGCGGGCCCGCCCGTCGAAATAGCGCTCGGCCTGGGCGCGGCGCGCCTCGCGGACGGCCTCCAGGCGCTGCCGGTCGAGCAGCAGCCGCGCGTCGCCCTCGGGCAGGAGCCGGCAGAGCGCCCGTGCCAGCCGCGCCCCTTCGCCGGCCTGGGTGCGCCGATAGAAAACCCAGCTGCCCTCGCGGAACCGCTCGAGCAGCCCGGCCTCGGCCAGGAGCTTCAGGTGGCGCGAGATCCGGGGCTGGCTCTGGCCCATGATCTGGGTGAGCTCGCTGACGGTCCACTCGCCCTGGGCACAGATCGCGAGAAGGCGCAGCCGTGACAACTCGGCCGCGGCGCGGAGCGCCGCCAGCATGGGATCGAGCGAGATGCCGGCTGCGGCCATCGATGTCCGACCTGACGAGGTTCTACATATGTATATCTCTTTATACGAGCGGGTGTATATCTCTTTATACGAGCGGGTCAATCGCTGAAGGCGTCCGACGGGCGCCGGACCGGGCGGATCATCGACGGTGTCTCGCGAGGAAGGGCGGGGCCGGCGGCGCGGTCTCAGTGGTAGCCGATATCGGCCCGCATCTTGCCCCGGAAGACCCAGTACGACCAGGCCGTGTACATGAGGATCACGGGAACGAGGAAAAGGGTGCCGATCAGGAGAAAGGCCTGGGTGCTGGGCGACGAGGCCGCCTGCCAGAGGGTGTAGTGCCGGGGCACGATCATCGGCCAGAGGCTGATCGCGATGCCGAGATAGGAAAGGAGGAAAAGGCCCATGGCGGCGAGGAAGGGGGCGGCGTCGCCGCCCCGGCCGGCGAGGGCCTGCCATCCGGCCAGGGCGATCAGCGCCGTCAGGATCGGCACAGGCGCCAGGTACAGGAAGTTCGGCCAGGAGAACCAGCGCTGGGCGATGGCCGGGTCCTTGATCGGTGTCCAGATGCTGACGGGCGAGGATCGCCAGCAGCGCGCCCAGGAAGCAGACGCGGCCGGCCCGGCGGGCCCAGGCCTGGAGGTCGCCCTCCGTCTTGATGATCAGCCAGCCGGCGCCGAGCAGGCCGTAGCCCAGCATCAGGGCCACGCCCGTCAGGACGGAGAACGGCGTCAGCCAGTCCCAGGAGCTGCCGGCGAAGTCCCGTCCCTCGACGGCGAAGCCCTGGATGAAGGCGCCGAGGACGGCGCCCTGCGCGAAGGCGGCGAGGGCCGAGCCGAAGCAGAAGCCGCCCGTCCAGAAGCCGTCGATCCAGGGCCGCTTGAACCGGAACTCGAAGGCCACGCCCCGGAACACGAGGGCCAGCAGCATCAGCAGCACGGGGAAATAGACGGCGGGGATGATGATGGCGAAGGCCAGCGGGAAGACCGCCAGAAGGGCCACGCCGCCCAGGATCAGCCAGGTCTCGTTGCCGTCCCAGACCGGGGCGATCGAGTTCATGACCAGGCGGCGATGCTCCTTGGGGGCCAGCCCGTAGAGGATGCCGACGCCGAGGTCGAAGCCGTCGAGCAGCACATAGAGAAAAACGCCGAGGGCGATGATCGCGGTCCAGATCGGGACCAGGTCGAGCAGCCTGTCCATCTCCGCTACTCCGCCGGCGCATCGAAGGGGGATCGGGGCTGCAGGCCCGGGGCCGGCTGATCCTCCGTCAGCCGCTCCGTCGGCCCGGCCCGGACCGCCCCGCCATGACCGCGATGCCGGCCGGGAACATCAGCAGGTAGACCACGGCATAGGCCAGAAGCGACCAGAGGACGTCCCGGCCGGTCAAGGGGGGCGAGACGGACTGGGCCGTCCG
>CAWHFO010000041.1:0-8297 GCA_963828215.1 uncultured Alphaproteobacteria bacterium | reverse complement strand
TGCCACCGATTGAGCCCAGCCCGCTTCAGGCCCTGAGCCGCTTGGCGATCAGCCGATAGAGAACCTGGGTCTCGGCCGCGAGCCGATAGTACACCAGGAGCTCACGCGACGGGTCGGCCAGACGCTGGAAGCCGGAGATGAACGCGACCAGGATGCCGACCGTGGTCGCCCTCCGCGATAGCGCAGATAGCCCCCAACCATGAGGACGCTGAGCGGCGCCCGGTGATTCATGAGGTTATTGAGGAATTTGATCAGGAACTTGAAGCCGAAGTACTGCACGCGCACGCGGTAGATCCGGTCGAGGCGGTCCCGGTACCGGGCGACGCCACGGTGGTTCCCCCCCTCGACGATCAGCTCGCCGACCTCGCGGATCAGCTGGATCTTGCGCCGGGCACGGCGATTCACCACCCGTTGCAGCACCGGCACGAAGATCAGCTCGGGCAGAAAGAACCCCAGGCTGACGATCGCGATCGTCGGCTCGACGAACAGCATGCTCAGCCGGGCACTGAGAAAGATGCCGACCTGAAGGGTCGGCTCCGACAGGCTCGCGCCGACGAAGCCGCCAACACCTTCGACCTCGGCCACGCGCAACAATCGCGACCGTTCGACCCCTGCCTTCATCGGGGTCGTCGGATGCGGCGCGCTCAGGCTCGGTCTCAAGCAGCTGCTCCCGCAGAAGCCCGATCGCCGCGCTAGACTGACCACCCCGCGATCGAAGCGCAGCGGGTACTTGAGGCCGGTCCTGGAGCAGCACGACCGCCAGATAGGCGCCGCCCAGGAGGCCGAGCAGCCGCAGATCGGCGCCGCCGATCGCGTGGTCGATGATCCGCCGCTGGAGCTACGGCGACGCTATCGTGAGAGGGAACACGACCGCTGCCAGCGCGCAGAGGCCGAGCTGGTGAGGTTGAGGTCCTCGCGCCAGACCTAGCGGAACAAGCCTTGTGGTGGCGCGCTGCCCGTCGCCCCGTCCGCTGCTCGCATCCACTCCGGCCACGATGCTCGTCTCGCCTCGGTGGCAGACCCGCTGCGGGTCAAGCTAGTCGGAAAGGCTGGCCCAGGCGAACCCGGGGTGGCCTGGCCGCTCGCAGGGTGGATTGGCGACCGGCAGGCATCTACCGCGCTGAGTTCCAGCACGTCTCCCGGCCGGTTCTAGCATTGGTGGTAGAGGCTGGAGCGGTATGCTGGAGGCGCTGTTGGCGGCGCATCGAGGATCAGCGGGAGGCGCTGATCGAACTCACCCGCGAACTGGTCCGGATCCCGACCATCAATCCGCCGGGCGACGCCTAACGAGTCTGTGCGCGGCACTTCGGCGAACGGCTCGCGCCACCGCGGCTTTGAGGTCGAATACCTGCGCGCCGAAGGGGCGATCGGCGACAGCGAGCGCTATCCCGCGGCCCAACCTGATCGCCCGGCTGACGGGCGCATGCCCGGCCCGCTGCGTGCACTTCAATGGCATATCGATGTCGTCGAGCCGGGGCCGGCTGGACGCTGGATCCGTTCGCCGGCGTGGTGAAGGACGGCGGATTTACGGCCGCGGCGCCTGCGACATGAAGGGCGGGATGGCCGCCGCGATGTTTGCGCTCGAAGCCATCATCGACACGGGCATCCGATTTCCCGGCGCATTCGAGATCTCCGGCACGGTCGACGAGGAGATCGGGCGGCTACGCCGGCGTCGGCTGTCTCGCCGAGCGGGGCTATTTCTCGCGGCCGCGCGTCGACCACGTCATCATCCCCGAACCGCTCAACGTCGACCGCATCTGCGTCGGCCATCGCGGCGTCTGGTGGAGCGAAGTCGAGACCATCGGCCGGATCGCGCACGGCTCGATGCCGTTTCTCGGCGACTGCGCCATCGTCACATGGCGGCGCCTGCACCGGATCGAAACGAAGCTCTACCGCGCTCGCGACGCGCCAGACCGCCAGCCGGTCGTGCCGACGGAGGCCCGGCGCTCGACGCTCAACATCAACGGCGTCCATGGCGGCCAGCCCGAGCCGAGGAGGGCTACGCGGTCTGCCCGGCGCCGGTGGTCGCGCATTCGTGCCGCAGGTGCTCGACCGCCGGTTCCTGGTCGAAGAGCGATCGACGCGTGAAGGCCCGAGATCGTCGCCTGCTCGACGACCTGAAGCGCAGCGGCAAGGGTTTCGACTACCGATCCGGACGTATGGAATTCCTGCCGACCTTCACCCGCGATGCGCCGGTGGTGCGGCCGTCGAGTGCGGCGCGGTCTCGGCCTCGGCCCCGAACTTATCGCCTCGCCGGGCACCTACGACCAGAAGCACATCGCTCGGATCGGCCACCTGCAGGACTGCATCGCATATGGCCCCGGCATCCTCGACCTCGCCCATCAGCCGGACGATACGTCGGATCGACGACATGGTCGCATTCGGCCAAGGTCATGGCGGCGGCGACGCTGCGCCTGCTCGGGGTGGAGCACGCGTGATTCGGACCGGCTTGCGGGCGCCGTCCGGGTAGTCACCAAAGCAGATCCGCCGCCTTGATCTCATCGCCGCGGGTCGACGGAAGAAGGGCGCTGCTCGATACTCTCGTGCCGCCCGATCACCCGCTGGCGCAGGAGAAAATATACGGCTCGTGCTGGTCGCGGAATTCGCTTCCAGGACGAGGCCGCCGCGATCCGGATCGCCAGCGGCACGCCCTATGGCTGGTCGCCGAAGATCTGGACCCGGGACGGCGCGCGCCAGATGCGCTTCGCGCGCCTGAACAGGACCGGTCAGGTGTTTGTCAACAACTATGGCGCCGGCGGCGGGGTCGAGCTGCCGTTCGGCGGCATGAAGGGCTCGGGAGAAGGGCTTCGAGGCGCTCTAGGGCTTCTCGACCTTGAAGACGGTTGCGATCCGGCACGGCTGAGCGACGAGCAGACGTGAAAATGGGATCTCACGGCACGGCGCTACGGGCCAGGTTGTTGTTTATCCGCGTACTTCCGTCAAGCGCATGATCTGCCTCCGGCAGGCTTGAGCCACAGACCCCTGCAAGGCAAGTTGCACGAGTTCTGCGAGGCCGACTATGCGGCGATATCGAACATTTCGGAGCAGCGACAGGTGAAATTTCCCGTCTTCGGCGATGTCTACAGTATGATCCAAACTGCACTTTCACACGTACAAACCAACAGTTTTTGGCAGGGACGACGGAAATGGATCTGATCAGACTGATCATGGAGCAGTTGAGCCCGCAACTCATCGGGCGGATCGCCAGTGCGCTGGGGCTCGATCGTGCCTCGACCGAGAAGGCGGTCGGCGCCGCGGTGCCGGCTCTCCTGTCCGCGCTCGTCGGGCTGGTGTCGAAGTCTGGCGGGGCGGGCCGTCTACGCGACCATGCTGCAGCAACAGGACCCGGACCAAGTGGAGCGGGTCACAAGCATGATCGGCAGCAACAATCAGCAGGAGCTGATCGATCACGGCACCGGTTCGCTCGCGTCGCTGCTCGGCAACGATGCGCTGGGCGGCCTGACCGGAGCGCTGGGGCGGTTGCGCGGGGACTGGCGAAGGTCAGGCGAAGTCGCTGCTCGGCATGGCAGCCCCGCTCGTGATGGGCGTGCTCGGCCGCCAGCAGAGAAACTCGGGGCTCGACGCTGCGGGCCTCACCAATCTGCTCACGAGCCCGGAAGAACTCGATCGCCAGCGCGCTGCCGTCCGGACTTGCCAATCTGCTGGGCGGGACCGGCCTGCTCGAGGGTGTCTCGGACCGACTGCGCGATACCGGCGCCGCGGCAAGCCGAGTCACCGAAGCGGCGGCGACGCGCGCGCAGAGTGCCGCGCGGGGCGTGCCGGCGGCGGCCCAGCGAGCATCCGCAGCGGGCGGTTCCTCGATGCGCTGGGCCTGGATCGTCGCCGCGATCGTCGTCCTGGCCGGCCTCGCCTATTACTTCGTCGGCGGCAAGCGCGGCCAGGAGGTGGCGGAGCAGGCCACCGGGTCCGCGACACAGGCAACCCAGCAGGCGACCGAGGCCGCTCCGCAGGCGACCCAACAGGCGACCGGGGCGGCATCGCAGGCGACCCAGCAGGCCACCGGGGCGGCATCGCAGGCAACTCAGTCCATGGCCAGCCTGACGGTCGGCGACGTCAATCTGGGCGAGCGGGTGACCGCGTTCTTCGACAACGCCAAGAAAACGCTGGAGGGGGTGACCGATGCCGCGTCGGCGGAAGCCGCGAAGCCCAAGCTTCAGGAGATGGCAACCAACCTCGATCAGATCAGCGACCTTGCCGGACAGTTGCCGGCCGACGGTAAGCAGGCGCTCACCGGCATGGTCAACAGCGCGCTGCCGGCCATTCGCGAGCTGATCGACAAGGTGATGGCGATGCCGGGTGTCGGGGACGTCTTGAAAACGACACTTGAGCCGATCAAGACCAAGCTCGAGGGGCTCGCCACGGCCTGAGCGGGCCGAGCCAGTCGTCGCGTGGCGCTCGCCTGGCGCTAGCGGCGGCTCGGTGCGCGATCGGGGTCGCCCCTCACGACGGCCGATAGACGAGGATCTCTGCCTGCTGCGTGCCGCGGTGCGGCACCGCAATATGAGGGCGATCCGGACTCGGGAACGAACAATGCGGTCCTCGCGCCAGCGGCCGTAGCGATCCTGGCGATACGCTCCAGGGCGGCGTCGCGCAGTGTCAGTACGTCGAGAAGGCCCTCGCCGCAGGAGACGTAGAGTTCGGCCGCGCGGTATCGTAAAAGACGTCGTCCGCGTCGGCACAGATCCCGATCCGCCCGAGCGTTCGCCGCTCTCAGTGTTGAACACGATCAGCGTGGGCGGCTGCCCGGTCGCTACGACCAGCCGATGGTCGCGCTCGTCGAGCGCCATGGGAAAATTCGCCCGGGCTTCGGTCACCTGCCAAGTCGCCAGGGTCGAGCGGCGTACCCGGTCCACCACGGCAATCTGCCGCACGGTCGGCAAATTGACGAAGATGCGCGGTCCCGCGGTTTCAAGCTGAAATAATTCGGGATGCCCGGCGAGCGCGAAGTTCCCGAGATGCTCGCCGTTGGCGGCCGCGATCGCCGCGAGCGCACCGTCGCCGAAGCCGACGTAGACCTGCCGGGCGCTGGCATCGTAGCGAACATTGTCGGCATCGGAACCGAGATCGATGGTGCGGACCTTGCGGAGCGAGCCGCCGTCGAGCACCGTGACCGATCCGCTGCCACCGCTGGACACGAACAGCCGATCGATCTCGGGCGCGAAGACGATCCCCTGCGGCTCGACGACGCCGATGATCCGGCCCGTAATCTTGCCCGCCTGCAGGTCGACCACCGCGACCGTGTCGTTGCCGACGGCGACGAAAAGCCGCTGTCGAGCGGCGTCGAGTCCATGTGGTCGATGCGGCCACGGCCGTCAGGCAAGGCGATGCGCCCGATCAGCTGGAGCGGTCCGTCATCGGCCCGAGCCGCAAGCGCAATCAGTAGGACGATCAGAAAGCCGAGTGATTTCATGTGGCACCTCAACGACCATCGGTCCGAGCCATCGGCCCGCTCATGCCACATAGCTCATCGTCGCGGTCTTGCTACGATGCCGCCATGCTGATCGCGTTGCTCGGCACCGGCTGTCCGCAGGTCCACGCTCACCGCTTCGGACCGGCGAGCCTGGTCCTCTCGGGCGGGCTGACCTTTCTCGTCGACTGCGGCTCGGGCGTCACCCAGCGCCTGGTCGCGGCCGGCGGCTCCGGCGCCGCGCTCGATGCGGTCCTGCTGACCCATCTGCACTCCGACCACGTGGTCGACCTCTACCAGCTGATCGTCTCGGCGTGGCATCAGGGGCGCGATCGGCCGCAGCGGATCTTTGGCCCGCCCGGCTCGCGCCGTTTCGCCGAAGAGACCATGGCGCTCTGGCAGCGCGAGCGCGAGCAGCGGATCGCCTGGGAGTGCCGGCCCTCGAAGGCGGCCCTCGAGTCGAGATCGTCGAGTTCGAGGAGGGCACGATCTGGGACGCGGAGGGGCTCAGGATCAGCGCCTTCGAGGTCGATCACCGCCCGGTCGCGCCGGCGTTCGGCTTTCTGTTCGAGCGTGCGGCGGGCCGGGTCGCATTCTCGGGCGACACCACGGTCTGCGACAATCTGGTCCGCTGGGCCGAGCACGTCGATCTCCTGGTCCACGAATGCTTCATCCACCAGGAAATGCTGGCACGGCGCGACGGGCGCGCCGACCAGGGCCTCGCCAACGTCGCCGCCTATCACACCCTCTCGAGCGAGGTCGGCAAGGTCGCAAGCCGGGCCGGCGCAAAGCGGCTGCTCCTCAACCACTTCGCCCCGATCGAGTTCGACCGGCAGGCACTGCTGCACGAGGTGGCGGCCGACTTCGCCGGCCCGATCGTGATCGGCGAGGACCTGCTCACGATCGATGTCCCACGCCGCGCGGTCAGCTACGGCCGGCTGACGCTCGGACTTGGGTCAGGCTGAGGTCGCACGCGTCGCCTCGGCATGGGGTGCCCGGCTGCCGAGCCTGCGATCAGGGCGCAGAGCAGCACGACGAGGCCGAGCGCCCCGGGCAGGCCGATCAGCTCGGCGAGGCCGCCGATCGCGGTCGGACCTATCAGGAAGCCGAGATAGCCGAGCGTGCACACCGCGGCGATTGCGGCGCTCGGCGGCAGACCCGACGTTCGCGCCGCGGACGACAGCACCACCGGAAAGACGCAGGAGAGGCCGGCGCCGACCAGCCCGAAGCCGATCACCGCGAGATATTGGTGGCCGATGACGAGCGTGAGAGCGAGGCCGCTGGCCGCGAGCGCGCCGCCCGCCCGCACCGCGCGATCGCCGCCAAGGCGGGCGACCAGCCGGTCGCCGCTGAAGCGTCCGGCGGCCATCGTCAAGGAGAAGGCGGCGAAGGCCACCGCCGCCATGGTCGTGCCGGCGCCGAGGCTCGTGTTGAGATAGACCGAGCTTCCGTCGGCCATGGCGCCCTCAGACAAGAGGCCGGCGAGCGCCACGATGCCAGGCAGCAGGATGGCCGGCGACGGCCAAGCAAAGCCTGGGCCCGCCGCACCCGCTTCCGCCGATGCCGGCAGCATCGGACGGCAGGCGGCGAGACCGACCAGCGCGAGGAGGGCGCCGATCCCGATGAAGTGCGGCAGGAGGGCGATCTCGGCCCCCGCGATCAGGCCGGTCGTGCCCGCGCCGGCCATGGCGCCGAGGCTGAACATGCCGTGCAGCGACGACATGATCGGCCGCCGATAGTGCTTCTCCACAGCCACGCCCTGGGAGTTCATGGCGACATCGAGCGCGCCGACCGCAGCACCCAGGAACAACAGCGCGAGGGCGAGCGCGAGCCAGCCAGGGACCAGTGCGAGCGGGGGCAGACTGACCCCGGACAGCACGACGGTCGCCGCCGTGGCGGCGCGGCTGCCGAAGCGGTGTGCGGCAGCACCTGCGAGCGGCATGGCGATCAGCGCGCCGACCGCGGCCATGAACAGGGCGAGGCCGAGTTGCCCGTCACTGAGGTCGAGGCGGGTCTTGATCTCGGCGATCCGCGGCACCCAGCTGCCATAGCCCAGACCGTTCAAAAAGAAGACCGCGGCTACCCCGACGCGCGCGGGCTCATGTCCTAACCCGTCGCTCAAGTTTCATCCTTGCCCGGAGCGCCTCTAGCCTCAAGCACGCCACCACCCCGAAGGTATTTCACAAGAGCGGGATTTAAGAGCAGCTTACCATCCTGAAAATCCTGACCAATCACCTTAACAACTAACTCAGTCGCATCGTACACGGCAACCGCATCCCTCGCCAGTTGTCCGTGTTTTTGTGACCATAGATGTAGATATTGGTTTCTCGTTGTCTTCACTACATTGAATTTTGCTTTCATAGCATCATCGATTAAGCCACGCCACCACGTCGACACGACGTTCTTGCCCAAGACGTTCAAAGGATCTGCCGAACAAGGCATTTTGCTCTTTGGAGCCAAGTTCTTTATTATTAATCTGGGATTCGAAATTTCGAAAAGTAGGATGGCCACCATTTCCGAACCAATCCGCACATGGCTATAGCTCCCAAATAATTTCCCAGCATGTACGCTGATTTTGCATGTCGCAGCGGCCATATCAGCTTTTGCAATATTTTTGATTCAGCTGGCGCTATATGTATATCGGCCGACCTGCTGGTGATTTCTTTATATCGATCCACAATTGAAGTGATTTCGGCCAATTCATCGGGCGCACAAGCGTATTTCAGTACATGATCGGCTGTTGCTTTAACTTTGACCAGTCCGGACCAAGCGTCGTCCGCTTCGAAGAATACGAGCGGATTGGGACACGCCTGTACCCGATATTGGTCAGTCATTGATGTGGCTCACAGTCGCCGGGGAAGGCTACCGC
>CAWHFO010000040.1:0-8447 GCA_963828215.1 uncultured Alphaproteobacteria bacterium | reverse complement strand
GGAGCCGAGGGCCCGGGCGATGGCCGATCAGAGGAGGGGAGGGGATGGCCTCGCCCTTCAGGTCGGCCTGACCTGCCTTGACGCCTCCCGGCAGGCACCCCGCGAGATTTTGCGAAATGCACCACGCGGCTCCTGACCGACAGCAAGGCGATCATCAGGGCCCTCGAGGCGGAGGGCTGGCGACGGGGTCCGCACGAAGGGCGACCATCACCAGTTCCAGCACCCCATGAGGCCCGGCACCGTCACCGTGCAGCATCCTCGATGCCACCCTTCCTCCCAGGTGGTGCGGTCAATCGAGCGGCAGAGCGGCCTGCGTCTCTAGGAGGCCAGGTATGCTCGATCAAGCACTACCCGGCGCTGATCTACGGCGAGCCCGGGCAGCTACGGCGTTGTTTTTCCCTCACCTTGCACCTCCGGAGGCACCACCTTTGCCGAGGCCGCGCGCAACGCCGGCGAGGCCCTTTCCTTTCACCTCGAAGGGATGGCCGCCGCCGGTGGGAAGAATCCCCGAGCCCGGCGACTTCGATGCGCCCCTGCCCGACTCGGGTGGCCGGCTGGGAGCCGGGCGAGGAAGCCGGTGGAGCCCGTGCGCCTTCTGGTGCCGGTAGAGGCGCCGGGCCGGCCCGTGCGCGTCAACATCTCCATGGACGAGGGCCTCGTCGCCCGTCTCGACGCCGCCGCCAACCGCCACGGCATGTCCCGCTCCGCCTTCCTCGCCGAGGCGGCCGACGGCGCTCGTCGCGGACGGCCCGAGTGGGCCTTTGTCAGCGGCAAAGCAATCTTCGCCCACGCCGCCCGCCGCGGCTCGGATGAGCCGCTGGAGAGGCCTTCGTGTTCGAGCCGTTGGGGGAACTCCGGACGGCAGGGCTGAGCCGCTGTTCAGGCGCGTGGGCAGCGCTGCACAATCGCAAGACCTCGCCCTCATCATGCGGCAGGGGCGTGCGAGCCGTCGCAGTCCATTGCCGCGTGGTCCATCGGACCGAACAGGAGCGGAAACTGTCAACCGAATGCGCTCTCTGTGCATCCTGCGATTACTGAGAAAGTGCGCTTAGAGCGTCTTCCCGAGTGACGCCGGGGCGACTTCCGAGATAGCAGAGCAAACTTGTATTGACGGCAGCTACAATTTCGTGCAGATGCTTCAAGTTCCATCTGTTTTTCATATCTCTTGATTGAGTGCGCGTCCGTGCACGTAGTTGCCTCTTAATGTATACAGATTCCCGAACTCTTTGCTTAACCCCCATCGGTAAGCCTCTCGATGCGTTTGCGCAGGAGGCCGGTCATCCCACCCTTGGGCAGCGTGCCTCCGTTGGCGTAACGTTCTGCCTGACACCGCGTGCCGCAACGCAGCTTCCAGCGACAGCACGTGGAACAACATCTCGTCGATGCCCTTCGCACAGAACACCTTGACCAGGAAATGCCCTATCAGCGGGTTGAAAGCTGGGTGCGTTGTTCCGTCTCACGGCGCTACCTGTTGCAACATCCTCCACGCGTTAGTCACGCCCTCCGTCACGGCTGGGCCTTTATCATCCAACAAGGGCAGTTCCTTTGGTCTCTCATCGACTTCCGCCTCGCCGACCAAGAATGGCTCCCAGCTCAAGCTTGCAGGGTCCGGAGGCCAGATGGGTGTCGCGGCAGGATCGTTAGTGGCTCGATAGACCCAGGAAAGGCCAAATGGCTGCCAAACAAAGTCCTCGTACTCCATTAGTCCTGCCCATGGCTGCAAGGCGAAAGCGCAGACTGCTTGCTCGACGATGGGTGGGAACCGTGACGGATGGGCGCTGATTTGTCCGATCGCTCCCTCGAAAATAAGGTATAAGAATGTACGTATTTAGTCGTTAGCAAGATCGTGTGCATACGGCTCTCTAAAGGCCAGCCAAGCGAATTGTGAGAAAATTTTTGTATCGAAAATCAAAGATGCGTGATGATTTAATAGCCACCTAGGCCGTACAGTATGTCGGCTAGCTCCCGTTCGGACAGCCGGCACACCTCCGCTGGGCCGAACGAAAACTGAGGAAACTGCCTGGACGTGGAATCAAGCCGAGACAGGCGCACGAGGTCGCAAGCTCTTGGCAGTCAAGGCGCGGTGCAGCTCTTGAGCCGCATAGGAACTCTTGGGAGCGAGCTGGTTACGAAACCAGGGCGCTCCGGTGCTACGAACAACATCCCGTAGTGCCTCACCGTAGGACTGCCTAAACGGTGCCTCGTCTTTGCTCGCGCCGAGATGCGGATTGCCATAAGTGCGCAGCGTCGTAAGCGGAGCGGCGGTGCCACGGTGTTCGGGGTTTGACGGGTTACGCCGGCTTCCACGCCAGGGAAGGACTCGTCGAGCTGGTTGGCCTTGGTCCGGCCGGCGACGACGCGCTCGAGGATGTCTTTGAGGTAGGCGAAAGGCTCGACGGCGTTGAGCTTGGCGGTGTTGATCAGGCTGGCGACGATCGCCCAATGCTTCGCACCGCTGTCGCTGCCGGCGAACAGGCTGTTCTTTCGCCCAGGGTAATGGGCCTGATGGTTCGCTCGACGGCGTTGGTGTCGAGCTCGACCGCGCCGTCGTCGAGGAACAGGCTGAGCCCGTCCATGTGGCGAAGCGCGTAGCGGATCGCCTCGGCGAGGCTGGATTTGCCCGAGACCCGCTCGAGCTGGGCCGGCAGCCAGGTCTTCAGGGCGTCGACAATCGGGCGGCTGCGCTCGCGGCGGGCGACGAGGCGCTCGTCGGCCGGGCGGCCGCGGATCTCCTCCTCGACGGCATAGAGCCGGCCGATCTGCTGCAGGGCCTCAAAGGCGATCGGTGACTTGGTCGCCTGGTGGGTGTCGTAGAAGTGGCGTCGACAGTGCGACCAGCAGAACGCCAGCCGCACCCGGCCATCAGGCCAGTCCCCAGCGAGGCGCTTGAACCCGCTGTAGCCGTCGACCTGCAGGACACCGGCGAAGCCGGCGAGATGCGCCGCCGGCCGCTCGCCCTTGCGATCTTCGGCATAGACATAGGCCACCGCCGGCGGTGTGGGCCCCTGCCAGGGTCGGTCATCCATCGCGTAGGCCCACAGCCGGCCCGTCTTGGTCCGGCCACGCCCCGGATCGAGCACCGGCAAAGGGGTATCGTCGGCGAAGATCTTGGTCGAGCGCAGGATCCTCGCGAGGAGACGCTCGTAGAGCGGCTCGAGCCACCAACAGGCCCGGCCCACCCAGAGGCTCAGGGTCGAGCGGTCGAGATCGATACCATGCCGGGCGAAGACCTGTGCCTGTCGGTATAGAGGCAGGTGCTCGGAGTACTTGGTCGACCAGGACCTGCGCGATCAGCGCCTCGGTCGCCATCCCGCCATCGATCGGCCGATCCGGCGCCGGCGCCTGGACGATGGCGCCCTCGCAGGCGCGGCAGCCATAGCGCGGCCGGCGGATCACCTTCACCCGGTACTGCGCCGGGACGACGTCAAGCATCTCCGACCGGTCTTCGCCGATGACGTGCAGCGCCCCGCCGCAGCAGGGGCAGGTCTTGTCCTCGACGTCGACCACGACCTCGATCCGCGGCAGGTGCGCCGGCAGCGCGCCGCGGTTGCGCCGGGCTTCGGGGCGGGGATGTCCTGTCCGTTCGCCTCGGCTGGTGCCGCCGCCTCCTGACGGCCGGCCGCGGCCGCCGCCTGCTCGAGTCCTCGAGGCCGAGCTGCAGCTGGTCCGCGTCGAGCTGCTCCGAGCGCCGGCCGAACTGGCTGCGCTGCAGCTGCTTGATCAGCGCGCGGAGCTTGTCGAGCTCGACATTCTGGCTCTCGAGCGTGCCGCCTGGGCCGCCAGGCCGGCCAGCTCCCGCACCGCCTGGTGCAGAAGCGCCGGTTCCGAAGGCAGCTTGGCCAAGTCGATCTGCATGACCGAAATAGCCATGCGCGTAGCTCTGCCACCAGGAACAGCTCATGATCATAACTTTGATTATATCGCCTGGGCTGGGCAGTCTCGTGAGCAGCACCGCACGCCGCCAATCCAGCCCTTCGATCAACATCGCGAGCTGGGCGCGGTGAGCGTGATCGCACCTTCCTTGACCGTCGGCCAGACGAAGCTGCCGCGCTCGACCCGCTTGGCGAACAGACACATGCCGCTCCCGTCCCACCACACCGCCTTCAACCGGTCGCCGCGAGCCGCGGAACAAGAACAGCTGCCCGCCGAACGGATCTTGCCGCAGCGCCTGCTGGACCTGGGCCGCCAGACCGTCAAACCTTTGCGCATGTCGACCGGCGCCAGGGCCAAATAGACCTTCGTCCCCGCCGACGCGTCAGCATCCCGGGCGCAGGCCACCCGGACCATGATCATCTTGCGCAGCGGGCCGTCCCGATCCGCTCCGACACCCGCAGCCGGCAGCCATTCGGCAGCTCGATCTCGACCAACTCGACCGCCGCCGCCTATCGACGCTCGCCCGTCACCAGAACCGGCACGAACCCGCCTCGAGCCCCGCCGGAGGATCCCCGCCCATGCCCCGCCGACGACGACGCCAGCTGTAGAGCAGGCTCTCCGACACCTCGTGCTGCCGGGCCACCAACGCCACCGTCATCCCCGGCTCCCGCGTCGCCGCCACCAGCCGCAGCTTGTCCGCCACGCTCCAGCGCCGCCGCCGCTCCGCCCGCGTGATCACCTCGACCCGCTCGCCCGCCATCCCTCCTTAAGCCCTCCGTAAGGAGACTCCTCAGCTCAGAAGGGCCAATCCAGCCGCTCAGCGGCAGCCGGTCAATGTGGCGCCGCCGCGTCGCTTACGCAGCGTCGCCATGACCACGTTCTGAAATTCGGGCGGACTGAGGGCCGCCACTTCGCTCGCGGCGCCCGCTGCCCAGAGCGCGGCGACCGCAGCCTGGATTTCCAGCGGCGCCGGCTCGCTCGTTGTTCCGCCCACTCGGATCATCCCATAGAGTTCGCGACACCTGACCCGTCGTGACGCTTGTTAGAACCTCGCCGCCCGCGGGACACCCTTCCAGGGACCGGAGAGTCCTTGAGGAGGGTTCGGTCGCCGTGGATGATCCGCGTGACAGCGCTTCCCCTAGTACTACAGCCGTGTTTTATGTGCTGAGAGCTGTCGTCGTGGAGGAGAGCCATGACGACGACGAGCGGCGGTGAGGCTTGGGCCGAGGCGCTCGAGACCTTGATGGGGCGGCTGGGTCCGCGGTTCGGGCGGATCGAGCCGCGTCGGCGGTTGGCGGCCTATCTGCGGGGTCTGCTGGCGCCGATCGAGCGCAAGAACGGCTGGCAGCTGGCGGAGGCGGCGGGCGACCGGACGCCGGACGGGGTGCAGGAGTTCCTGAGCCGGGTGCATTGGGATGCGGACGCCGTGCGCGATGATCTGCGAGCCTATGTCGGGGAGCATCTGGGGGCTCCCGACGGCGTTCTGGTGCTGGACGAGACCGGCTTCATCAAGAAGGGCCGCAAGTCGGCGGGCGTGCAGCGCCAGTACAGCGGCACGGCGGGGCGGATCGAGAGCTGCCAGATCGGGGTGTTTCTCGGTTACGCCAGCCGCTATGGCCGGGCGCTGATCGACCGGGCTCTCCATCTGCCGGAGAGCTGGGCCGTGGACCAGGCACGCCGGGCCGAGGCCGGCATCCCTGAGGCGGTGGGCTTGGTCACCAAGCCGAAGCTGGGTCTTGGCGATGCTCGAGCGGGCCCATGCCGCCGGCCTGCCCTTCTCGTGGGTGACCGCCGACAGCGTCTATGGTGCCGACCATGCCCTGCGGCGCTGGCTGCAGGGGAAGGGGCTGGGCTATGTGCTGGCGGTGAGCCGGGCACAGCGCCTGGGCTTCGCCCGCGTCGAGGAGCATGCCGGCGAGGTGCCGGCGACGGCTTGGCACCGCCTGAGCGCCGGCGACGGGGCGAAGGGCCCGCGGCTCTACGACTGGGCCTACGCTCCCTACGGCAGCGATGCGGCGTCCGGGCTGGGAGAAGGGGCTGCTGATCCGCCGCAGCCTCGCCGACCCCGGCGATCTCGCCTTCTACCTCACCCACGCCCGCCACGGCACCGCCCTTGCCGAGCTCGTGCAGGTGGCCGGCAGCCGCTGGACGATCGAGGCCTGCTTCGAGGCGGCCAAGGGCGAGGTCGGCCTCGACCAGTACGAGGTCCGCTCCCCGCGATGGCCTCCTGGCCATCGCCCCTTCGGGGATGGATCGGCCGCTTGCTGGCCGGCCGATGGACCGGCTGGCACCGCCACGTCACGCTCGCCATGCTGGCCCACGCCTATCTCGCCGTTCTGCGCAAGACCGTCGTCGGGGGACGAGCCCGATCCCGGCCTGGCGGCCGAGCTGCTGCCCCTCACCGTCCCGGAGCTGCGCCGCCTGCTCTGGCATCTCGTCTTCCCGCCGCGCCCCGCCATCGAGGCCATCCTCGCCTGGTCGCGCTGGCGACGGCGACACCAGCAGCGCGCCCGCCGCTCCCACTGGCGACGGCGAACCTCCAGTGAAACACGGCTGTAGTACTAGGTCCTGTTTTCAAAGCCACATGAGGATGGCGGCGAGGTGAACGAAGGCGAGATAGGAGCTGGCGAGCTTGTCGTATCGGGTGGCGAGAAGACGGCGCTCTTTCAGACGCCCGACCAGCCGCTCGACGACATTGCGCTCTCGATAGGTGCCCCAGTCCATCAGGCGGGGCCGGGTCTCGGCTGGCGCGCTGCGGGATGATGGCGGTGACGCCGCGGCGGCGGGAGGTGCTCGCGGACCGGCCGGCTCCCGCTGCGATCGGCCAGCAGGGCTCTTGGTCGATGGCGTGGCCGGCCGGGGCCGGGACGCTTACCGCACCAGCCGCCATCAGGGGCTGGACGCCCCCCCCTCGTGGCGCTCGCCGGCGGTCAGGACGAAGGCGATGGGTCGCCCGTTCCGCTCGCAGCGCAAATGGAGCTTGCTGCCGAACCCGCCTCGCGAGCGGCCGAGCGCTTGGCTTGGCGTTCTTCTCCTCCGGCGGGCCGGCGGCGTGACGATGGGCGCGGATGCTGGTGCCATCGATCATATGGACGCTCCAGTCGAGCCGACCCTCGGCGTCGGCCACCTGCTGGAGCCCGGCCAGGATCCGTTGCCAGAGCCCGCTCCTGGTCCAGCGGTAGAAGCGCGTCGCCACCGTCCGCCACGGCCCGTAGCGCTCCGGCAGATCGCGCCACGGCACGCCCGTCTTGCTCAGCCACAGCATGGCGTCGATCATGGTGCGGTGGTCCCGGGCGGGCCGCCCGGTCCGCGGCCGTTGCGGCGGCAACAGCGGCGCCAAGCGCCGCCATGCCACGTCGGTCAGCTCGTGTCTGCTCATGTGACAAGGCAATACACCGAGCTAACCCGCTTTGAAAACAGGCCCTAGGTGTTCGGTCCCGGGCTGTGGTGGTGTATGGTGTGACCCTCTCCGGAGGGACGAGCTATTGGCCGGGTTCTTCATGGCTGCGCCAAGACCACGCACGCCGTCCGAGCTGAGCTACAGCGATCGGAGCATCGGCCGCGGGGCTCGCCGAGCGCTTCGGGGTCAACCCCAAGACGGTCCTGAAATGGCGCAAGCGCGCGAGCGTTCTGGACCGCCCGATGGGGCCGAAAGAGGCGCGCTCGACGGTCCTGACGCCGCTCGAGGAGGCGGCGATCATCGCCTTCCGCAAGCAGACCCTGCTGCCCCTCGACGACGTTCTGTTCGCCTTGCAGCCCTCGATCCCGCGCCTGACGCGCTCCAGCCTGCACCGGCTGCTGGAGCGCCCGGCATCTCCGTCTGCCCAAGGACGCGAGCAGGACCTCGGCGAGGTAGCGCTTCAAGAGCTACCCGATCGGCTTCTTTCACATCGACATCTGCGAGCTGCGCTGTGCCGAGGGCAAGCTCTTCCTCTATGTCGCGATCGACCGTCAGGAGACGGTCGATCCGATCCCTGGAGGGGACCGGGTGAGCAGACCCGGGAGGCGAATCGGACCTCGAAGCTCGCCTATGCCGAGCTGCACGGCGAGGCCACACGATGGTGGCCGCGCAGATGCTCTCGAACCTTATCGGAGACGGTGCCCTACCAAATCCACACGGTGCTCACCGACAACGGCATCCAGTTCACCCACACGCCCGGGCACATCGACCTCGAGAGTCCATGCGGTCGACCGCGTCTGCGAGCCAACGGCATCGAGCACCGGCTCACCCAGCCCAACCATACCCTCGGCGATCTGATGATCGCCGTCCCTGCGGGCACGGATCGACAGCTCTGCTGTCGATGGACAAATGGCCAAGTCGAGCGGATGAACCGCACGATCAAGGAGGCGGCGGTCCGGGTCTTCCACTACGCCTCGGCCGACGAATTCAAGCGCCATTTCGACGCCTTCCTGCTCGCCTACAACCACGCCCGCAGGCTGAAGACCCTGAAGGGCAAAACCCCCTACGACTTCATCTGCCACCGGTGGACCGTCGAGCCACAACGCTTCAGGATCGACCCTCACCACCACAGCCCGGGACCGAACAGCTAGGCAGCCGAGGCGAGCAGCGCCTG
>CAWHFO010000039.1:0-29285 GCA_963828215.1 uncultured Alphaproteobacteria bacterium | reverse complement strand
TCTGTGCTGAGGGTTGTGGTCATGGAGGAGAGCCATGGCGACAACGGATGGTGGCGAGGCTTGGGCCGAGGAGTTCGAGGCCTTGATGGGTCGGCTGGGTCTGCGGTTCGGGCGGGTCGAGCCGCGTCGGCGGCTGGCAGCCTATCTGCGCGGGCTTTTGGCGCCGATCGAGCGCAAGAACGGCTGGCAGCTGGCGGAGGCGGCGGGGGACCGGACGCCGGACGGGGTGCAGGAGTTCCTGAGCCGGGTGCATTGGGATGCCGACGCCGTGCGCGATGACCTGGGAGCCTATGTCGGGGAACATCTGGGGGCTGCCGACGGCGTTCTGGTGCTCGACGAGACCGGATTTATCAAGAAGGGCCGCAAGTCGGCGGGCGTGCAGCGCCAGTACAGCGGCACGGCGGGGCGGATCGAGAACTGTCAGATCGGCGTGTTCCTGGGCGGCGCCTGCCCTCCGGCGGCCCGCCGGCCGACCGGGGGGCCAGCCGCTATGGCCGGGCGCTGATCGATCGAGCGCTGTATCTGCCGGAGGGCTGGGCCTCGGACCGAGGGCGCCGGACCGAGGCCGGCATTCCCGAGGAGATTGCGTTCGCCACTAAACCCAAGCTCGGTTTGGCGATGCTCGAGCGGGCGCACGCGGCTGGTCTGCCCTTCGCCTGGGTGACGGCCGACAGCGTCTATGGCGCCGACCATGCCTTGCGCCGCTGGCTGCAGCAGCACGGGCTCGGCTACGTCCTGGCGGTGACCAAAGCGCAGCGGCTCGGTTTCTCCCGGGTCGAGGACCGGGTCGCCGGGATCCCGGCCGGCCTCTGGCGGCGCCTCAGCGCCGGCGATGGCGCCAAGGGCCACGGCTCTACGACTGGGGCTATCTGCCCTATGGCGGCGATGCGGCACCCGGTTGGGAGAAGGGCCTACTGCTCCGGCGCAGCATCGCCCAGCCCGATGAGCTCGCCTTCTACCTCACCCATGCCGCCGACGGCACGGCACTCGCCGAACTCGTCCAGGTGGCCGGCACGCGCTGGACGATCGAGGCCTGCTTCGAGGCCGCCAAGGGCGAGGTCGGCCTGGATCAGTACGAGGTCCGCTCCCCGCGATGGCCTCCTGGCCATCGCCCCTTCGGGGTTGGATCGCCGGGCCTTCTGGCCGGCGATGGGCCGGCTGGCACCGCCACGTCACCCTGGCCATGCTGGCGCACGCCTACCTCGCCGTACTCCGCAAGGTCGTCGTCGGGGGACGAGCCCACGCTCGACCTGGCAGCAGACCTGCTCCCGCTTACCGTGCCGGAGGTCCGCCGCCTGCTCTGGCATCTCGTCTCGCGGCCCATGCCCGACATGGCGGCTGCGCTCGCCTGGTCACGCTGGCGCCGCCGCCACCAGCAACGTGCCCGCCGCTGTCACTGGCAACGGCGAACCTCCATTGAAACCCGGCTGTAGTACTAGAGCATTTTCGATTTAGGTAGACCCATACCCACAGTGGGCGAGGTAATTGGCGCATTGGTCGGGCGTGAAGCGGGCGGGCAGGTCGCCTGTGACCGTCCAGAGCGCCTCCTTGGTTCGCGCGGCAGCTTTTCGGAGCAGGGCCTTGAGCTTGGCGAAGAGCTGCCCGATCGGGTTCAGGTCGGGGCTGTAGGGCGGGAGGTAGAGGATGGAGGCGCCGGCTGCGGCGATGGCCTGACGGACGCCATCGACTTTGTGGGCAGCGAGATTGTCCATCACCACGACGTCGCTGGGTGTCAGCGCCGGTGCCAGGACCTGCTCCACATGAGCCCTGAAGGCGGCGCCGGTCATCGGGCCGTCGAGGACCAGGGGTGCGATCACCCCGCTCTGCCGCAGGCCGGCGATGAAGGTCGTGGTCTGCCAATGGCCGTGGGGCACGGCCGCCACCAGGCGCTCGTCCGAGGGGCAGCGGCCGTACCGTCTCGCCATGTTGGTGGCGGTGGCGGTCTCGTCGAGGAAGACGAAGCGGGCGAGATCCATGATCGGTCAGCAGACCGATCATCCGATCCCTGGAAGGGACCGGGCCAGCAGGCCCGGGAGGAAAGGGCTGCCACGAGCGCCAGCGCCGCCGCCGGATCAGGACGTCGGGCCGATCCTGCTCGGAGGCCCTCGAGGACTTTTTTTATGCCTCAGGCCGAGGCTGCGGAGCGTGCGGTGGAGGGTCGAGAGCGCCGGGCTCAGGCCGAAGCGGCGTCGCAGCTCGCCCTGGAGCTCGACAAGCGTGATGTCGGGCGTCGCCTCGATGGCCTTCACCAGGTCGTCCTCGTGCCCGGCCAGAGCCGGCGGGCGATGGCCGCCGACCTGCGCCGGCGCAGCGCTGCCCGTCTCGCGCACCCGCCGCATCAGCTTGATCGCCGCCGCGGCGCTCACCTCGAACCGTCGTGCCGCCTCGCGGATCGAGCCGCCACCCTCGACCGCGCGCACGATCCGCCCGCGCAGGTCCATCGATATCGGTGCCGGCATCCCAAAGCCCCAAGCTGACTCAACCGATAGTGTCGAATTACCGGCAACGATTCTATGCAGTAGGAAAATGCTCTAGTGTCCTGCCTCGAAAGTTCGTGTCACAATAGGGAGGAGGCTTTTCGAGGGCTTGGGAATGGCGGGACGACCCTTGCCGGTGTTGGAACTGAATGCGGCGGAGAGGGCCGAGCTCGAAGGGCTGGCGAGGCGGCGGAAGACTGCCCAGGCAATGGCGATGCGGGCGCGCATCGTGCTCGGTTGCGCCGGCGGGCGGGCCAACAAGGATGTTGCGGGCGAGCTTGATCTCGACCCGGCGACGGTGGGCAAATGGCGGCGGCGCTTTCTCCTGCACGGTGTGGACGGCTTGCTGGATGAGCCACGCTCTGGCGCGCCGCGCACCCTTCCCGACGCGCGCATCGAGGCGGTGATCGTGCGCACGTTGGAGAGCTTGCCCGAGGGCGCTACCACTGGAGCACGCGCGGCATGGCCAAGGCCAGCGGGGTCTCGGCAGCTAGCGTGGGGCGCATCTGGCGAGCCTTCGGCCTGCAGCCACATCGGAGCGAAAGCTTCAAGCTCTCCACCGATCCCGACTTCGTTGCCAAGGTGCGCGACATTGTCGGCCTCTACATGGCCCCGCCGATCCGCGCGGTGGTCTTGTGCGTCGACGAGAAAAGCCAAATCCAGCCGACGCAGCAGGCATCGGCTCCATCTCCGCAGGAGCCGATGTCAGGAGACATCGGCGGGGCGCTCGACCGTTCCCAGCCGCTGTTGCCGATGCGGCCCGGCCAGATCGAGCGGCGCACGCACGACTACAAGCGCCATGGCGTGACGTCGTTGTTCGCCGCGCTCGATGTCGCTACCGGACGGGTGATCGGGCCGTGCCATCCGCACCATCGCGCCAGCGAGTTCCGACGCTTTCTCGACGCCATCGAAAGCAACGTGCCGCAAGACCTCGATGTGCACCTGGTGCTCGACAACGACGCCACCCACAAAACGCCGCTGATCCGCGCCTGGCTTGCCAAGCGTCCTCGATTTTCCGTGCACTGGACACCGAAAGGCGCCTCCTGGGTGAACCAGGTCGAGCGCTGCTTCGCCCTCGTTACGCAACGGCAGATCCGCCGCGGTGTCCACACCAGCGTGACACGACTCCAAAGCGCCATCGCCACCTTCATCGCCGACCACAACGCCGATCCCAAACCGTTCCGTTGGACCAGGTCCGCCGACGATATCCTCGCCTCCATCGAGCGATTCTGCCTCCGCACCCAACCTCCCATTAACCCACGAACTTCAGACGCAGGACACTAGCTGCTTCGTCATGGTCCGCGGCAGCCAGAGGGCGAGGTCGGGGAGGAGGATCAGGCAGGCGATCATCGCCAGGAGAGCCAGGACGAAGGGGACGGCGCCGATGATGACGTCGTGGAGCTGGCCCTTCGGGCGGATGCCGTGGACGACGTAGAGGTTGATGCCGACCGGCGGCGTGATCATGGCGGTCTCGACCAACAGCATGACGAGGACGCCGAACCAGACGGGATCGAAGCCCAGGCTCACGATGACGGGCGTGATGATCGGCACGGTCGCCACCATCATGGTGAGCGTCTCCATGAACATGCCGAGGACGAGGTAGAAGAGGACGATCACCCACAAGGTCGCCTTGGGCGAGAGGCCGAGGCCCAGGACGGCGCCCTCGACCACCCGCGTCAGGCCGAGGGCCGTGACGACGAAGTTGAGGAAATAGGCGGCGATCAGGATCGCCATGATCATCGCCGTCGTGCGCATCGTGCCTTCGGTGACGGCGCGCAGCATGGCGAGCGAGACCCGGCCGCGCAGCGCCGCCAGCGCCAGGGCCGCGAGCACGCCCAGGGCGGCGCTCTCGGTGGGCGTGGCCCAGCCGGCATAGATCGAGCCGATGACGAGGATGAAGATCAGGAGCGGCGGGACGAGGTCGGGGAGCGTCCGCAGCCGCATCGCCCAGCCGGTGGCGATCCGGTCGCCGCCCCAGGCCGGGCGGAACAGGCAGCCCACCAGCACGGTCGCCATGAAGAAGGCGGCGAGCACGAGCCCCGGCACGATGCCGGCCAGATAGAGCTGGGGGATCGAGGTGTCGGTCAGGACGCCGTAGACGATCATGTTGATCGAGGGCGGGATCAGGATGCCGAGCGTCCCGCCGGCGGCGATGGTGCCGAGAAAGAAGCGCTCGTTGTAGCGGTGGCGCTCGATCTCGCCGACGGCGACCGTGCCGATGGTGGCGGCGGTGGCGACGCTCGAGCCGCAGACGGCGGCGAAGAGGGTGCAGGCGCCGATGTTGGAGTGCATGAGGCCGCCGGGCAGCCAGGAGAGCCACTGCGCCATGGCGGCGTACATGCGCTCGGCGATGCCCGAGCGCAGCAGGATCTCGCCCAGGAGCACGAACATCGGGATCGCGACCAGGATGAAATCGGTCGAGGAGGCCCAGGCCAGCTCGCCCGCGGCGTGGCGCAGGGGCAGGCTGGAGAAGACGGCATCGAGCGTCAGGCCCAGCACGCCCAGGGTCGCGGCGACCGGGACGCTGAGGGCCAGGAGAACGACGAGAAAGGCGACGGTGAAGACGATCAAGCGGCACCGCTCCGCCGCTCGAGGTCGCGCAGCTCCTCCTCGGTCTCCTCCGCGAGCGTGCGCGAGCCCAGGAGGAGCCGCACCCGATCGATCTCGCCGTGCAGCAGGAAAGCGAGGCCGCGAACCAGGAGGAGAAAGGCCGTGAGGAAGAAGAGCAGGATGCCCAGGATCCAGATCAGCTGCGGCAGGGCCAGCGGGATGCTGAGCGCCGAGAGCGAGGTCGAGTGCAGGCGGTAGGAGGTGCGGAAGACGCCGAAGCCATAGACCAGGATGAAGCCCGCGAAGAGGGTGAAGAGCGCCACGCCCAGGACGTCGAGGATGGCGCAGAGCCGCTTCGGCAGAAGGCTGTAGAGCGAGTCGATCCGGATATGGGCGCGGTCGAGCAGGGCCAGCGGCAGGGCCCAGGCGGTCGAGATCGCGAGCGCGAAGCCCGCGATGTCGTCCGCACCGCCCAAGCGAGCGTCGAGCAGCTTGCGCATCAGGACCTCGACACCGACGACGAGGGCGGCGAGGAACAGCACGCCCCCGCCGGCCCAGACGCCGAACAGGGCGAGCCGGCGGGCGAGAACGAGGAGGCGATCCAAGAAAAAAGGCCGGCGGCTCAGAGCTTGTCGAGCGGGATCGTCAGGCCCAGCACCTTGCCGACGGTGCCGTTCCACTCGGCAGCACAGTCCTTGCCGCAGCGCTTGCCCCAGTCGACCAGCACGGTGCTCTGGGTCAGCTCCTTGGCCTTGGCCTTGTCCGCATCGCTCATCGCCACGATGGTCATCTTGGCCGGCTTGCCCATGGTGCAGGGCTCCTTGCCGACGTTGCAGTTGGCGGCCTGCTCGGTCGACTTGGTGGCCGTGTCCCACATCTTGTCCTGGAACTTGGCGAACTCCGCGGTGAAGAAGTCCTGCACGTCCTTGGGCCAGGAATTCCATTTGTCGAGATTGACCGACTGGTAGTTGATGCTCCAGCCCATGCTCAGCGGATAGAGATAGCTCGTCACCTCGGGCCAGCCTGCCGTGTTGCCGGAGAGGGTGCCGGTGACCGCGCAGTCGACGACGCCACGCTGCAGGGCCGGCACCACCTCGGCGAAGGACAGGCTCACGGTCGTGCCCCCGATGGCGGCGATGAAGTCGTTCATTGTCTTGTTGAAGACACGGATCTTGCGGCCCTTGAGATCATCGAGATTTTCTACTTTGTCCTTGCACCAGAAGACCTGCGGCTGATTGGCACCGAATGCCAGCATCTTGATATTGAACTTCTTTTGCATTACGCGGTCCATGACGGGGACCCACGCCTGGCACGCCTTCTTGGCGCTGTCGATGTCGAGGGCGATGCCGGCGAGGTCGCAGCCCTCGAACACCGGATCGTCACCCGCCATCTTGCTGAAGTCGCCAGCCCCGAAATCGACCACGCCCAGCGTCGTCATGCGCATCACCTGGGCATCCTTCACGCCCATCAGGTCGACCGGGGTGAAGTCGGCCTTGATCCTGCCGCCCGAATCGTCGGGGATGGTCTTGGCCCAGAACGGCACCTCGTCGCCGAACGAGACGATCGTCTTGCTGTTGAGGCCGATGCCTTTCACGGTCATCTCGGGCAGGTCGGCGGCCATGGCCAGGGATGCCGACCCCAGCAGGCCGGCGACGGCGAGGGCTCTCAGGGCATGCTTCATCTGTCTCTCCTCCGGCTGGGGCGCATGAACACTATGCAACAATCGGGCCGCCGATGGCGAGTCCGGCCGCCGGGCTGGGCGGTGCCCCCCAGGCCGGGCATCATGCTATTGCAGGTCGTGGCGCCAGGGCAGCAGCGCCCGCTCGATCCGGTAGACCAGGGCGGAGAGCAGAAGGGCGAGCGCCACGGTCACGGCCAGCTCGGCGAACACTTTCGAGATCACATAGAGGCTTCCGGCCTTGAAGATGGCGTGGCCCAGGCCCTGGTCGGAGGACATGAACTCGCCGATGATGGCTCCCACGAGGGCAAAGCCGACGGTGAGCTTGAGGCCGGCGAAGATGTCGGTCAGCGAGGCCGGCAGCACGAGGAAGCGAAAGATCTGGTGCTTGGTGGCCCCGAGCGAGCGCATCAGGTTGACCTGGTCGGGATCGACGCCGAGGGCGCCCTTGTAGGCGATCACCAGGGAGACGACGACCACCGAGAGCGTCGCCATGGCGACCTTCGAGGCGAAGCCGGTGCCGAACCAGATGATCACGATCGGCGCCAGGGCCACGATCGGGATCGAGCCCAGCGCCATGATGAAGGGCTGCAGCACGCGCGAGACGAAGCGCGAGTACCAGAGCAGGAGGCCGCCCCCGGTGCCGAGCAGGTTGCCCAGGGCGAAGCCGGCCAGCGTCTCGAGCCCGGTGACGTAGGTGTCCCGCAGCAGCGAGCCGTCCCGCAGGCTGGCCACGAGCGCTGCCCAGATGCCGCTGGGCGAGCCGAACAGGAAGGCGTTCATGGCGGCCCGCCGCGTTCCCCACTCCCAGAGGCAGAGCAGCAGGGCCAGCAGGAGCAGCTGGGCGAGGAGCACGGCCAGACGGTGGCGCAGGGCGCGCGAGCGGCGGCTGCGCCCGGCCGTGACCGGCAGCGCCTCGGTGGGGCGAGGGGAGCTCAGGGCAGCGTCGGACACCCGGGCCATTCCTCAGTGCAGCTCGAGCTGGTTCCAGATGGTCCGGACATAGGCGGCGAAGCCCGGTGCCTCGCGCGCCTGGATCATGTCGGTGCGATCCCCGGGCAGCTCGATCCGATGCTCGGTGATCACGCGCGAGGGCCGGTTCGAGAGCACCACCACCCGGTCGGAAAGGCTGACCGCCTCCTCGATGTCGTGCGTGATCAGGAGCGCCGCCCGGTGCTCGCCCCGCACCAGCCGCGCCATGTCCCGCTCGATGAGCAGCTTCGCCTGGAAGTCGAGTGCCGAGAAGGGCTCGTCGAGGAGCAGGACCTCGGGATCCAGCGCCAGGGTGCGGGCCAGCGCCACGCGCTGGCGCATGCCGCCCGAGAGGGCGCTCGGATAGAAGTCGGCAAAGCCGGCGAGGCCCAGACGGTCGAGCATCCGGGCCGCCCTGGCGCGCCGGTCGGCCCGTCCCATGCCCTTCACCTGCAGCCCCAGGGTCACGTTCTGGATGGCCGTGCGCCAGGGCAAGAGCAGGTCCTTCTGCAGCATGTAGCCGACCCGCGGCGGGACGCGGGTCAGGGCCTGGCCGAACCAGGTGACGACACCCTGGCTCGGCGCAAGCAGGCCGCAGATGAGGTTCAGGAGGGTGGTCTTGCCGCAGCCGGACGGCCCCACGAGGCTGACGATCTCGCCACGGGCAAGGGCCACCGACACCGAGCGGATGACCTCGACCGGCCGGCCATCCTCGGTGTCGAACGTCTTGCCGAGATCGCGGGCGGCGAAGATCGTCTCGCTCGCCCCCGCCTCGCCGGCGCCCGGGACCGCCCGGCTCGCCACCTCAGGCGGACTTCGCCTTCATGGCGAAGCTGTTGTCGATGATCTGCGCGAACGTGGTCGTCCCTTTGATGTTCTTGAGATAGATCTGCATCTTTATCAAATTGTCCCACTGCGCCTGGTCGACGACCACCGACTCCGCGGGGATCTTGTACTTCAGCTCGGAATCGATCGCCTTGTTGACCACCTCGGCGGGCAGATCGGGGAATTCCATGCGGGCGACCGACTTGGCGTAGTCGGGGTCCGAATAGACGCGGCGATCGGCCATCTCGAAGCCGTTGCACAGCGCCTGCACGATCTCCGGCTTGCCGGTGATGGTGTCGTTCAGCACCATGATGCCGGTGTTGCAGAACGGCCCGATGGCGTTGGCGAAGTCGAAGACGATGTGGGCACCCTGGTCCTCGGCCTGGGCCACGCCGGGCTGATAGGCGATGGCCACGTCGGCTTGGCCGGCCAGCATGGCGGCGATCTCGGTGCCCGGGCTGACCGTCAGGATCTTGAAGTCCTTGCCGAGGACCAGGCCGTTCTCGGTCAGCAGCTTCTTCGTGACGCTGTAGTTGGTGTTGGGCTCGGGCGAGGTGACGAGCGTCAGGCCCTTGAAACCCTTGGGGTCGGCGATGGGCTCGACGGTCTTGGAGACGCCGAAATAGTGGGCGCGCTGGACCACGGTGCCCACGACCTTGCCGGGCCCGCCGGCCTCGACCGATATCGGCACCATGGTGGGATCGCCGATGCCGAACAGCGCCGAGCGTCCGAGCACCGCCGCAAAGGCCTGGGTGTCGCCGCCGGCGGCCTTGACGTTCAGATGGATGCCGGCCTTCTCGAAGTAGCCGGCGTGCTGACCGACGTAGAGGTCGATATAGCCCAGATTGTGGACCGCCTCGACGAAGTCGACCTCGACCGGGGCCGCCCTGGCGATGCGCGGTGTCGCGAGGGACGCGGCCCCGCCGGCCATGGCAAGAGCGAGGGCCTTCCGGCGGGAGAGAGCGGTTGTCGACTTCATGTTGACTACCTTTCTGTTCTCGAGGCTTTCCGTTCGTCAGAAACACCCTACCGACGGGACCCTCAGCCGATCTCGATCACGATGTTGCCGCCGGGATCGAGCATGGCCGTGGCGCCGGGGGGAACGAGGCAGGTCGCGTCGTATTCCTCGATGACGAGCGGCCCAGGGCGGCGGCCGGCGAGGCCGGCGCGGGCGAGGATCGGGGTGTCGTGCCAGCCCTGCTCGGGGCCGAAGAAGGCCCGACGGGTCGTCTTGGGCCCGGCCGGTGCTGCGGGCGGCGAGTAGCTGGGATAGGGCCGCGAGGCGCCGATGCCCTGGCCAATGACCCGGATCGAGACCAGCTCGACAGGCTCCTCGGGCCCGGCCCGATGGCCATAGGTGCGCTCATGCTCGGCCCCGAACGCCTCGGCGAGATGGGCCGGCGTCTCCCCGGTCAGCGGCCCGTCGGGCAGCGGCACCAGAAGATCGAAGGTCTGGCCCTGATAATGCAGCGCCGCCTCGCGCAGGCAGCGGGCGCTCTCGCCGCTGAAGCCCTCGCGCGCGAGCTGGGCTCTGGCCTCGTCCTCGAGAGCCTGCCAGGCGGCCCCGAGCTCGGTCAGGTCGAGGCCGGTGAGGAGACGACGGAAGCTGCGGCTGTAGTGATGCTCGACCTCGGCGTGGAGCAGGCCGGCGGCCGAGAAGACGCCGGGCGAGGGCGGCACCACGACCTTCTTCATGCCGAGCTCCCTGGCCATGCCGGCGGCGAACATAGGGCCGTTGCCGCCGAAGGCGAAGAGGGCATAGGAGCGGGCGTCGCGGCCGCGCTCGGTCGAGACCGACCTGATGGCGCGGATCATGTTCGAGGCGGCGATCAGATGAGCCCCGTAGGCGGCCTGCTCGACGGCGATGCCGAGGCGTCCGGCGATTCGCTCGGCGAAGGCGCTCCGCGCCGCCGCGGCGTCGAGTTTCAGCGCACCGCCGACCAGATGGCCGGGGTTGAGATAGCCCAGCACGAGGTTGGCGTCGGTCACCGTCGGGATGGTGCCGCCCTTGCCGTAGGCGACGGGCCCGGGCTCGGCGCCGGCGCTCTCGGGCCCGATCTGCAGCGAGCCGCCGCGGTCGATCCAGACATGCGAGCCGCCGCCGGCCCCGACCTCGGCCAGGTCGATCGCCGGCACCTTCAAGGTATAGCCGGCGCCGGTGAGCAGCCGCGAGCCGATCATGATGCCGGCGCCGACCTGATACTCCAGCGCGCGGGTGAAGCTGCCGTTCTCGATGAGCGACGCCTTGGCAGTGGTGCCGCCCATGTCGAAGCTGACGAGGTCCTCGAGCCCCAGCGCCGAGGCCACGGCCTGGGCGCCGACGACGCCGGCGGCGGGGCCGCTCTCGATGATGTGCATCGGCTTCTCGGCCGCCGCCTCGTCGGTCATGAGGCCGCCGCTCGACTGCATCAGCAGCACGGGCGCCTGCACGCCGGCGGTGCCGAGATAGCGACGCAGCCGCGCCAGATAGCCGGCGACGACCGGCTTGACGTAGGCGTTGATGACGGTGGTCGAGGTCCGCTCGTACTCCTTGATCTCGGGCAATACCTCGAAGCTGATGCTGTAAGGCAGACCCGGCGCCAGCCGCTCGATTTTCTCCTTCAGCAGCAGCTCGTGCGCGGGATTGACGAACGAGTTCAAGAGGCAGACGGCGATCGCCTCGACCTTCTGGGCGAGCAGCCGCTCGACCGCGGCCTCGGCCTCTGCCGGGCTCAGGGCGAGCTGCACCCGGCCCTCGGCCGTGACCCGCTCCGGCACGGTCATCCTGAGATAGCGTGGCACCAGCGGCTCCGGCTTCTCCCAGGCCAGATCGTAGAGCCGCGGCATCCGGAGATTGCGGATCTCCAACACGTCGCGGAAGCCCTGGGTCGTGATCAGGCCCGTGCGCGCGCCCTTGTGCTCGAGGATGGCGTTCGAGGCGACGGTGGTGCCGTGGCGGATCTCGACCACGTCCTTGCCGTCGATGCCGAGCTCGAGAAAGAGCTCGGCCAGGCCGGTGGCGATCGCCTGCGCATAGTCGCGCACGCTCGACGAGATCTTTTTCGTGCGCACCGTGCGGTCATCGGCCAGGGCCACGATGTCGGTGAAGGTGCCGCCGATATCGACGCCGATACGCCAGCCGCTCATTGAGCCGGCTCCTCGCGCAGGACGGCTTGGGACTTCCTTCCAGGCCGCGCTTTGCGCGCATGCTGCTGCCGGAGCGCCGTGGTGGCGGCGCTGTCGACCGCGGCACCGCGCCGCATCGAGAACCACGCCATAGTCCCGCCCGGCCGCAGCAGGGCTCACCTTCTCGTTCCTCACGTCCATGAGCACGGCTTCGGGATCGCGCTCGAGCGGATCGCCCCAGCCGCCGCCGCCCGCGACCTCATGGCGAAATACGTCGCCCGCCTCGATCATCATGGTGGGCTTGGAGGGCAGCGGCGTGCGCTCGCCCTCGGGATCGAGCCAGTTCATCGAGGGCCGCCCCGGATAGCCGCCGTAGAGGCCGAACGGCCGGAATGCCCGGCGGTCGGAGCGGACCTGGAGCACGGCCTCCTTCTCGAGGAAGCGATAGTCCCGGTAGAACGGCACGCCGCCCCGGTATTTGCCCGGCCCGGCGCGGTCGGTGAGGAACTCGTAAGCCAGGATCTGGATCGGGTGCTCGGCCTCGGTCACCTCGATCGAGTGCGAGGCCATGTTGGCGAACATGTGCGAGTTGCCGTCGAGGCCGTCGGCCCAGGGCCTGGCCCCCCAGGCACCGCAGGTGAAGTCGACATAGATAAAAGGGCTGCGGTCGGCGTGGTAGCCGCCGATCGAGATGCCGGTGTTGCCGCCGTCGCCGGCCGCATTGACCTTGTCGGGCAGCATCATCGCGAGCGCGCCGAAGCAGCAGTCGGTCATGCGGAAGCCGGTGAGGCCGCGGGCGGCGCAGGCGGCCGGCAGGACGCCGTTGGTGACGGTGCCGGGCTCGCAGATCACCTCGATCGCCCGGAACACGCCCTCATTGTTGGGGATGCCCGGCGGCAGCACCGAGCGCACCGCCGTGTAGGAGGCGGCCTTGCTGAACGAGAAGGTATTGTTGATGGCACCTTTTACCTGAGGCGCGGACCCGGTCCAGTCGACCGTCATCGCGTCGCCCTTCTTCGTGATCGTGCAGAGGAGGCGGATGGGCTTGCCGACGTCGACGCCGTCGTCGTCGATCCAGTCCTCGAAGCTCCAGCGCCCGTCGGGAAGCTCGGCCAGGGCGGAGCGGGTCAGGCGCTCGGCATAGTCGATCACCTCGTCCATGTAGAGGGCGACGCGCTCCTGGCCGTAGCGCTCGATCAGCTCGAGGAACTGACGCTCGGCGATGTGGCAGGCGGCGAGCTGGGCCCGGAGATCGCCGAACAGCTTGACCGGCATCCGGACGTTCTTCTCGATGATCTGGATCAGGGTCTCGTTGCGCTTGCCGCCGTCGTAGAGCTTCAGCGGCGGGATGCGCAGGCCTTCCTGGTAGATCTCGGTCGAATTGCTGGCATTCGAGCCCGCCACCCGGCCGCCGACATCCGTGTGGTGGCAGATGGTGGCGGCGAACGCGACCCGCACGCCATCCTTGAAGATCGGCTTGAAGACAAAAATGTCGGGCAGGTGCATGCCGCCATCGAACGGGTCGTTCATGGCGAAGATGTCGCCCTCGTTGATATCGTCCTCGAAGCGCTCGACGACGACCGCGAGCGCCGTCGGGATCGAGCCCAGATGGCCCGGCAGCGTCAGTCCCTGGGCGACCAGCCGGCCGGTCGCATCGGCGAAGGCGGTCGAATAGTCCATATTGTCCTTGAGCACGCCCGAGTAGGTCGTGCGGAAAATGGTCAGCGCCATCTCGTCGGCGATCGAGAAGATGCTGTTCTTGAAGAGCTCGAAGGCGATCGGATCGTCGATACGGGTCATCTGTTGCTCGTCAATGCTCACAAATCGAGAAGAGGCTCAGAGGGGAGGGCGCCGCGCCGGCGCCTCGGCGGCCCGCTCCAGCGCCATGCCGATCGACAGCAGGCGGGCGTCCTGAAAGCTCGGCCCGACGAGCTGGACGCTTACCGGCAGCCCGTCGTCGGAGAAGCCCGCAGGCAGTGCCAGCGCCGGCATGCCGCTCAGGCTGAAGCCGCACAGAAAGTGGATCATCGTCGACAGAAGGTCGAGCGTCTCGCCACCGACCTGGGCCGTCTCCTGGCCGGGTGCGGTCGCCGGCACGGCCTGCGTCGGGGTGATCAGGATGTCCACCTCCGTCTCGAGCACGGATGCGATCTCCCGGCGAAGCCGGTCGCGGTCGCGCTGGGCCAGGATGGTCGTGGTGCCTGGAACGGCGGCACCGCCGGCCAACAGCTTCGCCACGTCGTCGCCATAGCGGATCGTCCGGCCCTCGAACCAGGTCTTCTGCCAATGGAGATGCTGGGCCATCGTCTCCGGCGGGACAATCGCGTTGTTGATCGCGGTGGCACGGCCGAGGAGCGGCACGCTGACCTCGCGCACCATGGCCCCACCCGCCTCGAGCAGGGCGATCTGTCGCTCGAACCCTGCGGCCACGGCCTCGTCCAGGGGAATCGCCATCAGCTCCCTGGGGATCCCCACCTTCAGGCCCTCGAGCGATGCCGCCCCGACGCCACGGAACAGGCGCGGATCGGCCAGCTCGCCGTCGGCGACCTCGGCGAAGGGGTCGGCCAGGACGGCCATGAGCAGCGGAAGATCCTCGACCGAGCGCGCCATGAGCCCCACATGGTCGGCCGTGAAGGACTGGGCGACGACTCCCGCCGTGCTCACGAGACCCCAGGTGGGCTTGAGGCCTGCCAGTCCACAGAAGGCCGCAGGCAGCCGGATCGAGCCTGCCGTGTCGCTGCCTACAGAAAAGGCAGCGAGGCCGGCGGCCAGTGCCGCCCCCGACCCGCCCGAGGAGCCGCCCGGAATGCGACCGAGGTTCCACGGGTTCTTGGTGCGGCCGTGCTGGTTCTGGGTGGTGGCGCCGAACGCGAACTCGTGCGTGTTGACCTTGCCCAGCAGCACGGCCCCTGCGGCCGCGAGCCGGGTCAGGACCTCGGCGTCCTCATCGGGCACCCAGTCCGCCAGGATGTAGCTGCCGACGGTGGTGCGGATGCCCTTGGTCGCGATGATGTCCTTCAGGCAGTAGGGCACGCCGTGCAGCGGCCCCCGCCAGTGCCCGTCCGCGATCTCGCGGTCGGCCCGCTGCGCCTCCTCGACCGCACGCTCGGCCGTGACGGTGACGTAGGCCTCGAGCACCGGGTTCAGCCGCTCGATACGGCCGAGATAGGCCTCGGTCACGGCCACGGACGTCAGCTCGCGGCGACGTATCCGTCGGCCCAATGCGGCGGCGGTCAGATAGCAGATGTCGTCCTCGGCCATGTCTCTCTCCGGTCCGGATCAGGCCATCGCCGGCGCTGTCGCCCGCTCCACGACGTGACAGGCCAGCCTGCGGCCGGGCGCCTTCTCCTCGAGCGGCGGCTCCAGGCTGATGCAGGCCTCGCGCGCCAGTGGGCAGCGCGTGTGGAGGGCGCAGCCCTGCGGCAGGTCGATGGGGCTAGGGATCTCGCCGGCCAGCGCGAAGGGCACGCGCTTCTGGTCGGGGTCCGGGTAAAGCACCGACGAGAGCAGGGCCCGCGCATAGGGGTGGAGCGGCGCCTCGAACAGGGCCTCCGTCTCGCCCACCTCGACGAGCTTGCCGAGATAGAGGATCGCCACCCGATGGCAGAGCCGCCGAACCGCGGTGAGATCGTGGGAGATGAGGAGATAGGAGGTGCCGAGGCGCTGCTGCAGGTCGCGCAGGAGATTGAGGATGTCGGCACGGACGGAGACGTCCAGGGCCGAGGTCGGCTCGTCGAAGACGATGAGGTCCGGCTCGGTGGACAGCGCCCGGGCGATGCCGATCCGCTGCAGCTCGCCGGCGCTCATCTGATGCGGGTAGAGCGTGGCCGCAGCGGGCTCGAGGCCGACGAGATCGAGCAGCTCCTCCATCCGCCGACGCAGCGTGTCGCGGGGGAGGGGGCTCGTCAGCCGGATGGGCTCGACCACGGCGTCGCCCACGCGCTGGCGCGGGTCCATGCTGTCGAAGGGGTCCTGGAAGACCATCTGGATGCGCGAGCGCAGGCTGCGGAACCGGGCCAGAGGCAGGAGGCTGACGTCGCGGCCGGCGAAGCGGATGGTGCCCTCCGTGGCTCCGATCAGGCGCAGGATGCAGCGGCCGACGGTGGTCTTGCCGGAGCCGCTCTCGCCAACGAGGCCCAGCGCCTCGCCGCGGCGGATAGCGAAGGAGACATCGTTGACCGCCGTGAGTTGGCGCCCGCCCTTGACGGCGAAGCGCTTTATCAGGTTCTCGACCTCGAGCACCGGCGCCCCGTCGGCGACGGGAAGCAGGGTCGGGGCATGCGGCGGCGCCAGCTTGCCGTCGGCCAGGTCGCTGTCCCGGGCCGCCGCGGCGGCAGCCAGGAGATGCCGGCTGTAGGGCGCGCTCGGGCCCCCGAAGAAGCGGCCGGTCGGCGCCTGCTCGACGATGCGGCCGCGCTGCATCACGGCCACCCGTGAGCAGTAGTGGGCCACGACGCCGAGATCGCGGCTGACGATGAGCAGGCCCGACTGCAGCGTGTCGACGGCATTGCGGAGAAGATCGAGGATCTGGATCGAGATCGTGACGTCGAGCCCGCTGGTCGGCTCGTCGACCATCAGCAGGCGGGGGGCGTTGGCGATCGCGAGCGCCAGGATCACCCGCTGGCACATGCCGCCCGAGAGCTCGTGCGGATAGGCCTCGAGCCGGCTCTCCGGATCGGGGATGCCGACGGCCCGGAGGAGATCGACGGCCTTGCCCAAGGCGTCGGTGACTCCGATCCGGTGGTGCGCACGCTGGGCGTTGGCGATCTGCCGGCCGATCGGCAGGATCGGGTTGAGATGCTGGCGCGGGTTGGCCAGGGCGAGCCCGAGGTCCCTGCCCCTGATCCGCGCCAGGCCCTTCTCGTCGAGCCCGACGAGCTCGCGGCCGGCGAAGCGCACGCTGCCGCCGCTGATGCGCCAGGGCGGATCGAGAAGCCCCAGGATCGCGGTGAGGAGCACCGACTTGCCGCTGCCGGACTCGCCCACCAGCCCCATCGTCTGGCCGTCGCGGATCTCGATGCTGACGCGGTCCAGGATCTCGCGCGAGCCGCGGGCGGCGTCGAACCGCACGGACAGATCCTCGACCTCGAGCAGGGTGCCCGCACTCATCGCCGCTGCGTCGGATCGAGGAAGAGGCGGAGATTGTCGCCGAAGAGGGAGAAGGACAGCACGGTCGCGGCCAGCGCCAAGCCGGGGAAGAGCGCCGTCCACCATTGTCCGGTGATCATGTTCTGGGCACCGGCCTGGATCATGAGGCCGAGCTCGGGCGTGGGCGGCGGCACGCCGGCACCGACGAAGCTGAGGCCGGCCGTGAGCAGGATCGAGAAGCCGATGGTGGTCGAGAAGTGGACCAGCGCCGGGGCCAGCGAGTTCGGCATGACATGCATGAAGGCCGTGCGCAGCTCGGTGTTGCCGGCGCAGAGCGCCGCCTCGACGAAGGTCCGGGAGCGGATCTGCATCACCGAGCCGCGGGTCAGGCGCAGGAAGAAGGGAATATTGAGAAAGGCCAGCGCCAGGATCACGTTGCGCGCCGAGGGGCCGCTGATGCCCACCAGGGCCAGCGCGAAGACGAACATCGGGAAGGCCTGGACGATGTCGGCGAGGCGAATGATCAGGGTGCCGGCGTAGCGGCCGAGGCGATGGTCCTGGGTGAAGTAGCCGGAGATCACGCCCAGCCCCACGCCCAGCGTGAAGGCGATCACCGTCGACACGAGGGCGATGGTGAGGTCGATCCGCGGTGCCGCCAGCACGCGCGAGAAGATGTCCAGGCCCGAGACATCCGTGCCGAACAGGTGATCCCTGGACGGCGGCAAGAGGCTGGCACCGGAGGGCGCCTCGATGGGGTGAGGAGCGATCGTCGGTCCGATCACCGCCAGCACGACATTGAGGGCGATTACGGCCAGGCCCAGCAGCATAGCGGGCCGGACCCGCACGAAGTGCCAGAGATCGGAGTCGAGAAAGCTCCGCATCTCAGACCGAGATCCTGGGATCGAGCAGGAAGTAGAGAAGGTCGACGACCAGGAAGACGACGGTGGTGAAGACCGCCGTCACCAGGACGACGGCCTGGATCGGCGCGTAGTCGGAGTTGACCACGGATTCGACGGCATATTGGCCGAGGCCGCCCCAGGCGAAGATGGTCTCGACCAGGACAGCACCGCCCAGGAGAAACCAGAACTCGATGCCGACCACCGTGACCACCGGCGGCAAGGCGTTGCGGAGCGCGTAGCGCAGCTGCGTCGCGCGCGACAGGCCGCTCGCCCGCGCCTGCAGGATGAAGCGGGACTTCGAGCATCTCCTCCATGCTCGAGCGCGCGGTCTTGAGGACGAGCGGCATGTACACCAGAACGAGCGTGGCGACCGGCAGGGCGAGCTGGGCCAGGGCGGAGCCGAAGGCCTCCCAGTTGCCCGTCAGCGCCGCATCCAGGACGTAGGCGCCGGTGACGTGATCCGGTGTCGAGACCGCGAAGTCGAGCTGCCCCACCGGGGCCGGAGCCCAGCCCAGCGCATAGAAAAAAATCAGGATGAGGACGAGGCCGATCCAGAAGTCGGGCAGCGAGCCGGCGAGCATCCCGTAGACGAAGACCAGGCGGTCGACCAAGCCGCCCTTGCTCGCCGCCACGGCCACGCCCAGCGGCAGCCCGATCAGGATCGAGAGGGCGACCGCGGCGACGACGAGCTCCAGGGTGGCCGGCAGGCGCTGCTGGATGTCGGCCAGGACGGGCTGCGACGTCCGCCATGAGGTGCCGAAATCGCCATGCGCGATCCGCCCGAGATACTGGGCATATTGCACGATAAGGGGCCGGTCTAGCCCCAGGCTGTTGTGCACCTCGGCGATGCGCTGCGGCGAGGCATAGGGGCCGGCCAGCAGGTAGCTCGGATCGCCGGGAAGCAGCCGGATCAGGAAGAAAACGATGATCGACACGGCGAGCAGCTGCGGCACCGTGAACAGGAGCCGCTTCCCGGCGAAGAGAAGAAAGCGTCGCACGCTCTACCCGCTCGGGTCCGAGCGCCACCGATGGCTCTGGCGCATCGGCTGGGTTCAGTCCTTGTAGAGCCACTCGAAGTGAACGTTGTTGTCCGGATACCAGTGGAAGTCGGTCCACTCCTTCTTCACGGCCTCGCGCCAGCCTGGCTCGATCATGAAGATCCAGGGTACTTCCTGGGCGGCGATCTCCTGCACCCGGAGATCCTTCTTGGTGCGCTCCTCGCCGAGCGGCATCTGCATCATGCTGGTGACCAGCTCGTTGAACTCCGGATTGTCGAACTTGACCGAGTTGTTGACGGTCGTGTCGGGCGGCCCGAGATAGACCCAGCCGGTGTAGCCGGTGTCGGCGACCCAAGGCCACTGGAAGTTGTCGACCTGGCACATCAGCTCGCGGCGCACCTTGCGCTCGGAGTAGACCGCGGACGGCAGCGGGTCGAGCGTGGTCTTTATCCCGACCGCAGCGTAGGCCGCCTTGATGAGGATGGCCGCCTCGCTCATCTCGCTGATCGAGTTGTCGAAGCTCAGCTTGAGATCGAAGCCGTTGGGATAGCCCGCCTCGGCCAGAACCTGCTTGGCTTTCTCCGGATCATACTTGTAGATCCAGAACTTGTCCGTGTAATTCGGGAAGATCGCCGGCGTGATGCTCTTGATGACGCCACCGTTGCCAAAATAGACCTTCTCGTGAATCTCCTCGTAGGGCGTGGCCCAGGCCATGGCTTGGCGGACCTTGGTCTTGGCCATGATCGGATTGGTCTCGACCGGCCCGATATAGGGGATGTAGTTGGCCCGCGCGCGCACGATCTTGATTTTTTGGTTCTTGGCCAGCGACTGAAGGCTGCGCTCGGGCAGGCGCATCGCGTAGTCGACGGCACCGCGCTCGAGCAGGGCGGTCCGGGTGGCGGGATCCGGCACGATACGAATGAGGATCCGGCCGATCGGCGGCAGCGGCTCGAAATTCTTGTTGCGGACCAGCTCCATCTCCTGGCCGGGGATGTTCTTGACGATATGGTAGGGCCCGAACCCCGCATCGTGGTTCTTGAGCCACTCCTTGGCCCAGGGGTCGCTCGCTGTGGCGTGCTCCTTCGCGAGCTTCGAATTGAAGGGCCCGCCATAATAGCTCATCGCCATCAGCTTGAGGATGACGGGCGATGGCTTGGAGAGATGGAAGCGCACGGTGTAGTCGTCGATGACCTCAATATCGTCGGGCTTCTCGAGAAACATTGCGCTGGCGAAGAAGAATCGTACCGACTTCATCTCGAAGGCGCGCTGCCACGTCCAGATGATATCGGCGGCCTTCATTTCATTGCCGGCCCAGCTCTTCACGCCAGGCCGGATATGGAAGGTCCAGGTCTTGTAGTCCGGGCTGCCCTCCCACTTGTCGACCCAGCGCCCGATGACGCCCTCGTTGCCCGGGGCGGCCATGTCCGCGACGCAGACGCCGGCCGTGTCGCTCGGCTTCGGCTTGTATTGCATGAAATCGCCGCCATACGTCAGGGCGAGAAGGTTCTCGGTCTCCATCGTATAGGCGATCTCGTCGACCGCGGGCGGGCTCGCGGCATAGGCGGCCGTGAAGGTATAGTCGGCGGCGGATTTGTCGGCCGGCACGGTGAGGCAATCGACCGAGGCCGATGCTCGGTTGAGGGCGGCGAGAAAGGGCGTGAGGGCGGCTCCGCCGAGGCCCGCTCGCCGAAGGAATCCGCGGCGGTGCATGGCCGTCGGTCCATGGAGCCCCTGCGTCATCTTCTCTCCATCACTCATTCTCGTATCCCCCCTTCGGCGTCGACCACGCCCTCATCCCTACGCAAGGCGCGTGCCACCATGAATGACACCGATTAGCCACTTCGACCAGCGAAACTGAATGCAAAATGCGTAGGTCAGCGGCAGCCACTGCCCAGCCCGCAGGCGCAGGGTGAGGCATCCTTGACGGCGGCCAAGGATCGGACGCAGAGAGAGACTTGACGTCTTTTGCATGCGTTGGGGTGGTAACGCGACGGTCGCGCCCGCACCCGCAGTGAGGTCGCCCATGCGTGCCGGTGCCAGCAACCACGAGCCTCTTGTCCGCGTGCAGCTCCACGATCAGGTCGTCGAGCGTCTGCGCCGCCTCATCCTCACGGGCGAGCTGGCGCCGGGCTCGCGCGTGCACGAGCCCTCACTCTGCCTGCGGTTCGGCATCTCCCGCACGCCGCTGCGCGAGGCGCTCAAGGTCCTCGCCGCAGGGGGGCTGATCGAGCTCTTGCCGAATCGCGGAGCACGGGTCGCGCCCCTGCGGGTCGACGAGATCGCCGAGGCCTTCGAGGTCATCGCCATTCTCGAGCGGCGCGCCGCGGAGCTGGCCGGCGGCAGCCTCGAGGATTCGGTGGTGGAGGACATAAGGCACCTGCACCGGGCCCTGGTCACCTACGAGCGGGTGCACGATCGGGAAGCCTTCGTGCAGGCCGATCTGCGCATCCACCGCAAGATCGTGGAAGCGGCCGGGAACCGGACGCTCGCAGCCATTCATGCCGAGCAGGCGCTGAAGGTCGAGCGCGCCCGCTATCTGGCGGCGGCTTCCGACAGCCGTCTGAAAGAGTCGCTCGACGAGCACGTGGCGATCCTCGAGAGCGTGATCGCCCGTGATCCGCTCCAGATCAGCAACGCGCTCTACGATCATTGCCTGCGCACCCAGACAGCCCTGATCCGGGCCATCGCTCGCAATGCGGAACGCTCCGCTGGCCGGTTATCGGCCGGCCAGGAAAGCCAGTGAGAGCCAGAGGTCGGCCCGATCGGCGGGAGCGATCGTGTCGAGCGCCACCTCGGCGGCGAGGGCGGCGAGCGGCCGGCGCGGGTGGAGGGCGTCGTGAAGGCCGGCCACCTGCGCGCCGGTCGGGGCATCGCGAGATCGAGCGGTCGTCCCGAGCGGCCGGGCATGTTGGGCAGGCGGTGGCCGCTCAGGGGCCCTCCTGCCGGGTTCCCGGGCGTGAGCTGCCCGAGCGGCTCGGGCCGGTCCGGCCCGCTCGACATCGGCGCCGCCAGTGTCGCCTCGGCCAGCGCCCCCGCGGCAGGCGGGTCGTGTCGAGCGGCGGGGACATGGCGGCGCTCGCGCCTCTGCGCCGTCAAGGTCCCGGCGCAGAGCGTCGACGGCACGCCGATCGGCGGTACGATAGAGATCGTGTCCGCGCCGGGCATCGAGACGCAGGGCGCGCAGCCCGCGCGCAGAGAATCCTCGGCCCGGGCCTCGCCCGCGACGGTACGGCCCGCGACGCGACCCGATCGGCGTGGCGCTATCGCCTGCAATTCACTCCGCCGCCGGACCGACCGACGCGGTCCTCCAGCTGCCCATACCGGCGCCTGGGCAACCTTCTGACGCTCTGGCAGCGAGAGATCCGCAGAGCCCGGGATAGGAGGCCGGGCGGGACCTCAGCGCTACGACGACAGAGGCCGATGGCGGACCGGCCGCGTTAGCGCAAACTCGGTCGAGCCGAGCGCTCTACGCCGTGGTCGCCGACGGCGAGGCGGCGGGGCTCTTGCGGCGGCCACGGCTCTTTATCGCCGGCGGCGGCGTAGGGGCAGCCACCTTCCGCGGCCGGCCGCGCTTCCGGGCCGGCGCGCTGCTCGCCGGCGCCGCTGCCCGCTCGGGCGCTGGGGCGGCAGGAGCGTCGACCTTTTTCGGCGACGACTTGGCGATCGGCTGCAGGACGAGCGCGCCACCTTTCACCTCGGCCTCGAGCTCGTCGCCCGCCTGGAGCCGAAGGGCTTGGCGCGCCCTTGCCGGCAACGTGATCCAGCCGTCGTAGTGGATGCGGATTTTGGACATACGAGATCCTTGCGATGCTGATGGATCGATTGCCAAGGGGGCCGATCGACCTGATATTGCCCCAAGCGCCCTTTACAGGTGGTGAAGCCTCCCGTCTACGCCAAGGAGTGAGATTCGAGTTCCGGAGGAAGTTTTGAGCGCGGCCGAGCTGCGGACAATGCTGTCGGCCGTCCTGCTCATGTCTATACTCGATGCGGCCCACAGGCCGGGTTCCCGGATACGGCCGTCGGTCTCAAGCTCGCCCAGAGACGAGAGCACGAGTCAAACCTGTCGAAAATTCAGCTGGCGAGCAGGAAAATTGCCGGAGCGCCGGCAGTCGGCGTCGTTACGCGGGCCGCCGCGACCTTCGACAGTCAATCCAGATGGACGGCGCGAACCTCGACATGGACCTCGAGATCGAGGAAGTCCTCGGGCAGGCCGTGATAGGTCCCCGATACCGGGACGGCTTGTGACGGGTCGCGCGCGACAGCGACACGAATGAGATTCCTGCCGCCGACGATGCCGTTCGTCGGATCGAACTCGACCCATCCGGCGTTCGGCAGGAATACCTGAACCCAGGCATGGGTGGCACCGGCGCCGCGCATCGTGTCCTCGGCGCCATCCAGCGCCGGATCGTAGACATACCCGGAAACGAAACGCGCCGCGAAGCCGAGGCTGCGGACGGCTTCCATCATCAGCAGCGCAAAATCCCGGCACGAGCCGCTGCGCCGCGCGAAGGTCTCGTGCGGGAGGCGGGTGCCGTGCTCCTGGCGCACCTCGTAGCTGAATCCCTCCTTGATACCGCGGGTCACGGCGCCGAGCAGCTCCCGCATGTCGACCGTCGACCGTCGACCGGCCGCCGATGAACGTGCGGGCCCAGAGCGCGATCTCGTCGCCGGGGTCCGGATAGTGGCGGTCCATGGTCCGGCCGAGATCGGCGATCTGCTCCTCGGAATAGGCGCAGGGCCACCGCTCGGCGTAGCCGTTCGGGGCATCGTCGGGCTCATCCAGCCAGAAATGCTGAATCCTGATCCGGCTCTCGAGACGCAGCTCGCTGGCCGGCTCCAGCAGCTCGATCACCGTGATCGAGTTCGAGAACGCATCGTGCATCCAACGCACCTGCGCGCGCGGCTCGATGATCAGCTGGGACTGAAGAACCCTCAGTCGTGGCTGTCGCGGGCCCGGAACATCGCCCGGTGCTCGCCGAACCGAACCGGACGTCGATAGCGGTAGATCGTGCGGTGGGTGACGTCGAGGCCGGACAATTCGGCGAGATCCCGTCACGCCTCGCCGCTCGGCGCGGCATGCGCCGCAGGGGTAGCGGATTGCCAGAAGAAGGCCGTTCCCAGGAGGTTGCCGAGGGCGGCGAAGCGCCGCTGCAGGCCGTCATTGAAGGCATGCATGTCGCCGTTCCGCACGATCGCCTTCAGCTTGTTCCGGTCCATCAGCTCGATCAGCACGTCGAGCTGCTCGAGGGCCGGGGCCGAATGACGCAGATAGTAGTGCCGCCGCAGCCGGCTGAGCTGATCCTGGATGATGCCGAGATTGGCGACCACCGACCGCGGAAAGCAGGGATCGCACAGAAGAAAGGTGGCGACCTCCTCCGGATTCATGCCGCGCGGATGGCGTCGCCTGAACGCCTGATAGCCCGCCGCCGAGCGAAGCAGGGCCACCCAGTAGCTGGCGTCGGCCGCCGAGCCCGACCCCGCATCGTCGGCGCGGGCCCCGAAGCTCACGAACTTGGCGTCCAGGAGGCGCGTGGTCTCGTCGGCGCATTCGATCGCAGCGCCCAGGCGATAGAAGGACCAGGCCTCGTCCCGATAGAAGGTGCCCGCGGTGATCCCGGCATGGGCGTCGCACCCTTCCTTGATCATCGAGCACAGGCGCGCCAGACGCTGCTCGCTGATGTCGGCGGGCCGCAGCGCCAGGATCTTCTGATAGAAGACGTTGAGCTGGATCCACATCTCGGTGGTTATCAGCGGTCGGAGCGCTCGGGCGTTCTCTCGGCCGAAGTGCAGATCGGAGACGATGGAGCTCGGATTGTCGCGGTCGATGAGGTAGAACTCGAGCACGTTCTTTGCCGACCGCTCGCGATGCTTGCCCTCGAAGCTGGCGACATCGTCGTTGATCGCGAGCACCGCGCCCCAGTCATGGGCACCCCGGCTGTCGCGCGCGAAGGTCTCCTGGACGTCGAGGATGCGGGCCAGATTCTCCGCCCGCTCGACATAGCGCGCGAGCCAGTACACGCATTCCGCGTAGCGCGCGAGGAGGCGGGTCACGGGCATCCTCCGCCAGCACCCATGTGTCCTTCGAGCCGCCGCCCTGGGACGAGTTCACGACCAGCGAGCCCTTGCGCAGCGCCACCCGAGACAGGCCCCCCGGCAGGACCCAGCTGGCGCGCCCGGTGACGACGAACGGGCGAAGGTCGATGTGACGCGGCTCGATGCCGCCGTCGACGAGGGTCGGCGCGACCGACAGGTCGATGACGGGCTGGCTGATATAGTTCGCGGGGTCGGCGATCAGCTTCGCCCGGCAGACCTCGAGCCCGCCCGGCTCGCCCGCGGCCCGATCGTCAGCCCGTACCCGCCGGATTCGCCGACCGGCTTCACGACGAGCTCGGCCAGATGCTCGAGCGTGAAGGCCAGGGCGGCTTTTTCCCGACAGATGAAGGTCTCGACATTCTCGAGGACGGGGTCCTGGTCGAGATAGTAGCGGATGAGGCGGGGGACGTAGGCGTAGATGGCCTTGTCGTCGGCAACGCCGGTGCCGATCGCGTTGGCGAGCGCCACATTGCCTTTCAGATAGGCCCGCACCAGCCCCGGGACGCCCAGGATGCTGTCCGGGCGGAACACCTCGGGGTCGAGGAAGTCGTCGTCGATCCGCCGATAGACGACATCGACCTGCACCGGACCGGCGATCGTGTTCATGAAGAGCCTGTCGTCGTCGACGAAGAGGTCCCGACCCTCGACCAGCGGCACGCCCATCTCGCGGGCGAGGAAGACATGCTCGAAATAGGCCGAGTTGAAGACGCCCGGCGAAAGGAGCACGACCTGGGGCTCCGCGGCCCCGGCCGGTGCGATCTCGGAGAGCGCATCGTGCAGCTTGCGACCATAGTCGGAGACCGACCGGATCGGCAGATCGTTCATGATATCGCTGAACGATCTCAGCATCAGGTGTCGGTTCTCGACCACGTAGGACACGCCGGACGGTGAGCGGGCATTGTCCTCCAGCACCCGGAACTGGCCCGATCCGTCGCGGACGAGGTCGGTGCCGTCGATATGGACCCAGGTGTCCCAGGCCAGCTTGGCACCGTGCATCTGCGGCCGATAGTGCGCGTTGCCGAGCACCAGCTCCGCCGGGACGATTCCGTCCTTCAACGCGCGCTGCGCGCCATAGACGTCGGTGAGGAAGAGATTAAGCGTGGCGACCCGCTGCACGACCCCGGCCTCGATGCGCGCCCAGTCCGACGCCGTCAGCACCCGGGGAATGACGTCGAACGGCAAAATCCGGTCGATCGCGTTGCCGTCGCTGTAGACCGTGAAGGTGATGCCCTGGTCGAAGAGCTGGATCTCGGCGTCGCGGGCGCGGGCGCGAAGCTCGTCGATGCCGAGCCTGTCGAAGCGGTCCAGCACGTCCTGCGCCTGCGGCCCGGGAATGCCCGTGGCGCCCAGATACTCACAGAAGAAACCGCCAGGATCGTAGCTCATGAAGGCCGTAGCTGCCCGCTCGTCCATGTGCGCTTCCCACCAGCCGTCTGCCGCGCCCATAGAACCTCGCCCGGGATCGAGACGCAATGTCCATGCCATGATCGGCACCGTGTGGAAGGCGCCGGCGCGCCAGCGACCGGCGCCGAGCCCGGCAATCGGCCGGCCCGCTCGCGACAGCTGCGCCGAGCCGGCCGGCGTGGGCCGCAGCGCCTCTCACCCGCCTTGCCGTCGCTCCAGCTCCCGGACCAGCGAGCCCAGCTGCGCATCGTCCGGCGTGAGGGCGAGCAGGGCCCGCGCGTGACGAAGCGCTCTCGGGAAATCGCCCGCGTCGCTCGCCATCGACACCAACGCGCTCAGGACCTCCCGGTCCGCCGGATGCTGCTGGTGGATCCGCTCGAGCAGATCCATGGCAGGCCCCGGCGAGCCGGTCGAGCTCAGCGCGATGGCGTAGACATAGGCATAGCGAGCATTGTCGGGGGCCAGCTCGCTGGCCTGGCGCAGCTCCGCCACCGCTGCGGTGTAACTCCGCTGGCGGACCAGGAGCAGACCGAGCGCGTGCCGGACATCGGCGTTCCTCGGCTCGATCGCCACGGCCCGGCGCAGCAAGGCGACGCCCTCGGCGTCCCTGCCGCGCATGCGATCGAGATCGGCGAGGTTGACCATGGCGGGCACGAAGGCAGGGTCGAGGCGCAGGGCGGTCTGGTACTCAGCCTCCGCCTCGGCCGCCCGGCCGCGTCGCACGTCGAGGAGGCCGAGGTTGAGATGGGCCTCCGGCCGCTCGGCATCGACCAGCTCTGCAGCGACCAGCTCGGAGGTTGCGATGTCGAGGGCCGCTCGTTGGTCTGACGTCAGGGACCCCGGATCGGCCCCTACCAAAGCTCGTGCCGCCTCGATTCGCACGGCCCGCACGGGATCGGTCAGCAGCGCCATCGCCGCCCGCAGGACCGGCTGCGACGCAGCATCCGTCAGCGCCCGTGGCGCCGCCGCCCGGACGAGCGCGCTCGGATCGCCGAGCGCGGCCAACAGGGCCGGATCGGAGGCGGGCGTGGCGTAGGCCGGCAGCAGGATCAGGGCGCTCGCCCGCGCGATCGCCGGCTGGGCCGAGTTCGAGCACCAGCCGGGCCAGCCGGGACTCCGCGTCGGTGGCATCGGTGCGCCCGGCGTGGAGCGCCGATCCGTAGTGCGGCTGGGTCTGCCTGCCGTTCGGAAACCACCCTGCCACGATCTTCGCGGCCCATGCCGCCGGGCGATCGGTGTGGCACGCCGTGCAGGCGTTCGGTGTGCCCATCGCCACCGACAGGTCGGGCCGCGGGACGCGGATGGCATGATCCCGCCGCGCATCGACCACCATGTAGGTCTTGGTGGGCATGTGGCAGTTGACACACTGGGCGCCGGCGCTGCCGGGCTCATGGTGGACATGGGACGGCACGTCGAACTTCGCCGGCAGATGGCATTGGGCGCACAGCGCGTTGCCCTGGGCGCGCAGCTCCAGGCTGTGCGGCTCGTGGCAGTCGGTGCAGGTGACACCTGCGGCGTGCATGCGGCTCTGCAGGAACGAGCCATATTCGAAGACCTCGCCGTCGATCTGTCCGTCCGCGTGATAGAGGCCCGGCTCCAGATACGCGGGGAGATAGGAATTGAGGAACGGCGCGCCCGGCATGGGATGCCCGGCGATCATCTTGCGGCGGGAATGGCAGGCGGCGCAGGTGTCGAGCTCCATCGACAGGAGCGGCTCCGTCCGGTGCGCGATGCCCGTCTCGGGGTTCATCTCCCACCGACCGTGGTCGCCGGCCCCGAGCTGCACCACCAGGCCCTTCTTGTCCGGGTCCTTGGCAGCGGCCGGATCGGACCGTGCCCAGGCGACATGGCGAGAGCCGGGGCCGTGGCAGGCCTCGCAGGACACGTTCACGTCGGACCAGGTCGTGGCGTAGCTGTCGGTGGCCAGATCATAGTTTTTCTTCAGGCCCGTCGTGTGGCAGTCGGCGCACATGTAGTTCCAGGTCTGGTCGCGCCCGGTCCAGTGCAGCCGGTCTCCCGCCTTCAGCTCTGATCGGGATAGAGGTGGAACCAGCGCTGGCCGCCCCGATCCTCGGGCCGGCTGTCCCAGGCGATGCCGAGCGCCTGCAGCCGGCCGCCGCGCAGCGCGATCAGATATTGCTGAAGGGGATAGACGCCGAAGGTGTAAGGGATCTCGAAGTCCGCGAGCTTGCCGTCCGGCCCGTCCGTGCCGACGAAGAAGCGGCCGTCGCGGCGGAAGAAGCGCGAGGTGACGCCGCCCTCGCCGAAGGTGGTGTCGGCGAAGTCGCCCTGGACCGTGGCCCCGGTCGCCACCTGCATCGCTCGGTCATGGTGGGATCCCCGCCAAGCCTCGGCCTCTGCCACATGGCAGCCGAAGCAGCCGGCCGAGCCGACATAGACGGGCTCGGCCGAATCCGACGAGGCGGCTTTCGGGGGGGCGGGTCCGGCAGTCAGCGGGGCGGTCCAGGCGAGCGACAGGGTCATCGCCACCGCCGTCGACAGCCGGCCGATCACGGTCATGGTCCGAACGACCCGTCAAGATGGCGGGTCACCAGACGAACGTCACCCCGACGATCGGCCCGTGGGTGATCACGTCGTAGTGGAAGCGGTCGTTGCCGTTGCCGTTCTCGTAGTTCTGATAGAGCGCCCGGTAGCCGGCCTCGACGCTGACGCTCTTGTTGAACGCATAGCCCACGAGGCTCTGCAGGTTCCAGGTCGTGTTGTCGCCGCTGACGGCGCCGACATAGCCCATGCCTACGAGGAACCAGTGGTCGTTCAGGCCGACCAGGCTCCGCAGGCCGACCAAGGGGTGGCCCACTGCTGGTCGCCGCTGAAGTGGCGCTCCAGGCCCAGCGGCCCGGTGCCCTTCAGCTTCAGGTCGAGATTGAGATAGGTGTAGGTGAAGCCGGCCAGCCCGTCGAGCGACAGCCCTTGCTCGATGCCGGCCGGCCGAACGCCGTCGGCCGGTCTGCCCCCAGGGCCAATGGCCCAGGCGGTAGGTCCCGTACAGCTCGCCGATGAAGGCATTGGCGTCGGTCTTGGCGTCGATCGGGCCGACGCTGTCGTCGATCGAGGCGCGCAGGAAATTGCCCTGGGCGACGAGGCTGAAGGGCCCCTTGGTCGCCTCGACCTGGGCGAGGAAGCGCCGTCGAGATGCTTCAGCACGTCGCTGAAGCTGACGTCGACATCGGCCTTC
>CAWHFO010000038.1:0-15070 GCA_963828215.1 uncultured Alphaproteobacteria bacterium | reverse complement strand
CTAGCCCGAAAGCCCCGTCGCCTCCCAACGCCCGCTCGCGGCCGAGCGCAGCACGGCGTCGCACACCCGCTGCGTCTCCAGCGCCGCCGCGAAGTCCGGTTGGGCCAGCGTCCCGGTCTCCAGCCCCTTCAGGAAATCGGCGAGCGCATGAACAAAACTGTGCTCGAAGCCGATGGTGAGGCCGGGGACCCACCAGTGGCTCATATAGGGATGCTCGCGATTGGTGACGTGGATGCGCCGCCACCCCGCCAGATGGCCTTTTGTCCTTTCCCCGGTCTCCGGGCTCCGATACTCGAAAAAGTCGAGATACTCGCTCTCGTGCAGGTCGAAGCGCAGCGAGCCGTCGGCCCCGTTCAGCTCGAATGTTTTTTGGGCTTTCTGCCCGCGGGCGTAGCGCGTGCTCTCGAAGACGCCGGTCGAGCCGTTGGCGAAGCGGCAAAGAAAAGCGCAGGCATCGTCGATGCGCACCGGCTCCGGCTTTCCCGTCCGCTGGTGCACGCGCTCCCTGACAAACGTCTCGGTATCGGCTGTCACGCGTGTGATGGGCCCGTTCAGCCACATCGCCGTGTCGATGCAGTGGGCGAGCAGGTCGCCGGTGACGCCCGAGCCCGCGGCGCCGGCATCCAGCCGCCACAGCGCCGTCCCGCCCTGCGGCACCTCCGGCGCTATCGTCCAGTCCTGCAGGAACCGCGCCCGATAGTGAAACGGCCGGCCGATCCGGCCCTCCTCGACGAGCTGCCGGGCCAGGCTCACCGCGGGCACCCGGCGATAATTGTACCAGACCATGGTCGGCACGCCGGCCTTCCGCACGGCTTCGACCATCGCCTCCCCCTCGGCCAGGTCCATCGCGAGCGGCTTCTCGCACAGGATCATCTTGCCCGCCGCGGCCGCCGCGAGCGCGATCTCCTTGTGGAGATTGTTCGGCACGCAGATGTCGACCGCGTCGATGTCGTCCCGGGCGACGAGCTTTTTCCAGTCGGTCTCGACGCTCGGGAAGCCCCAGACATCGGCGAACGCGGCAACGCCCACGGCGTCGCGGGCGCAGACGGCCTGGAGCAGCGGGCGATGCTGCAGCTCGGGGAAGAACCGGCCGACCCTCTGATAGGCATTGGCATGGGCACGGCCCATGAATCCACAGCCCACCATCCCGATCCTGAGCGGCGTGCTCAAAGCTCTTCTCCTCCCTGTGCGACCCTCGGGGGCGTCTCCGCGTTGGCTCTCCCAGCCTGGAACCGGGTGCGGCGAGGCCGGTTCTCACTCCATGTGGGCCCGGTCGCCCGATTGTCCCGCCCGGGCCAGACCCTATCGTGCGTGAACGGGAGATGACACATGAGACCTCATCTGCCGAGTGGCCCCGCCGGGATCCTTTCGGTCGCATCGCTGCTCGCCATGGCCGGCTGCGCCGGCTCGGGCACGCCGCCCAACGCCCAGCTCGCCCGCGCCGACCTGGCCGTGCAGCAGGCGGTGGCGGCCCAGGCCTCGCAATATGCCGCGACCGATCTGAGCCGGGCGCAGACCGACCTCGCTGCGGCCCATCAGGCGGTCAATGACGGAAAATTCGCCGAGGCCCGGCGCAAGGCCGAGCTCGCCGAATCGGAGGCGCAGCTCGCCCAGGCGCGAACCGAGGCCGCCCAGGCGCGGCAGGCCTCCTCGCAGATGAGCACCACGGTCAACGAGCTTCAGCAGGAGACGACGAAACCCGCATCGCCGGTCGTGGTGACACCGACACCCCAACCCGCATCACCGGTTGTCGTCACACCGACACCCCAACCCTAGGCGGAGGGCCTGACCATGACGTCGCTATGTTCCTCCCGGGTACTTCGTATGACGGCGGCGAGAGGATCCGGCGTGATGGCGCTGCTGGCCATGGCCGCGCTCGCCGGATGCGCCACCAAGCCGGCGAGCCTGGACCAGGCGGCCACCGCCATTCAATCCGCTCGCGCCGACCCCCAGATCACCCAATATGCCCCGGCCGAGCTCGACAAGGCTCAGGCCGATCTGGATAGCGCCAACAATGCTTGGGAGACGGGCAAGGGCAGGGACGACGCGGCCAATGGGGCCACCATCGCCATGCAGCAGGTGGAGATCGCCCGTGCGATAGCCGAGCAGCGCAAGGACCAGGCCCAGGTCACCCAGCTCGGCAGCACGCGCGAGAAGGTGCTCCGTCAATCGGCCGAGCAGGAGGTGGCGACGCTCCGCCAGCAGCTGGCCTCCCTTCAGGCCAAGCAGACCGACCGCGGCATCGTGCTGACCATGGGCGACGTCCTGTTCGACGTCGATCAGGCGACGCTCAAGCCCGGCGCCATCGAGCAGATGAGCCGGCTGGCCCAGTTCCTCCAGCAGCACCCGGACCAGAGCCTCCGCATCGAGGGCTACACCGACTCGACCGGCACCGCCGACTACAACCAGAGCCTCTCGCAGCGCCGCGCCGACGCCGTCCGCAACACTCTCGTCGCCGATGGTGTGGCCCCCCAGCGCATCGTCGCCGTGGGCCTCGGCGAGGACTACCCCGTGGCGACGAACAGCACCGCTGCCGGCCGCCAGCAGAACCGCCGCGTCAACATCGTCATCGCCAACCCGCCGGCCGCGTAGGCGGCCCGCGTGCTCGCGGCTGCCCCGTTGTCTAGGCGAGCTCCCGGCGGCCGCGGCGGCGCTCGCGCTCGCCGGTGGCTCGCGGCTCCGGCGTCGGGAGCGTGATGACCTGGGCCAGCGCGGTGTAGGGTGCCGTCTTGTGCGGAAACGCCATCGCCTCGACGAAGTGGCGCTGGAACTCGGGCTCGATCGCCGTTTCTACTTTCTCGATGCGGTCGACCAGCCCCTCGATCTCGAGGCGGGCGGCGCGGTTCAGGAGCGCGATCCGGGCACCCGTGCCGGCCGCGTTGCCGACGCTGTGGACGCGGGCGGGCTCGCAGTCCGGCACGAGGCCCAGGACCAGCGCGTGCAGCGGGTCGATGTGGCTGCCGAAGGCTCCGGCCAGCATGATCCGGTCGACCCGCTCGATGCCCAGTCGGTCCATCAGGAGCCTGCAGCCCGCGTGAAGGGCGGCCTTGGCGAGCTGGATGGCCCGGATGTCGCCCTGGGTGACACGGATGACCGGCTCGCCGTCGTGGAGCAGATAGGAAAAGGTGCGGCCGGTCGCCTCGATCCGGGCCGTGCGGGCGGCGAGGCGGCCGTCGATCACGCCGTCGGCGGTGACGATGCCGGCCAAAAAAAGCTCGGCCACGACCTCGATGATGCCCGACCCGCAGATGCCGGTGACGCCGCTCAGGGCCACGGCGTCGAGAAAGCCCGGCTCGTCCGACCAGAGGTCGGAGCCGATGACCTTGAAGCGCGGCTCCAGGGTCGCCCGGTCGATTCGGACCCGCTCGATGGCGCCCGGGGCCGCCCGCTGGCCGACGCTGATCTGGGCACCCTCGAAGGCCGGCCCGGTCGGCGAGGAGCAGGCGAGAAGGCGCTCGCGATTGCCCAGCACGATCTCGGCATTGGTGCCGACATCGACCAGAAGCAGCATGTCGTCGGTCAGGTGCGGGCCCTGGGCCAGGACCATGCCCGCCGCGTCGGCGCCGACATGGCCGGCGATGCAGGGCAGGACATAGATCCTGGCGCCGGGGTGGAGAGCGCTCTGGCCGAGCTCGCGGGCCGGCAGGTCTAGGGCGCCGTCCACCGCGAGCGCGAAAGGGGCCATGCCGAGCTGGGTCGGGTCGATGCCGAGGAAGAGGTGATGCATGATCGGGTTGCCGACCACGACCATCTCGAGGACGAGGCTGAGGTCGATGCCGGCCGCCTCTGCGACCTCGGCCGCGAGCTGGCTCACGGCATCGCGCACGGCCCGGGTCATCTCGACCTCGCCGCCCGGGTTCATCATCACGTAGGACACCCGGCTCATCAGGTCCTCGCCGAAGCGGATCTGCGGGTTCATCAGCCCGGCCGAGGCCTTCGTCTCCCCGGTCAGGAGATCGGTGAGATGGGCCGCGATCGTGGTCGAGCCGATGTCGACCGCGAGGCCGTAGGCGGCGCCTTGATAGCCGGGCCAGACGGCGATGATCCGCGTCCCGTCGTGGACCGCGACGGTCACCTTCCAGGCCCCGCGACGGAGCGCCGCCTGGAGCTTCTGGAGCACGTCCAGCTCGGCCGCGAGGCCCGTCAGGCCCCATTGCTTGTCCAACGCCTCGGCCAGCCGCTCGAGGTCGCCGCGGGCGTGGTGCATGTCGGGCTGATCGACCTCGACATAGTAGAGCCGGAGCACCGGATCGAGCGCCACGGCGCGGGCGTCGGCGCTCTTGCGCACCACCTGCCGGTGGAGCTGGCTCTCCGGCGGGACATCGATGACCAGGTCGCCCTCGACCACGGCCTGACAGGAGAGGCGGCGACCTGCGCCGAGACCTTTGCGCTCGGCGTAGCGGCGCTCGACATCCGTGGCAGCGGAGAGATGGCCGGCGGCGCTGGCGATGCCGTGCTTGGCGAAGCTGCCCTCGGCGACGGTGATCTGGCAGCGGCCGCAGAGCGCCCGGCCGCCGCAGACGCTGTCGACGTCGACCCCGAGCCGGCGGGCCGCGGCCAGGAGGCCGGTGCCCCTCGAGAAGCGCCCCCGCTTGCCCGAGGGCGTGAAGACGACCAGCGCCTCGTTGCTCGTCGCTTCCGGGCTCATCGGTGCTCGGCTTCGGGGTCGGGCTCGTTGCCGAGCGCGGCGACGAGCGCCCTCAGCGCCGTGGCATCGTAGGCAGCCTCGAGGCGGTCGGCCGCCGCCTGCGCCTCGGCCTCGAGATCCTCTCCGCAGGGCAAGGGCGGGTCCCTCGCCCACTCGCCGAGATAGGCGTCGGTGCCGGTCAGCTTCGCGCGCATGGCGGCGCGGTCGATCGCCTCCTGAAAGCGGTCGCTGAGCTGCCGGCGCGCGGTCCGGCGGCCGGCACGCACGAGAACCTGGGCCGGGATGGCCCGCCAGCGAACGATCACGAGCTCGGCCATCGCCGTCTCAGGCGGCGTGCCGCAAGAAATGGCCGATCTGGCCGAGCCCGGTCGGGTGCCGCTCGAAGGCGAGGCCGAGCCGCGAGGCGGCCGCCTGGGCCTTGGCCTCGACGGCCGGGTCGTCGCTCTGGGCCAGCCAGACGACGCGCCGATAGTTCTCGAAGTAGAGCGGCAGCAGCTCGGGATGGCGGTCCAGGCTCAGCCCCCGCCAGACCAGGGTCTCGAACTGACGGGCCAGGAAGTCGGTGAGGTAGAAGGTGCCCGGCTCGGCCTCCGCGAGCGCCTCGAACACGGCATCGCCGGCATAGAACGCATAGCAGTGCGGCCCGGCGATGCGGGGCACGCCTTCCTCGGCCAGCACCCGGTCGAGCTCGCCGCCGGTGCCGCAGTCGCCATAGAGGACCAGGAGCCGCGCATAGTGCGGCCGCCAGCGCCGGATCGCCTGCCGGACCCGCTCGGGGATTCCGGCAGGACGGTTGTGCAGCGAGGCCGGCAGGCAGCGTATGTCGATCGCCCCGAGGCGGCTGGCGGCGATCACGGCCCGCAGCTCGCGGGCGAGGGCGCCGCAGGCGATGACGAGGGTACGGCCGCCCCCCGCCTCGCCGGACGGTGCGGTCGGCGGCGGCGCGGTCACGCGGAGACGGCCTGCTGGTTGTGGCGCTTGGCCATGTAGCGCTTGGCCGTCTCGACCGCGACGGACGCGTCGCGGCAATAGGCATCGGCGCCCACCGCCTGGGCGAAGCTCTCGTTCAGGGGGGCGCCACCCACGAGCACCACATAGTCGTCGCGGATGCCGGTCTCGATCATCGTGTCGATGACGATCTTCATGTAGGGCATGGTGGTCGTCAGCAGGGCCGACATGCCGAGGATGTCGGCCTTGTGCTCCTTCAAGGCGCTCAGATACTTGTCGACGTCGCAGTTGACGCCGAGGTTCACCACCTCGAAGCCGGCGCCCTCCATCATCATCGCGACCAGGTTCTTGCCGATGTCGTGGATATCGCCCTTGACGGTGCCGATCACCATCTTGCCGACGGTGGGCGCCCCGGTCTCGGCCAGGAGCGGCCGGAGGATCGCCATCCCGCCCTTCATGGCGTTGGCCGAGAGCAGCACCTCGGGAACGAACAGGATGCCGTCCCGGAAGTCGATGCCGACGATCGTCATGCCGGCGACCAGGGCCTCGGTGAGGGTGGCGTACGGCTCCCAGCCCCGCTCCAGCAGGATCCTGACGCCCTCCTCGACCTCGGCCTTGAGACCGTCATAGAGGTCGTCCTGGATCTGCTTGACGAGCTCGTCGTCGTCCAGCTCGCGAAGGTCGAGATCGCCGCCCGACTCGCTCATCACCGTCTCCGTCCGACCGGAACCCATCGCCCTGGTCCCGCCTTAGCGAGGCGCCGCTGCCACACTTGCGATGGAGCGACCCACCGCCATCGCAATGCGACAGGAGGATCGGTCGGGGCCCTACCGTGGTGCAGCACGATTTGCGATATCTGGCTCGATCAGCGATGTGATGCGTCTGTACCCGATACGGTGGGAGCTGCATCGGGCGGTGCGACAGTCCTTCGAGCGGCCGGCGGCGGCCCTCATCGCCGCCCTTCTCCTGGCCGGCTGCGCGGCGGCCGAGGCCCCGCCGCAGGTGTCACCGCCCCCTGCCGTCGGCAAGGGTCAGCCGGTGAGCGCCGCAGCGTGGGCCAGCGCCACGCCCTTCATCTTCGAGGCTCTCGATCGCAGCGGCGACGGGGCTCTCACGCCCGAGGAGATCGAGGCAGTCACGGGGAAGGGCCGGATCGACGGTCTCTCGCCGATCCCCGAGATCGAGCTCCGGGGCCTTCTCGCCTATGGCGACCGCAACGGTGACGGACGGATCGACACCCTCGAGCTCAGCTTCTTCCGCACCCGGGTCTTCGTCCTTCTCGACCGCAATCGCGACGCCCGGCTCGACCGCGGAGAGCTCGAGGTGGCGGACATCGTCGTGGGCTATGCCTATCGGTCGTGGCTGCCCCCCTGATCCGGCCGGAGCCGGGCGGGCAGGCGGCATTGCGGGAGCAGCGCCAGGTCGCCTACCATCGCTGCCGTACCGTTGCGGCACGAAGGACCCATGGAACCGCCTTTTCTCCTCTTTCTCGGCGACGTCGCCGACCAGCTCGCCGCCAAGACGGCGCACGGAATCAAGGACTGGCGGCCGGAGCGCTGCTTCGGCCAGCTCCGCCTCCCGGGCTGCAAGGCCGATCTCGGCATCCAGGACGTGAGCGTGGCCCAGGCCAAGGAGGCGGGGTGCCGCACCATGATCGTCGGCGTCGCCAACTCGGGCGGCTTCATGGTGGACCACTGGGTAGCTCCAATCGTCCAGGCGATCGAGGCGGGCATGGACATCGCCTCGGGCCTGCATCAGCGGTTGGGGGACGTGCCGGCGATCGCCGAGGCGGCAGGCCGGTGCGGCGTCCGGCTCTTCGACGTGCGCCATCCCACCCAGCGCTTCGCGACCGCGACCGGGGTGAAGCGCAGCGGCAAGCGGGTCCTGACAGTCGGCACCGACTGCTCCTGCGGCAAGAAATACACGGCGCTGGCGCTCGAGAAGGAGATGCGCGCCCGCGGCATGAAGGCGACCTTCCGCGGCACGGGCCAGACCGGGATCATGATCTCCGGCGACGGTGTCGCCATCGACGCGGTGGTCGCCGACTTCATCTCCGGTGCCGTCGAATGGCTGAGCCCGGCGAACGAGCCCGACCACTGGGACGTCATCGAGGGCCAGGGCTCGCTCTTCCACCCCGCCTTCGCCGGGGTGACGCTCGGCCTCCTCCACGGCGCCCAGCCCGACGCCCTGGTTCTCTGCCACGAGCCCACCCGCACCCACATGCGTGGCCTTCGCCACCAGCCCCTGCCGGGTCTCCGCGAGTGCCTGGATGCCTGCCTCCTGGCCGCCCGTCTCACCAACAAGGACGTGACGGCCGTGGGCATCGCCGTGAATACCGCGAGGCTCGATGCCGGCGAGCGGGACGCCTACCTGACCCGGGTGTCGGAGGAGATGGGCTGCCGGCGGTGGACCCGATCGTCACCGGCGTCGGCCGGATCGTCGACCGGCTCGCCGGCTAGCGCCATGCCGAGCCCCAGCGCCCGCCACCTCGTCGCCCGCCACGAGGTCTTTCCGATCCAGGGCAGCTTCAGGATCAGCCGCGGCTCGCGCACCGAGGCGCATGTCGTCCTCGTCGAGATCGCCGAGGCCGGCGCCATCGGCCGCGGCGAGTGCGTGCCCTATCCGCGCTACGGCGAGAGCGTCGAGCAGACCCTGGGCGTCATCGAGGGCGTCCGGGCGTCTGATCGAGGAGGGTGGCACGCGCGCCGAGCTGCAAATCGCCCTCGCCGCCGGGGCCGCGCGCAACGCGCTCGACTGTGCCTTGTGGGACCTCGAGGCGAAGCTCTCCGGCCGGCCCGTCTGGCGGCTGGCCGGGCTCGAGGCGCCGCAGCCGCTGACCACCGCCTACACGATCTCGCTGGGCACGCCGGAGACCATGGCCGAGGCGGCGGCGCTGGCTGCCGACCGGCCGCTGCTGAAGGTGAAGCTCGGTGGCGAGGGCGACGTCGAGCGCGTGCGCGCCGTCCGTGCCGCGGCCCCGGACGCGCGGCTGGTCGTCGACGCCAACGAGGCCTGGACGCCTGCGATGGTCCTGCCCTACGGCGAGGCGCTGGCCCGGCTGGGTGTCGAGCTGATCGAGCAGCCGCTGCCGGCCGGCGAGGACGGGCCGCTCGCCGAGATGGCGAGGCCCGTGCCGCTGGGCGCGGACGAGAGCTGCCATACCCTGGACGGGCTGTCCGAGCTCAGGCGATGCTACGACGTCGTCAACATCAAGCTCGACAAGACGGGCGGCCTCACCGAGGCGTTGGCCATGGCCCGAGAGGCGCGGCGGCTGGGCTTCGGGATCATGCTCGGCTGCATGGTCGGCACCAGTCTCGCCATGGCGCCCTCGACCCTGCTCGGCGGCATGGCGCGCTTCGTCGATCTCGACGGTCCCCTCCTCCTCGCCCGCGATCGGGAGCCGGGGCTCCGCTTCACCGGCAGCATCCTCGCACCGCCGCCTCCAGCCCTCTGGGGCTGAGCGCTCAGGGCCTGAAGAAATAGAGGCGGTCGTCGGCCTGCACGACGGCCAGCCCGCCGCTCCCATCCAGGGCCACCGCGTAGCCGAAATCGGTCATGGTCTTCCGTGTCGGCGGCGCCAACCGGGCCTGGAGCTGCCAGGACGTCCCGTCAGCCGAGCCCGCATAGAGATAGGCGATCCCGCAGCGGGGCAACGTCGTCGCGCACTCCGCGCGAGGTGCGCCGATCAGGAGCCGGCGGCCGTCGGCTGCTGAGGGCGACCGCCTCGCCGAAGCCGCCGGCCTCCGCCTCAGGCGGCTCGATGCGGGCGGCGCGCTTCCAGTCCGACCCGGCCTTGACGACGACGTAGACCGACTGGTCGCTGCCGATCGCCAGGACCCGGGCGTCCGGCGTCAGGGCGAGCGTCTCGCCGAAGGTTCCCTCGCTCGCGGTCGCCGGCTCGAGGGTGCTCGCCAGCGCCCAGCCCTCGGGCTGGTCGGTGAAGACCAGAAGCTGGCCGGGATCTCCGGTCAGGCCGTGGCCGCCGGTCACCACGACCGCGGCCCCGTCCGTAACGCCGACCGCGCCGCCGAAGGCCACGTTGTAGATGGCGGGGTCCGGCTCCTTGAAGACGCCGCGCAGCTTCCAGCCCGTGCCCTGCTCCTGGAAAAGCTGGGCCGTGCCGCAGCGATCCGCGGGAACGCCGACGCGGCAGTCGTAGTTGAGCGCGCCGATCACGGCGGTGCGGCCATCGGGCGAGAGAGCCACGGCCGGCGGGGCCGGATGGTCGTAGCCCTTGCTGCCCTCGAGAACCGGCTCGCCCGCCGACTCGATGCCGTCGCTCCCCACACGATAGATCCTGCCCCGGGCGCTGCCGTAGGCGTGGATCAGGATGGTGCTGCCGTCGGAGGACATGGTGGCGACCGTCGGCACGCAACCCACGGCATCCGAGTTCCGGGCCAGGAGGTCGGCGATCGGTCGCGGCTGGCCCGTTCCCAGGTCGTAGAGGCGCAGCCGCCAGCAGCCATCCGGGGCTCGTGCCATCGTCGCCAGCCTGGAGCCGTCGCCGCTCAGGCCGTCGCCGATGATGGTCTCGCCGGACTCCAGCACGGCGGTCGGCTTCGGCGCCGCCGGAGGCTCGGCCCCAGCGGCCGTCGCGGCGGCGGCAAGGGCGCAGGCGGCGGCAAGGGCGAGGCGGCGGAGAAGGGGCATCCGAGGCTCCCGGGGGCAATGGTGGCGGCGATGGCCCGCAGCAATAGGCGAGGCCCGCCGGCCAGGGCAAGGCGCCTCCGGTGCCCCGCCCTCAGCCGCCGGCTGCGGGCTCCGGCCGCATCGTCGCCGTGGCGGCACCTCGCGGGGCCGGCGGCCGGGGCTCCGGCCCCGGGCCGGCATAGCCCGCCAGCCGCACTCAGGCGGCGGATCGGCCTCCTCAGGGGCACAGACGCCCAGGTCCGCGAGCCAATGGCCGAGCGTCGGGGACGACGTGATCCAGGCCACCGGTGCCGCCAGCACCAGGCCCGTGACCATCGGCACGAGCCAGGGCAGCGCCGCCGGCACGACCAGCCAGGCGACCCCCGTCAGCAGCCCGCCCAGCAGCGTGGGCACCCAGAGACCTCTACTGGCCTCGACGAGGCCGACCTCCCGCAGCGACCGGCTCTGGGCCCCCCAGACGACGGTCCGGCCGAACAGCACCATGCCGGCGATGAAGAGGCTCTGCATCACCGCCATCACCGGCGAGATCAGCAGGGAGAAGAAGCTCGACGGCGGTCGAGCCGACGATCCTCGGCGCGCCGCCATAGGCCCGGCGAGCTCGGGAGAGAGGAGCGTCTGGGCCACGCCGGCGAGCTTCGGCGCGAAGCTCATGGTCAGCATCGTGGCGAAAAGGCCGACGCCGACGGCGAAAACATCCTTTGTCCAGAAGGCTCCGGCGGCGCCGCCGCTCGCGGTGCCGAGCGCGGGAAGCACGGCCTGGGTGATGCCGAGCAGGACGAAGGCGAGCCAGGCGGGCGCTGCGGCGTACATGAGGATCGCCAGGAGAAGCTGCAGGCGCCCGAGCGGCCTCACGCCCGGCAGGCCGAGCAGGCGGACATACTGCATGTTGCCCTGGCACCAGCGGAGATCGCGCTTCAGGAAGTCGGGGAGGCTGGGGGGGGCTCTCCTCGAAGCTGCCATGCTCGTCCGGCAGGACGCGGACCTCGTAGCCGGCGCGGCGCATCAGGACGGCCTCGACCTGGTCGTGGCTAGGAACTCGGCCGCCGAAGGGGGACGGCCGGGGAGGGTCGGCAGGCGGCAATGCGCGCGGAACGGAGCGAGGCGGAGGATCGCATTGTGGCCCCAATAGGGCCCCCCGTCGCCCTGCCACCAGGCGCTGCCCGTGGTGTAGGAGCGCATGCCGTGGCGCATCCCGAACTGGAAGAGCCGGGCGAAGGCGCTCCGGCTCGGCAGGCCGGTGACGAGCGTCTGGAGAATGCCCAGCCTCGGATGGGCATCCATCAGGCGGACCAGACGCGTGAGCGCCGGCCCGGTCATCAGGCTGTCGGCGTCCAGGACGACCATGTAGTCGAAGCGGTCCCCGACCCTCTCGATGAGCTCCCAGAGATTGCCGGTCTTGTGCCCTCCGTTGCCGGCGCGGCGCCGGTAGACGAGGCGCCCGGGGCAGGGACCCTCGGCCTGCCAGGCGGCGAAGCGCCGGGCCTCGTCCTCGGCGATCTCGGGGCTCTGCGTGTCGCTGAGCAGGAAGACCTCGAAGCGGTCGCCGTCGCCGGTGGCATCCAGGCTCTCGACCGTGGTCCTGAGATGGCGGACGACCCGCTCGGGGTCCTCCTCGAAGACCGGCATCACGAGCGCAGTCCGCCCGCGCAGCGGCGTCTCCCCGTCGAGGTCGCGCACGAGCGGCATCACCACGGCGACCGGGTCGGGCGCGAAGTGGAGGATCAACAGTCCGATGACGGCGTTCCAGAAGCCGATCACCGTCCAGGGCAAGGTGACGAGAAAGGCCGTCAGCATCAGAAGGTCGACGATGCCGAGCCCATCGGCCGCCAGCACATAGGCGAGTGCTGCGAGCGCAGCCGCCATCGTCGCCAGAACGAGGCCCGCAAAGACCAGCCGACGCCGAGTGAGGCTGATCCGCGTCGGCGGGCATCGCGGGCGGCAGCGATCGGATCAACGACGTCTCCCTCGCGCAAGGCCGTGGCTGGCAGCGCAACGAGCCACAGGCACTTGTTCGCTGGGGCCGGCCCAACGGATTAGCCGGTCCGATCGCGGCGCTCCAGACACGCTCCAGTGAGGGGGAGACCGACCTCAGGCGGCGGTGTAGCCGCCGTCGATCAGGATCGTCTGGCCGTTGATGAGGTCCGAGGCGGAGGAGGCGAGGAAGAGGACGAGGTCGGCGACCTCGATCGGCTTGCCGAAGCGGCCGGCCGGGATCTTGGCGCGCATCGGATCGCCGCGGGCCGGGTCGCCCCACACCTGCTCGCCCATCGGCGTGAGGATCACGGTCGGCAGGACGGCGTTGGCCTGGACATTGTGCCGCGCCCATTCGAGGCACATGACCCTGGTCAGCGCGTTGAGGCCGTTCTTGGAGGCCGCATAGGCGCCGTGCAGTTCGAGCGCCACCACGCTGGTCTGCGAGGTGACGTTGATGATCTTGCCCCGCCGCTGGGCGATCATGGCGGGCGCCAGCGCCTGGGCCAGGAGAAAGGGTGCCCGCAGGTTGACGGCCTGACAGCGGTCCCAGTCCTGGACACACGTCTCGATGATCGGCTCGACGACCGCGATGCCGGCATTGTTGACCAGGATGTCGATCGTGCCGAACGCCTCCTGCGCCCGGAGCGCGGCGAGGCGCGGCCCGTCGACGCTCGCCATCTCGGCCTCGACGACGAGACAGCGACGCCCCTTGGCCTCGACTGCCGCGCGGGCCTCCTCCAGGCCTGCCTGGCCCCGCGCCACGGCCACGATGTCGGCGCCGGCATCGGCCAGGACCTTGCAGATCGCGAGACCGATGCCCTTGGAGGCCCCGGTCACGAGGGCCTTCTTCCCCGTCAACGAGAACCTTTCGATGAACTCGGCCATCGCGCCCTTCTCCCTGATTGCCCCCGATCTGTGGCCTGCGCCTACCCTCCAGGATGGAGGATGGCCTTGACGATTCCGCCCTCGCGCGCGGCCTGCATGGCGAAGGCGTCGGCGGCGCGGTCGAGCGGAAAATGGTGGGTGGCGAGGCGGCGGACATTGACCCGGCCGCGCCGGACGACTCGATGGCCCGGGGATAGACGTGGCCCATGCGCCGCGCGAACTTGACCGACAGACCCTTGCGACGGGCCAGGGAGGCGGCAAGCGCGTAGCGGTCCCCTTCGGGGATGCCGATCAGCACGCAGCGGCCGCCGATCCGTGCCGCCTCGGCCGCGAGCTGGAAGCCCTCGGCCGATCCGTCGCCTCGAGCACGAGATCGACACCACGGCCGCCGGTCGTCTCCTGGGCTCGGCCATGCAGGCGACGGCGGCATCGGCGCCGAGCTCCAGGGCGGCGGCGCGTCGCTCGGCCACCGGCTCGACGCCGATCATCGTGCCGACGCCGGCGACCCTGGCGACCTGCAGCGCCAAGAGACCGATGGCGCCGCAGCCGATGACGGCACAGGTCCCGAGCAGGCGCGGCTTGGCGAGGTCGATCGCATGGACGGCCACGCCCAAGGGCTCGAGCATCGCCGCATCGGTCGCATCGAAACCGTCGGGGACCGGGAAGAGCGCCTCGGGCCTGACGGCGATGACTCCCGCCATGGCGCCCTGATGGGGCGGGGCGCCCTTGAAGACCACGTTGGGGCAGAGATTGACGTGGCCGCGGTGGCACCATTCGCACGTGCCACAGGGTGTCGCGGGATCGACCGCCACGAGCGTGCCGGCTGCGATGCCGTGGTCGCCGCTGCTCCCGGCGAGGACACGGCCGGCGAACTCGTGGCCGGGCACGAAGCCCTGCTCGACCACCTGCGCGCCGATCGCCCCTTCGAGGTAGTAGTGGAGATCGCTGCCGCAGATCCCGACCGCCTCGATCTCGATGAGCAGCTCGTCGCCACGCGGCACCGGCCGCTGCAGCTCGCCGATCTCGACCGTCCGGATTTCGCGGATGAACGCCGCCTGCATGCCCCCGGGCCCAATCTGCGCGGCCGGCGCCGCGCGGTCGCCGAACGGCCCAAGAGTTGGCAGAAGCCGGCGAAAGGCAAGAGCCTAACCGGGCTCCACCCGCCGCGGACAGCCTCCGGGTGGCGCCGAGGCCCGCAGGGGCCGCTCGCCTCAGCCGGCCGCCTCGCTGAAGTACCAGTGGCCGAGCGGGACGTTCGCGACATTGCCCGGGATGACGCGCACCCGCCGCGGATCGTGGCCCTTCACCTTCGTGCCCTCGATCTCGACGAGCTCGCGCGGGTGGCCGCCGAAGCCCTTGTCCGTGCTGGCTGCCCCCTTGTAGCCCTTGACCCAGGCCACGCTGATCTTGCTGCCCCCGCACGCGGCGACGAAATTGTCCAGATAGGTGCCGGCGCCGACCTCGCAGGCCTTGAAGGTGATGAAGTCTGGCCGCGGTCAAGCCCCAGCCGTGCAACTTCTCGGCGAGGGCCTTGGGGCCGTAGGGCCCGACCTCGGTCGTATCGGCGTGGGCGATGATCAGGAGCCGGTCATTGATCGTCAGAGGGGCCAAGCTGCCCGATCCGATGATCGTCAGGCTCTCGGTCTCGTTCGGCCAGTTGCGGAGCACTGGCACTTCGGCAGTTTATAGTACGCCATGTAGTCCATGGCCGAGTCGCGGATGATGTTCTTGGACTTCTTGTTGAAGGGGATGCCCTTCTCGTGAATGTTGAGGAGGTAGGTTGCGCCATAGTCGCCTTGCGGCATGCTCTGTCCCTCCCGTCAGGTCCGTGCGCGGCAGGATGACATCCGGGAAAGAAACACGCGCGCCCGCCGACGGCCAGTTACGTTCGTGTCATCGCGGCACCGTATGGGTCCGGCCATCCATGAGATCGACGCTGAGGGCCCAGTCGTCGACACGGACGTC
>CAWHFO010000037.1:0-33606 GCA_963828215.1 uncultured Alphaproteobacteria bacterium | reverse complement strand
GCGACGATAGGCGCCGACCATGCCGGTCTCAGTTCGCGGCTCCAGGACCCCGGTCGTGACGGATCGGGCGTCGCTTCGATCGCTGAAGGCCTCGCGCACTCGACGTCGCCACCCTACCCCATCGTATCGCCCCGGAGGTGTTCGGGCGCTTTTCCAACGCAACCTACACGGCGCGGTAGGCGGAGCAAGCAACAATGCTGTCGACACAGATGACCGTGTCGGCGTCACCTGTCCCTGCTCGACAGATCGGGCGCCGTCCAACGCTTGACGATCACCACATGATTGCCATCGTTACCGCGGCTGTAGCGAACCTCGTCCATGAGCGAACGGACAAGGTGAATCCCGAGCCCGCCGATCGGCCGTTCCTCGATGCCGGCACTCGTGTCGGGCGGTGCCTGGGCCAAAGGATCGAAGGCGGGGCCGTTGTCGGTGATCTCGATCTCGATGGCCTCGTCAGACGCCGCGAGCCGCAAGCGAATGCTCGGAGCCCCCGCGCCGCCGGCAGCCCCGTGGGTCGTGACGTTGGTCAAGATCTCGTCGACCGAAAGGTTGAGCTTGAAGATGATGTCGGCGGCGATCCCGGCTCCGCTGCAGGCGGTCTCGATCCGATCCGCGAGGGAAGCCGGCGCCGCGGGGTCGGCCGGCACCGTCTCGTCCAGGAGAACGCGCATCCGGCTGCCGGCCATCATCCGGGCCCCGCCGCTCCAGTCGTGCCGGCCGCCAACGCATCGCACGCCGTGTCATGGACCGGGAACAGCGGCATGAGCCCACTGATCTCGAACACATCGCGGATCTGGGTCGCCAGGCCTGCGAGGCGCAGTGTGCCGCCTGACCCGCGCAGCCGCTTGCCGGCCAACAGCACGACGCGCAAACCAGCGCTGCTGATGTAGACGAGGCTCGCGAGATCGATGATCAGCGTGCGCGCGCCTCCCTCGATCGCCTTCACGACGATCGCCTCGAATGCGGGCGCCGTGGTGCTGTCGACCCGTCCCACCGGACGGATGATGACGGTCGGACCATGCGCCTCGACGCCAATCTCCACTCCACCATCCTCTGCCTGCAGCTTGCCCCTGCATCATGGCGTGGCGCCGCACCGCTGCCAACGCCGCTCAACTCGCTGGCACGTTGTCCAGGGTGTCGACGGGCTCGGGTCGTGCCCGGCCGCGCAGGTGCAGATCACCCAACTCGCGAAACACATGGCGGTCGCCGACGGCATTCCGGGTCGCGGCGCTGACGATGGTCCGCGTGCCGAGCTCCTTGTTGGCGGCCTCGAGGCGGGCGGCGACATTCACCGTATCGCCGACCACGGTGAAGCTGCGGGCGCCAGGCACTCCGATGCTGCCGAGAATGACCTCGCCCGTGGCGATGCCGATGCGGATCTCGGGGCGGCTCGTCAGGCCGAGGCCGCGCGCATCCCCGGCCAGCGCAGCCAGCGCCTCGAGCTGCCGCACAGCACAGTCGCAGGCGGCCAGCGCGTGATCCTGGGGCGTGAAGGGTGGCCCCCAGAAGGCCATGACGGCGTCGCCGATGATCTTGTCGGTGACCCCGCCGGTAGAGGCCACGGCGTCGGTCATCCGCCCGACATAGGCGTTGAGAAACTGCACCAGCACCGTGGCTCGGCCGTCTCCGCCAGCGTCGTGAACGCAGCGAGATCACAGAAGGCGACCGTCATCTCGCGTCGCTCCGCACCGGCGCCGAGGCGACTGTCGGTGGCGAGCAGCCGATCCAGGATCCGCGGGTCGAGATAGTCGCCGAACAGACGCTTCAGCTTGCGACGCTTGCGGCGCTCGGTCTCGTCGCTGAACACGACGATCACGCCGATGGCCTCCCCGTCGCCTTCGGTGCGCAGGAACGTCGTGCTGACCGAGAGCGTGAGGTGGCGGCCGGCGCGCTCCACCGACAGCTCGTGACGATGCGTGAGGGTCTGGTCGTAAATCGCCTTCAGGACGAGCTCGCTGAAGCCATCCAGCGTCTCGTCCGTCAGGAACAGCTCTGCGAAGGTGCGGCCAACGACGTCATCGGGCGGCAGGCCGAGAATCTCGCCGGCGGCACGATTGAAGGTCATCACGCGACCGGTCCGGTCGACACACATGACCCCACCGCTCATGTTGGCGAAGATGTTGCGGTAGATCGCGTCGTCCTGGTGGCGGCGTGACGGGCTCATCAGGGACGTCACCTGCCCTGCGGCAGAGGATGCTCACAGGGCTGCGTAAAGGGGAGGGCCCGTGCCGGCACGCCGTCAGACGGCAGCAACGTAACCGGCGACGCCCATCACGGCGCTCTGCATGTCCCAAATCACTGCGCGCACCGAGCGGCCGATCAGATCCAGCTGCACGATCTGCTCGAGGCGTGCGCTCGAGCTGCGCAGCTCCTCCTCCGCAAAGACCCGCCGCAGCAAGTCGCAGGAATCGCACAAGGCGATGATCATGACATCGCGCGGATCAGGCAGCTCCTCGCTCAGGAGAAGGCTCGCGATGCGCAGCTTGACGTCGCGCTGCTGGTGCGAGTCGAGCAGCGGGTAGCGCCGCCGCTCGAACACCCAGAGCACTCGCGTGTCCTGGCGCCTGAGGATGCCGCGCTCGATCAATCGGTCCAGGGCGGCCATGAACAGACGCGACCCATGGTGGCGAAGCCGATCCAGCCACTCGCAGGTCTCGAGTGGCTTCTCGGCGACGATCGCGGCCAGCGCCTCGTCGAGCACGGGCTCGCCGGTCGGCGTGTCATCGAGCACGGTGACCATTGAGAGATCCGTGTCGATGCGATCCGCCAGAGCGAGGTCCATCAGGACGGAGCCCGCAAGCGCGATGTTCAGGGTCAGGTCCGGCACCGTCAGGAACACGCCTTCCGTCTCGTCGTGCGAGAGGAGAAGGACCTCCTCGGCAAAGGTCAGCATCGGCATTCCCTTGACTGGAGCTGCAGCGGGTCCCTGATCACCGGACATGGGCCACGGCCTCCGCGCGCTGCGGGAAGATCGCGAGAAAGGTGCCAAAGCCGCTGATCTCGAACACCTCTCGCACCACCGGGCCCGGGGCTGCAAGGGCGAGCTTCGTTTGGGCGGCCTTCGCTTCCTTCGCAGCCTTGATCAGGACGCGCAGGCCGGCGCTGCTGACATAGTCGAGCGCCTCCAGATCGATGACGACAGCCGGATTGGCACGCACCGCCTCGCTGAGCTCCGCACCGATGGCCGGTGAGGAAACCCCATCCAGGCGGCCGGCGAGATGAAGGACGAGGACACCGCCCTCTCGGGATTCACTGACTGCCATAGGATCTTCCGCCCCCCGCCCGGCTCTGTCCCTTGATCGCCAGCGGCTTATCATGGTCTCGCGATCCGGTCGAGCATCGGGCCCCTCGGCTCGAGTTAATTGCACTCGGCCCTTGTAGAATATTTGCCGCCGCCTTTGCTCCGGCTGCTGTGCATCATGACCAGCGAAGTGAACCGCCCCGGGACCGGTGGACACCATTGCCAAGCGCCGCAGGGAGCAGGAAGGTGTCGAATGACGAAGACACGAGGGACGTTCACGGACGAGTTCCGGCGCGAGGCAATTGCCTTGCTCGAGAGCAGCGGTCGACCGCTGACGGCGGCCGGGGCCGTCCAGCGTCCCGGACCTGGTCGGGCGCGCCGCGCTACCCTCGGGGGAAGGCGGCTACGGTAAGAGCGGGCGGGAAGATGCCGTCGGCGAGGAGGACCGGCCCGATGCATTGCTGGCGCTGCCGGGGATGCAGGTTGTAGATCGGACGCCACGTCATCGGCGTCGCCAGGGGCGGGACTGAGGGAGGGACGATATGCGTGTGCTCATCACCGGCGGAGCCGGCTTCATCGGCAAGAAGCTCGCAACACGCCTGCTCGAGCGCGGCCGCCTCCTCGGCCGGGACATCGACAGGCTCGTCCTGTTCGATGTGGTCGACGCGGACGGCCTCGCCCCGGAGCCTCGCCTGGACATCCGCTCAGGCAACATCGGGGCCCGGGCCGCTGTCGAGCAGCTCATCGAGGACGGCTTCGACGCGGTCTATCATCTGGCAGCCGTCGTGAGCGCCGCGGCCGAGGCGGACTTCGACCTAGGCATGTCGGTCAACCTCGACGGGACACGCCACGTCCTCGAGGCGCTGCGACAGCGCGGCGCCCGGCCGCGCCTCGTCTTCGCCAGCTCCTGCGCCGTATTCGGCGGCGAGCTGCCGGAGGTCGTCACCGACACGTGGCACCTGACGCCGCAAAGCTCCTACGGCATCCAGAAGGCGGCATCGGAGCTCCTCGTCGGCGACTACAGCCGCAAGGGCTTCGTCGACGGGCGCTCGCTGCGGCTGCCGACGATCTTCGTCCGGCCGGGCAAGCCCAACAAGGCCGCCTCGACCTTCGCGAGCTCGATCGTGCGCGAGCCGCTGGCCGGCATGGAGGCCGTCTGCCCGGTCACGCGGGAGACGGGCATGTACATCCTCTCGCCCCGGCGCGTGGTCGATGCCTTGATCCACGCGATGGAGCTGGCGGACGAGAGCTTCGGCATGGTGCGCAGCCTCACGCTGCCCGGCATCACCATGACCGTGGGCGAGACGATCGCGGCACTCGAGCGGGTGGCGGGCAAGCGGGTGGTGGATCGGATCCGCTTCGCGCCCGACCCGACGATCCAGCGCATCGTCAGCGGCTGGCCCGCCCGCTTCGCGGCCAAGCGGGCCCTCGGCATGGGCTTTGAGGCCGACCACGATCTCGAGGAGATCATCCGCCAGCACATCGAGGACGAGCGCGGCGGGCAGATCGCGTAACGACCGGCGGCTATCGCGCTCGGTAGGGCGCGAACCAGCCGAGGCCGTCCTCGGTCCGCCCCGCGGGGCGGTACTCGCAGCCGATCCAGCCGCGGTAGCCCTTGGCGTCGAGCAGGTCGAACAGATAGGGATAGTTGATCTCGCCTTCGTCCGGCTCGTGACGCTCCGGGACGCCGGCCACCTGGATGTGGCCGGTGACGTCGAGGAAGGCCTCGATGTGCTTGGCGAGATCCCCTTCCATGATCTGGCAGTGGTAGAGGTCGAGCTGGAGCTTGAGGTTCGGCTCGCCTACCGCCTCGATGATGCGCCGGCCGTCGCCCTGGAAATTCAGGAGATAGCCCGGCATGTCCCGCGTGTTGATGGGCTCGATGACGAGCGTGACGCCGGCGGCTGCGCAGGCCTTGGCCGCCCGCCGCAGATTGTCGACGTAGAGCATCTCGCGCTCCTCGCGGTGCGCTCCGTCGGGGAGCATGCCGGCCATGCAGTGCACGGTCCGGCATCCCACCGCCTCCGCGTAGGCTAGCGCCGTCTCGACCCCTTTGTGGAACTCGCCCTCGCGACCCGGCAGCGAGGCCAGGCCTCGCTCGCCGCTGGCCCAGTCACCAGGCGGCATGTTGAAGAGCGCCTGCGTCAGGCCGTGACGCTTGAGTTCCTCCGCGATGGCGTCCTTCGGGTGCTCATAGGGGAACAGAAACTCGACGCCGACGAAGCCGGCTGCGGCCGCTCGGCCGAACCGCTCCAGGAACGGCACCTCCTGGAACATCATGCTGAGATTGGCGGCGAACCTGGGCATGGCTGCGATCCTGAGCGAATGCGCCAGGGGCTGGCGCTATGACGTTGCCCGGTAGCTATATCGCGGAACCCACGGAGGCAACGGCCTGCTCCGAGGGCGCACCTGAAGCCATTCCAAGGCCGCCTTCGCGAATGATGAAGCTGGCCACCTCTCCGACACCGTCGCCGGCCTTGATGTTCGTGAAAACGAACGGCCGGGCACCGCGCATGCGCCGGGCGTCCCGGTCCATCACCTCGAGGCTGGCGCCGACCAGCGGGGCCAGGTCGATCTTGTTGATGACCAGGAGATCCGAGCGGGTGATGCCCGGGCCGCCCTTGCGCGGGATCTTCTCCCCCGCGGCGACATCGATAACGTAGATCGTGAGGTCCGCCAGCTCGGGGCTGAAGGTGGCGGCGAGATTGTCGCCGCCGGACTCGATCAGCAGCAGCTCGAGACCCGGAAAGCGCCGCCCCATCTCGCCGACCGCGGCGAGGTTGATGGAGGCATCCTCGCGGATGGCCGTGTGGGGACAGCCGCCCGTCTCGACCCCCATGATGCGCTCGGCAGGCAGGGCCCCCGACCGGACCAGGATCTCCTGATCCTCCTTGGTGTAGATGTCGTTCGTGACTACCGCCATGTCGTAGCGCTCGCGCAGCCTCTTGCAGAGCGCCTCGCAGAGGGCGGTCTTGCCGGAGCCGACCGGGCCGCCGATTCCGACCCTCAAGGGCCCGTGCGTCATGAGCGGAAAAGCCTCGTGTACTGCGTCTCGTGGCGCATCGAGCACCAGTCGACCATTGGGACGGAGGTATAAAGGTCGTCCAGCCCACCATCCAGCGCCTCGGCCGCGATCTCCTCGATCACCTCCGTCAGGCCGGCCAGGACGATCTGTCCGTCCGTCTGTCCCAGCGGGATCAGACGGACGCCGGCCGAGACGAGGTTCGCCGTGAAGGCGTGCAGATAGGCCGGCAGCGTCGGCTCCAGCCCGAGGCCATGTGCCGCCGCGGCCACGCCCACGGCGAGGGGATAGGCGACGTCCCGGTCGGCCAGCGCTGCGAGCCGGCCCTCCCTGTCAGGCCAGGCGGCGACCGTCGCGCGGATAAAGGCGGCACCCTGCGCCAGGGCCTCGAGCGCCAGCTCCGCTGTCGGCAGGAGCGCGTCGGCAAGCTCGATCAACTCATCCAGGGCGATAGCGTCGCCACCCGCCGTCGCCCGATGCGCGGCCGCGAGGATCAGGGCATCCGTCCGTCCGGCACCGTGATGGAGAACGGTCTCGAGCCACGCCTCGAGGTCATGCCGGGTGCGTACCAGACCCTCCTCGACCGCCCATTCGAGGCCGTGGCTGTAGCTGAAGGCGCCGACCGGGTAGGCCGGCGACAACCAGGTCATCAGCGTCAGCAGCGCCCGCTCAGGGGTGGCCGTGGCCATGGTCGGCGCCGTAGGCGCCACCCTCGGGATCGAACGGGGCCTCGATCTCGCGCACCTCGGCGCCGAGCCCCGTCGCCATCTGCGCGATCACGTGATCGCGTCGGATACGCAGGCGGTCACCCAGAAGCTGGGTCGGCAGATGGCGATTGCCGAGATGCCAAGCCAGACGAAGCAGAGCGTGCGCGTCGCGGCAGGCGAGCTCGAGCAGCGGCTCCTGAGCTGCTTGCACGAGCACGGCTCTCCCATCCTCCAGAAGAAGGCGGTCGCCGTCATGCAACAGCCGCGCCTCGGGCAGCTCCAGAAGGAACTCGAATCCGCTATCGGTCACCAGCCGCACGCGACGACGATGCCGCGCGTCGTGATCGAGGGTCACGGTATCGAAGCAGGCAGCCTCGTGGGCGACACGCGTGGCTCTGAGCATGGGTCAGAACAGAAAATACCGCTGCGTCATCGGCAGCTCCTCGGCCGGCGCGCAGGTGAGCAGCTCACCGTCCGCCCTCACCTCGTAGGTCTCGGGATCGACCTCGACCTGCGGCGTCGCTCCGTTGTGAATCATCGACGCCTTGCCGATGGACCGGGTGTTCCGCACGGCGACCAGCGGCCGCTCGAGCCCGAGCCGGGTGTCGATGCCGGCAGCGATCGAGGCCCCGCTGACGAAATGAAGCGCCGAAAGCGCGGCCGAGCGGCCGAAGCTGCCGAACATGGGCCGATAGTGAACCGGCTGGGGCGTCGGGATCGAGGCATTGGGATCGCCCATCAGGGCAGCCGCTATGGTCCCTCCCTTGATGATCAGATCGGGCTTCACGCCAAAGAAGGCCGGCGACCAGAGGCAGAGATCGGCGAGCTTGCCCGGCTCGACCGAGCCGACCTCATGCCCGACCCCATGGGCGATCGCTGGATTGATCGTGTATTTTGCCACGTAGCGCTTGGCGCGGACATTGTCGTTGTCGCCCGTCTCCTCCGGCAGACGGCCCCGCTGTACCTTCATCTTGTGCGCCGTCTGCCACGTCCGGATGATCACCTCGCCGACCCGGCCCATGGCCTGGCTGTCGGAGGAGATGATCGAGATGGCGCCCATGTCGTGGAGGATGTCCTCCGCGGCGATCGTCTCCTTGCGGATCCGGCTCTCGGCGAAGGCCAGATCCTCCGGAATGCTCGCATGGAGGTGATGGCACACCATCAGCATGTCGAGATGCTCGTCGATGGTGTTCACCGTGTACGGCCGCGTCGGGTTGGTGGACGAGGGAATGACGTTCGCCAGCGAGACGACCTTGAGGATGTCGGGCGCATGTCCGCCCCCCGCGCCTTCGGTATGAAAGGCGTGGATGGTGCGGCCTTTGAAGGCAGCGATGGTGTTCTCGACGAAGCCTGCCTCGTTCAGGGTGTCTGTGTGGATGGTGGCCTGAACGTCCATCTCGTCGGCCACGCCGAGGCAGCAGTCGATGGCCGCGGGCGTGGTGCCCCAGTCCTCGTGCAGCTTGAGGCCGCAGGCGCCAGCCTCGACCTGCTCGCGCAGCGCCTCGGGCAGGCTCGCATTGCCCTTGCCGAAGAGGCCGATGTTCATCGGCCAAGCCTCGACCGCCTGCAGCATGCGGCCGAGATGCCAGGAGCCGGGCGTGCAGGTCGTGGCGTTGGTGCCGGTTGCCGGCCCGGTCCCGCCGCCCATCAGCGTCGTGAGGCCGCTCATCAGAGCCTCCTCGATGATCTGCGGGCAGATGAAATGGATGTGGGCGTCGAACCCGCCGGCCGTCAGGATCTTGCCTTCGCCGGCGATCACCTCCGTCCCCGGGCCGACGATGATGTCGACGCCCGGCTGGATGTCCGGATTGCCGGCCTTGCCGATGCCGGCGATGCGCCCGTCCTTGATCGCTACATCCGCCTTCACGATGCCCCAGTGATCGAGGATCAGCGCGTTGGTGATCACCGTGTCGACAGCACCGGCGGCGCGGGTGACCTGCGACTGCCCCATCCCGTCCCGGATCACCTTGCCGCCGCCGAACTTCACCTCGTCGCCATAGACCGTGCGGTCCGCCTCGACCTCGATGAAGAGATCGGTGTCGGCGAGCCGGACTTTGTCCCCAACCGTCGGCCCGAACATATCGGCATAGGCGGCACGGGAGATACGATAGGGCACCGGCTCAAGCTCCCTGATCGAGCGGGCCCATGACCCGCTGATTGAACCCGTAGACGATCCGGGCGCCGGCCAGCGGCACGAGCGTCACGTCCCGACCCTGGCCCGGCTCGAAGCGGACCGCCGTCCCGGCCGGAATGTCGAGCCGCATGCCGCGCGCCTTGTCACGGTCGAAGCCGAGCCCCGGATTGGCCTCGGCGAAATGGTAGTGCGAGCCCACCTGAACGGGCCGGTCACCCGTGTTGGCTACGTGAAGCGTCACCGTCGGTTGCCCGGCGTTCAGCTCGATCTCGCCGGAAAGCGGCATCACCTCGCCTGGAATCATGGCCCTGCTCCTAGCGGATCGGCTGATGCACGGTGACGAGCTTCGTCCCATCCGGGAAGGTCGCCTCGACCTGCACATCGGCGATCATCTCGGCGACGCCTTCCATCACCTGCTCCCGGGTCAGGACGCCAGCGCCTGCGCTCATGAGATCGGCTACGGACCGGCCGTCGCGGGCTCCCTCGATGACGAAGTCGGTGATGAGGGCGACCGCCTCGGGATAGTTGAGCCTCACACCGCGCTCGAGCCGTCGGCGCGCTACCATCGCGGCCATGCTGACGAGCAGCTTGTCCTTCTCGCGCAGGGTCAGCTGCATTCTTCCTCCCAGATGCCTCTCGCCGCCGGCAGAAGCCCGGATGCAAGATCGTGGCCACCGCCTCCGGTCCGACCGATAGCACGTCTTGTCGCTATGCTTCCATTCCCCTCGCCTCGGCCGACACCGGTTGCCTGTCCGCCGGTCACCTAGTGCGCAGAGCGTGGGCAGGCCGGCATGATACTGAACGCTCAGCTTCGCCAGACGCGCGGGAGCGGAGTGGGCTCTCCTGCCAGCTCCGATCGCCAGCGGACGAGGAGGCCGGCGACGACGCCGCGCAGCGCGTCGCCCGTCGGGGCGAGCAGTCGCACCACCAGCACGGCGCCGCGCCGGGTGACCCCGGCCCTGATCGCCACACCCGAGAGCCAGGCGCGCACCGGCTCGAGCCAGCGCCCCGAATCTGGATCGACCAGCAGAACCGTGGCCAGCGCACCTGCGCCGTCCAGGGTCGCTCTACGGGCGCCCAGACCGGCGATGTCGCCGGCCAGACGAAACCTGTCCACCCAGACCAGCCGCCCGTCACGGCGGATGTGCCACCGGTCCTCGAATGAGCCCTGCTTCAGCTGCTCACCATGGGCGGCACGGCCGAGAACCAGGCTCTCCACTGCCAGCAGCCGCGCCGATCCCACCATCTCGACCTCGAGGGAGCGTTGCAACCGCGCGCGGTCGAAAAGAATGGTCTCCTGTGGCAACCAATGCAGCTCGCAGCCGGATGCCAGGCGGAGCCGGCTGGCGATCGTAGCCGGCTCGAGCGAGCGGGCCCGATAGATCTTCTCGGCTGCCTGGGTCGTCACCGTCAGATGGGCCCCATCACAGACGGCGATCGCCTGCTCCAGCCGATCGCCGTCTGTGAGGCCGCCGGCGGTGTTGATGAGCACCGCCTCCGCGCGCCGTGCCCGCGGCAGACGCACACGCCCACAGCCGGCCTCCGCAAGCTCGGTCAGGCGCGTTCGCTCACCATCCCACCGCACGCCGAGGGACACCCGGCCGAACGAGCGCTCCAGCGGTAGAGGCGATGCCGCGACGTCCAGAACGTCAGGCCTCGGTGATCAGCCCATAGTGCTGGGGCTGGCGGTGGAGCTTGAAGTTGAACATGTTCTCGCGGAGCTCGCGACAGCGGTCGAGATCCACCACTGCTGTCGCAACCTCGTCCTCGAGCGTCGTGCACATCGCCGCGATCTCGCCTGTGGGCGCTATGATGCAGCTCTGGCCGATCATCAGGCAGCCCTCCTCCACGCCGCATTTCGCGACGCCTACGACCCAGGTGCCGTTCTGATAGGCGCCGGCCTGCATCGAGAGGTGGTTGTGGAAGTTCTGCAGATGATCGTGCTGCGGCACGACCGGGTAGTGCCAGGGCGTGTTGTAGCCGAGAAGAACCAGCTCGACGCCCTGCAGGCCCATGACCCGATAGGTCTCCGGCCAGCGCCGGTCGTTGCAGATGCACATGCCGAGCTTCCCGTCGAACGCGTCGAAGACGGGAAAGCCCAGATCGCCCACCTCGAAATAGCGCTTCTCGAGATGCTGGAACGGGCGTGTCGGCTCGTGATCCGCGTGGCCAGGGAGATGAACCTTACGGTATTTGCCGACGATCCGACCGCGTCGGTCCACAAGGATCGCGGTATTGAATCGCCCCCCTCCGGCGTCTTCTCCGCGTAGCCCAGATAAAATCCGATCCCCAGCTCCGCTGCCGCGTCGAACAGCGGGCGGGTCGACCGGCTCGGCATCTCGGTCTCGAAGAACGAGTCGATCTCGGCCTGATCCTCCATCCACCAACGTGGGAAAAACGTGGTGAGCGCCAGCTCGGGGAAGACGACCAGATCCGCCCCCCGGCCTTTCGCCTGCCGCATCATCTCGAGCAGTCGGGTGACACACTGCTCGCGGCTCGCCGCTCGGGCGATCGGCCCCATCTGCGCTGCTGCTACGACGATCCTTCGGCTCATCGGCTCTTCCCAGGAGGGGTAGTCGGACATGCGAGCGAGCGATCCACGCCATATCCGGCGGCGAGGACGGGCGCTCAGTAGACCCGCCGGGCCCGAGCCTCAAGCATGGCGACAAGGTCGTCCCGCCATTGTGTCACCTGTCACCGCGGCAATGTCTCCGCTACCATGTCCGAGTGGTGCCGCGGAGTCGGCTCAAAGACGATCGTCGAGGACACCTTTTGGCGCGCCTCTATCTGCTGAGCCGACTTGACCGTGCCGCAAAGCGCTCGCCGCGGCTGTTCAAGCTCGCGGGCCGGATCGAGTCGCTGATCGTCGGCAGCCTCTTCTACCTTTCTCGTCGGCTGTCGCCCGATCGTGCCTCGGCGCTCGGCGACCGGCTCGGAGGAATGATCGGTCCGCGGCTCAAGAAGCATCGTGACGTCATCGACAATCTGACAATCGCCTTCCCCGACTGGCCACCTGACCGGCTTCGCGCGACCGCGGCGGCGATATGGCGGCAGGCCGGGCGGACGGTGATGGAGTTCCCCCATCTCGACGTCCTCTGCAGCCCCGCGGCCGCGGACCGGATCGAGGTTGTCTTTCTCGCCGAGATCGGCTCGGTGGCACGCGGCGAGGAGCCCGCCATTTTCGTCTCGGCCCATCTCGGTAACTGGAATCTCGCAACGGTCGCGGCCACCCGTCTCAATTTGCCGCTCAGCGTGATCTACAGCCCCCAACGAAACCCCTATCTGGAACGTCTCCTCGGCCGCTACCGGGACGTCATCGGCGCGGACGCCATCGATTCCGGATCGGCGGGACGTGCGATCATGGAAGCCCTGAGGCGGGGCAGGAGCGTAGGGCTCGTGATGGATCAACGCTTCGAGGGCGGCGAGCTCGTGCCATTCTTCGGCGTCGCGGCGCCTACCGCCGTGGCCCCGGCCCGCGTGGCCGTGAAGCTCGGCATCGACTTCATTCCCGTCCGCGTCGAGCGCTTGAATGGGGCGAGATTTCGGGTAACGGTCTACGAGCCGGTCAGGCGCGATCCCGAGATCGCCGATCCACGATTGGCTGCGCTGGCCATGACGGCTCGGGTGAACGCCATCTTCGAGAGCTGGATACGAGAGACGCCCGAGCAATGGCTCTGCGCCAAACGTCGTTGGCCGCGTCATGCCGTCCCCTGCGGGTCAGCGAGGTCGCCTGGCACCCGAGCATCGCTTGGCACCGCCGGGCAAGGTCTCGAGGAGCGGCGCCGGGTCGAGCTGATCCGCGGCACCCTTGGCCATCTGAACCCATCCGGACGAGCCTAGGATTAGATGGTCAGCAGGCCAGAAAATCGGGGCAAGGCGGTGGAGACCCAGGCCACTGGCCGCCCTGGCACACCCACGCCGCCGCGAACCTGGCTCATGCTCGGCCACAAGGCCGGCGACAACGGCCAGATCCTGGCGCTCGCCGAGGCGTTGGGCTGGCCCTTCGAGAGCAAGCACCTCGTGTACCGGCGCACCGAGCTGCTGACCAACCTCTTCGCGGGGCCCAGCCTCATGGGGCTCGTAAGGGAACAGTCGAGCCCGCTGGAGCCGCCCTGGCCAGAGCTCATCATCTCGGCCGGCCGACGCAACGAGCCGCTGGTCCGATGGATCCAGCGGGAGGCGGGTGGGCCGTCCAGAGTGAAGCTCGTCCATGTCGGTCGACCCTGGGCGCTGCACGAATGCTTCGATCTCATCATCACGACGCCGCAATACCGACTGCCGGACAAGCCCAACATTCTCCAGAACGAGGCGCCTCTGCATCGTGTCAGCGCCGAGCGCCTGGCTGCCGCGAGGAAGGTCTGGACCGGGCGCCTCGCTCACCTGCCGGAACCACGCATCGCCGTGATCCTGGGCGGCAATGCCGGCCCCTACAATTTCGATCGGGAGAACGGGGCCCTGCTCGGCTGGCATGCCAGCAGGATGGCGGCCGAGCGGGACGGCTCCCTGCTCGTGACGACGAGCGCTCGCACCCCCTCGAAGGCGATCGACGCGCTCGAGGCCGAGATCCGCGTCCCCTCCTTCGTCTATCGATGGCGCAAGGACGCCGCGGACAACCCCTACTTTGCGCTCTTGGCGCTCGCCGACAGCCTGATCGTCACGGGCGACAGCATGTCGATGCTCGCCGAGGCCTGCTCGACGGGCAAGCCGGTCTTCATCTTCGATCTCGCGCGCGGGCCGGGCAGCCATCGTCCGCCGCTGCCAGCGGTTGCCGCCATTCGGGAACGGTCGCTCACGGAGCGCCTCGCGGACTATCGCCTGCAGCCCACGGTCTATCGACTGGGCCTCGTCGCCGCCCCGAAGCAACTCACCCGTGACGTCACGATCATCCACGAGCGCCAGGTGGAAGCGCGGCGCGCAGTCTGGCTGGGCGAGCCCTGGCCCGACGGGACCGCCCCTGCCCCACCGCTGGCCGACATCGATCGCGCGGTCGCAGCCGTGAAGGCCCTCTTCGCCCAAGGGCCGCCCGCGATCGAGCGTCGCGCGCCCGCGGGACCGCCCATTCTCCCGGCGGCCCTCCGCCGGCTTTTCCAGTAACGGCGGAACCGGGCCGTCTCTTCGCGGGCCCGTCGGTCAGGCGACGATCTCGTAGCCGACCTCGCGCGCGGCGTTCTCGACATAGAGCCAGACATAGTCGGCGAGTGAGCGGTTGATGTAGAGATCGACGATCGGCGTCGCCGCATTGCCGCCCGAGAAGTGAAGGAGCACGCTCGCCTTGGCGAGGTGGCTCGCGAGCACCATGCCGGGCCCGAACGCCCAAGGGTGGAGATCGAGCGGGCATCCGGCGGTCAGCACGTCGCGCACGGCGGGGCCTTCGAGGCGGATCACGGTCATCCGCTCGGTGATGTCGACGACGGCGTGCGGCAGATCCGCGAGCGCCCCCTCGAGGCGCTCCACGAGCGCCGCCTCCGCGCCGGGCTCGCCCATGACGATCCAGTCGTCGGGGCCGATCCAGAAGGCGGTGCGGCCTTGGGCCGAGGCGGTGCCGCCCACGGCCCGCGGCAGGTCGAGGCCGAGCGCCCTGCCCGCCGCCGTCGGCCACCGCCTCGTCGCCGCGCAGCCCCACCTTGGAGGTGTGCGGGATTTCCTTCAGCCGGAGGGGCGCGCCCGGAGTCGACGGGCGGCTCGCGAGGTCCAGGTGGTCCAGCGCGCCAGCCCTACGCATCGAGGCGCTCGTTCTTCGGGTCGAGAAAGACGGGCGAGGTCACCTCGACCTCGATCACGCGATCCGGCATTGGCACGCAGAGGGTGCTGGCCCATCCGCGCCCGTCCGCCGGCCACGAGGGCGAGCGCGATGGAGCGGTCGAGGGTCGGCGAGAGGTAGCTCGAGGTCACGTGGCCGATCATCGGCGCCGGGATCCCGACGGGCGGCCGCTCGGTGATCTGGGCGCCCTCCTCGAGCACCACGCGCGGGTCCTTGGTGAGGAGACCCACGAGCTGCCGGCGGTCGGGCCGCAGCATGTCCGGCCGGGCGAGCGAGCGCTTGCCCAGAAACTCCTTTTGCTTGCTGACGATCCAGTCCATGCCGAGGTCGAACGGCGTCACCGTGCCGTCGGTCTCCTGGCCCGCCACGATGTAGCCCTTCTCGGCGCGCAGCACGTGCATCGCCTCGGTGCCGTAGACGACGGCATCGAGCCTTTTTGCCCGCCTCGACGACGGCCTCCCAGACGGCGGCAGCCGAAGCTCCAGGGCACGTTGATCTCGAAGCCCAGCTCGCCCGTGAAGCTGACGCGGAAGACGCGGCAGGGCACGCCCAGGATCGTGCCCTCGCGCACGGCGAGGTGCGGAAAGGCTCGCGGGAGAGGTCGATGCCCTCGACGAGGCTGGAGAGCAGGTCGCGGGCGCGCGGGCCCTGGAGCGCCACCACCGCCCACTGCTCGGTGACCGAGGTGCAGTAGCAGCGAAGCTCGGGCCACTCGGTCTGCAGCCAGTTCTCGAGCCAGCCCAGCACGCGCGCCGCGCCGCCCGTCGTGGTGGTCATGTGGAAGCGATGCTCGGCCATGCGCGTCGTGACGCCGTCGTCGAAGACCATGCCGTCCTCGCCCAGCATCAGCCCGTAGCGGGCGCGGCCGACGGCGAGCTTCTGCCAGGCGTTGGTGTAGATGCGGTCGAGGAAGGCCGCGGCGTCGGGACCCTGAATGTCGATTTTTCCGAGTGTGCTGGCATCGAAGATGCCGACGCTGGCGCGCGCCTGGCGGCACTCGCGGGCGACGGCGGCGTGCATGTCCTCGCCGGATCGGGGGAAATAGCGGGCGCGCTTCCAGGTGCCGACGTCCTCGAACACTGCACCCGCGGCGTCGGCCCAGGCGTGGCTGGGCGTGCGGCGGATCGGGTCGAAGAGGTCGCCGCGGCTGGGGCCGGCGAAGGCGCCGAAGGCGACGGGCGTGTAGGGCGGGCGGAAGGTGGTGGTGCCGACGGCCGAGATGCCCGTGCCGAGCGTGCCGGCCACGATCGCCAGCGCGTTGACGTTCGAGGTCTTGCCCTGGTCGGTGCCCATGCCGGTGGTGGTGTAGCGCTTGACGTGCTCGATGGATCGAAAGCCCTCGCGGACCGCGAGGTCGAGGTCCTTGACGGTGACGTCGTTCTGGAAGTCGACGAAGGCGCGGCCGCGGGAGGCGGGCCGGCTGCCGAGCGCCAGCCAGGCCGGCAGGAGGGCCGCCTCGGCCGGCTCCACGACCTCGGGCACGGCGATCGGCTCCGCGTCGAAGCCGGCAGCGCGCGCGGCATCGACACCCGCCTCGGCCCCCTCGGCGAGGCAGCCGGCCACTGAAAAAGGACCGCGGCAGGCGCCGGCGGAGCGCTCGGCCTGGACCGAGACGTCGGGAACGAAGGCCGCCAGCGTCTCGTCGAAGCGCAGCCGGCCGCGGCTCTGCGAGAAGAGGTGGACGGAGGGATTCCAGCCGCCGGACATCAGCAGCGCGTCGCAGGACACCGGACGGATATCGCCGATCAGAGGCTCGCCTCGCCTGTCCAGGCGCACGAGGCGAATCTCTGCCACGCGATGCCGCCCCGCCGTGCCGATGACGGCGTGGCCGCGGTCGATCCGGATGCCCGCCCGCTCGGCCAAGGCGGGCAGCGCTCCCGGCGTCTCGTGGCGAAGGTCGGCGATGGCGGCCATGCGGGCGCCGGCGGCGGCGAGATCGAGGGCCGCGGCATAGGCGCTGTCGTTGTTGGTGACGAGCACGACCTCGCGGCCGACCAGCACGCCCCAGCGATTGGCGTAGGTCCGAGCGGCCGAGGCCAGCATGACACCGGGCCGGTCGTTGTAGGGAAAGACGAGCGGCCGCTCGATGGCGCCGGTGGCGAGCACCACGCGCTTGGCGCGCACCCGCCAGAGGCGCTGGCGCGGGAGGTCGGGCGGCGGGCTGGCCAGATGGTCCGTCACCCGCTCGAGGAGGCCCAGATAGTTGTGGTTGTAGTAGCCGAAGCAGGTGGTGCGCGGCAGCAGCCGCACCTCGGGAAGGGTCGCGAGCTCGGCCAGCGTCGCGGCGAGCCAGGCATCGGGCGCCTCGCCGGCGATGCGCACGCGATCGCCGGTCTCCGCCAGGAGGCTGCCGCCGGGCTCGGCCTGCTCGTCGCAGAGGATGACGCGGGCACCGCTGCGGCCGGCGGCGAGGGCGGCCATGAGGCCCGCCGGGCCGGCGCCCACCACCAGCACGTCGCAATGGGCGTGGCGATGGAGGTAGCGATCGGGGTCGGCGGCCGTCGGACTCTCGCCGAGGCCGGCCGTCGCGCGGATGCGCGGCTCGTAGACCTTCTCCCACCAGGAGGCCGGCCGCTTGAAGGTCTTGTAGTAGAAGCCGGCGGGGAAGAGCGGCGCCAGGCGGTCGTTGATGGCGGTGAGATCGAGGCGCAGCGACGGCCAGCGGTTCTGGGTCAGCGCCGTGAGCCCGTCGAACAGCTCGACCTGGGTGGCGCGCAGGTTGGGATCGGTCCGCCCGCCGCCCTGATCGACGCGGACGAGGGCGTTCGGCTCCTCGGCACCGGCCGCGAGGATGCCGCGCGGCCGGTGATACTTGAAGCTGCGGCCGACCAGGTGGACGCCGTTGGCGAGGAGGGCCGAGGCCAGAGTGTCGCCGGGATGCCCCTCGTAGCTGCGGCCGTCGAGGCTGAAGCGGAGGGTGCGCGAGCGGTCGATGCGGCCGCCGGCGGTGCGGAAGGGCTGGCTCATTTCCGCTCCGGGACGGGGGGTGGCGGCTCGCCCACCCGATAGACGGCCAGGATGTCGTCGCTGACCGTGTCGCGCAGCACGTGGAACCAGCGGCCGCAGCCATGGGCGTGGCGCCAGCGCTCGCGGATCGGGCCCTTGGGGTTGCGGCGCATGAACAGATAGTCGGCCCAGGGCGCGTCGTCGGTCACCGCCGGCTGCGGCGGCCGGACGATGTGCGCCTCGCCGCCGTGGGCGAACTCGCTCTCGGCCCGCGGGCCGCAATAGGGGCAGGGAATCAGGAGCATGGGGGTTCGCTAGCCATCCCCTTCCGCAAGGTCCAGGAGGAAACGCCGGAGCTCTTGGAGTCGTGAATCGGCCTCGTAGTGATAGTCTACCACCTTATGAGACAATCGAAATTCTCTCTCGACGTTGTCAATAACCACCACGAACGCAGTGTATGCATCCCCGTCGTGTTCTCTTTCGAATACTTCTATCGGTCCCAAATAGGATATATGCCGTGGATTGATATAGGTTTCTGGAAATCCGAACCCGTCCAGTTGGTACATATGTCCCTCTTCGCTGGCGACTAATGCGCCACCGCCGCGGCCGCCGCCTCGTCGATGAGGCGGCCGGTGGTGAAGCGCTCGAGGGTGAAGGGGGCGTTGATCGGGTGCGGCTCGTCCTTGGCGATCGTGTGGGCGAAGAGGTGGCCCGAGCCCGGTGTCGCCTTGAAGCCACCCGTGCCCCAGCCGCAGTTGATGTAGAAGCCGCCGACCGGCGTCTTGGCGATGATCGGGCTGCGGTCGGGCGTGACGTCGACGATGCCGCCCCAGCTCCTGAGCATCCGCATGCGGCGGAACATCGGAAAAAGCTCGCAGATCGCCTCGAGCGTGTGCTCGATGACGTGGATGCCGCCGCGCTGGCTGTAGCTCGTGTAGGCGTCGGTGCCGGCGCCGATGACGAGCTCGCCCTTGTCGGACTGGCTGATGTAAGCGTGGACGGTGTTGGACATGACCACACAGGGCATGATCGGCTTCACCGGCTCCGAGACCAGCGCCTGCAGGGGAAAGCTCTCGATGGGGAGCTTGAGGCCCGCCATCGACGCCACGACGCTGGAGTGGCCGGCCGTCACGCAGCCGATCTTTTCCGTCCTGATCGAGCCCCTGCTGGTCTCGACACCGGTGGCGCGGCCGCGCTCGACCCTGATCCCAGTGACCTCGCAGCCCTGGATGATGTCGACGCCCAGAGCGTCCGCGGCACGGGCATAGCCCCAGGCCACGGCATCGTGGCGGGCGACCCCGCCCCGCCGTTGGAGCCCTGCGCCCATCACCGGATAGCGGATGTCCTTGCCGATATTGAGGGGCGGACAGAAGGCCTTGGCCTGCTCAGGCGTCAGCCACTCATTGTCGATGCCGTTCAGGCGGTTGGCGTGGAGTTGACGCTGCGTGGTCTGCACGTCGTGGACGGTGTGGGCCAGCATCACGACGCCGCGCTGCGAGAACATGACGTTGTAGTTGAGCGCCTGCGTCAGCCCCTCCCAGAGCTTCAGGGCGTGGTCGTAAAGGGCCGCGCTCTCGTCGTAGAGGTAATTAGAGCGGATGATGGTCGTGTTGCGGCCGGTGTTGCCGCCGCCGAGCCAGCCGCGCTCGATCACCGCGACCTTGGCGACACCGTGCTCCTTGGCGAGATAGTAGGCGGTGGCCAACCCGTGGCCGCCGCCGCCGATGATGACGACGTCGTAGGCCGGGCGCGGCTCGGGGCTCCGCCAGTAGGCCGGCCAGTCGCGATGGCCAGTCAGGGCATGGCGTGCCAGAGAAAAGATAGAAAAGCGCTGCATCGGCCTCGAGGCTCGGCTCCCCCGTCGGACCCGGCTAGCGGAGGCGGAGGCGGCCGCTTCCGTGATCCCGACATCGACCTTTGGGGACCCGACAAGCACCGTCTAGGTCGGAACCGGGCGCCGTGCTAGCCTCTTGCCTGGAAGCGACATGCTTTTCGTGCCGGAGCGTCTTGAAGGCGGTCATGGACGACGATCCCCGAGGCGACCTCCACGAGGTCGAGACCATAGCCTTCCTGCTCATCCCGAACTTCTCGATGATCGCGTTCACGAGCGCGGTGGAGCCGCTCAGGATCGCCAACCGCCTCTCGGGCCGCACGCTCTATCGCTGGCCGCTGATCTCCAAGGATGGATCGCCGGTAGTCGCGAGCAACGGGATCTCGGTCCAGGTCGACCTCGCGATGACCGGCCTCGAGCTCGGTGCCGGCGCCGACCGCCTCACCGTCCTCCTCTCGAGCGGCATCGGCGCCGAGCGCTACCAGGACCGCGAGGTGTTCGCCTGGCTCCGCCGCCTCGACAGCCGGGGCGTGACGCTCGGGGCGCTCTGCACCGGCGCCCATGTGATGGCTCGCGCCGGATTGCTCAACGGTCACCGCTGCACCATCCACTGGGAGAACCTGCCCGGCTTCGTCGAGGCCTTTCCGGACATCGAGGCCAGCGCCGATCTCTTCGAGATCGACGGCAAGCGGCTGACCTGCTCCGGCGGGACCGCCGCCCTCGATCTCGTGCTCTACCGGATCGCCGAGCGCCACGGCCAGGAGCTGGCGACCAGGGTGTCGGAGCAGTGCCTGATGGACCGGATCCGCGGGCCGCACGACCGTCAGCGCCTGCCTATCCGCACACGGCTCGGGGTCCACCACCCGAAGCTGGTGATGGCCGTGGAGCTGATGGAAGCGAATATCGAGGAGCCGTTGGATCAGGAGACGCTGTCCCACTATGTAGGCGTCTCGAGGCGTCAGCTCGAGCGGCTCTTCCGCCGCCACATGCGCCGGCCGCCCGCCCAGTACTATCTGGAGCTGCGCCTCGAGCGGGCGCGCCATCTGCTCTATCAGACCGACATGCCGATCATGGACATCGCCTGCGCCTGCGGGTTCGTCTCGGCCTCGCACTTCTCGACCAGCTACCGTCAGATGTTCGGCAAGACCCCGCGGGCCGAACGCGCCCAGGCGGCCTGACCTTGGCTGCCGGAGGCACGCTCAGGCCTTCGCACCCTTGGCGCCCTTGCCGCCAAGCGCCGGCTCGGCATCGGGGTCGAGCGGCCAGCGCGGCCTGGTCGGCGCGTCCAGCCCGTCGATGAGCCCGCGCTCCAGGCGCTCGATCCCGGTCCATGCCACCATGACCGCGTTGTCGGTGCAGAGCGCCGCCGGCGGGATCACGAGCCTCAGGTCCTCCTCCGCGGCGAGAAGGTCCAGGCTGCAGGCGATTGCCCGATTGGCGGCGACGCCACCGGCCACCACGACGGTGGGCGAGCGGCCGTATCGCTCTCGGAAGATCACGATGGCGTGACGGGTGCGTTCAACCAGCATGTCGGCTACGGCCGCCTGGAAGCTGGCGCAGAGATCGGCCGTGACCCCGGACTCGAGCGCCTTCTCGCCGAGCCTGAGGACAGCGGTCCTCACCGCGGTCTTGAGGCCCGACAGCGAGAGGTCGCAGCCCGGCTGCCCCAGGAGCGGACGCGGCAGCTCGAAGCGCGTGGGATCTCCCGCGCGCGCCGCCGCCTCGACCGCGGGGCCGCCCGGATAGCCGAGGCCCAGCATCTTCGCGACCTTGTCGAAAGCCTCGCCCACGGCGTCGTCGAGCGTGGTGCCGAGCCGGCGATGGCGACCCACATCCTCGACGGCGACCAGCTGCGCGTGGCCGCCCGAGACCAGGAGGAGAAGGTAGGGAAAGTCGAGACCGTCGGTGAGCCGCGCCGTCAGCGCGTGCGCTTCCAGATGGTTGACGGCCAGGAGCGGTAGCCGGTGGACAGCGGCTATGGCCTTGGCAGTCACGAGCCCTACCATCAACCCTCCGACCAGGCCCGGCCCCGCAGTGGCGGCGACCGCGGCGAGGTCGGACAGGCCGACGCCGGCCTCGGTAAGTGCTGCGTCGATGAGGCGGTCGAGACGAAGCAGGTGGGCGCGGGCGGCGATCTCCGGAACCACCCCGCCGTAGGGCGCGTGCTCCTCGAGCTGCGAGAAGACCAACGCCGAAAGCACCCGGCGATCGTCCGTGACGAGCGCCGCCGCCGTCTCGTCGCAACTCGTCTCGATGCCGAGGACGACCCGACCCGAAATAGCTGGCAAGGACATCGGGATGACGATAACCCTGGGGTTCACGCGGCTCCTTAGGCGCTCCGGCCGAGCATGACCAGCATGACCCGTCTGACGATCGGCACGCGAGGGTCACCCCTGGCCCTCGTGCAGGCCGAGATGGTGCGACGGGCGCTGGCCGCGATCGATCCGGACCTGGAGGCGCCGGAGGCCGTGCGCATCCAGGTCATCCGCACGACAGGCGACCGGGTGCAGGACCGTACCGCTCGCCGAGATCGGCGGCAAGGGGCTGTTCACGAAGGAGATCGAAGAGGCCCTGCTGGCAGGGGCGATCGACCTCGCCGTCCACTCCATGAAGGATGTCGCGACGGTGCTGCCGGAAGGCCTCGTGATCGCTGCGCTGCTGCCGCGCGCCGATCCCCGCGACGTCCTGATCGCCGGCGCGGCCCGAAGCATCGGCGAGTTGCCCGAGGCAGCGGTGGTGGGCACTGCTTCGTTGCGGCGCGCCGCACAGATTCTGGCCTGCCGCCCCGATCTGCGCGTCATCCCGCTCCGCGGCAACATTCAGACCCGGCTCGCCAAGGTCGAGCGCGGCGACGTCGGAGCGACCCTGCTCGCGGCCGCCGGATTGGCGCGGCTCGGCCTGGGCGGCGGTGTGCCGCTGGCGATCGACGAGATGGTGCCGGCGGTAGCGCAAGGCGCCATCGGCATCGAGTGCCGCGTCGGCGATCGGCCTGTGCGCACCCTGCTCGAGGCTCTCGACCACGAGCCGACCTCGCTGTGCGTCGCCGCAGAGAGGACGCTGCTCGCCACCCTCGACGGCTCGTGTCGAACGCCAATCGCCGGCCATGCCTATCTGGCCGAGGGGCAGCTCCAGCTCCTGGCGCTCATCGCCTCGCCGGACGGACGCCTGGTCGAGCGCACGACCCGGCGAGGGCCGGTCGGCGACGCCGCAGCGATCGGTGCCGAAGCCGGTCGACACCTCCTCGACCGCGTCAGCGACTGGCCGACCGGTGGCCAATGACGGACGAGCCAGGCACGCCGCGGCAGAGGTTGAGCGCGCTGGTCACCCGGCCGCGCCAGCAATCGCTCCTGACCGCGCGCCGCCTTCACGCCATGGGTCATCGCTCGATCATCGACCCGCTCCTCGTGATCCGGACGATCGATGCCGGCGCGCTCGATGTCGGCCCCATCGCCGCCGTTGTCCTCACGAGCAGCAGCGGCTTGCGCGGATGGGACGCGCGCCTCGTGGGACTGCCGGTCTTCACGGTCGGGCCTGCTACGGCGGCAGCGGCTCGACGAGCAGGATGCAGCGATGTCCGCAGCGCGGATGGCGATGGTGTCGAGCTTGCCGCGCTGATCGCCCGCTCTCTTCAGCCGACAGCAGGCGAGATCCTGCACCTCGCGGGTGACGACGTGCGCTCCGGCCTCGCCGAGGCGCTGACCGCGGCCGGATACACCTACCGTCAGCGCACGGTCTATGCGGCGATCCCCGCGAGCACGCTCTCGGCCCGCACCAAGCGCGAGCTGCTGGACCGGCGGATCGACGCAGCCCTCTTCTTCTCGCCTCGCACCGCCCAGACCTTCTGCTCCCTGATCGAGGCGGCGGGGCTGGTCGAGCGGCTACGTGGTGTCACAGCCGTCTGTCTGAGCGCGGCCGTTGCAGCACCGATAAGGAATCTCGCCTGGGCTGGCATCCTCGTCGCCGCGGAGCGTGATCAGCCGGCCCTGCTGGCCTGCCTTGAGGCAATCGCCCGGAGATGCTAGCCCTCGACCGAGGGCCGACCATATTGGTCCGCGAGGCAGGGCGGTATTGACGGGCCAAGCAGTCCGAGATCAGGTCCTGACGCTTCGAGACGGAGACGCCACGGCATGACACGGAGCAGGCAGAGGAAGCAGGCTCGACCAGGCGACCCGTCGCCTTCTGCGGCGATTGATGCTGGCGGCCTTGGCGCCGCGTCGCCATCCGCCACCACGGAGACAGGCCCCGAGGTCGCAGCGACCGGCCCGACCGACGAGACCGAGGGTGGTCCGACGAGCGGCACCGCCAGCTACGCCGCGGCCCAGTCATCATTGGAGCAAACCCACGGGGCTGAGCAAAGGTCCGACGAGCCGCCTTCGCGGCGGATGGACGCATCCGTGCCGCCGCCTCCCGCCCGGTCGCCCTGGCCTGCCGCCCTCGGAGGTGGAGTGGTCGGCGGTATCCTCGTCGGTGCCCTGGCATACTACCTGCTGTCGGGACCGCGCCCCGATCCGGCGCTGGCCGCACGGGTCGCGCAAATCGAGGAAAAGACCCAGCAGCTCGGCGCCGAGACGGGCAAGGTCGACGGGCTGGCCGGCGAGGTCGGCAAGCTCCAGGCTCGCGTGGGCTCGGCCGTGGCCGACCCGACAATCATCGCGCGGCTTCAGAAGGCCGAGAGCACCACTAACTGACGCGCTTCAACAGCTCCATGGCCTGGACACGAAAGTCTCGAGGTCTCGCCAAAACGGTCGACGGGCTGCCGAAAAGCCAGCCCGATCTCAGTCCCCTCGAGGCTCACATCAAGGCGGTCGAAGACGGCGTTGCGAAGGTCCAGGCCGCTGCCGCCGGCGAGGCTCAGAAGCTTCGACGACGATCGCCGACCGCACGCAGGCGCTGCAGACCAGGCTCGACGCGGCGCAGAGTGCTGCGACCGACCTCGGCAAGAAGCTGGATGCGCTGGAAAGCAAGGTCGCCAACCTCCGGCTCGTCGGCGAGCATGGCGCTCAGCTCGCGCTGGCCATTGGCGATGCCGAGAGGGCCCTACGCGAATCGGCCTCGCTCGAGCCGGCTCTTGAGCGCCTGCAGAGCCTGGGGGGCAACGACGCCGACCTCGATACGGCGACCCACGCGCTGGCCCAGGCGTCGAGCAGGGGGATCACCCCGTTGGCCGAGCTGAGGCAGCGTCTCGAGGCGCTGCGCCCAGCGGCCGGCCCGAGCGCCGACACGGGGGGGACAGGCGGCGACTGGGTTGCCGCCGCCGCCCGCAATCTCGGCGCCCTCGTCGATGTGCATGAGATCGACCAGGCGACCGCGGCACAGCGGGCCGCCGTCGATCAGGCGCTCGCGGCGCTCGACAAGGGGGACCTCGCGTCGGCGCGTGACGCGATCGCGCCGCTTGCGCGGTCCGGCAACGAGCAGGCCGAGGCCTGGGTCGAGGCGGCGACGACGCGGCTCGACGCGGCAGCGGCGATCGATCGCCTCCGCAGCCGGCTGCAGGCGATCCTCACCGCGGCGAGCTGAGGCCGACCCGGCGACGGGCGCAAAAGAAGAGACGATCATGATCCAACTCCTCGTGTTCCTCGCGGTCGCCACGGTCCTGGCGCTCGTCGGCGTCTGGCTCGCCGACAATCCCGGGCAGGTGGTCGTCGACTGGCTCGGCTACCGGATCGAGACGAGCGTCGGCATCCTGGCCGTGGGCCTCCTGGCCTTCGCCTTCGCTGCCGTGCTGCTGTTCGAGATCCTCCGCGTGGTTCGCTTCCTGCCCCGGCGGGTGGGCCGCGGCTGGAGGCGACGGCAGAGGGAGCGCGGCTATCAGGAGCTCTCCGCCGGGCTGATCGCCGCAGCCGCGGGCGACGCCAGGGCAGCCAGCCGCCACAACCGTCATGCCCAACGGCTGATCTCGGACGACCCGGCCACCCTGCTCCTGGACGCTCAGGCCTCGCAGCTCGGCGGGCGGGACGACGAGGCCGGGACCCGCTTCCGGCAGATGTTGAGTCGCCCCGAGACCGAGTTCCTGGGCCTCCGGGGCCTTCTGGCCCAGGCGGCCAAGACCGGCGATCGACAGGAGGCGCTCGAGCTCGCGCGGCGCGCCTATCGCCGCAACAACGATACGGCCTGGCCGGTCAGCACCTTGTTCGACCTCCTGACCAAGACCGAGAGCTGGGAAGAGGCACTGCCCCTGGTCGACGATCTCGAACGCCTGGGCATCCTGTCGCAAAACGAGGCGCGCAGCGATCGCGCGGCTCTCGACTACCTCGCCGGCCGGCGAGCGGCCGAGCGTGGTGAGCTGGTCTCCGCGCTCAAGAAGGGACGGCGGGCTGTCCGGACCTCGGCGACCTTCACGCCGGCCGCGGTGCTGGCCGCGGGCGTATCGCAGCAGCTCGATAGGCCCCGTCAGGCGCGGCGGCTGCTCGAGAGCGCCTGGGAGGTCCGCCCCCATCCCGAGCTCGCCAAGGCCTACGCGGCGCTCACCCCCGAGGAGACGCCGGCCGAGCGGCTCAAGCGCTTCGAGCGGCTACGTCGCGAGAACCCGGGCCATGTCGAGACCCACCTCACCATGGCCGAGGTCGCGATCACGGCGCGCCGCTACGATGTCGCGCGCGGTCATCTCGAGCAGGCCGTGGAGCGGGGCGAGACGGCACGGACCTGCCGGCTGATGGCCGAGCTGGAGCGGGCGCAAGGCGACGACCCGGCGCGCGTCCAGGAGTGGCTTGCCCGAGCTGTCGACGCCAGGCCCGATCCGGCCTGGGTCTCGGAGGACACCGGCGAGTCCTTTCCAGAATGGAGGCCCTTCGACCCGAATGGGCGCTTCAATCGCCTCACCTGGACCATCCCGCCGAAAGTGCGTGCCTTGAGCGCCGGCGAGACGCCCACCTTCGTCCTGACCCAGAGGATGAGGGAGGAGACGACGAGCGATGACGAGCGCTCCGGCGGCGCGGCGGAGGCGCAGCCTTCGGCGGCCGCTGCCTGAGCCGAACGTCCTTGCTTGCACGAGATCCGCCGCTATAACGTCCCGCCTCGGCCGCAGTAGCTCAGCCGGTAGAGCAACGCATTCGTAATGCGTGGGTCGGGGGTTCGAATCCCTCCTGCGGCACCAGACGTCGCCCCGTCCTTCCGGCGGCGTTCCCTCGGGAGCTCCTCATGCGTCATCTGTTTCTCTCTTTGGGCGTGCTCGCCCTCGTCTGGGCCGTTCTGCCCGCCGCTTCGGAGGCGGCGGACGATCCCGTCGTCGCCGTCGTCAACGGTGACAAGGTTTTGCGCTCGGAGGTCGAGGCGGCGCACGAGGCCCTGCCGGATCAGTATCGACAGATGCCGATCGAGGCGATCTACGAGCCGCTGCTCGCGCGCGTGATCGACTCGCACCTGCTCGAGCAGGAGGCGCTCAAGGAGGATATCGAGAAGAAGCCCGACGTCCAGGAGGCGCTGGCTCGGGCGCGGATCCAGGTGCTGCGCCAGCAGGTGCTCGAGGTCGCCGTCGCGGAGGGCTCGACGGATGCGCGGCTGCACCAGGCCTACGACGCGATGAAGGCCCAGCCGGGCTTCGCCTACGAGGAGGTCCATGCCGAGCATATCCTTCTCAAAACGAAGGAAGAGGCCGACGCGGTGATCGCCGACCTCGCCAAGGGCGCCGACTTCGCCGTGCTCGCCAAGGAGAAGTCGATCGATCCGAGCGCCAAGCAGAACGGGGGCGATCTCGGCTACTTCTCCCAAGGGACGATGGTGAAGGAGTTCGCCGACGCCGCCTACAGCATGCCGGTCGGCACGGTCGGCAAGGAGCCTGTCCAGACCCAGTTCGGCTGGCACGTCATCAAAGTGCTGGACAAGCGCCAGCACGTTCCGACGTTCGAGGAGAAGGAGCCCGAGGTCCGTCAGGAGGTGGCGAAGGAGATCGTGACAGCGCTTGTCGAGAAGGTCCGGACCGGCGCCAAGATCGAACGCTTCAGCCTCGACGGCACGCCCGTCGAAGCTGCACCCACCGCTCCGGCGACACCGGCGCCGGCGGCACCCGCCCCGAAGGCCAACTGAAAGCCGCCCGGCGAGCCCGCGCATGGCCAAGACCCTGCCGCGCTCGCCGCTGGCGCCGGAGCGCTTTCCGGAGATCCCCCCTGTGGCGGGAGTGCGCTTCGCGAGCCTCGAGGCCGGCCTCCGCTACCGTCAGCGCCACGACCTCACGCTGATCGAGCTCGCCGAGGGCACGGCCGTCGGCGGCGTCTTCACGCGCTCGCTGACGGCCGGGCATCCGGTGCTGTGGGATCGCAGGATCCTCCACCACGGACGTGCCCGGGCGCTGATTGTCAACGCCGGCAACGCCAACGTCTTCCGCGGCGAGGAGGGCGATCGCGCGGTCGAGGCCGAGGCCCAGGCGGTCGCCCGCGCGCTCGGCTGCCCGATCGAGGAGGTCTATGTCGCCTCCACGGGCGTGATCGGCGAGCGGCTGCCGGTCGAGCGGATCGCCGAGCGGGTGCCCGACCTCGTGGCCGGGCTCCGGGCGGTCGGTATCGCGGAGGCGGCCCAGGCGATCACCACGACCGACACCTACCCCAAGGGGGCCGTGGCCCGCGCCACTGTCGACGGTGCCGCTGTGACGGTTGCCGGCATCGCCAAGGGCTCCGGCATGATCGCGCCGTCGATGGCGACCATGCTGGCCTTTGTCCTGACCGACGCGGCGGTGGCGGCGCCGGTATTGCAGAAGCTCACGGCCGCCGGCGCCGACCGGTCGTTCAACGCGATCACCGTCGACGGCGACACCTCCACATCCGACACGCTCCTCGTCTTCGCCACCGGCAAGGCCGGCCACGCACCGATCGTCGAGGCGGACGATCCCCGGCTGCCGGCCTTCGAGGCGGCGCTCCTCGAGGTGCTGACCGAACTCGCCCGGCAGGTGGTGCGCGACGGCGAGGGAGCCCAGAAGCTCATCGCCGTGACGGTCGAGGGCGCCGTGTCCGACGAGTCGGCGCGGCGGATCGGGCTCGCGATCGGCAACTCCCCTCTGGTCAAGACGGCGATCGCCGGCGGCGACGCCAACTGGGGCCGGATCATCATGGCGGTCGGCAAGGCCGGCGAGCCGATGGAGCCCTGGCGGATCGGCGTCGCCTTCGGCGGCCATCTCGTGGCACGGAACGGCGGTGCCGTGCCCGACCTCGACGAGGCGCCGGTGGCGGCCCATCTGCGCGGCCGCGAGATCGACATCCTGGTCTCGGTCGGTGGCGGCGAAGGTCGGGCCACGATCTGGACCTGCGATCTCACGCACGGCTACATCGACATCAATGCCGACTACCGCTCGTGAGCTCGTCCTCGTCGTCGCCTGCGCGCTGATCGATTCCGACGGCCGGATCCTCGTGACCCAGCGCCCGCCGGGCAAGGTGATGGCGGGGCTCTGGGAGTTCCCGGGCGGCAAGCTCGCGCCCGGCGAGACGCCGGAGGCCTGCCTCCTGCGCGAGCTCGGCGAGGAGCTGGGCGTCTCGACCGAGCGCGCCTGCCTCGCCCCCCTCGCCTTCGCCTCGCACGCCTACCCCGATTTTCATCTGCTGATGCCGCTCTACGTCTGCCGGAAATGGCGGGGCCAGCCCGTGGGCCGCGAGGGCCAGGCGCTGCGCTGGGTCAGGCCCGGGACGCTGCGCGAGCTGCCGATGCCGCCTGCCGACCTGCCCCTCATCCCCTTCCTCGAGGAGCTGCTCTAGGGCGGGCCGGCCGCGTGGAGTCCATCCTCAACGTCGCGCTACCCTTCTTCGCCGTGATCGCGGCGGGCTACGCGGCGCTGCGCTTCCGGTTTCTCGACGAGGCGTCGATCGCCGGTCTCAACACCTTCGTCTTCTATGTGGCACTGCCGGCGCTGCTGGTGGGCAAGCTCGAGACCGCCCCCCTCGGCCAGCTGCTCGATTGGCGGCTCATCGTCGACTATTACGGGGTGACGCTGGCACTCTACCTCGTCGTGCTGGGGATCTCGCTGCTGACAGGTGCCGGCATCGCCATCGCCTGCCTCCGGGCGCTCTGCGCCACCTTCGCCAACTCCGGCTATATGGGCATAGCGCTCCTCCTGGCGGCGATGGGCGGGGCCGCGACGCTGCCGGCGATCCTTGCCCTCTTCCTCGACAACATCATCGCGATGCCGCTCACCATCGCCTGCCTCGAGGCGGCGCGCGGCGGCACTGGGCTCTCGGCCATCCGCCGCGTGCTGCGCAATCTCGTGCGCAACCCGCTGATGCTCTCGGTTGTCGCCGGGTTCGCGCTGGCGGCGATCGGCGTGAACCTGCCGACGCCGGTCAACGGCTTTCTCGCGATGCTGGGCGCTGCGGCCAGCCCCTGCGCCCTGTTCGCGCTCGGTGCCACGCTGGTGGAGGTGCCGCTCGGCAGCGGACATGCGGAGACCGGGCTCTTGGCGGTGGTCAAGCTGGTCCTGCACCCGCTCCTCGTGGGCGTCATGGCGATGCTGGTGCTGCCGCTGCCGCACCAGCTCGCTGCGGCCGCGATCATCACCGCGGCCCTGCCGACGGCCGCCACGGTCTTCGTCGTGGCGCAACGCTACCAGACGTTCGTGATGCGCTCCTCGACGCTCGTGCTGGTGACGCATCTGGGCTCGACCATTACGCTGACAGCGCTTCTGGCCTATCTCACCCGCTGATCCCTAGGAGACGAGCACGATGGTCCAGCCGATCGAGTACGAGGACGCCTCGCCCGAGGTGCGCGCCGTCTACGACGACATCATGACCAGCCGGAACGTCAAGGGCGTCAACAACTTCTGGAAGTATCTGGCCCACGATCCGCGCACGCTGAAGCGGACCTGGGAGAGCATCAAGGAGGTCATGGCGCCGGGCAGCCTCGACGAGCTGACCAAGGAGATGCTCTATCTGGCGGTCAGCATCTCGAACGGCTGCGAGTACTGCATCGCGAGCCACGGGGCCGCGGCGCGCAAGGCCGGAATGAGCGAGGCGATGTTCGGCGAGCTCGTGGCGGTGGTCGGCATGGCCAACGAGACCAACCGGATCGTCCAGGGCTGGCGTGTCCCGGTCGACGAGCGGTTCAACCGCTGAGCCCGGCCCCGACACCTACCAGCGGCGATAGGGCCCGACGAAGAGATCACCCGTCGCCCGGCGGAGAAGGAAGGTGACACGGCGGCGGCGGCGATGCTCGTCGCGGTCGTGGCGGAGATGGCAGCGCTGGCAGAGCGCCATCAGGTTCCGCAGGCGCGAGTTGGCCGGGTCGTGGTCGAGATGGGCGGTGCCGAGGATGAACCGGCGGTCCCGGACGGAGCAGTAGTCGACGATGTCGGGCCACGGCGCCGGCTGGCCGGCATCGTCGCGCCAGATCTGCTGCTCGGGATCGAACCACCGTCCATCCGGGAGCTGCTTGATCGCGACGCGGTGCGGCCGCCCGCAGCGCTCGCAGCGGCCCCGCGCCCGACCGAAGCGGATGCTGCGGCTGATGATCGGCCAGTCGATCGGATAGAACCAGCGGAGGTCGTCGCGGATCGGCATGCGCATGGGCTCTGGTCGTTGGCCACTCTCTAGCGCGGATGCGATGCCGCAGCCATCTGCCTCTCTCGACGTCCATGCGGCGCGCCGCCACAAGTGGCATCCTGGCGGGAGCTTTGGAAGAGGGACTCGATGCGAGGAGGAAAGCGTGCGGCATTGGCGATGCTGGCGGCTCTCGTGCTGGTCGCATGCGCCGGCGAGCCCCAGGTCGAGCGCGCGGGCGGGCCAGGCAATGCGAGCGCCAGGAAGCTCCTGGCCGAGGCGGCGAAGGCGGGTCCGGTTCCGGCGGTGATCCTGGGCGCGCCGGCGACGCTGCCACCGGCGCGCTCGGCCCAGCTCGCCGCACAGGGAATCTCGGGCCTCGATGTCCGCTTCGCTCCAGTGGCGGCCCCACCGGCGGGGACCCACCTCATGCTGATGTTCGATGCCCCGCCCGCTCTTACGGGGCAGGCCGCCTGCACCGCGACCGAGCCGGACGGCGCCATCAGCGAGCGGCCGAGGCTCGCGGCGGTCTTTTGCCGGGGCGCCGAGCCGATAGCCGAGGTGCAGGGCATGGCCGCCGGCACCGATACGCGCGCCATCGAGCGCCTCATCTGGCAGTCGACCGGCCAGCTGTTCCCAGACGACTATGCCGACACCTATGGCCTCAACCTCTTCGGCTGGCGCGTCACCCTGGGCGGCTCGTTCGGCTTTTGAGCCGCGAGCGGGGCCGGAACGAGAAGAGCCCGCCCCCTCGGAGCGGGCTCGGCTCGCGCATGGAGAGACGGGCTCCCCAGCGTCGTCGTGTCGGCGCCTACTGCGTCGAGGTGCCGCCCAGCGGCGCCGCGGGCGTCGCGCCGGTGCCTTTGGCGGCCGGCGCCTTCGGCGTGAGGCTCTGGGTCGCCGAGGCGACCTTGAACTCCGGCATGCTCTCGACCTCGTTCTGCGTGACGTCGTTGGCCTTGATGCCCTCGCCCGGCGCCATCTGGACCTGGCTCATGTCGAGCGCGATCGTCTTTGCGCCGATGCCGAGAAAGCCGCCGCTCGAGATGATGAGCTTCTCGATCTTCCCGGTCGAGGAGTCGACGACCGCGTCGGAGACGTCACCGAGGGACTTGCCATCGGAGCCATAGACCTTGCGCCCGATGATATCCTTGGCGCTCACGGGCGGCCCGGCGGGCTGCTTGGCTTCCGCGCTCTGCACCGCGGGTGCCGATGCGGCGGCCGGAGGCTGCTGGGCGGCCTGTCCCGCCCCCTCGTTGGCCGGCGGCTGTTGGGCCGTCGTGCTGCCGGTGTCGGCCGGCGCCGGCTGAGCGGATCCGCTCTGCGAGCCGGGCTGCATGGTGCTGCCTTCCGTGCCCATCTTCTCCGGCGGGGCCATCGGCTTGGCCGGCGCCGGCGCCGGTGGCGGCCGGCGCCTGCCCCTGCGAGGTGTCGGACGACGTCGCGTTCTGGGCCAGCGCGGTGCCGGCCAGGATCGCAAAGACCGAAGCAGCACTGAGAAGTGTTCTGCGCATCGCTAGCTCCTCCGAGAATTCGATTGACTGCAACCTTGCGTCGGTCGCAGAAACACATCGCTGGGCGAGCTGGTTCCCTCCGCTTCTTTTTTCGGGAACCCCCGGAGCCCTGCGGCGATTACATGGGTTACGCCCGGTTTTGTCTTGGAGCCCGCTTGCCATGGGCGCGCGGCCGACGCCCGGCCCATCGGCAGCGACAGAGCGCCTTGCAGGCGGTCGATCCGAAGGCCGACAGATCTCGACTCCCCCGGCCTATGGTTCTTCGAGACACCGATTTGCAGGTAGGGAACTGCACGGAGGTGCAGGATGGACGACGACGATGGAGGGGGCGTGGGCCCGGCGGCGCGCGCCACACACGCTGGCGTAGCCGGGCCCACGCCCGAGCACCGGCGCCGGATGTCGGCACGACGCAAGCAGGACGCCGTGCTCCGCTTGCTCCGGGGCGAGGACTTGGAGCTGCTGTCGCGCGGGCTCGGGGTGGCCGCCGCGGAGCTGAGCGGCCCTCGGCCGTCTTGCTGACGGCCGCTGCCTCGCAGACGGATGTTCCGCCTTCTGGCGGAACATGGCGGGTGGCTTTCCTGGCCGCGGGTGAGGCCTCTTTGAAGAGCCGGCCGGCCGACGCTCGCGATACCGAGATCGGCCGGCTCGAGGAGAAGGTCGGCGAGTTGACGATCGCGCGCAGCAGCGCGGCGATCCAGTCCCGAAGGGACCAGGGCCAGGAGGCCCTGGCGGGGCCAACGAGCTATCGAGCGGCTGGAGACGGCCCGCCCTTTGGTCCGCCGGAGGTCGAGGCCCACTCCACGCGGCAAGCCGCGTGGGGACCCCGGGGCGATGAGCCGCCAGGTCTCGCCTTCCACGAACCAAGCCTACGGCCTGCAGCGGGTCACGCGGATCTGGGGCGTGTCACGGGCGACCATCTACCGCCATCGCCAGGGGCCGGTTGCGCGCGGGAGACCCGGGCCGATCGGCGCCATGTCGGACGAGGACCTGGTGGAGCGAC
>CAWHFO010000036.1:0-37150 GCA_963828215.1 uncultured Alphaproteobacteria bacterium | reverse complement strand
GACTCGCGCCTCGCGAAGTGGCTGCACGGCGAGCCCACCACCGCCGGCCACGACGTCTTCATCGACACCGGCATGAAGGTGGGCCTGGACTGGAGCCAGGAGATCGACCGGCGGATCGCCTGGTGCGAATTTCTAATCGTCTTACTCTCCGAGGACTCGATCGCCAGCGAGATGGTCCAGCAGGAGGTGCAGCAGGCGGCCCAGCGCCGCCGTAGCGACGGTACGCCGTGGCTCCTCCCGGTGCGCGTTGCCTATGACGGCGCGCTCGGATACGCGCTCGGTGCCGCGCTCGACCGGTATCAATACGCGCGCTGGAACAGCACGGCAGACGATCAGCGCGTGCTACACCAGCTCCTCGGGGCGATCGGGCAGACAGCCGAAGGAAGTCCACCTGACCGGCAAGCTTCAGATGCGGATGCCACGAGATCGCCGGACGCCTCGGTTCGCCCGGCGATCACCGAGCGTCCGGCCCCGGCCGCCGATCCGCGTGTGCTGAGGCAGCCAGGCGGAGCCATGAAGCTCGACGATCCCTGCTACGTCGAGCGGCAAGGCGACTCCCGCGTCCGCCCGCTTGCTGGAGACTTGGGTTACGCTCGTCATCAAGGCGTCGCGCCAGATGGGCAAGACGAGCCTGCTCGTCCGCTACCTGGATGACTGCCGTAAGGCCGGCAAGAAGTTGGCCCTGATCGATTGCCAGCAGATCAGCGATGACGAGCTCAATGACCAGCAGACGGCGATGACCAGGATCGCTGCCCGGCTCGTCCGCGAGCTGGCCATCGACCCCTCTGCCCGGCAGCAGATTGCCACGCCCGGCGACCTGACGGACTTCATCGAGGACGTTGTCTTTCCCAAGGTCGACCAGCCGATCGTCGTTGCGCTCGACGAGGTCGACAGGCTGATCCCGCGCCCCTATCGCGACAGCCTCTTCGCCGCCCTGCGCAACTGGCACAACAACCGCGCCACGCGCCCCGACACCGCCTGGGAGAGGCTCGACCTCGCCCTCGTCGTCGCCACGGAGCCCGGCATGTTCATCCAGGACGTGGCGCAATCGCCCTTCAATGTCACCGAGCCGGTCCGCCTGGAGCCGCTGCGGCGCCCGGCGCTGGAGCGGCTGGACGGCCTATTCGGCAACAGGCTGAAGACGAGCGAGCTGGACAGCCTTCACGATCTGACCGGCGGGCAGCCCTACCTCGTGCGCTCGGCGTTCTGGCGCATGGCATGGGGCGAGGGCATGAGCTTCGGCGATCTGGATCGGCATGCCGCCGCTGATGACGGCCCCTTCGGCGAGCATCTCCGCGCCAAGCTCAATCAACTCCAGCAGCGGCCGGAGCTGCTCCAGGCCTACCGCGACCTGATCCTGCGTGGGACCCAGCCGGCGCAGGACAAATACTGGCGCCTCCATGCCACCGGCCTCGTGCGACGCCACGACGACAGCACCATCGCACCCTTCAATCTACTCTACACCCGCTTCTTTCGGCGGATGCTGCGGTGAGCGAGGGGCGCGCAGCGCCGCCGCTCAAGCTCAAGGCCGGCGGCACGCTCAATCCACGCCGACACCTCTATATCGAGCGGCCCGAGGATGCCGAGCTGCTGCGCCTCTTGCTCGCAGCGGAGTACGTCAACGTTCTCACCTCGCGCCAGATGGGCAAGTCGAGCCTCATGGTGAAGACCATGCTAGCGCTGCGCGAGCATGGCGTGCGTACCGCATCCATCGACCTTGCCGCGGAGCTGGGCGGGGCCGACGATGCCGGCATTTGGTTCCGCGGGCTTCTCAACCGCCTGGCGCGTGAGCTGAAGCTGGACCTCGATATTGGGGGCTGGTGGGCCGCGCACCCCAGTGACGCCGTTGGGCAGCGGTTGCAGCGCTTCTTCCGCGAGATCGTCTGCCAGCGTATCTCCGGCCCCGTCGTAGTCTTCCTCGACGAGATCGACAGCACGCTAAAGCACGCATTCATCGATGCGCTCTTCACCGCAATTCGCGGGATGTACAACGAGCGCGGTCTGGAGACAGCCTATGAGTGGGTGACGTTCTGTCTGCTCGGCGTGGCGACCCCCAACGAGCTGATCAAGGATCGTCGCACAACGGCGTACAATGTTGGCCAAACCCTAGAGCTGCGCGATTTTGAGGGATGCGCGGACAAGCTGCGTCCCCTCGCAGACTCACTCTCGCTCGATCGCGCTACCAGCGGGGCTCTGCTCGAGCGAGTTCTTTATTGGAGCGGCGGACATCCTTATCTCACAGTCAAGCTTTGTGCCGATCTAGGCCAAAGGCGCTGCGCTAGCACCACCGAGGTCGACTCATACGTCGAGCGCACTTTCAGCAACCTCAAGAGGTTGGCCCACGACATCCACTTCGAGCAGGTCCTACGCTTCTTGGACTTGCGGCTCAGTCAGGTCGATCAGAGCCTTCGACTATACGAGCGGCTTCTTGCTGGAGAGCTGACGAGGGACGAGCCTACGCTCGCTCATGCCGAACTCAAGCTCTCGGGTCTCGTCAAGCGGGGAGCCGATGGCTCGCTGGTCGTCCGCAATCGGATCTATGAACGCCTATTCGACCGTCAGTGGTTGCAGTCTGCGCTGCCCATCCCGCCAATCGACTTCGAAGCACTAAGCCAGCTAGGCGTCCGCGTCTCAGGCGATCCAGCCACAGGGTTCGAGCTTGCGTTGCCTCGTGCCGCGGCCGATCCGATTCTCGGTGCTGCGGTCGACGCACTTTCCGACCCTTCGGTGGTTCGGTCTCTTGACCTCGGGCGAACGAATGTTACCGGCGTCGAGCCGCTACGGCGCCTCACGGCACTCCAAGCACTCGACCTATCCTATACGCAGGTCAGCGGAATCGAGCCGCTCCAGGAACTGACGTCCCTCCAGTCTCTTGACCTCTCCCACACGAAGATTACTAGCATTGAAGCCCTTAGGGGCCTCACGGCACTCCAGACGCTTAACCTCTGGGAGTCACAGGTCAGCGACCTCAAGCCGCTTCAGGCGCTCGCCGCTCTCCGGACGCTCGACCTTTCCTTTACGAGGGTGAGCAACCTTGAAGCACTCCGCGGTCTCACCGCCCTTCAAAGCTTGAGCGCCTGGCAGATACAGATAGGCGACCTTGAGCCACTGGGGGGCCTTACCCGCCTTCAGACGCTTGATCTTCCGTTCACGCAGGTAAGCAGCCTCGATCCACTTCGCCAGCTGACCTCTCTCCAGACGCTCGATCTTTGGCAGACTCAGGTTAGCGATCTCGAGCCAATCAGTGGCCTGATTGACCTCCAGACACTCAACCTTTCGTTCACGAAGGTGAATAGCCTCGAGCCACTCCGGGGTCTCACCGCGCTCCGGAGGCTCAATCTCTCTTTCACGCAGGTAAGCGGAGTTCGAGCCGCTCCGCGGACTGTGGGCCCTTCAAACGCTTGACCTTTCAAACTCGGAGGTGAGCAGCGTCGAACCGCTCCGAGACCTCACAGCCGTCCAGACTTCTCAACATCTCCACCTCGAAGGTAGGCAGCGTCGATTCACTTAAGACCCTCCTGGCTCTGCGGGTGCTCAATCTCGGGCGCACGAGGGTGGACAGCCTTGAGCCTCTCCGCAATCTCAGCAGCCTGCGAGTACTCAACCTCTCCAGCACGCGGGTAACGGACCTCGAGCCGCTCCGAGGCCTCACCGCGCTACAAAGGCTTGACCTCTCCGGCACGCGGGTGGACGACATAGAGCCCCTAAGCAGCCTTCTCGAGCTGAAGGCCATCAGCGTCGCTCGAAGCGGCGTCAGAAGCTTCGGCTTCCCGGTTTATTTGGACACCCTGAAACGTCTAGACATATCTGATACAAATATTACGGACCTTTCTTTTCTGTCGCGTTGCAAAAATATAGAGTGGCTGTTGGTGGGCGGGCGAGGTAAAGACGCTAGCGCCATCGCTGGATACGGTGTATCAACGAGCTTGCTGGAATTCAACGCGGCAACGTTGCTGCAGAATTATGATACATTCCATCAGACAAGACGGGATAGACAAAATAGCCCCTCTTTGCGACACGGAATCATTTATTTACTTCGCCATCTTTTTTCTAGAACGATAGACGACTTTCAATCCATACATCTGGCCAACTTAGAGAATATTGAGCTATTGGCCATAGCTGGCACCGACATATCCCACCTTGAGCCTCTCGCGGCTCTGCGCAAGCTACGTCTGCTAGACGTCAGGAATACCCCCGTAAGGACGCTCGCCCCGCTGTTCGGCCTGCCAGACCTCCGTGAGGTGAAGATCGACGGCTCACAGGTCCCGCCGGCCGAGGCCGCGCGCTTCAACGATCGGGGCAGGGTCAGCGGCTCGACCGGCGGCTGACTCTGAGCCGCCTGCCGCCCGTTCCCCGTCAGGACTTCACCGCACCGGCGAGCAGCCCCTGAACGAAGGCGCGCTGCACGACGATGTAGAGGATGATCAACGGCAGGGCGATCAGGGTGAGGATCGCGAACAGGGCGCCGGGATTGGCCATGTAGAGGCCGGAATACTGCATCGGCACGATGGTCAGGGTCTTCATCTCGTTCCTGGTCAGGATGACCAAGGCGAGGAAAAACTCGTTCCAGGTGACGATGAACTGCCAGATCGCGACGAAGACGAGGGCCGGGCGGACCAGCGGCAGCGTGATGTGCCAGTAGGCCTGCCAGGCGTCGCAGCCGTCGACGCGCGCCGCCTCGAACAGCTCCTTGGGCAGATCCTCCATGAACGCCTTCAGGACGACGACGGCGAAGGGCACGCCGAGCGCGGCGTAGGGCATGACGAGGCCGAGATAGGTGTTCACCCAGCCGAACGTCTTGAGCAGGATCGCCAGCGGCAGGACCAGCGAGGCTACCGGAACCATCAACGTCGTCAGGATCACGGCATAAAGCGTGAGCGAGCCCCGGAGGCGCAGGATGGCGCAGGCATAGGCGAAGGCGGAGGACACGCCCACCACGATCACGAGCGTGCCCAGCGTGACGATCAGGCTGTTGAGGAAGTAGCGCGGCAGCGGGTTGTCGCGGATCACCGTGACGAAGTTCTGGAAGGTGAGGGGCCAGGCGAAGAGGACCGGATCGAAGGCGCGATCCGGCGTGCGCAGGCCCATCGAGAGCATGTAGGCCTCGGGGACCATCCACAGTGCCAGGACGAGGAACAGGGCCGCGTGGATGACGATCGTCTCGGGACGCAGGCCGAAGAGCCTCATGCCTGCCGATCCCGACCGCCGGGGGTCAGCCTCGCCCCCAGATAGACGATCTGCAGGAGCGAGAGCACGAAGCTCAGGACCAGCACGATGACCGAGTAGGCGGCGCCGCTGCCGGTATCGCCGACCACGAAGCTCTGCTTGAAGATGACGGTGCCGAAAACCTCGCTCGCATGGTTGGGGCCGCCGCCCGTCATGAGATAGACGAGCGGAAAGGTCTGCAGGGTGCCGATGATGCCCAGGAGCAGCAGGGACTTGGTCACCGGGGCCAGCATCGGGACCACGACGTGCACCGCGAGGGCCAGGCCGCGGGCGCCGTCGACCTTCGCGGCATCGAGAATCTCCTCCGGCAGGTTGGCGATGCCGGCCACGTACATGAGCATCGAGAAGCCGGTCCATTGCCAGATATTGACGACGATCAGCGCGAAGATGGCGGTCGACGGATCGCCGATCGGCGAGAACGTCAGGGTCAGGCCGACATTCTTCAAGTATTCCTGGGCAATTCCATAGTAGGGAGCATAGATCTGGACCCAGACGAGCGCGATCACCGACACCGAGGTCACGACCGGCAGAAAGAACGCGGTGCGGAAGAAGCCGCGCAGCCGGGTGGTGTGCCGCTCGATGAAGTAGGCGATGGTGCCGCCGATCAGCATCTGCACCGGGACAGTGATGGCAGCCCACAATGCCATGTTGACGACTACGGTCCAGAAAACCGGGCTCGTCAGCACCTCGCGGTACCGGGCGATCCCCACGAAGCGAAGCCCGCCGTCGCTTCCGGCGAGCGTGCTCTGCGCCAGCACCCACAGGATCGGATAGGCGATGAACAGGACGAACAAAACGACGGCCGGCAGGATGAAAAAATAACCGCCGGGCCCGACTCGGCTGCGGCTCCGCCGCCCATCCAGGACAGCCCCGTCGGGCGCGACCGCCGGTGCCGCGCCCACGGGCCCGGCCGCCTTCCTGGCTGCGCCTACTTGCCCAGCGACTTGTCGGTCGCGGCCTGCACGGCCTTCAAGGCGCCCGCCGGCTCGAGGCTGCCGGCAGCGACGCCGGAGAGCGCGTTCTCGAGCGCGTCGCTCACCGCCGGGCTGGCGAGCCGCTGGTTCTCGGCCTGGGGCAGATCGGCCATGAAGCGGGCGAACATCTGCTGGACATGCTCGCTGACATCGCCTTGCGGCGCGTGGCCGGAGAAGGCCGGCAGGTCGTTGAGGTCGTTGAGCGCCTCCTGCAGCGCCTCGCCGTTCGTCAGGGAGGCGAGGAACACCCAGGCGTCCTTGTTCTTGGCGCCATTGTCCGTGAGGCCATAGCCGATGTCGATGCCGCCCACCGGCGGGCTCGCCTGGCTCGAGCCCGGCAGCGCCGGAAAGTAGAAGAAATCGAAGCCGTCCATGTTCTGGACGTACTCGGAGAGCGGCGGCGGGAACTTCGATTCCTGCATCCACCACGAGCCCAGCGCCATCATCCCGACCCTGCCCTGCGCGAAGAGCTGGGCACCGGTCGGATAGGCGTGAGCGCCGAGCGCCCCCTGCTGGAACACGCCATCCTTGAAGAGGCCGGCCCAGGCCTTCATCGCCGCCTCGAGCTCCGGCGTCGCCCAGGAGCCCTCGCCCGCCTGCGCCTTGTCCACCGCGCCCGGCGCCAGCTGGTTCGCCAGCATCAGGAAGACGTTGATGTTCTGCCAGCCGTCGGCAGCGCCCTGGAACATCGGGATGTAGCCGCCGCCGGTCAGCTTCTTCGCTGCCGCCACCAAGTCGTCATAGCTCTTGGGCACGGAGATGCCGAGCTTCTCGAAGACCTTCCGGTTGTACCAGATGCACAAAACCTGCGATTCCTGCGGGACGATGTAGTAGCCGCTGTCGCCGGCCGGATTGCCCATCAGCATCTGCTTGCGATTGACCGGAAAGATCTTCTCCTCCCAGCCATCGCCCCAGGTCGCCTTGGCGAGGTCATTGACGGCCGTGAGCTTGTCCCGATATTGCTGCGTGAAGGCGCCGGGCTGAAGGCCGATCACGTCGGGCAGGCTGTCGGAGGCGGCCGCCGCCTTCAACGCGGTCAGATATTCCGGCGAGTAGTTGTAATAGGTGTAGTTGACCTTGATGTCAGGGTGCGCCTTCTCGAAGGCCGCGATCGACTTCTGCATGGTCGAGGCGACGAACCACGACCATACCGTCACCTCGCCGGCCTGGGCGCTGGCGGCCAAGCCGACAAGCGATGCACCTACGAGCAGTGCCCCGACGATCAGCCGACCTCTCATGTGACCCCTCCCCTTCCTCCGCAGGTTGCTGCGGTAAGCCCGGCAACCCGCGATCACGCGCGGCCCCTGGCACGAGCGCACTCCCGCCGAGCGCGACCCCTCGACACGCTTCTTCGGATGCCCTCGTCTGCCTCCTCTGTAGCGCCATCCTAGTCGTGACCGACGCTGCCGCGAAAGCCGAAAAGCTCCACGCTTGGAGTTGAAGCTGCGCCGGAGAGGGGGTGGCGGGCGTGCCGAAGGGGCCTCGAGCTGCTCCGGCCAGCGTCGCCGCCGAGGCCGGGCCCGGGCTACGTCCGAGCTTCGGCTCCCGCTACCCACGCTGTAATTATTCTAATTGCTATGTAATTGTTTTCTCAGTATATTGTCAATCCCGTCGAGCTCCAGTATGCAGGCCTCGAGCTGACAGACGAAACGAGTCGGGGCGAGCCGCTTCCGCATGCTTGTGCCTTTTCTCATCATGCTGCGCGAGGGCCTGGAGGCGGCCCTGATCGTGGGCATCGTCGCCGGCTACCTCAGGCAGACCGGGCGCCAGGGGTGGCTGCCGGCGGTGTGGGCCGGGGTCGTGGTCGCCGCCATGCTCTGCCTGGCGCTGGGGCTGATCCTCAACGCCTTGAGCGCCGAGTTCCCGCAGCGCCAGCAGGAGCTGGTCGAGGCGCTGGTCGGGCTCCTGGCGGTGGGCATCCTCACCTCGATGGTCTTCTGGATGAAGAAGGCCGCACGCTCGATCAAGGCCGAGCTGCACGACTCGATCGACGCCGCTCTCGCCAAGCGCGACCATCAGGGGCTGGCGCTGGCGGCGATGGCCTTCTTCGCCGTCGCCCGCGAAGGCCTCGAATCGGTCTTCTTTCTGCTCGCCACCTTCCAGCAGGGCGTGGGCGTCGGTGCGCCGATCGGGGCCGCGGCGGGCCTGCTGGTGGCCATCGGCGTCGGCGCCGGCATCTATCGCGGCGCGATCAGGCTCGATCTCCGGCGCTTCTTCCGCTGGACCGGCGTGCTCATCCTGATCGTCGCGGCCGGGCTGCTGGCGGGCTCCGTGCGGGCGCTGCACGAGGCGGGCTTGTGGAACGGTCTCCAGGCCACGGCCTTCGACATGAGCGCCGTCCTGCCCATGGACAGCGCCCTGGGCACGGTGCTGGCCGGCATCTTCGGCTACCACGACACGCCCGCCGTCGGCGAGGTGCTGGCCTACTGGCTCTTCCTGGTCCCGGCCTTGTTCCTGTTCCTGGCCGGCAGCCGGCCGGCGCGGAGCAGCCCGGACGCCGCGGCCCGGACGGCCGAGCTGGCCGAGCGCAGGGCCAGGACGGCGCGCCTCGGGCTCGGAGAGGGGTAGAAGATGCTCCGATCCCGCTCGCTCGCCATCGAGATCGGCGCCGTGGTCGTTGCCGTGCTCGCCGTCGGGGCGATCGCCTTCCACTATGCGGGACTCCGCGACCGCGCGCCCGAGCCGGCCCGGGGCGAGGCCCGGCCCGCCGGACCCGCTGAGCCCGTGCCCGTCCGGGTCACGGTCACGGCGAAGGACTGCCAGCCCAACGCGCTGACCGTGCCGGCCGGCCGGACGACCTTCGAGATCGTCAACAGCAGCAGCCGCGCGCTGGAGTGGGAGATCCTGAAGGGTGTGATGGTCGTCGACGAGCGCGAGAACATAGCGCCCGGCTTCGTCCAGAAGCTCACGACCAGGCTCGAGCCCGGCTCCTATGCGATCACCTGCGGGCTCCTGAGCAATCCCAAGGGCACGCTCACGGTCACGGCCGCAGCCGACGCCGGCGGGGTCGCGGCCAAGCCCGCGCTCGTCGACCTGGTCGGGCCGATGGCCGAGTACAAGGTCTATGTGACGGGTGAGGTGGGAACGCTGGTCGACGAGACGGCGGCGTTCACGGCGGCGGTGAAGGCCGGCGATCTCGCAGGAGCGAAGAAGCTCTATGCTCCGACGCGGCTGCACTATGAGCGGATCGAGCCGATCGCCGAGCTGTTCAGCGACCTCGACGCCAGCATCGACTCCCGCGCCGACGATCACGAGAAAAAGGAGGAAGATGCCGGCTTCACCGGCTTCCACCGCCTCGAATTTTTTCTCTTTTCAGAGGGCACGACCGAGGGCGCCGCACCGTTCGCCGACAAGCTCACGGCCGACACGGTCGACCTGCAGAAGCGGATCAAGGGGCTGACCGTCCCGCCCGACAAGATGGTGGGCGGGGCCGCCGACCTGATCGAGGAGGTGGCGTCCAGCAAGATCACCGGCGAGGAGGACCGCTACAGCCACACCGACCTCTGGGATTTCCAGGCCAATGTCGACGGGGCCCGGAAGATCGTGGAGCTGCTGCGGCCGCTGACGCAGAAGGCCGACCGCGGCCTGAGCGACCAGATCGACGCCAACTTCGCGAAGGTCGACGCCATCCTCGCCAAATACCGGCGCGAGGACGGCAGCTTCGAGACCTACGACAAGCTGACCCAGGCCGACCGCCTGGCCCTCCAGGGCCCCATCACCGCCCTCGCCGAGGACCTCTCCAAGCTCCGCGGCACCCTCGGCCTGAGCTGAGGACGATGACGACCCCATGACGCGCGATCGATCCAAAAACTCTCCCGGCGAGGCCGTGCCGCGGCCGGGCCGCCGCGGGCTGCTGCTCGGCCTGGGCGCGCTGGGCGGCGGTGCCGCTGCGGGCCTCCTCTCCCGTGACGCGGGCGCTGCCTGCCCGATGTCGGACAGCGTCGCCGGCGCCATGGAGAGCGCTGCCCGGCAGGCCGTGGCCTTCCACGGCCGGCATCAGGCGGGTGTGACCGCGGCGCCCCCCGGCTCGGGCCTCGTCGCGTCGTTCAACGTCCTCGCCACCTCGCGGGGCGACCTGGAGCGGCTGTTCCGCACCCTGACCCAGCGCATCGCCTTCCTGATGCGGGGCGGAACGCCGCAGGCCCTGGACCCGCGCTTCCCGCCGCCCAATTCGGGCCTGCTCGGCCCGGTCGTGACGCCCGACAGCCTGACGGTCACGGCGGCCCTCGGCGCCTCGCTCTTCGACGAGCGCTTCGGCCTCTCGCCCCTGCGGCCCCGGGACCTCGTCCCCATGCCGCAATATCCGAACGACGCGCTCGAGGCGGCGCAGTGCCACGGCGACCTCCTCCTCCAGATCTGCGCCGACAGCCACCTCGCGACCATCCATGCCCTGCGCGACATCGTGAAGACCATGCCGGACCTCCTGATGCTGCGCTGGAAGCAGGACGGGTTCCTGCCGCCGCTCGAGGGCCGCACCCGGCGCGCCGAGACGCCGCGCAACCTCCTGGGCTTCAAGGACGGCACGGCCAACCCGCCGATCGACGACCAGGCGATGATGGAGCGCGTCGTCTGGGTGCAGCCGAACTCGGGCGAGCCCGCCTGGGCCGCGCACGGCTCCTACCTGGCGGTCCGCCTCGTCCGCAATTTCGTCGAGCGCTGGGACCGCACGCCGCTGCGGGAGCAGCAGGCCATCATCGGCCGCGACAAGGCGAGCGGGGCGCCGCTGGGCATGGCCAGGGAGCAGGACGTGCCCGACTACGCGCTCGACCCGAAAGGCGAAGAGATCCCGCTCGATGCCCACATCCGCCTCGCCAACCCGCGCACGCCCGGAACCGTAGAGGCCGGAATACTGCATCGGCACGATGGTCAGGGTCTTCATCTCGTTCTTGGTCAGGATGACCAAGGCGAGGAAAAACTCGTTCCAGGTGACGATGAACTGCCAGATCGCGACGAAGACGAGGGCAGGCCGGACGAGCGGCAGCGTGATGTGCCAGTAGGCCTGCCAGGCGTCGCAGCCGTCGACGCGCGCCGCCTCGAACAGCTCCTTGGGCAGGTCCTCCATGAACGCCTTCAGGACGACGACGGCGAAGGGCACGCCGAGCGCGGCGTAGGGCATGACGAGGCCGAGATAGGTGTTCACCCAGCCGAACGTCTTGAGCAGGATCGCCAGCGGCAGGACGAGCGAGGCCACCGGAACCATCAACGTCGTCAGGATCACCGCATAAAGACGTGAGCGAGCCCCGGAGGCGCAGGATGGCGCAGGCATAGGCGAAGGCGGAGGACACGCCCGACCACGATCACGAGCGTGCCCAGCGTGACGATCAGGCTGTTGAGGAAGTAGCGCGGCAGGGGGTTGTCGCGGATCACCGTGACGAAGTTCTGGAAGGTGAGGGGCCAGGCGAACAGGACCGGATCGAAGGCGCGATCCGGCGTGCGCAGGCCCATCGAGAGCATGTAGGCCTCGGGGATCATCCACAGCGCCAGGACGACGAACAGGGCGGCATGGATGACGATCGTCTCGAGACGCAGGCCGAAAAGCCTCATGCCAGGCGATCCCGACCGCCGGGGGTCAGCCTCGCCCCCAGATAGACGATCTGCAGGAGCGAGAGCACGAAGCTCAGGACCAGCACGATGACCGAGTAGGCGGCGCCGCTGCCGGTATCGCCGACGACGAAGCTCTGCTTGAAGATGATGGTGCCGAACACCTCGCTCGCATGGTTGGGGCCGCCGCCCGTCATGAGATAGACGAGCGGAAAGGTCTGCAGGGTGCCGATGATGCCCAGGAGCAGCAGGGACTTGGTCACCGGGGCCAGCATCGGGACCACGACGTGCACCGCAAGGGCCAGGCCGCGGGCGCCGTCGACCTTCGCGGCATCGAGAATCTCCTCCGGCAGGTTGGCGATGCCGGCGACGTACATGAGCATCGAGAAGCCGGTCCATTGCCAGATATTGACGATGATCAGCGCGAAGATGGCGGTCGACGGATCGCCGATCGGCGAGAACGTCAAGGTCAGGCCGAGATTCTTCAAATATTCCTGGGCGATACCGTAGTAGGGAGCATAGATCTGGACCCAGACGAGCGCTATGACCGAGACCGACGTCACGACCGGCAGGAAAAACGCGGTGCGGAAGAAGCCGCGCAGCAGGGTGGTGTGCCGCTCGATGAAGTAGGCGATCGTGCCGCCGATCAGCATCTGCACCGGGATGGTGATGGCAGCCCACAAGGTCATGTTGACGACGACGGTCCAGAAAACCGGGCTCGCCAGCACCTCGCGGTACCGGGCGATCCCCACGAAGCGAAGCCCGGCGTCGCTCCCTGCGAGCGTGCTCTGCGCCAGCACCCACAGGATCGGATAGGCGATGAACAGGACGAACAGAACGACGGCCGGCAGGATGAAAAAATAGCCGCCGGGCCCGACCCAGCGGCGGCTCCGCCGCCCATCCAGGACAGCCCCATCGGGCGCGACCGCCGGTGCCGCGCCCACGGGCCCGGCCGCCTTCCTGGCTGCGCCTACTTGCCCAGCGACTTGTCGGTCGCGGCCTGCACGGCCTTCAAGGCGGCCGCCGGCTCGAGGCTGCCGGCAGCGACGCCGGAGAGCGCGTTCTCGAGCGCGTCGCTCACCGCCGGGCTGGCGAGGCGCTGGTTCTCGGCCTTGGGCAGATCGGCCATGAAGCGGGCGAACATCTGCTGGACATGCTCGCTGACGTCGCCTTGCGGCGCGTGGCCGGAGAAGGCCGGCAGGTCGTTGAGGTCGTTGAGCGCCTCCTGCAGCGCCTCGCCATTGGTCAGGGAGGCGAGGAACACCCAGGCATCCTTGTTCTTGGCGCCATTGTCGGTGAGGCCATAGCCGATGTCGATGCCGCCGACCGGCGGGCTCGCCTGGCTCGAGCCCGGCAGCGCCGGAAAGTAGAAGAAATCGAAGCCGTCCATGTTCTGGACGTACTCGGAGAGCGGCGGCGGGAACTTCGATTCCTGCATCCACCACGAGCCCAGCGCCATCATGCCGACCTTGCCCTGCGCGAAGAGCTGGGCACCGGTCGGATAGGCGTGGGCGCCGAGCGCCCCCTGCTGGAAGACGCCATCCTTGAAGAGGCCGGCCCAGGCCTTCATCGCCGCCTCGAGCTCGGGCGTCGACCACGAGCCCTCGCCCGCCTGCGCCTTGTCCACCGCGCCCGGCGCCAGCTGGTTGGCCAGCATCAGGAAGACGTTGATGTTCTGCCAGCCGTCGGCAGCGCCCTGGAACATCGGGATGTAGCCGCCGCCGGTCAGCTTCTTCGCTGCCGCCACCAGGTCGTCATAGCTCTTGGGCACGGAGATGCCGAGCTTCTCGAAGATCTTCCGGTTGTACCAGATGCACAAGACCTGCGATTCCTGCGGGACGATGTAGTAGCCGCTGTCGCCGGCCGGATTGCCCATCAGCATCTGCTTGCGATTGACCGGAAAGATCTTCTCCTCCCAGCCATCGCCCCAGGTCGCCTTGGCGAGGTCATTGACCGCCGTGAGCTTGTCCCGATATTGCTGCGTGAAGGCGCCGGGCTGAAGGCCGATCACGTCGGGCAGGCTGTCGGAGGCGGCCGCCGCCTTCAACGCGGTCAGATATTCCGGCGAGTAGTTGTAATAGGTGTAGTTGACCTTGATGTCCGGGTGCGCCTTCTCGAAGGCCGCGATCGACTTCTGCATGGTCGAGGCGACGAACCACGACCATACCGTCACCTCGCCGGCCTGGGCGCTGGCGGCCAAGCCGACAAGCGATGCACCTACGAGCAGTGCCCCGACGTTCAGCCGACCTCTCATGTGACCCCTCCCCTTCTTCCGCAGGTTGCTGCGGTAAGCCCGGCAACCCGCGATCACGCGCGGCCCCTGGCACGAGCGCACTCCCGCCGAGCGCGACCCCTCGACACGCTTCTGCGGATGCCCTCGTCTGCCTCCTCTGTAGCACCATCCTAGTCGTGACCGACGCTGCCGCGAAAGCCGAAAAGCTCCACGCTTGGAGTTGAAGCTGCGCCGGAGAGGGGGCGGCGGGCGTGCCGAAGGGGCCTCGAGCTGCTCCGGCCCGCGTCGCCGCCGAGGCCGGGCCCGGGCTACGTCCGAGCTTCGAGCCCCCGCTACCCACGCTGTAATTATTCTAATTGCTATGTAATTGTTTTCTCAGCATATTGTCAATCCCGTCGAGCTCCAGTATGCAGGCCTCGAGCTGACAGACGAAACGAGTCGGGGCGAGCCGCTTCCGCATGCTTGTGCCTTTTCTCATCATGCTGCGCGAGGGCCTGGAGGCGGCCCTCATCGTGGGCATCGTCGCCGGCTACCTGCGGCAGACGGGGCGCCAGGGCTGGCTGCCGGCGGTGTGGGCCGGGGTCGTGGTCGCCGCCCTGCTCTGCCTGGCGCTGGGGCTGATCCTCGACGCCTTGAGCGCCGAGTTCCCGCAGCGCCAGCAGGAGCTGGTCGAGGCGCTGGTCGGGCTCCTGGCGGTGGGCATCCTCACCTCGATGGTCTTCTGGATGAAGAAGGCCGCCCGCTCGATCAAGGCCGAGCTGCACGAACTCGATCGATGCCGCTCTCGCCAAGCACGACCATCAGGGGCTGGCGCTGGCGGCGATGGCCTTCTTCGCCGTCGCCCGCGAGGGCCTCGAATTGGTCTTCTTTCTGCTCGCGACCTTCCAGCAGGGCGTGGGCATCGGGGCACCCATCGGGGCCGCGGCCGGCCTGCTGGTGGCCATCGGCGTCGGCGCCGGCATCTATCGGGGCGCGATCAGGCTCGATCTCCGGCGCTTCTTCCGCTGGACCGGCGTGCTCATCCTGATCGTCGCGGCCGGGCTGCTGGCGGGCTCCGTGCGGGCGCTGCACGAGGCGGGCTTGTGGAACGGTCTCCAGGCCACGGCCTTCGACATGAGCGCCGTCCTGCCCATGGACAGCGCCCTGGGCACGGTGCTGGCCGGCATCTTCGGCTACCACGACACGCCCGCCGTCGGCGAGGTGCTGGCCTACTGGCTCTTCCTGGTCCCGGCCCTGTTCCTGTTCCTGGCCGGCAGCCGGCCGGCGCGGAGCAGCCCGGACGCCGCGGCCCGGACGGCCGAGCTGGCCGAGCGCAGGGCCAGGACGGCGCGCCTCGGGCTCGGAGAGGGGTAGAAGATGCTCCGATCCCGCTCGCTCGCCATCGAGATCGGCGCCGTGGTCGTTGCCGTGCTCGCCGTCGGGGCGATCGCCTTCCACTATGCGGGACTCCGCGACCGCGCGCCCGAGCCGGCCCGGGGCGAGGCCCGGCCCGCGGGACCCGCTGAGCCCGTGCCCGTCCGGGTCACGGTCACGGCGAAGGACTGCCAGCCCAACGCGCTGACCGTGCCGGCCGGCCGGACGACCTTCGAGATCGTCAACAGCAGCAGCCGCGCGCTGGAGTGGGAGATCCTGAAGGGTGTGATGGTCGTCGACGAGCGCGAGAACATAGCGCCCGGCTTCGTCCAGAAGCTCACGACCAGGCTCGAGCCCGGCTCCTATGCGATCACCTGCGGGCTCCTGAGCAATCCCAAGGGCACGCTCACGGTCACGGCCGCAGCCGACGCCGGCGGGGTCGCGGCCAAGCCCGCGCTCGTCGACCTGGTCGGGCCGATGGCCGAGTACAAGGTCTATGTGACGGGCGAGGTGGGAACGCTGGTCGACGAGACGGCGGCGTTCACGGCGGCGGTGAAGGCCGGCGATCTCGAAAAAGCAAAAAAGCTCTATGCGCCGACGCGGCTGCACTATGAGCGGATCGAGCCGATCGCCGAGCTGTTCAGCGACCTCGACGCCAGCATCGACTCCCGCGCCGACGACCACGAGAAAAAGGAGGAAGACCCCGGCTTCACCGGCTTCCACCGCCTCGAGTTTTTTCTCTTTTCAAAGGGCACGACCGAGGGGGCCGCACCCTTCGCCGACAAGCTCGCGGCCGACACGGTCGACCTGCAGAAGCGGATCAAGGGCCTGACCGTCCCGCCCGACAAGATGGTGGGCGGGGCCGCCGACCTGATCGAGGAGGTGGCGTCCAGCAAGATCACCGGCGAGGAGGATCGCTACAGCCACACCGACCTCTGGGATTTCCAGGCCAATGTCGACGGGGCCCGGAAGATCGTGGAGCTGCTGCGGCCGCTGACCCAGAAGGCCGACCGCGGCCTGAGCGACCAGATCGACGCCAACCTCGCGAAGGTCGACGCCATCCTCGCCAAATACCGGCGCGAGGACGGCAGCTTCGAGACCTACGACAAGCTGACCCAGGCCGACCGCCTGGCCCTCCAGGGCCCCATCACCGCCCTGGCCGAGGACCTCTCGAAGCTGCGCGGCACCCTCGGCCTCAGCTGAGGACGATGACGACCCCATGACGCGCGATCGATCCAAAAACTCTCCCGGCGAGGCCGTGCCGCGCCCAGGCCGCCGCGGGCTGCTGCTCGGCCTGGGCGCCCTCGGTGGCGGTGCCGCTGCGGGCCTCCTCTCCCGTGACGCGGGCGCTGCCTGCCCGATGTCGGACAGCGTCGCCGGCGCCATGGAGAGCGCTGCCCGGCAGGCCGTGGCCTTCCACGGCCGGCATCAGGCGGGCGTGACCACGGTGCCCCCCGGCTCGGGCCTCGTCGCGTCGTTCAACGTCCTCGCCACCTCGCGGGGCGACCTGGAGCGGCTGTTCCGCACGCTGACCCAGCGCATCGCCTTCCTGATGCAGGGCGGAACGCCGCCGGCCCTGGACCCGCGCTTCCCGCCGCCCGATTCGGGCCTGCTCGGCCCGGTCGTGACGCCCGACAGCCTGACGATCACGGCGGCCCTCGGCGCCTCGCTGTTCGACGCGCGCTTCGGCCTCGCGCCGCTCCGGCCCCGGGACCTCGTCCCCATGCCGCAATATCCGAACGACGCGCTCGAGGCGGCGCAGTGCCACGGCGACCTCCTCCTCCAGATCTGCGCCGACAGCCATCTCGCGACCATCCATGCCCTGCGCGACATCGTGAAGACCATGCCCGACCTCCTGATGCTGCGCTGGAAGCAGGACGGCTTCCTGCCGCCGCTCGAGGGCCGCAGCCCGGCGCGCCGAGACGCCGCGCAACCTCCTGGGCTTCAAGGACGGCACCGCCAACCCGCCGATCGACGACCAGGCGATGATGGAGCGCGTCGTCTGGGTGCAGCCCGAACTCGGGCGAGCCGGCCTGGGCCGCGCACGGCTCCTACCTGGCGGTCCGCCTCATCCGCAATTTCGTCGAGCGCTGGGACCGCACGCCGCTGCAGGAGCAGCAGGCGATCATCGGCCGCGAGAAGGCGAGCGGGGCACCGCTGGGCATGGCCCGGGAGCAGGACGTGCCCGACTACGCGCTCGATCCGAAAGGCGAAAAAATCCCGCTCGACGCCCACATCCGCCTCGCCAACCCGCGCACGCCCGGAACCGAGCGGAGCCTGATCCTGCGCCGCGCCTTCAACTACTCGAGGGGCGTCACCCCGGCCGGCCAGCTCGACATGGGCCTCGTCTTCATCTGCTTCCAGTCGAGCCTCAGGGACGGCTTCATGGCCATCCAGAGCCGCCTCAACGGCGAGCCCCTCGAGGAATACGTCAAAGCCCTTCGGCGGCGGCTTTTTCTTCGTTCTGCCCGGCGTCACCGACGAGGACGACTTTTTGGGCCAGGCGCTCCTCGCCTCGGCCGCCTAGCTGTTCGGTCCCGGGCTGTGGTGGTGTGGATCGATCCTGAAGCGTTCTGGCTCGATGGTCCACTGGTGGCAGATGAAGTCGTAGGGACTTTTGCCCTTCAGCGACTTGAGCCTGCGGGCGTAGTTGTAGGCGAGCAGGAAGGCGCCGAGATGCTGCTTGAGCTCGTCGGCCGAGGTGTAGTGGAACGTCCGCACCGTCGCCTCCTTGATGGTGCGGTTCATCCGCTCGGCCTGGCCGTTCGTCCATCGACAGCAGAGCTGTCGATCCGTGCCCGCAGGGACGGCGATCATCGGATCGCCGAGGGGATGGTTGGGCCGTGTCAGCCGGTGCTCGATGCCGTTGGCTCGGCAGACGCGATCGAAGGCATGGAGGCTCGAGGTCGAGGTGCCCGAGGGATGGGTGAACTGGACGCCATTGTCGGTGAGCACCGTATGGATGCGATAGGGCACGATCTCCAAGAGGTTTGAGAGCATCTGCGTGGCCACCGATCGTGTGGCCTCGGTGTGCAGCTCGGCATAGACGAGCTTCGAGGTCCGATTCGCCTCCCGGGTCTGCTGACCCGGTCCCCTCCGGGGATCGGATCGACCGTCTCCTGACGGTCGATCGCGACGTAGAGGAAGAGCTTGCCCTCGGCGCAGCGCAGCTCGCAGATATCGATGTGGAAGAAGCCGATCGGGTAGCTCTTGAAATGCTTCCGCGCCGACCGCTCGCTCTCGTCCTTGGGCAGGCGGGAGATGCCGTGGCGCTCCAGGAGCCGGTGCAGGCTGGAGCGTGTCAGGCTCGGGATCGAGGGCTGCAGGGCGAACAGCACGTCGTCGAGCGGCAACAGGGTCTGCCTGCGGAAGGCGACGATCGCGACCTCCTCGAGCGGCGTCAGGACCGTCGAGCGCGCCTCCCTGGGCCCCATCGGGCGGTCCAGGACGCTCTCGCGCCTGCGCCACTTCAGGACCGTCTTGGGGTTGATCCCGAAGCGCTCGGCGAGCGTCGCGGCCGATGCTTTCGATCGCTGTAGCTCAGCTCGGACGGCGTGCGTGGTCTTGGCGCAGCCATGCAGAACCTGGCCCATAGCTCGTCCATCCTGAGAGGATCACACCATACACCACCACAGCCCGGGACCGAACACCTAGGGCCTGTTTTCAAAGCGGGTTAGCTCGGTGTATTGCCTTGTCACATGAGCAGACACGAGCTGACCGACGTGGCATGGCGGCGCTTGGCGCCGCTGTTGCCGCCGCAACGGCCGCGGACCGGGCGGCCCGCCCGGGACCACCGCACCATGATCGACGCCATGCTGTGGCTGAGCAAGACGGGCGTGCCGTGGCGCGATCTGCCGGAGCGCTACGGGCCGTGGCGGACGGTGGCGACGCGCTTCTACCGCTGGACCAGGAGCGGGCTCTGGCAACGGATCCTGGCCGGGCTCCAGCAGGTGGCCGACGCCGAGGGTCGGCTCGACTGGAGCGTCCATATGATCGATGGCACCAGCATCCGCGCCCATCGTCACGCCGCCGGCGCCAAAGGGGGCAGGAGAGCCAAGCGCTCGGCCGCTCGCGAGGCGGGTTCGGCAGCAAGCTCCATTTGCGCTGCGAGCGGAACGGGCGACCCATCGCCTTCGTCCTGACCGCCGGCGAGCGCCACGAGCAGACCGCGTTCCAGCCCCTGATGGCGGCTGGTGCGGTCAAGCGTCCCGGCCCCGGCCGGCCACGCCATCGACCAAGAGCCCTGCTGGCCGATCGCGGCTACACCGGCCGGCCGGTCCGCGAGCACCTCCGCCGCCGCGGCGTCACCGCCATCATCCCGCAGCGCGCCACCGAGACCCGGCCCCGCCTGATGGACTGGGGCACCTATCGAGAGCGCAATGTCGTCGAGCGGCTGGTCGGGCGTCTGAAAGAGCACCGCCATCTCGCCACCCGATACGACAAGCTCGCCAGCTCCTATCTCGCCTTCGTTCACCTCGCCGCCATCCTCATGTGGCTTTGAAAACAGGACCCTAGTACTACAGCCGGGTTTCATGGGCAGCTCGTCGTCGCCAATGGGAGCGGCGGGCGCGCTGCTGGTGTCGCCGCCGCCATCGCGACCAGGCGAGGACGGCCTCGATGGCGGGGCTGTGGGGCCAGACGAGGTGCCAGAGCAGGCGGCGCAGCTCCGGGACGGTGAGGGGCAGCAGCTCGGCCGCCAGGCCGGGATCGGGCTCGTCCCCCGACGACGGTCTTGCGCAGGACGGCGAGGTAGGCGTGGGCGAGCATGGCGAGCGTTACGTGGCGGTGCCAGCCGGTCCATCGCCGGCCAGAAGGCCCGGCGATCCAACCCCGAAGGGGCGATGGCCAGGAGGCCATCGCGGGGAGCGGACCTCGTACTGGTCGAGGCCGACCTCGCCCTTGGCCGCCTCGAAGCAGGCCTCGATCGTCCAGCGGCTGCCGGCCACCTGCACGAGCTCGGCAAGGGCGGTGCCGTGGCGGGCGTGGGTGAGGTAGAAGGCGAGATCGCCGGGGTCGGCGAGGCTGCGGCGGATCAGCAGCCCCTTCTCCCAGCCCGGAGCCGCATCGCTGCCGTAGGAAGCGTAGGCCCAGTCGTAGAGCCGCGGGCCCTTCGCCCCGTCGCCGGCGCTCAGGCGGTGCCAAGCCGTCGCCGGCACCTCGCCGGCATGCTCCTCGACGCGGGCGAAGCCCAGGCGCTGTGCCCGGCTCACCGCCAGCACATAGCCCAGCCCCTTCCCCTGCAGCCAGCGCCGCAGGGCATGGTCGGCACCATAGACGCTGTCGGCGGTCACCCACGAGAAGGGCAAGCCGGCGGCATGGGCCCGCTCGAGCATCGCCAGACCCAGCTTCGGCTTGGTGACGAACGCAATGTCCTCAGGGATGCCGGCCTCGGCCCGGCGTGCCTGGTCCACGGCCCAGCTCTCCGGCAGATGGAGAGCCCGGTCGATCAGCGCCCGGCCATAGCGGCTGGCGTAACCGAGAAACACCCCGATCTGGCAGTTCTCGATCCGCCCCGCCGTGCCGCTGTACTGCCGCTGCACGCCCGCCGACTTGCGGCCCTTCTTGATGAAGCCGGTCTCGTCCAGCACCAGAACGCCGTCGGGAGCCCCCAGATGCTCCCCGACATAGGCTCGCAGATCATCGCGCACGGCGTCCGCATCCCAATGCACCCGGCTCAGGAACTCCTGCACCCCATTCGGCGTCCGGTCGCCCGCCGCCTCCGCCAGCTGCCAGCCGTTCTTGCGCTCGATCGGCGCCAGCAGACCCCGCAGATAGGCCGCCAACCGCCGACGCGGCTCGATCCGCCCGAACCGCGGACCCAGCCGCCCCATCAAGGTCTCGCTCCTCGGCCCAAGCCTCACCGCCGCTCGTCGTCGTCATGGCTCTCCTCCACGACGACAGCTCTCAGCACAGAAAACCCGGCTGTAGTACTAGGGGAAGCGCAGTCCAGCGGATCATCCACGGCGACCGAACCCTCCTCAAGGACTCTCCGGTCCCTGGAAGGGTGTCCCGCGGGCGGCGAGGTTCTAACAAGCGTCACGACGGGTCAGGTGTCGCGAACTCTATGGGATGATCCGAGTGGGCGGAACAACGAGCGAGCCGGCGCCGCTGGAAATCCAGGCTGCGGTCGCCGCGCTCTGGGCAGCGGGCGCCGCGAGCGAAGTGGCGGCCCTCAGTCCGCCCGAATTTCAGAACGTGGTCATGGCGACGCTGCGTAAGCGACGCGGCGTCCCCACATTGCTTGGCCGCCGCTGAGCGGCTGGACTGCCCCTTCTGAGCTGAGGAGTCTGCTTAGGGAGGGCTTAAGGAGGGATGGCGGGCGAGCGGGTGGAGGTGATCACGCGGGCGGAGCGGCGGCGGCGCTGGAGCGTGGCGGACAAGCTGCGGCTGGTGGCGGCGACGCGGGCGCCGGGGATGACGGTGGCGTCGGTGGCCCGACAGCATGAAGTGTCGGAGAGCCTGTGCTACGGCTGGCGTCGTCGTCTGGCGGGGCATGGGCTGGGGGATGCTCCGGCGGGGCTCGAGGCTGGGTTCGTCCCGGTTGTGGTGACGGGCGAGCGCCGATCGACGGCGGCGGTCGAGCTGGTCGAGATCGAGCTGCCGAACGGCTGCCGGCTGCGGGTATCGGAGCAGATCGGGACGGCTCCGCTGCGGCGGATGCTCATGCTTCTCGGTGGTCTGCGTCCGTGACGCTGAGCCTGTCGCCGGGGACGAAGGTATATCTGGCGCTGGCTCCGGTCGACATGCGCAAGGGCTTCGATGGCTTGGCGGCGCAGGTCCAGCAAGTGCTGAGGCCTCGATCCGTTCGGGGGGCAGCTGTTCTTGTTTCGGGGCAAACGCGGTGACCGGTTGAAGGCGATCTGTGGGACGGGAGCGGCATGCTGCTGCTGGCCAAGCGTCTCGAGCAGGGACGCTTCGTCTGGCCGCTGGTCAAGGAAGGGGCGATGACGCTCACCGCTGCGCAGCTGGCGATGCTGATCGAGGGGCTCGACTGGCGCCGTGCGGTGCGCCACACAGAGGCGGCGAAGCCTCTGGCAGTTTGATCTAAGCTACTGATCATAAGCTGTTTTTGGTGGATCAGAGCACACGGCATGGCTATGATCGGCCATGCAGATCGACATGGCCAAGCTGCCTTCGGACCCGGCTCTCCTGCACCAGCTGGTGCGGGATCTGGCCGATACCGTGGCGGCCCAGGCGGCACGGCTGGAGAGCCGGAATGTCGAGCTCGACAAGCTGCGCGCCCTGATCAAGCAACTGCAGCGCAACCAGTTCGGCCGGCGCTCCAGCAGCTCTCGCCGGACCAGCTGCAGCTCGGCCTCGAGGACCTCGAGCAGTCGGCGGCCGCGGCCGAAGCCGTACAGGCGGCGGCGGCACCAGCCGAGGCGAACGGACAGGACATCCCCGCCCCGAAGCCGCGGCGCAATCGCGGCGCGCTGCCGGCGCACCTGCCGCGGTTCGAGGTCATGGTCGACATCGAGGACAAGGCCTGCCCCTGCTGCGGCGGGGCGCTGCACGTCATCGGCGAAGACCGGTCGGAGATGCTCTACGTCGTCCCGGCGCAGTACCGGGTCAAGGTCATCCGCCGGCCGCGCTACGGCTGCCGCGCCTGCGAGGGCGCCATCGTGCAGGCTCCGGCGCCGGAGCGGCCGATCGATGGCGGGATGGCGACCGAGGCGCTCGTCGCGCAGGTCCTGGTGAGCAAGTTCGCCGACCATCTGCCTCTCTACCGCCAGGCCCAGATCTTCGCCCGGCACGGTATCGATCTCGACCGCTCGACCCTGAGCCTCTGGGTGGGCCGGGCCTGTTGGTGGCTCGAGCCGCTCTACGAGCGTCTCCTCGCGAGGATCCTGCGCTCGACCAAGATCTTCGCCGACGATACCCCTTTGCCGGTGCTCGATCCGGGGCGTGGCCGGACCAAGACGGGCCGGCTGTGGGCCTACGCGATGGATGACCGACCCTGGCAGGGGGCCACACCGCCGGCGGTGGCCCATGTCTATGCCGAAGATCGCAAGGGCGAGCGGCCGGCGGCGCATCTCGCCGGCTTCGCCGGTGTCCTGCAGGTCGACGGCTACGGCGGGTTCAAGCGCCTCGCTGGGGACTGGCCTGATGGCCGGGTGCGGCTGGCGTTCTGCTGGTCGCACTGTCGACGCCACTTCTACGACACCCACCGGGCGACCAAGTCACCGATCGCCTTTGAGGCCCTGCAGCAGATCGGCCGGCTCCATGCCGTCGAGGAGGAGATCCGCGGCCGCCCGGCCGACGAGCGCCTCGTCGCCCGCCGCGAGCGCAGCCGCCCGATTGTCGACGCCCTGAAGACCTGGCTGCCGGCCCAGCTCGAGCGGATCTCGGGCAAATCCAGCCTCGCCGAGGCGATCCGCTACGCGCTGCGCCACATGGACGGGCTCAGCCTGTTCCTCGACGACGGCAGGATCGGCTCGACACCAACGCCGTCGAGCGAACCATCAGGCCCATCACCCTCGGGCGCAAGAACAGCCTGTTCGCCGGGAGCGACGGCGGTGCGAAGCACTGGGCGATCGTCGCCAGCCTGACCAACACCGCCAAGCTCAATGCCGTCGACCCTTTCGCCTACCTTAAAGACACCCTCGAGCGCGTCGTCGCCGGCCGGACCAAGGCCCACCAGCTCGACGAGTTGCTGCCCTGGGTCTGGCAGCCGGCAACCCGCCAATCCCTGAACACCGTGGGACCGGCGCTCCGCTTACGACGCTGCGCACTTATGGCAATCCGCATCTCGGCGCGAGCAAAGACGAGGCACCGTTTAGGCAGTCCTACGGTGAGGCACTACGGAATGTGTTTCGTAGCACCGGAGCGCCCTGGTTTCGTAACCAGCTCGCTCCCAGAGCCCTATGCGGCTCAAGAGCTGCACCGCGCCTTGACTGCCAAGAGCTTCGACCTCGTGCACCTGTTTCCGCTCGATTGCGCGTCCAGGCAGTTTCCTCAGTTTTCGTTCGGCCCAGCGGAGGTGTGCCGGCTGTCCGAACGGGAGCTAGCCGACATTGTACGGCCTAGGTGGCTATTAAATCATCACGCATCTTTGATTTTCGATACAAAAATTTTCTCACAATTCGCTTGGCTAGTTGTCAGAGAGCCGTATGCACACGATCTTGCTAACGACTGATGGACGCCATTTCTATACCTTATTCGAGGGAGCGATAGGACAAATCAGCGCCCATCCGTCACGGTTCCCACCCATCGTCGAGCAAGCAGTCTGCGCTTTCGCCTTGCAGCCATGGGCAGGACTAATGGAGTACGAGGACTTTGTTTGGCAGCCATTCCGCCTTCCTTGGGTCTATCGAGCCACTAACGATCCTGCCGCGACACCCATCTGGCCTCCGGACCCTGCAAGCTTGAGCTGGGAGCCATTCTTGGTCGGCGAGGCGGAAGTCGATGAGAGACCAAAGGAACTGCCCTTGTTGGATGATAAAGGCCCAGCCGTGACGGAGGGCGTGACTAACGCGTGGAGGATGTTGCAACAGGTAGCGCCGTGAGACGGAACAACGCACCCAGCTTTTAACCCGCTGATACGGCATTTCCTGGTCAAGGTGTTCTGTGCGAAGGGCATCGACGAGATGTTGTTCCACGTGCTGTCGCTGGAAGCTGCATTGGCGCGCGATGATAAGGCAGAACGTTACGCCAACGGAGGCACGCTGCCCAAGGGTGGGATGACCGGCCTCCTGCGCAAACGCATCGAGAGGCTTACCGATAGGGGTTTAGGCGAAGAGTTGGGAATCTGTATACATTAAGAGGCAACTACGTGCACGGACGCGCACTCAATCAAGAGATGAACCGGATGGAACTTGAAGCATCTGCACGAAATTGTAGCTGCCGTGATAACAGTTTGTTGCTATCTCGGAAGTCGCCCCGGCGTCACTCGGGAAGACGCTCTAACGCACTTTCTCAGTGATCGCAGGATGCACAGAGACGATTTCGTTGACAGTTTCGGCTCCTGTTCGGTCCGATGGACCACGGGCATGGACTGCGACGGCTCGCACGCCCTGCCGCATGATGGGGCGAGGTCTTGCGATTGTGCAGCGCTGCCCAGCGCCTGAACAGCGTCTCAGCCCTGCCGTCCGAGTTCCCCCAACGGCTCGAACACGAAGGCCTCTCCAGCAGCTCATCCGAGCGCGCGGGCGGCGTGGGCGAAGATTGCTGTTCCGCTGACAAAGGCCCACTGAGCGGTCCGCAACGAGCGCCGATCTCACCGCCTCGGCGAGGAAGGCGGAGCGGGACATGCCGTGGCGGTTGGCGGCGGCGTCGAGGCGGGCGACCAGGCCCTCGTCCATGGAGATGTTGACGCGCACGGCCCGCCCCGGCGCCTCGACCGGCACCAGAAGGCGCACGGGCTCCGCCGGCGCCTCGCCCGGCTCCGGGGCCAGCCAGTCGGGCAGGGGCGCATCGAAGTCGCCGGGCTCGGGGATTCTTTCACCGGCGGCGGCCATCCCTTCGAGGTGAAAGGAAAGGGCCTCGCCGGCGTTGCGGGCGACCTCGGCCAAAGTGGTGCCTCCCGGAGGTGCAGCCGGGCAGGTCGGGAAAAACGACACCATAGCTGCCGGGCTCACCGTAGATCAGCGCCGGGTAGTGCTTGATCGCCATCGCTCACCTCCTGAGACGCAGGCCGCTCTGCCGCTCGATTGACCGCACCACCTCGGGCCGAAGGTCGCGGTCGGGATGCTGCACCGTCACGGTGCCGGGCCGCGTCGGGTGCTGGAACTGGTGATGGTCGCCCTTCGTGCGGACCCGTCGCCAGCCCTCCGCCTCGAGCGCCCTGATGATCGCCTTGCTGTCGGTCAGGAGCCGCGTCATCGTTGCGCAAGTATGCGCAAGACTGCCGGGCGGCGTCAAGGCACGTCAGGCCGACCTGAAGGGCGAGGCCATCCCCTCCCCTACCTCTGATCGGCCATCGCCCGCCCCCTCGGCTCCAGCAGCCCCCGCATCACGAGCCGCCGCAGCGGCGGCAGGCCGCCGACGAGGCGGAGGCCCGAGGCCGCGCGCCTTGACGATCGCCGGAAAGGCGGTGGCGACGGCGCGGGCGAGGCCGTCGGTGACGAGGAGGCGGGTGCGGATGTCGGGCAGGCGCTCGCGCTCATATCGGATGAGGCCGTCGGGCTGGGAGGCGGGCAGCCCCTGGCCGAGGTTTTTTTCGATCGCGCGGGCCAGCGCCGCCACGTCGGCCAGGGAGGTGTTGAGGCCCTGGGCGCCGACCGGGCTCATCGCGTGCGCCGCCTCGCCCACCAGCGCCACGCGCGGCCCGACCAGCCGCCGGGCGCTCATCCCCACGAGCGGAAAGGCATGACGCCCGCCGATGCCGTGGACGGTGCCGAGCCAGGGCCGCACCCGCGCCTCGAGCTCCAGGGCGAAGCCGTCCTCCCCCAGCGCCATCAGGCGCTCCGCCTCGTGGTCCCGCTCGACCCAGACGAGGCTGGAGCGGCGCCCGGGCAGCGGCACCATGGTAAAAGCCCCGCCCGGCCGATGCAGCTCGATCGAGGTGTCCCGATGCGCCTCGGCATGGCCGAAGGCGACGGCGATCGCGGTCTGGCCATAGGAAAGATGCGAGACCGGGATGCCGGCGGCCGCGCGCACGACGGAGCTGCGCCCATCCGCCCCGACCACGAGGTCGGCCCGCACCGGATCGCCCAGGGCCAGCTCGAGCACCGCCTCGGCCCCCCGCAGGCGGACGGCGGCGACGGCCCGGCCGGTCCGGTCGCCGATGGTGCCGAGCGCCAGGCACCCGTGCCGCCAGCGCCGCGCGCAGATCGGCCACCGGCAGGCTCCAGCCGAATGAAAAAAGGCCGAGCTCGGCGGCGTCGAAGGTGACGTCGCCGTCGATCCGCCCGCCATGCCCCTCGGGCAGGCTCACGATCCTGAGGCGGCGGAGCGGCTGCGCGGCGGCCTCGAGCGCCTCCCAGAGGCCGAGCTGGCGAAGCAGCCGGATCGAGGGCTGCAGCAGGGCGACAGTGCGGTTGTCTTTTTTTTTGTCGGTTTTGCCGGCGAGCGGGTGGGCGTCGACGAGCGTCACCTCCGCCCCAACGGAGGCGAGTGCCAAAGCTGACAAAAGCCCGGTCGGCCCGGCGCCGACGACGGCGACGCGTCGGCCGGTAGGCCGGGCGGTACGGGTGGAGGTCATGCCGGCCTCGCTCGACGGGTCTCGCGACTCTGCCAAGTGACAAAAGACAAAAAACTAAAGAAGCACGAGATCGTCCCGGTGCAGCATCACGTCGCGCCCGCGAAAGCCCAGGATCGCCGCGATCTCCTCGGTGCGGCGGCCGGCGATGCGGCGGGCGTCGTCGGCATCGTAGGCCGAGAGGCCCTTGGCCACCACCGCCCCGTCGGCGGCGCGCACGAGGATCGGATCGCCGCGCTCGAAGGCGCCCTCGACGCCCGTCACGCCGGCCGGGAGCAGGCTGGAGCCGCGCCTGAGGGCGGCCACCGCACCGGCGTCGATCCAGAGGCTGCCCAGGGCGCCGAGCGAGGCCGCGATCCATTCCTTCCGGGCCCGCCGGGGCGTGGTGCTGGCGGCGAAGAGGGTGCAGCGCGCCCCCTGGGCGAGGGCCGCGAGCGGATGCTCCACCGAGCCCCGGGCGAGGATCATCGTGCAGCCCGCACCGGTCGCGATCCTGGCCGCCTCGAGCTTGCTCACCATGCCGCCGGTGCCGACGCCGCTCACCGTGCCCGTGGCCATGGCCATGATCTCCGGCCCGATCGCCTCGACGAGGGGGACGTGGCGCGCCCCCGGATCGCGCCGGGGATCGGCCGTATAGAGCCCGTCGACGTCGCTGAGAGAGAACAAGCGTCTCGGCGCTGGCCATCACCGCGACCCGGGCCGAGAGCCGGTCATTGTCGCCGAAGCGGATTTCCGTCGTCGCCACCGTGTCGTTCTCGTTGACCACCGGCACGACGCCCGAGCTTGAGGAGCGTCGCGATCGTCGCCCGCGCGTTGAGGTAGCGGCGGCGCGCCTCGGTGTCCTCGAGCGTGATCAGGATCTGCGCCGCGTCCAGGCCCTGGCGCTTCAGGCTCTCCTGCCAGGCCCGGGCGAGGATGATCTGGCCGGCCGCGGCCGCCGCCTGCTTCTCCTCGAGGCGGAGCGCCCGGCGCTTCAGGCCGAGCAGCCGGCGCCCCAGCGCGATGGCCCCCGAGGTCACGACGATGACCTCCTGGCCCTGGCGGCGAAAGTCCAAAAGGTCGGCCGCGAGGCTGTCGAGCCAGCCCGTGCGGATCTCGCCGTCCTCCTGGACCAGCAGCGCCGAGCCGACCTTGACCGTGAGCCGGGCCACCCCGAGTGCTGCGAGCGGCCCGCTCATCCGGGCAGGGCCTCCGCCTCCCGGCCGCGCGCCCGCGCCGCCTGGACGAGATCCGCCGCCTCGCGCAGCACGGCCTCGATGCCCGTCCCGGCGACGCCCGAGATCGCGTGGACCGGCCGGCCGGCCGCCTTGCCCAGCGCGGCCCCGGAGCCGATCGACGACCGCGCCGCATCCAAGGCGTCGCACTTGTTCAGGCAGATTATTTCCTCTTTCAGCTCCAGGCCGTGACCATACGCCAAAAGCTCGGCGCGGATCGTCCGCCAGGCGCCGACCGGGTCCTCGCCCGTGCCGTCGACCAGATGGATCAGGACGGCGCAGCGCTCGATATGGCCGAGAAAGCGGTCGCCCAGGCCCTTGCCCTCCGACGCCCCCTCGATCAGCCCCGGGATGTCGGCCACGACGAGCGGCCGGTCGTCGATCAGCACGGTGCCGAGCCTGGGCTCGAGCGTGGTGAAGGGATAGTCCGCGATCTTGGGCCGCGCCCGGCTGACGACCGACAAAAAGGTCGACTTGCCGGCGTTGGGCAGGCCCACGAGGCCCACATCGGCCAAAAGCTTCAGCTTCAGCCAGACCCAGCGCTCCTCGCCCGGCCAGCCCTTGTCGGCGCGGCGCGGCGCCCGGTTGGTCGAGGTCTTGAAGCGCATGTTGCCGAAGCCGCCGTCGCCGCCCTTGGCCAGCACCACCTCCTGGCCGGGCGTGGTGAGGTCGGCCAGGAGGGTCGCCTCGTCGTCGGCCAGCACCTGCGTCCCGATCGGCAGGCGGAGAACGACGGCCGGGCCGGCAGCACCGGTGCGCTGCTTGCCCATGCCGTTCTGGCCGCGCCGGGCCTTGACGTGCTGGCGGTAGCGGAAATCCACGAGCGTGTTGAGGTCGGGGTCGCAGCGCAGCACGACATCGCCGCCGCGCCCGCCGTCGCCGCCGTCCGGGCCGCCGAACTCGATGAACTTCTCGCGCCGGAAGCTGGACGAGCCGTCGCCGCCGTCGCCGCTCTTGACGAAGATCTTTGCCGAATTGAGAAACCGCATGACGAAAAAGGGAAAGGCCGCCGCCTTTCCCTCCTCTCTGGAGCCTGGGGCGGAGCCTACTCGGCCGCCACGGCCTCCGCCACGACGCTCACATAGGAGCGCCCGTCGCGCGAGGCCTTGAAGGCGACCTTGCCCGGCTTCAGGGCATAGAGCGTAAAATCGCGGCCCAGGCCGACATTGGCGCCGGGGTGGAAGGTCGTGCCGCGCTGGCGGACCAGGATGTTGCCGGTGATGACGGCCTCGCCGCCATACTTCTTGACGCCCAGGCGCTTGCCCTCGGTGTCGCGGCCGTTCCTGGAGCTGCCGCCCGCCTTCTTGTGTGCCATCTCTTCCTCTCCTCGGCGCCGGCTCAGGCGGCCACGGCGATGTCGGTGACGCGCAGCACGGTGAGCTGCTGGCGATGGCCGTTCCGCCGCCGCGAGTTCTTGCGCCGCCGCTTCTTGAACACCAGAACCTTCGGGCCCTTGCCCTGCTCGAGCACCGTCGCCACCACCCGGGCCCCGGCCACGAGCGGCGTCCCCACCTGCGGCGCCTCGCCGCCCACCATCAAAACCTCGGTCAGCTCGACCGTGCTCCCGGCCTCGCCCCCGATTTTTTCGACCTTGATGACGTCGTTGGGGGCGACGCGGTACTGCTTGCCGCCGGTCTTGATCACTGCGTACATGGGTTGGTCGACCTGGCTCTGAACGGACACGAACAAAAGCGGCCGCCTGACGTGCCACCCTCAGACGTGGCCGCGGACTATAGCGGCGGCGGCGGCGGAGTCGAATGTGGCGGCGTGGGCGGACGAGGGCGGCTCGGTCGGGCAGGCGCGGCCGCCTTCCCGGCGCCTGCCTTGCCTCGGGCGCCGGCGTGCCACATCCTCCCTCGGGTCGTGGCGGCCATCCAGGTTGCAACAGCCAAAAAAGGAGCTCGTCGGGTGACGTCGACCGCGCCGGGCCATGCCCGCATCTGCCGAGGCTGCTGGGATCAGATGCGCATGCCGATCCCGATCCGTGGCCCCCTGGCGGTGCCGTTCCGGATTTTCGGCATCACCCGGAGCAAGATGAGCCCGGACATCTGCACCATCTGCGAGCGCGCCTTCCGCCGCGTCAAGAAGCAGAGCCACATCTCCGCCGCCGCCACCATCCTCTTCGCCGACATCCGCGGCTATACGCGGCTCTCGGAGCGGATGGACGCGGTCGAGCTCGGCACCATGGTCGCCGCTGTTCCACGACAGTGCGCGGAAGGCATCTGGGAGCATGACGGCATCGTCAACAAGCAGATGGGCGACGGCCTGATGGCCATTTTCAATTTTCCCATCAAGATCGAGCGCCATGCCGAGGCGGCGATGATGGCCGCTCAGGACATCCAGCGGCGCTGCAAGACCGCGCTCGCAGCCTTGGACAGGCGTCTCGACGAGACGATGAGGGGCACGCTCGGCGTGGGCGTCGGCGTCCACACCGGCCAGGTCGAGATCGGCGAGTTCTCGACCGGCCGCAGCGACTTCACCGCGATCGGCGGCCCCGTCAACCTGGCCGCCCGCCTCGAGGCCCAGGCGGCGGCCGGCGAGATTCTCGTCTCTGCGGAAAGCGCGGCCCTGGCGCCGGCCCTCCTAGCGGGTGCCGCGACCCGCACCCTCACGCTCAAGGGCATCGCGCAACCGGTGCAGGCCCACGTTCTGAGCGTGGCCGCCTGACGGGTGCGAGGGCGGCGGTGGATTCAATTGGCGGAGTGAGCGACTTGCTGCCCGGTGGGACCGGCGAGCGAAAGGTGTCGCCCGGCTGGAACGTTGCCTGGATAGCGAGCCCCCGTAGCGGCTTCCTCGCCCGCCTCGACGGCCACGTCGGCCCAGATCTCGGCCAGATCGGCCTCGGCGGCATCGGTCAGGCGGAGCGCGAGCGGCCGGCCAGCAGCTTCTTGCCGCGCTCGATGATGCGGGCGGTGTCCAGCTCCCTCACGCGGCCCTCGGCCACGTCGGCCAGCCCCTTGTCGATGTCGGCCTTCAGGGCCGCCAGCTCCTGCAGCTGCAACGCCCGCTTCGTCTTCCAGTCGCGCAGCGCCTCGCGCACCACCTCGCTGCTCGACGCATAGTCGCCTCCGGCCACAGCGCTCCTCACCACGGCCGCCATATCGGACGGGAGTGTGATCGTCAGCCGCTCGATCCCGGCCATGGCTCCTCTCCAGGTTCATGCCGCTTACTATATCATATATATGCTGACCGAGGATCTGCCCAGGCTGACCCCCTCGAGACAGTTCTGCGGCAGCGGTCGAAGTCGCCTATCCGGCCGAGGCCTCGACAACATCGGCTGCAGCATAGGCGGATCCGCTATCGATCAGACAATTCGCCTCGCGCGCAGTGAGAACCGTCCCGCTTCGCACGGCATGCAGCAAGGCCGTGTGTGATCCCCAGGACTTAACGTCTCCCACCAGCTCGGTGCTGGGTAGACGTTTTCTAGCTGCTCGAAGGCGAGCCCGATCAGCGCGTCGGCTTTGCGCTCATTAGGGAGCGCTCGAAACGATGCGACGAACCTCCCCGCGGGTCCGGCATCACCTCCGAGCCAGCCGAAGAAAGCTACGGTTCGCCCGGCAAAGGCCGTGATGCTGAGCGAGAGATGTTCGAAGGCAAACGTCACCTCCCCAGGCGCTGCAAAGCATCACCTATGAAGTCATATGACGGCAACCGCTTGGCTCATGTTGGCCAGTGTAAAGCTACTTGTACGCAGGTTAGCTCGATAACAATCAACTTATGGGATATTGAGTCAGATCGGGTGATTGGGGCCCCGGCCTGAGGGTGGCTGCTCCATTCGGGATGTTGGTACGTGGTCCGTGTTGAGCGGCCACAAGCATCGGAAGGGAGCAGCCATGACCCACTATGCCGGACTGGACGTGTCGCTGGAAGAGACCGCGATCTGCGTGGTCGACAGCACCGGGCGGATCGTGACGGAGGCGCGCGCCGCGAGCGAGCCCGCGGCGCTGGTCGCCGCCCTGAGCAAGATCGACCTGCCGTTGGAGCGCATCGGCCTGGAGGCCTGCTCGCTGACCGCCTGGCTTCACGACGAACTCCGCGCTGCCGGCTGGCCCGCGATCTGCATCGAGACCCGCCAGGCCAACGCGGCCATGAAGACGATGCCCAACAAGACCGACCGGAACGACGCCCGCGCCTTGGCCCAGATCATGCGCACGGGCTGGTACCGGCAGGTCCACGTCAAGAGCCGCCAATGCCGGCTGTGGCGTTCGCTGCTGGTCGCACGCCGCACGGTCCTGAACGAGATGCGCTCGATCGAGAACGTGGTGCGGGCAGTCTTGCGCGAGGCGGGCGTCAAGCTCGGCACGCCCTGCCGCGCGGCCTTCGCCGGACGCGCGCGCGAACTCGCCGGCGATGACGTCGCCCTGCAGCCGCTGGTCGAGCCGCTGCTGGCGATCCTCGCCACCATGCTGGACCAGCTCGCCGGCCTGACCAAGCAGGTCCAGGGCATCGTCCGCGGGGAAGAGGTCTGCCGGCTGCTGATGGGCGTTCCTGGCGTCGGCCCGATCACCGCGCTCGCCTTCCGCGCCACGGTCGACCGGCCGGAGCGCTTCCGGCGATCGCGGGACGTGGGCGCGCATCTGGGTCTCACCCCCGCGCGCTACCAATCGGGCGAGACCGACATCCAGGGCAAGGTCAGCCGCTGCGGCGACGAGTTCGCCCGTACCGCGCTCTACGAGGCCGCCCATACGTTGCTCGTGCGCAGCAAGAAATGGTCGAGCCTGCGCGCTTGGGGCATGAAGGTGGCGAAGCATCGCGGCATGGCACGGGCTCGTGTCGCGGTCGCGCGCAAGCTCGCCGTCGTCCTGCACCGCATGTGGAGCGACCAGACCGAGTTCCGCTTCGGCAAGGAGCCCGCTGTCGGCGCCGGCTTGGCAGCGGCCTGAACCGAGAAGGACCAGACACCACGAGCTCGCCCGGGAGGGTGAAGCGAATCGTTCCCGTGGGGACGATGGGCGAGACGATCGGACACCTCCGACAACTGCTCGATTCCGACCGTCTGATTGGCTCGTTGGGTGTATATTCATGAGATGCGGGCGCACTTGCGCCATTTCTATGCCGATTTGGGCCCGATTGGTCGAGAATTCTGGGGCTTCTCGATCAAGCGGACGCGGTTCGCCCCTCGAACCATCGCCATCGGCCCATGTTGTAGGCGATGTTGGCCATGATGATCGTCGCCTCGGCGCGCTTGAGGCCGATGCTGCGGATGGTGAGCTTCATGCGGTCCTTTTGCTGCGCGAAGACGTGCTCGACCGTCGCACGGACCTTGGATTTCTTGGCATTGGCCCTGGCCGTGCGCTTCGACATCGGCTTGCCGACGGGCTTCCGGCGGTGGATCTGGCTGGTCTTGCCGCGATCGGCCAGGAAGTCCTCGTTGGCCTTCGAGCGGTAGGCGGTGTCGGCCCAGACATCGGAGGCCGTGTTCGTCGGATCGATCAACCCCTCGCGCAACCGGGCACCGTCGTGGGCGGCGGCGGCGGTGACCTTGTGCCGGCGGATAAAGCCGTGCCGTTGGTCGATCCCGATGTGGGATTTGTAGCCGAAGGCAGGGATGGCGAGGTCGCGCTTGACGCTGCCATCAGCCTCGACCTTGCCTTTGCTGGTCTTGACCGTCCAACGCGCGTCGGTGTCCTTCTGCGCCGCCTTGGCGGGCTGGTCGGGCCAGATCTCCGCAGCGTTCTTGCCCGCCTTGATCGCCGCCTTCTCCTCCTCGGTGTTGCGCTGCCGCGGCGCTGCCACCAGGCTCGCGTCGACGATCTGCCCCGACATCGGCAGATAGCCGGCATCCTTGATCGCCTGGTCGAGACGGGCAAAGAGCTTGTCCAGCGCACCCGCGCCGATCAGCGCCTCACGAAAATCCCACAAGGTATTGGCGTCGGGCACCGGGTCGGCAATGGTCAGGCCACAGAACCGCATCCAGGATAGCCGGTCACGCACCAGATGCTCGGTCGCTTCGAAGCCCAGACCGTGCTGCGCCTGAAGATATAGCATCTTGAATTTCAAGATCGCATCGAACGCCGGCCTGCCGCCCTTCGACCTGTCCATGCGGCCGAGGGCTTCGTCCAGAACCGGCCGGAACAGCTCGAAGTCGACGATCGCCACGAGCTTCTCCAGCGGATCCCCTGCTCGGAGAGCTCGCGCAGACGCTCCTCGACGCTCCAAAATCCCGCCTGCTTCGGCAAGCCACGCCTCCCTCGCCAGCAACCCTAAGCTACTTCAAACTGGCGAAATCCGCGAGGTTTCCGGAGGCTTCCGATCTCGTTGAGAGTCCCGAACCTGCCGGCGAAGGCCCGCAAGGTCGTGAAACAGATTGAGACGTCGCGCTCTCCTGACCCCATCATGCGGCGGCCATGCGCCGACCGCGAAGAGAAGCGAGGACCCGCGGGAGCGACCAATTCGGAAACGATGACCGATCAGGAACAGCTTGACCTCAACGGCCCCAATCAGAGAAGAGAGGCTCTGAGACATAGGGACAACTGCCGTCTGCTGCGCACGCTGTGGGCCGTCGGGCCCTTTTCTCTCTGCGATGCCGCCGCCGACACAGCGGACGGCTGCACCGGCCCGCGTGCAACTAATTGCAAATTCCGCCAACGCTGCATCAGCTCGTGGAGCCGGACCCGGAGGCTTTCTCCTAGGCATAGTATTCCCGAAGGAGGCGCATATAGGTGTTCCAATGCATACCTTTGGGCCGCTCCGGAAAAGGCTCGGCAAGGTTTTCAGTGGCTCCGAGACGCACCCGGATGGCCTGGGCGCGCCGCAGCTGGCGCTTGGCGGCGTTCTCGTGCTGCGATCGGTGCGTCGCTCCGACGCAGAGGCGGCACCGGAACAGAAAATCGCCGTAGAGCAGCGCGCAACGCCGCCCGCAGCCTGGACAGACCAGCAAGACGCGCTCCCCCCAAAGGCCTGGGGAATCCGTAGCACGCTTACCGCCTCCACGTGCTCGTGGCGCTTGCCGGAACCGGCCTCCCGAAGCCGGTAGACAAGGGTAAGGTCGTGCTGCCCCATGGCAAAGGGGGTCGATCCTATCGGCCTCGGGCCGAGGAACCACCGCAGCGTGCCCTCCGCTCCTGGCGCGAGAAACCCCTGTCGGCGGAGCAGACGCAGGTCGATCGTCGGATACTCCTCGAGCGTCAGGGCCGTCATCAGCCGCCGCCCGGACCCGCGCCCGCCTATGGTTCTTCCTCCTGGACCGGCTGCGCCGTTGCCATCGCGCCGCAGCCTTCGGGCACATGTCGGCAGGGCGTGGAGCGCGCCGCCTCGAGGCGCATGGCCGTCTCCTCGATGATAGCCTTCGGATCGGGCAGGGGCTGCTTGGCGGTGGTCGGATGGTCGGCGGAGACGGCAGAGGGCCTGCCGCCCTGGCAGCTGCGCGTTCGCGCCGCTTCGAGCTTGGCTCGATCACGCTGCGTGCCAGAGACCTTCTCGGTAGCGATCTTCCGGCAGCCTGCGTTCCCCTGGGCGTCGAGCTGGAGGGCCGGCTCTTGGTCCTGCGTGCCGACCCGGGCATGGCCCAGGAGCATCAGGGTCCCCCCGAGGCCGACGCGAAGGGATCGAGCACATCGACGCCGGTCCCCAGAAAGGGGCGCAGATTGCCGGTCACGACGGTCAGACCGTGCCCGAGGGCGGTGGCGGCGATCAGCAGATCGGCGCCGGCTTGGCCGTGAGCGGCAGCGAGCCGTCCCCATCGCCGGGCGGTGCTGGTGTCGATGCCGACGATCCGGTCGGCGAAGCCCCGCAGCAGGGTGTCGAGCCACGCCGCGAGGTGCTGGGCGAAGGCGGCATCGCGACCGGCAACGCCGGCGATGCCCTTCTCGATCTCGCCGATCGTCACCACGCTGAGATGGAGGCTGCTCTCCGGCACCGAGCCGAGCCACGCGACCAGATTGGCGTCGCGCTGCCGCCTGCGCAGCTCGGAGAGCACCATCGTGTCCAAAAGAAACACCCCCTACAGATCGAGCGGCCGGGGGTCGATCCCGATCCGTTCGAGCTCACCGTCGTCTTGTGGCATCGCCAGGAGAAGATCGCGGAAGGAGGGCACGGTCCTCGTCTCGAGCCTTCTCAGCCGCTCATAGTCCTCGAAGGACAGCACCACCGCAGCGGCCTTGCCGTGACGCGTCACGACCTGCGCCTCGCCAGCCCGCGCGGCATCGACCACCCGGCTCAGCTGGTTCTTGGCATCCTGCAGCGACCAGCGCCCTTCCGACATCGCCACACACCTCATGTCTGGCTATATATTATAGCCAGGTTACAAGAGCTGCAGTGCCGTCGCAAGGGCAGTCTCCGGAAAACTCGTCTAGCCGCGTGTTCCCGTAGATAGACCCCAGGCGAGCCCGCCTGGAGTGCCACCATCAATGCCCTGGGCGGCCCGGGCTCGCCCTTCGCCCCCGATGAGGCGAACACCCTGACCGTCTTCATGACGACGGGCGGCGACCGGCTGGAGAGCACGACGGCGCCAACCCTGCGCTCCTTCTCA
>CAWHFO010000035.1:0-5017 GCA_963828215.1 uncultured Alphaproteobacteria bacterium | reverse complement strand
CCGACGACGTCCTGCTCTCGTACGGCGTGCCGGAAGACTGGCTCGGCGCCGTGCGTGCGGTCGACGAGGACGGGTTGTTCCAGCTGGCCGAGCATCTACCGCAGGAGGCGGCGGAGGCGCTGCTCGATCTTGCGGTGGGCGTCACGCCGAAGGTGGCATGTGGGCAAGAACTCAAGGATTGGCCGCATGCCCAGCTACGTGTTGCATCGAGTCCGCGTTCGGATCTCTCATGGGTGGCCATCGACCGCGCAATCCAAGAGCGGTTCGATGTCACGATGCAGGCTCCCCTGCCTGCGAGGCCAGCCGGGGCGACCGAGTTTGAGGCCGTTTACGCCTCCCCGCATGGATGGCGGATCTGGCGAACGAGTGACCGACCGGGCTGCCTGTTCCGGGCGGGGATGACGATCTGCGCGGACGGTTGTTCGCGAGCATACCATCCAGCCGGTAGTCCGCCCGGACTCGATTACCTCGCCAACGCCGGCCGACCTGGCAACTGGTGGGCCATTGTGACCGATGCATCTGGCGAGCCCATACTACAGGGAGCCACGGATCCTTCCCCCGGTTTCTATGTGTCGACGACAGCCCTCGTCGATCCGGATTTCGCGCCCGCCGATCCTCGTCGCTACGTTGACGCTGCTACCACCCCATACGTCGTTCTTCCTGGCGGTGAACAGATTGTCCGGTTCCATGCCATACCTCGCCTGCGCCTCGGCGACTTTGCTGTTGTGTATAATCTCGCCAATCAGCAGTTGGCCTACGCGATATGCGGCGAAATCGGCCCTGCGGACAAGCTAGGTGAAGGATCGATCGCTCTTGCTCAGGCGCTTGCTGTTCCTGACGACCCAAAACGAGGAGGCACCGCGAAGCGTGATTTGATCTATCTTCTATTCCCCGGCACCGGTAACGGTCACCCCCGGCCGCGTGACGAGATCGAGAAGCTCGCCAAAGCCGCCTTTCTCGTCTGGGGTGGGATGAGCAGGCTTGCTGAATGTGCGGCAGCTCTGCCCTGAAGCGGCCCTGCGATAAATCTGCGGTATTGCTGCTGCAAGGGCCGCTGAAGCCAGAGAGGGAGAGAGATGTCAGATTTCAAGCTGCCGCTGTCGGGTGATGTCAGCCAGATCTTCAAGCTGTGGACGACCTTCTTCAGCACGATGGGTAGCCAGTTCGGCCTGGTCAACATCAATCTCGGCAAGTCCGCCAACCCGACGGTGGAGGAGGAGGTCCTCTCGGACGTGGCCAGCTACGGCAGGCAGCTTGGCCGGGTTGAGGACGCGCTCGCCGTGCTGATCGCGCGTCTCATGCCCGAGCGTGAGCTGACGGAATTGGAGCGAGCCACGCTCGCCGATTTCAAGCAGATGTTCAACAACATCGCTGACGTCAGGGATAGGCATGCGAAGCCAGGAGCCAAGCTTGCGCTTAGGTTTAAAGACAACCTGACCTCGAAGCTCGAGACCAGGTCATGATAGCCAGAGTCTCTTCGAGCTCAGCTTGTGCTCGCATTGGCATCGGGCTCAGAAAAGCCCCGTCCATCGCATTGTGCCTTCCACCCCACCAATCCGTTCCCCAGCATCTCGGCCAGCCTCAGCATGGTTAGGTTCGCGGCCAATACCGATCCCCTGTCCATCGTCGAGCGGCAGTGGACTTCTCGGTCGGATGCGCGCTGCTCTATTCATCAAGTATGTTGCGTCGTGCCTGAGTCTTCGCTGACCCGGACCAAGATGAAGCGACCGCGAAAACGCGGCCCAAACGCTGACCGAAACACAAGCGGATTGCGAGATTTGCCGATGACTGTCGTTTCCCGGTTCGGTCTCTGCGTCGTGCTGCAGTAATTCTCGCAGCATGCGCCATGGCCGCCTTCGAGGTGCCGATCGGCACCAGCGCCGCTATGCTGCCGGCCGACGTGGACCGCCTCGAAATCGGTCAAAGTCGGCGCGACGACGTGCTAGCGGCGTTGGGTGGCCATCCGCTCGTTCTTTTCTCGAGCGATGGGTTTGAGCTCTACCAGCTGTCGACCGGCCGCTCCTCCATGGGGATCGCCTTGCTCTTCCCGCTGATCCCGTTCCCATTCCCGGGACGGGAGCTCCAGGAGGGGCAGCTGAGGGTACTGGCCGCCTACGACGAGGTTGGTGCCCTGCGGAGTTTGGACTGGGAGCACGCGCGCTTCTCCCAGTCGCCCTTGCGCGACGAGCTGCACGAAGGCCACGAGCGGCCGGTAATCGTCGGCTTCGAGGAGGCGGGCGGTCCCCTGGTGGTCGATGCTCACGGCTCGGCAGGCGCCGCGACCGCCGTCGACCCGGCGAAGCTGCCCGACCCACGCCTCGTCTGGGATGCTGACACAGTCACGGCCTCCGACCAGGGCGCTTTCGCCACCCTGGGGGAGTTCGCAACGGGACGGCTGACCGTTCGCGAACTCGCGTCCGGCGCGGTCATCGCCTCGACCAGGTCGCCGGCCGACTCCCGCGGCCCCCCGCCCCACATTGGATGGCTCCAGGCGGATGGGCGCCACGTGCTGCTCGCCTCGACCGAGGGTGATCTGTGCCTTTGGGACATCTCTTCCGGTGAGCCAGCCTCGCCACTCGCGGCTAGTGATGCCGATACAAAGCCGCAGGCCACACGCGTTGCTCTGGCGCGTCGCGTGCCCGTGGCGGCGACCTACGATGCGGCCACACGTACCGTCGATATTTGGGACACGCACGCCGGCGAGTTGCGATCGGCTCTGCCAGTCGGTGAGGTCGCTGCTCTGGCTCTCAGCAGCGACGGCGAACGACTGGCAATCGTCGACCGGAAGATGGAGCTCGTGGTGCTCTCGACGGCCTCGGGCGAGCAGCTAGATCGCGTGCGGCTGCCGAGCCCTCGCACGTCCGCGATGAAATGGAGCAGACTTGCCATGACGCCTGACGGACGGAGCATCGCCTTGAATTGGGTGACCCATGTCGAGATCTGGCGCTCGGCGAGGGAGGAGAACGCAGCAGTCCCAGAAGCCCTGCACCTCGAGTCGGTATTACTGCTCCCCATCACAGGACGCTCCGCCTGCCCCGTGCCGCTCGCATTCTCGGCCGACGGCGGCCGCCTCGCGGCGGGTTGCGACTCCGCGGTCGTATGGGACATGAACACGAGGCAAGAAGTGTTTCGCCTAGTCCCGGACGCTGAAGGCAAGATCGGCGGCACGCCGGCCTGGATCGACGAGGGTTTCGCGCTCAGTGCCGATGGCCGCGCCATCCTGACGACGCATGGCGTGTGGGACGTGCCCGATCCGGCATCGGCACCCCGTAGCTAGATGTCTACGCCTCGGGTGCAATACTTGGCGACGGGCAAGGGGCCGGTGACCAGGTCGCATATCGCGCGTCGGCCTCGGCAAGTTGAGCGGCGTCGAACCGTGCCGTCACACGTTGCCGTACCATGCCGGCCTGCGGGTCGCCACCGAACTCCGCCAGCCGTGCCCAGACGTAGGCCTCTTTTACGCTGACCGGCGTGTCGAAGAGGCCGAGCTCGTAGCGCACCGCCTGGGCGTGCTGTGCAGAGGGATAGCCGCCGTTGGCGGCGCGGCACAACAGATCGAGCCGTTATGGAACGCTTCGGGCGTGGCGTGCTCGCCGCAGCCAGCAGCGCCACTTGGTTCTTCCTTGCCGAGCCTGGGTTCGTTGGGGCAGCCGTCTGGCAACGCAAGGGCTTCCGCGGCCTGATCACAATCGTCTATGGCCCCGACGGGCGGGTGATCGGCCGATCGTATGAGGCCGCCGAGGCTCTCTACGTCGCCTGGAAGGCACGTCGCCGGCCGGAAGATGAGGCCGGTCGTCTCCGGTGGCGCAAACATGCTTCCCCGGCTGAACTCGTAAGTCGCGCGGTTGTACTCCTGGGACTCCGGTGAGCCGAGAACCGATTCGACGGTCGACCGCGGGGTGCCAATCTCGAGTCGCTCGAAGTTGGTCGGACTTGGGGCGGTGGACTCGAGCACGGCCATGCAGGCACTGACGCCCGCCGCCATCAAGGCAAGGGAAATCGCGCCCACCCCCAAGCGTAGAAAGCGTGCGGCCGTGCTCATCGTGCCACGCCCCCCGCCTCGGGCGCGGGCAGTGGCGGATTTCTCGCGAGCGCCTCTGCGGCCAAGCGCTGCTCCGCGCTCAACGTCGGCTCGATGCTCTTACGCATCTCCTCGGCGCGTAGCGCACCGCGTTCGGCCGCTGCGATCAACCACGCCTGTGCCGCGACGGGGTCCGGGGACGAGAGGGGCGCGTCGCCGAGAAAATACCAGAGTGCCAGATCGACGGCGGCGTCGGGATCGCCGTCGGCCGCCGCGCGGGCCAGCCGCTGCCATTCCAAATCCAGCCGGTTCGTGGCTGCCTGGCGTTGCCGCGCGAGCCGCTCCGCCGCCCAGAGGCTCGGAAAGGGGCCGGCGATTCTTCCACCGGAAGAGCTCACCTCCAGATCGATGGGGCATACATCGGGGTATTGCTCATTGAAGTCCGCCATGGCCCCGGGCCCCCTGGCGGTGATCGAATAGCTGCCGCCTTCTTCGACCTGGAACTCTGACCAGATCGTCGCCCGTCACTGGCGGGCAATCGCCGATCCCCGGCGCGGTGCCGAAGAAATATACCACGTGCACCCCCCGGGGCGAGGCGCGCTCGCCGTTCAGTCGCGAGCGGATCGACGGCAGCGCCGTCGATCTCGATGACCGTTATGGGTTCCGCCCAGGTCAGAATTCCGATCGCCCGGTCGCGCCGTCCTGCCGCCGCGGGATCCTAGTAGGCCACCGGCGGCTCCGCCTCTTGTGCCGTAGCGGCCAAGACAGCGGCGACCAGCCCGAGCAAGAGGCCGGCGCTTAGGCGTGTTAGCGTCCTCATCCTGCGGTCCCATCCGACATCGCCGTGCGGGTTGCCAACCGTCCATCGCTCCATTCTCGCCGCAACCGTCTACAGCCAAACCTAGCCGGTGGAGTTGCGGTTCGATTTGATCGAGCGCAATGATGGAAGCATCGGGGGCTCGATTTGAGACATATCGTCCTTGCAGGGGATGGCTA
>CAWHFO010000034.1:0-15206 GCA_963828215.1 uncultured Alphaproteobacteria bacterium | reverse complement strand
GAGTGGACGGGATGCTGCGCCCCTGGCCGAGCATCGGCCTCTCGCTCCTCGCGATCACGCTCGCTCTCGGCGCGGCGCTGCTGGCCGGGCGCTGACCGGCGTGGCGACGGCCTCCGGTCGCTCCCGACGGGTGCATCGTCTCAGTGGCGCCGCTCGTTGACCGGCACCTGTCGGATGGGCACTGTCGATCGCGGGCACGGGGCCCATCCGAAGACTCCCGAACGAAGGAAATCTCGATGGTGATGTCGCGCCGTGCCCTCGCTCGCGGGCTGGTCGGGTTCGGAACGGCCGCGCTCGGCGCGGCCTGCAGCACGACCGAGGAGTTGCGTGCAAATCTCGATGCCCGGGCAAAGCGGCCCTGGCCGGACTCGAGGCTCAGGTGCCGGCAGCTCGGAGCGTCGCCGAGACCTCGCGCGCCTACCTCATCTTTCCGGGCGTGACCCAGGGCAGCTTCATGTTCGGCGGGCAGTTCGGCCAGGGCGTGCTCTACCAGGGCGGCAAGCCCACCGGCTTCTACAGCCTGACCGGCGGCTCGTTCGGCCTCCAGATCGGTGCCCAGACCTTCTCCCAGGGCTACTTCTTCACCACCGACCAGGCGTTGAACACGTTCCAGACCATGAACGGCTTCCAGGTCGGCGTCGGCGTCGACTTCGCGGTGGCCACGGTGGGGGCGCGCGGCGAGATCAGCAACACGACGCTGCAGAAGCCGATCATCGTCTTCGTCTGGGGCCAGTCGGGGCTGGTCGCCGGTGTCAACGTCGCCGGCCAGACGATCACCCGATTGGCCGAGAGGAGCTGAGCCCTGGCGCCTCTCGGGTGACCGGCTGGACGCGGCGACGGGATCCCGGGGCTAGGCTGGGTCGCGGATCAGCGGGCAGGTCATGCAGTGCCCGCCGCCTCGGCCCCGGCCGAGCTCGGCGCCGACGATCTCGATGACCTCGACGCCTTCCTTGCGCAGCGCCGTGTTGACCTCGACGTTGCGGTCGTACGCGAAGACCACGCCCGGCGAGACGGCGACGAGATTGTTGCCGCTGTCCCATTGCTGGCGCTCGCCGGCATAGGGGTCGCCGCCGGTCGCGACGATGCGCAGCTTCTTGAGGCCCATCGCCTCCGCGACCACGTCCGGGAACGGCTTTTTTTCCAGCGTGATCTCGATTCCGGTCGGGCCGCTGCCCGGACGCAGGGAGATCGGGTGGATGCGATCCACGATGTCCCGGAACACGGTCACCACGTCGCGGTCGGCGAAGGTGAAGACCGTGTCGAGGTGCATGGCGGCCCGGAGCTTGGGCATCGCGGCGGCGATGACGCGTGTCGCCGCACCCTTGGCGAACAGCTCCTTCGCCACCTGGGTGATGGCCTGGCGTGAGGTCCGCTCGCTCATCCCGATCAGCACGATGCCGTTGCCGGGGATCAGGACGTCGCCGCCCTCGAGAGTGGCGGAGCCGTGGTTGACGTCGGGATCGCCCCACCAGACCTGGATGCTGGCGTCCTTGAAGCTCGGATGGAACTTGTAGATCGCCGTGGTGAGCAGCGTCTCCTCGTGCCGTGCCGGCCAGTAGAGCGGGTTGAGCGTCACCCCGCCATACATCCAGCAGGTAGTGTCGCGCGTGTAGAGCGTGTTCGGGAGCGGCGGCAGCAGGTACTCGGCGGTGCCGGTAGCCTCGCGGACCATGGTGAGGTACTCGGACTGGTACTTGTCCGGCAGCTCGAGCGCCGAGAGACCGCCGATCATCACCTCGGCCAGCTTCCGCGAATTGAGGCTGTCGAGGAAGCCCCGGGTCTCGGCGACCAGGCCAAGGCCCACCTCGTTGACCGTGATCTGCCGGTCCAGCAGCCACTTCTTGGCCTCGGCGTTGTCGAGCGTCTCGGCCAGCGCGTTGTGCATCTCGACGACGTCGACGCCGCGCTCGCGCATCTTGGTCATGAAGTCGAAATGGTCGCGCTTGGCGTTCTGCACCCACAGCACGTCGTCGAACAGCAGCGAGTCGCAATTCGAGGGCGTCAGGCGCGTGTGCGCCAGCCCCGGCGCGCAGACCAGCACCTTGCGGAGCTGGCCGACCTCCGAATGCACGCCGTACTGGGCGGCAGCACCAGCCTCAGACATTTGTTCATCCTCCCAAGGATCAGAGCGTGATCAGCCCGGTCGCCAGACCGTATACGCCGATGACGGCGCCGGCGATGACGGCAATGAAGAGAATCCATTCGACCGAGGTGAAGAGAGACCGGCCCTGCTCGCGCCGGGCGATGATGAAGAGGATCGATCCGGGGGCGAAGAGTATCGCCGACAGCAGCACGTATTTGAGACCACCGGCATAGAGCATGAACAGCGTGTAGAACGTGGCCAGCCCGCCGATGATGAGGTCTTTCCGCCGCGCGCCGGGAGCCCCCTCGTAGGTCTCGCCCACCCACGCCAGCTTCAGGGCGAAGGCTGCGACCAGAACGTAGGGGATGAGCGTCTTGGCGCTGGTCAGCGAGAGGGCCAGATCGAAGGCCTCGCGCGCGAACAGGGTGAGGATCAGAAAGAGCTGCACCAGACCGTTGGTCAGCCACAGCGCTACCGAAGGCACCTTGTTCAGGTTCTCACCCGCCAGCCCCTTGGGGACGAGCCCGTCCTTCGCGGCCATGAACAGGACCTCGGCCGCGAGCAGCGACCAGGCGAGGTAGGCGCCCAGCACCGACACCAGGAGGCCGATGCTGATGAAGACGCCGCCCCATGGCCCGACGGCCGCCTCGAGCACGCCGGCCATCGAGGGTTGCCGCATGCTCGCGAGCTGGGCGCGGTCGAGCATGCCGTAGGGCAGCAGGGTCACCAGAATGAGGAGGCAGAGGACACCCAAAAAGCCGAAGAGGGTCGCGAGGCCGACGTCCTCGCGCCGCCGCGCGTAGCGCGAGTAGACGCTCGCCCCTTCGATGCCGATGAACACGAACACCGTGACGAGCATGGTGCTGCGCACCTGGTTGAAGACGTCGCCCAGGCTGTAAGCGCCGCCGCCCCAGAAGTTTCCAGCGAACTTGTCCGCCTTGAAGAAGAAAAACAGGACGATGACGAAGATGCCGATCGGAACCATCTTGGCTATGGTCACGATCGTGTTGATGCCGGCCGCTTCCTTGATCCCGCGCAGCACCATGAAGTGCACGGCCCACAGGATGGCCGAGGAGAAGATCACGGCGACCACCGTGTTGCCCTCGCCGAACACCGGGAAGAAGCGCCCGAGCGTCGAGCTGATCAGGATGAAGTAGGTGGTGTTGCCGAGACACGTGCCGGCCCAGAAGCCGAAGGCGGCCACGAACCCGAGATAGTTGCCGAAGCCGGTCTTGGCATAGGCGAAGATGCCAGCGTCGAGGTCGGGCTTGCGCTGCGCCAGAGCCTGGAACACGAACGCCAGCATCAGCATGCCGACGCCGGCGACGGTCCAGGCCACGAGCGCGCCGAACGGCCCGGTCGCCTGGCCGAACGAGCGAGGCAGCGAGAAAATTCCCGCCCCGACCATCGACCCCACCACCATGGCGGTCAGTGTCGGAAGCGTGAACTTCGCAGTCGAGTCCGCCATTTTCTTAGCCCCCTGCAAGCCGGCTTTGTGGCAATTTCATGATCGTAACGATCGTCGGCCCTTGTTTTGCAGTCGAATAGCCGACGATCACCGCATGTGGCAAGACCCACGGCCTATACGGCCGGCGACTGCCGACTGGATCACCGCTTGCTTCACGAGACCGGCATTCCGGTTGACCGGTGCCCGCCGACGCGGCAAAGAGCTAGGGCTCTTTCCGATCATTCGAGATTTGGCGGCGAGCGAGCCGATACGGGAAGCATGACCGCGCTTGAGGACGCATGAGCCAAGCCAAGCCGGCGCGCCAGCCCAGGCCGCCATCGCTGGCCAATTCGGTCATCGCCATCGCCGTGCTCATTGCCCTGCTGACGGCGAGCTTCCTTCTCTTTGGCGAGGACGGGGCCTTCGGCCCCAATCAGGTGGCGCTTGACTCTGGCAGCGACCCTGGCCGCCGGCATCGCCTGGAAGAACGGCCATGCGTGGGACGAGATCCGCAAGTCGGTGGTCGCGGGCATCGCCTCGGCCCTGCCGGCGATCTTCATCCTCTTCGCGGTGGGCGCGCTGATCGGCACCTGGGCCATGAGCGGCACGCTCGTGGCGATGGTCTACTACGCGATGGCCGTCCTCAGCCCGAACTACTTCTATCTCTCTGCCTGCATCATCTGCGCCCTCGTGGCGGTCAGTATCGGCAGCTCCTGGACCGTGGTCGCCACGATCGGCGTCGGCCTGATGGGCGTGGCCGAGCAGATGCATCTGTCCCCGGTCGTGACTGCAGGGGCCATCATCTCGGGGGCCTATTTCGGCGACAAGGCCTCGCCCCTATCCGACACCGTCAACCTCGCCGCGACCGCGGCCGGGGCCCAGCTCTTCGATCACATCCGGGCGTCGCTGATCACCTCCCTGCCGGCCCTCCTCATCGCCCTCATCGCCTTCGGGCTTCTCGGCAGCCCGGGCGACTTCGACGCCTCGACCACCCGGGCGGCCATCGCGGCGCGCTACGAGGTCAGCGCCTGGGCGTTCGTCCCGGTCCTCCTCGTCATGGTGCTCTCGGTCCTGCGCGTGCCTCCCTTCCTCGCCATCCTCGCCGGCGCCCTCGCCGGCGGAATCTGCGGTGTCCTGCTGCAGCCGGGGCTCGTGCTCGAGCATGCGGCACGCGACGATCTGCCGCGGGCTCTGGGGCTGCTCAAGGGCGTCTGGCAGTCGCTCGCCACGGGATTCCACTTCCAGAGTGGGAATCCCGACCTCGACACGCTGCTCTCGCGCGGCGGCATGGACAGCATGCTGAACACCGTCTGGCTGATCATGGCAGCGCTCGCCTTCGGCTCGGTGCTGGAGCATTCGGGCATGCTCGACCGGGTGATAGCGCCGGCCGTGACCTTCGCCCGCTCGACCGTGGCCCTGGTCGCCACCGTGGTCGTCTCCGGCATCGGCATGAACATCGTCGCGGGCGACCAGTATCTCGCGGTCGTGCTGCCGGGCCGGATGTTCAAGGGCGAGTTCGCCAAGCGCGGGCTGGCGCCGCGCCTGCTGTCGCGCACGCTGGGCAATTCGGCCACCGTCACGGCACCCCTCGTGCCTTGGAACAGCTGCGGCGCCTACATGTCCGCGACGCTGGGGGTCGCCGCCTTCGCCTATCTGCCGTTCGCCTTCTTCAATCTCCTCAATCCTCTGATCACCATCCTGGTGGCGTTCCTGGCCGGTCGGGCCATGGCGCAGGCATCGCCGCAGGAGCTGCGGCCCGAAGCATAGCGCTGCCGTGCTGCAGTGCGGCATAGCGACCCTGCGCCGGATCCGTCATGGCCCTGTCGTCGCAAACGCTTTACCTCGACCGGGCGGGTGCCGACCGTCGCCCTGCGCGGAGTAAGCAATGCGTCGCGACGACCTTCTGGTGGACCTGGCACTCCAGGGGGGTGGAGCGCATGGCGCCTTCACCTGGGGTGTGCTGGACCGGCTCCTTGAAGAGCCGTGGCTGAAGATCGACGGCATTTCCGGCACGTCGGCCGGCGCGATGAACGCGGCGGTGCTGGCCGACGGCTACGCCGCGGGCGGGGCCGAAGGTGCCCGGGCCGGCCTCGAGCGCTTCTGGCGCAGCGTCTCCGATGCGGCCCGGATGAGCCCGCTGCAGCGCGGCTTTCTCGATGTGCTGCTGGGCCGCTGGACGCTCGACAGCTCGCCGGTGTTCGTGGCCATGGACCTGGCGTCGCGGCTGCTCTCGCCCTACGACCTGAACCCGGGCGGCTCGAACCCGCTGCGTGATATCCTGGGCGGGTGCGTCGATTTCGAGCGCCTCGCCAAGGCGCCGATCAAGGTCTTCGTCACCGCCACCAATGTGCGTACGGGCCGTGGCCGGGTCTTCCGCAACGCCGAGATCACGCCCGACGCCATGCTGGCCTCGGCCTGCCTGCCCACCATGTTCCAGGCCGTGGAGATCGACGGCGAGGCCTATTGGGACGGCGGCTATTCCGGCAACCCCACGATGACGCCGCTGATCCGCGAATGCAGCTCGAGGGATACCATCCTCGTCGCCATCAACCCGATCGAGCGGCCGGGGACGCCGCGCACGGCGCGCGACATCCTGAACCGGTTGAACGAGGTCTCGTTCAACGCGGTGCTGCTGAAGGAGCTGCGCATGATCGCCCTGCTCCGGCAGGTGGCCGACCCGGGCAACAGCGAAGGCGCCATGTGGGCCGGCATGCGCATCCACCTCGTCGCCAGCAGGATGATGACGGAGCTCGGCTACTCCTCGAAGCTCAACGCAGAATGGGCGTTCCTCACCATGCTCCGCGACGAGGGGCGCCGAAGTGCCGAGTCCTTCCTGGCTGGACGCGGAAAGGCGCTGGGGAAGAGCTCGACGCTCGACATCGACCAGCTCCTGGTGGGTGTCTGAGGCCGTGGGCCTCCTGGGAATATTGCTCGGCCTGGGCCTCCTGATCTGGCTCGCCTACCGCGGCTGGAGCATCCTCCTCCTGGCCCCGGCCGCGGCGATCATCGCCTCGCTCGCCTCGCGGGAGCCTGCGCTGGCCCATTGGACGCAGACCTTCATGGGCAGCGCCTCGGGTTTCCTGGCGCAGTTCTTCCCGCTCTTCCTCCTCGGGGCCCTTTTCGGCAAGCTCATGGAGGACAGCGGCTCCGTCGGAGCCATCGCCCAGTTCATGACCGAGCGGCTGGGGCCACGGCGCGCCATGCTGGCGGTGGTGCTGGCGGGCGCTCTCGTCACCTATGGCGGCGTCAGCCTGTTCGTCGCCTTCTTCGTGCTGGCGCCGATGGCCCAGGCCCTGTTCCGCGCCGCGAACATCCCGCACCGGCTGATGCCGGCGGCGATAGCGCTCGGCACCTCGACCTTCACCATGTCGGCCCTGCCCGGAACGCCGGCCATCCAGAACGCGATCCCGATGCCGTTCTTCGGCACCACACCCTTCGCCGCACCGGGGCTCGGCATCATCGCCGCGGCCATCATGCTGGGCTTCGGCCTGTGGTGGCTGGGTCGGGCCGAGGCCGCGGCGCGGCGCAAGGGCGAGGGCTATGGCGGCGAGGCCGTCGCCCCCGATGCGGCGGCGGACGACGAGCTGATCCGCGAGCGCGCCACCACCGCCCGCGAGTTCGATCCGGCCGAGATCCATCGCGGTCACGAAAGCGCCGTCCAGCCGCCGATCGTCCTGGCAGCGCTCCCTCTGGTCGTCGTGATCGTCGTCAACTTCCTGATGGCGATGGTGGTGCTGCCGCGCATCGACGCCTCGTTCCTGGCCGAGAAGCGCTGGGGCGCCACCTCGCTGCAGTCGGTGGGCGGCGTGTGGGCGGTCGTGGTGGCGCTGGCCGCGGCGATCCTGGTCGTGGTCCTGGCCAACTGGCGGCGCCTGCCGCGCCTGCGCTCGAGCATGGATGCCGGCGCCAATGCCGCCGTCCTGCCGGCCGTCAGCGTGGCCAGCCTCGTGGGCTTCGGGGCGGTGGTGGCGGCCCTGCCGGCCTTCGCCATGGTGCGCGAGTGGGTGCTGTCGATCGGCGGCGGCCCGCTCGTGTCGCTGGCCGTCGCCACCAACATCCTCTCGGCCCTCACGGGCTCGGCCTCGGGCGGCCTGACGATCGCGCTCGACGCGCTGGGCAGCACCTATCTCCGCATCGCCTCCGAGACGGGCATCGATCCGGCGCTGCTGCACCGCGTGGCCGTGATGTCCGCCGGCACGCTGGACAGCCTGCCGCACAACGGTGCCGTCGTGACCATGCTGGCCGTGTGCGGCTCGACCCACGCCAAGAGCTATCTCGACATCGTCATGGTCGCGATCGTGGGCGCCATCCTGGCGCTGGCCGCCGTGATCGTCCTGGGCACGCTCTTCGGCTCGTTCTGAGACGAAGCCGGCCACTCAGACCGGATAGCGCAGGATCGCCGCCAGACCGGCACGCTCGGGGATATCGTCCTTGCGGACCGCCATGACCCTGGCGCCGGTGGTCAGGGCCCTGGCCGCGATCTCGTCGACCACCCCGTAGCTGTCCCGGCCGGGTGATGCGGCGAACGTGACGGCACCGCTCTCCTCGTCCACCGTTCCGGGAACCACCGCGTCCATGTCGACGAGAAGGGCCTCGATCGCGCCGAAGGTCGCCGCCCGAGCCGCCTGCGCTATGTCGGTGGTCGTCCGCTGTTGCTCCGCTCGGCTGTCGAACAGGGCGCGGAACGCCGCCACATTGTCCGCATGGAGCCTGTCGAGCCCGGCCCGCGCCTCGGCGGCGAGCCGGTCGTCGGCGCTGCGGTCTGGGCTGCCGAGGATTGTCGTCCTGACGAGCTCGGGGTAGCTGTTGACCGAGTGGTAGATCGACGCCAGCGGCTCGGTGGCGGCGAGGAAGAGCGGCACGCGGCCGGCCGCGAGAACCTGCCGCAGGGCCGCCTCGACCTTCCGCGCGTACTGGATCAGCCGGACCTTCTGTCCCTCCGAGCCCTGGATCCGGCCCTTTGGCGACCGGTCGTTGATCGTCGAGCGGCCGGCGGCGCCGGCGGCGTCGCGAGGCAGGTCCTGGACCCTGACCTCGACCGCCGGGCCGCTCGGCGGGACCTCGACGAGGCGGACCCCCCCCTCCGACAGGGCCAGCACGAAGGCCGCGTGCGGGAAGGTGACGGCGCGGAGCAGCGGCTTCAGATGGAAGCGGTCCGACACCTCGACCTGTGACGGGACCCGGTTGGCGAGGCGGAACGACAGCAGTTGACCCGGCGTCGCCAGCAAGGCCAGGCTGGTCGCCTGGAGCCGCCAGAACTCGTCATCCTCGCCGAGCGCCTCGAGGGGCTCCCTGATCGCCCCGATCGCCGCCTTGTCAACTCCGGCCTCATCGAGCTGCCTGCAGGCCTCCTTCACCAGGTTGCCGAGCTCGATCCGCGCCGCGTCGGTATGTTGTGAGAGCGGCGTCGTCTCGAGGTAGATCGAGACGCAGGCGTCGGACCTCGTCTGCATCAGGCGCTTGAGCTGGCTCACGGTCGGCAGGTCGAGATAGAGCATGGTAATCCTTCAGGTGGTGGCAGCTGCGATAGCGGCCGCGCGCCAGATGCCTCGGCACCGAGTCAGATAGCGCGCCGCGGCCCGCACGTCGATGCAGTGCGGGGACCGGCCCGGCCGCCGACACCGAAGGCACGGCCGGTCGACGGCTCTCGGCTTCCGGCTGGCGGCGGTCAGGGCTTGGCGGTGCCCGACGCGGCCCCGAGCGCGGAGGGGCCGATGCCGGCCTCGATCCGCCCGATCGTGAAGGGGTAGAACGGGTTCGATGTCATTCGCATCAGCAACTCGGGGCTGATGACGAGGGCGCCGCGCTCGCCGCGGGGGGCCAGCGCCCCGAGCTCGATGCCGAACTCGGGCTCGCCCTCCGGCCGCAATCCGTAGAGCGAATCGTTCAGCGGGAACGGCAGCGCCAGATGTGAGAGCGAGAAGACGCCGGGCGGGTAGGACAGGCCCAGCTCCTCCGTCTGCTCGGTGGTGGCGCCGGCCTCGGTCACGCGCGCGACGACCTGGCTCGTCCCGGCGTCGGCATTCGTGACGATCGTGGTGCGATAGGCGCGGGGCGCTGGCGGCAGGAGCCGGCTCGGTGTGGTATCGAAGGTGACGCGCAGCAGCGGCCCGAACTTGACCGTGCGGTTGAGGTCGAAAAGCACGAGGTCGCTGCCGTTCGCGGGCAGGCGGCTGTAGAGGGCGGTGATGATCGCCCGCGTGCTGACGGTGAAGTCGATCACCGACTGGAAGGTCAGGATCGGCGGCAGGGTGCCCAGACGGCGCTCGCTCGCGAGCCTGTCGATCTGCGCCTGCAGGGCCACCGTCAGCCGATGGGACTGCGTGGCGCCGTTCACCGGGAACGAGTTGTACTTGAAGGGGATGAACTCGGGCACCACCGAGAGCCAGGCGGCCTTGGCGAAGGCCGGGAAGATCGCCGGCAGGGCGGCGAGGCCGGCGAAGCGAGCAAAGCGCGTGATCCCGATCATCGGCGAGATCAGCACCAAGCGGTCCGGACGTGTCAGCTCCGGATTCTCGATGGCGTCCAGGGCGTACTTCATCGCCAAGGCGCCGCCGTTCGAGAATCCGACGATGTGCAGCGGTCGCGACGGGCCGATCCGGCGCCGCGCCTCCCGCACGGCCAGGCGCGTCGCCGCCATCCAGTCTTCCCAGTCGACGTCGGTCAGGCCGGCCGGCACGGTACCGTGGCCCGGCATCCGGATCGCGATCGCGACGAAGCCGTCAGCACGGTAACGATCGGCTATGTGGCGCAGGCTGTAAGGGGAGTCCGTGAGCCCGTGCAGCAGCACCACGGCACCCACCGGGGGGCCGTCCGGCTCCATGATGTAGGAGCGGTTCCAGTCCTGGGCGAAATGCCCGGGATAGATCGGGCTGTCCGCGAAGTATCGGTTGATCGGGACCCGGTCTTCCGGGGGCAGCTTTTGCGTGACCTCGGTCGTGACCTCGTCGAAGATCGTCTGCTCGGCCTTCAGGTACTGGGCCCAATCGGCCTTATCCAGTTCCTCGGCATGCATCTCGTGGGGGACGAACGTGTGCCAGGGCTCGAGCGGCGCGCCGCGCTGCGAGTTGTAGGCCCGTGCGCCCAGCAGAGTGAGGACGACTACCCCGAGCAGGAGCGCCGCCCATTTGACGATCCTGACCGTCCTGGCCAGAAGCCTTCGCGCCCGTGGTCGGCTGCTCATGCGATGGCCGGCGACCGGGCCTCGGCCCTCCGCTCCTTGCGACCGAACCAGGCGACGTAGAGCGCCGGCAGGAAGATCAGGGTCAGCACGGTCCCCACCAGCAGGCCGCCCATGATCGCGAAGGCCATCGGGCCCCAGAAGACGGTCGATGCGATCGGGATCATGCCGAGCACGGTCGAGACCGCGGTCAACATGATCGGCCGGAAGCGCGAGCCGCTGGCCTCGACGACGGCATCCCACACGGTCTTACCGGCGGCCCGCTCGGCGTCGATCTGGCCGATCAGGATCACGGCGTTCTTGGTGATGATCCCGATCAGCGCCAGAATGCCGAGGATGGCCACGAATCCCAGGGGGCGGCCGGACACCAGAAGCGCTGCGACGACCCCGATCAGGCCCAGCGGCGCGACGCTGACGACCACGAGCAGGCGCTGGAAGCTGCGGAGCTGGATCATCAATACGGTGAGCATGATGAACAGCATCACCGGAACCACCGCGATGACCGAGGCCTGCGATTTCTGGCTCTCCTCCACCGTTCCGCCCACGACGACCTTGTAGGGCCTCTCCAGGCTGGCGTTCAGCTTGGCGATGTCGGGGGCGAGCGCCGCCACCACGCCCTCCGGCAGCACGCCCGGCCGGACATCCGCCTGGACCGTCAGGGTCGGCACCCGGTCGCGTCGCCACAGCAGCGGGAATTCCTGCCCGTAGTCGAAGGTGGCGAACTGGCTGAGCGGCACGGTTCGCCCGTTCGGCAGGGGCACCTGGAGATTGGGGAGCGTCTCGAGCGAGACTCGCTGCTCGTCGGTGGCGCGGGCGAGCACGTCGACCAGATAGATGCCGTCGCGCACCTGCGTCACGTTCGTGCCGGTGATCACCGTGTTGAGCACGCCGGCCACGGCATCGGAGCTGAGCCCCAGCAGTCGGGCCCGGTCCTGGTCGATGTGGATGCGGACCTCGCGGGCCGGCTCCATCCAGTTGAAATTGACCGCCTCGGCATCGGGACTGCGTGCCACGATCTGGGCCAGATCGAGCGCTATCGCTCTCACCCTCTGCGGATCCGGGCCGCTCACCCGATACTGGATCGGCCAGCCGACCGGCGGCCCGAGCTCGAGCGGATAGGTCCGGCCGACCACGCTCGGGAACTGCTCGGCCAGTGCCTTCTCGATCTTGGCGCGCAGCCGCTCGCGGGCCGGGACGTCCTTGGCGACGATCACCGCCTGGGAAAAGAAGCTGTTGGCCAGCTGCACGTTGAGCGGGAGATAGAAGCGGATGGCGCCGCGTCCGACATAGGTGCTCCAGCCGGCCACGTCGGGATCGCCCTCGAGAAGCGCGTCGAATCGGCGGGCCGTCGCCTCGCTGGCATAGATCGACGCGTTCTGGGGGAGCGTCAGATCGACCAGCAGCTCGGGGCGGTCGGACGAGGGGAAGAACTGTCGCGGGATGAGCGGCATCGAAAGAATCGAGCCCACGAACAGCGCCACCGTAATCGCGATCGTCGCCCACCTCAGGCGCAACGCCAGGACGAGAAAGCTCCTGTACCAGCGGACGACGCGCGGCGGCTCCGAGCTGGCCCTGGGCTTGGGGCGCGTGAGGATCAGGATGCCCATGACCGGCGCGAACACCACCGCCACGACCCAGGACACGAGCAGCGCCATGGTCACGACGGCGAAGAGCGAGAAGGTGTACTCGCCGGCCGAGCTCTGCGCGAAGCCCACCGGCACGAAGCCGGCGATGGTGACGAAGGTGCCCGCGAGCATGGCGAATGCGTAGGTCCGGAACGCGAACCTCGCAGCCTCCTCCTTGTCGTCACCGGCCGTGAGACGGGTGAGCATGGCATCCGAGGTGGTCATGGCGTCGTCGACCAGCAGCGCCAGGGCGATGATCAGGGCGCCGAGCGAGATCCGCTGCATGTCGATGCCGGTGAGCTGCATCAACGGAAAGACGATGGCGAGGGTCAAGGGGATCGAGAGCGCTACGATAAGGCCCGGCCGGACACCGAGGCTCACGAAGCTGACCGCCAGGATGATCGCGATGGCCTGCCAGAGCGACGTCATGAACTCGCCGATGGCGTGGTCCACGGTGACCGGCTGGTCCGCCACCAGCACGGGCTGGATGCCGATGGGCAGGTTGGCCGTGATCTCGGCCATCGCCTCGTGGATGTTCTTGCCCAGGGCCAGGATGTCGCCGCCGTCGCGCATGGCGATGGCGAGGCCGATCGCCGGCTGGCCGTTGACGCGGAACATCGGCTGGGGCGGATCGGCGAAGCCCCGCCGGACCTGGGCGATGTCGGCGAGCCGGATCATGCGGCCGCCGGCGACGAACGTGATGTCGAGAATGTCCTGCTCGGATTCGAACGAGCCCGAGACCCGGATGGAGATCGTCTCGTCGCCGGTCTGCACGACGCCGGCCGGCCGGACCACGTTCTGGGTCTGCAGCGCCGCCAGGAGGGCGCTCCTGTCGATGCCGAGGCTCGCCAGCTGCCGCATCGAGAACTCGACGAAGATCACCTCGTCCTGGGCGCCCAGGATCTCGATCTTCGAGACGTCGGGCACCTGGAGCAGCTTCGAGCGGGCGTCCTCGACATAGTCGCGGAGCTCGCGCTGGGTGAAGCCGTCGGACGTGAAGCCGTAGATGATGCCGAAGGTATCGCCGAACCGGTCGTTGAAGAACGGCCCGACGACGCCGGCCGGAAAGGTCGGCCGGATGTCGTTGATGTCGTTGCGGACCTGCTGCCAGATGGCCGGGATCTCGCGCGCCGTCACCGCGCCCTTCAGGTCGACGAAGACCGTGCTGAGGCCTGCCCGCGTGAAGCTGCGGAGCGTGTCGAGGCCCGGCAGCTCCTGCAGCTGGCGCTCGATCCGCTCGGTGACCTGCTGGGCCGTATCCTCGACCGTCGCTCCGGGCCAGGCCGCCTGGACCACCATGGTCTTGATGGTGAAGGCCGGATCCTCGTTGCGGCCGAGACCGAAGAACGCCGCCACCCCGGCCATGACGGCAACGATCATGAAGTAGACGACGAGGGCTTTGTTCTTGAGCGCCCAGCCCGAGAGATTGAAGTCCTTCACGAGGGCGCCCCGAGCAGCCGCACCTTCTGGCCCGGATGGAGGGCCTGGACGCCTGCCGTGACTACGATCTCACCGGGCTCCACACCCTCGGACACCACGACGGTCGCCGGGTCGAAGCGCAGGACGTCGATGTTCCGCATCGCCACCGTGGAGGTCGCCGGATCGACGATCCAGACGGCGGGACGGCGGTCGAGCTGGGTCAGGGCCGTGGCCGGGATCTCGATGATCTTGCCGCCGTCGACCTCCATGCGCCCGGTCACGGTGGCCCCGAGCCGCATCTCCGGCGGCGGGTCGGCCAGTCCGACCTTGACCTCGAAGGTCCGGGTCACCGGATCGGCCTGCGGGGCCACCTCGCGAACGCGCCCGTCCGCCTTCACGGCCGGATCGTCGGTCAGGAACACGGTGAGTTGCGGATCGGTCGGGGCAGAGCGGATCACCTGGGCCGGCACGTCGAAGACCGCATCCCGCCCGCCCTGACGGGCCAGCTGGACGATCCGCTGTCCGGCCTGGACCACTTCGCCGGGCTCGGCCCCGACCGCGGTCACCACGCCTTCGGCATCGGCCCTGAGTTCGGTGAAGCTCACTTGGTCCTCGGCGTTCTTCAGCATCGCCGTCGCGGAGTCCACGGCCGACTGGGCCGTCTGCTGCGCCTGTCGCGCCCGGTCGAACACGGCCTGGGCCGCAAAGCCACGCTCGGACAGGTGCTGCTGGCGCCCGAACTCGGCGTTGGCCTCGGCCAGTTGGCCTTCCGCAGCCGCCAGATTGGCCTGCGCCGCCCGCAGCGCGTTCATCTCGTTCTGCGGCTCGAGCCGCGCCACCACCTGATCGGGCTTTACCTGATCGCCGAGATTGGCCGTCCGCTCGATCATTCGCCCGGAGATACGAAAGGCGAGCGCCACCTCGTTCTGGGCCTGGATCCGCCCGGTGAGCACCACGGGCACGCCCGACTCGCGCTTTTCGACGGTGACGGTGCGGACCGGGCGCACCTCCGGGGGCGGCTTCTCTTCCTTGGGTTGGCAAGCCGCCAGCAGCAGGGCCGCGACCACGAGGGCCGACCACCGTCGAGTCCGGCATCGACCGTCGCTCGGCACCGCGCAGATGGACATGGCGTTTTCCTCTCCCCGCGAACCGGAACTGCCCACGGGACCCGAGCCCCGAAGCGGGCGTTTCAGCTGTCGGCGATAGCTCGAGGGATCGCCAACTGCCCGCACAAAGCCCTGCCTGCCGCCCTTGTAAGGGATAGGCCCTCGGGCCGGACGTTCTGCTTGATCCGACGGCGATGTCAAGCTGCCGCCGTGACAGGGCGCACTCGTCGCGGAGTTGTCACGGGCCCTCGCCGGTACCGACCGACGCCTAGGCTCTTCACAGCGGCGCCCCTTCCAGCTAACGCTACGCTCGGTATTTTGGCAGGGATGGATTTTCATGAACTGG
>CAWHFO010000033.1:0-79692 GCA_963828215.1 uncultured Alphaproteobacteria bacterium | reverse complement strand
CACTGGAGGTTCGCCGTCGCCAGTGGGAGCGGCGGGCGCGCTGTTGGTGTCGCCGTCGCCAGCGTGACCAGGCGAGGATGGCCTCGATGGCGGGGCGCGGCGGGAGGACGAGATGCCAGAGCAGGCGGCGCAGCTCCGGGACGGTGAGGGGCAGCAGCTCGGCCGCCAGGCCGGGATCGGGCTCGTCCCCCGACGACGGTCTTGCGCAGAACGGCGAGATAGGCGTGGGCCAGCATGGCGAGCGTGACGTGGCGGTGCCAGCCGGTCCATCGGCCGCAGCAAGCGGCCGATCCATCCCCGAAGGGGCGATGGCCAGGAGGCCATCGCGGGGAGCGGACCTCGTCCTGGTCGAGGCCGACCTCGCCCTTGGCCGCCTCGAAGCAGGCCTCGATCGTCCAGCGGCTGCCGGCCACCTGCACGAGCTCGGCGAGGGCGGTGCCGTGGCGGGCGTGGGTCAGGTAGAAGGCGAGATCGCCGGGGTCGGCGAGGCTGCGGCGGATCAGCAGCCCCTTCTCCCAGCCCGGCGCCGCATCGCTGCCGTAGGGAGCGTAGGCCCAGTCGTAGAGCCGCGGGCCCTTCGCCCCGTCGCCGGCGCTCAGGCGGTGCCAAGCCGTCGCCGGCACCTCGCCGGCATGCTCCTCGACGCGGGCGAAGCCCAGGCGCTGTGCCCGGCTCACCGCCAGCACATAGCCCAGTCCCTTCCCCTGCAGCCAGCGCCGCAGGGCATGGTCGGCACCATAGACGCTGTCGGCGGTCACCCACGAGAAGGGCAGGCCGGCCGCATGGGCCCGCTCGAGCATCGCCAAGCCCAGCTTCGGCTTGGTGACCAAGCCCACCGCCTCGGGGATGCCGGCCTCGGCCCGGCGTGCCTGGTCCACGGCCCAGCTCTCCGGCAGATAGAGAGCCCGGTCGATCAGCGCCCGGCCATAGCGGCTGGCGTAACCGAGAAACACCCCGATCTGGCAGCTCTCGATCCGCCCCGCCGTGCCGCTGTACTGGCGCTGCACGCCCGCCGACTTGCGGCCCTTCTTCACAAAGCCGGTCTCGTCCAGCACCAGAACGCCGTCGGGAGCCCCCAGATGCTCCCCGACATAGGCTCGCAGATCATCGCGCACGGCGTCCGCATCCCAATGCACCCGGCTCAGGAACTCCTGCACCCCGTCCGGCGTCCGGTCGCCCGCCGCCTCCGCCAGCTGCCAGCCGTTCTTGCGCTCGATCGGCGCCAGCAGACCCCGCAGATAGGCCGCCAACCGCCGGCGCGGCTCGATCCGCCCGAACCGCGGCCCCAGCCGCCCCATCAAGGTCTCGAGCGCCTCGGCCCAAGCCTCACCGCCGCTCGTCGTCGTCATGGCTCTCCTCCACGACGACAGCTCTCAGCACATAAAACACGGCTGTAGTACTACTCTTACTGTGTCAAAAGTTTGTGCTATGTCCTTGTGGCGATGGCGACAGTGAGAGGTTGGGCCGTGGCGGATGGGGCGGCGGAGGAGCGGTTTTCGCGATGGTGCGGATAGCCCTGCCCGATCACCCGTCCGGTAGCGACATCAAGCGCGGCGACCAACGAGTCACGCCATGGCGCTTGTAGTCGTGCGTGCGCCGCTCGATCTGGCCGGGCCGCATCGGCAACAGCGGCCCTCGGCGGCCCTCTGGCCGCCGCTGCTTCGCAGGCGGATCATCCGCCTGCCGCGGATGATGGGAACGGTCGAGCGCCCCGCCGATGTCTCCTGACATCGGCTCCTGCGGAGATGGAGCCGATGCCTGCTGCGTCGGCTGGATCTGGCTTTTCTCGTCGACGCACAAGACCACCGCGCGGATCGGCGGGGCCATGTAGAGGCCGACAATGTCGCGCACCCTGGCAACGAAGTCGGGATCGGTGGAGAGCTTGAGGCTTTCCCTCCGATGGGGCTGCAGGCCGAAGGCTCGCCGGATGCGCCCCACGCTGGCTGCCGAGACCCCGCTGGCCTTGGCCATGCCGCGCGTGCTCCAGGAGGTCGCGCCCTCGGGCAGGCTCTCCAGCGTGCGCACGATCACCGCCTCGATGCGCGCGTCGGCAAGGGTGCGCGGCGCGCCAGAGCGTGGCTCATCCAGCAAGCCGTCCACACCGTGGAGGAGAAAGCGCCGTCGCCATTTGCCCACCGTCGCCGGGTCGAGATCGAGCTCGCCCGCAACATCCTTGTTGGCCCGCCCGCCGGCGCAGCCGAGCACGATGCGCGCCCGCATCGCCATCGCCTGGGCAGTCTTCCGCCGCCTCGCCAGCCCTTCGAGCTCGGCCCTCTCCGCCGCATTCAGTTCCAACACCGGCAAGGGTCGTCCCGCCATCCCCAAGCCCTCGAAAAGCCTCCTCCCTATTGTGACACGAACTTCAGACGCAGGACGCTAGCCCGGCCGCCCTTCCTCCGGCGCGAGAGCGCCACGCGTGCCGGACCCGGGATTGCCCGGGTCCGGGGGACGCGTTCTAGCCGTCGATCACTTCGACGGACATCCGGCCTCACCCGGCGTGCAGTTTTTCTCGTCGTGCCCGCTCGCGGCTCCCGCGCCGGGTCCCGCAGAGTTGCCCGCCCCGGTGGTCGTTCCGCCCGAGCCCGGACGTGTCACCGGCCGTCCCGCCTGTCATGTTCCCGTTGTCGCCGCCCGACCCGCTCTTGGGGGTGGTCGTTCCCGTTTCCCCGGTCGTGTTCCCGGTATCGCTGCCCGATCCGGCGGTCGAGCCGCCATTCGCGCCGGACCCGCCACCGGAGCTGCTCTGCGCCAGCGCCGGCGCGGCGCCCAGAGCGAGCGCGCAGACGCCCACCAACAACCGGCCTCGAACGCCTTGTCGCATGGTTCCCTCCGGTGATGGAGCGTCCCAGAGACACCGTGATCGGCGCTCTTTCGTCTCCTGCCCGACGCGCATCGAGGCGCGCCGAGTTGGCGAGTTGAACGAGCTGGAGACGGGGGAGTTCCCGCAGGCAGGGTGCGCGTCGGCGGGACGCCGGTCGCGTCGGCAATCGACCTCGGGTCCTCCGCTCCCTATATCACCGGTCGCCCCCGCCGAGATCGGAAGGCCCATGCTGCCAATCTCGATCGACGTCCCCGCCGCGTGCTAGGAGAAAGCCCGCCGATGAATGGCGTGCAGCATCTCGAGGTTCGCGCGGAGGAAGCGGGTTGGCGTTTCGACCGCTGGGTGCGCGCCCGCTTCCCCGCCCTCGGCCACGGGCCTCTCCAGAAGCTGTTGCGCACGGGCCAGTTCCGCCTGGACGGTCGCCGTGTCCAGGCCGGCGAGCGGGTCAGCGTAGGCCAGACGGTCAGGGTCCCGCCGCTGCCGGACTCGGCACCAGGGCCGGTCCCGGCCCGCTCGTCCATGCGTCCCGACGATGCGGCCTTCATCAAGGGGCTCGTCGTCCATGAGGACGAGACCATTCTCGTCATCGACAAGCCGGCCGGCCTCGCCGTCCAGGGCGGCACCGGCACCACCCGCCATGTCGACGGCATGCTGGACGCGCTGGCTCGGCGCGGCGAGCGTCCGCGCCTCGTTCATCGGCTCGACCGCGACACCAGCGGGCTGCTGGTCCTGGCGCGCACCGCCAAGGCCGCGGCCGAGCTCGGCTTCGCCTTCCAGCAGCACCGTGTCCGGAAGCTCTATTGGGCCATCCTTGTCAAGGGGCCGGGGCGCAACGAGGGCGAGATCGACCTGCCGCTCGGCAAGGCCGGCCCCCCAGGTCAGGAACGGATGCGGGCTGGCCCGAGCGAGGAGGCGCGCTATGCCCGCACCGGCTTCAAGGTCCTGGCCCGAGCAGGCAAGGCCGCGGCGTGGACGGCGCTCCTGCCGCTGACCGGCCGAACCCACCAGCTCCGTGCTCATTGCGCGGCGATCGGCGCGCCGATCGTCGGCGACGGCAAGTATGGTGGTGCTGTCGCCCACCTCACCGGTGCTCCCAAGGGCCTGATGCTCCACGCTCGCGAGATCGAGCTGCCACGCCCCGGCGGACGCTCCCTCCTGCTCGCCGCCGAGCCGCCTCTGGCCTTCCGCCAGACGCTCGCCTGGCTCGGCCTCGCCGGCGCGGAGCTGCCGGGCGCCGGGCTCGCGGACTGGTCGCCACCGCGAAAGCCTTTGTGATCACGAAGTTGTGAGCTGTGACCACGGTCACAGGGTTCCCGATGCCTCCTGTGCTTCATGGCAGATGGCCCCTGCTGCCGGTCGTGGCGGCAGCGGGCGGGTCGATCGCCCCGGTCCGGACGATCCGCCAGGAGACCACCGATGCACAGCCAGCCTTCCGACCTGTCGCAGGCGAACCCGCGGCTCGATCCCGTCTACGAGCACAGCCTCGATGCCCAGCTCCCGGCTGCCGGCGCGATCGCCATTCTCTGCCTTCTGTTCGGCGTGGTGCTGCTCGCGATCTGATGGGGCCACCTCGGCTCAGAGCCCGGGTGCCGCCGATCGGGCGCGAGGAAGCTGCCGCTCCGATCGCCGTGGGCGACGCCCTGGTCGTCGACGAGCGCGACGCGCCGGAGCTGCAGGCCAGCGGCAAGGTCGCGGGTGCCGAGCACGTGTCGCGCGGCATGCTCGAGTTCCGTGGCGACCCGGAATCGCCCTATCACGACCCGGCCTTCGACCGCGACCGCATCGTGATCCTCTACTGCGCCTCCGGGGGACGCTCGGCGCTGGCCGGCAAGGCGCTCAAGGACCTCGGCTACCGCGACGTCCGCAACCTCGGCGCCTTCAAGGACTGGGCCGAGGGCGGCGGTGCCGTCGAGAAGGTGTAGGCCGGATCGCTCGGGGGAGGCTCGCCTCGGGAGGCGCCGCGAAGGCAGGCGCTCAGATCACCGCCATGGCGTTGGCCGGCGAGCCGACGCCGCCGCGGAGATTGAGCGGCTTGCCGATGAACAGAAACGCGTAGTCGCTCCGCTCACGGCACGCGTCCGCCAGAGCGTCCAGACAGAACATCTCGCCCAGCGTCAGGCCCAGCCGCGCGATCGCCCAGTGAAGACTGGGCTCGCCCGGCCGGGGCGGGAACGCCTCGACCGCCACGGCGTCGCTGGCCAGGCCCGCAACCCGGCTGTCCCAGAGAAAGGCCCACATCGCCTCGGCGCCGGAGACGCCCGAATAATCCCTGCGCTTGAAGAGGCCGGCACGCCCGTCCCGGTTCGCGGCAAGGAACTCGGTGAGCCAGCCTGTGCGGACGAACAGGAAATCGCCGGGTGTCAGCGACGTGCCCTGCCGGGCGAGGCAGGCCTTGAGCTCGTCGGTGGTGATGGTATCGCCGCCGACGACTGACCATGGCCGCCCGATGGCCGCGAAATAGCGCTCGGCATCGGCCAGCACCCCGCGCGTGAAGATGCCGAACTCGGCCACGCGGTCGATGCCGCAGCGTCCCCGAAAGACCGGCAGCGGCCCCGCCTGCCGTGGCGTGTTGTAGAAGCCGTGCTCGGGATCGGCCATGTGGGTCAGCCCGTCCCACTGCGACGAGCCCTGAAGATAAAAGCCCTGGAGGTGGTCGTCCCGCATCGGCAGATGGGCGAGCTGGCTCGACGTCACGACATGGCGTGGCGCGAAGCGCTCGTCCTCGGGATGGGCCGTGAAGCTCCCCCAGGGCAGGTCGAGCGGCAGATCCATATTGAAGCGGCGGCCCTCCTTCACCAGCGCCGCCGCCTCCACCGCCTTTTCCGGCGAGATGTTGTTGAGCATGCCGATCTCGTCGTCGGCGCCCCACACGCCCCAGGCGAGCGGCAGCCCGGTCGCGTCCGGCCGGCTCAACGCCGAATAGAGCGGAAACTCGGCTGGCACGACCGTCTCCGTCGGGCTTCTGTCACGCGCTGTCATTTGCCCCTTGACCGGGAACTTAGCCGAGGCGATCGGAGGCGCAAGGTCACCATCCTTGACGATCCGAGGCGCGGAACCTCGCCTGTCCCGTCACTGAGCCGATGGCATCGCCGCGTGTGAGGCTTCAGCCTCCATCGGCGCAGCGGCCAGCCTCAGCCTCTGGGCGAGGGCTGCGGCGAGCGCCAGTGCGAGGCCGATCCCTGCCACGCAGGCGGGCCAGCCCTGCCGGTCGAAGAGCAGGCCCAGGACCGCCGTGCCGACGATGCCCCCGAGGAAATAGGAGGCGAGATAGAGCCCGCTGGCAGCGCCCCGATCGACGGTCGCGGCCCGGCCGACGAAGCCTGTCGCGGTCGCCTGGGCGAGGAAGGTCCCCACCCCCACGAGCGCCAGCCCGAGGATCACCGCCGCGAGGCTCGGCACGAGGAGGAGCGGCAGGCCGACGCCGGCCATGCCCATGGCCGCCCAGAAGGTGGGCCGTGTGCCGAGCCGCCGGACGGCGCGGCCGGCCAGTGGCGTGGTGACCATCGAGGGCAGGAAGACGAGATAGACGAAGCCCAGGGCCATCGGCCCGACGAGGAAGGGCTCCCGCACCAGCACGAAGTTCACATAGGTGAAGGTGCCGATGAAGGCGAAGAGGATGAGAAAGCCGATGGCGAAGCTGGCGCGCAGCGGCCGGTTGCCGAGATGGGCGGCCCAGGTCGCGAGCGGCGATCGAGGCGCCTGTGCCATCGCGGCCATTGGCTGCGTCCGCCCGATCGTGAGGTAGACGAGCAGCGCGCCCGCGAGGTTCAGCAGCGCAAACAGATAGAAATTGGCGGCGAGGCCGAGATGGTCGGCGACCGCCGCCGAGATCAGCCGGCCGACGAGGTTGCTCGCGACATTGCCCGTCACATAAGCCGCGAAGGCGGCCGCGGCATCGGTGGCGCTGCAGCGCTCGCCCAGATAGGCGAGGGTCAGCGCGAAGGCCGAGGCCATGAAGAGCCCCTGCGTCACGCGGAGCGCTGCGAAGGCACCGAGGCTCGGTGCCGTCGCCAGCAGCGCCGTCGGCACGGAGAGCAGCACGAGGCTCACCAGGATGCCGCGGCGGCGGTCGATCCGGCGGCTGAAGAAGGCGACAGCGAGGCCGGCTATGGCCATGCCGATCGTGCTCGCGTTCACGGCGAGCCCCATCGCGGCCGGGCTGACGCCGTAGGCCCGGACGAGCGAGGGCAGGATGGCCTGGGTGGCGAAGAGATCGACCACCGTGAGAAAGGCGATCACCGCGATGACGAGGGTGCGCAGCAGCGCTGCACCGGCGTGCTGGGCCGCCTGCGTGGGCGGTCCCGCCTCGGCGAGGCTCGTGGACATCGACGGGCTCCCGATTGGGTTGGGGGGCGCGTGGCGCCGCAAGGGACGACGCCACGCCCGCTCGATCGAGGCGCCTCGGCGGCGCTCACATCATGTGCGCGTCGTCGGTGTCGTGCAGGATGTCGGCGGACAGCAGCACGGCCGACTTCTTGCCGGTGTTCTTCCACCAGTGCGAGGTGGCGTGCATCTCGGGCGTGGCGTCGCCCGCCTTGTGGAGGATCGGCACGGCGCAGGTGCTGGCGTACTCCACGACCTCGCCCTGGACGACGTAGATGATCGCCGGCCGGTCGCCGTGGCTGTGCCAGGGAACGACGCCGCCGGGCTGGATCACGAGCCGCCGCAGCCGGAGCTTCCTGTCCTGAATGGCGACCGGCTCGCTGCCGAGGTCGATCGCGGCCAGGACCGTGTCGGTGACCCCCTCGGGCGCGGTGGCGCCGGGCTTCTGGCCGGCGCCCGTCGGCCACGACCTTGTCGGCCGGGCAGCCGCCCGCCAGCGCTGCTGTCGAGCCGGCTGCCGCGGCACCGCCGAGCGTCACCGCCAGCATCAACGCCTTCAGCGCCGTGCGGCTCTTCCTGCTGATCATCATGACGAGCTTCTCCTCTTCTCCGTTGCGCCCGGATCGAGGGGCCGGGCTGCCACGGCAGAGGATGGCCCGAGCGGGGTCAGCCGCGGAAATCCCGGCTGTCTCTCGGATCGATAGCGGGGCTCTATGAGCCTCGCGCGAGCTGCGACCGGCTCGCGCGGGTCAGACCTTCCCGGTCACGGGCGCCGGCGCCTGTCGAGCGCCGTGGGCGCGGACCGCCGGCTCGGCCGCAGCGACGGGGCCGCTCCGCCGCAGGGCCGGCAGCCCCGCCAGCAGATAGACGGCGGCGCTCAGGGTGCAGATCCAGAAGCTGGTGGGCCAGTCCGTGTAGAAGGCGAGCGTCAGCCCGAGCCATGCCTCGGCCAGCGCCAGGCCAGCCGAGAGCGCGAGGCCCTGGCCAATGCCGGTGGTGAGCCGCTGGGCGGTCGCGGCCGGCCCCACCATCAGCGCGAAGACCAAAAGCACGCCCACGATCTGGGCGCATTCGGCGGTGGCGAGGCCGACCAGTGCCAGGAAGAGCGCGCCCAGCGCGCGCAGCGGCACGCCCCTGGCCTCGGCCAGCTCGGGCTGGAGGCTGGCGAACAGCAGCGGCCGGGCGATGATCGCGAGCGCGCCCACGCAGAGGATGCCGAGCGCCAGCAGGACCCAGACCGTCTCCCGGTCCACGGCCAGGACGTTGCCGAAGAGGAGCGCCGACGCCGCGCTGGCGAACGACGTATAGAAGTGCAGGAACAAGAGCCCGAGGCCGAGCGAGAAGCTCAGCACGATGCCGATCGCCACGTCGCGCTGCGCCAGCCGCTCGCCCATGATGCCCATGCCGACGCCCGCCGCGACCGCGACGGCGATGAGCCCCGCGAGCGGCGAGACACCGACCAGCACGGCGCCGGTGGCCCCGGCGAAGCCCACATGGGAGAGCGCATGCCCGGCGAAGGTCTGCCCGCGCAGCACGAGAAAGTAGCCGACCAGCCCCGCCACGACCGCGACGATGGCGGCCGCCGCCAGCGCGTTGCGCATGAAGTCGTAGTCAAGCATGGTGGCGGTGCTCGTCATGCTCCATGTCATGGCCGTCGGACATGACGAAGATGCGGCCCTTGAGGCGGACGACGTCGATCTCCGAGCCGTAGAGCCGGGAGAGGACGGGCCCGGTGATGACCTGCTCGACCGTGCCGAGCGCCGCCCGGCCGCCGCCCAGATAGAGCACGCGGTCGAGGCTGCCGAGCAAGGGGTTGATCTCGTGGGCGCTGAAGAGAACGGCGATGCCGAGCTCCCTCTGGAGAGCGCGCGTCAGCTCGACCACCGCGCGCTGATGATGCGGGTCGAGGCTGATCAGCGGCTCGTCGAGGAGCAGCAGCCGCGGCCTGCCGACCAGCGCCTGGGCGAGCAGCAGTCGCTGTCGCTCGCCGCCCGACATCTCGATCACCGGCTGCCGCGCCAGCTCGCGGGCGCCGACGAGGTCGAGCACGCGCTCGACCTCCAGCCGTCCGGCCCTGCCGAGGAACGGCAGGCCCGGCCGATGGCCGTCGACAACGCTGGCGACGACATCCCGGCCGCTGAGGCGAACGGCTCCGAGCCCGCCACGCGTCTGCGGCATGTAGCCGATCGAGGGATTGCCGCGCGCTGCCGGTCGGCCCAGCACGCTGATGCTGCCGCTCGCGGGCCGCAGGAGGCCCAGGATGGCGCGCATCAGCGTCGTCTTGCCGGACCCGTTCGGGCCCAGCACGCCCACGAGCTCCCTGCCGCCGATCTCGAGGCTCACGCCGGCCAGGACCGCGCGCCCGCCGAGCCTCAGCGTGACGTCCCGGAGCTCGACGGCATTCATTGGGTCCGTGCCGGCAACGCCTTGTCGACCGCCTCGAGCTCGCTCAGCATCCACGCCTGATAGGTCTTGCCCGGAGGCGCCGTCTCGGTGGCGCCGACCACCGGGACATGCGATTCCCTCGCGGTCCTCTCCATCCGCTCGGCCACGGGGTCGGTCGCCTGGCTGTTGTAGACCAGGAGCTTGACCTGTCCGGACTTGAGGCTCCTCTCGAAGGCGGCGACGTCGGAGGCGCTGGGCTCGGTGTCGTTCATCACCGCCATCTGGAAGGACCCGTTCATCACCTTCATGCCGAGCGCCTCGAACATGTAGCCGAAGACGGGCTCGGTCGCGGTCACCGGGATGCCGTCCAGTCGCTTGCGAAGCTCGGCGATTTTGTTCTCGATCGGCTCCAGCGACGCCACGAGCTTCGCCTCGCGCTGCCGGTAGCCCTCGGCGTGCGCCGGATCCTTGGCGGCGAGCGTTTCCGTGAGCGCTCGGGCGAGGGCCGGCATGGTCTGCGGATCGTACCAGATATGCGGATTGTCGCCGGTCTTCCGGCCCACGAGATCGGCTACGACGATCACCTTGCGGTCCGCGGATCGGGCGGCACCCAGGAGCTTCTCCATCCAGGGGTCGTAGTCGATCCCGCTATAGATCACGACCTGCGCCCCGGATACGGCCCGGCCCACGGAGGGGCTGACCTCGAACAAATGCGGGTCCTGATCGGGGTTGCTCATGATGCTCGTGACGCGCACGTCGGGCCCGCCGATCTGCTCCGCTACGTCGCCATAGAAATTCTCGGCGGCGACGATCGCAATCGGCCGAGACGCCGCCTCCGCCGGGGCGGCCGTGGCCGATAGAGCGGCGATCCCGGCCGCGATGGCGAGCATCCTCATGAAGCCCTCCCCATAGGCAGGTGATACGGCGGCGAGGCTCTCGCCGTCTATGAAACGATATAGCATTACATAGGGCAAGTCGAGGGCGCGGGTCCGAATCGGCCGGGAATCCGGCACCGCGGAACCAATCCGTCGCCAGCCCAGGGCGGGGCGGCCGAGCCATTCTCGGCCCGCGAGGCAGGGTCCGGCGCGGCAGCGACCCTCGGCACGACGGGACAGTCAGCCGCGCGGGCGCTGGCGGAGCACCGATCCTCTAGAGGATGCTGCAATGGCGAGAAGGGCCCGTCGTCCGAGATGTTGCGGGGAGGCGGGCGACTGGTTTCGAGGCGTGTGCCGCGCTCAGCCGGTGAAATCCTGCGCGATGGCCCAGCGCGGTCCCCAGGGCGACGCGATTGGCACCGCTCATCGCTCGCGGGGACAGGATGCGGGCGGCCGGCGCCCTGGCATGACAGAACCGGTCCATCGGAGCAGGGTCGAGCCGGTCGGCCCTATCCCGGGCCGGCTGACTCGTGGGGTAGGCCTTGACCCGGGCCCGGTCGACGACTCGCACGTACGCGCCCGCTCCCGCATCGCGCTCAGCCAGGAGGCAAATATTATCAGCAAAGCGGGCCAAGGTTCGTTGAGGTAGCCATCGGCTACCCGGCTCCAGGCCAAATGAACAACTTTTGAAGGCACATGGCCGGATGGCTGGCTTCAGTCGGTTCAGGCGGGCTCGGCGATGCTCACACCAAATCGCTCGTGAGCGCAAAAGGCGTAAAATCACTGGGCAGGCTGTCGGGGCGACGGTCGCGACATGCCTCGAGATAGCCCCGGCTCTGCATCTCGACGAGCCGGCTCACCGTCCGCCGGAACTCGAAGGCGCCGTCGCCCTCCGGGTAGAGCCTCTCGGGCGGCTCCTCGGCGGACAGGAAAAGCATCATGCGGCGCTCATAGAGGGCGTCGATGAGGGTCATGAAGCGCCGCGCCTGGTTTCGCCGGTCGGGCGTCAGCAACGGCACGTTTTCGAGAATGAGAGTGTGGAAGCGCTCGGTAAGCGCCAGATAGTCCGCGGCGCCGAGCGGCTGGGCGCAGAGGTCGCGGAAGTCGAGCCGTGCCACCCCCGCGGCAGCGCGCGGCACCACGAGACGGCGCGCACCCACCGTCACGTCCTCGGGCGCGGCCGGCTGGCCGTCGGTCAATAGGTGAAAAAGTCTATCGAGCTGCGCCTCGAACTCCGACCCGAGCGGATGATGGTAAACGGGCAGGTCCTTCAGACGGCTGAGCCGATAGTCGACGGGCCCCTCGAGCGCCACCACCTCCAGCCTCTCCAGGAGGAGGTCGATGAAGGGTAGGAAGCGTTCCCGATTGAGCCCATCCTCGTAGAGGCGCCGCGGCGGCCAGTTCGAGGTCGCCACCACGACCACTCCCCGATCGAAGAGACCCGTGAAAAGGCGGCCGAGGATCATCGCGTCGGCGATGTCGACGACGTGGAACTCGTCGAAGCAGAGAAGCGTGCTCGCCGCGGCGATCTCGCCGGCGACAGCGATCAGAGGATCCTGGCGGCCTCCCGCTCGGCGCAGGGCATGCAAGCGCCGCTGCACCTCCAGCATGAACTCGTGAAAGTGCGTCCGGCGCTTCCTCTCGATCGGAGCGGTGGCAAAAAAGAGGTCCATGAGCATCGACTTGCCGCGGCCGACGTCGCCATGGATGTAGAGACCGCGCCGGGGCGCGGGCGGTGGCTTGTAAACGAGCCGGGCGAGAATGCCGTTGGCCGGCCGCTCGGTCGCTGGCTGGTAAGCCTCGAGCGCGCGGGCCAGCCGGTCGAGCCGCTCCGCCGCGGCCCGCTGCAGCGGGTCGAAGACGAGGTCGCCCGCGGCGACCCGGCGCTCCAGCTCCTCGATCAACATCCCTTCCCCCGCGGCGCCGGGCCGCCCCTCGCTCCGGGCGGGCCGGGTAGGCGATACGCGATGCGGCGGCCCGCCTCAAGCCGCGGCCGGGCCGCCCTGTCCTGCACCGTCGGCGCATCGCCGGGCGGCCGTCGGAAGGGACCATGCGCCCGCTGATCGACGCCTTCCTCGTTGCGTCCGCCCTCGGAGCGAGGCGGCCCGGGCCGCCTCGGGACCGGCGGCGCCCTGCCCGGAGACCGTCGGAACGGAGCAAGCGGCGCGCTATGTGGCCCAGTGCCTCGAAGTCTGGCCGGCCACCTACCCGCCCTGCAACGCGGAGAACCCCTGCGGCCTGATCCTCGACGAGATCGAACGCGGGTGCGCCCTGCCCGGCATTGGGGCGGCCGCCTTCTGCGCTACCTAACCGAGGCCCGCGCCTATCCCAGGGCGGCGCGCCGCGGGCCCAGCGTCAGCCGATGACGCCCTGCTCGCGCAGCGCCTCGATCTCGATGCCGCCGATGCCCAAAAGCCCCGCCAGCACCTCCTCGGTGTGCTGGCCCAGGACCGGCGGGCCATGACGGTAGTCGGGCGGCGTGGCGGACATCTTGATCGGATTGGCGATGGCCGGCGTGGTGCCGGACGCCGCCAGGGCATGCGGCAGCTCGAGGCGCAAGCCGCGGGCCTGGACGTGCGGATCGGCGAAGACCCGGTCGATGGTGTTGACCGGTCCGCAGGGCACTCCCAACGCCGCCAGGCCGTCGACCCATTCCCGGGTCGTCTTCCTCGCCACGTAGGGCGGCATCAACGCGTAGAGGGCCTCGCGGTTCCTGACGCGGAGCGGATTGGTCGCGAAGCGCGGGTCGCCGCCGAGGGCTTCGGCGCCGGCGAAGCCGCACCAGCGCCGCCACTGTGCGTCGTTGCCGACGGCGAAAAGCACCTCGCCGTCGCTGCTTTTGAAGAGCTTGTACGGCACGATATTGGGGTGCTCGTTGCCGAGCCGGCGCGGCACGATGCCCGAGACCAGATAGTTCATTCCTTCGTTGACGAGCCACGCGACCTGGGTGTCGAGGAGCGCCATGTCGATCCGCTGGCCCTGGCCGGTGGCGTCGCGATGGCGGAGCGCCGCCAGGATCGCCACGGTGGCGTACATGCCGCACATCACGTCGGCGATGCCGACCCCCACCTTCATGGGCTCGCCGTCGGGTGCCCCGGTGATGCTCATCAGCCCACCATAGCCCTGGGCCAGGTAGTCGTAGCCGGCGCGCGGCGCGTAGGGGCCGGTCTGGCCGAAGCCGGTGATCGAGCAATAGACGAGGCCCGGAAAGTCGCCCCGCAGGCTCTCATAGCCGAGGCCGTATTTGTCGAGTCCGCCCGCCTTGAAGTTCTCGACCAGCACGTCGCATCCGGCGAGCAGACGCCGCAGCAGGGCCTGCCCCTCGGGCCGGGCGATGTCGATCGCGACCGAGCGCTTGTTGCGGTTGGAGGAGAGATAGTAGGCGCTTTCGTGGGTGGGCTCGCCATCCTTGCCGGGCAGATAGGGCGGCCCCCACTTCCGCGTGTCGTCGCCCTCGCCCGGCCGCTCGATCTTGATGACGTCGGCTCCGAGGTCGCCCAGGAGCTGCGTGCAGGTCGGCCCCGCGAGAATGCGGGTGAGGTCCAGGATGCGCAGTCCCTCGAGCGCGCGCGGGGCCATGGGCAGCACTCCGTCCGGAAGGCCGTGGGCGACCGGCATGACCGGATCGCGACGCGCCGGCTTTTACCAGATCGGCGCCATGAGGTGGAGGGCGCCCGGAGCCGGTCCCAGCGACGGCACGAGGTGGAGGACGAGCCCCAGGGAGGCGCCCCAGCCTCCCAGCAGCAGAGCCAGGGCAGGATCCTGTAGCCAAGCCGAGGACGGCCGGCCGCCCTCGGTACCGATGGCGAGCCGCCACCAGCGCAGGAGGGCGCCCAGCGCCAGCGGTGCCGATAGGTAGACGAGCGGTCCTGCGGCAGCACCGGCCGCCGGCGAGGCGGCGAGCAGGGCCAGATAGAGCCCAGCTGCGCCGGCGGCCGCCGTTCCCAGCCCGAGCTCGAGGAGCGTGCCGCTCGAGAGGCTCGTGCCGGCCTCGGCGCGGGCGGCCCCGAGCATCCGCTCGCGCCGTCGCCGGGCGAGCGCCACGAGAACGCCGACGGCGAAGGCCAGCAGCACGAGCCCCGGACCGTGAGCCACGTCGAGAACGAGCGCCGCAGCCTCGATCCTCAACGCCGCCCCGCAGGCCGCGAGGGCCGCGACGAGCGGCAGGGGGCGCCGGCGGCCGAGTTCGCAGGGTGATCTCTACGATGAGGATGACCGGCGCCACCACGCGGAGTGGAGGGCCGAGCGCTCCGGCGAGCAGGCAGCCGCCACCACCGAGCAACGCCGCCGTGGCAAGCGCTCGGGCCAGCCGGCCAAGTGAGCCGCTGCGGCCGGGACGACCCAGCGCCGCCCCGGCTTGTGCCAGCAACGCCAGGGCCACGAGAAGCAGCGCGAGACGGACGAGGTCGGTCGGGCTTCCGGCCGCGGGCGCGAGGAGCAGCGGGAGCAGGGCGACGAGGCCGGCGGGCCAGGCGGCCATTCCAGCCCGGGCCAGGCGAGCAGCACCGCCCGTACGGACCGCCTTCGCTCGACCGAGTGTTCCCCTCGTCCCGGCCGCGAGCGTCGGAGCGGCACCTGTCAGGACCTGCGCCAACACGATGGTCTCACCTCCGCCGATGTCCGCTGCGATCATGGTCGCATGAGGATTAAGGGTTGGTGAGCGATCGGCCGTCGACGGACCTTTTTTCCCGCCAGCCGCTTTAAATCGAACCGAAACGGTTCTAATTAGGGACTGCGCAGCGACCGCGAGGCTTCGGTGATCAGGCTCAGCAAGCTCGCCGACTACGGCATCGTCATCATGACCCATCTGGCGCGGGAGCACGGCCGCTCCCTCGCGACGCCTGAGATCGCCGCGGCGACCGGCGTGCCTCAGCCGATGGCCGGAAAAATCCTGAAGGCCTTGGCACGGGCGGAGTTGCTTGTCTCGCATCGCGGCGTCTATGGCGGCTACGACCTCGCCCGCGAGCCCGCGGACATCTCTGTCGCTGAGATCATCGAGGCCCTCGACGGCCCGATCGCTCTGACCGCCTGCATCGACACAGAGACGAGCGACTGCGGCATCGAGCGGCTTTGCCCGACCCGGGCCAACTGGCAGCGGATCAACGGGGCGATCCGCGAGGCGCTGGATGGGGTGACGCTGAGCGAGATGACCTTCTCGATCCCCTGGGCGTTCCTGCCGGAGCAGGGTCGCCGGGGCGTCGGCATGCCGGGCGCTGGGCAGGCACCGGGCGACAACGAGATCGGAGCTTGATGATGGCGACGGCGCTCGACACGGTCCGCTCGTTCCAGGGCAGCGACTACAAGTACGGCTTTTTCACCGACATTCTCGAGGACCGCGCGCCGAACGGCCTGGACGAGCAGACCGTCGCCTTCATCTCGGCCAAGAAGGGCGAGCCCGCCTGGATGACCGAGTGGCGCCAGGGCGCCTACCGCCGCTGGCTGCAGATGGAGGAGCCGGGCTGGCAGAAGGTCACCTACCCGCCGATCGACTATCAGGCCATCAGCTACTATTCGGCGCCGCAGCAGAAGGAGCGGCCGAAAAGCCTGGACGAGATCGACCCCGAGATCCGCAAGACCTATGACAAGCTCGGCATCCCGATCAAGGAGCAGGAGCTGCTGGCCGGTGTCGCCGTGGACTATGTCTTCGACAGCGTCTCGGTGGCGACCACCTTCAAGAAGAAGCTCGAGGAGCTGGGCATCGTCTTCTGCTCGATCTCCGAGGCGATCCAGGAGCATCCGGACCTCGTCCGTAAGTATCTGGGCTCGGTCGTGCCCCAGGGCGACAATTTCTTCGCGGCGCTCAACTCGGCCGTCTTCTCCGACGGCAGCTTTGTCTATGTGCCCAAGGGCGTGCGCTGCCCGATGGAGCTCTCGACCTATTTCCGCATCAACGCGGCCGGCACCGGCCAGTTCGAGCGCACGCTGATCATCGCCGACGAGGGCGCCTATGTGAGCTACCTCGAGGGCTGCACCGCGCCGATGCGCGACGAGAACCAGCTGCATGCGGCGGTCGTCGAGCTGATCGCCCTCGACAATGCCGAGATCAAGTACTCGACGGTCCAGAACTGGTACCCGGGCGACAGCGAGGGCAAGGGCGGCGTCTACAATTTCGTCACCAAGCGGGGCGCCTGCCGCGGCCGCAAGAGCAAGATCAGCTGGACTCAGGTCGAGACGGGCTCGGCCATCACCTGGAAATACCCGTCCTGCATCCTGCAGGGCGATGACTTGGTGGGCGAGTTCTATTCGGTGGCGGTGACCAACAACCGCCAGCAGGCCGACACCGGCACCAAGATGGTGCATATCGGCAAGAACACGCGCTCGCGCATCGTCGCCAAGACGATCTCGGCCGGGCGCTCCGACAGCACCTATCGCGGGCTCGTGCGGGTGATGAAGGGAGCGGTCGGTGCCCGCAACCACACCCAGTGCGACTCGCTGCTGATCGGCGACCGCTGCGGCGCCCACACGGTGCCCTATATCGAGGTCAGGAACCGCTCCGCCAAGTGCGAGCACGAGGCGACGACGTCCAAGATTAGCGACGACCAGCTCTTCTATTGTCGCTCGCGTGGCATTCCCGAGGAGGACTCGGTGGCGCTGATCGTCAACGGCTTCTGCCGGGACGTGATGAACGAGCTGCCGATGGAGTTCGCCGTCGAGGCCAGGAAGCTGCTCGGGGTGTCGCTCGAGGGCAGCGTCGGCTGAGGCGCATGGATGATGACGATCAAGGATCTGCGATGCTGACGATCAAGGACCTGCACGTCGCCGTCGGCGGCAAGGAGATCCTCAAGGGCCTGTCGCTCGAGGTGAAGGCGGGCGAGGTGCATGCCGTGATGGGCCCCAACGGCTCGGGCAAGAGCACGCTCGCCTACGTCCTGGCCGGCCGCGAAGGCTACGAGGTGACCGAGGGCGGTGCCATCTTCGAGGGCCAGGACCTGCTGGCCCTGGATGCCGAGGAGCGGGCCGCGGCCGGGCTCTTCCTCGCCATGCAGTACCCGGTCGAGATCCCGGGCGTCTCGAACATGTATTTTCTTCGTCAGGCCATGAACGCCGTCAGGAAGGCCCGGGGCGAGGCCGAGATCACGGCGGCCGACTTCATGCGCCGCCTGCGCGAGAAGGCAAAAGTCCTGGCGGTCGGCGAGGACCTCCTGAAGCGCGACCTCAATTTCGGCTTCTCGGGCGGCGAGAAGAAGCGCAACGAGATCCTCCAGATGGCGATGCTCGAGCCGCGTCTCGCGATCCTGGACGAGACCGACAGCGGGCTCGACATCGACGCGCTCCGGACGGTCGCCGACGGCGTCAACGGCCTCCGCGATCCCGGCCGCTCGATGATCGTCATCACCCACTATCAGCGGCTGCTCGACTATATCGTCCCCGACCGCGTCCACGTGCTGGCCGAAGGCCGGATCCAGCGGAGCGGCGGCAAGGAGCTGGCGTTCGAGCTCGAGAAGGGCGGCTACGAGGCCCTGCTCGGCACCAAGGTCGCGGCCTGAGAGGAAAAAAGCATGGCTCAGGCCTCCCGCCGCAGCGTGGCCCCCGATCCCGCCTTCGCCCGCCTGTTCGGCGAGGTGAAGGGGCGTCTGCCCGGCAGCCGGGCCGGCACCGTGGCCCGACTGCGCGAGACGAGCTTCGAGCGCTTCGCCGGTCAGGGCTTCCCCACCCAGCGGACCGAGGCCTGGAAATATACGGCGGTGGCGCGCGAGGCCAATGTCGCCATGGGCCTGGCGCCGGCGAGCGAGATCGGCCTCGACAGGCTGGGCCCGCATCTCCTGGGTGGACCCAAGGCGCGACGGCTGATCTTCGTCGACGGCCACTTGGTGCCCCAGCTCTGCCATGTCCAGGGCCTGCCGGCCGGGGCGGTCGTGCGCAGCCTCGGCCGCGTCCTCGAGGAGGAGCCCGAGAAGGCGGCGGCCGCCCTGGCGGCGGTTGACGACGAGCGGAGCTTCACCGCCCTCAACGCGGCGTTCGCCGTCTCGGGGGCCTGGATCGAGCTCGCCGACGGCGTCGTCCTCGACGCGCCGCTGCAGCTCGTCTTCCTCACCATGGGCCAGCCCGCGGCGGTGATGACCCATCCTCGCTGCGTCGTCCGCCTGGGCGCCGGGGCCAAGCTGAAGCTGATCGAGACGCATGCCGCCGTCGGCATCGGCCACTGCCTCACCAACCTTGTGACCCAGATCCAGCTCGGCCGGGACGCGGAGCTCGTCCACGACCGCCTGCAGAGCCTCCACGACGCCGCGACCTTCATCGGCAAGACCGACCTCGCCGCGGCCGATCGCGCCCGCTACGAGCAGACGATCTCGACCGGCGGCGGCGGGCTGGTCCGCAACGAAAGCGAGATCCGCATAGCCGGCTCCGGCGTCGAGTGCCTCCTGAACGGCCTCTACATGCCGACCGGGGCCGAGCATGTGGACACGCTGATCCGCATCCACCATTTGGCCCCGGGCAGCCATTCCGACCAGTTCTACAAGGGTGTCGTCGACGGGCGCGGCCATGCCGTCTTCGCCGGCAAGATCATCGTTCACAGGGAGGCACAGAAAACAAATGCCTTCCAGGCCGACAGCAACCTCCTTCTGTCGGACGATGCCGAGATCGACACCAAGCCCGAGCTCGAGATCTACGCCGACGACGTCAAGTGCAGCCATGGTGCCACCGTGGGCGACCTCGACCCGACGGCGCTCTTTTATCTCCGCTCGCGCGGGCTCGATCGGGCGACTGCCACGAGCATCCTGACCTGGGCCTTCGCCGGCGAGGTCATCGCTCGTTTCGCTGATCCCACGGTCAAGGCCTATGCCACGCGGGCAGCGCTGCGTCGCCTGCCCGGTGGGGGAATGCTTGAGGGACTGCTCGCATGAGCACGGTCACGGCTATCCGCCAGCCCGATCCGTCCGCCGACTTCGACGTCGAGGCCGTCCGGGCCCAGTTCCCGATCCTCCGGACCCGCGTCCACGGCCGGCCGCTCGTCTATCTCGACAGCGCCGCCAGCACCCAGAAGCCCTCGGCCGTGATCGAGGAGCAGAAGCGCTTCTACGAGCAGGACTACGCCAACATCCACCGCGGCGTGTACGAGCTGAGCCAGCGCGCCACGGCCGCCCACGACGCCGCCCGGCGCAAGCTCCAGGCGCTCATCAACGCCGCCGACTGGCGCGAGCTCGTCTTCGTCCGCAATGCCACCGAGGGCGTCAATCTCGTGGCGCAGAGCTTCCTCCGCCCCAAGCTCGGGCCCGGCGACGAGATCCTCGTCACCGAGATGGAGCACCACGCCAACATCGTGCCCTGGCAGCTCGTGGCCGAGGCGACCGGTGCGAAGGTCGTGGCGGCACCCATCACCGATGACGGCGAGCTCGACCTTGCCGCATTCAAGGAGCGGCTCTCGCCGCGCACGAAGCTTGCCGCCTTCGCCTGGGTCTCGAACGTGCTGGGCACGGTGAACCCGGTCGAGGAGCTCGTCGCCATGGCGCACGAGCGGAGCGTTCCCGTCCTCGTCGATGCTGCCCAGGCGGTCCAGCACCGCCCGGTCGACGTCCAGGCGCTGGGGGCGGACTTTCTCGTCTTCTCTGGCCACAAGATGTACGGGCCGTCGGGCGTGGGCGTGCTCTGGGGCCGGGCCGACCTCCTGGAGGCGATGCCGCCCTGGCAGGGCGGCGGCGACATGATCGAGCGCGTGTCCTTCGCCGGCACCACCTTCAACGAGATTCCTTTCCGGTTCGAGGCCGGCACGCCCGACATCGCCGGCATCGTGGCGCTGGGTGTCGCCGCCGACTGGCTGGGGGAGATCGGGCTCGAGGCGGTCGAGCGGCACGAGGCCGAGCTTCTGGGCCACGCGCTGCGGACGCTCGGCCAGATCCCAGATATAAGAATTGTCGGGAGCCCGGCCCGGCGGGTGAGCGTCGTCTCCTTCGCTCTCGATGGCGTGCACCCCCAGGACGTGGGCACGATGCTCGACCTCGACGGGATCGCCATCCGCACCGGCCACCACTGTGCCATGCCGCTGCACGAGCGGCTGGGGCTCACCGCCTCGGCCAGGGCCTCGGTCGGCGTTTACAACACCACCGACGATATCGACGCGCTCGCCGCCTCGCTGCGGCGAGTAGCGGCGATGTTCGCCTGAGGGAGCCCCGGTCGCATGAGTGAGGAAGGCATGGAGCAGACTTCAGCCGTCGAGCGCGGCGCCGCCATGCTCGAGGTCGACGAGCACGCTCCCGACAAGGCACGCCAAGCCCATGCCGAGGCGCTGGGCGCCCAGATCGTGGAGGCCCTCAAGACCTGCTTCGACCCCGAGATTCCCGTCAACATCTACGAGCTCGGCCTCATCTACCGGATCGACGTCGAGGACGACGACAGCGTTCTGGTCGAGATGACCCTGACCTCGCCGCACTGCCCGGTCGCCGAGAGCCTGCCGGTCGAGGTCCAGGAGAAGGTCGAATTCGTCGAGGGCGTGAAGAGCTGCAAGGTCGAGCTCGCCTGGGAGCCCCCCTGGCATCCCTCGATGATGACCGAGGAAGCGCAGCTCGAGCTCGGCATGATCTACTAGCCGGGCTTGGGCTCACTTTTCCCTGGGCCCCCTGCCGGCCGGTTTCGTCTCCCGGATTGCCGTCCCTGGTCATTCCGATCTGATCGGGTGCTCGGGGCGATGGGGGCCGCCTATCGCCTACTGTTCGCCCCTTCGCCCGGCCGCCGCTCTCGGCTAGGCTTGTGCCCGCTTGGTGACGAGGCCGCCCCCCATGCCGACGCCCTAGAGCCCCGCCGATGCCGCCTCCCGATCGTGATGCCCTGAAGCGCGCCGCCGCCGAGGCCGCCGCGGCCGAGGTGCGGCACGGCATGGCCGTTGGCCTCGGCACGGGCTCGACCGCCGCCTTCGCCATCGAGGCCCTGATCCGCCGCGTCCGGGAGGGCCTGCGCATCACCGCCATCCCGACCTCGGAGCGCAGCGCCGCCCAGGCCCGGGCCGGCGGCATTCCCCTCGTCGACTTCGAGACGGCGAGCCGGCTCGACCTCACCATCGACGGTGCCGATCAGGTGGCGCTGCCCAGCCTCGACCTCATCAAGGGCATGGGCGGCGCCCTGCTGCGCGAGAAGATCGTGGCGGATATCAGCGACCGCCTGATCATCGTCGTGGACGAGCAGAAGCTCGCCCCGGCGCTCGCCCTCCCCGTCCCGGTCGAGGTCGTGTCGTTCGGCTGGCAGGCCACCGCCCGCCGCATTGCCGAGCTCGGCGGCCGTCCGGTTCTCCGCGAGGCCGACGGCAAGCCGTACCGCACCGACGGCGGCAACCTCATCCTCGACTGCGACTTCGGGCCGATCCAGGACCCCGCCGACCTCGACTGCCGGCTCCGCCGCCTCGTCGGTCTGGTCGAGACGGGCCTTTTCGTCGGCCGCACGGACAGCGTGCACGTCGCCGGTCCTGCCGGCCAGCGGCTGCTCGTGCCCGGCGCTCCATGAGGCCGGATAACCCGGTCGCCTGAGCAGCCAAGGGGCCTGCTGGTGCCCGATGCTCGCGTCAGGACCCCGACGGGCCCTCCGCGGCAGCCCGCTCTACGGCCTGCCGCTTCGGCGCAGATGGGACGAGGCTCTCGAGGGCGCTTACGACCTCGGGGTCGGCCCAGTCCGCGTCGCCCAGCACGCGGCCTACTTCCTGGCCCTCCGCGTTGAGGACGATGGTGGTCGGCAGGCCCGGGCTGCGGACGGCGCGGATTGCCGCCATGTCGGGGTCGCGGTAGACGCGGAGGTGGCTGACGCCGATTCCCTGGAGGAAGTCCTGGACGCGCTCGGGCCCGGCATGGTCGACGGAGAGCGCCAGTACGACGATCCTGGTGGGATCGACCTCGGTCTGCAGGCGGTCGAGCGACGGCATCTCCTTCCGGCACGGCGCGCACCAGGTGGCCCACATGTTGAGCACGACGACCTTGCCGCGGAACTGCTCGAGCGAGGCGGCCTTGCCGTCCATCGTCTCGAAGGCCAGGGGCGGCATCGGCTTCGGGGCACCCACCTGGACTTCGGCGGCAGCCGCGGCGAGGGGCCACGCCATCAGAGCCACGGCCAGCCAGCGTATCGGGCGCATCGGCAACTCCCATCGACGGAACGAGAACGAATGACCGAAAAGCCCGCAGCCGCCCGCGACCTCTGGGGCGCCCACTTCGAGGCGGGCCCGGCACCCCTCATGGAGCAGATAAATGCCTCCATAGGCTTCGACAAGCGATTGTGGGCTCACGACATCGCGGGATCGGCCGCGCATGCCCGGATGCTGGCCGGGCAGGGCATCGTCACCGCCGAGGAGCGCGACGCCATTCTCGGGGGTCTGGCGCAGATCGCCGAAGAGATCGAGGCAGGGGACTTCGTCTTCGACGCCAAGCTCGAGGACATCCACTTCAATATCGAGGCGCGCCTGACGGCGCTGGTTGGCGAGCCGGGTCGGCGACTCCACACCGCCCGGTCGCGCAACGATCAGGTCGCGACCGACATGAAGCTCTGGACGCGCGACGCCTTCGACCGGGCCGAGCGCCTGCTCCAGGAGCTGCAGGCGGTTCTGCTGCACCATGCCGAATTGCACGCGGCCACCGTGATGCCGGGCTTCACTCATCTCCAGGCAGCCCAGCCGGTGACGCTGGGCCATCATCTCCTGGCCTATGTCGAGATGCTGGGGCGCGACCGCTCGCGCTTCCGGGACGCCCGGGCGCGCGCCAACGAGTGCCCGCTGGGTGCCGCGGCCCTGGCCGGCACGAGCTTTCCCATCGACCGTGAGGCGACGTCCGGGGAGCTGGGCTTCGACCGGCCGACCGCCAACAGCATCGATTCCGTCTCCGATCGCGATTTCGCGCTCGACTACCTGGCTGCGGCGGCGATCTGCGCCGTCCATCTGTCGCGCCTCGCCGAGGAGCTGGTCCTCTGGTCGACGCCGCAGTTCGGCTTCGCCCGCATGAGCGAGGATTTCACCTCGGGCAGCTCGATCATGCCCCAGAAGAGAAACCCGGACGCGGCCGAGCTTCTGCGCGGCAAGGCCGGGCGGGTGCTGGGCCATCTCCAGGCCCTGCTGGTGACCCTGAAGGGGCTGCCGCTCGCCTACAGCAAGGACATGCAGGAGGACAAGGAGGGCCTGTTCGACGCGGTCGACACGCTCGAGCTGTGCCTCGCGGCCGCCGCGGCGATGCTCGAGGGCATCACCTTCAATCCCGAGCGCATGCGCGAGGCGGCGGGTGTCGGCTTCACGACCGCGACCGATCTGGCCGACTGGCTCGTACGCGTCCGCAACGTGCCCTTCCGCGAGGCGCACGCGGTGGCGGCGCGCGCGGTGAAGCTCGCCGAGACGCGCGACTGCGGGCTCGAGGATCTGAGCCTCGAGGAGCTGCGCGGGCTCGACGAGCGTCTCGAGGCCGGCGTGCTCGAGGTGCTGGGCGTCGAGCGCTCGGTCGAGAGCCGTCGCAGCCTCGGCGGCACGGCGCCCGAGCGCGTGCGGGAGGCGGTGACGGCGGCGCGCGCGAGGTTTCTCGAGCGGCCCTAGCGGCCCTCAGCCGGTCCCGTCGGCGGCCACCTCGGCAAGGAGCCAGTCGCGGAACGCGGCGATCCGCGGCTCCCCGAGCCGGCCCCGCTCGGCGAACAGGAAATAGCCGGTGTCGTCCCTGACCGTCAGGTCGAAGGGGGCCACGAGCCTTCCGGAAGAGAGCTCGTCCCGAGCCAGCTCCCTGTCGGCCATCGCCACGCCCAGCCCGCCCAGCGCGGCGGAGATCGCCATCTCGAGGGTCTCGAAGACCTGCCCCTCCTCGGCGCGCTCCTCCGGCAGGCCGGCCGCGCGCAGCCATTTCCGCCAGTCCTGCCTGTCCGGCGTCGGGTGGAGCAGCACGTGATGCTCAAGATCGCAAGGCCGGCGCAGCGCTTGGGCGCCGTCCGTCAAGCGGGGCGCGCAGACCGGGGTCATCGCCTCCCGTCGCAGCAGCACCGACTCGAGGCGCTCGGGCCGCGCCCGGTCGCTCTCGAAATCGGTGATGCCGAGGTCGAAGCTGCCGCGGAAGAAGTCCTCATAGTCCCACATGAGCCCGAGGGTCACGCGCGACGCGGGATGAAGGTCCTGGTAGCGCCCCAGGCGACGGACCAGCCAGCGGCCGGCGAAGGTGGGCACGGTCGCCACCCTCAGCTCCTGATCGCCCTCGGCGAGCTGTCGCACGGCGCGGGCGATGCGACCGAGCGAGGCGGTCAGCTCGGGGAGGAGCGTGCGGCCCTGTCCGGTCAGCTCGATGCCCTGCGCCCGGCGCCGGAAGAGGGCGACGCCCAGCTGCTGCTCCAGCAGCTTCACATGCCGACTGATGGCGCCCTGCGAGACGTTCAGCTCTTCGGCGGCCCGCACGAAGCTCTGGTGCCGCGCGGCGGCCTCGAAGGCGCGGAGCGCGTTCAGCGGCGGCAGGCGCATTTTCTCCTCCGAGCCCCAGGAAAGCTGAGCCTGGGCCGAAGGTAACTTGGTTTGCAGCCGACCGGAAGCGGGCGTTTGATCGGCACCATCCTGAGGCTTTACTGAATCGAGGCCGACATGAACGCCGTGTGCGGGCTACCTTCGACGCTGTCGGCGGATGGCGCGACGCTGCGCGGGCGCAGGGGCGTCGCCGGCCCCCATATCGGGATCCGGGAGGTGCCCCGCATCTGGCGTGACCGCCGGCGCTACAGGACCGATCTGCGACGCCTGCTGTGTCTCGGGCCGCATCTCGTCGTCGACATCGGTCTTGCCGAGGCGGAGGCCGTCGAGGAGGCGGGAAAGCCCTTCTGGCGAGCATGACGAGGCGGGTCGCGGGCCCTCCGGGAGCCCTGGGGGCTACGGGCTCGGGCCTCGGTCCCTGGCCGGCCCGCGATGGCGCAGCCCGCCGAGCCGTTGCCGCAACCGTCGCCAGGGGTGTCGGCCCTCGTCATCGTCCGCCAGCCGCAGGGTGGCCAGCGTTACCCGCGTCGGGTCGACGGCGCGGACAACGAGCACGGCATCGCCGAGGTCGAGGCTCTCGCCCTCCTGCGGCACGTCCTCGAACCGGTGGGCGAAGAGCTCGGCTACGGTCATCGCGCGCTCGGCCTCGGAGAGGCGGAGGCCATAGAAGTCGGCGAGCGGGCCGACCTCCACGTCGGTGTGGACCGGCAGCTCGCCGAAGGCCGTGGCGGCCGCGTCCGGGCCGCCGGCCGCGAGCAGCCGGTCGAGCCGCGACACGCGGGCGGGCGGGACCAGGAAATAGGCATAGTCGCCGGCCTGCAGGGGGCCGGCCGCGGCGGGCTCGAGGATCGCGTTGCCACGCACGACGAGGGCCGGCCGGACCCAGTCCGGCAGGGCGCGATGGACGAGAATCCGGCTGCCGCGGAGGATCGGGTAGCCGACCATCTCCTGGTCGAGCTGGCCCGGCAGGTCGAGCTCGACCCGCTTGGTCAGGGGCGCGGTGCGTGGGAGCGCCAGGCCGAGCCGCCGGGCCGCCGAGGTGAGCGTCCAGCCCTGGACGAGGAGCGAGACCAGCACGACGACGAAGGCCACGTTGAAATAGATGAAGGCGCCGGGGGCGCCCGCGAGCGTCGGCACGGCGGCGAGGAAGATGCTGACGGCGCCCCTGAGCCCGACCCACGAGATGAACCCCGTCTCGGCCAGGCTGAAGCGGAACGGAGCGAGGCAGAGCACCACGATGAGCGGACGGCCCACGAGGATGAGGAAGGCCGCGATCAGGAGCGCCTGAGGAAGGTAGGGCAGAAGATGGCTGGGCGTGACCAGCAGGCCCAGCACGACGAACATGACGATCTGGCAGAACCAGGTCGCCGTCTCGTGAAAGCTCTGGATGGCGGGAAAAGCCCGGACGGGCCGGTTGCCGACGACGAGGCCCGCCAGATAGACGGCGAGGAACCCGCTGCCGTGCGCCTGCTCGGCCGCGGCATAGATCAGCACGGCGCTCGCCATGACGAAAAGCGGATGGAGCCCGCTCGGCAGATCGACCCGGTTCAGCAGACGGACCACGGCGAAACCGCCCCCGACGCCGAAGGCGGCGCCGACCAGGCCCCGACGTGCCACGTCGAGCGCGAGGTCGAGCATCGACGGCTCCTGGCCCTGGATCACGATCTCGGTCAGGAGCACGGTGAGGAAGACGGCGACGGGATCGTTGATGCCGAACTCGATCTCCAGCACCGCACCCACACGGTGGCGGAGCTGCAGGCCGCCGCCCTGGACGAGAAACATCACGGCGGCGGCGTCGGTCGAGGCGACGATGGCGCCGAGGAGCAGGCCGCGGGCCAACGGCAGATGGAGCACCTGGGCCGCGACGAGTCCGGTGAGCCCGGCCGTGCCGACGACGCCCAGGGTGGCGAGCAGCACCGAGGGGGCGAGGGTGCCGCGAAAGCGGCTCAGCCTGGTTCGGAGACCGCCGTCGAAGAGGATGACGGCCAGCGAGAGCGAGCCCACGAGGTAGGTGGCCTCGTAGTTGCCGAAGCGGATGCCGCCCGGTCCGTCCTCGCCCGCGAGCATGCCGATGGCGAGGAAGACGAGGAGCAGCGGCGCCCCGAAACGGGTGGCGACGAGGCTCGACAGGATGCCGGCCAGCACGAGCGCGGCGCCCAGGAGCAGCGCGGTCTGGACGAGGGCCACGCCAGCCATCGGCTCGAGGGTCTCCACGAAGGGGCGGAAAACGGCAGCGAGCTTGACGTTAGCTGCGCCGGCGCCGACGGGCAACGTGGACGGCCGGGTCGGGCGGCGGCCTCCGAGACTGCGGTCCGCGTCCTCGTGGGCGTGGCCGCACGGCTGTGCTAGCTCTCGCTGATCGGCATTCTCGCGGAGCGGCCAGAGGTCATGTGGCAAAGGCGGACGCTCGCCCTTTCCTTCGTCTCGATTCTACTTGCCTCGGCCCTCGCCGGCTGCGGGAGGCGCGGCCCGCTGAAGCTGCCGCCTGGAGAGAAGACGAGGGGAACGACGGACGAGGAGCCGTCTCCCAACCCGCTCGGCCCGGCAGATGACGCCGCCGGGCCCGCGATGGACAGCGGGGGAGCCGAGCAGTGACAGCCTTCGCCTATCGCGACGGCGCTCTCCATGCCGAGGACGTGCCGCTGGCACGGATCGCGGCGGAGGCCGGCACGCCCGTCTACGTCTATTCGGCCGGCGCCATGCGCGCGCGGCTCGGGGCCCTGCAACGCGCCTTTCGCCGGCGGCCGGCGCTTTTCTGTTACGCGCTCAAGGCCAATAACAATCTGGCCGTGATCCGCACTTTGGCCCTGGCCGGGGCAGGTGCCGACACGGTCTCGGGCGGGGAGATCCAGCGCGCCCGGGCGGCCGGCGTGGCGCCCGAGCGCATCGTCTTCGCGGGTGTCGCCAAAACGGACGACGAGATCCGCCGGGCCCTCGGCCTGGGCGTCCTTCAGCTCAATGTCGAATTCGGTGCCCGAGCTGGAGCGGATCGCCGCCATTGCCGGGTCCATGGGGCGGGCTGCATCGGTGGCGCTCCGCATCAACCCGGACGTCGGGGCCGCGACCCACGACAAGATCAGCACCGGGCGCAAGGGCGACAAGTTCGGCATCCCCATCGCCGAGGCGCCGGCCGTCTACGAGCGCGCGGCGGCGCTCGGCGGCCTGCGGCCGGTCGGGCTGCATCTCCATATCGGCTCGCAGATCACCACGCTCGGGCCGTTCGAGGCGGCCTATGCTCGCGGTGCGGAGCTTTTCGGTGCGCTGCGCGAGCGCGGCGTGCCGCTCTGCCGCCTCGATCTCGGGGGCGGCTTCGGCGTGCGCTACGGCGACGAGACGCCATTCGATCCCGACGCTTTCGCCGCCATGGTCGGGCGGCTCACGGACAGCCTGGACTGCGAGCTGCTCTTCGAGCCGGGACGCTACCTCGTGGCCGAGGCCGGCATGCTGGTGGCGTCGACCATCTATCTCAAGGAGGCCGACGACCGGCGATTCCTGGTTCTCGACGCCGGCATGAACACACTGATACGTCCAGCCATGTACGGCGCCCGCCACGAGATCCTGCCGGTCCGGGAGCGACCGGAGGCGCCCAGATTGCCGATGGACGTCGTCGGACCCATTTGCGAAAGTAGCGATATCTTCGGCCGGAGCTACGCATTGCCGACGCTCGACCCGGGAGACCTCGTGGCTTTCGCGTCCGTCGGCGCCTATGGCGCGGTCATGGCGTCCGACTACAATAGCCGGCCGGGCGCGGCCGAGGTGCTGGTCGACGGTGATCGCTTCGCGATCATCAAGGCGCGGCGCGAGCCCGAGGCGCAGTTTGCCGAGGACCGCATCCCCGCTTGGCTCAACTCCGCCCCCCGGGAGGCCTCGGCCCGCGGAGGGCTCGACCGATGATGGATGCCCCTGCAAGCGCGCTCGCGAGACTTCGCCACCGTGTGGGTCTCGCACGCTTGGTCGTCACGACCGAGCGGCTCTATGCGGCGCTGTGGCCGGTGGGCGGCGTCTTGGCGCTTTTCCTCGTTCTGACCCTCTTCGACCTGTGGCAGTGGCTTCCGATCTGGCTCCATGCGCTCGGCCTTCTGGGTTTCGCGGCGGCGATGGCCTGGCTGCTCTGGCGGGCCCGCGCGGCCCTCGCTCCGGCCGATTCGGCCATGGCGCTCGCCCGGCTAGAGCGGGACAGCGGCATCAAGCACCAGGCGCTCAGGGCACTCAGCGATCGCCTGCCCGAGCAGCTTGCCGATCCGGCGACCCGCACGCTCTGGGCACGGCATCGCGAGCATCTGCTGAGCCGGGCCGATCGGCTCCGGCTCGAGCCGCCGCGCTCCGAGCTGCCGGCGCGAGATCCCTGGGCGCTGCGGGCACTTTTGCTGCTCCTGATCGCGATTGGCTTGGTCGATGCGCGGGGCGACCTCGGCACCCGCCTCGCAAGTGCCTTCACGCTCCGCTACGGGCCGACCGTCAGCGCACCGCCACCCGTCGCCGATCTCTGGATCACGCCGCCGGCCTATACGCGTCGAGCGCCGCTCGGGGTCGAGCAGACGCGCGGTCATGACCGTCTGTCCGTGCCGGCGGGCAGCGAGGCGCTGGCCCAGGTGCACAATCTCGGGGCCGGCCCGGCGGCCAAGGCATCGCTGGGGACCGGTGATGGGGACGTTCCCTTCACCGACCTCGGCGGCGGCAGTGCCGAGGTCCGGGCAAAGCTCGGCCAGTCGGGGCAACTGGTCATCAGGGCGTCGGACGGCAGCGAGCTCGCGGCCTGGACGCTCGATGTCGTGCCGGACCGTCCGCCGACGATCGCCTTCGGCGGCGATCCGAGGCCGACGGTGCGGGGCGTGCTGCGGATAGATATCGACGCCAAGGACGACTACGGGATCCGCGAGGTGGCACTCCAGCTGGCGCCGCAGGCCCGGCCGGACGATAGCAATCGCCTGACGCTGCTCAAGCCCGCGGCGGAGCCGGCGACGCTCAAGACCAGCACGTTCCTCGATCTCACCGCTCACCCGCTGGCCGGGTTGCCGGTGATCGTTCGGCTCGAGGCGGTCGACGGCCTGGGCCAGAAGGGCCTGAGCCCCCCTCTGCAAATCACCTTGCCAGAGCGCGAGTTCAAGAACCCGCTCGCCCGAGCGATCATCGAGCAGCGCAAAGCGCTCGCCGCCGATTCGACGGCCAAGGACGAGGTCGCGGACCGGCTGGACGTTCTGGCCTCGACCGACATGGCGCGCTCGATGGGCGCCACGGTTCCGCTGTCGCTCATGGTCGCGGCCGACCGGGCCCGTGGCGCCGGTGATGCCGAGGCTGTCGGCGGGGTCATGGGCCTGCTTTGGGAACTGGCCCTCTATATCGAGGACGGGTCGCTCTCGACCGCCGAGCGCGAGCTCCGCGCGGTACAGGAGCAGCTTCGCCAGGCGATGATGAACAATGCGCCCGACGCCGAGCTCGAGAAGCTCATGAACCAGCTTCAGCAGGCGCTCGACCGCTATCTCGCCGAGCTCACCCGACAGGCGCTGCAGCAGGCCCAGCGGACGCCGCAGGACCAGCAGCAGATGAGCCGGATCGATCCGTCGCAGCTGGTCGACCGCAAGGACCTGCAGTCGATGATCGATCGGGCGAGGGAGCTGATGCGAAGTGGTGCCCGGGACGCGGCCCAGCAGATGCTGGCCCAGCTCCAGCAAATGCTGGAGAACCTGCAGGCCGCGGACGGGCAGACGCAGCCGAGCCAGGCCGAGCAGTCGCTGGGCGATCTGCAGAAGATGATCCAGCTCCAGCAGAACCTGCTCGATCGCAGCTACAAGATGCAGCAGCAAGGGCAGGACGGTCAGCAGGGGCAACAGGGCCAGCAAGGGCAACAAGGGCAGCAGATGCCGGGCGGCGGCGATCGTGAGGACCAGCTCGCCGATTCGCCCGGTCGCGCCGCGGCGGAGCAGGAGGGGCTCAGGCGGGCGCTCGGCGAGCTGATGCGGCGCATGGGCGAGCAGGGCATGCAGATCCCGCGGGCCCTCGGGCAGGCGGAGCTGCAGATGCGCGGCGCCCGCGACGCGCTCGAGGGAGGTCAGGCGGCAGACGCCGTTCCTTCTCAATCCCAGGCGCTCGACCTCATGCAGCAAGGTGGCCAGGCGATGCTGGAGCAGATGCGCCGTCAGGCGGGCAACCAGCCCGGCCAGGGCGACAACCGCATGACGGACGGGCGCCGCGGCCGCGATCCTCTTGGCCGGGCTCAGTTCAATGAGGGCGGCTTCGATCCGAACGGAACGCAGGTTCCGGAGGAGGCGGACCTCGGCCGGGCGCGGCGCATCCTCGAGGAGCTCTACAGGCGCTCGGGCGAGCGCGCTCGCCCGCCGGCCGAGCTCGACTACTACAAGCGGCTGCTCGACCGCTTTTGACCGGATCGTTCGTCCGACGTTTTCCGTCGCCCAATTGCGACGATCGCCGGCCCGGCTCCGCGGTGGATCTGCTCGTCCTGCACTATACGGGCATGGCCACGGCAGCGGACGCGCTCGACCGGCTCCGTGATCCAGCGGCGGCGGTGAGCGCCCACTATGTCCTGCTCGAGGACGGCGGAGACTCTGGCGCTCGTGCCCGAGGAGAGGCGCGCCTGGCACGCGGGGGTCAGCTGCTGGCAGGGCCGCGAGCGTCTGAACGACAGCTCCATCGGAATCGAGATCGTCAATCCCGGCCACGGCCAGGGTTACCGGGCGTTCCCGGCGGCCCAGATCGAGGCGCTGGCCAGGCTCGCCCAGGCCATCATGGAGAGATGGGCCATACCCGCCTGTCGCGTTCTCGGCCACAGCGACATCGCGCCCGAGCGCAAGATCGACCCGGGCGAGCGTTTCCCTTGGCAGCGCCTGGCGGCCCGAGGCGTGGGTATCTGGCCGGTCACCGGCCTGACCGAGGCACCGGATCCGCCCCGAGCCCGCCGGCTGCTCGAAGAGATCGGCTATCGGCCGGTCGCGGGGCCGCCCGGCGAGGCGCTGTTGCTCGCGGCCTTCCAGCGCCACTTCCGGCCCGAGCGTGTGGACGGGCGGCTCGATCCCACGACCATGGCCCGGCTGGGCGCGGTCGCGGCCTTGCTCGCGGCGGATCGAACGGCTATCTGACCCGCGGCGCGAGGCGGTCGGGCGACCGCTCCCGGGCTCGTCCCGGGGGAGGAAAGTCCGGGCTCCACGGAAGCACGGTGCCGGGTAACGCCCGGCGGGGGTGACCCCAGGGAAAGTGCCACAGAGAGCAGCCTGCCCGCCGGGACGGCCTCGGCCGTCTGCGGGTGAGGGTGAAAGGGTGCGGTAAGAGCGCACCGCGGCCGCGGCGACGTGGCTGGCACGGCAAACCCCACCGGGAGCAAGACCAAGTAGGAGCGACGGCACCGCCCCTCGGGGCGTGGCAGGCCTGTTTCCGGGCCGGTCGCTCGGGTAGGTCGCGTGAGGCGTCCGGCAACGGGCGTCCCAGAGGAATGGTCGCCACCCGGCCTCGGCCGGGGACAGAACCCGGCTTACAGACCGCCTCCGCCATTTCCTTTTTTGTCACCTCCTGTCCCGACTTTATCCACAGAACAGTTAGTCTCAGTCTTTTTTGCGTGATATCATCGGCTTAGCTTGAGGCTCCAAGAATGCGCTTGACCACAGGTGACCTGCCGCATAGCTTACCAAAAGCGGTCGGTGTGCTCCGGACGCTGGGGAAGTTCTCTCAGTCTTGCGCCTATCTTCGGCCAATGTCGCTCCATGCCTTGGGCGCGACAGCGTTAGTCTATTATCGGCGGTCAGAGATCGATCGGGGAGACTGCTTTTATTCTTCTCATATCATTTGCCGGCTATTGTTGACCGGTAGCCGATCTCAAGGTGCGGGCCGCGGCTTCATTGATTGTGACAGTAGTCTTGCGCCCTCTCGGACCTGATCAAGCCCTGTGGCACAAAGAACATGACTGGACAGAAATGCGCAGGTGATCTAGCAGTGAGGTTGACGCGGGCCCTCGCCGCTGAGGCTCGGAATCAGGCCTGTGGATAAGCACGCGGGGACAAATCTGGGACACGAGCCGGTGCTTCTGGAAGAGGCCATCGGCGCACTCCGGCCGGTGCCGGGTGGCCTCTATGTCGACGCCACGTTCGGCGGTGGCGGCTACACGCGCGAGATTCTCCGCCGGGTGCCGACGGCGCGCATCGTCGGGATCGACCGGGATCCGGACGCGGTCGGGCGAGGACGGGCGCTGGCGGCGGCTCGATCCGAGTTCACGATGGTCGAAGGCCGATTTGGCGATCTGACGGATCTTCTGCGCGCGCAGGGCATCGAGCGCGTGGCCGGCATCGTGGCCGACGTAGGCCTCTCGTCCTTTCAGCTCGCGGCCGCCGAGCGTGGCTTCGCGTTCGCCGAGGACGGCCCCCTCGACATGCGGATGGGCCGCGACGGGCCGACCGCGGCAGATCTTCTGGCTACTCTGGACGAGACGGAGTTGGCAGGCCTGCTGCGAGCCTACGGAGACGAGCCGCAGGCCCGTCGCATCGCCCGGCTGGTCGTGGCGCGCCGTGGTGTGGTGCCGATCACGCGCACCCGTCAGCTCCGCAGCCTCGTGCAGGCGGCCAAGCGCGGCGGCCAGGGGCCCCGCGATCCCGCGACCCAGACCTTTCAGGCCCTGCGCATAGCCGTGAACGACGAGCTCGGCGAGCTCGAGCGGCTTCTCGAAGCAGCGGCGGCGGTGCTGACACCGGGCGGGCGGCTGGTCGTGGTGAGCTTCCATTCTGGCGAGGACCGGATCGTGAAGCGTCTCGTCGAGCGGCCGGGCGGCCAGGTCCGGGGGCGCTCGCGGCACCTGCCGCCGGTCGAGCTTCCGCCGCGGCGCTTCGTCTGGGCGGAGCGCGGCATCATCCGGCCGAGCATCGCCGAGGTCGAGCGCAACCCCCGCGCCCGCTCCGCGCGCCTCAGGGTGGCAGTGCGCCTTGCACCGGAGGAGGAGGCGTCGGGCCCGGGAGCCTGGAGGCTCGCCGCATGATCTCGCGGGCGTCCATATTGGCCGGCGTCTGTGCGATGCTCGCCGCCATGCTCGTCTTTCACCTCAAATACAAGGTGCTCGGGCTCGAGCGCGAGCTCTCCCATCTACGGGCGTCGGTCGTCACGGAGACGTGGCGGGTACGGACGCTCCGCGCCGATCTCGCCTATCTCAGTCGTCCCGGGCGCCTGGCGATGCAGGCCCAGCAGTTGGGCCTTCACCCCGCGGGTGCGGGCTCGCTGACCTCGGCGCCGGAAATCGCCAAGCTCTACGATCCGGCGCTGGCCGGGATGGCCCTCGCCGTCGTGCTGCCGTCGGGCGATCGTGTTCAGCTCGCGGTCAAGCCGCGACCACCAGCCCTGACGCAGACGACGGGAGCACGCCCGTGATCGGGAGGGTGACGTCCTACGGCGGCGAGGTCGATCCGGCTGTCCACGTCGGGCGCTGGCGCCTGCGCATCATCGGCGGCGCGTTCGTCCTCGCCTTCCTCAGCATCGCCATTCGTCTCGTTCACATGATGCCGCCATCCCCAGCTATCCCGGCCGCCGAGGCGATGCCGGCGCCCGATGCGGACGGGCCGGTTACGGCGGCGCATGCCCGCCCGGACATTACCGACCGCGACGGTGTCATCCTCGCGACCGATCTCCTGATGCCGTCGGTCTACGGCGACCCCTCGCTGATGCCCGATCCTGCGCAGGCCGCCCGTCAGCTCAGCCATGTGCTGTCCGGGGTCGATGCCCTGGAGCTGGCCCGGCGGTTCGCGGCCTCCCGACGGTTCGCATGGGTCAAGCACCAGATCACGCCGAAGGAGCAGGAGGCCGTTCTCGAGCTCGGCATTCCCGGCGTCGGCTTCCGCATGGCCGAGCATCGCGTCTACCCCAACGGCCGCTTGGCGAGCCACGTGCTGGGCTTCGTCGACATCGACAATCACGGCCTCGCCGGCATGGAGTACGCGCTCGACCGTGGCACGCTCGGCGATCACCGGGCCGGCCAGCCGGTGACCCTCAGCCTCGATCTCAGGATCGAGGAAGCCGTGACGAGCGAGCTCCGCCAGGCGGTGCTCCGCTTCCATCCCAAGGGTGCCTGCAGTCTCGTCCTCGACCGCGTCACGGGCGAGGTTCTGGCACTCGCGAGCCTTCCCGATTTCGACCCGAACCAGGCCGATCAGGCGCCGGCCGACCAGCGCGAGAATCGCTGCACCGGCGGGACCTACGAGCTCGGCTCGCTCTTCAAGATCGTCTCCCACGCCATGGCCCTCGATTCGGGCAAGGTCCGGCTCGGAGACAGGTTCGACGCGACGCAGCCTCTGCAGATCGGCCGCTTCAGGATCCGGGACGACCATGCCAAGCGCCGCTGGCTCTCGGTGCCCGAGATCTTCATGTACTCGTCCAACATCGGGACGGCGCGGATGGCCTTCGCGGCCGGCGGCGCGGACGCCCTCAAGGGCTTTCTCCGCCGCGTCGGCTTGCTCGAGAGGGACCCGCTCGAGATCCCCGAGGTGGCCGACCCTCAGCTGCCGCGGCGCTGGGCCGACGTGACCACGGCCACCGTGTCGTTCGGGCACGGCATCGCCGTCACGCCGTTCCACTACCTGGACGTGGTGGGTGGTCTGGTGGGTGACGGAACGAGGATCCCCCCGACCCTGCTCGCGCGCTCACCCGACGATCTGCCGCAGCGCGAGCGTCTGATCTCCGCCAAGACCGCCCAGGACCTCCGCTTTCTTCTCTGGCTGACCGTCGAGAACGGCACCGGCACGAAGGCGCAGGTCGCCGGCTATATGGTAGGCGGGAAGACCGGCACCGCCGACAAGGCGGTCCACGGCGGCTACAGCCACGACGCCGTGCTCGCCTCCTTCGTCGGCGTCTTCCCGTTGGAGGCGCCGCGCTATCTGGTGCTCGTCATGCTGGACCAGCCGACCGGCGATGCCGAGACCCACGGCTTCCGCTATGGCGGCTGGACGGCAGCGCCCGTCGTCGGCGAGATCATCGACCGGATCGGACCGCTCCTCGACATCCACCGCTCACCGCCGGCTGCGGTCGAGGCGATGCGCGCTCGCATGGTCGCTGCGAAGCTCACGGGCGAAGCTTCGGGGCTGGAGAAGCCCGGTGCGGCTGTCGTCGCTCGTGACTGAGGGTGTGCGCCTGGTCGGCGCCGGCGATCCCGACGTGCTGGGGCTGAGCGCTGACTCGCGGGCGATAGCGCCCGGTTGGCTGTTCGCGGCCCTGTCCGGCGCCCGACTGGACGGCCGGCGCTTCGTCGGCGACGCGCTCGCCCGCGGCGCCGGGGCGATCCTGGGCGATGCGGGCCTCGTCGACCTCGGGCTCGAGGTGCCGATCCTCGTCGCCGACGAGCCGCGGCGAGCGCTGGCCCGGACCGCCGCCCGCTTCTATGCCCGCCAGCCGCGTATCGTCGTCGCCGTGACCGGCACCAACGGCAAGACCTCGACGGTGAGCTTCGCCCATCAGCTCTGGCGGGGCCTCGGCCTGCGCGCGGCGAGCATCGGCACGCTCGGCGTCACGGTGGATGCGCGCACACAGAGCGGCGGGCTCACGACCCCGGACCCCGTGCGCCTGCACGCCACTCTGGCCGATCTGGCCGCGGAGGGCGTCGAGCACGTGGCGATGGAGGCCTCGAGTCACGCGCTGGACCAGCGCCGCCTCGACGGCGTGGTGCTGCGCGCGGCAGCGTTCACGAACCTGACCCGCGACCACCTCGACTATCACGGAACGTTCGAGGCCTATCTGGGCGCCAAGGCGCGCCTGTTCGAGCAGCTCCTGCCGCCCGGCGGCGCCGCGATCCTCAATACCGATGCGCCCGAGCACGACCGTCTGGCGGCGGTCGCCCGAGAGCGCGGCCTCGAGGTGCTCGACTTCGGCCGGAGGGCCGGAGCACTGCGGCTTCTGGACCAGCGGCCTCACGGAAGTGGCCAGCATCTCGAGCTGGAGCTTCTGGGCCGTCGGGTCGCCTTCGATTCGCCCCTGATGGGCGGCTTCCAGGCGGCGAACCTGCTGGCGGCGATCGGCCTCCTCGTCGCCTCGGGCACGACCGTCGAGGACCTTCTGCCACATCTCGGCACTGTCGAGGGCGCTCCCGGGCGGATGCAGCTCGTGGCGCGTCATCCGAGCGGTGCTGCCGTCTTCGTCGACTACGCCCACACGCCGGACGCTCTCGAGCAGGCACTGAGGGCGCTGCGGGCGCACGCCACCGGCCGCCTCGTCGTCGTCTTCGGCGCGGGCGGGGATCGCGATCCGGGCAAGCGGCCGCTCATGGGTGCCGCCGCAGCCCATGGCGCGGATCGCGTGATCGTCACCGACGACAATCCTCGCGGCGAGGATCCGGCCCTGATCCGCGCTGCGGTCCTTGCCGCCTGCCCGGGCGGCGAGGAGATCGGCGAGCGTCGGGACGCCATTCGTCGGGCCGTCGAGGGGCTGGCGTCGGGCGATGTTCTCCTGATCGCCGGCAAGGGCCACGAGACCGGCCAGACCGTCGGCGATCGGACGCTGCCGTTCGACGACGCTGCCGTCGCCCGCGCGGCCGTCGCCGCGCTGGAGGGCGCATGAGGCCGCTGTGGGCGGCGGCTGAGACCGCCAGGGCCGTTTCGGGACGGGCCCTCGGCGATTTCGCGGTGAGCGATGTCGGGATCGACAGCCGCTCCTTGCCGCAGGGCGCCCTCTTCGTGGCGCTGCGCGGGCCCCATCACGACGCCCACGCCTTCGTTCCGGCAGCGCTCGCCGCAGGCGCCGCGGCCATGGTGTCGCGCCTGCCGGATGGGGTCGGCGACGGCGCCCGGATCGTCCTGGTCCAGGACACGATGGCGGCCCTCGAGGCGCTCGGCCGCGCGGGTCGCGCACGGAGCACCGCCCGCATTGTCGGGATCACGGGCAGCGTCGGCAAGACGAGCACCAAGGAGGCCCTACGCCACGTCCTGGCCAGCGCCGGCCCGACACACGGCAGCGCGGCCAGCCACAACAATCATTGGGGCGTTCCGCTGTCCCTGGCCCGCCTGCCCCGGGAGGCGCGCTTTGGCGTCTTCGAGATGGGCATGAACCACGCGGGTGAGATCGAGGCGCTCACGCGGCAGGTCCGGCCGCACGTCGCCGCCATTACCTGGATAGCGCCCGCCCATCTCGAGTTCCTGGGCTCGATCGAGGCGATCGCCGACGCCAAGGCCGAGATCTTCGCGGGCCTCGAGGCGGGCGGTATCGCGGTTCTGCCACGCGACAGCGAGCAGTTCCCGCGGCTCCTCGCCGGCGCGGAGCGGGCCGGCGCGGGGCGCATCCTGACTTTCGGTGCCCATCTGGACGCCGACTGGCGTCTCGTCGATGCCGACCTCCGGGCCGACGGCAGCGACGTCCTCGCCGTGCGGAGCGGCGACGGTGTCGGCTTCAAGGTAGCGCTGCCTGGTCGGCACTGGGTGATGAACGCGCTGGCGGTGCTCGCCGTCTGCGACGCGTTGGAGCTCGATGCGCCGGCGCTGGCCTCGCGTCTCGGGACTCTCGAGGCGCTTTCCGGTCGGGGCAAGCGTCGCCGCCTTCCCGTCCCGGGCGGCTCGGTGACGCTCATCGACGAAAGCTACAACGCCAATCCGTCCTCCATGCGAGCCGCGCTCGCCGTTCTCGGCACGGTGCCCGGCCGTCGGCTCGCCGCCCTCGGCGACATGCTCGAGCTCGGGCCCGAGGCACCCCGCCTTCATGCCGATCTTGCGGCCGAGGTGGAGGCGGCGGGGGTCGACCAGGTCTTCACGTGCGGCCCGCTGATGGCGGAGCTGTCGGCGGCCCTGCCGGCCTGCCGGCAGGGCGCGCACGGTGGCGAGTTCCACGGCGCTCGCGGCACCTCTCCGAGCGGCGCTGCGCGATGGCGACGTGCTGCTGGTCAAGGGCTCGCTCGGCAGCCGCATGGCGGCGCTGATCGCCGCCCTCGAGGCCGTCGAGCCGGCAGCGGCCGGAAAGGCCGGGACCTGAGATGCTCTACCACCTCCTCTATCCCCTGGCCGAGCACGTCACGTTCTTCAATCTCTTCCGCTACATCACTTTCCGCTCGGGTGGTGCCGTGCTCACCGCCCTCTTCATCTGTTTTTTCTTCGGGCCGCGCATCATCCGCTGGCTCAAGGTCAAGCAGAACGGCGGCCAGCCCATCCGCGCCGACGGCCCGGAGTCGCACCTGCTGACCAAGCAGGGCACGCCGACCATGGGGGGCGTGCTGATCCTCCTGGCCCTCACCGTCGCGACCCTGCTCTGGGCCGACCTCGCCAACGGCTTCGTCTGGGTCGTCCTGCTGGTCACCCTGGGCTATGGCCTGATCGGCTTCGTCGACGACTATCTCAAGGTCACCCGGCGCTCGAGTGGCGGGTTGTCGGGCCGCCTGAAACTGGTCGGCCAAGCGGCGGTCGCACTCGCCGCCGCGGTGATGATCGCCCGCCTCACCGAGCCGCCGCTGGCGACGAGCGTCGCCGTCCCTGTGTTCAAAGGGCTGCTCATCCATCTCGGCCCGTTCTTTCCGCTCTTCGCGACCCTGGTCATGGTGGGATCGTCCAACGCCGTGAACCTCACCGACGGGCTGGATGGCCTGGCGATCGTGCCGGTGATGATCGCGGCCGGATCGTTCGCCCTGATCGCCTATCTGGTCGGCAATTTTATCTTCTCCGGCTATCTGGGCATTCCCTATGTCGCCGGGGCCGGCGAGCTCGCGGTCTTCTGCGGCGCCATGGTTGGCGCCTCCCTGGGCTTTCTCTGGTTCAACGCGCCGCCAGCCATGGTCTTCATGGGCGACACGGGCTCGCTCGCGACCGGCGGGGCTCTCGGCACGACGGCCGTGATCGTCAAGCACGAGCTCGTGCTGGCGATCATCGGCGGCCTCTTCGTGCTCGAGGCGGTGTCGGTGATCGTCCAGGTCGCCTCCTTCAAGCTGACCGGCAAACGGGTCTTCCGGATGGCCCCGCTCCACCATCACTTCGAGAAGAAGGGCTGGCAGGAGCCGACGATCGTCATCCGCTTCTGGATCATCGCCTCGATTCTGGCCCTCGCGGGCCTCTCGACGCTCAAGCTGAGATGACGGCCATGACGGGGCTCGAGCGCTTCGCCGGCCGGCCGGTCGGGGTTCTGGGGATGGCCCGAAGCGGCCTCGCGGCGGTGCGCGCGCTCCGCAGGCTCGGCGCCGAGGCCGTGGCCTTCGACGACAAGCCGGAGGCGGTCGAGGCGGCGCTCGCCCTGGGCGCCCGGCGCGGCGAGCGTGAGTCGATCCCAGGCCTCGCCGCCCTCATCGTCAGCCCGGGCGTGCCGCTGACCCATCCTCGGCCGCACCCGATCGTCGCGGCGGCGAGCGCCGCGAACGTGCCCCTGACCGGTGACATCGAGCTTTTCTGCGCCGCCCTCGGCACCCGCCGCCTGATCGGCGTCACCGGCACCAACGGCAAGTCGACGACGGCGGCGCTGATCCATCACCTTCTTCGGGAAGCCGGCCGACCGGCCCAGCTCGGCGGCAATATCGGCCGGCCGGTCTTCGACCTCGATCTCGGGCGTTCGGACGAAACCATCGTCCTCGAGCTGTCCTCCTATCAGCTCGATCTCTGCGAGACGGTGCGCTGCGACGTGGCCGTGTGGCTCAACCTGACGCCTGACCACCTCGACCGCCACGGCGGCCTCGACGGCTACGTAGCCGCCAAGAGGCGCATCTTTGCCAATCAGCAGCCCGGGGATGCGGCCGTGGTGGGGATCGGCGATGCGATCTCCCGCGAGGTCGCGATCGCGCTGGCGGCAGCCGGGCTGCGGGTCGCCCGGGTCAGCGGAAGCGATTTCGTGCCGGGCGGCGTCGGGGTGCTCGAGGGCTTGCTGATCGACGGGCTCGAGGGGGCCGGCCGAGCGGTGGCCTCGCTCGACGGCATCGGCTCGCTGAGGGGCACCCATAATCACGAGAATGCGGCCGCCGCCTACGCGGCGGTGCGGCTCCTCGGCCTCGCTTCCGAGGCCGCGGCACGCGGCCTCGCGACCTTCCCGGGCCTGCCGCACCGGATGGAGGAGGTCGGCCGGATCGGGCGGGTGGCCGTCGTCAACGACAGCAAGGCGACCAATCCCGAGGCCGCTGCCCGCAGCCTCGATTCTTTCCCCGCCATCTTCTGGATTGCCGGCGGCCTCGCCAAGGAAGGCGGCTTCGCGAGCCTTCTCCCGCATCTCGGCGCCGTTCGCCGGGCCTACCTGATCGGCAAGGCGGAGCAGGCGCTGGCCGAGTGCCTCGAGGGTCGTGTTTCCGTACAGCGCTGCGGCACGCTCGATGTAGCCCTCGATGCCGCCCTCGCGGCCGCGACGCGGAGCCGGGACGAGCGACCGGTGGTGCTCCTGGCGCCGGCCTGCGCCTCGTTCGACCAGTTCACGAGCTTCGAGCATCGCGGCGAGACGTTCAGAAAGCTCGTCCGGGCACGAGCCCGACTGGCCGAGGCGGACGCGGAGGCACGGCCTTGAGGTTTCTCTCGCGTACCGACCGCTCGCTCTTCGGCACCTGGTGGTGGACCGTGGACCGCGCGACGCTCTCGGGCTTCGGCGTGCTGGCACTGATCGGCGTGATCCTGGTCTTCACGGCCAGCCCCCCGGTGGCCCGCACGCTGCATGTGAGCCCCGACCACTTCATCCTCAAGCATCTGACCTACCTCGTGCCGGCGGCCCTGCTCCTGATCCTCACCTCGTTGCTGTCGCCATTGGGGGTGCTCCGTCTCGCCATGGCCATGCTGGCCTTGTTCGGCGGCCTGTTGCTGCTGACGCTGGTCGCCGGCGCCGACATCAAGGGGGCCACACGCTGGCTGGCGCTGGGCCCCCTCGTCATCCAGCCAAGCGAGTTCGTGAAGCCGGCGCTCGCGGTTGTCACGGCACGGTTGATCACCCGCCAGCCGGGCCTGAAGGGCGTGCCTCTGACGTTCCTGCCGGTCGGCGTCTGCCTCGTCATACTGTTCAGCCAGCCCGATCTCGGCATGGTCGCTGTCGTGGGGCTGGTCTTCGCGATCCAGCTCTTCCTGGCCGGGATCCCCTGGGCCATCGTGATCGGCCTCAATGTCGTGGGCGCCGGCGGTGCCTGGCTGGCCTACACGCTCTTCCCGCACGTCTCGCGGCGCATCGACAGCTTTCTCGACCCCAACACGGTCGGGTATCAGGTGGAGATGGCGCTCCGCGCCGTCGCCTCGGGAGGCCTTCTCGGCAGGGGCCCCGGCGAGGGCATCGAGAAGTTCCTTCTGCCGGACGCCCACACGGATTTCGTCTTCGCGGCCGCGGCCGAGGAATTCGGCATCCTCGCCTGCCTCGTCATAGCCTCCCTGTTCGCGGCCCTGCTGCTGCGCAGCCTGTGGCGGATCAACGAGACCAATGACCGCTTCGTCCAGATCGCGGCCGCCGGGCTCGTCTCGCAGTTCGCGCTCCAGGCGCTGATCAACATGGCCGTCAACCTCAACCTCATCCCCACCAAGGGCATGACCCTGCCCTTCATCAGCTACGGCGGCTCGTCGACGATCGCGCTCGCGTTCGGGATGGGCATGCTGTTGGCCCTGACACGGCGCGGCGCCCGGCTGGAGGTGGTCCAGTGACCGCTTCCGTGATCGTCGCCGCCGGCGGCACGGGCGGCCACATGTTCCCGGCCCTGGCCGTGATGCGGGCGTTGCGCGAGCGGGGCGTCCGCGTGACCCTGCTCACCGACGCGCGCGGCGCCCGCTACGCCCAGGCCGAGCAGGACTGCCACACGATCGCCGCGGCGAGCCCGAGCGGCAGCCTTCTGGACCGAGCCAGGGCCATCGCGAGCCTGCTGCGCGGCACGCTGCAGAGCCTTTTGATCTTTCGCCGGCTGCGTCCGGCGGTGGCGGCCACCTTCGGCGGCTACGCCTCGGTGCCGGCCGCGATGGCCGCCTTCCTGCGCCGTACCCCCTGCCTGATTCACGAGCAGAACGCAGTGCTGGGCCGGGCCAACCGCCTCATCGCCGGCCAGGCCCGGATCGTCGCCCTGAGCTTCGCCCGGACCGCCGCGGTCCCGGCCCTGGGCGAGCGCCGGCCGATCGTCCTCGGCAATCCGGTGCGGCCGGGCTTTGTCGCCGATGGAAGACTCGCGTCGGATGCCGATGCCGATGCCGGCTTCCGTCTGCTCATCATTGGGGGCAGCCAGGGCGCGCGCATCCTGAGCGACGTCGTGCCGGCTGCGCTGGCGTTGTTGGCACCGGAGCTGCGCGGCTCTCTCCGGGTGGCCCAGCAATGCCGGCCCGAGGACCTCGAGCGGCTGCGCGAGGCCTACCGGGCGATCGGCCAGACGGTCGAGCTGGCCGCCTTCTTCGATGACATCCCTGCTCGCATGGCGACGGCCGATCTCGTCATCGCCCGGTCGGGCGCCTCGACCATCGCCGAGCTGCTGGCGCTGGCGCGGCCCGCGCTGCTGGTGCCCTACCCCCATGCCGCCGACGACCACCAGACGGCCAATGCCCGCGCTCTGGCCGAGGCCGGGGCCGCCGTCCTGGTAGCCCAGCGGGACCTGACGGCCGGGCGGCTGGCCGCCGAGCTCGAGGCGCTGATGGGTGCGCCCGAGCGACGGCGGGCGATGGCCGCCTGCGCGGCCGGGCTCCGGCATCCCGACGCTGCCGGACGGCTGGCGGACGCCATTCTCGGCTTGGCGGCCCGGGGGGCGCGGCCTTGAGCCAGATGCCGCTCGACGTCGGGCCCATCCACTTCGTCGGCATCGGCGGCATCGGCATGAGCGGGATCGCCGAGATCCTGCACAATCTGGGCTATCGCGTGCAGGGCTCGGATCTGGGCGAGAGCGCCAATGTCCAGCGGCTGCGCGGGCTCGGCATTCCGGTGGCGATCGGTCATGCCGCGCGCAATCTGGGCGACGCCCTCGTCGTCGTCGTCTCCACCGCCGTCAAGGCCGGCAATCCCGAGGTGGACCTCGCCCGGGCCCGTCGCGTGCCGGTCGTGCGCCGCGCCGACATGCTGGGCGAGCTGATGCGCCTCAAGCGCTCGATCGCCGTGGCCGGCACCCACGGCAAGACCACGACGACCGCGATCGTGGCGGCGCTCCTCGATGCCGCCGGGCTCGACCCGACGGTGGTCAATGGCGGCATCATCAACGCGTACGGAACCAATGCCCGGCTGGGCAAGGGCGACTGGATGGTGGTCGAGAGCGACGAGAGCGACGGCAGCTTCCTCAGGCTGCCGGCGACCATCGGCGTCGTCACGAACATCGACCCCGAGCACATGGACTACTGGGGCAGCTTCGACGCCGTCCGCCAAGCCTACTACAGCTTCATCGAGCGGTTGCCCTTCTACGGCTTCGGCGTCCTCTGCATCGACCATCCCGAGGTCCAGGCTCTGCTCGCCAGGATCACCGACCGGCGGGTCGTGACCTACGGCTTCAGCCCGCAGGCCGATGTCCAGGCCACGAGCCTCCGCTTTCAGAACGGCGGCGAGCTCTTCGACGTCGCCGTGCGGGACCGCGCCTCTGGTGGCACCCGACAGCTCGAGGGTGTGAAGCTCGGCCTTCTCGGCCGCCACAATGTCTCGAACGCCCTGGCCGCGGTCGCCATCGCTGGCGAGATCGGCATCGCCGATGCGACCCTGCGCGAGGCGCTGGCCGGCCTTCAGGGCGTCAAGCGGCGCTTCACCAAGACCGGGGTCGTGGCGGGCATCACGGTCATCGACGACTACGGCCATCATCCGGAGGAGATCCGGGCCGTCCTCAGGACCGCCCGCGCCGCGGCGCCCGGCCGCGTCATCGCCGTCGTCCAGCCGCACCGCTACACGCGGCTCCAGGGGCTGCTCGAGGAGTTCTGCATCTGCTTCGCCGACGCCGACACGGTGGTCGTGGCGCCGGTCTATGCCGCCGGCGAGCCGCCCATCGCCGGCATCGACCGCGAGGCCCTCGTGCGTGGCCTGCGCGCTCATGGTCAGCGTGACGTTCGCCCCATCGACGGTCCCGAGGATCTGGCGGCTCTGGTCCACGAGATCGGACGCGCGGGCGACTTCGTCGTCTGCCTCGGCGCCGGCAGCATCACCCAATGGGCGAACGGCCTGCCGGAGGCCCTCCGCGCCCGACTCCCCGAGGGGTCTGCGGGATGACGCCGGCGCAGCGCGATCTTCCCCCGGTGCGCGGCACGATTCGGCGCGACGTGACGCTCGCTCCGCTCACCTGGCTCCGCGTCGGCGGCCCCGCGGCCGTCGTCTTCCAGCCGGCCGACGCACCGGATCTGGCCTCATTCCTCGCGGCGCTCGATGCCGCATGGTCCGTCCTGCCGATCGGCGTCGCCTCGAACCTTCTTGTCCGCGACGGCGGCTTCCCTGGTGTCGTGCTCCGCTTGGGCGGCCCGCTCGCCCGGGTCGAGGTCGAGGGCCAAGTGGTGATCGCCCATGCCGGCGCCCTCGACCAGAGGGTGGCGCAGACCGCGGAGCGGGCCGGGCTCTCCGGCCTCGAGTTCATGATCGGCATTCCGGGCACGATCGGCGGCGCGGTGCGCATGAACGCCGGTGCCTTCGGCGGCGAGACGGCCGAGCGGCTGCTCTGGGTCGAGGCCCTGGATCGGGCCGGACGGCAGCACCGTCTGACACCGGCCGAGCTGGCCTTCGCCTATCGACAGAGCGCCCTTCCTCCCGATTTCGTCGTCCTGCGGGCGGCGTTCGGCCTGGTGTTGGGCGAGCGCGACGCCATCGGCCGGCGCATGGCGGCGATTCGCGAGGAGAGGGAGGCGGCGCAGCCGCTGCGTGTCGCCACCGGCGGCAGCACCTTCAAGAACCCGCCCGGCCAGAAGGCCTGGAGGCTGATCGACGAAGCGGGCTGCCGCGGCCTGAGGAACGGGGCCGCCATGGTCTCGGAAAAGCATTGCAACTTCCTGATCAACACGGGCGGGGCCAGCGCTGCCGACATCGAGGGTCTCGGCGAGCGGGTGCGGGATCGCGTGCGGGCCACCGGCGGGATCGCGCTCGACTGGGAGATTCTCCGGGTCGGCGTGCCGGCCTCCGCGGAGGCCCGTGTATGACCCGGTCCGTGGCCGTGCTGATGGGCGGGCTCTCGGCCGAGCGGGAGGTGTCGCTCGTTTCCGGCGAGGCCTGCGCGCGGGCGCTCGAGGAGCGCGATTATCGGGTGAGCCGCGTCGATGCTGGCCGGGACCTGGCCCAGGTGCTGGCGAGGCTCCAGCCCGACTGCTGCTTCAACGCCCTGCATGGGCGCTTCGGCGAGGATGGACGGGTCCAGGGCGTGCTGGACCTGCTCGGCATTCCCTATACGCATTCGGGCGTCCTCGCCTCGGCGGTGGCGATGGACAAGCCCATGGCCAAGCGGCTCTTCGCCTGCGTCGGCATGCGTTCCCCCGAGGGGGTCGAGACCAGCTTGGCGGCGCTCGCCGACGGCGCGCCGCCGCTCGACGGCCCGATCGTCGTCAAGCCGGCCGCCGAGGGCTCGAGCGTGGGCGTCTTCATCCTGCCCAACGGCGACACCCGAGCGATCTTCGAGCGCAACGATCTCGATCTGGGTCAGCGGGTTCTGGTCGAGCGCTACGTGCCGGGGCGCGAGCTCACGGTCGCCGTGCTCGACGATCGGCCGCTCGCGGTCACCGAGATCAGCCCGAACGAGGGCTTTTATGACTACCGGGCCAAGTACACGGCGGGCTTCGCCAACCACCTCGTCCCGGCCCCCGTGCCCGAGGAGATCTATGCCCTGGCGCTCGATTGGGCGCAGCGGGCGCACCGGGTGCTCGGATGCCGTGGGGTCAGCCGCGCCGACTTCCGCTGGGATGCATCCGTCGATGCCGAGGGGCTCTACTTGCTCGAGGTGAATACCCAGCCGGGCATGACACCGCTCTCGCTCGTGCCGGAGCAGGCCGCCTATTGCGGCATCGGCTTCGCCGACCTCGTCGTCGGGCTGGTCGAGGAGGCCCGATGCGACAGGTGAACAGGCTGGCACATCGGGCGCGGAACGTGCTGCGGCGCCCGCCGCCCCCGCGTTGGCGGAAGCCGGTCCTGTGGGCCGCGGCCGCGCTCGCTATCGTCGGCACGCTCGGCGGGGCCGGGTGGTACGCCGTCGCCTCGGGACGCGTCGCCGCCGCCGAGCGTCGGCTCGTTGCCCTGGCCGTGCGATCTTCGCCGCGTTTGGGCCTGGTCGTCAGCGAGGTTCTCATCGAGGGCCGGGAGCATACGTCGCGCCCGGAGGTCATGCGCGTGCTTGAATCCTCGTTGGGGAGAAGTATACTTACGGTTGATCTTGATGCCATTCGCATAAACCTCGAGGAGCTCCCCTGGGTCCGTGCCGCCACCGTCTCCCGCGAGCTGCCTGACACGGTGTTCGTGCGGCTCGAGGAGCGCCGACCGCTGGCCCTCTGGCAGGACGGGCTCCGCATTCGTCTCGTCGACCAGGCGGGCGAGGCGCTGACCGTGGACGATCTCTCTCCCTACCGGAACCTGCCGCTCCTGAGCGGCGAGGATGCACCCCGGGCGGCGCCCGGGCTGCTGGCCATGGTCGCCACCGAGCCCGACCTCGCCCGGCACGTCACGGCCGCGAGCTTTGTGGGTGACCGCCGTTGGAACATCTATCTCGACGGACGTATCGAGGTCAGGTTGCCCGATGACGGCGCCGAGCTCGCATGGCATCGGCTGGCGGTGGCGCAGCAGACGAGCGATATCCTCGACCGCGACATCGACGCGGTCGATCTCCGCAATCCCGAATGGCTCGTGGTTCGTCCCCTGGATGCGGCCGGGCCCTTGAAGGCAGGCCGCGCCACATGACGACGATGACCACCGCATGGCGCCATCTGATGAGTGCCCGACCGGCGCAGCGCGGGGCACCGCAGGCGGTCCTCGACATCGGGACGAGCAAGGTCTGCTGCTACATCGCCCGCGCCCGCCCGGGGCGCGGCTTCGCCGTCCTCGGCCGCGGCTACCAGCTCGCTGACGGGCTCAAGGCCGGCGAGATCATCGACGCCGATGCCGCCGAGGCCTCCATCCAGGCCGTCCTGCACGAGGCCGAGCAGCACTCGGGCGAGACCGTGCGGGGCGTGGTGGCGGCGATCGGCGCCGGCCGGCTGCGCTCGCGGCTGATCAAGGTCGACCGTCCGCTCCACGGTCGGAAGATCGCCGACGATGACATCCGCCGCACGCTCGAGCGCGCTCGCGAGGAGGTGAGCGATCCCGGGATCGCGGTGCTTCATGTCGTCCCGGTCGAGATCGCGGTCGATGGCGGCCGGCCGCTCAAGGACCCGCGCGGGCTCGCCGGCCGGACGCTCGAGGTGCTGGTCCATCTGGTGCTGGCGGACATCCAGCCCGTCAACAACATCGTGGCCTGCCTCGAGCGCTGCCATCTCGAGGTGAAGGGCCTGATCGCTGCACCCTACGCCGCCGGCCTCGGCGTCCTCACCGAGGACGAGATGGAGCAGGGCTGCCTGGTCGTGGATCTCGGCGCAGGCGCGACGCAGATCGCCCATTTCGTCGGCGGCCGCCTCGCCTTTCTCGACCAGATCCCCAAGGGCGGCGCCAAGATCTCGGGCGATCTGGCCTACGGTCTCAAGACGAGCCGGCGCGAGGCCGAGCGGCTGGTCGGGCTCTATGGCGGCGTGCTCATGAGGAGCTGCGACGACAATGTCCGGATCGAGGTGCCTCTGATCGGCGATCGCCATGGCCTGCCGACCGGTGAGGTGCCGCGGACGAGGCTCAACTTCATCATCCGCTCCCGCGTCGAGGATATCTTCGAGGCGCTGATGGCGCGCCTCGGCGGTGCCCGCGACCTGATGCAGGCGAGACCGCCCCGGAGCGTCGTGCTGACCGGGGGCGCCTCGCAGATCGAGGGCATGGACGAGCTGGCCGAAGAGATTTTCGGCTTGCCGGCGCGACTCGGCCGGCCCCAGGGTGTGAGTCTCGAGGAGGCGGCCGAGGAGGACCCCTGCTGCGCCGTGGCGGCAGGAACGCTCGCCCTCGCGGCCGGCGGCGACGACGGGCTCGGTTGGAGCGCGACCGCAGACCGACACAGACTGGTTCAAGGGCTTGCGCGCTGCAGGGAGTGGTTCAGACAGAACTTCTGACGCGCGAGCGCGACGATCCGGCCGGCTTGCCCCCGGCCGGCGACAAGGGCGAAGGTCGACCTGATCCGCGGAGGAGAAGAAATGACGATCAACATCAGCATCCCGAACTCGCATGAGCTTCGGCCCAAGATCACCGTGGTCGGCGTTGGCGGCGCCGGCGGCAATGCCGTCAACAACATGATCACCTCGCATCTCGAGGGGGTCGAGTTCGTGGCCTGCAACACCGACGCCCAGGCGCTCGGCAACTGCCTGACCGATCGGCGGATCCAGCTCGGGGTCACCATCACCCATGGGCTCGGCGCCGGGGCCCGGCCCGAGGTCGGGCGGGCCGCCGCCGAGGAGGCCTTGGACGAGATCCTGGACCAGCTCCAGGGCAGCCACATGGTGTTCATCACCGCCGGCATGGGCGGCGGCACGGGCACCGGGGCGGCACCGGCCATCGCCCGCGCCGTCCGCGATCAGGGCATCCTGACCGTGGGCGTGGTGACCAAGCCCTTCCATTTCGAGGGCGCGCACCGGATGCGCCTCGCCGAGGCCGGGCTGACCGAGCTCCAGCAGTATGTCGACACGCTGATCGTCATCCCGAACCAGAACCTGTTCAGGCTGGCCAACGAGCGGACGACCTTCGCCGATGCCTTCCGGATGGCCGACGAGGTCCTCCACATGGGTGTCCGCGGCGTCACCGACCTCATGATCATGCCGGGCCTCATCAATCTCGACTTCGCCGACATCCGTACGGTGATGAGCGAGATGGGCAAGGCGATGATGGGAACCGGCGAGGCCGAGGGCGAGAAGCGGGCGATCGAGGCGGCCGAGGCGGCGATCAGCAACCCGCTCCTGGACGAGGTGTCGATGAACGGCGCGCGCGGCGTCCTCATCAACATCACCGGCGGCATGGACCTGGCGCTCTTCGAGGTCGACGCCGCCGCCAATCGCATCCGCGAGGAGGTCGATCCCGACGCCAACATCATCTTCGGCTCGACCTTCGACAGCTCCATGGACGGCCGGATGCGGGTATCGGTCGTCGCGACCGGCATCGAGGCGCCCGAGATCCGTGCCGCAGCGGCCGCTCTGGCGGTCGAGCATCAGGCGGCGGCACAGCCCACCCCGACGTCCTCCGGCCTGCGCTTCCAGCTGCAGACGCATCGTCAGCGTCCGGCGCCGTTCGGCGTTGCGCCCAGATCGTCGACGCAGCGCACGGCGGAGCCCAGCCCGGCCACCACGCTCCGCGCCGCCAGTGGCGAGCGTCAGCCGGCCGTGCCGAGCTTCGTGCCTCAGCCGTTGGTGGGGGGCACGCGGCGTCCGGTCGGCGGCGAGGCCCGTCGGCCCTTGCCGGGCGGCACGCAGGACGAGCGCCCGCTCAACCTCTTCGAGCGGATGAAGGAGCTGGCCTTCCCTCGCGGCAATGGGGGCTCCGAGCCACTCGATCCCCCCAAGTCGGCGGCACCGTCGAAGGAGGAGACGCCGGCCGCCCGTCCCGCCCGCGAGGCCGAGGTGGACGATGATCTCCCCGCTTTCCTGTCGCGTGAGCGGGAGCCGGTCTGACTCTCTTTGCGTGTCTGAGGGTCCGACTGTAATATTTTGACACTGTTTGTGATTTTGCCCCCCTCATCGGCCCTAGTAGGGAATTCGGTGAGGGGGGCCGTTACCCCTCGTTCCTGAATCCTTCCGGGATGATGGTGGGCCCTCTCCGATGACTCGATACCCGACGGCGGGAGGGCCCATGGCTCCGAGCGAGAGTTCGCTTCGGCAGACGACGTTGCGGCACCACATCGGTTGCGTCGGTGTCGGCATTCACAGTGGGGCTCGCGTCGCCGTGACCTTGCGCCCGGCCGGCCCCGACGAAGGCATCCGCTTCCTCCGGATCGACCGCGCCGACCGACCCACGATAGCCGCCACGCTGGGCTCGGTCGTCGAGGCCGACGCCTGCATCGTCCTCGGCAACGCCGCCGGCGCCCGCATCGCGGCGGTCGAGCATCTCATGGCGGCGTTCGCCCTCTGTGACATCGACAATGCCACGGTCGAGGTCTCTGGCCCCGAGATCCCGGTGCTGGACGGCAGCGCCTCGCCCTTCACCTTCCTGATCGAATGCGCCGGCCGGTTGGAGCAGGACGAGCCGCGCCGGACCGTCGAGCTCGCTCGTGGCGCAACCTTGTCCCGGGGCGAGGCGGAAATCAGCCTGACCCCGGCCCAGGATCTCCGATTCACGAGCGATGTCGGCCTCTACGCGCCGGCCCTGGGCCGTCAGCGGCTGGCACTGGCGGGCTCCATCGAGCTCCTCAAGGCCGAGCTCGCGGCGGCTCGCGACGTCGTTGTCGGGCCGGTGCCCATCGGCGTCGTGCTGCCCGGCCCGATCCGGCTCGATGCGAGCGGCGTGGTCAGCCCGGAGGGGCTGCGCTTCGAGAACGAGGTCGCCCGTCACGACCTTCTGGACGCGCTGGGCGCGCTCCGGCTGCTCGGCGGCATCCCCATGGCGCATCTGGTCAGCCGCGACGCGAGCCACGCGCTGAGGATCGAGCTTCTGCGGACCGTCACCGGTGACCTGTCCATGGGTCAGGATGTCCAGGACTCCGGCCTGGCCCGCGGCGCGGGCGCCGGCGGGCGTCAGCGGTCTGCCGTCCAGGCGCTCGCCTCCTCCGCCTGACCGGGCGCCGATCCCGTGGCTCGACCCGATCGGTTGCGCCGCGCCCGCCCAATCTTCATAGTGCGCGCAGGACAGGACCGGCTGGACGTAAGGGGGGTCGGCCGATGCGCGCACCGCCGGCGGGCCCATTGGGGCTGTTTCTGGGGCCCTTTCAGCCGGGGTTTCGGCCACACCTAGCGTGAGCGGCTGGTTCGATCGCACGTTCGTCGATCGTCACGTCTACGAGCGGCGGGCGAGGGGTGGGCAGGTCGTCACCTTCACGCGGCGTGCCCAGCTGGGAATGGCGTGCGCGGCTGCCTTTCTTCTGCTCCTGACCGTCGGCCTCGGCGCCTCCACGGCCTATCTCTGGCTGGCCCGGCATGGTGGCTTCCCGGAGCTGGCCGGCGAGCGGCCGGTCGGCTCTGCCGACGGGGCCCCGACACGGTCCCTCCCGGACAGCAGCGGCACCGCCCCGGCCGGTAGCGTCGGCGCTTCCGATCCCGCGAGCGCGGAGGCGGCCGCCCTTCGAGCCCGATTGGCCCAGAGCGCCGCCGAAGGCGCCAGGCTCGCCGAGTCGCTGCGCCAGGCTCAGGCGAGGCTCGCCGCGTTCGAGACGCCGTCGAGCGCCCCGCCGGCCGATGCGAGCGCGCCGGGCGTAACCCCCGGACAGGATGTCGGGCTCGAGCTGGCGATCGTCCTGCGCGAGCGGGACGCGGCACGGCAGCAGGTCGAGAGCCTGATGGCGAGCGCTGCCAAGCTCCGCGCCGAGCTTGATCGTGTCGAGGCGGGGATCGGCGGCGGCGCCGCGGCGCCGGCCGCTGCGGGACCCGCACGCCGGCCGCTGCAAGCGCCGGACGAGGCCCTGCGCGCCGATCTCCAGCTGGCGGTGGAGCGGCTGAGGACGCTCGATCCGGCCCTCGCGGCCCAGCTCGATCAGGATCTGTCGGCGAGGCAGCCGCCCGCCCCCGGAGCGCCTGCCCCGGAGGCCAGATAGGGATGGCAGAGCTCGGGACCATCGGCAATGCAGACGCGTGACCTCGACACCCCGGCAGTGGTGATCGACCTCGATCGGGTCGAGCGCAATCTCAGGCGCTGGCAGGCCTATTGCGACAGGCACGGCATCGCCAACCGCCCGCACATCAAGACCCACAAGGTTCCGGAGTTGGCTCGGCGGCAGCTCGAGCTCGGCGCCGTCGGCATCGCCTGCCAGAAGCTCGGCGAGGCCGAGGTGATGGCGGACCACGGCTGCGACGACATCCTGATCCCTTACAATATCCTGGGCACGGGCAAGCTGGCGCGGGCGCGGGCGCTGGCCGATCGGATCCGCTTCCGCGTCAGCTGCGATTCGGCCGAGGTCGCCCGCGGCCTCGGCGAGGCGTTCGCCGGTGCCGCCCGGCCACTCGGCGTGCTCGTCGAGTGCGACACCGGGGCGGGCCGCTGCGGCGTCGGCTCGCCCGAGGCCGCGGCCGGGCTGGCCGCTCTGATCGACAGCCTCGCGGGCCTCTCCTTCGCAGGCCTCATGACCTACCCGGCGAAGGGCGGCACGGCTGCGGTGCAGGCTTTCATGACCGAGACCAAGGCCGCGCTCTCCCGCCTCGGCCTCGAGGCGGGGACGATCTCGAGCGGCGGCTCGCCCGACATGTGGCGCGCCGACCAAGCCCCGGTCGCGACCGAGTATCGAGTAGGGACGTATATCTACTACGACCGCTCGCTGGTCGCAGCCGGCGCTGCGACGCTGGACGATTGCGCGCTGCGCGTCCACGCGACGGTCGTCAGCCGGCCCACTGCCGATCGTGCGATTCTCGACGCCGGCTCGAAGAGCCTGAGCTCCGATCTCCTGGGGATGACCGGCCACGGGCTGCTCACCGAGTATCCCATGGCCGTGATCGTGGGCCTGAGCGAGGAGCACGGGCACGTCGATCTGAGCGCGTGCGAGTCCCGCCCGGCGGTCGGTGAGCGCGTCACGATCGTGCCGAACCATGCCTGTGTGGTGAGCAATCTCGTCGACGAGGTGGCGGCGGCACGGGGCGATCGGGTCGAGCGGCGTTTCGTGGTCGCCGCTCGCGGTCGGGTGCAGTGAGGAAGGTCTCCCGATCAGTGCGACAGGAGAACCGGCACGGTCATGTGGGCGAGCATATGCGCCGTGGTCCCGCCGAACACGATCTCGCGCAGGCGTGAATGCCCGTACCCGCCCATCACGATCAGGTCCGCGCCATCGTCGCTCGCGGCCGACAGGAGCACGTCGCCGACGTCCAGCCCCGCGGCACTCTCGGTCTTGACCTCCACCCTGATCCCGTGGCGCGCGAGGAAGGTCGCGATGTCGGCGCCGGGCTGCTCGCCGACCCGCCCGCCGAGACGCTCCGGATCGACGACCATCACGCAGACCGACGTGGCCATGGCGAGAAGCGGCAGGGCGTCGCGAATGGCCCGCGCTGCCTCGCGCGAGCCGTCCCAGGAGCAGATCACCTGGCGCGGCGGAATCTGCCTGGCGCCGATATAGGGAACGACCAGGGTCGGCCGGCCCGTGCTCATGAACGCCGTCTCGACCAACATCACCTCGCTGCTGCGGGCGCCATCCGGATCGGGCTGGCCCACGACGACCAGGTCGGCGTGGCGGCCGTGCCGGGCGAAGGTGTCGGCGATCGTGTCGACCGTCACCGTCTCGCGCCGTATGTCGATCGGCACGCCCCCGCGGTCGGCCGCTGCCCGCACGCCGGCCAGAATCTCGTCGGCGCGGGCCTCGCTCCGCTCACGCTCGGCAGTCAGCAGGTCGATGGGCATCGACACCCCCATCGCCGGATAGATTTGCGGCTCGACTACCAGGCAGAGCGCTGCGAGCTGCGCTCGGCAGGTCGTGGCGAGGGCCAGCGCGACGCCGCGGCACGCGGTCGCGGCCGCGTCGTCGCCGGTCATGAGGAGCAGAATGGTGTTGTAGCCTGTCATGATCGCATTTCCCCAGTCGAATCGATGCGTCTCTGCGGTAACGAAGAACCGCGATTTCCAGAAGGCATTGATCTGGGTCAGGCCGCTCTCCGAATAGCCGTCGTACCACCATTTCCGTCGTCGTGAAGTCTGGCCTCGAGGCATCCATGACCGGCGCCGTCGACTCCGGCAACCCGCCCCGCGAGGTCGAGCTCAAGCTGCGTGTCGCCTCGGCCGCTCTGGGAGAGCTGCGCGAGAGCGAGATCCTACGCCGCCATGCGCGAGGGCCGAGCACCACGAGGCAACTTCAGAGTACGTACTACGATACGCCCGATCATCGTCTGGCGGCGCGGAAGATCGCGCTGCGCGTGCGCCGGATCGGGCGTCGCTTCGTTCAGACGCTGAAGGCGGCGAGCGAGGGTCGGGGGGCGGCGCAGGACCGGCCGGAGTGGGAGATCGGTCTCGTCGATGGAAGGCCGGACCTCAGGTCCTTCGGGGACCCGTCCGTCCTCGAGCGCACCGGCCTGATCCTCGACGAGGAGCTCGTGCCCGTCTTCACGACCCGGGTTCGCCGCGACCTGGTGATCGTCGACTGGCCCGATGCCAAGGGCGTCACGACGGCGATCGAGGTGGCCATCGACGAGGGCCGGATCGAGGCGGACGGCCGGACAGAGCTTCTGGCCGAGGTCGAGCTCGAGCTGAAGCAGGGCAGCTCCGGAGCGCTCTTCGAGCTCGCCGATGCGCTGCGAGAGAAGGCGCCGCTGGCGATCGAGACTCTGGACAAGGCGGCACGCGGGTATCGGCTGGCGGCCGGCCGCGTGCCGGCCCCGGTGGGGGCCGAGCCACCCCGCCTCGACGGCGACCGTCCCTTCGAGCTGGCGATGGCGGCCATCTTCCGCCAGAGTCTGGTCCAGTGGATGGGCAACGAGGCGCCGGCGGCCGACGGCCGTGACCCGGAAGGGGTCCATCAGCTCAGGGTGGCGCTTCGCCGCCTCCGCTCGGCGCTCGCCCTGTTCAAGGGTGTGCTCGCTCCCGAGACGCGGGATCGGTGGAACGGGGAGCTGCGTTGGCTCCTGGGCAGCCTCGGGCCCGCGCGGGACCTGGACGTGCTGCTCACCGAGCTGCTGCCGGCCGTGCAGGCCGGCACCGGGCTCGAGGATGCCGTCGGCGCGCTGCGCGAGGCCGCGGTGAGGCGGCGCGCGAGCGCCTATGCCGAGCTCGGCGATGTGCTCGCGTCCGAACGCTACGCTGATCTTTTGTTCGGCTTCGCCTGCTGGATCGAGCGCAGGGGCTGGCGTGAGGGGCTCGACGTCGAGCTCGTCCTGGCCCAGCAGGAGTCTGCCTCGGCCGTCGCGGAAAGGATGCTCGGGAAGCGCTGGCACGGCATCCGCAAGCGCCTGCGCCACGTCGCCGACCTCGATCCCGCGCGCCGTCACCAACTTAGAGTGGCCCTGAAGAAGCTGCGCTACGGCGTGGACTTCTTCGCCGGGCTGTTCGATGGGGAGGATGCCCGGCGCTTCCGCAAGCGACTGGCCGGCCTGCAGGATGTGCTCGGCCACATGAACGACACGACGGTGGCCCGTCGGCTGGTAGGGGAGGCGGTGACGACCCTGGAGCCCGGCAAGCGCCGCGACGCCGCCGAGCTCGGCGGCGGCATTCTGCTCGGCTGGCACGCGGGGCGGCGGGCCGACCTCGAAATCGGCGTTGACACGGAGCGTCTCGAAACTGCTGGAGGCGCGGCCATTCTGGAAAGATCAGGGGCAATGATCCGCGTGCTCGTCACGAACATCAAGGGCGGCTGCGGCAAGACCACGCTCGCGACCAACCTCGCCGGCGCGTTCGCGCGGGGCGGCCTTCCGACGGCGCTCGCCGATGTCGACCGGCAGCGATCGAGCCTCGGCTGGCTGAGCCTGCGGCCGGCGGACGCGCCGCCGATCGCCGCGCTCGACTGGCGGAAGGAGGCGCTGCCCGTGCCGGCCGGCACGCCTCGGCTCATCATCGACGCGCCGGCCGCGCTCAGGATGAAGGAGGTCGAGACGCTGATCGCCGAAGCGGATATCGTCGTCGTGCCGGTGCTGCCGTCTCTGTTCGACGAGACCAGCACGGCTCGTTTTCTCGAGCGTCTCGAGGAGCTGAAGCCCATTCGCAAGGGCCGGAAGGACGTGCTCGTCGTGGCCAACCGCGTGCGTGCCCGCTCGCGCGCGACCGAGCGCCTTCTGGCCTTCCTGGAGGGCCGGGCCGCTGCGCCTACCGCGCTTCTGACCGACCGCTCGGCCTATGGCGAGGTGGCCGTGCAGGGCCTGTCGATCTTCGACGCGCGCGGCCGGACGGTGGCCGGCCTCCTCGACGAATGGAGGCCGCTGCTGCGCGCGGTCGAGGACCAAGCCTGACAGCATGTCCGGCATCGCCCGCTGGCGAGGTGGCGCTCCGTTGGCTATGGTTCGGCCCGCGATCGGAGGTCTCCGCCCGGAGCGTCTGCGGAAGGGCGGATGGCGGTTGGCATCTGCGCGTCGGAGCTTGGCTGAGGAAGGCGATCGTCGAATGGGCTCGTCGTTGGTTGGGCGGCGCTCCGCCGCGTGGCGCTCGGGCGTCTGCATTCTCGCCTTGGCCGGGACGCTCGCGCTCGCGGCCTGCTCCGGTGACAAGAACAAGACGGACTATGTCGAGGAGCCGGTCGACAAGCTCTACAACAATGCCCAGGATCTGCTGCAGAAGAACGACTTCGAGGGGGCGGCCAAAGGCTTCGAGGAGGTCGAGCGGCAGCATCCCTACTCGCCATGGGCCACGCGCGCCGAGATCATGGCCGCCTATTCCTACTATCAGGCCGACAAGTATGACGAGTTGATCGCCGCGGCGCAGCGCTTCATCGATCTCCACCCCGGCCATCAGGATGCGCCCTACGCCTACTACCTGATCGGGGTCGACTACTACGAGCAGATCTCGGACATCCGGCGCGACCAGGAGATGACGCAGAAGGCGCTCGACGCGCTGGGCGAGGTGGTCCGGCGCTATCCGAACTCCGACTATGCCCGCGATGCGCAGCTCAAGATCGACCTCGCCCGGGACCATCTGGCGGGCAAGGAGATGGAGATCGGGCGCTACTACCAGACCCGCAAGGAATATCTGGCCGCGATCAACCGCTTCCGGACGGTCGTCGAGCAGTACCAGACGACGACGCAGGTTCCCGAGGCGCTCATGCGCCTGACGGAGTGCTACCTTGCGCTGGGCGTGCACGACGAGGCGCAGACGGCAGCGGCGGTTCTGGGCTACAACTATCCGGGCAGCAGGTGGTACGAGCGCAGCTACGCTCTTCTCGAGGAACAGCACCTGCAGCCCCAGAAGAGTGAGGGCTCGTGGCTCAGCCGACTCTTCTAGCGTCCCCCGACCCCAGCCGACGGTCATGCTGACGAGCCTTGCGATCCGCGACATCGTTCTGGTCGACCGCCTCGATCTCACTTTCGGCGACGGGTTGACCGTGCTCACCGGCGAGACCGGCGCCGGCAAATCCATCATTCTCGATGCCTTGGGGCTGGCGCTCGGCGGGCGGGCCGACCGGGCCCTGGTGCGCAATGGCGCCGCGCACGGCTCCGTCACCGCCTGCTTCGAGCCCCCGCCCGATCACCCGGCCTGGCCGCTCCTCGCGGAGCAGGCCATCGAGGCCGAGGTCGAGATCGTGCTGCGCCGCACGCTCGGGGCCGACGGCCGCTCGCGGGCCTTCGTCAATGACGAGCCGGTCTCGACCGGGCTCCTGCATCGGCTGGGTGACCAGCTGGTCGAGGTGCACGGCCAGGACGAGCAGCGCGGCCTCCTGAGCCCCGCCCTGCATCGTCATCTCCTCGACGCTTTCGGTGAGCATGCGGGGCCGGTGGCGGCCGTACGCGAGGCGTGGCGCCTGTGGCGTGAGGCCGTGGATCAGGCGGAGCGGCTGGCCGAGGAGGTCGAGGCTGCGCGTCGCGAGGAGGACTATCTCCGTCATCGGGCCCTGGAGCTGCGAGACCTGGCCCCCGTGGAGGGCGAGGAGCCGGGGCTGGCCGAGCAGCGCTCGCGGCTCGTGAATCGCGAGAAGCTGTCGGCCGCGCTCGACGAGGCGCTGGCCGGCATCGCCGGTGGCGGCGGGGCCCGCGAGCGCCTCGGCATGGCCGAGCGCCGGCTCGCGCGAAGCGCCGATCTGGCGCCGGAGTTCCTGCGCCCGGCCATCGAGGCTCTGGGGCGGGCCCTGATCGAGGTCGGCGAGGCCGAGAACGCGCTCGAGGAGGGGCTGCGGGATCTCGATCTCGACGCCGGCGCGCTGGAGAAGGTCGAGGCCCGGCTGTTCGCGCTCAGGGACGCGGCGCGCAAGCATCGCGTGGCCGTCGACGAGCTGCCCCGCCTGCTCGAGGACACCGAGGCGCAGCTGGCCCGCATCGAGCACGGCGCCGATTCGCTGGACCTGGCCCGCGAGGCGGCCGCCGCGGCCCGCGACGTCTACCGCACCCGGGCCGCCGAGCTGTCGGCGCTCCGGAGCGACGCAGCCGAGCGGCTGGCCGCCGCGGCGATGGTCGAGCTTCCTCCCCTGAAGCTCGAGCGGGCCCGCTTCCGGGTGAGGCTCGATCCCCTGGAGGAAGGGGAGTGGAGCGCGGAAGGGCGCGAGCGGGTCCAGCTCGAGGTCAGCACGAATCCGGGCCAGCCCTTCGGGCCGATCGCACGGATCGCCTCGGGCGGCGAGCTGTCCCGCTTCATGCTGGCGCTGAAGGTGGTCCTGGCTAGGCTCGACCCGACGGAGACGCTGATCTTCGACGAGATCGACGCCGGCATCGGCGGCGCCACGGCAGATGCGGTGGGCGAGCGTCTCGCCCGTCTCGCCCTGGAGCGCCAGGTGCTCATCGTGACCCACGCGCCCCAGGTGGCCGCGCGGGCCCACCACCATCTCACCGTCACCAAGCGCGTCGATGGCGGCCGCACGCGAATCGAGGTCCTGGAGCTGCAGCCGCTCGAACGCCAGCAGGAGATCGCCCGGATGCTCGCCGGCGCCGAGGTGACCGACGCGGCCCGTGCCGCCGCCTCGAGCCTGCTCGAGAAGGCCGGGCAGCGCTGAATGCCGAGACCGGCGACGCTCGGGCGGCCCGTTGCCGGGCTCGGCGAGGACGCGGCCAGGGCCGAGCTCGCTTGGCTGGCAAGGGAGATCGAGCGCCACGACCGGCTCTACCACGCCCAGGACGCGCCCGAGATCTCGGACGCCGACTATGACGAGCTGCGCCGCCGCAACAACGCCCTCGAGGAACGCTTTCCGGCTCTCGTTCGGCCCGACAGCCCGTCTCGCCGCGTCGGTGCGCCGCCGGCAGAGGCCTTCGCCAAGGTCCGCCATGCGGTGCCGATGCTGTCGCTCGACAATGCGATGGCCGACGAGGAGATCCTGGAGTTCCTGGTACGCGTGCGCCGGTTCCTCAACCTGCCCGCCGACGCGGCCCTCGACCTCGTGGCGGAGCCCAAGATCGACGGCCTCTCCTGCTCTCTGCGCTACGAGCAGGGAGACCTCGTCTCCGGAGCCACGCGCGGCGACGGCACGGTGGGCGAGGACGTCACGGCCAACGTCCGCACGATCCGCGACGTGCCCCAGCACCTCGCGGCCGAGCCGCCTCCAGCCGTGCTCGAGGTTCGGGGCGAGGTGTACATGGAGCATCGAGACTTTCGGGCGCTCAACGAGGCACGCGCGGCGGCGGACGAGCCGCTGTTCGCCAATCCCCGGAACGCCGCCGCGGGCTCGCTCCGCCAGCTCGACAGCAGCATCACGGCGAGGCGCCGGCTGCGCTTCTTCGCCTACGCCTGGGGCGAGGCCGATCCGCCCATCGAGGGCACCCACTGGGGGTTTCTACAGCGTCTCGAGTCCATGGGTTTCCGGGTCAATCCCCGGACCCGACAGTGCCGGGACGCGGACGAGCTGATCGCCTGTCAGCACGCTCTCGCCGCCGAGCGGGCGGACCTCGGCTACGACATCGACGGCGTCGTGGACAAGGTCGACCGGATCGACCTGCAACAGCGGCTGGGCTTCGTCGGCCGGGCGCCGCGCTGGGCCATCGCCCACAAGTTCGCTGCCCAGCAGGCCGAGACCGTCGTGGAGAAGATCGGCGTCCAGGTCGGCCGCACCGGGGCCATGACGCCGGTGGCCTATCTGCGCCCGGTGACGGTAGGCGGCGTGGTCGTCGCCCGCGCGACCCTGCACAATCAGGACTATATCGAGAGCAAGGACATCCGGGAGGGCGATCATGTCGTTGTCCAGCGTGCTGGAGACGTGATCCCGCAAGTGGTCGAGGTGGTGCTGGACAAGCGGCCGCCCGGTGCCCGGCCGTTCGTCTTTCCCGATCACTGCCCGGAATGCGGCTCGCTCGCGGTGCGGCCGGAAGGCGAGGCCATTCGCCGGTGCACCGGCGGCCTGATCTGCCCGGCCCAGATCACGGAGCGGCTACGGCATTTCGTCTCGCGCGACGCCTTCGACATAGAAGGGCTCGGGCGCAAGCAGGTGCCCCAGCTCCTGGAGGCGGGACTCGTCAAGGCGCCCGCCGATCTCTTTCGCCTGCGCGCCGACCCCGCCCGGCTCGAGGCGCTCGAGGCGCTGGAGGGCTGGGGCCAGCGCAAGATCGAGAAGCTGCTGGCGGCGATCGAGGCACGGCGAAAGATCCCGCTCGACCGCTTCATCAACGCGCTCGGCATCCGTTTCGTGGGCGACGTCAACGCGCGGCTGCTCGCCCGGCACTATGGCGGCTACGCCCGCTGGTACGAGGCCATGCGGCGGCTCGGCGCGGACGACCTTGAAGTCCGGGCCGAGCTCGACGATGTGGACGGCGTTGGTCCGGCCCTGATCGAGGCGCTGCACGAGTTCTTCGAGGAGCCGCACAATCTGGCGGCGCTCGAGGATCTGGCAACGGAGCTCGAGATCGAGGCGCCGCCCCGAGCCGGGGCCGTCGCCTCGGAGCTCGCGGGCAAGACGATCGTCTTCACCGGCACCCTCGAGCGGATGACCCGGGCGGAGGCCAAAGCGCGGGCGGAGACGCTGGGTGCCAAGGTGGTGGGCTCGGTCTCGCAGAGCACCGACCTCGTCGTCGCCGGCGCCGAGGCGGGCTCGAAGCTGAAGCGGGCGCAGGAGCTGGGGGTGAAGGTGCTGAGCGAGGACGAGTGGCTGGACATGGCGGGATCGGCCTGATGCGGTTTCTGATGCTCGGCCTCGGCTACGGATTTCTGGCGCTGGGCGTCCTCGGCCTGTTCCTGCCGATCCTCCAGGGCTTCCTGTTCATCGCCGTGGGCCTGCTGATCCTCGCCCGCCACGCTGCCTGGGCGCAGCGCCTGCTCGACCGGGCGAAGGCGCGCCATCCCCGCATCGCCCAGAGCATCGGCAAGGCCGAGGACACCGTCCTGCGGGTCGAGGCCTACATCGCGGACCTCTGGCGCCGCGTCTTCCGGTCCTCGACCGGCTGAAAGGGACCGCGACCGCCGCCTAGAGCGGGTGGTCGTAGACGACGGCCGGCTTGCCGAGGAGGTCGATGGTCTCGGCCGGGCGCGCATTCAGCTTCTCGGCCACACGGATCGAGCGGCGGTTCATGGGATGGATGAGGCTGACCAGCCGCTCGGGGCCGAGGTTGGCCACGGCCCACTCGCGCACGGCGCGCTGCGGCCTCGGTCGCGTAGCCCTTGCCCCAGGCGGACCGGGCCACCGTCCAGGCGAGCTCGAGGGCGGGCCAGGTCGGGGGGCGCAGGAGCCCGACGCGTGCGACCACCGCTCCCGTCGCCGGCTCCTCGACCGCGTAGATGCCGAAACCGAGAAGGGCCCAGTGGCCGATCCCTCCGGCCACCCGCTGCCAGGTGTCGAGCTCGGAAAGGGGTCTCCCGTCGTTCAGAAACTCCATCACCTCCGAATCGCCCATCATCGCCGCGAAGGCGGGCAGGTCGTCGAGCGCCGGAGAGCGCAGGCGGAGGCGGGCGGTGGCGAGGACCGGGATCGTGGCGAGATCGTGCAGCAAAGGCAGCATCCTCTCAAGGGGCTCGGCGGGCGGCGAAGAAGGCGCGCAGCAGGGCGGCGCTCCGCACCTCGCCGAGCCCTCCGTAGATCTCCGGACGGTGATGGCAGGAGCTGCTCGCCAGCACCCTGGGGCCGTGCTCGACGCCACCGCCCTTGGGGTCGGCGGCGCCGTAGTAGAGCCGGCGGATCCGGGCGAGCGCCAGGGCGAAGGCGCACATGGGGCAGGGCTCGAGCGTGACGTAGAGATCGCAGCCGACGAGCCGCGCCGTCCCCAGCCGGGCAGCGGCGGCCCGAATCGCCAAAATCTCGGCGTGGGCGGAAGGGTCCTTCAGCTCCTCGACACGATTGCCCGCGGTGGCGACAACGGCGCCGGCCGGATCGACCACCACGGCACCCACCGGGACCTCGCCCCGCCCGGCCGCCGCCTCGGCCTCGGCGAGCGCGAGCTGCATCGGCCCCGGGGTCGGGCCGTCCTCAGGGGGCGTCGCGCAGCGTGACACGGAAGCTCTTGGCGCTCGGCGGGGGATCGACGAGCCGGGCCTCGAAGCGGGTCATCCCGCCAGGCGGCAGGACACGGCGGTCGACGTCGAAAAGGCCGAAGTCGATCTCGTTCCGATCGGCATCGAGCAGGGCCACCCGGACCGGCGGCAGCTCGCGATCGCTGCCCGATATGTTGTGGATCTCTCCGCTGACCACCAGCACGGGCTTGCCGTTCTCGGTGACCCGTGTCGAGACGAGGTTGGCGATCTCGAGGCCGCTCTCGATGGTCAGGGGCAGCCCGGCCATCCGATAGTAGGGGACGAGCTGCGGCGCCATGGCGACGATCTGGTTGCGGCCGAGGATCGCCGCGGCGAGGGCCAGCACCAGGAGCGCCAGCAGCAGCCAGCCGACGAGCCCGGCGCCGCCGCTGCCCGCGAGCGGGCGGCCGGGCGGCGGCGTGTCGCCCAGCGGCGCCGCGTCCATCGGCGGCTCGCCCAGAGGCCAGGCGCGATGCTCGCCCGGAGCGCCTCGCGGAGGCGGCCACGGCTCCGGCTGCTCCGCTGCCGAGGGCGAGGGTGGCCCCCCGTGCGCGGCGGGCGCCCGCGCCGCGCTCGCTGCCGGCACCTCGGGCGGCGGCGGGCCGGCCGATCGGGCGAGCCAGCGCAGGCCGCATTTCGAGCAGCGCACCATCCGGCCCTTCTCGCCCAGGCTCTCGGCCGCGACATTGAAGGCGGTCGCACAGGTCGGGCAGGTGATGATCATCCGCTCGTCCGCACGGTTTGCTTTCCCAAGCTATTCCCTATAGGGTTGAACTCGTGGTAAACGATTATACCCTAAGTCCCAAGGGGGCTGATGCGGATTGCCCTGAGCCGAGACGGGTTTGAGCAACGCCCTGGCCACCATCCTTCAGCTTCAGCACGCCGGCATGCGCTATGCCGCCGGTGAGGAGGTTCTCCACGGGCTCGATCTGACGATCCCTGCCAGCAGCTTCCACTTCCTGATCGGGCCGAGCGGCGCCGGCAAGACCTCGCTGCTGCGTCTCATCAGTCTCTCGCACCCGCCGTCCTCCGGAACGGTAACAGTGTTCGGCAGGGATGTCCTCAAGCTCGACCGCGCCGGCCAGGCTGCGGTTCGCCGGCGGATCGGCGTGATCTTCCAGGATTTTCGTCTTCTGGACCACATGTCGGCCTTCGACAATGTCGCCTTGCCGCTCAGGATCGGCGGCTCGGACGAGGAGCAGATCGGCCGCTTCGTCTCGGCCATTCTGGCCTGGATCGGCCTTTCCGACCTGATCGAGCACCGGCCGCCCGAGCTCTCGATGGGGCAGCGGCAGCTCCTGGCCGTCGCCCGGGCCGTGGTGACCCGCCCGAGCCTGCTCCTGGCCGACGAGCCCACGAGCAGCGTCGACCCGGCACGGGCCGACCGGCTGATGCGCCTCTTCGTCCAGCTGCATCACCTGGGCACGGCCGTCATTCTGGCGACACACAGCCGGGATCTGCTGCGCCGCCATCCCTTCCCCGTCATCGAGATGGCCGGCGGGCGCCTGGTCGGGCTGCATGCGCCGGCCATGGCGGCGGCCGAGTGACATGGCCGGCATGGTGGCGCCCGAGCTCGATCTGCCGCTGGCCGATACGCCCGCCAGCCGTTTCCTCGCCTGGACGATGGCCGCGCTCGTCTTTCTCGCCGTGCTGGCCCTGGCTCTGGCGGCCATCGCCAATGGCATCCTCGGCCGGATGGCGGTCGAGCCTCGTATCCTGACCGTGGCGCTGCCGGTCGAGGCCGACGCCGGCGCGGTCGAGGTCCGGACCCGACAGGCGGTCGAGCTGCTGCGCGGCATGGCCGGCGTCGCCTACACCAATCTCGTCTCGCACGACGAGTTGGGCAAGCTGGTCCAGCCCTGGCTCGGGAAGAGCGAGGATGCGGCAGCGCTGCCCCTGCCGCAGCTCATCGATGTCGCCTTCGATCCCGGCGTCGTTCCCGATGCTGCGGCGGTCGAGCAACGCCTGCAGGAGCTGGCTCCGGGCACCACGGTCGGCGACATGGCGCCCGAGCGCGGCACGACGCAGCGTCTCGCTCGCACGCTGCGAACGGCAGGCATGGTCGTCGGCCTCATCGTTCTCATTGCCGGCGCGGCCGCGGTCCTGGTGATGACGCGCATGAGCCTCGATCTGCATCAGGAGACGGTCGATCTCCTTCGACAGATGGGCGCCCCCGACGCGTATGTCGCCCGGCAGTTCGAGCAGCACGCGCTGGTCAACGGCCTGCGCGGCGGCCTCCAGGGCCTGGCGCTCGGGATCTGCAGCGTCCTCGCCGTCCTTTATCTGCCACTCGCGATCGGCGGCGATCGGCTGGTCGGCTACGATCTGCAGCCACTCGACTGGATCGGCCTCTCGGCGGTGCCGGTGATGACGGCCCTCGTGGTCACCGTGGTCGCCCGAACGGCCGCGGCTCGGGGCCTGAAGCGGCTGGGCTGAGCCGGCCGGCGCGGCCGACCGGTGTTTCCGTGCCACCGATCCGAAGCTTGCCAAAGCCGCCGCGCACGTCTTTCCTCCGCGTCGCCTCGACGATGGAGCGAGCCCCTTGACGACCACGCCCGTCCTCTGGCTGCGCGCGCTGGCCTTCAATATCTTTTTCTTCGGCTGGACGATCGTGCTCGCGATCCTCTATGCGCCTGTGGCACCGTTTCTGTCGGCCCCCGGCATGCGGCGCCTCGCCGGGTTCTGGCAGCGTGGCATCCAGGCCGGCCTCGGCCTGCTCGTCGGCCTCCACTACCGGGTCGAGGGCCTCGAGCATCTGCCGCCGGGGCCCTGCATCATCGCCGCCAAGCATCAGTCGGCCTGGGAGACGCTCTTCTTCCACATCGTCAGGCCGGACATCATCATCGGCCTCAAGCGGGAGCTGCGCTGGATCCCGCTCGTCGGCTGGTACCTGGCGATCGCCGAGAATGTCTTCGTCGACCGCAGCGCCGCCGCGAAGGCGCTGCGGTCGCTGGTCGAGGGCTGCAAGGCGGCCGTGGCCAAAGGCTGGTCGATCCTGATCTTTCCCGAGGGGACGCGGCAGGCGCCGGGTGCCCCGCCGGATTACAAGTCGGGCGTCGCGGCTCTCTACGCCGCGCTCGACGTGCCGGTCGTGCCGGTAGCGCTCGATTCCGGGCTCTACTGGCCGCGCCGCGGCTTCATTAAGCGGCCGGGCACAATCAAGGTGAGCTTCCTGGAGCCCATCCCCCCCGGCCTCGACCGCAGGGCCTTCATGCGGCTCCTTGAGGAACGGATCGAGACCCGCATGAAGCAGCTGCTGGCCGAGGCCGAGCTGCAGGACGGCGCAACCGTTCCGGCGCGACCGACCTGAGCAGGCCTGGACCCAGCTCTCCGTCCCGTTCCGGGCGGCCATGTGGTCCCACCTCTGACAGCCCGGGAGCGAGGAACGATGCCATCCGTGCTGATCGCGCCGGCGAGGCGCGCGGATGCCGCCGAGCTGATCGCCGCCAATCGCGCGAGCCGTGACCTTCATCGCCCCTGGGTCGAGCCCTTCACCGACCAGGCGGGCTTCGAGGCCTGGCTCGAGCGCATGACCGAAGGGCCTTGCGTGGGCCTCGTGGCGCGCTCCCTGAGCACGGGCGAGATGATCGGTGTCGTCAACCTCAACGAGATCGTGCGCGGTGCATTCCAAAGCGCCTATCTCGGCTACTATGGCATGGTCGGACAGTCGGGCCAGGGCCTCATGACCGAGGCGGTCCGGCTCGCGGCACGCCATGCCTTCGACCGACTGGGCCTGCATCGCGTGGAGGCCAACATTCAGCCCGACAACCTCCGCTCCATCGCGCTCGTGCGGCGGCTGGGCTTCAGGCTCGAAGGCTTCTCGCCGCGCTACCTCAGGATCGCTGGCGCCTGGCGCGACCACCAGCGCTACGCGCTGCTCGCCGACGATCCGCCACCGGCCTGACCGGCGACGCCGGTCATTTGTGGTAGTCCCGGTGCCAGGCGACGAAGCGCGGCAGACCCTGCTCGATCGGCGTGGTCGGCTGCCAGCCGAGCTCGCGGCGCGTCGCCTCGATGTCGGCATAGGTCTCGACGACGTCGCCCGGCTGCATCTCGCCGTAGCGGATGATCGCCTGGCTGCCCATCGCCTCCTGCAGCACGGCCACGAACCGCTCGAGCTCCACGGGCTCGTTGTTGCCGAGATTGAACAGGCGGTGCGGCGGTGCCCCCGGCTGGCCGGTGGGCGGCCGCTCGAGAGCGCGCAGCACCCCGTCGACCACGTCGTCGACATAGGTGAAATCGCGCCGCATCCGGCCCTGGTTGAAGAGGGTGATCGGCCGGCCGGCGGCGATCGCGTCGGCGAAGCTGTAGTAGGCCATGTCGGGCCGGCCCCATGGCCCGTACACGGTGAAGAAGCGCAGCCCGGTCTGAGGCAGCCCGTAGAGATGGGCGTAGGCCTGGCTCAGGATCTCGTCGGCGCGCTTGGTGGCCGCATAGAGGGAGACGGGTCGGTCGACCCGATCGTCGATGCTGAACGGCACCTTGGTGTTGCCGCCATAGACCGAGCTCGAGCTCGCATAGACGAGGTGACGCAGCGCCGGCAGGTCGTGCCGGCACATCTCGAGGATCACCATGTGGCCCTCGAGATTGCTCCGGACGTACTCGAAAGGCCGCTCGATGCTGTAGCGCACGCCCGCCTGGGCGGCGAGGTGGACCACGCCCGTGACGTCGGCCCCGTGAGCCCGGGCCAGCGCCCGCATCGTCGCCTCGTCGGCGATGTCGGCCTTGACGAAGAGGAACGCCTCGAAGCGATCGAGCTTCTTGACCCGCGCCTGCTTCAGGCCCGGGTCGTAGTAGGCGTTCAGGCTGTCGACGCCGACCACGCGCTCGCCGCGCTCGAGCAGGGCCTTCGCCACATGCATGCCGACGAAGCCGGCGGCACCGGTCACCAGGATCGTCAAGGGCGCTCTCCTGCCCGGCCGGGTCGGCGAGCGCTCACTTCTGGTCGGCGGCCACGCGTACCGCGATCATCTTGTCGGGATGAGCGGGCGGCTCGCCCTGGGCGAGCTTGTCGACGAGGCCCATGCCCTCGATCACCTGACCCCAGACCGTGTACTGGCCGTTCAGCCACGAGGCCGGCGCCGTGCAGATGAAGAACTGGCTGTCGGCGCTGTTCGGATCGTTACTGCGCGCCATGCCGACCGTGCCCCGGTCGAACGGCAGCTTCGAGAACTCGGCCTTGAGCTTGCCCTTGCCGGAGCCGCCCGTGCCGGTGCCGGTCGGATCGCCGGTCTGGGCCATGAAGCCAGGGATCACGCGATGGAAGACGATGCCGTCGTAGAAATGCGCCCGGGCCAGCTCCTTGATGCGGGCGACGGACAGCGGAGCCACGTCGGGCAGCATCTTGATGACGACGTTCCCGGTCGCGAGCTGGATGACGAGCGTGTTCTCGGGGTCGCTCACAGGGGCGGCCCCGGCGGTGCTGGCTGATGTCACGAGCAGGATGACTCCGGCTAGAAGGTTGCGGCGTCGCATGCGCTCTCTCGGCAGTCTCGGGGGACCGGGCGAAAGCCGCCCGACGGCCTGCTTCCTAGCCGAAAGCTCTCGGCGGATGAACCCAATTCGCCGCCCGCGGAGGGCGAGGTCGCCCCGGCCTCACGCGCTCGGCTCGCAGCCCAGGCAAAGAGCGGTCGCCGGATCGACCTCGAGCCTGGCCCCGCCGATCGGAGCCCCGCAGCGAACACAGTAGCCGTAGCACCCGCTCTCGATGCGCTCCAGCGCCGCATCGATCCGGGCCAGGGCGCGAAGGTCGCTGTCCTGCAGGCCGTGCGCCAGGGCATCGGGCGAGCCCGGGCGCCTGTCGACCGTTCGCGCGGCCGGTCGTCGCGGCGCCCGTCGGTGGCCCTCGACAGCGCTCGGCTTGGCCCCGACCTCGGGCAGATCGATCTTGCAGCCCTTCGTCATCGCGGCGCTCCCGGCTGGGCGGCTCCTCGCAAACGACACTGATTGAAGATCGTTCATCATGACAGTAGCTGGACCGCCTTGGCTACATACTCCTGCGCCCGTCGGCCGGCCCGGGCAACAGGCGGATCGACCGGCGCAGCCTCAGGCGCGCTTGCCGCAACGGCAGCAAGGCGTCCTTGCGGGGCGCGCCTCGGGCAGGTCGTGCCACAGACAGGTCACGCCTCCGGTCTCCGCTCTTCCAGTTTCCAATGACAAGGACTACATCCCAGGGTAGTTCCATCCATCTCGCCACTCGCCTCCCTGGCGGGAGTGCCCGAGCGAGGGCGACGCTCTCTTCGACCGGAGCCCCACTTGACCGCGACCCTGATAGACCGTGCCACGCCCGTGGCCGAAGCCGCTGTCCGCCGACGCACCTTCGCCATCATCTCCCACCCCGACGCCGGCAAGACCACGCTGACCGAGAAGCTCCTGCTGATGGGTGGTGCCATCCATCTCGCCGGCGAGGTCAAGGCCAAGGGCGAGCGCCGGCGCGCCCGCTCGGACTGGATGAAGATCGAGCAGGCGCGCGGCATCTCGGTCTCGACCTCGGTCATGACCTTCGACTATGCGGGCTGCACCTTCAACCTCCTCGACACGCCGGGCCACGAGGACTTCTCCGAGGACACCTACCGGACGCTGACGGCGGTCGACAGTGCCGTGATGGTCCTCGACGCGGCCAAGGGGATCGAGCCGCAGACCCTGAAGCTCTTCGAGGTCTGCCGCCTTCGGGACGTCCCGATCATGACCTTCGTCAACAAGATGGATCGCGAGTCCAAGGACCCGATCGAGCTTTTGGACGAGGTCGCCGACCGGCTGGCGCTGGACGTGGCGCCGATGAACTGGCCGATCGGCATGGGCCGGAATTTCCGGGGCGTGCAGGACCTGCGCTCCGGCGCAATCGTCCTGCTCGACCCGGACCAGGACGGCGCCCCGGAGGAGGTCGTTCCCGACCGCCGCAGCAACAGCCTTCGGGACCGCATAGCCGAGAGCGAGCTCGAGGCGCTCGACCAGACGCTCGAGCTGGTCACCGGCGTGCTGCCGGCATTCTCTCTAGAGGCCTATCGCGGCGGCCATCTGACTCCCGCCTTCTTCGGCAGCGCGCTTCGGAACTTCGGCGTCCGCGCCCTGCTCGACGCGCTGGCGACGCTGGCGCCGAGCCCCCGGCCGCAGCCCACCACGGGGCGGACCATCGACCCCACCGAGGACAAGGTCACGGGCTTCGTCTTCAAGGTCCAGGCCAACATGGACCCCCGCCATCGCGATCGCGTGGCCTTCCTCCGCCTCTGCTCGGGGCGCTTCCGGCGCGGCATGAAGCTCAGCATGGTGCGCACCCAGAAGCCGCTCGCCGTCGCCAGCCCGATCTTTTTTCTGGCGCACGAGCGCGAGCTCGCCGAGGAGGCGTTCGCGGGCGACATCATCGGCATCCCGAACCACGGCCAGCTGCGCGTCGGCGACGCTCTGACCGAAGGCGAGGAGGTGCGCTTCACGGGCATTCCCGACTTCGCGCCGGAGATCCTGATGCGCGTGCGGCTCGGCGACCCGATGCGCGCCAAGCACCTCAGGAAGGCGCTCGAGGACATGGCCGAGGAGGGGGTGACGCGGGTGTTCCGGCCGCGGCTCGGCGCCGACTGGATCGTCGGCGTCGTGGGCCAGCTCCAGCTCGACGTGCTGAAGGCGCGCCTCGAGGTCGAGTACGGGCTGCCCATCGACTTCGAGGGCGGCACCCTACGTGACCGCGCGTTGGTGCGCCGCCGACGACCCGCGCGAGCTCGAGCGGTTCGAGCAGGCCAAGAAGGCGAGCCTCGGCGACGACCGCGACGGCAATCCGGTCTATCTCGCGAGGAACGCCTGGGATCTGAACCGGGTCCAGGAGGACTTTCCGAAGATCCGCTTCACCGCGACCCGCGAGCGGCACTGAGCGGCCCACCCGGCTGAGCTCCGTTCGGTCCGGGTCCCGTATCGGGGAGGTGACGATGTTCGCAGCCGGTCTGCTCGAGGGCGTCCATGTCCTGATCACCGGCGGCGGCACCGGGCTCGGCAAGAGCATGGGCCGACGCTTTCTCGAGCTGGGTGCCAGCCTCACGCATCTGCGGCCGCCGCGAGGCGGTGCTCGAGGCGACGGCGGCCGAGCATCGGGCGGCGACGGGCGGCACCGTCCGCGTCTTTCCCCTCGACGTGCGCGATGCGGCGGCCGTCGAGGCGATGATCGAGGCGGCGTGGCAGGCGCAGCCGCTCGACGTGCTCGTCAACAACGCCGCCGGCAACTTCATCGCCCGCAGCGAGGAGCTGTCGCCGCGCGCGGTCGATGCCGTCGTCGACATCGTGCTGCAAGGGCTCGCTCAACGCGACGCTCGCCTGTGGCCGTCGCTGGCTCGCGGCCGGCCGGCCCGGCACGGTGCTCAGCATTGTCACGAGCTATGCCTGGACCGGCTCGGCCTTCGTCGCTGCCATCGGCCGTGGCCAAGGCAGGGGTCCTCGCCATGACCAGGAGCCTCGCGGTCGAGTGGGGCGGGCGTGGCGTGCGGCTCAACGCCATAGCGCCCGGTCCCTTCCCGACCGAGGGCGCCTGGGAGCGGCTGGTGCCCCGGCCCGAGCTGGCGAAGGCCTTCGAGACCCGAAACCCGCTCGGCCGCGCCGGTAGGCACGAGGAGCTGGCCGACCTTGCCACCTATCTCATCGCGTCCGGCAGCGGGTTCGTGAACGGCGAGGTCGTGACCATCGACGGCGGCGAGTGGCTGAAGGGTGCCGGCCAGTTCAGCTTTCTGGCCGAGATGATGACCGAGGCCGAGTGGGCCTCGCTGCGGCCGGCCCGCGAGGCCCGCCGCGGACCGGCCGCAGAGCCTAGTTGACCGCCTCGTCGATGCCGGTCGGGTCGCCGGGCTCGACCGTCCGGTGGACGCTGCGATCGAGCGGCGCGATCACCGGGTTGCGGCCGAGCGCGTAGCTCTGCTCCAGGACGATCAGGCGATAGGCCTTGTCGAGCGTCAGCGCGCGCGCCGGCGAGGGCAGGACCAGCGGGGCGATGCTCCGGGCAAGCTCGGCCGCGGCGCTCGCGTCGAGATGGCCGTTCGCATCGAAGAAGCGGCGCTGCACCTCCTCGTTCGACCGGAACTCGTCGCCGGCGCCGTTGCGGCGGAGGTAGGTGACATACTCGCCCTCCCGATCGGGGAGGTCCCCGAGCGGCCGCGCCGACCAGTAGTACCAGCCATAGCCGTGATCGGGGTCGTCGACCTTGCGGGCGAGCGAGAAGATGCCGTCGGCCGTGCGGCCGATGCCGCTGTGGCAGCCGATGCAGATCATGCTCTCCTCGAAGCTCTGCGGCCGGAGGCTGCCGTCGGCCGCCTCGATGAAGCCCTGGTAGATCCAGCCCTGGCCGTTGCCGAGCCCTCGCTCGCTGTCGCCCCGGATCACGCGGAGGCGGTCGGGGAAGTCGTGGGCCTCCTTGATCTCCTCGAGCGCCTGGTCCTGGAGCTGCGGATAGGTGTGCCAGCCGATCTTGCGGGTGTAGCGCAGCTCCTTCATCCGCGGCGCCGCGACCGACCGATCCGTCCGGCGCTATGTCCAGGTAGCGGAGGGAGTGGACGAATTCCGTCCCCTCGGGAAAGAGCCCCGCCGCCAGATGGATCTGGCCGGCCTCGAGCCGCTCACGCGCCTCGCCGACATAGCTCATCGTGATGCCCTGGCGGGGATCGAAGGCGAACGCGATCCGGGTTGCGGTGCCGAGCTTTACATCGCGGTCGAGATCGACCCCGAGGCGGCGCTCGTCGGTGGGCGGGATGGCGACGTCGGCCTGCTTGGCCAGCGCCTCCACGATCGCGAGGTTCGTCCGGTAGACGAGATCGTCGGGGGTACCGTCGGCCGCGCGGCGAAAGCTCTCGGGCAGCCGGATCGCGACGTCGTCGGCCGAGCCGTTCGTCGGCCAGAAGCCGCCTGGCAGCGGATAGTAGGCGTAGGCGCGCCAGCCGGTCGCCCGGCCATCGGGGGCATGATCGAAGCCCTGGGCGTCGAAGTCGAAATAGATGTCGGGCTCGAAGCCCGACCAGCGGCCATCCTCGTCGACGTCCCAGGCCGCGGGCGGCGTCGCGAGCTTGTCCCTGAGGGTGATGCCGCCTTCGCCGTCGCGATAGTTGTCGGCCCGCACCCAGCGGAGAATGCCCGCTGTCGCTCTGGGCCGCGATGCCGGGGCGCCGGTCGACGAAGAGGTTGCTCCAGCGATTGATCGCGGCCGGGTCGGGGAAGTCGTAGGAGAGCTGAAGGTCGTCGTCGTTGACGAAGTTCGGCATTTTCGACGCGGTGTGGCAGGTGAAGCAGGGATTGTGCACGCCACCCGCGGCGTCGAGCGTGCGCGTGTAGCAGGCGGGCGGGATGAAGGCCGTGGGGTTGGCCGGCAGCCGGGTCTTGAGATCGACCTCCCCGGCCGCGAGGGCCGGGGAGGCGACGAGCAAAAGGCCGGCCAGAGCGGTCCGGCAACGGAGCAGCATCGGCCGGGCCTTCCTGGTCAGTCGAGCTTCGGCATCGGACCGATATAGCCGAGATAGGCTTATCCCGTTAGCTATGACTAGATCAACATCTGGTAGCTGGCGTGGGGCAGCAGGGTGGCAAGGCCGAGGAGGCGGTGGAAGGCGGCGTGGCGGTCGTGGCGGCGATTGAAGCGGTAGACTAACTCGTCGAGATAAGCCTGCAGGTGCTGGCGACGCAGGCCGTGATAGGTGCCGAGGGCCCAGCGTTTGAGGTTGCTGAAGACGCGGTGGGTCCAGGGCAGGACGAGATGGGCTGCCATGGCGCCCACGGTTCTTGGATCGTGACCGGCCACCGGGGCGCCCGAATAGCCCTGCCAAGCGTCGGTCTTGATCGTGGCGTCCTGGGCCACGGCTTTGGCGATGAAGGCGTGCAGGCTCCTGGCCGAATAGTCGGCGAGGGCTGGCGAGACGCAGCCGCTTGGGCTTGCGGCCCTCTACCTCCACCGCCGCGACGACCGGCATCCTGCCCTTGCCCGAGCGTCCATGCCCACCGCCCGGCGATCGTCCTCCGTCCGCTGCGGCAGGCTGGTCTCGTCGACCTCGACCAGCCCGGCCAGGGCAGGCGCTCGGGATCGACCATCGCGCGGCGCAGCTTGCGGGCCAGGAGCCAAGCCGTCTTGTACGAGCCGATGCCGAGCTGCCCCTGCAGCTGCAGCGCCGAGATCCCGTTCGAGTGCGTCGCCATCAGATATGCCGCCCAGAACCAGGTGGTGAGCGGCAGATGCGAGCGGTGCATCACCGTGCCGGCCGTCACCGAGGTCTGCCGGTCGCAGCCGGCGCACTCGAAGGTCGGCAGCCGCCGCTCGAGCCGCCAGCTTCATCATGACCGCAGGCCGGCAGCAGAAGCCCCGGGGCCAGCGAACCGCCACGAGATACTCGCCGCACGCCTCGTCCGTCGGAAAGCGCCGCTGGAACTCCACCAGGCTCCTCGGAAACACCGTCATCTGTCCCATCCACCCTGCCGCCGCTCATGGCACCACAACATCTCGCTCGAGCGTCGTCAAGGGGATAAGCCATTAGCCGAGATACGCCTGTGACTGGTCTGACGACTGCAGCTTGTCCTCGTCGGACTCGCCGTAGGGGTGCTGGATCACGCTCATGATGTAGGCGTGCCCATCGACGTCCGGATAGACGTAGACGGAGGTGGTCTCGGCGCCGTAGGGCGTCGTCTGGATGCGGGTCAGCATGTCGCTGTCGAGATTGTAGGACCAGACCACGTCGTTCTGGTGGCCGGTCTCGGTGTCCTCGCCGATCAGCAGCGTCGACCGGCCGGGGATGAAGCTGATGTTGTCCGGGTTCGCGAGCCCGTCCAGTGTCGCAGGTGTTGCCGGCGAACGGGCTGTCCTTTGCGTAGGTCGTGGGCTTGCCCATCACGACGCCCTTGATGGTCTTGGCCACGAAGTCGCTGCCGACGGTCTCGTCCTTGGCGAGGTCGAGCGCGTAGATCCCACCGCAGGGATTGTAGCCGACGCGGATGGCATTCGCCCCGCCCGCCTCGTACTTGGTCGAGGGCTTGCCCTTGCTCCGGGCGTCCTCCATGCCGTTCGAGATCTCGCTCATCGCGACATAGAGGCGGCCGCGATCGGGGTCGTAGGTGATGCCCTCCTCCTTCCTCAGCTCCGTCGTGGCGCCGAGCATCGAGGCGTAGCGACGCGTCTCGAGCCTCGAGGCCGCAAGCTCCATGCCGGGCTTGACCTCGAGGCACTCGGTGACACGCCGTTGGCGTTGGAGCCCTTGAAGCCCTCGGGGCACTTGCCGTCGTCGCCCATCTTCGCCACCTCGAAGATGTCTGAGAACCGGGTGCCCTTCTGGATCAGCGCCTGGACCGAGGCGCTGTCGGCGTGGCCGAGGTCGACCCAGCTGATGTCGGCAGCACCGCCGTCTCTCGGTCGAGGTCTGCGACCATCTCATCGCGTAGAGCTTGCCCGCATCGAGCTTGCCGGCCTCGTCGGCGACGAACATGAAGAGCCCGGTGTTGGTGCCGTCGTCGGTCAGATAGACGGTCTTCCGGTCCGGCAGGGCGTACTCGAGCTCGTGCGCGATGCGGCCCATGGCGTAGTGCTTGGCCGCCTCGGCCTTGCCGCTCTCGTCGACCGTGATCTCGGTCGCCCAGCCATAGTTGTAGGGATCGAAGACCTTGCGGAAGCCGTCGGCCGTGGCGCCGGGAGCGTAGGGATCGTAGCCGAAGTAGAGGGCCATCGGCAGGTTGTAGTCGCCGATCTCCTTGAGGGTCGTCGGCCCCTCGATCGTCCGGGCGTCGGGCTCGTACTCCTCGCTGCCGAGATGCGTGCCCCAGGGGGTCACCGAGCCGGCGCAGGGCACCCAGAGGCCGCCCAGCTTCGAGAAGTCGACCGGCGCCGTGCTCACCGCCTCGAGGGCACCCGTCGCCGGGTCGCGCTCGACCTCCGTCACGTAGACGGCCGCCGGCCGCGTCTCGAAGTGCGAGACGATGAACAGCTTGTCACCCGACCTGGAGCAGCGAGCTGAAGTCCGTCGCGTTCGAGATCGTGGGCGCGCCGTCCTTGCCGAGGATGGGCTTTCCGTTCTGGTCGAGGATCTGCCCGAAGGTGCCGTCGCCGACCTTCTGACCGGAGCGGAGCAGGGTATGATAGCCGACCGGCGTCGAGGCGCCATCGACGGTCACCTCGCCGGTGGCCATGACCGCCCGCTTGTCGGAATCGGTGGTCGGTGCCGGTACGGCCTGGAAGCTCAGGCCGTCCGCCGCCCGAGCGCTGTTGCCTGCGAAAGCGAGCCCGACCGACAACAGCGCCGTCGTCGCGTAAAGCGTCGAACGCAGCATTCTCGTCCTCCTGTGCTGATGCAGGTCCGTCTGGCACAGAAGGATGACAGTTCAGTAACATTTGTCGATGGACGGCAGGCGCAGCGCGGCGCCGGGGTCAGGCCCGCAAAGTCAGAAGGAGATGGGCTGGAGGCTGTCCGATCGGGCGGGCCGTCGGCATAGAGCCAGACCGGCCGGGCCGGCGGCAGGGCCGGGAGCGCCAGGAGGCTGCTGCTGCGGGTGCCGTAGTCGCCGCCGGTGTGATGCACATCGCGTCGCGCGCGTCGCCCGTCTCGCTGGCGCGCGATCCCAGCAGCAGCCGCCAGTCGGACCAGTCGCCGGCCTCCACATCGGGCTGCCGGCCGCGGCGAACAGAGGGCGATAGCGGCGGATGCGGGCCGAGGCCGGGTCGTCCAGATCGTGGGCGGTGAGCATCGAGAGGCCCGGGGGGACCTCCTGGGCCGTGATTCGGCCGTCGCCGGCATGGCGCACCCAGATGGCCGCCTCGGCGCTCGCGACGACGAGATTGAACGGCCGGTAGGCCTCGGGATCGAGGGTCGCCAGGGCGGCCGCGGCCTCCGGCACCTCGGCATGGTCGAGCGCCTCGAGCACGAGCTCGCCGCGCGAGCGCTTGCCGGCCTCCGGCCCGAGCGTTCCCGGCCGGTTGAGCACCGCCGCCATCAGCCCATGATCGTTGACGCCCATCCAGGAGCCGCCCGCCAGCACGTCGAGGCCGGCCACGACATCGGCGCGATCGGGCCAGTGCCGCGCCGGCGGGGCGCTCGGCCGCGAGGCCAGCTCGTCGCGATTGGCGGCGGCGACCAGCGGCCATGGGTGGCCGGGGCGGCGCAGCAGGACGAGCGTGCACAAGGGATCGTCACTCCGCCGGCGGGTCGGTGGCGCCGCGCGATCACTGCGCCCTATATAAATCCTTACCAGCTCTCCACCACGGGAACGGGCCTCATGACGACCTTCGACGAGCGCGAGCGGATGGCCGAGCAGAAGTTCAGCCGTGACGAGGAGCTGGGCTTTCGCACCCGGAACCGTCGCAACAAGCTCTTCGGCCTCTGGATCGCCCAGGATTATCTGGGCCTCGCCGGCGAGGCCGCGACCGCCTACGCCAAGGATGTGGTCATGGCCGACTTCGACCTGCCCGGCGACGAGGACATGCTGGGCAAGGTAAGGGCCGACCTCGAGAAGGCCGGCAAGAGCGTGAGCGACCACCTGCTGCACAAGCATCTGGGCGAGTTTCTCAAGATCGCTCGCGATCAGGTGATGAAGGAATAGCGCACAGCCCGTGGCCGAGCAGCGCCAGGAGGCGGTCGTGGAGGCGCCGCGGCCGATGCCGCCCCCCGCGCCCTCCGGCCCGGCTCAGCCACCCGGCGAGGTCGACGGGCCCAAGGGGCCCGAGCCGACCCGCTACGGCGACTGGGAAACGGGCGGCCGCTGCAGCGACTTCTGAGCGGCGCCAGCCGGCGGGCCGCGACCCGCCCGGGGATCACGATGAGACGCATCGCCGCCGGTCGACCGGGGGAGGCGGAAGCCGGCACCGGCGCCGCGGGGCTCGTAACCCTCATTGTCGCCGTGACGCTGCTCTGGGGTCTCAACTGGCCGGTCATGAAGATCGCCCTGGCCGAGATCCCGCCCTGGAGCTACCGGGTCGTCTGCGTCTACGGCGCCGGACTGACCCTTCTGCTCCTGGCCCTTCTGACCGGCGAGCGGATCGTCCTGGCGCGGCGCCACCTGCTGCCGATGATCCTCGTCGCCCTCTTCAGCGTCACGGGCTGGCACATGCTGACCGCCTACGGGCTGCGGATGGTCGGCGGCGGGCGGGCGGCGATCATCGCCTACACCATGCCGATCTGGGCGGCGATGCTGAGCGCGGGCGTCCTGGGCGAGCGCCTCGAGCGGCGGCACCTCATCGGCCTCGGTCTCGGCATGCTCGGCATGGCGCTCCTGCTCGGGCCCGACATCGTGGCCATCGGCCAGGCGCCGCTCGGCTCGCTCCTGGTGCTGGGCGCCGCCTTCTGTTGGGGAGCCGGAACGGTCGGCGTCAAGGCCTTCGACTGGGGCATCGGCACCAAGGCGCTGGCGGCCTGGCAGCTCCTGGTCGGCGGCCTGCCGATCCTCCTGGTGCGCCCGCTCGTCGAGCCCTGGCCGGACTTCGGCAGCTTCAGCACGCCGGCGCTGCTGGCCATGGGCTACACCGTCTTCGTGGCGCTGGTCTTCTGCTTCACCTCGTTCATCTGGCTGGTTCGCCGGCTGCCGGCCACCGTGGCGGCGATCAGCACGCTCGCGATCCCGGTCGTCGGGGTCGCCTCCTCGGCCTGGATGCTCCGTGAGCCGGTCGGCCTCAGGGAGGTGCTCTCGTTGCTCCTCGTCCTGGTCGCCCTCTCGCTCGTCCTGCTGCCGCGGCGTGGGCGGGCGTGACGATCGGCGCCGTCGGGCGTTCCCTCGGAGGCTGCCGGCGTGCGAAGATCGCTTCCCGGCCGGTGCTCATAGCTTTATAGACCTCGGCAGTAATTCGCGCATAGAGAGAGGATCATGGCAGAAACGGTGGTGAGCCGCCGCGCCGGCGACGAGCGCCAGCGCGCCCTCGATGCCGCGATCACCCAGATCGAGCGGGCCTTCGGCAAGGGCTCGGTGATGCGCCTGGGCGCCTCCGACCGGCTGGTCGAGATCGAGACCGTCTCGACCGGATCCCTGGGCCTCGACATCGCCCTCGGCGTCGGCGGCCTGCCGCGCGGCCGGATCGTCGAGATCTACGGCCCCGAGAGCTCGGGCAAGACGACGTTGACCCTCCATGTCATCGCCGAGGCCCAGAAGCAGGGCGGCACCTGCGCCTTCATCGACGCCGAGCACGCCCTCGATCCGGGCTATGCCCGCAAGCTCGGCGTCAACCTCGACGAGCTCCTGATCTCGCAAGCCCGACACCGGCGAGCAGGCGCTCGAGATCGCCGACACGCTGGTCCGCTCCGGGCGCCATCGACGTCATCGTCGTCGACAGCGTGGCGGCGCTGGTGCCCAAGGCCGAGCTCGAGGGCGAGATGGGCGACAGCCATGTGGGCCTCCAGGCCCGCCTCATGAGCCAGGCCTTGAGAAAGCTCACGGCGTCGATCAGCCGCTCCAAGTGCATGCTGGTCTTCACCAACCAGATCCGCAGCAAGATCGGCGTGATGTTCGGCAGCCCGGAGACCACGACCGGCGGCAACGCCTTGAAGTTCTATGCCTCGGTGCGGCTCGACGTGCGGCGCATCGGCAGCGTCAAGGAAAAGGACGAGGCCATCGGCAACCAGACCCGGGTCAAGGTCGTCAAGAACAAGGTGGCGCCGCCGTTCCGCATCGTCGAGTTCGACATCATGTACGGCGAGGGCATCTCCAAGACCGGCGAGCTGGTCGACCTCGGCGTCCGCGCCAACCTCGTCGAGAAGTCCGGCTCCTGGTTCTCCTATGGCGGCCAGCGCATCGGCCAGGGCCGGGAGAACGCCAAGACCTACCTCAGGGACCACCCCGAGGCGGCGGCCGAGCTCGAGAAGGCGATCCGCAGCCACGCCGGCGTCGGCAACGGCGGCGCCGGCCTCGACCTCCTCGAGGAGGAGCCGGTGGTCGAG
>CAWHFO010000032.1:0-3821 GCA_963828215.1 uncultured Alphaproteobacteria bacterium | reverse complement strand
CTGCGGTCGAGCCCCGGCTTCTTCGTGATGCCGCGCGAGATGAAGCGCTCGGCGTCACGCTGCTCCATGCCCTGCTCCAGCAGGAAGAAAACGGCTCGGCTCTCGGGTTCGCTGAAGATGGTGGCCAGGATCTCGGCGCCGGTGATTCGTCTCGTGGGCCGCGCCCTTTCTCGCTGGCGGCCCGCTGGACGACGCGCTGGAACCCGAAGGTAGGCGTCAGCTGGACCGGCTCCTCGACGACAAGAGCCGTGAGACCGTCGTCGAGGAAATCAGAGAGATCCGAGCGCAGCCGCCGGAAATCTATGCCACAGCCTTCGAGCACCCTGACAGCATCCTCGTCCTCGGTCAGCGCCATTAGAAGATGTTCGAGCGTTGCAAGCTCATGCCGCCTCTCGGCGGCAATGAGCAGCGCCCGACGCAGGGTTGTCTCGAGCGTCGTGGAAAGCATCGGAACGGCCTCGCGCTCTTCCGGCCATCCTCGCCCAGGACATCGGGAGGGACCGTTAAGAAGCCATTTTTCTAGGAGGCATCGTACATCGAGGCAAGATCGGACGGACGCAACGCTTGGCGGCCGCGACTCAGCAAGCGGGCCTGATACGTGAGCTCGAGCCGGCGGCCGGAACCGGCGCCGGCGAACGCCAGGGCGACCACGCTGCCGTCCTGTGCGTCGAGGGCTCGGACTGCCGCGTTGGCCATCTCGGCGCCACCGAGGATCACGCTCGGGCGCTCGTCCGCCGGCAGGGCGATATGGGTCGGCAGAAGAAGCCGCACGACCGGCCGGCCCCCCTGAGCAGCCAACTCAGGAAGCTCGACGAGCAGGTCGGCCGGCCGCTGTTTAAACCCGATGTTCGCGGGCTGAGACGGGCGGCCCGCCCCGCGGCATGCACCCATCGAGGGTTGCGCCGGGTTGGCCGGCGCCGAGCCTCACGCATGGGGAGCGGGCCCGATGGGCGGCGTCGCGTTTGTCGGCATGGACGTCCACAAGGCGACGATCGCCGTGGCGGTGGCGGAGGGCGTCCGGGGTGGGGAGGTCCGTCAACTCGGCATCTTCCCGAACCGAGCCGAGGTCATCGCCGAGCTGGCGGGACGGTTGGCCGGGGATGGGCGGGAGCTGAGCTTCTGCTACGAGGCCGGTCCGTGCGGCTACGGCCTGCAGCGGCAGCTCGAGGGCCTCGGCCACGCCTGCGTGGTGGTGGCGCCGTCCTTGATCCCGAGCAAGCCAGGCGACCAGGTGAAGACCGATCGGCGTGATGCGGTGAGCCTGGCCAAGCTGCACCGGGCAGGCGGCTGACTGCGGTTTGGGTCCGGACGCGGCGCACGAGGCGATGCGCGATCTCGTCCGTGCCCGAGCCACGGCCGTGCGGGTGCTCGGCAAGGCGCGCCAGCATCTGCAGGCCTTCCTGCTGCGGCATGGCCGGATCTATGCCGGCCGGACGACATGGACCGTGGCCTATCGACGGTGGCTGACGACGCTGCGCTTCGCGCCTCCAGCCCAGCAGATCGTGCTGCAGGACTACATCCACGCCATCCAGGATGCCGAGGGGCGCGTGGCCCGACTGGCCGAACAGATCGCGGAGCTGCTCCCGACCTGGTCGCTGGCGCCGGTCGTTCGAGCGCTCCAGGCCATGCGTGGTGTCGGCCAGATCGTGGCCGTGACGGTCACCGCCGAGGTGGGCGACTTCAGTCGCTTTGCCAACCCACGGCAGCTCATGGCCTATCTCGGCCTGGTGCCGAGCGAGCGCTCGAGCGGCGGCACGGTCCGCCGCGGCGGGATCACCAAGGCCGGCAATGCGCTGGCCCGGCGGGTGCTGATCGAGGGCGCCTGGACCTACCGGATGCAGGCCCGGATCAGCCGCAAGCTGCACGACCGCCTCGAGCAGCTGCCGAGCGCCATTCGCGACACTGCCTGGAAGGCGCAGCTGCGGCTGTGCGGCCGCTACCGGCATCTGATCGCCGCCGGCAAGGCCAAGGTCGTGGTGACCACGGCGGTCGCGCGCGAGATGGTCGGCTTCATCTGGGCGATCGCCCGCCGGGTCCAGCTCCAGCCGACCGGCTGATCCGCGCGCCGCATACTCGATGTCCAGAGCGGGCGGCAGGGCAAGGTTGGGGAACCCTCGTGCGCTGTTATGAGCCGGCGTAAGCCGAGGCTCGGCCCTTAGAGCGAGGCAGCCCCCGAGACGCAACCACGGTAATACGGTAACCAACCCGCGCATGAGAGCTTGCTCAACCGTCGTCTCCAGCCCTGCCGCCCGCCCTGGACATCGCTACAGTACGCGTCCGCCTAACGGCAGGATCGCAGAGACGCGACCACGTTCTTGACAGCGAACATGAGAGCAGCCCGTTGACGAAGTCGGCTGTCAGTCTGGCGGCGCCGGCTCGGTGCTGACGACGGGTATCGCTGCTTTGGTCGGTTGCGGCGGCGAGGATGACGATGGTGCCACCCTCGGCTGTGGTGAGGACCACCAGATGTGCCGCAAGGCGGGCGAGGAACTCGCGCGGGGTGCGGGCGCCGCCCAGGAGCCGCATGATCAGGCCGAGATTGTAGCCGGCGACGTGCACGAGGTAGCGTTTGTGCAGGTTCTCGCGGCCGCGCAGCCAGGCACGGCGCATGCCACCACGGTCGAGGGTCAGGGCGAAGCTGCGCTCGACCAGCTCGGCGCGCAGCTTGAACGCCTCCTTCGCCACGCCTGAGCGCCGTCGCGTGCAGTTGTTGCAGACCGCGCGTTGTGCTTCCTCGTCGCCGCGCCAGCGGTGGACGCCCTGCACCTTCTTCTCGGCGATACGACTTTTCCAGGCACCGCCTTCCAGGTCCTTCGGCCCGTCGCGGGAATGATAGCCCTTGTCGGCGACCAGCTCGGCCGGCTGCTCCGGCGTCGGCGCGGCGTCGACCGCGGCCAGGTTGGCCGCAGCGGCCTCCAGCGTCGCCGGCAGGGTCGTGGTGTCACCCTGATCGGCGGGGTGGATCTCCGCCGCGACGATGGCGCCGGTGTCGAGATCGACCGCATGCTCCGGCTTGTAGGCCAGCCGGGGGCGCCGTCTTCATCTCGGCGATCTTGGCCTCGGGATCGGTCGGCGAGGCCCATGCCGCGTTGGACAGGCGCTTGCCCTTGCGCTGGCGATCCGGCCGGATCAGGTCGTCGCCTGTCGGTGTCGCGATCCCCCTTTCCTTGGCCGACCGCTTCAGCATCTCCCGGTAGCCATCGACGGCAGCGCCGTCGATCCGATCCGCAGGAGCCGGCTGGCCCGGGCGAGCCGGTGGGGCCGCTGTCGCGGCGGACGATGGCGCACAGCCGCGTTGGCCTCCTCGTCGAGGCACGTCGGCGACCCGGTCGCCCCGGATCGGCCATGCTCCGCCAGCCGCTGCCGCACCCGGTGAAGACCGCTTCGTGCCCCTCCAGCGGCAGCCGTCAGCGCGTCTTTCTCGGCCACGGATGGTCCGGCACCGGCTCGGTCGTGCCCAGACGCAGGACTTCGCGCAAGGACAGGCTGTCGGCGCGGCGCCATTCGAGCCCGCGCTCGCTGTCGATCCCCTCGAAGTGGCCGACAGGTGTCATACGGAAGTCGCGGCCTGGCGGCAGTGATGGCCGGCCCTGCTTGTTCGCGTAGGAGAGCGCGCATCGTGCTTCGGCGAAGCCGTCGAACCCGGCCTCGATCAGGATGGCCTGCAGGCGGTCGTCGAGAACGTCACCCAGCGAGCGCGGCAGCTCGGCCCAGCCGACCACCAGATCCGCCTGCCGCTCACCCTGCCGCCCCAGCGCCATGCTCGCCCCCGCAACGTCACGACCACAGCAAATCAGCCAAACCCGACTTCGTCAACGGGC
>CAWHFO010000031.1:0-10659 GCA_963828215.1 uncultured Alphaproteobacteria bacterium | reverse complement strand
CGAAGCGACACTCGAACAGGACGTCCTCGCCGAGATCGAAGCGGCGCACTTCGGGTCTGAGGCCCGCGCTCATCCGCTCGATCTCGGGCAGCGTGATGCTGGGGCGCCCGGAGCCGATGATCAGTGGCGCCACCGTGATCTGAAGCCGATGCAGGCAGCCGGCCGCGAGAAAGCGCGAGACGGTGACCCCGCCGCCTTCGATGAATACGCGCCGAAGACCACGCTCGGCCAGGCGATCGAGCACCGCGCGCGGGCTCAGGCTGCCGTCCCGGGTCGCCACGCCGAGGACCTCCGCCTGCCCCAGCCGCTCGCCGGGCGCAGCCAGATCCGCGGCGCAGAGCAGGAGCGTCGGTGTCTCGGCATCGTTGAACACACGGTACTCCAGACCCAGCCGTCGCCGCGGGTCGAGCGCGACGCGGACCGGATGCGGCCCGGGCACCGCGCGCACGGTCAGCCGCGGGTCGTCGTGGCGGACCGTGCCCGCGCCGACCACGACCGCGTCGAACAGCGCCCGCATCCGATGGTTATGTATGATGTCCTCCGCGCCGGTGACCCAGCGCGAGGCGCCGTTCGCGACCGCGATGCGCCCGTCCAGGCTCTGCCCGAGATGCGCGACCACGAGCCGCTCCGAACGGCCCCGACAGAGCGGCAGATTCGAGGTTTCGGTCAGGTGCCGGGCGGCCGGCCCCATCGCGGCGGCGCAAGGGAATAGCTCGCTCGGCTCGGGCGTCATCTGGCCGTGACGGGCGCCGCACTCGGGTCGACGGTGCGACCCGCCACCTTGAGCAACCAGCGCCACGCGGCTTCTTCGTCCACGGGCCGGGTCCGATCGGTGATACCCGCGGCGCGATGCCGCTAGCGAAGGCAAATCAGAGCTACCTAGATTAGTTCGTTGGGAAGAGGCATCAACTCATGACACCGTCAGCAGCGCGGGCCCGGCCGATGCCCGGACCGACCCGCGGCACGTTGTCGAGCATTTTCGTGGTTGCCACTCTGACGGCTGGATTGGGCGCCGCGCTCGCCCGACATGCCGGCTGGAATGAACAGTACATCGTGGCGAGCCTGTTCGGCTATGCCGTCGTCGGCGCGATCGTCGCGCTGGCCCCGAGCCTGCGCCTCGGCCGCAGGCACTTCGGCCTGGCCAACCAGGTCACGCTGCTGCGCTCGGGCCTGGTCTGCCTGGTCGGTGGCGTCCTGCTGGCGAGCGGCCATGCGCCGGGCATGGGCTGGAGCCTGCCCGGTCTGATCGCACTGGCGCTCGCGCTCGATGCTCTGGACGGCTGGCTCGCCCACGACTGCGGCTGGTTTCGGCGTTCGGCGCACGCTTCGATGTCGAGGTCGACGCTCTGCTGTTGCTGATCCTGGCGTTGCTCGTGTGGCAGGCTGATCGGGTCGATGCGTGGGTGCTGGCGATCGGACTGCTCCGCTATGGTTTCGTGGCAGCCGGTTTCGTCTACCCCTGGCTGCGGCAGCCGCTCGCGCCGAGCTTCCGCCGCAAGGCGGTCTGCGTCCTGCAGGGGTTGACGCTTCTGTTCTGTCTGCTGCCGCCGGTAGCCACCCCAGTGGCGAGCGCGGGGAGCATTTGCCGTGGGGGCGCTGGTCCTGTCGTTCGCAACCGACATCCGCTGGCTGGCCCTGCAATCCGACGTAGCGCCCGCGACCGCGCCGGACCAAGCTTGATCGCTTTGCGCGCTGCGCCATACTCGTTTACCAGTCGTGTCGCTGACTTCGAGGCCGGGCCCGCCGTGATCCGTGTCGAGCACCAGGCGCGTATGAGGGCCATGTCGGGCGAGATGCCTCGAGGAGAATGGGCGTGAAGATCATCGATATGGAGGATGCTGCGGCGAGCATGGTTGCCGTCGACCGGGCGGTCGGCGATCTGCGCCGCGGCAGCTTCGTCGTGATCGAAGGCACGAGCGGCGCGGCGCTGACCCAGGCTGCCGAAACGGTGACCGCGACGAGCTTGGCGGCGTTCAGCCGGCTCGCCAATGGTCGCGCCCGACTGGCGCTCACCGCGCGGCGGGCGAGCGTGCTGAATTTCCCACATCCCGGATCGAGCGTGGTCACACTGCCGCTGGGCGAGACCACGGATGCCGAGACCATCCTAGGGCTGGCTGATCCGACCTATGCCCGGCGAGGTGTTTTGCCGTCTTCAAGCGTCCTGCGGGGTGAAGCCGGGGACAGCTGCGCGTCCGCCGCCGTCATGCTCTCGAAGCTTGCCCAGCTGCTGCCGGCAGCCCTGACCGCAAGCCTGCCGCGCGGGTTCGATCCGCTGGCGGGCGTCGGCGTCGGTAGCAGCCTGCTCCGGGTCGGGGTCGACGCGATCATTGGCTACGCCCGCTTCGCCGCGGCCACCCTGCAGCCGGTGAGCGAGGCGCGGGTGCCGCTGACCGGGGCCGAGAACGCGCGCGTCGTCGGCTTCCGGCCCGCGGACGGCAGCGCGGAGCAGTTCGCGATCGTATCGGCGATCCGACGGCCAATCAGCCGGTGTCTGTCGCCTGCACTCGGAGTGCTTCACCGGCGATCTGCTGGGCTCGCTCCGCTGCGATTGCGGTCCGCAGCTGCAGAACGCGCTCAAGATCATGGGCGCGGCCAGGCATGGGGTGCTGCTCTATCTTGCCCACGAGGGCCGCGGCATCGGTCTGATCAACAAGCTGCGCGCCTATCAGCTCCAGGATGCCGGCCTCGACACGGTGGAGGCGAACCAACACCTCGGCTTCGAGCCCGACGAGCGCACCTATCGGGCGGCCGCGGTGATGTGCACCATCTCGGTATCGAGCGGGTGCGCCTCCTGACCAACAACCCGGCCAAGGTCGAAGCGCTGGCGAAAGAGGGTATCGAGGTGGTCGAGCGGGTGCCGCATGCCATGTCGCCGAACCGTCACAACCGCGCCTATCTCGCGGCCAAGGCGAAGCGGAGTGGCCATCTGCTCGAAAGCTGAGGGGCGAGGGACTTAAAGAGGGATGACCGAGGAGCTGTTTCGCGAGGACGCCTACACCCGGCGCTGCGAGGCGAGGGTGGTCGCGATCGAGGGCGGGAAGCGTGTGTCTCGATCGCACCGTGTTTTATCCGACCGGCGGCGGTCAGCCGGGCGATCGCGGGTGGCTGACGCTCGAGGGCGGTGGCGTGCTCGAGGTGGTCGACACGGTCAAGGGCGAGCGGGGCATCGGCCACCGGCTGGCCGAGACCAGCAGGCCGCCTGTCGAAGGTGCACGCCTGCTCGCCGAGATCGACTGGCCGCGCCGCCACCGGCTGATGCGGATGCACAGCGCCATGCATCTGCTCTGCGCCGCGGTCGGTTGCCCGGTAACGGCGGTCAGGTCGGCGAAGCCAAGAGCCGGCTCGACTTCGACCTGCAGGGCGCTCTGGTGGACAAGGACGAGGTCGCCCTGCGGATCGCCCGCTGGATTGCCGAGGACCATCCGATCCGCCATCGCTGGATCGACGCCCTGGAGCTGGAGGCCCGCCCGGACTGTGGTCGAGCCCATGTCGGTGCGCCCGCCCAGGACCGGCGGCAGGGTCCGGCTGGTCGAGATCGAGGGGCTCGACCTCCAGGCCTGCGGCGGGGACGCATGTGCGCTCAACCGGCGAGATCGGCGCGCTCGCCGCTCGGCAAGCTCGAGAACAAGGGCCGCCAGAACCGGCGGGTCAACATCTCGCTCGCCGACTAGGCGTCCAGCAGCGCGCGGAAAAGCGGCGGCGAAGTCTTCAGCGCGCCAAGTAGCGTAGGCGGCCATGAGGCGCGTCGAGCCGGCGCGCGATGTGCCCATCCGCGATCAGATAGTTGAGATGCGCCAGGCTCTCGCCGAGCGCGAAGCCGAGCTGATGGGCGTCGAGGCGCAATAGAACAGGGCCGGAATGATCTCGACCACGGTGGCCGAGTCGGTGCAGGCTGCGATCGTCTCGGCGAGCCGCTCCTCGTGGTGAGCCATCAGCTGCTCGATCCGGGCGTGCAGGCCGCGAAACGTGCGGCCGTGCGAGGGCGAGCGCCGGGCGGTCCTCGGGCAGCTCGCGAAAGCGCTTCAGCGAGGCGAGGAAATCGGCGAGCGGATTCCTCCTCGGGTTCGGCCGGCCAGACCCCGACCACCGGCGAGATCTTGGGCAGGATCTGATCGGCGGCGATCAAGAGGTTCTGCTCGGCGTTGTAAAGGCAGATCATCTCGGGCGCGTGCCCGCAGCCGATGATCACACGCCATTCGCTGCGCCCGACCCGGAGCCGCTCGCCACCGCGCAAGCGCCGGAAGCGGGCCGGCGGGGCGACCACCCGGTGGCGATAGAGGTTGCCACGCTCGGCGCGGGCCGCGACCAGATCCTCGTCGAGGCCGGCCTGTCGATCGAACTCGCGTCCGGCTTCGACGAACGCCGCGCTCGTGTCCTGCGCCAGGAGCCGACCGGTGAGCCATTCGGTCTGGCTCGCCCAGGAGCTCGGCGCCGGTCTCCGCGCAGAGCCAGCCGGCGAGACCGAGATGGTCCGGATGGAAATGGGTGGCCAGCAGGCGGGTAATCGGCCCCTCTGCAAGCGGGCCGCTCAGGAGTGCGCGCCGACGCTTCCGCGTGCGCTGGTCGGCGACCCCGGCGTCGATGAGGGTCCAGCCCTCGTCGTCTTCGAGCAACCAGACGTTGACGTGATCGAGCGCGAAGGGCAGCGCGAAGCGGAGGCCCCAACAGCCCCGGCACGATCTTCGAGCGGTTCCCGATCCACCTCCAGCTCAAATCGGCTGGAATTTTAATCTACAGAGTTGCCGCTCCCGGCGCGATCGCTGGACAACGGACCATCCCTCCCCGTGCCTTTTGCAGTGCAGCAGAGGCTAGGCGCGTCGCGCGGCTCTGGCAAGCAGGCCCGGCCTGCCTGCAGGACAAGTTCGTCTCGGTGCGGATCGCGCCCGAGGGCTCGGGCAAGATCGAGTACCAGGTGAGCGCGCGCACCGCGTGAGCTGCCGAGGTTCAAGCTCCGTGGCCGGGCGTCGCGCCCGACCGCGGAGCCTCGGGGTAGCGGGTATGGTTACCTATTTCATCACACTACTATACCTGGTTGCGCCTGTTTGACGCGGACGCGCGGTCACCCCCGTGCCCGGAAACGTCAACCTCGGGCCATGGCCGTCGAGTCCGAGGAAGACCCTGCGCAGACCGCCCGCCGCGCGATCCGCTCGGCGGCCCGCCCGGCGCTCGGCACCGTGATGCACGCGGCCGGCGGCGCGCCCTACATCCCCTGGTAGACGTCGCCGGCGATCATGCCGGCGCCTTTATGCTGCTGCTTTCGAGGCTCGCCGAGCATACCAGGAACCTTGAGCAGGACGATCGCGTTTCCCCGTTGCTCGACGGGAGCGGTGCGTGCGAGCGAGCGCTGGCGGGCGAACGGGTGACGGTGCAAGGACGACTGCGCCCGAGGGCGGAGGCGGGTCATCGGGCGCGCCACCTCGCGTGCCATCCGGTGGCGGCGATGTACCTCAGTTTCACGCAGGCGGTTCGCGCCGGCGAGAGCGCCCGGGTGGAGTTGCTGCGCTTCGCCGAGCTCGCGCGCAGGCGGCTGTCCCTGGCCTCATGATCTGCCTTTGCGGCCGCGGCCGCGCCAAGCGGCGGTCGGGTCGGCTCACGTCACCGACGCCAACCACCCGGTGCCAAGTGGAGACATCTGTCGTGGAGCAAATCGGTCCGGTCATCAGTCGCAACGGGCTCGCTGATCTCGGCCTCGAGGCGGCGGCCCCCGTGCGTTGGAACCTGGCGGTGCCGGCTCTGGTGCAGCTCGCCGTCGGCCGCGGCGAGGCCGTCCTGCCGCCGAGGGACCGCTCGTCGCCGCACACCGGTGCGCACACCGGCCGAGCGCCAACGATCGCTTCATCGTCAAGGGCGGCGCGCGAGAAGCTCGTCGACTGGGGCAACGTCAACAAGCCGCATGCCCGATGAGACTTCGCCCGCCTGAAGAAGAAGGTGCTCGCCCATCTGTCCGAGCGCGGCGAGGTGTTCGTGCAGGACTGCTACGCCGGCGCCGACCCCGCGCTACCGGCTGCCGATCCGCGTCATCACCGAGACGCGCCTGGCACAGCCTGTTCGCGCGCAACATGTTCCTCCGGCGCCGACGCCGAGGAGCGCCGAGCTTCGTGCCCGACTTCACCGTCATGCACGCGCCCGGCTTCCACGGCCGATCCCGGACGCGACGGCACGCGCATCGCGACGTTCATCGTCGCTCAACTTCGAGCAGCGACTGGTCCTGATCGGCGGCACGCGCGTACGCCGGCGAGATCAAGAAGTCGATCTTCACGCGTGATGAACTACCTGCTGCCGCAGCGCAGGCGTGCTGTCGATGCACTGCTCGGCCAACGTCGGCGCGCAGCGGCGACGTCGGCGCTGTTCTTCGGCCTGTCGGGCACCGGCAAGACCACGCTGTCGGCCGACCCGACCGCGCGCTCGATCGGCGACGACGAGCACGGCTGGAGCGACGACGGCGTCTTCAACTTCGAGGGCGGCTGCTACGCCAAGGTGATCCACCTCTCGCGCCGAGGCCGAGCCGGAGATCTACGCGACCACGCGCCGCTTCGGCACGGTGCTCGAGAACGTCGTGCATCGATCCGCGACACGCGCGGGCTCGACCTCGACGACGACACGCTGACCGAGAACACGCGCGCGCGCTACCCGCTCGACTACATCCCCAACGCCGTCGCCGGCGGCCAGGCGCGGCCATCCCGAGAACATCATCTTCCTGACCGCCGACGCCTTCGGCGTGCTGCCGCCGATCGCGCGGCTGACGCCGGAGCAGGCGATGTACCACTTCCTCTCCGGCTACACCGCCAAGGTCGCCGGCACCGAGCGCGGCGTCACCGAGCCGCAAGGCGACCTTCTGCACCTGCTTCGGCGCGCCGTTCATGCCGCTGCACCCGACCGTCTACGCCGAGCTGCTCGGCGAGCGCATCGCCAAGGCACGGCGCGCCGTGCTGGCTGGTCAACACCGGCTGGACGCGGCGGCCCGTACGGCGTCGGCCAGCGCATGAAGATGCCTACACCCGGGCGCATGGTGCACGCGGCGCTGTCCGGCGAGCTGGACAACGCGGCGCCATGCGGCCGGCGCCCAAGTCGTGGGCCTGCTGGTCGCCCCGAGGCCTGTCCCGGCGTGCCGAGCGACATTCTCGATCCGAGGATGACCTGGTCCGATGCCCGCGCCTACGACCGCAAGGCACACGACGCGAAACGGTTCGAGGTCGATTTCAGACGCTTCGCGCCTCACGTCGGTGACGAGGTCGAGGCCGCGGGCATCCACGCTGTCGCTTGAAAAATGCAGACGGTCGAGGGAACTGGCACGCGAATTGCGGGTTGATGCTCGGTGGGCATTGCGGCTGCGTGCGGCCTCCCCTTCGCAGCCGGTGGATGATCCCACCGCCCATTGGCTTCCCTTCTTGGGCGTTCCTCAACTGACCGCCGCATGCCGGCGGGGTTTCTTTTTGGTGACGAGCGAAAGTTCCGAGGGTGTCCGGAGCCAGGCCAGGCTGCTCGAAGCTCTGACCTCGGATTGCCTCGGAACTATGCACTTGCACAAGAAGCGGCTTTACCGAGCGCGCCGGTGACTTTATGGAGCCATGAGCGAGCGGACCGGTCGATCGATCGAACGCCGCCAGCCAAGGTGCCAATGTGCCTGGAAACGCCGCTGAACCCTACCTCCTGACCCCCGGCCCGCTCACCACCTCGCCGGCGTGAAGCGCGCCATGCTGCACGATTGGGGCTCGCGCGATGCCGCTTCATCGCCATCAATCGGCGGGTGCGCGAGCGGCTGGTCGAGCTCGCCGGCGGCGAGGGCAGCCATGTCTGCGTCCCGCTGCAGGGCAGCGGCACCTTCGCCGTCGAGGCATGCTCGGCACCTTCGTGCCGCGCGAGCGGCAAGCTGCTGATCCTGATCAACGGCGCCTATGGCAAGCGCATGGCGCAGGATGGCCGCACCATGGGCCGCGCCCTCGCGACGCTCGAGGCGCCGGAGGACCAGCCGATCGACCCGGCGCGCCGTCGCCGCTGGCGCGCAGACCCGGCCATCACCCATGTCGCCGTCGTCCATTGCGAGACCACCTCCGGCGTGCTGAACCCGATCGGCGGCGATCGCCGAGGTCGCCGCGCGCCGGCCGCCGGCTGCTGATCGACTCCATGAGCGCCTTCGGCGCGCTGCCGCTCGATGCCGTCGACGTGCCGTTCGACGCCGTCGCCGCCTCGGCCAACAAATGCCTCGAGGCGTGCCCGGCCTGGGCTTCGTCATCGCCCGCAGCGCGGCGCTGGAGGCCTGCAAGGCAACGCCCTCCTCTCGCCTCGATCTCTTCGATCAGTGGCAGGCCCTGGAGAAGACCGGCGCAGTGGCGCTTCACCCCGCCGACCCATTCATCGTCGCCTTCGACCAGGCGCTGGCGGAGCATGCGGCCGAGGGCGGCGTCGCCGGCCGCGGCGAGCGCTATCGCGCCAACTGCAAGCTCTTGGTCGACGGCATGCGGGCTCGGATTCGAGACCCTGCTGCCGGACCAGCTGCAGGCCCCGATCATCGTCACTTTCCGGATGCCGGCCGACGACAGGTTCGTCTTCGACCGCTTCTACGACCGGCTGCGCGAGCAGGGCTACGTCATCTACCCCGCAGCTGACGGTCGCCGACAGCTTCCGCATCGGCTGCATCGGGCGCAGCGGGCCCGAAGAGATGCGCGGCGCCCTCGGCGGCGATCGAGGCCACTCCTCGAGGACATGGGGCGTTGGGGCGAGCGGCCAGCCCGCGGCGGCCGCCTGAGCGCGCGCTCTGATCGAAGACGAGGACCAGACAGTCATGAGCCAGACGTTCGACTTCGGCTACCGCCGGCGTTCTATCGCGGCCCGATCCAGGCCGTGCGCTCTGCATCGGGCAGGCACGACGCATGGGATTTCGGCTGCATCGGCGCCGGCGGTCGTGTTCGCTCGAGGTGTTCCAGGCGCCGGGGCGTCTCCGATCAGCATGGCGGCAGGCGCGCCGTGCCAATGGGCGCACGCAAGCGCGTCCACATCCAGAAGATCACCGAGCTCGACGCGGTCCGCCAGCGCTGGCAGGAGAGGCACGGCCGCTGGCCCTTCCCGACGACGACGTCGACGCCATGTTCGCCGACTTCTGTGCCGCTGCAGCTGGAAACGCCTCTCGAACCGTACCCTCGATCGCATCCCGGGCACGCTCGAGGCGGTCGCCGGGCTGCGCCAGGAGGGGCATCAAGATCGGCTTCGACCACCGGCTGATACCAGCGAGACGACCGCGATCAACCTGCGCGACGCCGACCGTCAGGGCAGCAAGGCCGACTCGACGGTCTCTCGCCTCCGAGATGCGGCCGGGCGCCCCTGACCCGTTCATGCGCCGGCAGAACGCGATCAATCTCCAGGTCGACTGCGTCGCCGCCTGCGTCAAGGTCGACGACACCATCCCGGGCGTCGAGGAAGGGCCGAACGCCGGCATGTGGTCGATCGGGCCTCGCGGTCAGCGGCAACGAGGTCGGGCCTGTCGCTCGCCGACTCCGGCAGGCGCTGCCGGCTGGACCAGTAGGGTCGGCCAAGCGCGAGCGCGCCTACCGGCGCACTGGCTGCAATCCGGCGCTCACTGACGCTCAGTCGACACCATCGCCAACCTCGTGCCCTGCCTCGACGAACATCGAGGCGCGGCTCCGCCGCGGCGGAGCCGGCCATAGACCTGCGATCTGGCCGCCGGACGCGAGCACCGCCCGCGATCGAGGTCGTCACCGACGTCAAACCGAAATCAAGCCCGCGGCGCGATCTTCGTGCCGCCCGCCCCAGCGTCGGGCCGGAATTCCAACGCTGGCGAGGGGCGACTCGACGGACCTGCGGGCTACCCCGTATTCTTCCGGCCCCACGGGCGAGCTCAGTCGCAGGCCTCGATCCGCCTCGCATCGCGGCCGCTGGTCGGGTCTGGGGTTCTTGGCCGACGTCCCGACGACGATCAGCCAGGCGCCCGCCGCGCCGCCGGTCGACGGCGCTGCTCGACCTCGCGGACCGACCGTGCCTGCGGGCGTGCTCGACCATCAAGCGCCTCCACGATCGCGGCCTGGAGCGGCGGGTTCGACGCTGGGTCGGCGGCATTCCGCTGGGTGGGGACGCTCTGGCTGGCTCGATTCGACCTGACATCGGTCCCGTGGCACCCCCGGGCCGCACTTGCTCCGTCGACCCCCTTGCCGCCGACGACGGAGCGCCGAGGGCGCGGGCGGCCCGCGCGCTCCATGTAGGCGCCCGAGGCGTCGCATCGTACCTCGACGACACTGAGGCCGAGCTCCAGCGGCCGCCATAGGCCACGCAGGGAGCAGGCGCATCCGCGGGCCAGATCCAGGGCCGTGGGCCGCCCGTCGCACTGTCGGCGCTCAGCCTCGCGAGCGGGTCCGCTGGTCGGAGCGATTGTCCTCTGGCCTGCCGCAGCAAGCGGCTCATCGACGCTGGACCGAGGCGGCCTGGCCGCGCGATCAGCCCGCGCGGGACGCCGGGCCAGCCGTAGGAATGCCCGCTCAACAAAGAAATCGGAGGAGATCACATGGCGCTGTCGGACGAGCTGGCTTTCATGAGCGCAACCGAGCTGGCGCTGCGTGTCCGCCGGCGTGACCTGTCGCCGGTCGAGGTCGTGGACGCCTTCATCGCGCGGATCGAGGCGCGCAACCCGAGCCTCAACGCTTTGGTTTA
>CAWHFO010000030.1:0-16207 GCA_963828215.1 uncultured Alphaproteobacteria bacterium | reverse complement strand
AGGCGCTGGATCGCACGCGATTCCGCGGGGGCCCCGCCCGGCCACACGACGCGCGGGGGATCAATAGTGCCCGGCGGCGCGCATCATGCGGTCGATCCGCCCCTGGGCCGCGGCGAGCGCTGCCGCCGGCGCCGCCTCGCCCGCGAGCATCAGGTGCAGGTCCTCGCCGACGATCTGGATCATCCGCGAGAACTCGGCCACCGGCGGGTGCGGCCAGTGCTGGAGCTGGCCGGTCTTGGCCAGCCCGTCGACGACCCCGATCACCGGCCCCAGTGACAAAACCTCGGGATCGGCGGCGACGCTGAAGCGCGGGCTCACCGAGGCGCCGTTCACGGCGATCAGCTTGGCGAGGCCGGGCGAGGTCAGCCATTGGGCGAGACGCCAGGCCGGCTGGACACGGCCGGGTGCCAGGTTGGCCGGCAGGCCGATGGCATAGCCGCCCGCCGGCGCCAGGCTCCATCCCGGCCGGCCGGACGGGTGGGGCAGATAGCCGGTCCGGCCGCGCGCGGCCGACGAGGGGTCGAGCTCGAACTCGGCCACCCGCGAGGACCAGGTGTAGGCCATGGCCACCCGCCCCTTGGCATAGGCCTCGAGCCGCTGGTCCCAGCCCATGCCCAGGATCTCGGGCGGCGAGATCTCGAGCAGGCCGAGCAGAAAATCCGCCGCGGCCAGGGCCTCGGGCGTGTCGAGCGAGGGCCGCAGCGCCTCGCCCTCGAGCTGGCCGAGATCGACCTGCCCGCCCCGCCGCCTCAGCCGCAGCAGCGGCTCGCCGAAGGCGGCCAGCACCTGAGCGAAGGTCTGGCCCAGCCCCTGGCCGCGCGCCGCGTTCCAGGAGATGCCGTAGCGGTCGCGCGACGGCGCACTGCAGCTTCCGGCCGGCCTCGCGCACCGCATCGACCGACCTCGGCGGCTCGAGCCCGGCCGCCGCGAAGAGGTCCAGCCGATAGCACAGCAGCTCGGCCGTCGGCTCGATCGGGATGCCGTACTGCCGGCCATCGAGCTGTGCCGCCTCCCAGGCCGCCGGATAGAAATCGCAGATGCCGGCGGGCAGCGGGTCGAGCAGGTCGTCGAGCGGCATCAGGGCTCCGGCGGCCACCAGCTCGCCCAGCCAGGCGAAGGTGAAGCTCACGATGTCGAAGGCCGAGGTCGCGGCCCGCCGGTTCTCCAGGATGGCGCTCAGCAGCTCCTCGAGCTCGAGGACCGTGATCTCCAGCCGGCAGCCGGTCAGCCGCTCGAGCGTCGCCCGAAGGCGCACGATGGCGTTGAAGCTCGGCTGGCGCTTGACGAGCAGCCTGATGGGGTCGCGCCCACGCCCGAGGCCCCGCAGCGGCTCGGGCGGCGCGATGATGCGCGCCGCCAGATAGGCGCCGCCGAAATAGTAGCCCGCCTCGCCGTTCGCCGGCATGCCCAGCGTCTCGCCCACCCGCGCCTTGATGTCGGCGGCGAGGCCCTCGACACGGCGCAGCAGCTCGCCCGAGGGCTCGATCGCGAAGGACTTGCCGGTCCGGCCGCGCGGCCGGCGGAGCAGGAGCCCGGCGGCGAAGAGCTCGCCGATGCGGCGCATCGCCGTGGCGTAGGGGATGCCGCTCGCCGCGGCGAGGCTCGAGATCGTCACGAGCTGGCCGGCCAGGTGGCGGCCGACGAGGAAAAGGATCATGCCCCAGATCGGGTCCTCGGCGCGCACGCCCAGGCAGTCGATCGCCGGTGCACGTGTGCGCTCGATGAATTGCAGGAGCGACTGCAGCTCGGCTCGCGTCACCGGTCTCGCCTCCCCGGGGCCGTGCGGCCCGCTCTTATCCATATTGAATAACTCGACCGTTCCGCAACCATGGTGGCGGGCGCATGGTCGCTTCCCGGAAGAAGCCGGGGAGGCGTTGCCGGATGCACGGGCGGAGAGTGCTCTGCAACATACAACAACTCGAGGGGCGCCCGACGCCTTTCCTCGATCCGCTGCGCGACGCCGGTTTCGAGATCGTCATGAACGAGACGAAGCGGCTGCTCACCGAGGACGAGCTCGTCGCGCGTCTGCCCGGTACTTTTGCCACCATCGCCGGCGGTGAGCCCTATACATCGCGTGTCTTTGGCGGGGCCCGCGACCTCCGGGTCGTGGCGCGCTTCGGGGTCGGCTACGACCGGGTCGACGTCGAGGCGGCGACACGGGCCGGCGTCGCCGTCGCGATGGCCTTCGGGACCAACCACGAGAGCGTCGCCGACTATGCCTTCGCGCTCGTGATGGCTCTCGGGCTCGAGCTTCTGCCGCATCACCGCCGCGTCGCCGGGGACGGGTGGGGCTGCAGCTTCCATCACGGCGTCTGGGGCCGCACGATCGGCATCCTCGGCCTCGGCCGCATCGGCAAGGCCATGGCGATGCGCTGCCTGGGCTGCCGGATGCGTGTCCTGGCCCACGACACCGCACCCGACCATGATTTCGCGGCGGCGCACGGGATGAAGCCGTCCCGCTCGACACGATGCTGGCCCAGGCCGACTTCGTCTCGATCCACACGCCGCTGCTGCCCGAGACGCGGCACATCATCGGCCGGCGCGAGCTGGCGCTGATGAAGCCCACGGCCTTCATCGTCAACACCGCGCGCGGCGGCCTGATCGACGAGGAGGCGCTCCACGAGGCGCTCGTCGCCGGCCGCCTCGGCGGCGCCGGGCTCGACGTCTTCGAGCACGAGCCGCCTTCGGGCTCGCCCCTGCTCGGCCTCGACCGCGTCGTGCTCGCGCCCCACGCCGCCGGGATGGACGAGGCGGCCGAGCGGCTGATGGGCGAGCGCTGCGTCGCGAGCATCCTGGCGATCCTCGCCGGCCGCGATCCCGGCCCCGGCTACGTCCTCAATCCCGTCGTTCTGTCCGCAAAGGAAAAAAGCTGATGTCGGCGCGAGGCATGGCGCTCAAGGAGCGCCTGAAGGCTGGTGCCGTGGCCTATGGCGCCTGGCTCTCGATCGCCGATCCGGTCGTGGCCGAGATCATGGCCGGCGCCGGCCTCGACTATGTGATGATCGACACCGAGCATGCGCCCTGGAGCCTCGAGCGGCTGCAGACGGCGCTCATGGCCTTCCGCGGCGTCGAGACCGTGCCCATCGTGCGGGTGCCCTGGAACGACCAGGTCCATGTGAAGCAGGCGCTGGACGTGGGGGCCGAGGGCATCCTGGCACCGATGGTCCGCACCACGGCCGAGGCGAGCGCTCTCGTCGCCGCCTGCCGCTACCCGCCGGACGGCATCCGCGGCTTCGGCCCGAGACGCGCCAGCGACTATGGCCGCGACATCGAGGGCTATATGGCGCTCGCCAACCGCAGCACCATCGTCATCCCGCAGATCGAGGACGTGCGCACGGTGGACGAGATCGAGGCCATCCTCGACCTGCCCGGCGTCGACGCGCTCTGCATCGGGCCCGAACGACCTCTCGGGCAGCGCCGGCCTGCTCCGCCAGCACGACCATCCGGTGGTGAAGGGCGCCATCGACCGCATCCTCGCCGCCGCCAAGGCCCGGGGCGTCGCGGTCTGCACCGGCATCACCCTGCCGCCCGAGGCGCAGCCGGGCTGGGTCGAGAAGGGCGCCCGCCTCGCCCTCGTCACCTCCGACGTCGAGCTCCTGGCCAAGGGCCTGGCCGACGCGCTGGCGAAGGCCCGGGCCGCCGTCGCCGGGCTTGGCCGTTGAGGCAGCCGATGCCCTAGACGTCTGGAGGGCGCAGGCGCACGGGTTGCCGGCCGAGCGCAGCGCGCAGCACGTCCTCTCACCTGCCCCGATGCTTGCCGCTGACGAGCCGACAGCGGCTCGGCGGAGCGCCGTTGTCATATCCTATCCTCCAGGGTAGGATATGACGATGAAACACGCCTCCCATCCGGAGATCATCACCCGGCTCAAACGGGCGCACGGCCACCTCGCGCGCCGTCCTCGCCATGTTCGAGGAAGGCCGCTCCTGCCTCGACCTGGCGCAGCAGCTCCACGCGGTCGAGAACGCCATCACCAACGCCAAGCGCGAGCTGATCCACGACCACATCGAGCATTGCCTCGGTGACGGGATCGGCGCCGGCGAGATGGACAGCAAGACCGCGCTTCGCGAGTTCAAGGCGCTCTCGAAATATCTGTGAGGCGGGCCGTGCTCGCAAAGATTCTCGACTGGTTTGGATTTGACGGACAGGGCCACGGGCACGATCATGACGGCCATGGCCATGATCACGGCGCCGGATCGCACGGCCACACCCACGGTGTCATCGATCCGTCGATTGCCACGACGGAGCGGGGCATCTGGGCGATCAAGTGGTCCTTCGTCGATCCTTGCCATTACCGCAGCCCTGCAGCTCGTCGTGGTGCTCGCCTCGGGCAGCGTCGCGCTCCTCGCCGACACCATCCACAATGTCGGCGACGCGACGACGGCCATCCCGCTTGTGGATTGCCTTCGTGCTCGCGCGGCGCAAGCCGACCGCGACGTTCACCTACGGCTATGGCCGGGTCGAAGACCTGGCCGGCATCCTGATCGTCCTGATCATCCTGTTCAGCGCCCTCGTCGCGGGATACGAGGCGATCGACCGCCTCTTTCACCCGCAGCCGATCAGCCGCTGCTTGTGGGTCGCCGATCGCCGGGATCGATCGGCTTCATCGGCAACGAGGCAGTGGCGGTGTTCCGCATCCGGGTCGGCCGTGAGATCAACAGCGCGGCGCTGATCGCCGACGGCTACCACGCCCGCACCGACGGCCTCACGAGCCTTGCGGTCGTCGCTCGGTGCCGCCGGGGTCTGGCTCGGCTTCCCGCTCGCCGATCCGATCATCGGCCTGCTGATCACCATCGCCATCTTCGGCATCGTCTGGCAATCGGCGCGAGCCGTGCTGACGCGCATGCTCGACGGCGTTGAGCCCGGCGTCATCCAGGAGATCCGCCATGCGGCGGAGCATGTGCCGGGCATTCAGCAGGTCCTCGACGCCAAGGCGCGTTGGCTCGGGCACCGGCTGCACGCCGACGTGGCGCTCGCTCTGCCCGGCAGCCTCTCGCTTGCGGACGCCCAAGGGATCGCGGCCACGCTGCGCCGCGAGCTGCTGGCGCACATGCCGTCCCTGCGGACCGCCAATGTCACCTTCGGCCCGCCCGACATGATCGCCGCAGGCACGAAGGAGGCTTCCTTCCACGATCACGGCCCGGCACCTGCCTCGTTTCCGTCTCGTGCGATCTGGCCGAGGGCCTGATCGAGATCGTGGACACACCGGACGGCGAGCGGATGCGGTTCACCGCCTCTCGTCGCGTCGACCGTCTGGAGGTCGTCGTCGACATCGATCGGCCCGGGCGAGATCAGGAGCGCCTCGTTCTCCTGCCTATGCCGCATGACCCTGGAGTGTACCAGAGCAGGACCGTGCCGAGGGAGCCGCAGGAGCTTGCGGGGGAGCTATGTCTCTCGGCCGGCGAGCGGCGGGAGGCCCTTCCATTCCACATGACGCGAGCCGCCGCCTCACCCTCGCCATCGTTGAGCAGGATGGTCGTGACGGGCGAGCCAGACTAAGGCCGCGGCCGGAAGTTCAGGATGGCCGCCTCTGATCCGGCTCCGGCACGCGCCGCCACGAAAAGGCGGTCAAGCTCCGGGACGAAAAGCGACGTCCTCGCTCCCGGCGCCGTCGTGACCGATGCGGAGAGGCGATATTTGCCGTCCTCGCTTTGAAATACGGCGACCTCGCCACCGCCGCAGCTGACGTAGATCCGCGATCGCCGGCCATCGAAGAAGACGTCGTCAGCATCCCTGCAGGTCATGACCTCATCCTGCACCGTGAGCCGATCCCGGCTAATGATGGCAAGCCTGGGCGGGCTGCGGAACACCACAGCAAGCAGGTCAGAGCCACGATCCAGAGCCATGGGAAAATTCGCGCGGGCGCCCGTCAGCTTCAGGGAACTCGACACTCTGCGGCTCCCGAGATCGACCACGACGATCTGACCTGCGTCGGGCACGTTGACGAACGCAAGGCCGCTTGCCGGATCGATCTGGAAGCCCTCGGGGTGCGCCGGCAAGGCGATATCGGCGACCTTGGAGCGGCTCACCGGGTCGATGACGGCGAGCCCCCCGCTGCCGTATCCGACGACCACCATGCCATTCCGAGGATCGACCCGCACATTGTCGGCATCGTCGCCCAGGGAGATCGATCCCGCGGGTGCCAGGTCTTCCGCCTGGAACATCCTCAGCTGGCCGTCGCCCGCATCGGCGACAAGGACAAGGTCACCCTTTTCGGCGTAGCCGACACCTTGAGGCTGCTGCAGTCCTGTGAGCCGATGGACGACTTTGCCGGCGCCGAGGTCGATCACCTCCACCGTGCCGTTGCCGAGCTCGGCCACGATGAGCCGGTTGCGCTTCAGATCGACAGCCATGTGATCGATTCGGCCGGCAACGGCAGGCAGTGGCAAAGTGGATTCCAGAACCAGCGGAGGCTCGGCCGCCCATGCCGGTCCGAAAGGTCCGGCAAGGCAGATCGTCAGCACAAGCACGACAATGCCGATGGCCCGGCGACGCGTGCGATTATCCGTGATCATGGTGCATCCCATTGCGACGTCGTCTCTGGCGCAACCGCGCCGGGGCGAACCCGAGCGGCCCGTGCTCACAGGTCGCCTAGCTTTTCGCGACGTTGACCTTGTCGAGGGCCGCACGCAGCCCTCGGGCGAGCTTCAGCGCGTCAGCGTTGGCCCAAAAGTGGACGAAGAACATGCGGGGCTGGTCGTCGAGCATGTGGTTATGCACGGCGGTCACCTCGATGTCATGTTGCCTTAGCGCCTTGAGCACCGCGTCCACCTCGCTGGCTAGCAGGATGAAATCGCCGGTAATGGCAGCCTTGCCGCCGCCGGTTGGCTGGAAATTGATGCCGATGGCCGTTCCCATGGCGGGCGGCACGGGCATTCCCGCGTCCTCCACTTGGTCGGCGCGCGGGATGCTGAACTGATAGACGCCGCCATTGGCCTTCCCCTTCTCGCCCAGCGCTTGCTCGAGCTTCGCCGTGTCGAGGTCGAGGGCGGCCGCCGGGGCCGGCGGCGGGAGGGTGCCGAACGGCGTCTTGCTGCCCGTCGCCAGGCTGTCGTGCAGCGCAGTCGCGAGCTGCACCGGATCTCCCTGTCCGGCTACATGCATGTAGAACGTGGCGGGCTGCGCGCGGAGCAGGTGGTTGTGCACCGCCGTCACCATGATGCCGTCGGCCAGCAGCTTGGTCATGACCGGATTGATTTCATTTTCGGTCAGAACCAGGTCGCCCATGACCATCGCTTTTCCTTCCATCAGCCGGAACGCGAGCCAGCCGCCCAGTGCGAGGGCCGGTTTGATCGCAACGCCATCGAGCATGACGTGCAGGTCGCTGCGCGGCAGCCCGTATCTCCGCACTCCGTCGGCCTGATCCATTCCTGCTCTATCGAGCGCCTGATCAACCTTGGTCCAATCGGGCGTGGCGGCCCGCCCTGACGGGGCTGTGAGCAGCAGGGCCGCGGCGACAAGTGCATAGAGGGTGCGCATCGCAGTTTCCCTTTCGGCACGTTAAAGGTGAGGATGTCCGACCCAGATCACTGATGGCCGCTCGTGATCAGGCGAATGGCCAACCCGGCCAACGAACAGGCCAGGAGTGTCGGGATCATTCCCGCCCGGAAGCGGAAGATCGCGACCATGGCGGCAGCCGAGAGCGCCGGCGCCCAGACATCAACGCTGGAAAGGACAGGGGCATCGAAGGACAGGCCCAGCATCCGCACCGGCCGGACCTCGCGGAACCAGCTGTGCAGGGCGAACCAGACGGCGAGGTTCAGGATGACGCCCACGACCGCTGCGGTGACGGCGGAAAGGGCGCCGCCAAGCGCCCGGTTGCCGCGCAGGACCTCGATGAAGGGTGCGCCCAGGAAAATCCAGAGAAAGCAAGGTGTGAACGTGACCCAGGTGGTGAGCAGCCCGCCCAGGGTCCCTGCCAGCATCGGCGGCAAGGAGCCAGGATCGCGGAAGGCGGCCATGAAGCCCACGAACTGGGTGACCATGATCAAGGGGCCGGGCGTGGTCTCTGCCATGCCCAGGCCGTCCAGCATCTCGCTCGGGCGCAGCCAGTGATAGTGGTCCGACCGCCTGTTGGGCGACGTAGGCCAGCACCGCATAGGCGCCGCCGAATGTGACGACGGCCATCTGGCTGAAGAAGATCGCGATCTGGCCGAAGGTGCTTCCGGTGCCGAGCATTGCCAAAACGAGGGCCACCGGAACCAGCCAGAGCGCCAGCCACACCGATGCCGCGCGTAGCGCCTTGGCTACGGTCGGCCGCGCGTGCGCTGGCAGCTCGGCACCCAACAGACTTTCGGCGTCGTCCAGACCCCTTCGCGACGCGGCCGCCGTGACCGCCGGCCTGGAACAGGGTGGAGCCGGACCGGGCGCCCAGCCAGCCGACCAGGCCGGCACCGAGCGACGATGATCGGGAACGGCACGGCAAAGAAAAAAATGGCGACGAAGGCGAGGGCGGCGATGCCGATGAGCGCACGGCTCGTCAGGGCTCGCTTGCCGATACGGAGCACGGCCTGGAGCACCACGGCGATCACGGCGGCCTTGAGGCCGAAGAACAGCCCTGCGACCAGGCCCACATGGCCCCAGCCGGCATAGACCCAGCTCAGCCCCATGATGGCCAGGGCGCCCGGCAGGATGAAAAGCACGCCCGCCAGGATGCCACCTGCGCGTGCGGTGCATCAGCCAGCCGATGTAGGTCGCCAGCTGCTGCGCCTCGGGGCCCGGCAGCAGCGTGCAGTAGCTCAGGGCGTGCAGAAAGCGCGCCTCGCCGATCCAGCGCTTCTCGTCGACGATGATGCGGTGCATGACCGCGATCTGTCCGGCCGGGCCGCCGAAGGAGAGCGCCGCCACCCGCGTCCAGGTGCGTGCGGCCTCGGCGAACGTGGGATAGGGGCGCGCCGAGCCGGCAGGCGTCGTCGAGTCGATAGCGGTGCTGGCCACGTCAGGCCCCGGGCTTGGTCGAGGGCCAGTTGTGGGTCTCGTTGGTGGCGTCGCGGCACCAGCGATAGAACGCGTCGTAGAGGCTCATCCCCGCCTCGAGCTGGGCGAGATCGTCGGCGTACATGCGCGACAGGCCGAGCGAGGCGGCCAGCAGACCCGGCGCTTCCGGGGCGAGGTCGGGACGGGCGGTGTCGGCGCCGCGCACGATCCGCGCGAGGCGCAGAAGCGGCTCGATACTGCCGAGACCGAGCTCCTCGACCATCGTGTCGAAGGTGCAGGTCTCGCCGCGATGGCTCCAGAACACACCGTCGATGTCGAAGGGCGCCGCGCCGAACCGCTCGGCCACGGCCTGGACCTCCGCGGGCGTCACGAAGAGAAATACGGCAGCGGGGTCGACGAAGCGGCGGATCAGCCAGGGGCAGGCGATGCGATCGATCTTGGGCCGCGCGCGCGTCACCCAGATCGTCCGGCCCCGGCCGTCGCGCGGCGGCAGCTTGGCCGTCGGGACGAGCGGCAGACCGGCCTGCGCCCAGGCCTCGAAGCCGCCCTCCAGCGTCTCCGCCGGCACGCCCTCGTGCCTGAGCCAAGCAGCGACACCTTCGCTCAGCTTCTGCCCCCGCTGGCACACGACGACTGCGGAGCAGCCCGAGAGACTTGGCCCCCATTCCGTCACAGAGCTGTAGCTGCGCTGCACAGCACCTGGGATCAGCCGGGGGTCGGCCGCGAAGTCCTCTGCCGTGCGGACATCGACGACTGCCGGGCATTTTGGCGTGCCGATCAGGCGGGTGAGCTTGTCGATGGCGATTTGTGTGATTGACGACATGCTGCGTCCTCCGATTGGGCGGGACGCGATTCTTCAGCATGTCGCCTCGTGGGGAGATCGCTTCCCCATGACCCCATTTTATGGGGCAGCCAATGGGGGCTGTCAACGCCTTGGGGCGCGAGCCGATGGCCAAGCGGGGTCCATCGCCTAAGGCCGCGGATGCCTCCTCACGTCTCGAGTTTATGGGATGGCCCGCAAGGCTGCGCTCGAAGGGTCCCGAACCGACGGTCGCGTTCCGGAGCACCCGGTGGGGTCCGCCAAGAACTCCCCCATCTCAATCCTCGCTCTCCCAGAAGCTCTTGAACCTCTTGGCCGTGAGCTCGGTGTAGCGGGTGGTGTGCTGGATGTTCTGGTGCCCGAGCCATTCCTGGATGGCGCGGGTGTCGTGGCCGTCGTTGGCGAGCTTGAAGCCGCAGGCGTGGCGGAGCATGTGCGGGTGGACGGGGAAGGGGAGATCGGCCGCCTGGCCGATCCTCGAGACGAGCTTCTGGAAGCCGGCGACGGTCATCGGCGTGCGGCGCTCGGTGGTGAAGAGGTAAGGGGAGGGGGGCGTCTGCTCGCGCTGGAGGCGGCGGAGGGCGCGAAGCTCGGTGCCGCGGAGGGTGTGCACGCTCGGCCGGCCGTTCTTCAGCCGGCGAACATGAAAGAGCCCCTGGCCGAACTCGCACTGATCCCAGCGCGCGCCGACCAGCTCGCCGGCGCGGAGCCCGTGCCGGTAGGCGAGAAGGATCATCGTCGCGTCGCGGTGGCCGTACCGGCCGCCGCGCGAGCGGGCGGCCTCGATCAGCCGCTCGACCTCATCGGCGGTGAGGTACTCGCGCGGGCGGACGGCGGCGTTGGTCGGCCGCCGCGGTACTGTCCGTTTTACGATGGTCGGGGCTTCCGCCTCCGTCACCCGTTCGCCCTTGTCCTGCATGGGCCCATGCTAGCACAGTGTCGGCTTTATGGGCAAAAAACGGACAGTGTGCCTCGAGCCCGCTACGGGGTCTTCGTGGCCTTGCCGCGGAGCCTTTCCGCTTCCTCGGTTCGCCCGAGCCGGTCGAGCAGGGTGGCATAGTTCTCTCGTGCCGTGACCAAGTCCGGGTGGCCCGCGGGCAGGGTCTTCTCATCGATCGCGATGGCGCGCTGATAGAGCGGCTCGGCCTCAGCGAGGCGTCCCATGGCCCAGTAGAGCTGGCCAAGATTGTCGAGATCGATGGCAAGAGCGGGATGCTCGGCGCCGAGGGCCGCCTCATGGATCTTGATGGCGCGCTGATAGAGCGGCTCGGCCTCAGCGAGGCGTCCCATGCCCATGTAGAGCTCGCCGAGGTTGTTGAGATCGGTCGCAAGCTGAGGGTCGCTGGAGCTAAGGGTCTTCTCGTGGATCTTGATAGCACGCAGATAGAGTAGCTCGGCATCGCCATAGTTACCGGTCGCCTTGCCAATCATCCGCTGAGCGCTGGCGAGGTTGTTTAGCAAAGCGGCGAGCGCAGGACTTTCAGGGCCGAACGCTTTCTCATCGATCGTGATGGCGCGCTGGTAGAGCGGCTCGGCATCGGTGTAGCGGCCGGTTGCGTGATAGAGCAGTGCGAGGTTGTTGAGGTCGGTGGCAACGGTGGGGTCGTCAGCGGATAGCCGCGCCTCGTCCAAGTCGAGCGCGCGGCGCGCCGCCTTGAGAGCTGTTGGGTAATCGCCAGCACGCCAGGTAGCTACCGTCCGTTTCCTCAGACGGCTCGAAAGCAGCTCGGCAGATTGCTCCGGGGTAAGGCTGACGGCCTCGGCATAGTAGCGGGCGGCGTCGGCATAGCGGAGCCGGGTCATCATGAGGTCGCCGTTCTCGGCGGCCGAGGCTGCCGCCGACAGCTTGCGCGCATCGAGATTGGCCTGTAGCTGCGCGATGGCGGCGAGGTCACGTGCCTTGGCTTCGTTCAGCAGCTCCTCGGTTCGATCAAAGTCTCCCTTGTCGAGAGCCTGATGGGCCTGCTCCTTGAGCTGCTGCACCTCGGGATCGCTCGAGCTCGTGTTCTCGAGCTGGGCGAGCAGCTCCCTGTAGCGCTGGGCGATCTCGGCAAGCTTGATCTGCCTGCTTCTCGGGCGGCACCGCTGGCCGCTCGAGGACCTGCAGAAAGCTGTGCACCGCTTCTGCAGCTCACCTCGAGCTTGGCAGCGAATGTCGTCGAGCTGGTGCCGCTGCTCTTGGTCCGTCCTCAAGGACTTTGTCGCTGCCACGATGATTGCCGGTAGCTGCGACGGAGGAATGCCAATGTTGACGGGGCCTTGGAAGGTCTGCGTGCCGGTGTTGGCGATGCCGAGCTCGACCTTGGCCTCATCGGCCAAGGCTGCAGCGTCTAAGGGCAGGCTCCCCAGGCAAAGGGCCAGGGCGAGACGTGCCACGCGCCCGCCCATCTCACTTGCCCTTGGCCTCGGTGGCGTGCCGCCGTGTTGACGGGGCCCTGGATGGTCTGTGTGCCGGTGTTGGCGATGCCTGTGCCCGCTGTCGCCGATGAGCCCCGGCCGCCGCTGGCGGCCGGGTCGCGACATAGACCCAGGCGACGATGCCGACGATCGCCACCGACCAGACAGCACCCGTGATCAGGCGCAAGAGACGATAGGCTTCCGCCGCCGGTAGCTTGGGGAAGATGTTCTTGCGGATGATGTCCTTGAACAAAAGCAGGAAGACGCCGAGCGCAAGGCCGCCGATGCCGGCTACCTGCCCGACCGTCTTGAGGATCTGCGGATCCATCTGCTCGTCCAGGACGGTTTGCTTGTCTCAGGCATTGTGAGGGCAAACGGTTCGCACCGCTAGCCCGTTCTAGCAGAGCGATGGCTGAGAAGGACCCCACCAACAATGACCACCAATGGTATCGGGCCGTCGCATTTTTCTCAGCCTTGGGTTGGGCGCAGAGAACACCTTCAGTACCCCGGTGATGATCAACCATATTTTGGCGCACCGGGTGCAGCGCTGGTGCAGCGCTGTTCTCCGATTGTTTGTTTTTCATTCGCCGCATTCTCGCGCCTGAGACGATCCGCGATCACTTATCGATAGATTTTGGCCAAGATTAGTCTACCTAAGAGCGTAGGCGCAGCCCGCACCGCCCGCCACCGCGGGATCTCTGTGAGGGGGTTGCATCCGGAAGCCAGGATGGACCATGCACACGGCGCTTGCACGAGATCCTGCGGCTCATCGGGACAAGAAAAGGCATAGGCGTTGGGATCGGATGACCTGATGGGATGGACGGTCCCCGCTCCCGGCATCGCTGTGGCAAGATGGCCGGCGGTGCGGTGAGCTACCTGAACAGGGAGGATCGTCCGGATGAACGTTGCGACCGTCGGGTTGGATGTGGCGAAGAACGTGTTTCAGGTGCACGGGGTCGACCAGGACGGCGCACCGATGATCCGCCGCAAGCTTCGCCGCGCAGACGTGCTGTCGTTCTTTAGAAGTCTGGCGCCCTGCCTGGTGGGGCTCGAGGCGTGTGCGGGCGCGCACCACTGGGCCCGGGAGATCGCAAGGCTCGGCCACGACGTCCGGCTCATGCCGCCGCAATATGTCCGGCCCTATGTGAAGCGGAACAAGAACGACGCCGCCGATGCCGAGGCGATCTGCGAGGCCGTCACGCGGCCGACGATGCGCTTTGTCCCGGTCAAAAGCATCGAGCAGCAGGCCGTGCTGATGCTGCATCGGAGCCGCGATCTGCTGATCCGCCAACGAACGGCCCTGGTAAACGCTCTGCGCGGCCATTTCGCTGAGCTGGGCATTGTTGTCGGCCAGGGCATCCGGAACATGGCGAAGCTGGTCGGGGAAGCGACCGAGGCGAGCCTCGAGCAGGTGCCCGCTCTCGCGCGAACGATGCTTGAAGCACTCACGACCCAGCTCGGCGCCCTGCAGCAGCAGATCCGGGTCCTTGAGGCGCAGTCCTGGCCTGGCATCGCGCGCAGGCGATGAGCCAGCGACTGGCAACCATCCCCGGCATCGGTCCCATCACCGCGACCGCGATCGTCGCGACGATCACGAATGCCGTGCAGTTCCGCTCGGCGCGGGAATTCTCCGCCTGGATCGGCTTGGTTCCCCGGCAGCACTCGAGCGGCGGGAAGGAACGGCTCGGCGGCATCAGCAAGCGCGGCGATGCCTACCTGCGACGCCTCCTCATCCACGGAGCGAGAACCACTCTGCGTTGGCGGAGGATACAGCGATCGACGGGTCGAGCTGGGTCGGCCGGCTCCTTGATCGACGACCGGCAAACGTCGCCACGGTGGCGATCGCCAACAAGACGGCACGCATCGCCTGGGCCGTACTGGTCCGCGGCGAGCCGTACCATTCGCCCGCAACGGCTCACGCTGCCTGACCGCAGCGGACCGAAGCTGGCGAGGCCTGCGAGGGTGACGACGACGTGATGGCGAACGAGGGCAACCGGGGCCGGCCAATCCGAAGGGGAGCAGGGCGTGCGAGCCCGCTGACCTGTCAGGACACCGGTCCGCGGAAACCATCAGGGCCCGCGGCCTCCAAGCGCCGCGCACAGAGGCCGCATACATGCCTGCAGATGGCCTCGCCGCTCAACGTCGCCTCTTCCTCGCGCGGGGACCGTCCATACATGCTCCCCTCATGGTCCCGTCTTTGGTCAAAAAATGGACACTCGATCCGAGGCGCTCCTGCGGCCTCTCGTTCCCCCCGGCACCTTGCAGCTCGGCTTGGTCAGCTTCCTGTAGATGATCAAGTACGGATCAGGCAGCGTGGCAACGAGACGAGCGGCACCCCGCGAGCGCCACCCCCATTCTGCTCAGAAGCGATCGAACACGATATTGCCGGGGTCGGAGCCCTGCGGCTGGGAGAAGATGGCGAGACCGTTGCCTCCAGCGCTGGCGAGGCCCTCATAGTCGCCGGTGAAGAAGCCGCTCGCCAACGGCGCATCCAGAATGTTGAACGAGGCTGAGCTGAGCCTGACCTCGTTCGCCGGCAGCCAGCTCTGCGCGCTCGCGCAATTGGTGGGGGGAGGGCCGCAGGACACCGCGAAGAAGTCGGCGAGCTCCTGGCCTGCGGTGTCCACATCGTTGCGAAAATCGTAATAGCTGACCAGGATCGTGCCGTCGGCCTTGACCTCGACGGAGGGTGTGAAGGCCTGCTGACGGGACAGCTCGATATTGACGCTCGGGGTCTGGTTGACCTTGATCGGCGTCGACCAGGTGGCGCCGCCATTGACGGACATCGAGAAGGCGATCTGGTCGATCTCGGAACCCGCTGAAGCGGGCATCCTGCCACACGGCGTAGAGGTTGCCGTTGCTCCGGTCGACCGCGACGTCGAACAGGGTGTCGCCAGAACGCACGCCCTGCCCGGTGTCCGGCGTAAGGATGCCGAAGATCCGGAAGAGCGCCATCAACTCCAGCTTCTGCGCTCGGTGCGGCTGACCGCTGGGCTTCCAGGTGGCGCCCTTGTCGGCCGAGGTGATGAACGACAGATTGAAATCGAACTTGCTGCCGCCGTCGCTGTTCTTGAAGTTGAGGATCTCGTTGAAGAAGTCGATCACCGTGCCGCCCTTGGCGGGCGGCAGGACCACGACCTGATTGCCGATGGTCTGGTTGTTGCCGCCGGGATTGTAGAGAAACCTGATCGGCTCCCAGGTCTGCCCACCATTCGTGGTCCGGCTGAACGTGACCGGCCCCTTGAACCCCAGGCCGATGACGTTCTCGGGGTTGATCGTCACGCCCGTCGGTACCGTCAGCTTGTCCCAGACGGCGTAGACGTAGTTGGCGTCGTTCGGGTCCGCCGTGATCGAGTTCTTGTCGTGCAGCACACGCTGGTTCACCTCGTCGACGAGCTTGATCGGGGCGCTCCAGGTGGCGCCCCCGTCGGTGGATTTCTGCACGACCATCGCGTTGGGGCCGTTGCCGCCCGGCCGATTTGGTGGCGGAAGGGCCTGGAAGACGAGGCTGAACACATAAGCGTCCCCGTTCGGCGCGAAGGTGACCCAGGGATCGGTCGCACGGTCCCAGGGGCCCTTGGGCACCGAGCAGTCCGTCAGGCTTGGCAGATTGACGATGCTCCAGCTCGTGCCGCCATTGGTGCTCACGCCAGCCAGGTTGCCGCGCGAGCCGCCGTTGGACCAGCGGTCCTGCTGCCAGACCGCGATCACGTTGGAGGCGTTGGTCGGGTTCGCGGCGAGGAATGGTTCGACCTCGGCATTGGGGAACAGATTGCCGCCCGCGGTGGTCTGGCCACAGGACGTCGAGTAGGGGCTGGTGCCCGAGACCGTCACGGATGCCGCGAGCGCGGCTCCCGGTCCGATCAGCGCTGTTCCGGCCAGCGTGGCCGCGGCAAGCGCCGAGCCAATTGCCCGGAGCGGAAACGTCCGGGTGGCCTGAGTCTGGTGGTTGGTCATGACGAGCCTCCCCAGCGTGAGCAGGCACTTCTACTCTTTTACCCTTCGTTTATACTCGCCTATCGGGGCAGGCAATCGCCAAGTGGCCGGCGCAAGAC
>CAWHFO010000029.1:0-17237 GCA_963828215.1 uncultured Alphaproteobacteria bacterium | reverse complement strand
ACGTCGAATACAAGTTCCCCAACAACGCCAAGATCCTGCAGTCCGATGTCGAGCTCCTCGAGGTCGCCATGGAGCTGTCCTCCGAGGTGCCGGGCACGGCCTCGAACTGGCCCTCCGACATCGGCGTCTGGATCAACGACGTGCTGATCGGCACCTGGACCTCGCCCGGCGACTTCGGCGACCGGCGGGAGCGTTCACCCCGCGATTGGTGGAAGCTCGAGGGCTCGCAATATGGCAAGCTCAAGACCTGGTCCGTCTCCTCGCGCGGCAGCTTCATCGACGGCGCCCGCCTGTCGCCCGTCACCATCGCCGATCTCGGTCTGGCCGAGCATCATTCGATCCGGCTCCGGATCGGCATCGAGGAGGCACGCGCCATCCGGGCGGCGTCAACATCTTCGGCCGCGGCTTCGGCAACCACGACCAGGACATCCTGCTCCGGCTTCAACTGAAGAAGGACGCCCGGGAAGGCGGTCCGCGGTCGGGATCGAACGCCCGAGAAGGCGCTGGCCTCGACCTCGAGCTAGGCGCCGACCGTCTATCCGATCTGGAGGCCGGGCCTCTCGCTCGAGACAAACCAGCCTGCGCATCAGTGCCAAGGTCGGAGCCGCTCGGGCCGACTTCTCCCCTTACTTAAAGACGGCCATGGAGGACTTCAATCTGATACGTATCAGAAACGACGATGCATTGGGGAGCGATGACGTCGGGTCCGCGCCTGCTCGGGCTCGACCGCGGCGTCGGTGAAAGCGAGGGCCCCCGGGCGGCCGAACGGGATCCGGGGCTTCGCAGCAGGCTGAGCAACGATCAGGGAGACAAAAATGCGACTTAAGGCAGAGCTTCTGGCTTCGATGGATCGGCGCCGGTTCATGACGGCCGCCGCCGCCGCCGCCGGCACGCTGGCGGTCCGCGTCCCGGCCCACGCGCAGGAAGTCATCTCCAATCTTCCGCGCAACGAGACGCTGATCGTCGAGAACCCGGAAGGGACGATCAAGAACGCCGGCTGGTTCAACATGTGGACCGTCAATGCCGGCGGCCGCTCGACCGGCAATCAGCAGCTCGCCATGGATACCTTGTGGTACATCGATGCAGACCACGGCATCGACGGTGTCTGGGACAACTCGCTGGCCTCGGACAAGCCGGCCTACAACGACGACTTCAGCGAGATGACCGTGAAGCTTCGCAACGGCATCCATTGGAGCGACGGGGTCGAGTTCACCGCCGACGACGTCGTCTATACCGTGCAGACCCAGATCGACCATCCGGGCATGGTCTGGAGCGCGCCCTTCCAGGTCAATGTGGCGAGCGTCACGGCACCAGACCCCACGACCGTCGTCTTCAAACTTAAGAAGCCGAACTCGCGCTTCCACGCCATCTTCACGGTGCGCTGGAACGCGGCCTGGATCATGCCCAAGCACGTCTTCGAGAAGGCGCCGGACCCGCGCAAGTTCGACTTCAATCCCGCCGGTCACGCTGAGCGCCTACACGCTGCACAGCTTCGACCCCAACGGCCGGTGGTTCATCTGGCAGCGGCGCGAGGACTGGAAGCGGACGACGCTGGCACGCTTCGGCGAGCCCGGGCCCAGCTATGTCGCCTATATCGATCCCGGCCCGCCGGACAAGCGCGTGATCGAGCACATGAACCACCAGCTCGACATCATCCACGACACCTCGCCCGAGGGCATGTTCACGATCGCCAAGGAGTCGAAGACGGCCAAGACCTGGTTCAAGGGCTTTCCTTACGGCCATCCCGACCCGACCCTGCCGGCCGTGCTGCTCAACAACCAGGTCGAGAAGCTCCAGAACAAGGACGTGCGCTGGGCGCTGGCGCTGCTGATCGACATCAAGGCCGTGTCGATGGCCTCCTATCGGGGCGCCGCCACGATCTCCGCCATCGGCGTGCCGCCGACGGGCCTCTATCCGAAATACTATTTCGAGCCCATGGAAGCCTGGCTGAAGACCTTCGAGGTCGATACCGGCAAGCAGAAGATCCAGCCCTATGATCCCAACGTGGGCCAGCAGATCGCGGGTATGCTGCGCCCCTCCCTGGGCGACAAGATCCCGAGCGCCCCGGACGAGGTTGCGACCGCCTTCGGCCGCGGCTGGTGGAAGCGCAATCCCGAGGCCGCGGGCGAGCTTCTCGAGCAAGGCCGGGCTTCAAGCAGGAGCGGCAGCCAGTGGCATCTGCCTAACGGCGAGCCGTTCTCGATCAAGATGACGGTCGAGGGCGACTCCAGGCCCACCATGACGCGCGCCGGCTCCATGATCGCCCAGCAATGGCGGCAGTTCGGCATCGACGCCAAGACCGTCGTCGCCCAAGGCACGATGATCGACGCCCGGGCCGCCGGCGACTACGAGGCCATGATCTCCTGGAGCGTCGAGACCTGGGGCGGCCATCCCGACCTCTCCTTCTTCCTCGACAGCTGGCACTCGCAGTTCGTCGCCAAGCCCGGCCAGCCGCAGACGGCCCGGAACTGGCAGCGCTGGTCCGATCCCCGCCTCGACAGCATCATCGAGCAAATCCGAAAAATCGACTTCGACGATCCGAAGGGCGTGGAGCTGGGCATCGAGTATCTGAAGCTCGTGGCCAACGAGATGCCGACGATCCCGCTGATGGCCTACAATGTCTTCACGGTCATGGACACGACCTACTGGGACGGCTACCCGAGCTCGGCCGATCCCTACACCGACCCGGTGCCCAACTGGGCCAACACCAAGTACATGATGGTCAAGCTGAAGCCGGCGAACGCCTAGCCGGGCCGGCGATCGATCAGCGGGCGGCCCTCTCGCGGCCGCCCGTCCCGGCGCCTCGGAACTCGAGCGGCGGCCACATGTCGAGCTATGGTGCCTATGTCCTGAAGCGGCTGGCGCAGTTCGTCCTCGTCGTCTTCATCGGCATCAACATCACCTATCTCATCACCCATCTCTCGCCGGTCGACCCGGTCGAGCACGCGGTGACGGCGGTGACCTCCTTCGGCTCGTCGAGCCCCGAGGCGATCGAACATGCTGCGGCAGTCGCTGCGCGAGCTCTACGGGCTCGACGCAACGCCGGTGCAGCAATATCTGCACTTCTGGGAGCGCCTCGCGGTGCTGGATTTCGGCCCGTCGCTCTCGGCCTTTCCCACGCCGGTCTCGACGCTGATCTGGCGGGCCCTGCCCTGGACCATCGGCCTCCTGGTGACGGCGGTCCTGATCAGCTGGGTCGTCGGCAACCTCCTGGGCGGCCTCGCCGGCTACTATCGGAACAACCGCGCGCTCAAGGTCATCGGCGTGATCACGATGGGCCTGCACCCGATCCCCTACTACATCGTGGCCTTCGTCATCCTGATCCTCTTCGGCTTCGTCTGGCCGATCCTGCCGATCGGCGGCGGCTATCCAGATCAATCTCCAGGAAGGCTGGAGCCTCGCCTTCATCTGGAGCGTGCTGCGCCATTCGATCCTGCCGGCGCTCTCGCTGGTCCTCGTCGGCATCGGCGGCTGGTTCATGGGCATGCGCTCGCTGGTCTCGAACATCGTCACCGAGGACTATGTCATCTATGCCGAGCTCGGCGGCGTCGACCGCAACCGCATCCTCGGCAGTCTACGTCATGCGCAACGCCTTCATGCCGCAGATCACCGGCCTCGCGATGTCGCTCGGCGCAATCTTCAACGGCGCCATCATCACCGAGCAGGTCTTCGGCTATCCCGGCATCGGCAAGCTGCTGATCGATGCCGTCCACGCCGGCGACTACAGCCTCGTGCATCGGCATCGCCTCGATCTCGATCATCGCGCGTCTCGGTCGCCGTCTTCCTGATCGACATGATCTACCCGCTGCTCGATCCGCGCGTGCAGGTCGCCTGAGCGATGAAGGTCCTCCGCGACCTCTTCCGCTACAACCGCGAGTTCGCCATCGGCGTCATCCTGATGGCGATCGTCGTCGGGCATCGCGGCGATGTCGGCCTTCGCGCCCAACCCGCCCATCGACACCTATGTCGTGCCGATGGACATGCCGCCCTCCTGGGCCTATCCGATGGGCACGAACTCGCGCGGCCAGGACATCTTCTGGCAGCTCTCCTTCGCGCTCCGGAACACGCTTCTCTTCGGCTTCACCGTGGCGCTCATCAGCCGCGTCCTCTCGCTCGCTCATCGGCCTCGTGTCCGGCTATTGCGGCGGCATCGTCGATCGCGTGCTGATGTCGATCAACGACACCTTCATCGTCATCCCGCTCTTTCCGCTGCTCGTGCTCCTCTATTTCGTGCTGCGCGACAACATGACCTGGGTGGTCCTGGCGCTCGTCATGGCCTGCCTCGGCTGGTCCTACGACGCCCGGCTCATCCGCTCGGTGATGATGAGCGTGAAGACCCGGGAGTTCACGCAGACCAGCATCTTCTCGGGCATGACGATGCGCGAGATCGTCACCGAGGAGCATCTGCCCTACGTGCTGCCGATCGTCTTCTCGACGACGATGAACAACATCAACTGGTCGATCGGCCTCGAGGTGACGCTCTCGGTCCTGGGCTTCACCGACATCGACACGCCGACGATCGGCGGCATGATCTACTGGGCGAACCAGCACAGCGCCATGGTGGCGGGGGTGTGGTGGTGGATCGCCTTCCCCACCCTCTTCGTCACCATCACCTTCATCGGCCTCTTCCTGCTCGCGATCTCGATGAACGAGTATATCGACCCGCGAAGCCGCCTCAGCCGCATGGGCGGCGCAGCGTGATGGCGACGCGGCCGAGCCCTGCGGCGGCTGCCGACGCGACCGCCGGGCCGGTCCTGCGGGTCGAGGGCCTCAAGGCCTACTATCAGATGAAGTATTTCGGCATCGTGCGCGAGGTGAGGGCGGTCGACGACATCTCGCTCGTGGTCAGGCGCAACGAGATCTACGGCATTGCCGGCGAATCGAGCTGCGGCAAGACCACCTTCATCAAGACGATCGCCGCCGCGATCCGCCCGCCGCTCAACGTCGTCGCCGGCACCGTCAGATACAGCTTCCTCGATCGCGACATCTATGCGCTCGACGAGCGCGAGCTGACGCGCGATCCGCTGGCGGCATCTCTCCTACATCATGCAGGGCTCGATGAACGTGCTGAACCCGGTCCGGCGGGTCCGGCAGGCCTTCATCGACTTCGCCGCCCGCCACATCGACCGCGCCGAGGGCCGAGTTCCTCGACATCGTCGGCCGCCATCTCGAGCGCCTGCACCTTCAGCCGGGCGGTGCTCGACGCCTACCCGCACGAGCTGTCGGGCGGCATGCGCCAGCGCGTGACGATCGCGCTCGCGACCGTGTGCCAGCCCGAGTTCATCATCGCCGACGAGCCGACCACGGCGCTCGACGTCGTCGTCCAGAAGGACGTGCTGAAGATGATCCGCGAGGCGCAGCGCGAGATCGGCTCCTCGATGGTCTTCGTGACCCACGACCTCACCGTCCACGCCAACGTCACCGACCGGCTCGGCATCATGTATGCGGGCCGGCTCGTCGAGGAGGCGCCGACGGGCGCCATCTTCAGGAGGCCGCTCCACCCCTACACGGCGCATCTGATCGCGAGCCTGCCGCGCATCGGCGACACGCGGCCGCGCGAGGCGCTGGGCGGGGCGCCGCCCAGCCTCGCCGATCCGCCGCCGGGCTGCCGCTTCCATCCCCGCTGCCCGCTCGCCATGGAGATCTGCCGCGCGCGAGAACCCCGCCCTCACGACGCTGTCGCCCGGCCACCGCGTCGCCTGCTTCGCCGCCGGCCCCGAGGTGAAGCCCGTGGCCGAGGCGCGGGCGGCGGCCGGGCGTCTGGCCGAGACGCTCGCATGAGCGCCGATCTCCTGCGCGTCGAGGAGGTCACCAAGACCTATGCGATGGGCGGCGTGCTGTCGCGCGACGGCCTTCGACGCGGTCGACCGGGTGAGCTTCAGGCTCGCCGCCGATCCCCCGAGATCTTCACGATCATCGGCGAGTCGGGCAGCGGCAAGACCACGCTCTCCCGCATGATCCTCAATACGACCGCGCCCACGGCCGGCGGCATCTTCTTCCGCGGCACGGATCTGCGGTCGATCGCGGGGCAGGCGCGCGCGGCTCGGCTTCATGCGCGAGGTCCAGCCGATCTTCCAGAACCCGTTCGAGGCCTTCAATCCGCTGAAGCGCATCGACCGCTACCTCTTCATGACCGCCCGGCGCTTCACCGGCGCCAGGTCGCGGCGCGCGACGTCGAGGCCAGGGCCGACGAGGCGCTGCAGCGCGGTCGGCCTCTCGCTGGCCGAGGTGAAGGGCCGCTTTCCCCACGAGCTGTCCGGCGGCCAGCTGCAGCGCACGGCGATCGCCCGGGCGCTGATCTCGGGGCCGTCGCTGATCGTCGCCGACGAGCCCGTCTCGATGGTCGACGCCTCGCTCCGGATGTCGATCGTCAACCTCTTCAAGGCGCTGCGCGACGACCTCGGGGTCTCGATCATCTACATCACCCACGATCTCGCCACCGCCTACTACATCAGCGACCGCATCATCATCATGCAGAAGGGCAAGGTGGTGGAGAGCGGCGAGGCGCGGGCGGTCCTCGACCACCCGACGCATCCCTACTCGATCCTTCTCAAGAGCTCGGTCCTGGCGCCCGAGGCCGCCCAGGAGGGCGGAGGTGCGACCCCGGCCGAGGAGGTGAGCGATGCCACCATAGGCTCCCTCTGACCCGCTCCTGGGCCCTGGGCCCCCGAGCGCCGGATCCCCGCTACCGACGATCTTCCCGCGCGACCCCTCCGGGTCGCCACGCAGAGCTTGTGCCGTCAGCGACACCGCGCCCCTTCGGAGACGTCCCATGCCCAGTGCCGAGGTTCTTCTCGATCGCGACTTCATCATCGGCGAGACCGACCGCCGGCTGTTCGGCGCCTTCGTCGAGCATCTCGGCCGCTGCGTCTACGACGGCATCTACGAGCCCGGCCACCCCGAGGCCGACAAGCACGGCTTCCGCAGCGACGTGCTGGCGCTGGTCAAGGAGCTCGCCCCCACCATCATGCGCTATCCGGGCGGCAACTTCGTCTCCGGCTACAACTGGGAGGAGGGCGTGGGGCCGGTCGAGCAGCGGCCGCGGCGCCTCGACCTCGCCTGGAAATCGACCGAGCCCAACACCTTCGGCACCAACGAGTTCATCGACTGGTGCCGGCTCGCCGGCATCGAGCCGATGCTCGCCGTCAATCTCGGCACGCGCGGCCCCGACGAGGCGCGCCATTTCGTCGAATACTGCAACTTCCCGTCGGGCACCATGCTCTCGGACCTCCGGCGCCAGCATGGCTGGGAGAAGCCGCACGACGTGAAGCTCTGGTGCCTCGGCAACGAGATGGACGGCGCCTGGCAGATGGGCAGCAAGACGGCCACCGAATATGGCCGCATCGCCGTCGAGGCGGCGAAGCTGATGAAGCTCACCGATCCCACGATCGAGCTTGCCGCCTGCGGCTCGTCCGGGCGCATGATGTCGAGCTACGGCCGCTGGGAGGACGAGGTCCTCGAGCACTGCTTCGACCTCGTCGAGTACGTCTCGCTGCACACCTATCTCAACAACTACGCCGACGACACCGCCTCGTTCCTGGCGAGCCCCGACCTCATGGACGCGTTCATCGAGGAGGTCGTGGCGCTGGCCGACGCGGTGGCGGCACGTCGCCGCTCGCCCAAGCGGATGATGCTGAGCTTCGACGAGTGGAACGTCTGGTACCGTACCCGCCGCGGCGACGAGAACCGGACCAAGCCCGGCTGGCCGGTCGCCCCGCACATCCTCGAGGAGGTCTACACGATGCAGGACGCGCTGGCCTTCGGCGGCGCCTGCATCTCGCTCCTCAACCATGCCGACCGGGTGAAGATCGGCTGCCTCGCCCAGCTCGTCAACGCGATCGCCCCCATCATGACCGAGACCAAGGGCCCGGCTTGGCGCCAGACCATCTTCTGGCCCTTCGCCGACTTCAGCAATCTCGGCCGCGGCCGCGTGCTGAAGGCGCAGGTCAAGGCCGAGACCTACTCCAGCACCTACTGCGAGCGGCTGCGCACCGGCGACCAGTACTGCAACATCAACGACGCGCCCTATCTGAAGCTCGCCGCCGTGCACGACGCGCCCGGCAAGACGCTGACCCTCTTCATGCTGAATCGCCACCTGGACCAGCCGCTGACGTCTCGGTCAAGGCAGGCGGCTTCGGCGGGCTGTCGCTCGAGCGGGCGCACCAGCTCGAGGACGCCGATCTCCATGCGGTGAACAGCAAGGACCTGCCCGACCGGATCAGGCCGCGGCAGCTCGAGACGGTCCGCTTGCGGGATGGCCAGATCTCGGCCGAGCTGCGCCCCGCCTCGTGGAATGTCGTCCGCCTGAGCCTCGCCACCTGACGCGACCCGCCGCCGGCATGGGCTACCGCCGAGCCGGGAGGCGGCTCGCCTCGCCCGGTCCGCCGCGTCGACCGGCGCTTTCGTCTCGACAGCATCCTTCGGCCACTGGCATAGGTGGCCGGCCCGGCCGGCGACCAAGGCGGAGTCGTGGCAGGCACGATCCCGGTTCCGTTGTCGCCAGCGACCGAAAGGGGCCTTCTGACGGGCTCCGTCGCGGTCGCGGGTCCAGGAGGAGATTCACGTGAGCGACATGTGGCTACCCTCGCTCGAGACCGACACGCCCCAGGCGGGCTTCGAGCTCGCCGTCAGGCTGTCGCGCATGGCCGTGAAGCTGACGCAGCCCTCCGACGATGTCCGCGGGCAGCTGCGGGGGGCCTATGACCACGACTCGGCGCAGCTGATCGCCGCCTCGCATGTCATCGCCCTCAATTTCCAGACGGTGGCCGCGGCGAACAATTGGTGGCGATGAGGGCCACCCGCCACGGCGCGGCCTGCGATCCCGTCACGAGGGTCGCTGGCGAGAAAGTCGGAATGACGCTTTAGCCCCGGCCCCGGGAGATCGTCGATGGACCTCGACCCGCTCCTCCTCTCCCGGCTGCAATGGGCCTGGGTCATCGGCTGGCACATTCTCCTGCCCGCCTTCACCGTCGGCCTCGCCTCCTATGTGGCCGTGCTCGAGGGGCTTTTTTCTTTACCGGCAAGGAGGTGTGGTTCCGGATCTCGCGTTTCTGGACGCGGATCTTCGCGGTGTCGTTCGCGATGGGGGTGGTCTCGGGCATCGTCATGCCCTTCCAGTTCGGCACCAACTGGTCGCGCTTCTCCGACGCCGCCGCCAACGTCATCTCGCCGCTTCTCGCCTACGAGGGCCTCATCGCGTTCTTCCTCGAGGCGACGTTCCTGGGCGTGCTGCTGTTCGGCCGCAGGCTGGTGCCGCGCTGGGCCCATTTCGGCGCCGCCTGCATGGTCGCCGTCGGCACCCTCTTCTCCTCGTTCTGGATCCTGGCCGTGAACAGCTGGATGCAGACCCCGGCCGGCTACGAGATCCAGGACGGCCGGTTCTTTCCGGTCGACTGGCTGGCGATCATCTTCAATCCCTCCTTTCCCTACCGCCTGGCGCACAATGTGAGCGCCTTCTACGTCACGACCGGCTTCGTGGTGCTGGGCGTCGGCGCCCATCTCGTGCGCCGCGCCGACTTCTTCGACGAAGGCAGGCGCATCATGATGATGGCGCTGGGCTTCCTCGCCGTCTTCGTGCCGCTGCAGATCTTCCTGGGCGACCTGCACGGCCTCAACACGCGGGAATACCAGCCGGCCAAGCTGGCGGCGATGGAGGGCCTCTGGGACACCTCGGCCCCGGCCCCGCTGACCCTCTTCGGCATCCCGGACCAGAAAGCCGAGAAGAACCACGATGCGGTCGAGATCCCGGTCCTCGGCAGCCTGGTCCTCACCCATTCCATGGGCGGCGAGGTCCAGGGCCTGAAGGCCTTTCCCCCGGACCAGCGGCCGCCGGTCCTGATCGTCTTCATGGCCTTCCGCATCATGGTCGGCATCGGCTTCGTCATGCTGGGCGTCGTGGCGCTCGGCTGGCTGCTGCGCCTGCGCGGCAGCCTGTTCGACACGGGCTGGTACCTCCGCCTCTGCCAGTGGGTGGCACCCCTGGGCTTCGTCGCCGTCCTCGCCGGCTGGACCGTGACCGAGGTGGGGCGGCAGCCCTGGACCATCTACGGCCTCATGCGGACGGCCCAGTCCGTCTCGCCCTCCTTGACCGGCCGGGACGTCCTCTGGTCGCTTCTGGCCTATGCCGTGGTCTACCTGCTGATGTTCCCGGCCGGCATCGCGGTCATGGCGGGGCTGGTCCGGGCCGGGCCGACGGAGCGGCTGACGGAGGATCAGCCGGCCCCGGGCCTGCAGCCCCGATCCCCCTTCGACGCGCCGGCGGAGTAGCGGAGATGGACAGGCTGCTCGACCTGGTCCCGATCTGGACCGCGATCATCGCCCTCGGCGTTTTTCTCTATGTGCTGCTCGACGGCTTCGACCTCGGCGTCGGCATCCTCTACGGGCTGGCCCCCAAGGAGCATCGCCGCCTGGTCATGAACTCGATCGCCCCGGTCTGGGACGGCAACGAGACCTGGCTGATCCTGGGCGGCGTGGCCCTTCTGGCGGTCTTCCCGCTGGCCTTCGCCATCATCATCCCCGCCGTCTATTTCCCCGTGCTGCTGATGCTGCTGGCCCTCGTGTTCCGGGGCGTGGCCTTCGAGTTCCGCTTCAAGCGGCCCTGGATCGACGGCTTCTGGACGGGCGGCTTCTGCTTCGGCTCCGCCCTCGCCGCCTTCGCGCAGGGCGCCGTCCTCGGCGCCTTCATCCAGGGCTTCGCCGTCGAGGGACGGGACTTCGCCGGCAGCTCCTGGGACTGGCTGACGCCGTTCTCCGTCCTGACGGGCGTGGCCCTGATGCTGGGCTACGGCCTGCTCGGCGCCGGCTGGCTGATCATCAAGACGGAGGGCGACCTCCAGGCCTGGGCCCGCCGGGCCGGCCGCGTCTGCTTCCTGGGCGCGCTGCTGGCGATCCTCGCCGTCAGCATCTGGACACCGATCAAGGACCCGGCCATCGCCCAGCGCTGGTTCTCCTGGCCGAACTTCCTGTACCTGGCGCCTGTGCCGATCCTGACGGCGCTGATCGCCCTGGCCGGATGGCAGGCCCTCGCCGGCCGGGGCGGCGACGCCGCCCCCTTCCTCGCCGCCATGGGCCTTTTCCTCCTTTCCTATCTCGGCATCGCGATCAGCCTCTGGCCGATGATCGTGCCCCGGCACTACACCCTCTGGCAGGCGGCCTCGTCGCCCAGCACCCAGGCCTTTCTCCTGATCGGCACCCTTTTCCTCGTTCCCGTGATCCTCATGTACACGGCCTGGTCGTACTGGGTCTTCCGGGGCAAGATGCGGGCCGATATCGGCTACCACTGAGGCCGCGCCGCCGGCCCCGCCCTTCCTCGCGAGACACCGTCGATGATCCGCCCGGTCCGGCGCCCGTCGGACGCCTTCAGCGATTGACCCGCTCGTATAAAGAGATATACACCCGCTCGTATAAAGAGATATACATATGTAGAACCTCGTCAGGTCGGACATCGATGGCCGCAGCCGGCATCTCGCTCGATCCCATGCTGGCGGCGCTCCGCGCCGCGGCCGAGTCGTCACGGCTGCGCCTTCTCGCGATCTGTGCCCAGGGCGAGTGGACCGTCAGCGAGCTCACCCAGATCATGGGCCAGAGCCAGCCCCGGATCTCGCGCCACCTGAAGCTCCTGGCCGAGGCCGGGCTGCTCGAGCGGTTCCGCGAGGGCAGCTGGGTTTTCTATCGGCGCACCCAGGCCGGCGAAGGGGCGCGGCTGGCACGGGCGCTCTGCCGGCTCCTGCCCGAGGGCGACGCGCGGCTGCTGCTCGACCGGCAGCGCCTGGAGGCCGTCCGCGAGGCGCGCCGCGCCCAGGCCGAGCGCTATTTCGACGGGCGGGCCCGCGGCTGGGACAGCGAGCGGGATCTGGCCGTGGACGGGGCCGAGGTCGAGGAGGCCCTGGTCGACCTCTTCCAGGGCCGGCGCGTCGCGAGCCTGATCGACATCGGCACCGGCACCGGGCGCATCCTCCAGGTGCTGGCCCGGCATGTGGGCCAGGGCCTCGGCATCGACCGCAGCCACGACATGCTGGCGGTGGCGCGGGCCAATCTCGATCGCCGCGAGGCCGGCAACTGCCAGGTCCGCCACGGCGACATGTACCGCCTGCCCCTGCCCGACGCCTCGTTCGCGGCGGCGATCCTTCATCAAGTGTTACACTTTGCGGACGATCCTCTGGCGGCCCTGGCCGAGGCGCGACGGGTGCTGCGCCCCGGCGGCTGGCTCGTGGTGGTCGATCTCGCCCATCACGGCGAGGAGTGGCTGCGGAGCGAGAAGCGGCATCGGAGGCTCGGCTTCACCGACCGTGAGATGGCCGGCTGGTTCGGGGAGCTCGGCCTCGCCGCCGAGACGCCCCTGAGGCTGCCTGGGCCGACGCTCACGGTGGCCATCTGGCGGGGCTCCGTCCCGGATGCAGCCGAGCGCAACACGGATCAGGACAGGAGACAGGCTGCATGACGACGACCCGCGGCGACGCCCAGCCTGCCCGGAGCAGCCCGTGGCTGGACGCGGCCATCCCGCCCGTCGAGCTGTCGATCGAGGTCTTCCCGCCGAAGACCGAGGAGTCGGCCGCCCGGCTGTGGCGCAACCTCGAGCTCTTCGTGGCTTCCGGCCCGCGCTTCATCTCGGTCACCTGCGGGGCCGGCGGCAGCGGCGAGAGCGGCACCTTTCCGCTCGCCAAGGCCATCCACGAGCGCTTCGGCATCCCGGTGGCGGCCCATCTGACCTGCGCCTACGCCCCGAAGGCCGAGATCGACGAGCTTCTCCGACACTACTGGGCATGCGGCGTGCGGCGGATCGTGGCGCTGCGCGGCGACGCGCCCAAGGGTGCGCCCCGCTACGAGCCCCGGCCCGACGGCTACGCCTATCCCGACGCGTTGATCGCCGGCATCCGCGAGGTCGCCGACTTCGACATCAGCGTCGGCTGCTATCCGGAGCTCCACCCGGACGCGCCCAGCGCCGCCGTGGCGCTCGATCTCTTGAGAAAAAAGGTCGAGGCCGGGGCCGGCCGGCTCATCACCCAATACTGCTTCGATACCGACCGCATCCTCCGCTTCCGCGACGAGGTTGCGGCGGCGGGCATCGACGTCGAGCTCGTTCCCGGGATCATGCCGATCCACAGCTTCACCCAGATCCGGCGTTTCTCGGCCGCCTGCGGGGCCGGCGTCCCGCCTTGGCTGGAAGCGCTCTTCGACGGTGTGGAGGACGGCTCACCCGTGCACGGCATGGTGGCGGCCAGCGTCGTCGCCGAGCAGTGCCGGCGCCTCGCCGCCGAGGGCCTCTGCCGCCAGCACGTCTACGCCCTCAACCGGGCCGAGCTGCCGCTCGCCATCGTCCAGCTCCTGAAGGCCGCCCGACCCGTCCCGGCCGCGGCCTGACCCTGCCCTGACGCACCCCATGCCCTGCGGAGCCTCATGACCGATTTTCTCGACTACGCCCGTGAGCGCCTCGTCCTCTTCGACGGCGGCATGGGCTCGCAGATCCAGGGCCGCAACCTCACGCTCGACGATTTCTGGGGCCAGGAGAACTGCTCCGAGATCCTGAACCTGTCCCGCCCCGACCTCGTGCGGGACATCCACGGGGCCTATCTGCGGGCCGGCGCCGACGCGGTCGAGACCAACACCTTCGGCGGCTCGCCCATCACGCTGGGCGAGTTCGGCCTCGCCGAGCGCGCCTTCGAGATCAACAAGCGCGCCTGCGAGCTCGCCTTCGAGGCCATCGAGCAGCTGCCGGCCGACGGCCGGCGCCGCTTCGTCGTCGGCTCCATCGGCCCCGGCACCCGCCTGCCCAGCCTCGGCCATGTCGCCTACCGCGACATCGAGGACGCCTTCTTCGTCCAGGCCCATGGGCTGGTCGAGGGCGGGGCCGCCGCCATCCTGATCGAGACCTGCCAGGATCCGCTGCAGATCAAGGCGGCGGTCAACGGTGCCCGTCGCGCTTTCGCCAAGACGGGCAAGGCGCTGCCGCTGATCGTCCAGGTCACGATCGAGACGACCGGCAGCATGCTGGTCGGCACCGACATCGCCGCCGCCACCGTCATCATCGACGCGCTGGACGTGCCCGTCATCGGCCTCAACTGCGCCACCGGCCCCAAGGAGATGGCCGAGCATCTCCGCCATATCGGCCAGACCTGGGAGGGCCTGATCTCGGTGCAGCCGAACGCCGGCCTGCCCGAGCTCGGGCGACGGCCAGACCTACTATCCCCTCGGTGCCCAGGAGATGGCGCTCTGGCTCGAGCGCTTCGTCACCGAGGACGGCGTCAATTTCGTCGGCGGCTGCTGCGGCACCAACGAGACCCACATCGCCGCCATCGACGCCATGCTGCGCCGCCGTCCGAGGACGGCTTCCGGCCGCGGCCGCAGGGCCGCAGCCCGCAGCGCACCCCGGCCCTGGCCTCGCTGTTCTCGGCCGTGCCGCTCCGCCAGGAGAACAGCTATCTCTCGATCGGCGAGCGCTGCAACGCCAACGGCTCGAAGCGCTTCCGCGAGCTGCAGGCGGCCGAGGACTGGGACGCCTGCGTCGCCATGGGGCGCGAGCAGGCGCGCGAGGGCTCGAACACGCTCGACGTCTGCACGGCCTATGTCGGGCGCGACGAGGTCCCCGACATGACCGAGGTCATCACGCGGATGCGCGGCCAGGTCGATGCCCGCTGGTGATCGACTTCGACCGAGCTGCCGGTGCTCGAGGTGTCGCTGGCGCTCTATGGCGGCAAGGGCATCATGAACTCGATCAATTTCGAGGATGGCGAGGCGCGCCCGAGGCCCGCATGCGCCTCGCGCGGAAGTTCGGCGCGGCGGTGATCGCGCTGACGATCGACGAGGCGGGCATGGCGAAGACCGCGGAGGACAAGCTCCGCATCGCCCGCCGCCTCGTGACTTCGCCTGCGGCCGCTTCGGCCTGCAAGCAACCACGACCTCCTGTTCGACCCGCTGACCTTCACGATCTGCACCGGCAACGAGGACGACCGCAAGCTGGGCCTGGGACGCTCGAGGCATCGAGGCGATCGCCAGGGAGTTCCCCGAGATCCAGATCATCCTCGGCCTGTCCAACATCTGCTTCGGCCTCAACCCGCCGGCGCGCCACGTGCTGAACTCCGTCTTTCTCGACCACGCGATCAAGCGCGGCCTCACCGCCGCGATCGTCCACGCCAGCAAGATCGTGCCGCTGCACAAGATCCCGCCCGAGGAGGCCAAGGTCGCCGAGGACCTGATCTTCGACCGCCGCCGGACGGCTACGACCCGCTGCAGGCCTTCATCGCGCTGTTCGCCGATCGCAAGGCCGGCGAGGCGTCAAGAAGGCGCGACCAGAGACCATCGAGGAGCAGCTCAAGCAGCGCATCGTCGACGGCGACAAGCAGGGGCTCGAGGCCGATCTCGACCAGGCGATGAAGACGTACGCGCCGCTCGACATCATCAACAATCTTCTGCTCGACGGCATGAAGGTCGTGGGCGAGCTGTTCGGCTGCGGCCAGATGCAGCTGCCCTTCGTGCTGCAGTCGGCCGAGACGATGAAGGCCGCCGTCGCCTATCTCGAGCCGCCATGGAGCGAGTCGAGGGCCAGCAGAAGGGCAAGATCGTCCTGGCCACGGTCAAGGGCGACGTCCACGACATCGGCAAGAACCTCGTCGACATCATCCTCACCAACAACGGCTACACCGTCTTCAACCTCGGCATCAAGCAGCCGATCGGCACGATCCTCGACGCCGCCGAGCGAGAAGCCGACGCCATCGGCATGTGCGGCCTGCTGGTCAAGTCCACCGTGATCATGCGCGAGAACCTCGAGGAGATGAACCGCCAGGGCGTGACGATGCCGGTGCTGCTGGGCGGCGCGGCGCTGACGCGCGCCTACGCCGAGGATGATGCTGGCAGGCCTTTACAGAGGGCCGCTCGCCTACGCGCAGGACGCCTTCGACGGCCTGGCCGTGATGGACGCGGTCGTCGCCGGCAGCTTCGACGGCGATGTCGGCGAGCGCGAAGCCAAGGCGGCCGGTCGGACAGGCCGACAGAAGCCGCGCACGCTGGACTTCGCCAACGGCGCCGCCGCGCCATGGCGGCGCGGCCCGTCGAGGTCGACGAGATCCGCGACAAACGCGCCGAGCTCGCCCAGGCGTCGCGTACCCGCGCCGCCGTTCCTGGGGCCCGCGCGTCATCGAGAAGATCCCGCTGCGAGGCGCTCTCCCCTACCTCAACGAGCTGATGCTCTTCCAATTCCAGTGGGGCTTCAAGAAGGCGGCCGCAGCCTCGACGAGTTCATCGAACGGGCTGCCAAGGAGTGCGCCCGATCTTCAGCGGCCTCCTCGAACAGTGCCGAAGCGAGAAGATCCTCGCCCGCAGGCCGCCTACGGCTACTTGCTAGTGCCGCGGGCGAGGGCGACGATCTCGTGCTGTTCGACGAAGACGGGCCAGGAGGTCGCGCGCTTCAGTTCCCGCGTCAGCGCAAGGCCAGGGCCTGTGCATCGCGGACTTCTTCCGCGACGTCGACGACGGCGAGCCCGACGTGGTCGGCGCTGCAGGTCGTCACCGTCGGGCCAGCGCGCGTCCGAAGTCGCGCGCGAGTGGTTCGCGGCCGACCGGTACCAGGACTATCTGTGCCTGCACGGCCTGGCGGTCGAGTCCGCCGAGGCTCTGGCCGAGTACGTGCACAGCGATCCGCGGCGAGCTCGGCTTCGGTCCGACGACGCGCGCGAGATGCGCCAGCTCTTCAAGCAGGGCTACCGCGGCTCACGCTTCAGCTTCGGCTATCCCGCGTGCCCGAACCTCGAGGACCAGGCGATTCTCCTCGATCTGCTCGGCGCGTCGAAGATCGGCATCACGATGGGCGACGAGAGCCAGCTCTGGCCCGAGCAGTCCACCGGCGCCATCGTCTCCACCATCCGCAGGCGCGCTACTTCAACGTCTGAAGGCGAGAGCAACGTCGCCGAGCGGGCCGACTGCCGGCGACGAGAACGCCGCCGGCGCGATCAGTGTTGGCCGTCACAGCGCCTTCTTCCGGTCAGGCTCACCTTGCGAGCATGGCTGCGTCGGCTCGGCCCGAGGGGTTGCGGCGGCGCCGCCGAGCGCAACGCGACGTGGCGCCCGAGGCGTCGCTCGCTCATCAGGGTGATGGTCATGGCGACAGTGATGACAAAAACCAGGCTCGATGCTCCCGTGTCGAAGCACGGATAGATCAAGCTCGATATTCCCGTGCCCGAGCACAGAAAGAAGATCGCGTACGAGCAGAAGACCTTCTCGTTCATGTCCCGGTCCGTGGAGGCCGA
>CAWHFO010000028.1:0-3139 GCA_963828215.1 uncultured Alphaproteobacteria bacterium | reverse complement strand
AGCCGCTCCCGGACGTCGCGAAGCTCCCGCTCCGCCTGGTCGGCGGCCGCGATCGCCTCGGACGACCGGCGGGCTCTCCTTGCTCCGCAGCGGGCCCAGATCCGTGAAGACCACGAGGAACAGCGGGTCGGCCTCCGTGGTCGACAGCGGCTCGACGGTGAGGTCGAGCAGCTGGACATGGTCGTCGAGCTCGATCGCGATGCCCTCGCGCGACGACGAGCCGATGCTTCTCGACGGCCTCCTGGAGGGCTGCCCGCAGCTCGGGCCTGAGCCCGGCCCGGGCCATCGCCAGGATCTGCCGGCTGGGCTGGCCGGCCGCGGGCTCCAGATATTTGCCCAGCCGCGCCGAATAGTGGATGACGTCGCCGTCCCGATTGACGACGACATGCGGCGGGGCGAAGCGCTCGAGCACGCGCGCGTCGATCGTGCGCCTGAGGGTGTCGCGGCCCGACTGGGGCTCGGCCTGGCTGGCGGTCGCCGCCGCGATACGCGGGGCCGGCATGGACAGCGGCAGGTGAACGGGCGGGACCATGTGGTCCCGGCGCCGGAAGATGCGGTGCTTCCGGTCGAACGGCGTGAAGAGATCGCTGTGGCTCGTCACGTTCTCCACCGGCCGAGGAACAGGTAGCCGCGCGAGCGTAACGCGTAGTGGAAGGTCGGCAGCCCCGGTCCTGGAGCAGGCCGTCGAGATAGATCAGGAGATTGCGGCACGAGATCAGGTCGATCCGCGAGAAGGGCGTGTCGCGGATGACGCTGTGCGCGGCGAACAGCCATGTCCCGCACCGGCTTGGCGAGCACGAACGAGCCGCCGTCGGCGACGAAGAAGCGCTGCAGTCGCGGCGGCTCCACCGCCTCGAGCAGGGCGGCGGGATAGCGGGCCGCACGGGCGATCTGCAGTGCTGTTTTATCGATGTCGGTGCCGAAGATCTGCACCTTGGGCTCGGCCCGCGTCATCTCGATCCGCTCGTGGACGAGGATCGCCAGCGAATAGACCTCCTCGCCGGTGGAGCAGCCCGCACCCAGATGCGCAGGCCGTCCCCGCCGTCTTGCCGCCGAGCAGCTCCGGGATGACCCGTTGCTCGATCGCCCTGAACGCGTCCTCGTCGCGGAAGAAGCCGGTGACGCCGATCAGGAGATCGCGGAAGAGCTGGGCCACCTCGGCCTTATCCTGTTGAAGGCGCTCGAGATAATCCGCGAGCTCGCTGATCTGGAGCACCTGCATCCGGCGCTGGACGCGGCGGAGGAAGGTCCGCTCCTTGTAGCCGCCGAAGTCGTGGCCGACCTGATCGAGGGAATCCTGCAGACGTCGCGCCGGACGCTGGTCGCCCCGGTCTTGCGGCGACCCTCGGCCCTGTCGGCCAGAATTGAGGGAGACTGTCGAAGCTCTCGAGATAGTCGGCGAGCTTGGCGGGGATGTCCTGGACCGGGGCCACGATATCCACGACACCCGTGGCGATGGCGCTGGCCGGCATGCTCCCATAGCGGGGCGCCGTCGAGTCCGTCCCCTGGGCGATGGTGAGCCCGCCATGCTCCTTGAGGGCCTTGACCCCAGCGTGCCGTCGCTGCCGCTGCCCGAAAGAATGATGCCGATGGCGGGGTCGCCCTGATCCTCCGCGAGGCTGCTCAAGAAGACGTCGATGGGGTTACGCTCGTGGCGCTTGGGCGTTGGTCTGGCGCACCTGCAGACGGCCCTTCCGGAGAGTGAGCATCGTGTGAGGTGCTATGACGTAGACGTGGCCGGGCTCGACCGTGTGGCCGTCCTCGGCGCAGACGACCGGCATGGCGGTGAAGCGCCCGATGATCTCGGGCAACATGCTCTCCCGGCCCGGTGCCAGATGGGCGATGACCACGAAGCCGATCCCCAGGTCGGCCGACATGCCGCGAAAGAGGAACTCGAACGCCTCGATGCCGCCGGCGGACGCCCAACCCCTGCGATCAGGCCTCCATTGACGGCCACGGCGACGGTTCCTCCTCGGCGCGAGCGTCGAGCCGCGACAGCTCTCATGCCAGGGCACGCGGCTCCCTTGGCCACGCGGGCACCATTTGGCTAGCGACAAAGGAAACGTCTGGCCAGCGCCATGGTGCCCGGCTTTCGGCGGTCGTCGGGTCGTCGGGTCGTCGAAGTCGACGCAGCCACCCGTCGCCGGGCCGGAGCGCCATGGGGCGGGTGCGCCGGGCCAGGCAGGATGGCGCGGCAGGCGTTAGGTCCTGTTTTCAAAGCCACATGAGGATGGCGGCGAGGTGAACGAAGGCGAGATAGGAGCTGGCGAGCTTGTCGTATCTGGTGGCGAGATGGCGGTGCTCTTTCAGACGCCCGACCAGCCGTTCGACGACGTTGCGCTCGCGATAGATGCCCCAGTCCATCAGGCAGGGCCGGGTCTCGGTAGCGAGCTGCGGGATGATGGCGGTGATGCCGCGACGACGGAGGTGCTCGCGGACCGGCCGGCCGGTGTAGCCACGATCGGCCAGCAGGGCTTGTGGTCGACGGCGCGGCCGGCCGGGGCCCGATCGCCTGACCGCACCAGCCGCCATCAGGGGCTGGAACGCGATCTGCTCGTGGCGCTCGCCGGCGGTCAGGACGAAGGCGATGGGTCGCCCGTTCCGCTCGCAGCGCACATGGAGCTTGCTGCCGAAGCCATGATCGGCAGCAGCCGATCATCCGTCAGCGCAGCTGCGGCCGTCAGGAGACGGCCGAGGGGGCGAGCGGCCGAGCGCTTGGCTCTCCTGCCCCCTTTGGCGCCGGCGGCGTGACGATGGGCGCGGATGCTGGTGCCATCGATCATATGGACGCTCCAGTCGAGCCGGCCCGCGGCGTCACCCGCCTGCTGGAGCTCGGCCAGGACCCGTTGCCACAGCCCGCTCCTGGTCCAGCGGTAGAAGCGCGTCGCCACCGTCCGCCACGGCCCGTAGCGCTCCGGCAGATCGCGCCACGGCACGCCCGTCTTGCTCAGCCACAGCATGGCGTTGATCATGGTGCGGTGGTCCCGGGCGGGTCGCCCGGTCCGCGGCCGGTGCGGCGAGCAGCGGCGCAAGCGCCGCCATGCCGCATCCGTCAGCTCGTGTCTGCTCATGTGGAAAGGCAATACACCGAGCTAACCCACTTTGAAACAGGCCCTAGCGCCGGCGCGCGCGGCTCCGC
>CAWHFO010000027.1:0-15233 GCA_963828215.1 uncultured Alphaproteobacteria bacterium | reverse complement strand
CGCTTTTTACTTTCAGGCCATCGGCCATGATCATTGTCCCCCGTCGTAGCTGGGCGCGCCCGACACACGCGGTGTGGATCGCGCCTGCCCGTGGCCGGGACTATGAACGCACTGTTATGATCTTGTGAAGGGCCTGTCGTGGCAGCGCAGCATCGCTGCGTTCAACGTGAGCTTGAGCGCCGCCACCACCCGAACAGCCGCCGCAGGCTGACAATAACCAACAGAAGGAGGGCGGCGAGGCCGATCTCGGTGCCGATGTCGACGATCGGATTGAGCCAGCGGTAGCGGCGGGAGGCGCCCAGAATTCGCGCGTCGCGCGGGTCGTCCCGGGTGTAGGCGACCCTGACGCTGGCGCCCTCGACCAGGCCGGCAAGGGAGCCATGGTCGATCTTGTCCACGCTCTCGACCGGCTCGGCCCGATCCGGAACCGGATAGCGCAGGCGGACAAGGTCGAAGGGCTGGGCGAGCTCGACCCGCTGGCCGTGGGCGTAGCGGCCTTGCGTCTCGACGTCGACATGGACAATGCGCGCGATCGCGACCAGCCCGGGTGTGGCCCCGGGCCAGCGAAGACGAGGCAGCCACGGCAAGACCGGGGCCCCGACCGGCCAGGCGAGCTCGAGCACCTCCCAGGGTCGGCTGACCCGAACCGGCACCCGGTCGCCGGGCGCGGTGCGATCGAACGTGACCTCGTCGAGCTTCACGTTGGTCGAGCGGAGCATGCCGCTGCCCGGAGCTTCGCCGCACCGCACCGCGGCGGCGCGCGCCGGCCCCTCGGGCTCCTGATCGGGGCGGCCCCAGACAGCGGCGACGCCGAGCAGCGGCATCTCGGGCAGCCGATAGCAGAGCTCGGCCGTGTAAGTGTGGCTGATCGACCAGCCGCCATAGCGGTCAGCGGCTCGCCGTCGCCGCCTCGGCCGTCGCGGCGATCACCCCCTCGGCGCGCCGGCCGCGCAGGTCGGCCCAGGCGTGCGGCCCCTCGAGGAGGGCCACGAGCCCCGCCACCAGAAGCAGGATCGGTCCGAGCGGGCCGAGCCAGCCCCCTCTGAGGCCAAGGACGAGGCCGAGGAAAGCCAAGGCGGCGCAGCCGAGGAGAAGCGACGGCGCGTCGATCTCCAAGCGCGGCGCCGGCGCCCCGGCTTAGACAGGCAGCGTGTAGGCGGTCTTGACGATCGTATAGAACTCGACCGCGTAGCTGCCCTGCTCGCGCGGTCCGTAGGAGCTGCCTTTCCGCCCGCCGAAGGGCACGTGATAGTCGACGCCCGCGGTCGGCAGATCGACCATCACCATCCCGGCCTCGCTCTTCTGCTTGAAGTGCGTGGCGTGCTTCAGCCAGGTCGTGCAGATTCCCGACGAGAGCCTGAAGGGCGTGTCGTTGGCGACGGACAGCGCCTCCTGTAGTCGTCGACGCGAACGACGGTTGCCACCGGCCCGAACATCTCCTCGCGATTGATCCGCATCTCGTTTTTGGTCTCGGTGAAGAGCGCCGGCTGCAGATAAAAGCCCTGGGTCTCGCGGTACAACCGCTCGCCGCCCCAGGCGAGCTTGGCGCCTTCCTGTGCGCGATCTCGATGTAACCCAGATCCTGATTGAACTGGCTTGGTCGACGACCGGGCCGATCTGCGTGCCCTCCTTCACGGCATCGTCGACATCCAGCTCCTTCAGCTCCTCGATCAGGGCGTTGACGAATCGGTCGTGGATGCCCTTGGTGACGATCAAGCGGGATGAGGCCGTGCAGCGCTGGCCGGTCGAGAAGAAGGCGCCGTTCACGGCGAGGCGACGGCCGTCTTGAGGTCGGCGTCGTCGAGGACGACGAGCGGATTCTTGCCGCCCATCTCAAGCTGGAATTTTTGCCTCGAGGGCGGCGCACGGGCGGCGATGCGCCCCCCGTGTCGACCGAGCCCGTGAAGCTCACCGCGTTCACGTCCGGCGAGTTGAGAATAGCCTCGCCCACGACCGAGCCCCGGCCCATGACGAGATTGAGGACTCCGGCCGGAGCCGGCCCGGTCGAGGATGTCGACGAGCGCCCAGGCGCAGCCCGGCACGAGATCGGCCGGCTTGATGACGACGCTGTTGCCGGAGGCAAGGGCCGGCGCGATCTTCCAGGCGGGGATCGCGATCGGGAAGTTCCAGGGCGTGATCAGGCCCACGACGCCCATGGGCTCGCGGGTCATCTCGACGTCGATGCCCGGCCGGGTCGACGGCACCTTCTGGCCCGTGAGCCTCAGGCACTCGCCGGCGAAGAACTTGAAGATCTGGCCGGCGCGCGCCGCCTCGCCGATGCCCTCCGGCAGGGTTTTTCCTTCCTCGCGCGAGAGGAGTTGGCCGAGCTCGTCCTTGCGCGCCAGGATCTCCGTCGCGGCCTTGTCCAGGATGTCGAAGCGCTGCTGGATCGGGCTCACCGACCAGCTCGTGAAGGCCGCCTTGGCGGCGGCGATCGCGTCAAGCGTCTGCTGGCGGTCGGCATAGGCGAACTCGCCGACCACGTCGTCGAGGTTGGACGGGTTCACGTCCTTCGAGACGCTGGCCCCTTCTGCCCAAGCACCGTCGATCAGATTCTTGTGCAGCACGGCGAAAACCTCCCAGGGTAGCGGATCGGGTCTCTGCGGCGGATCGGGGCGGAGGTTAGCGCCGGAAGCCGGAAGGGCAAGGGCGACGCGCGCGAATCCGGCGCCCGCCGCCCCGCCCGGATCAGTCGTAGCCCGGCCAGAAGTCCCGCTTGCCGTTGTGGCTGAGGCGACCGATGGCACGGTTGTCGCGCTCGGCCAGATTTCCGAGGTGCCGGGCCTCGTGGGGCGTCACCTTGCCGTCGGCCTGGGCCTTACGGGTCAGGTTGTCCAGGTGACGCTCGCGGTGGGCGAGGCGGTGCGCCTCGTCCGGCGTGAGCTGGCCGTCGCGCTCGCCGTGCCAGATGCGCGCGTCCGGGCTATCGGGCCGATGGCCCCAGCTGGGCTGTCGATGATCGTAGGGCGGATGACCCGCGTCGGGCCGATGGCCCCCCTGGGGCGGCAGGTAGCCCCAGTACGGCTCCGCCATCGTCGGCGCGGCCGCGCCGAGCAGCATGGCACCGCCGAGAACAAGTGCCGCGGCGAAGGTTCTCTTGGTCGGGCTCATCATGGGACTCCATGCTTGAAGGCCTTTCCGGTCACACGCGCGGCCAGCACATTTCCGGCGCGGGATCGTCGCCGCCGAATACGCGCCGGCCGATCCTCGCCAGAGGGGCGTCGCAGCGCGATACTCGTGCCGCGAGCCGCGTCCCGCTCGTGGCGCGGCGCCGGCAGGGGAGGCTCGACCATGGCGCAGGACAGGGCGGTGACGGAGCAGCATTTCGGTCCCTCCGAGGTCGGAGCGCTCGCCCACCTCTATCGGGGCGAGATGTACCGCAGCAAGATCTGGCGCACCCGGTTCGACTCGACCACCAACTGGGCGGTGGTGACGACCGGCATCGCCCTCTCGGCCACCTTCAGCAGCAAGGAGGCCTCGCCCCTGCCGCTGGCGCTGGTGGGCCTCCTCGTCGTCGTCTTCCTGATCTTCGAGGCGCGGCGCTATCGCTACTTCGACGTCTGGCGCGTGCGCGTGCGGGTCATGGAGACGCAGTTCTTCGGGCCGATCCTCCGCGGCCAGGGCCTCCGGGTCGACAATGGCTGGAACCAGGCGCTGGCCGACGACTATGAGGGCCTGCACTTCCACATCAGCTTCGCCGAGGCGGCGGGACGCCGCCTGCGCCGCAACTACAGCTGGATCCTGGCCATCCAGGCGGTGGCCTACTACGGCAAGCTCTTCATCCACCCGCTCCCGCTGCTCTCGATGGGACAGCTCTGGGAGAGGGCCTCGATCGGCCCGATCCCGGGCCAGCTCGTCGTTCTGGCGGGCATCGTGTTCCACGCGAGCTGGGTCGCCTTCGCGATCGTCACGCTGAGGAACCAGCAGGCGACCGGCCGCGTGCTGCCGCCGGTCCGCGGTGGCGATCGGGTCTGCGAATACGCCTCCTATCACCCGTGAGTCCGGCGAGAGCCGGCGTCTCAGGCGTCGAGCCTGCGCTCCCCGCAGATCCGGTAGCTGTCCCGCCAGGGCCTGATCCGCTCGAAGGCGGCGCTCGCCGCCAGGACGTCGGCGTCGGCCCAGCGGCGGCCGACGATCTGCATGCCGACCGGCAGGCCGCCCCCGGCCAGGCCGGCCGGTATCGAGGCTGCCGGGTGGCCCGTGAAGTTGATGGGATAGGTGAGGCACCAGCCGATCAGCTCGTTGACCTCCTCGCCATTGACCCGGCTCGGGCCCACCGTGTTGCCGTCCGCCCTGTTCGGGACGGCGAGGCAGGCGAGCGTCGGCGACACCAGCAGGTCATAGCGGTCGAGGACGCCCTGCACGGCGTCGTAGACCTCAGAGCGTATCTCCTGATCGGCGTAGAAGTCGGACGCGGACAGCCGCTCGCCCCTGGCGAGCCAGTCCAGATATTGCGGCGGGAAGTCGGCGCGATGCTCGCCGAGAAGGTCCGTGCCGGCGGCCTTGAATTCCGCGAAGACGCGCACGTTCATCGGCATGATCATGCGGCACCAGAGATCGCTCAGCTCCCGCTGCGATCGCCTGAGCCCGAGCTTCACCTCCTCGACCACGGCACCGGCATCCGCGAAGGCACGGACGGCCTCCGCCACGACCTCGGCCACTGCCGGGTCCACCGGAAAGATGTCGAGATCCGGGCTCCAGGCGATCTTCATGCCGCGCACCGAGCGCCGGGTCGCGGCCACGAAGTCCTGCGGATCGTCGATGCTGTAGGGATCCCGCGGATCGTGGCCGGCGATGGCGCTCAGCACGAGCGCCGCGTCCTCGACCGTCCGCGTGATCGGGCCCTCGAACAGAAAAGGCGCGTCGTGGCCGAAGGCGTTCGGACGACCGATCTGCGGTACCCGGCCGAACGACTGCTTGTAGCCATAGACCCCGCACCACGAGGCGGGGATGCGGATCGAGCCGCCGCCGTCGGTGCCCTCGGCGAAGGGCAGTAGACCATCGGCCACGGCGCCGGCGCTGCCCCCGGACGAGCCGCCGGTGTTGCGGCTGACATCGAACGGGTTCCGGGACGGCCCGAACAGGTAATTGTCGCAGGTCCCCCGGAAGCCCATGGTCGGGCTGTTGGTCTTGCCGACGAGCACGGCCCCCGCCTTCTCGATCCGCTCGGCGAAGGCGCACCACCAGTCGGGCCTGAAGTCCCGGAGCGCCCGCACACCGCCCAGCGTCGCGGGCCAGCCCGGCCGGAAATCGAAAAGGTCCTTGAGCGCCGTCGGCACGCCGTGCAGCGGCCCCAGCTCCTCGCCGGTCATCACTTTCTGCTCGGCCTCCCGAGCCCGCGCGCGAGCACCGTCGGCGTCGACGAAGACGAGCGCCGTGATGCTCGGGTTCCGGGCCTCGATGCGCGCGAGGCAGGCATCGACCACCTCGACGGGCGAGAGTTCCCGAGCGCGGATGCGCCGTGCCAGATCGGCCGCGGACATATAGGCAAGGTCGTCGGACACGCTCTATCCTCCCTCCGCTTTCCGTCGCTCGGCGCTGATAATAGCGCTCAGTCGGCCGGCGCAAAAACCTCGATCGGCTCGTCCAGGCCGTGGACCAAATGGCGCCCGAGGCTGACGGGTGTCGGAACGGCGTGCGCGGCCACCTCTTTGGAAAGGAGCAGCGGCCGGCCCAGCGCCTTGGTCAGCGCCTCGATCCGGAAGGCGAGGTTGACGGCCCGGCCGATCACCGTGAAGTCGAGCCGGCCGGCGGCCCCGACATTCCCGTAGAACACGTCGCCCAGATGCAGGCCGATGCCCGCCGCCGGAGAGGCGAGGAGAAACTCCGGCCGCTCCCGGGCGATCAGGGCGAGGCCGGCCAGCCCCGCCGCCCCCGCCGCGAGGGCGGTGCCCGTCGCCGCGGCGGCATCGGCCGCCACCGGGAACACGGCCAGCACGCCGTCGCCGATGAACTTCAGCACGTCGCCGCCGCCGGCCAGGATCGGCTGGCAGATCTGCTCGAAACAGGCATCGAGCAGCTCGATCATCGTCTCCGGGGGATGGTGGTCGGAGAGCCAGGTCGAGCGGCGGAGGTCGACCGCCATGATGACCGCCTGCCGACGCTCTCCCCGGCCACGGCGGATGGCGCCGGCCAATACCTTGGGGCCGGCCTCGCGACCGAGATAGACCTCGAGCAGGTCCTGCGTGACGCGCCGGGCGAGCCGCACCTCGAACATCGCCGCGAGCGGCGGCATGATGTCCTCGAGCCGCCGGACCTGCTCCTCGCCGAAGCCGCCGGATACATCGGTCGCCCACACAACGAAGGGAAAATAGCCGTTGATGCGGGCCATCGGCAGGATCAGCAGGTCGGTCGTGCCCAGCGCGGCCAAGCCGTCGAGCAGCACATGGTCCCGGCCTTCGCCCGCGTCCAGGCGAAAGCGGCGGGCAACGCCATCGAGAATTGTGGCCCGGAACGGGCTGTCGAGGAAGATGGCGCTCTCCTCGGCGGCGACATCGATCTCGAGCTCCTCGACGACCCCCTGCGCCCGCCACCAGCGGCAGCCCAGGGCCAGGAGCTGCGGGTGCAGGGTCGGCGTCCCGACGTGCACGTAGGTGAGCGGCACGCCCGCCTGGACGAGCCGCCAGCAGAGCCCGTCCAGCGCCTCGCTCACCTGCTCGATCGTCCCGGATTCCCGCAACAGCCACGCCGCCGGATCGCCCCCGTCACCGGCCGGCGGACCGGCGCTGGGCCGGACGCGCCGCCCGCGCACCGGCAAGGGCAGATCGAGGATCGGGCCCGCCTCGCCTCCCGTGGAGCCGGCGGCGCTCATCGGCCGCTAGTGGATCTCGGGCTCGGGCAAGGGCTCGGTCCCGAGCAGGAAATCGAAGTCGCAGCCCTCGTGCGCCTGGGCGATGTGGGCCGCGAACATGCGGCCATAGCCCCTCGGCGGAACCGGCTTCGGCCGCCAGCTCGCCCGGCGGCGATCGAGCTCGTCCGCGGGCACGTCGAGATCGAGGCGGCGCGCCTCGACATCGACCTCGATCGTGTCGCCGGTCCGCACCAGGGCGAGCGGCCCGCCGACCGCCGCCTCGGGCGACACGTGGAGGATGCAGGCGCCATAGGAGGTGCCGGACATCCGCGCATCCGAGAGCCGCAGCATGTCGCGGATCCCCTGCTTCAGGAGCTTCTGGGGGATCGGCAGCATGCCCCATTCGGGCATGCCCGGCCCGCCCACCGGCCCGGCGTTCTTCAGCACCAGCACATGGTCGGGCCCGACCTCGAGGTCGTCCCGGTCGATCCGTGCCGCCATGTCGTTGTAGTCCTCGAACACCAGCGCCGGCCCGCGGTGCCTCAGGAGCCGCGGATCGGCGGCCGAAGGCTTCATGACACAGCCGTCGGGGGCGAGATTGCCCTTGAGGATCGCGCAGGCCTCCTTGGCGACCGGATCGTTCAGGCCCTTGATCACGTCGTCATTGTAGACCTTGGCCCCCTCGATGTTCTCACCGATCGTCCGGCCGTTGACCGTGAGGCAGTCGAGGTCGAGCAGCTCGCGGAGCCGCCCCTGCAGCGCCAGGATGCCCCCCGCATAATAAAAATCCTCCATCAGGTACTTGCCCGACGGGCGGACGTTGGCGAGCACCGGCACCTCGCGCGCCAGCTGGTCGAACCGCTCGAGATCGAGCGGGATGCCGCCGCGCCGGGCCATCGCCACCACGTGGATCATGGCGTTGGTCGAGCCGCCCATGGCGAGGTGCACGCGGATCGCATTGTCCACCGCCTCGGCCGTCAGCACCTGGTCGGGCGTCAGATCCTCCCACACCATCTCGACGACGCGCCGGCCGGTCATGGTCGCGAGGCGGGGATGGTTGGCGTCGGGGGCCGGGATCGCCGAGCCGCCCGGGAGGACAAAACCCATGGTCTCGGCGATGGCCGTCATGGTCGAGGCCGTGCCCATGGTCATGCAGTGGCCGAAGCTGCGGGCGATGCCCTCCTCGACCTCCTGCCACTCGCGCTCGTCGATGTTGCCGGCCCGGAGCTCCGCCCAGTACTTCCAGGAGTTGGAGCCCGAGCCCAGCGGCACGCCGTGCCAGTTGCCGCGCAGCATCGGCCCGGCCGGGAAGAAGATGGAGGGGACGCCCGCCGAGAGGGCGCCCATCAGGAGGCCGGGCGTGGTCTTGTCGCAGCCGCCCATCAGCACCGCCCCGTCGACGGGATGGCTGCGGATCAGCTCCTCCGTCTCCATCGCCAGGAAGTTGCGGTAGAGCATGGTCGTCGGCTTGACGAAGGGCTCGGAGAGCGAGATCGCCGGCAGCTCCAGCGGAAAGCCCCCGGCCTGCCAGATGCCGCGCTTCACCTCTTCCGCCCGCGTGCGGAAATGGGCGTGGCACTGGTTGATGTCGGACCAGGTGTTGATGATCCCGATGACCGGCTTGCCGGCCCAGTCCTCGCGGCCGAAGCCGATCTGCATCAGCCGCGAGCGGTGGCCGAACGCCCGCAGATCCTGGACCCCGAGCCAGCGGTGCGAGCGAAGCTCCTCGGGCTTCTTGCGCGTGTTGTTGCTCATCGCCTCCCTCTCCGCTTGCCGACCACGTCGCGCGCCGGACGCTAGGAGCGGCACCCCCGAGCGTCAAGCGAGGGCGGTGGCGACCCGATCGCCGCCAAGGCACAGGCTGCGACACTTGCCGGTACGGTCGGACCCCGGGTAAAGCATCGGCCGCACCGGTGCTGGGAGAGCCCGGCACCCGACGCGCAGCCGGTCGGCCAGGCAACCAGGGAGGCACAAGCGGTGGCCCACGTCACGCCCGAGGATCTCATCCCCAACCCCTACAAGGTCATCGAGCCGGAGTTCGGCCATCTGGTCAGCGGCAACGCCCGCCTGGTGCGCCTCTGGACCGGCGCCGCCTGGGCCGAGGGCCCCGTCTACTTCCGCGACGGCGATTTTCTGCTCTTCAGCGATATCCCCAACAACCGCATCATGCGCTTCGTGCCTCACCACACGGGCCTCGGCGGCATCGTTTCCGTCTTTCGCCAGCCCTCCAACAACACCAACGGCCACACCCGCGACCTCGAGGGCCGCCTCGTCTCCTGCGAGCATGGCGGCCGGCGGGTCAGCCGCACCGAGCTCGACGGCCGCGTCACCGTCATCGCCGACAAGTGGCAGGGCAAACACCTGAACTCGCCCAACGACGTCGTCGTCAAGTCCGACGGCACCATCTGGTTCACCGACCCGCCCTACGGCATCCTGACCGACCTCGAGGGCTGGCAGGGCGACCTCGAATATGGCGGCTGCCACGTCTTCTGCTTCGATCCGAAGAAGGGCGAGCTCCGCGTCGCCTCCGACGATTTCGTCAAGCCCAACGGCATCGCCTTCAGCCCCGACGAGAAGATTCTCGATATCGCCGACACCGGGGCCAGCCACGACCCCGAGGGGCCCCGCCACATCCGCGCCTTCGACGTCAGCGACTCCGGCAAGCTCAAGAAAGGCCGCGTCTTCGCCACCTGCGACGTCGGCCTCTTCGACGGCTTTCGTTGTGACAGCAAGGGCCGCGTCTGGTCGAGCGCCGGCGACGGCGTCCACTGCTACGCCCCCGACGGCCGCCTCCTGGGCAAGATTTTCGTCCCCGAGGTCGTGGCCAACGTCTGCTTCGGCGGCGTGAAGAAGAACCGCCTCTACATCTGCGGCACGACCAGCCTCTACGCCATCCTGACCCACGTCAACGGGGCGCAGATACCCTAGCCAACTCCGCTAAGGGTGATTATATATGGCGGGCTCGAGGGGCACGATATCGGTCTGCACCGTCGAGGTCGATGGTGGGCTCACCGAGCTGCCGGCGGCGGAGCTGCAGGAGCTGGTGGACGGCGGCCCTGACGGGCAGGACTTGGCCCGGGCTCTGATCGCCAGGCTCGCGCGGGTGGCCGACGGCGATCGGCGACCCCTCGGCGATCCGGTGACCGTCGACCACGACGACGGTCACGAGGACCTGCTCTATCCCGTGCTCGTCGACGAGGCCTACGCCCTCGTCATCGCCCTGTTCCCCGCCCGCCGGGGGCCGGGGCGGGTTTGGATCGTTAAGGTCGGGCGGGTAGCATCGGGGCGGGTCCCGTGCCCGCCCAGAAGGAAGCGACGGAGCGCTTGCAGGCATGGCAGAGACGAGGTCGCCGCTAGGGTCCGAGGCAGCGACGGGGACATTCGACGCCGAAGCTTTCCTCGGCGGGCGGGAGCGGGCCGAGGCGCTGACCGCGGCGCAAGGCGCCGTGCTGGATGCCGCGGCCCTGATCCGCGCGCTTCGCGAGGCGGCCCGGCTGTCGCAGGCCGAGCTCGCGCGGCGTGCCGAGACGCACCAGACGCATATCAGCGCTCTCGAGAGTGCGCGCGGCCGCCAGGGGCCCACGGTCGAGACCCTGGCCCGGATCGGTCTCGCCTGCGGCCGGCCGATCGCGATCGTCGAGCAGGCCGAGCTGGACGAGCTGCGTCAGGAGAACGAGGCGCTTCGCCGGCGCCTCGCGGCGCTGGAAGCTGGCACCGGCCGCGCTGACGTCGTCGAGTCCGTCAGTGACGACCTCGGGCTGGCGCCGGAGCGCGTCTTCCGGCTGTCCCCCGAGGAGATCAGCCAGAATTCAAGGCCTTGTGGAGCAGCCGGTAGAGCTTCCACTTATCGGCGACCCGGGCCAACAGAGCCGCGCCGCCGAGGAATGACCGGCCTCACCGACACTCTCGCCCGCCCCGTATTTCTGGCGACGGGAGGCTGGGCTCTGCTCGTCCTCGTGTCCCTCGGGCTCTGGCTGCACCCCTCCGAGCGCGGTCTCGTCTGGCTGTCGAGCTTCTGTGGCATCGTCGGCGCCGTGTTCGTCGCCGTGCCCTTCTTCGGGGACGAGAGCAGGAAGGAGGAAGACAGCCTCATCGCCGGCACCAACTTCACAAGCGAGAAGCTCCTAGAGATTGTCCGCGAGCTCGAGGCTCAAGTGGCCAAAGGCGTGGCCAAGTTCGATCCGCTCCATAGGCGCATCGCTCTGCACGGGCTCGGGCTCATCGCCTGGTCCTACGTGCTCGTCGTAATCGCCTGGGAGGTCGCGCACGCCGGCTGAGCGTCTGCGCCTCCCGGCGGCTGCGGCCCTGGCGGGATCACCCTCCCGCCGCGACCCTGGTGGCTCCGCCCGCCGGGGTCACGGCCGGGCGCCAGACGCCGTCGGGAGAGCGGCAGCCGACGAGCCGGTAGCGGTCGACCGCGCCCTTGATCGAGATCGATTCCTCGAACTCCCGGCAGAAGAGGCCGCTCGTCGTCCTGAAGGTCCGGAGCGGCATGACGGTCCCCGAGGCGAACCGGTCGGGATCGGACCAGGAGGTCATCGTGCCGCTGACGAGCGTCTCCAACCCTCGCTGCCGGGCACGGTCGGCTGTCGCTGGCGTCGGCGCTCGTGAGCTCCCGATAGAGCGGCTCGGGGGCCGGCCCGGATGGGGCGCCGGCACAACCCGGCAGGGCGAGCCCCAAGGAGGCGGCCAGGGCCAGCCGCGCCAGCTTCGGGTCGCGGCCCATCAGGGAGCCCCTCGCCAGCCCTGGCTGATGAGCGCCTCCTCCTGCCGATGCGTCAGGTCCGGCCCGGCCTGCCTCGCGTCGTCCGCGAGAAGCTGGTCGGCGGCCGGCTGGGCGAACTGGTCGCGCAGCCTCAGCCACCCCGACCCGTCACCATGCGTATCGGCGCCGGAGCCGACGGCCGCCACCGCAGCGGTGTCGCCTCCCTTCGGCGGCGTGCCGCCGCCCGATCCGGGGTCGTGCGGCTGACCATCCGGCGGCGTGCCGCCGACCTGCTGCCCCGGGTCCGTGCCGCCTCCGGTGACGGTGCCGGTCGGCCCCGGACTGGACGTGTCTCCGCCGCCGGTGCCGGTGGGCCCTGGACCGGACACCGCACCGCCGCCGGTGCCGGTGGGTCCTGGACCGGACACGCTCCGCCGCCAGTGCCGGTGGGCCCTGGACCGGACACCGCACCGCCGCCAGTGCCGGTGGGTCCCGGGTCACTCGCCTTGCCATCCCCCGTACCGCTGGTGCTGCCGCCGGTCGGGGTGTCGGACACATTGGCCCCGGCGCCCGCGGTACCACCAGCCGGCCCGCCGCTATTGTCGTCGCCGTGAGCGGGCCCGCCGATGCCGAAGCCACCGCCGAAGCCCGAGCCGCCGATCCCGAAACCGCCATGGCTCCCGGGACCACCGCCCCGCCCCGGGCCGCCGGCCGAGGTGTCCGAGGTCTCGCCGCCGCCGCCGAGCGAGCCACCGCCTGTCCCGCGGCCTCCCTGGCCGCCCAGTCCACCGTCGACACCATGCCCGCCCGGGCCGCCGGACGGTCCGTTTCCTTGCCCCGCGCCGCCGCCATTGCCGTTGCCGTTGCCGCGGGCCTCGGCGGGGGCAATGCCGAGTGGGCGACCAACGCCGATACAGAACGACAGAGCCCCGAGCATGACGACCAGCGCCGCCCAGCCCAGCCCGGCGGTCCGGCTCAACGGCAGAGATCGTGTCATGGCCTCCTCCCCACCGCATCGAAGCGCGATGCGAGCCCTGCCTCGAGCAGGGAGGCATCAGGCGATGCTTAATTTTAGGATACCATGGCGACAGGACTCCAGCCATTCACCAAAAGGACGATGCGGCACAGCCGCCGCTCTCCCAAGGTTGTGGTGATGGAGCAGCGCGTCGGCGGTGGCGGACAGGTTGTGCCGTTCGTCACTGACGGCCGGCGTCTGACGTCCTATCCTTTCGTCGGTCGACGACAGGCAGATCCGGAAGCGCGAAGGTGTCGGGGATGGCCGCGCCGGCACGGACGTGACACGCCCCGCCCTCGGGTGGAGCGCGGCTAGCCGGCCGGATGCTGAGCCGCGTCCGGGTGATCGACGAGGTCGGCGAGGCTCGGGCGGAGCCGCCATGGAATGCTGCCGGCGCGCCGGCAGCGTGGGCGCCCTTGCCGAATACGAAGTCGCTGGCGCCGAGGTCGCTCAGGCCGATGCCGGCCAGCGTCAGGACGTCCGCGCCCGATGACCCACCGGCGGCGGCGCCGAGGTCGATCACCACGTCGGCGCCGACCTGGCTCGCATGCGCATCGACCTGGCCGAGGCCGCCGATGCCCTTGAAGTGCGACAGGTCGATCACGTCCTCGTCGGTCTCGAAGTCGAGGATCGTGTCGTGGGCGCTGCCGTTCTCGAATATGAATCGGTCCGCCCCGCGCGTGACATTGGTGAGGTCGCTCTGGGCGGGATCACAGTCACCATAGAGCAGGTCATCGCCCGTGCCGCCGATCAGGACGTCATTGCCGCACTGCGCGTTGCCCGATCGTGAAGCAGCCATCGCCAAAGAGCGGGTCGTTGCCCGGGCCGCCACTCAGCCAGTCGTCCCCGCACCGCGCGTTGTCGACAGAAGCTGTTCCACTAGAGCCGAGAGAACCCGTCGCCATAGAGGACGTCGCCGTCGGCGCCACCATAGAGCCCGTCATTCCCGCCCTGGCTGTTGTCGTGAAGCTCGGGATCGCCGTAGAGATGGTCGCTCCCGGTGCCACCCAAAAGCACGTCGTTTCCGCCGCGAGCCTCGCCAAGCAGGTAGAAATCCAAAATCGCCGTGAACTTCGTCATCGCCGGGGCCGCCATCGAGATAGTCATTCCCTCCCTTAGCCTCATCCGTCATAAAGCTGGCATAGTTTTCACCGAACAGCTTGTCGTCTCCGACGCCTCCGTAGATATGATCGTCACCGCCCCGGGCCTGCCCGCTCATCTCGCCATAGGCGTCGCCGGATAGCAGATCATTGCCGTCGCCTCCGTTGAGGTAGTCGTTGCCGCCGCGAGCGCTGCCGCTCATGGTGTCGCCGAAATCGCCGAAGAGGAAGTCGACGCCGATCCCACCCCAGATCTGGTCATTGCCGCCGCGGGCGTTGTCAGACATGCTGCCGTCCAAGTCGCCGATCAGATAGGGGTCGTCCCCGGCGCCGCCGATGATGACGTCGTTGCCACCCACGGCCGTGCCCTTCATCTGCCCTGCGTCGCCGACGATGGTGTCGTTGCCGCCGGCCCCATCCAGGTCTCTTGGCAGGCCGCTCTCGCCGCTCGTCGCGCCGCTGACGAGAGAGCGGCCGCCGATGCGCACGGCGAGGCCCGCGGAATTGCCCTGATTGTGCAGCGATCCGCCGCGGGTCGCCGCCGGCGTCGGCCGGAGCATCGCCGGCTTGACCGTCTGATCGTCCGCGGAGGCGCGGATCGCCATGGCGCTATTGCGACGCCAGCCGCCTGCAGGACATTCGCCGACCGACTTCGGCATCCGCCTGTCGCCGGTGCGCGTCCACACTGCAACGCGTGTTCGAGACGACACGGACGCATCGGCAGGGACCGAGCTTGCGGGCGCGTTCGACTCCGCCCACAGGCTGCCGATGGCCCTTGGCATGGCCGATTGTCAGGTCGCTCCCCTATCTTATCGGCTTCGATACGGGCCTCGACATGCTCGATTGACCCGAGACGCTGCCCGCGCCTTCCCGGCCGCTCAGCTCCCCGTGCCGCCAGCGTCCCCGCCCGGCTCCGTCCGGGGCCGCCGCCGGGCGCCAGACGCCGTCGGGGATAGCGGACCGCCGACGAGGCGGTAGCTGTCGGCCGCACCCTCGAGCGAGATCGATTCCTCGACCTCGCGACAATAGAGGCCGCCTCTCGTCCTGAACGTCCGGAGCGGGGTGACGGCTCCGGACGCGTCGTGCTCGGGATCGGACCAGGAGGCGGTGGCGCCGCAGGTGAGCGCCTCGAGCGCGTATTGAAGGACACCGTCCGCATTCGCAGCGTCGGCCTTCGGAAGGCTCGGCATAGAGCGGCTGGGGCGCGGGCACGGAGCCTGTGCACCCCGCGGCCGCGAGCCCGAAAAGCGCTGCCGAAAGGAGCGGAATGCCTCTTGAGCCTGCATCCATCAAGGCGGGGCCCTCCCTTCGAGTAACCTCGGCGAGCCCGTCTCCGAGGGTCGCCCGTCGCTCCGCGGCCGAGGCCCGGATCGCCCGCCCCGACCACGGCCGTCCGATGCAGTGGCAGCGACTGTCTCACTGCCCCGTCCCCAAGGCGTTGAGAGATGAGAGAAGCCTGGCATCGAGCGTCCGTCCAGACGGAACGGGCCGCAGGTCCTACCTCCGGATCCCGCTGGGATCGGGGCGGCCTGCATCCGGGAACGCTTGACATCGGGCGCCGACGGACCGAACCGCAAGCTCGGCCCACGACGTCGGGCCGTCGCGGATGCGCGCAACCTCGGG
>CAWHFO010000026.1:0-28289 GCA_963828215.1 uncultured Alphaproteobacteria bacterium | reverse complement strand
CACGCCGCCTCGACCAGCCCCGGCAGCCGGCCGATCCACCTCGTCGCGGCACCCTCGACGTCGAGCCGCTTCTTCACGGTGACCTGCGGGACGAGGATGAAGATGGGCACGGTGGCGCGGCCGGCGAGGCGGGTGGCGACGGCACCGCCCCGGCGCCGCTCGTTCCTGGCCGCCCGCCCGCGGCTGGTGAGGCGGGCATTGTCGGCGACGAGCAGGGACGGCCCGCCGCGGCGATAGACAAAGCGCAGCGTGAGGCCGGTGCGCCGCTCCCAGCCGGCAGGCGTGATCTTCTTCCCGCCATCGCCATACCTGCCGGCCGCCGGCGTCGGGATGGCGAGGAAGAGCCCATGGCGGGAACGGATCACCGCACCATCCGCGTACAGGCGCACGATGCCAGGCGCCTTCGACCAGACGAAGCCGGCAGCCGCGATGCTGGGGCCGCCCCTGGGATAGACCCTGCCCTGCCAGGTGCGCGCGAGCCTCTCGCCGAGGCCCGCGCCGGTGATCTGGGCCCTGAGCTCGGCCTTGAGCCCGTCCGTCGCGGCGCGGACGCCGGTGGTGACGGCACGCTCGGCCTGCTTCAGCTCATCCGCCATGATCCGGCGGAGATCGCCGGTGAGCGCCGCGGCGAGCCTCATGGAGCTCCTGGCCTCCGCCGTCCAGACCAGCCGGTCGGCATCCCGGGCCGGGGCTCCCTGAACGAGTAGAAACTCCCCATCGATCTCGAGCGTGTCGCCCTCGGCGAGCGCCGGCACCTCGGAGGTGCGGACCTCGATCACCGTGGACTCGGCGACGAGCCGGGTCGCGCCGAAGTCGAGGGCCCGGTCCGGACGACGCAGGATGACCCGGACCGGCACGCCGGCGCCGGTGCCGCCCGGACGCCAGAGCGCGTCGCGGGCGAGCTCGGGATCGGCGAAGAGATCGTCGATCGCCGCGTCGAGGATGCTCACGGTGGCTCAGTTGCTCGAGTAGATGCGGACCGCCAGCCGCGGCCGCTTGTTGACCGGCAGGACCGAGGCTTCCGTCTTCACGTCGATGGCGCTGCCGTCGAGCCGCGCCAGCTGGCGGGCGTACATGGGCAGCCCCATCGTGTTGACGGTCTCGATGAGGTTGGCGGGGGCGCCGTAGGTGACGAAGGTGTCGATCGTCCCGAGCGGGAAGGCGATGCCCTCGCCCGCCGGCACCAGGGTCTCGGTCGCACCGGTCGAGAGGGTGACGGTGGCGTTGTACTCCTCGAAGACGATGCCGGCGAAGGGGAAGCGCCGGCGGGTGTCCTCGCGGAGCGGCTGGGCGCCGGTCGAGGAGAAGTACTTGTAGGCATCCTCGACCTTGGCATGGCCGATCAGCTTGTCGAAGAAGGCGGGGCTGACGAGCGCCATGACACCCGTCATCGTCTCGCCCTTGAGCTCGGTCTCGATGGCGCGCAGGACGTCGCGGACCTTGGCCTGGACGCTGGTCGCGGCGGTGCCGAGCACGAGATCGACCGACTGCTGGGCCAGCCCGAACTCCGTGAGGTAGTCGTAGAGGGTGACCCCGGCGCCGTCCTTGACGATGCCGCGGAGCGCGTTGACCTCCATGTACTCCCGGGTCTGCGCGTGCTTGACGCGCATGCGGGTGAGCTTGCGCTCCATGACGGTCGCCAGCGGGATCGGCGGCATCCGCCACGCCGAAGCCGCGCACGCCCTGGACGTCCTGGGGCGTGATGACGTCGTCGTGCGGGATCCAGGGGACGGTGAAGGAGCGCATGGAGCGCGTGTCGCGGTTGGCGACGGTGGGCGGGCCGCCGAGCGGCACGGTGGGCAGCAGGTTCAGCACGCCCTCCGCCTGCTCGATGACGACGCTGCGCTGGGTGACGCCCTCGAAGCGGAAGAGGCCCATCTGCCCCAGCCGGGTGTAGACGTTGGGCAGGATGTTGATGGCCTGGGTCATCTCGGCGAGCGAGTAGCCGCCGACGTCGAACGGGTTGAGCAGGACGGTCATGGACGGGCTTCCCGATGCGGAAGGAGGGGGCTCAGGCGGTCTCGCGGGGAACGATGCCGGCGGCGGCGAGCTGGGCGTGCTTGGCGTCCTTCTCGGCCGCCTGGTCGACGCTGGCGTCGAAGACCAGCGCCGCCTTGGAGACGATGGCGGGCCCGCGCGCGGCGATGAGGCCGGTCGCATCGGCGGCCGTGGCGTCGACGGGCTCGAGCAGCACCGCGATCGCGGTCTCCGCCCCCTCGTCGCCGGTCACGCTCGGCGGCGGGCGACAGCCGGTACTTGCCGGTGGCGGTGATCTGCCCGAGCACGGCGCCCAGGGCATAGCTCGTGCCGGCCTTGAGGGTCACGGTCTCGCGGCTGTAGGCGGCATTGAGCTCGTACTTCAGCAGGTCGCCGAGCGTCGGCGACTGGGTCAGGACCGGCATCCCGGCTCTCCTCGGTGGTGGGATCAGGCGGCGGTGGCGCGCTCGCGGGCCCGGCGGACGATCGGGCTCTCGGCCCCCACCGCGGGCCCCGGTGCGGCCGCGACGACGGCGCTGGCCTCGGCGCGGGCGGCGAGCTGGTCGAGCACGGCGCGACGCAGCGCCTCGGGGCGGATGCCTTTGGCCATGGCATCGGCGGCGTCGATCTCGACGCCGAGCCGCTGTGCCTGGGCCGCGACCGCCATCAGCTCGGCGAGCTCGGCGCGCAGCCGGGTCTCGACCTCCGCCGCGGCGGGTGCCGGTGCCGCGGCAGGCGGGGCTGCGGGCGGCGGCAAGGGCTCGCTGGCCGGATCCTCGATCGTGGTGTCGTCGACGATCGGCTCGTCGGGGCTTCTGGTCATGGCGACCTCCTGGCGGGTGACAGAAGAACGGGCGGACAGGGTGCCCGGCAGGCCGGGCGCCAGGCGCCTCGGCTCCAGCGCCCGGGCGAGCGCGGCCAGGGCCTGGGCCGACGTGCCGACCTGGTCGGCGAGGCCGAGCCCGACGCCGCGGGCGCCGCGATAGATCGCGGCCTCGGTCGCCCGGACCGCGTCCGGCGCGATCCCGCGGTTGCGGGCGACGAGCGCCACCAGCTGCTCATAGAGACCGTCGACGTCGGCCTGGATGTCGGCCCGTGCCCGGTCGGACAGCGGCTCGTGCGGGTTGCCGTCGATCTTGCGGGCGCCGGCATGGATGAGGGTCCAGGCGAGCCCGGCCTTGGCGTCGGCACCGCTCTCGTCGAGATGCACGGCGACGACGCCGACCGAGCCGATCTCGCCGGTGCGGGTGACCCAGAGCCGGTCGGCCGTGCTGGCGATCGCATAGGCCGCCGAGAGGGCGCTCTCGGCCGCCACGGCCCAGAGCGGCTTCTGCGTTCCGGCCTTGAGCTCGCGGATCGTCTCGACGAGATCAAAAAGGCCGCCGACCTCGCCGCCGGGCGAGTCGACCTCGAGCAGCACGGCCCGCACCGCCGGGTCGGCCAGCGCCTCCGCGATATCGGTGGCGATGGCGCCGTAGCTCGTGAGCCCGCTGGCGGCATCGAGCCAGCCCGAGCGGGCGACGAGCGTGCCGAGCACCGGCACGACCGCGATCCCGTCCGGGGTGACGGCCAGCTCGGGCGCGGGTTGCGGTGCAGGCTCGGCGGGCACGAGCGGACCGGTCCCGAGCAGCCTCGGCCCGAGGCTGCCGAGGATCACGTCGAGCTTCGGGCGCGCGATCAGGAGCGGCGTCCCGAAGAGACGAGAAGCCAGGTGCGGCAGGTCGGGCATGGGGTCCCTCAGCTCGACGCGGGAACCGTGTCGGCAGCAGTGGCCGGGTCGGCGGGCATGTCCGGGAGGCCGCCGGCCCCGGTGAAGGCGCAGGCCGAGCCCGCTCGCGGGCCTTGTCGGCGGCGATCTCGGCGTCGACCTGCTCGGCATCGTAGCCGCGCTCGGCCAGCGCCTGCGACCGGCTCTTGAGGCCGGCGTCGATCTGCTCGATCTCGGCCCGGGCGTCCTTCAGGGGATCGACCCAGTCGAAGCGCGGCGGCAGCCAGGCGCAGGCCTGATACTCGCGGCGCCCTGCCTCGTAGCCGGGCAGATCGAGGCACCGCTGAGCACCGCCACATCCAGCCAGCGCTGCCACACCCGCCGGCACAGCTGAAAGACCAGCACGGCGTGCTGCCAGGCCTCGACCCGGCGCCGGAACTCCAGGAGCGCCAGGCGGGAGTTCGAGTAGTTGGCCTTGAGCATGTCGTTCGAGAGATAGGCGTAGGGGATCCCCAGCGCGGCCGAGACCTGGAGCAGCGTCCGGTACTGGAAGGGCTCGTAGGTCTGGCCGCTGTCGGCCGGGCTCGAGGTCTGCACCTCCTCGCCGGGCTCGAGCATGACGATCTGCCCCGGCTGGAGGTCGATGCTGCGCTCGCCGTCAGCGTCGCTCTCGGCACTGTCGAACGGCGTCTCCGGGGCCGGTGTGGTGATGAAGAGGGCGTGCATCGCCGCCACCTTCTTCCGGTCGAGCTCGGCGTCGTCGTACTGGTCGAGGAGGAAGAGCTTCACGATGCCGGGGGCGAAGCGCGAGATGCCCCTCAGCTGCCCGGCATCGACCGGGTCGATGACGTGGATGATCTCCGACGCCGGCACCCGCACCGTCTCGCCGGCAAGGCCGGGATCGGTGAGATCGCCGGGGTGGCGACGGAGGAAGTGGTAGGCGACGCGTCGGCCGATCGCGGTCGTGCTCGATCCCCTGGCGGATGACGTTGCCGCCCGGGAGCGGCTCGTTCCGGGTCAGCGGCAGCATCTCCGAGGGGATCATCTGCAGCTGCAGGGGCACGGCGAGGCCATCCTCCGGCCGCCGCGGACGAAACCGGAAGAACACCTCGCCAGTGATAAAAACCTCGCGCGCGGCGCGGCGCTGCTGGCCGTAGAAGTCGGTGAGCCCCTCGGCATCGCTCTCGTCGGTCCAGGCCAGCCACAGCCGCTGCACCGCGGCCTTGAGCCCGCCGTCGGCGATCAGCGAGGAGGGCTTGATGCCGGCGCCCACGACATTGCCGGCCCAGCTCTCGATGGCGTTCGCGGCATAGCCGTTGTTGCGCACGAGCCAGCGGGCCCTGGCCGTGATGTCGGCGCCGGCCGCGGCGATCAGCGTGTTGAGATGCGCGCGCGAGGGCTGGAAGTGCTTGAGGCGCCGTCCGCTCTGGCCCGGCCTCGAAGCCGCCGACGAGGGCGCCGACGCGGCGGCGCCAGCCGGCGATCAGTCCCGGCATGGCTCAGAGGCCCCGGCACGCCGTCGCGCGGACGATCCGCCGGCGTGCGCCGGCCTCGGCCTGCGCGATCCGCCGCTCGAGGTCGGCGATCGCCGCCGCCATCTCGGCGTCGGTGGCGTAGGTGATGCGCCGCCCCTCGATCTCGACCGTGCGCACGCCGCGAAAGCGGGCGGCCAGCAGCGCCTCGCGCCGCGCCGTCATCTCGTCCTGGGTCAAGGGCCCTCAGCTCAGATAGCTCGGGGTGAACACCCGCCGGCCGCGACGCCGCCGGTGCCCGGCGGACCAGCCCGGCCGCGCGCTCGGTCGTCTCGTTCGGCGCCTGAGACCTCGTGATCCTCGCCCCGGTGCCGGCCCCACCTGGGCCTCGAGGTCGCGCCACTTCTCCTCGCTCCAGCGGTCGGCCCCGGCGATCCAGGCGGCCGCCCGGGCGTAGACCCGGCAGTCGAGCACCTCGTTGCGCTCGCGGATTTTTTGCCACTCCAGCCGGGTGAAGCCGCGCCGGGTCGTCACCGTGACCAGCTGCTCGGCCACCAGCTGCTTGACCCACTCGGCCTCGGCTCCGCGCGGCAGATGGACGTAGCCCGCCGGATGCCGGGCCCCCGCGGCCAGCTCCTCGTCCGTGGCGGGTGCCAGCCGGAGGAAGCGGTAGGTCTCGGTCTTGAAGGTCGCCACCGCCACGGTCCAGAGCCGGGCGCCACGGCGCAGCTTGCGGCCGCCCTCGGTGACGTCGACATAGCTCGGGCCGGCGACGGGTGCGGCCCGGTTGAAGCCTTCGACCCCCTTGACCGGCGCCACCTGGGCGTGGCCCTGGGCCCGCGCCCAGGCGTAGACGGCCGGGGCCTCGTAGCCGGTGTCGACCGCGAGCCGTGCCAGCCCGAGCTGCGCCCCGTGGGCATGCGGCCAGGTCCGGCCGAGCAGGGCGGAGAGCCGGGCCCAGCTCAGGCTGTGCTCGGGCCCGCCCTCGATGACGAGGTGGTCGACGAGCCAGCTCTCGAGGCCGCGCCCCCAGGCCCAGACCGAGACCTCGATCCGATCTTTTTGCACGTCGGCGCCGGCGGTGAGGAAGAGCCCGCCGCTCGGCACCGTGCCGGAAGGCCAGTCCTCGCGCCGCTCATAGAGTCTTTGCCAATCGGGCGCCTCGCCGCTCTCGACCCACGTCTCGCCGAGGATGCCGTTCTTGAAGCTGCGCCGGGCCTCATCGGAGGCCTGGGCTGCCAGCCACTCCCGCGCGATCCGCTCCCAGCTGAGCCAGCCCACCGGCGAATAGAGGCTGGAGATGTGAAAGCCCACCGTCAGCGGGTCCGAGGCGACCGCCTGCGGCCGCCACGCGCCCTGGGCCAGCATCGCCGTCTTGTGGCGCTCGGGAATCGGTCGCGCGCAGGCCTCGCAGAGATAGGCCGCGGTCTCGGGCCGGCCCTCGTCCCACCGCAGCCGCTCGAACCTGAGCCACTGCATCGCCCCGCAATGCGGGCAGGGAACAAAAAAGCGGCGCTGGTCGCTCTGCTCGTACTCGCGCTCGATCCGCGACAGCCCCCTGATGGTCGGGGTCGAGACCAGAAAAACCTTGCGCCGCCAGGCGAAGGTTCTTGTTCTTGCCTCGGCCAGCGCCACCGGATCCCCCTCCTCGTCGGCCGAGGCCGGATAGGCGTCGACCTCGTCGAGAAACAGATAACGGGCGGGCATCGACCTGAGGCCGACGGCCGAGTTGGCGCCGGTCATGACCAGGATGCCGCCCGGAAACTCCTTCGATGAGCACCGTGTTGCCGCAGTCCCGCGCACGGGCCGGCGCCACCTTCTCCCGCAGCGACCGGGCTGTCCTCGATCAGCGGATCGACCCGCTGCTGGCTGAACCTCTTGGCCAGCTCGACCGTCGGCTGCACCGCCAGCATCGGCCCCGGCGCGTGGTGGATGACGTAGCCGATGAAGCAGTTGCCGGCCTCCGTCCCGCCCAGCTGCGGCGCCCTTCATCAGGACGACGCGCTGCACCGGCGAGGCCGGCGAGAGCAAGTCCATGATCTCCTTGAGGTACGGCGTGCGCGCCGTGCGCCACGGGCCGGCCTCGTTCGCCCCTCGGGGCGAGAGCACCCGGTGCCGGTCCGCCCAGGCCGAGACGGTGAGCAGGGGATCGGGGCGCAGACCGTCCGCCCAGGCGCGGGCGAGGTCGGCGGCGCCCTCGAAGGCCGGCTCGAGCATGTCAGCGCAGATCGAGCCGCGGCTCGGCGAGCCCGTCCAGATGCTCGCGCACGCTCCGCTCGAGGGCCGTCTGGACGGCGTGCGTCTCGACCCCGAGGTCGGCCGCGAGCAGCGCTGCCACCTGGGCCGGCCACGTGATCCAGGCGTCCCGCTCCGTCCTCGCCAGGCGGAACACCAGCCCCACCACCTGCGCCCGGTCCACGAGCTCGCCCTTCATCCGCTGCAGCCGGAGCCGGGCCAGATGGGCCTTGGCGATCTCATGGGCGGTGCGCGCCTGGACGAAGCTCACGCCCCGCCCGTCGGGGCCGCCGGAGGGCAGCCCCTGCTCCTTGAGGGTCTCCTGCACCGAGCCGACCGCGGCCGCAGCCACGGGCTCGAGCTTTTTGGGCGCCGGCCTGGCGCTCCGGGGCTCGGTCGAGCGGGTCCAGGCGGCGTCGGCCTTGGCCTGATCGACGGTGCCGTCCGGCTCCAGGGCCATGCGCCCCGCCTTGATCGCCTTCTGCACCGCCACGTGGCTCACGCCACGATGCCGGGCATAGGCGCGGATCGACAGCCCCATCCTCGCTCAGCCCAAAAAACCTATTTTTGTCAGATGCTTATTGACTTGCTATCGGGCGAAACCAGAGCGTTCATGGCCGCCAAGGATGAAGCCTTGGAGCCGAGCCGATGACGACCCTGCCGACCGAACAACACCGCCTGGGGCTTCTGGGGAACGATCCGCCATGACGCCGACCCGGCCACCGCCTGGCCGCTCGCCATGCAGAAGATCGCCACCGCCACGGGCTGCCCCGACACGGCGGTCCGCGACTTCCTCGACAGCCGCCACGGCCGGCACTTCGCCGATGACGTCGTCAACGGCCTCGCCAGCGGCCTGGAGCTCGAGCCCGCCATCGACGCCGCGGTGAGCGCTGGATGGGCTGGAGGATCGGCCGCCGGATGGAGCGCGACACCGGCATCCCCCGCGGCCTGCCCTACCTCACCGGCCTCGTCACGCAGATGGAGATCGAGGCCAAGCATGCCGAGTGAGACCATCGAGCGGGAGCGCCCAGGGTGACCCGCTTCCGCGCCCACGCCCCCGACGGCCACGCCGAGGATCTCTCCTTTGCGAGCGCCACCGAGGCCGACGCCGAGGCCGATCGGCTCCGCGCCGCGGCTGGCAGATCACTTGGCTCGCCTGGGACCCCAAGCTCGGCCGCTGGGTCACGATCCCCGAGGACTGACGGGGTCCCCCTCGGGCCCTGCCCCGTGCCGGACGACCGGCCGGGGCTCGGCCTCGTAGGAGGGCCGCGATCGCCGCGGCCCGGATGCCCCGAGGGGTCGATCCCATGCCTCAGCTCTCCGATGCCCAGCGCAGCGTCCTCACGACCGCCTGCGAGCGGTCCGACCGGTGCGCCTTCCCGGTCACCCTCAAGCTCAAGGGCAACGCCGTCGGCAACGTGCTGAAGAGCCTCGTCACCAAGGGCCTCATCGAGGAGGTGCCGGGCCGCGCCGACGACCGGATCTGGCGCTACGCCGAGGACGGCTCGCCGCTCACCCTGCGCGCCACCGACGCCGCCTTCGCGGCGCTCGGCATCGAGCCCGAAGTGAAAGAAGAACCGGCGGGCGAGCGCATCGCCGCGAGCCTGCGGGTGGCCTTCCCGGATCTGCCGGACGACCTCGCGATCGAGGCCACGGGCAGCGGGGCGGTCCTGGTCGAACGGCGCAGCCGGTGGGTCCTGGCCGAGGCCGCGAGCGACGACGCCGCGACCCACGCCAAGTGGCGCAAGACCGTCGCCGGCATCCGGAAGAGGCTCGCCGCCGGCAAGCCGATCGTGCCCACCGATGCACGGACCAGCGAGGCCCCGGCGTCGGAGCCCGCGGGCACACCCGCGCCGGCGGTTGCGCCCGCGAAGGCGGAAGCCCGCCCGAGCCGCGAGACGAGCAAGCAGGCGCAGCTGGTCGCGATGCTCCGCCGGCCCGAGGGCGCCAGCATCGAGGAGATCGTCACCGCCTTCGGCTGGCAGAAGCACACGGTCCGGGGTGCCATCGCCGGCGCCCTCAAAAAGAAGCTCGGACTGGAGGTCATCTCCGCGAAGGTCGAGGGCCGGGGCCGGGTCTACCGCATAGCCTGATCGGCCAGGGAGACGGGTGCCGTCGGGCGTCATCGCCCGGCGGCGCTCTGCCGTTCACGGGTCAGCTCGTCGAAGCTCCGGCCGTCGCCGTCGAGCATGGCCTTGCCGCCGGTGAAGCTCCTGCCACCGCTCGCACCACGACGTCGCCGTAGCGCGGATCGATCTCGATGGACGCAGCCAGCGGCGATGGACCGTCTCGGCGGCGATGATGGTGGTGCCGCTGCCGGCGAAGGGCTCGTAGACAAGATCGCCACGGGCGCTGCTGTCGACGAGTCGGCCGGCGCATGGCCTCGACCAGGGCTTCTGGGTGCCGTGCACCGGTGCCGGCGTCCTCCTGGCCCGCCGTGGCGATCGACCAGAGCGTCGCACTGGTCGCGCGAGCCCTGCCAGTGGCCCTTGGCAGTCGTCGCGACCAGCGTAGAGGCAGGGCTCGTGCTGCCAGCTGATAATCGCCGCGGCCGAGCACGAAGCGGGGCTTGGCCCAGAGATCTGCGCACGGATCCAGCGAAGCCGCAGGCCTCGAGGCTCTCCGCCACCGTCCGCGCATGGACGCCGCGCGTGCCAGACGTAGGCGACGTCGCCCGGGAACAGCGCCCAGGCCTCGCGCCAGCATCGGCGACGGTCGTCGTCCGTGACCTTGCCGGTGCGCGTCGTGGCCGAGACCCCGGCCGCGTTGCGCCACGCGGGATCGTAGGCCGACCCCGTAGGGCGGGTCGGTCACCATCAGGTGCGGCACGGCACCGGCCAGCAGCCGCTCGACGTCGGTGGCGATCGTGGCGTCGCCGCAGAGCAGGCGATGCTCGCCCAGCAGCCAGAGGTCGCCGGGACGCGTGACGGGCTCCTCGGAAGGCTCGGGGACATCGTCCTCGCCTTCCGGGGCCGCGGCGCCGTCGTTCCCGTCGAGCCCTTCCGAGCAGCCGATCGATCTCGGTCTCGGCAAAGCCGAGAAGCTCGAGGTCGAGGCCGTCCTCCTGGAGCCTTGCGAGCTCGGCCGACAGCACCGCCTCGTCCCAGCCGCCATTGAGCGCGATCTGGTTGTCGGCGAGCCGGTAGGCCCGGGCCTGCGCGTCGCTCAGATGCTCGAGGCGGATCACCGGCACCTCGGCCAGGCCAAGCCGCCGCGCCGCCAGAAGCCGGCCGTGGCCGGCGATCAGCACGCCGCGCTCGTCGACCAGGCACGGGACGTTGAAGCCGAACTCGGCGATCGAGGCCGCGATCTGCGCCACCTGCCCGTCGGGGTGCGTGCGGGCGTTGGCGGCATAGGGCAGCAGCCGCTCGAGCGGCCAGCGCTCGACGGCCTCGGGCAATCGGGGCGACATGATGGGGGGCGGTAACCTGGGGGCTTGGAAGGTGGTAACCGGTGGGCCGGTTACCGGGCTGGGTCGGCAGCGAGGGCGGGCATCGAAGCCGCGCGGCGCCGGGGCTTTCGCCGCAACGGGCCGGGCTCGCGGTGGTAACTGGTAACCTGGATTCGCGGGCTGGCGGTAGCGAGGTTCCGGGCTCCCGCCCCCAGCATAGAACAAGCCAGACTAAGGACCCGCGATGTAGATGTCAAGTAGAAAATCCACTTTTATCGACTTTCTCTTGCCCGCTATTGGCCGAGCCGACCAGCGCCTCGAGCTCGGCGAGGAAGGCCGCGCCGGATCGTCCTGCCCGAGGTCAGGCTCACCGTGTCGTCGGCATTGAGCCTGAGCGACACCGGCATGTCCTCGGGCAGCCGGAGCCAGGCCACCCTGCCCTCGCGCGACTGCGTCAGCAGCAGCGAGCGCTGCCAGCCATAGTGCCGATGCAGCAGCCGGAGGAGCTGGCCGAGTAGGGGGTCCACTTGACACTCCGGTCGTGAAGCGGTCTGCGGGTCCACTCCATCAGGCCGCTCCGCCCACCCGCGCACCTCCCGCGAGCATGATCCGAAAGCTAGCCGAATTCCGTCGATTCTGTCTCAGCGAAAAGTGTCTCACTTGGGCTTTACTTGCTGACGCTCACGCCTTCGCCGCCTGGACTTGCGCGATTACGTGCGCCCTCGCGCGGTTGCGCGGCAGCCGCTGCCCGCCGAGCCGGGCGGCGATGACGCAGAGCGCGAAGATCCAGTGGCGGTGCGCGGTCGCCCGGGCGAGGCCGACCCGCCAGCAGATCTCCTTCCATCGCGCGCCCGAGGCTCGAAGCCAGACGATCCTCGCGTCGGCGGGCTCGAGCCAGGCGAGCCAGCCCAGCGTCTCCTCCATCCGGCTGATCTGCTCGGGCAGCGGCCACGGGCGTCGCAGCTTGGGCGGCGTCTGGCCGACGAGGTCGGCGAACTCGTAGCGCATCCTGGGCCAGAGCGAGAAATAGCCCTGGACCCGCGGCTCGGGCAGGCGGCTCAGCACGTCGGCCGCCTCGACCAGCCGCTCCTCGACGAGCAGCGGCGTCCATCGCTCCTCAGCCATGCTCATGCTGCTCCTCCCGGGCCGGACGCCGGCCGTAGAGCTTCTCGCCCAGCTGGCGCACGAGCTCCCGCTCGGGCCAGCTCAGGCGACCATCGTCCGCGCTGACGACGAGGATCCCCTGCCCGCGCCAGCCCTCGCGCTTGACCTGCTCGGCCGGACGCCGCTCGCCGCCATGGCCCCTGGGCTGCCACCTCATCGGCCGACCTCCGGACGCAGGCTCGCGTAGCCGGCGACGTCGACCAGGCTGTCGAGATGCTCCGGATGATGGGCGAGTCGCGCGAGCTTCAGGTCGATCAGGCAGAAGCCGACCTGCGTCGGGCGTCACCTCGGCGCCGATCACCTGCGACCAGCGGATTGCGACTCGCTCGAACAGGTCGCGGGGTCGCCGTAACTGCGGCGCCGGTCGCGGACAACCGCAGCGGCATGTGCCAGCAAATCCTCGCCGGTCATCACCGCTCTCCGCCCTTATGCGGCGCCACGGTCGCTCCGAACCGGAGCAGTGGCAAGGCCCAGTCGAGCAGGGCCAGAGTGTCCGCCTCGTAGTCAGGCCCAGGAGACGGATGCTGGACGGATGCTCACTCGGGTCGATCCTTCTCGCATGTTGTTCGGAGGAGAGGTCCGGCGCATCGGCCGAGCGCGAAGCCCCTGGGGGTGGGAGTGGGAGAACCCGCCTGCGGCGTTCTCCCCCACCCCCGTAGGGGGTGGCATTCACCCCCACAACTTCGGAAGCCGAAGGAGTCCCTGATCTTCTTGGTGAATTCCAAGTTGGGGAGGCTGTGCCGAGCCACCGGCTCCCCAACTTAAATCTGCGCGCATCGCAGCGGGGCCGTGCGGACGGGATCAAAGGTAGTTGGGAAAGGCCTTCCCAACTTGAACCTGCGCAATGGCGGGGGGCAGCGCGGGCCGGAGCGCAGGTAGTTGGGAACGGATTTCCCAACTTCCCCAACTTGATCCTGCGCAATGCTGCGCAAGCCGCGGGTTGGTGCGACGACGATCATTCGGCGCCCTCCGGATAGACCCAGACGCGCCGGGTTCTCGACCGGGCAGGGCGGCGCCGCTTTGCGGGCATTTGTAGTGGCTGGGCAGGACGGGGCGATCGGTCCGGCACGACCTCGCCCGTCTCGGGATCGACCGTCTCCTCGCCGGTCCGGAAACGTCATGCCCTCGACGCAGAGATAGCCGAACTTCGACCTCGAGTCTCGGCAGGCCGAAGGGCGCGCCGTCGCGGACGAACTTGATGTAGCCCTTGGTGGCGAGCACGCTGATCCGCTCACGGATCGTGTCCTTGCCGCCGAGTCCGCGCCTGGTTCTCGAAGCTTCTCGGCGAACTGCAGGGCGGTGTAGAGCCGCCCTTGCCGCCGCCTCGTCGAAGCAGAAGCTGCAGGATGACGTCGTGCTTGCGCACGCGCTCGGCGTCGAGCTTCTCGCCGAGCTCGCGGCGGACGAGACGCTCGCTCGACCGGTCGATCTCGACCCAGCGCCCGTCTGCGCTTGTCGATCGAGCATCGGCTCGATGCGCCGGCCCGTTGCGCAGTTCGAATCGCAGCGTCCGCTCCGGCCGGTCCTCGTCGGGCCGGTGCATGATGATGCCGGAGGTGTAGAAGCTGCGCAGCGCGCTGGCGCCCGAGAGCGCCATGAACGGATCCTCGGCGAGCTGCTTCTTCTGCATCTTCTTGGTGTGGTGGCAGAGGATCAGCCCGGCGTCCGGCGCGACGGCCTCGCGCAGCGCCTCGACCCGCTCCTGCAGGAAGAACAGCATGGCGGAGTTGTCGTTCTCGCCGTCGCCTTCCGGGCCGCCGTCGAACAGGTTGCGGATCGGGTCGATGCAGATGATGTCGGGCGGCGCCGTGGGAAATGCGCCTGGACGGCCGCGACGCCGAGCGCCACACCGCCGGCGTCGAGCAGCATGCGCAGCTTCGGCGTGGCGACGAGATTGTCGCGCGCGGCGGCCAGAAGGCCGGGTCGAGCCGGATGCCCTGCAGGCGCTCGCGCAGATAGTGGTACTGGATCTCGGCCTGCAGATAGAAGATCCGCAGCGGGCGCGGCGGCGCGAAGCCGAGGAACGGCACGCCGCCGGCCATGTGCACCAGCAGGCTGATCAGGAAGTCGCTCTTGCCGACCTTCGGCGCGCCGCCGAGCACCAGCATGCCGCCGGGCGTCAGCACGCGCGGCGCGATGATGTCCTCGGGCATCGGGCTGTGTCGTCGAGCAGCGCGCCCAGCGTGAAAGCCGGCAATGCCGACATGGCCGGCGCCGAGGTCCGCTCGCAGCGGCGGGCCGTGGCGCTCCTCGTGCAGACGCCAGATCCGCTCGCGCCTCGAGCCTTAGCCGCTCCAGCGGCCAGGCCGGGCGCAGCATCGCGGCGTTGTACTGGCAGATGGCCTCCCAGCCCTCGTCGCCGGCTGATCCGCCCGTCATGGACCAGCCGCACGTAGTGGCCGATGGCGGCGCTGGCGCCCTGGAAGCGGGTCCAGTCATCCTCGCCGCCTTCGCGCACCGGCGTCGTCAGCACGTCGTGCGATCGACGGCTTCTCGCGCGCAGGGCCCGGGCTCGGAGCCGACGCCCGGCAGCGGCGGCATGGCGTCGACCGCCTCGGCGAAGTCAGGCGAGGTCGACCTCGATGCGCGGGTTCTGGCGGCGGATCGTCACCAGCCGCGTGAATCCGCCCTTGTGATAGACGGACGCCGGCGACGCGGATCGGCTGGTGCGCCGACCGGAAATGCGTGTCGCCGCCGACCTTGACGGCGATGTCGCCGCGCAGCCGGCAGAGCAGGGCGAGGTCCTCGCCTTCGGCGGGCTCGCTCAGCCGCCACCAGACATGCAGCTTGTCGAGACCGTCGGCGGTGCGACCGCCGCTCTCGACGATCAGCGTCGGCTCGCCCAGGTGCCGGATCAGATGATCGAGCTTGGCGCGCGATGTCGCCGGCGTCGAGATCGACGACGCACCGTCTGCATCTGCTGGACGTCGGCGGATTTGGCCTTGCCGGTCTCGCCGACGGTGCCGGGCACGACATAGAAGGCGGCGCCCTCTCGCGCCGCCCAGCGGGCGAACGAGACGGCCTTCTCCAGAAGACCCTCGTCGGCCTCGATCCAGACGTTGTGCGGGCGGCCGTCGATCCCCTGGCCCTTGTCGACGAAGCCCCGAAGCGGCACCCAGCCCTCGCAATAGCCGAACACCACGTCGAGAAAGACGGCGATCTGCTCGCGGTCCGGCTCGGCGTCGAAGGGATCGGGCTGCGGCGTGGCGTCGTTGAAGTCACGCCAGGCATCGAGGGAAACGACCTTCTGGTCGCTCATGCCGGCAGCCCCCAGCACCGCCCGGCCCAGGGGCACATCCGGCATTCATGGAAGTCGCGGGTCGTCGCGGCGCGCGCGGCCTCGATGCTGCCGTCGATCAATCCGTTCAGAGGCCCGGCGACGGACGGGCGGTGGTTGTAATCGAGCATCAGAACGGCACCTCCGCCTCGGCGGTTCGGGCAGTGGCGTGCATGGCGTCCTGGAAGCCGCCGACGGCGACCTCGATCAGCGTCAGCACCTGCGCTTCGGTGAGATCGATAAGCCGGGTCTGCCAGCCGATCTCCTCCATGATCTCGGCGACCGGCTTCACGGTGGCGCGGATGGCCGCCCTGCTCCTGCTCGGTGAGATCAACCATGGCGGACGCCCTCCGCGCCAAGCGCGCCCAAGAAGCCTGGCAAGCGATCGAGCAGAACCAGACCGACGGGCGGGGCCGCCTCGACCGCACCGGATCGAACCAGCCAAAGCCACGGCTGGGTCGCCGGCAGACGGCACAGAGCGTCGCCACGCGGATGCCAGAGCCGCGCGCAGTCGGTCGGCGGCGAGATAGGCTCATGGGCGCCGCCATCATGCCGCCCTCCCGACCGTCCGGGGCGGTCTCGCCGCGCCGAAGACCAGCGAGCGGATGGCGGACCGTTGAACCGGAAGGTCAGCAGCGCCGAGGCCTGGTAGCGGGTCAGGCCGAAATCCTGCCGGCACTCGGGCGGCAGGAACGCGAGCTGCTTGTCGGTCGGCGGCTGGCTCAGCCAGCGCCGCTCTTGTGCGCGCTCTCGTCGGTCTCGTTCTCGTTCAGCCAGTCATCGGCCGCCGCCAGGCAGACGCATGCGCTCGCCGACCGCAAGCAGATGCGGACGTCGCTTTGCCGCCCGCCGACGGCGTACCAGCGCCCGTTGAGGAAGAAGATGCCGCCCCAGGCGTTGAAGCCGTTGGCCACCAGCGCCGCGTCATCGCCGAACAGATCGCACCACTGGAAGCTGGACCGCTTCAGCAGGTCGATCTCGCTACATGATGAAGTCGCAGAGCGGCGTGGTCGTCGCCCGCGTCGGCACGCTCCCAGACGTGGCCGCAGAGCGGGCATTCGGTGACGGCGAGCGGCACGACCGCCTCGCAGGACGGGCAGGTCCTTGGTCGGCGCCTCACCATTCGCCTCATGGCCGTCGAGGTCGACGTCCTGTTCCAGCGATCCGTGCAGCAGCGTCGACGTGCCGAAATCGAGGACGATGCAGTCGGTCTTGATGATGCCGGGATGTTCCTCCGGGTTCACCGTCCGCAGGCCCCGGCCGACCATCTGGATCATGGTCGACTTGTAGGAACTGGGCCGCAGCAGCACGACGCAGCTGGTCGGCGGGTGATCCCAGCCCTCGGTCAGCACCGCGACGTTGACGACGACCCGAGATCTGCCAGCGGCGTAGCTGGCGAGCGCCGCCCGGCGTTCGCGCCTCGGCCATCTCGCCGTGGACCAGACGCGCCGCCACGCCAGCTCGCGTGAAGGCCGTCGGCGACGTTATCGGCGTGATCGACCGTGGAGCAGAACACCACGGTCTGGCGGTCGCCGGCCTTCTCCCGCCAGTGGCGGATCACCGCGTCGGTGACCGGCGCCCGGTTCATGATCGGCCGACCTCGGCCATGTCGAAGTCGTCAGCGGCTGCGGCGCACCTGGCGAGCTCGATCCTGCACGCCGACGTCGATGACGAAGGTCCGCGGCGGCACGAGATGGCCGGAGGCGATCAGCTCGCCGATGCCGGATCTGGTCGGCGACGTTGGAGAACACCGGCGCGCAGGCCCCTGCGTCGCCCCGGTTCGGCGTCGCCGTCACGCCGTAGATGCGGCACATCGGATTGCGCTGCAGCGCCCGGTCGATGATCGCGCCGGTAGCTGTCGGCGGCCGCGTGGTGCGCCTCGTCGATCACCAGCAGATCGAGCGCCGGCATGGCGATCGAGATTGGCGGCGCGGGCCAGCGTCGGCACCATGGCGAAGGTGACCTGGCCGTTCCAGGACTTCTCGCGCGGCGTCGACCACCGAGGTGGTGAGCGCGGGATTGACCCGGCTGGAACTTGGCGCGGTTCTGCTCGGTCAGTTCGTCGCGATGGGCGAGCACGCAGGCCTTGGCGTCGGTGTCGCCGATCATCCGCCCGGCGACGGCCGACAGCATGATCGTCTTGCCGGCGCCGGTCGGGGCCACGCCGAGGGTGTTGCCGTGCTCGTCGAGCGCGCGACGCTGCGCTCGACGAACAGCTTCTGGCGGGGGCGCAGCAGCATGGCCTCGACGCTCACTGCGCCCAGGACGGGCGCACGCCGCGGCTGCGGCAGCGCGACGGCTGGCGCGCGGCCGAGCGCTGCGGGCTGGCGGCGCCGCCGGCAAGCCGGCCGTGCCCATCACGGCCGCATAGTCCTTGTGGTCCGGCGTGACCGCGGCGCGGATCTCGTTCTTCTCCTCGCCGTTGGTGTCGGTGCCGACGTCGATGCGGGCGACGAACTCGAGCCCATCGAGATCGGCGAAGCCGCTGATCCGCCGCGCCGCCTGCGCCTGCGGCGGACTGTCCTTGTCGGACATGCCGCGCGCCGAGTTCAGCATGCCGCGGACCAGGCTGCGGCCCATGTTGGCCCAGTCCGGGCCCTTCGGGCTGTAGAGGCCGATCAGCGTGAACACCTTGCGCCGGGCGTAGGGCCCTTCCAGCACGGTGAACTCGCCGTTGAGATAGACCGCGCCGGTGGTGCCGCGCGTGGCGTAGCCGCCGGTCCAGCCCTGCGCGGGATCGTCGAAGCCGCCGGGGCGGATGGTCAGGCGAACCTTGGCGAGCGTGCCCTTCGGGATGAGGTTGGTGTTCGCCTTGGCGTCGTTGAAGTCGTTCCAGGAACCCGTCATGGCCGGGCGCTCCTCTTCAGTCGTTCTCGGAATGGGTGGGGGTGTCGGTGGCGGCCGATGCGACAGCGCCTGTCGTGGCTCACCGGGCGGCCGAAGACCAACCGCTCGGAGGCGGGCGTCGCGGGCCTGCGGATCTTCTCCATCAGGCGGCCGAGATGCGGCTCCTCGACCATGTCGAGCCGGCCGCTGCGATCTTTGGCGGGATAGCCCCAGGGGTTCAGCGTCTGGCAGACGAAGGCACGATACGGCGTGCCGGCTCGTCCTTGATCTCGGCCATCGTCAGCACCTCATCGACGATGCCGGGCAGCTCGAGGCCGGTCTTGGCTGCCATCGATCTGCGGCGCGAAGACCCGGCGATTGAAGTCGTCGAGCTTCTCGTCGAGGATGCCGACGAAGATGACGTTCTTGGCGCGGGTGTGCTGCAGATGCGTGAGCCACGCGATCATTTCGCGGCCGTGCAGCCCGTAGGCGCCACGCAGATCCGGCTTGCCGGTCTTCTCCGAGAACGGCCTCGGGCTGGCCCCGGCACCATTGGAAGCAAAGCCGCCCCGCAACCGTGATGGAGTCGATGAAAATCGTCTCGTAGCGGTCGAGCTCCGCCGGATCGCCGAAGCGCTCGACGACCGCTGCGAAGTGCGCCTGGCTGTAGGGCTGGTCGTCGCGCAGCGCCGGGTTCGGCCCGCCGATGAAGACGGCGAAGTCTCGGCACTCCTCCCAGGTGCGGGGGCGGATGGTGTCGCCCGGCCAGCCCTCGACGGCGAGATCGCCGGCCTCCAGATCGATGAACAGCGTGGTCTGCGGATCCAGCGTCCAGAGCAGGCTGGTCTTGCCGATGCCGGACTTGCCGAAGATCGCTGCCCTTGATGCCGCGCGGCTCGGCCAGCCGCTGGTCGGCCGAGATGATGGGGAGGGCCATCACTTCCCTCCCGTCATCATCAGCGCGTCGTTCGCGATGTCGACGCCGGCTGCGCCGCTCGCGCCTCGTTTCGAGCGGCGCGCGCGGGGTCGGCGTCACAATAGAGGCTCGAGGCCTGCTGGTTGAGATCGTGCAGCGTGAGGGTCAGATCGCCGAGGGTTGCGGCGCCGGTCGGTTTCGCGGCCTGGACAATGCCGTTCGAGATCGTCATCCCCGCCTCCTCAAGCCGTCTTCACTGCGGCCTTGTTGGCGGTGCTCTCGCGGAGCTGATGCGCCTCGAACTCCTCGACGTCCTCGAGCCGGTACACGACCCTGCCGCCGATTTTGATGTATCGAGGACCCTCCCCCGACCACCGCCACCGCTCCAGGGTGCGGTGGCTGACGTTCCATCGAGCGGCCAGCTCGATCTGGTTCAAATGCCTGACCGTCATCTGGTTCTCCTTCGGTCTTCGTCGAAAACCTGCGGAGAGGATGGTCGTGCAGAAGGGCCGCTGTCGTCGGGACCGCCGTGAGATCGTCAGGGGGCCGGCGGCGGTTCAGCGGGGGACGAGTGGGGGATCGGTTTGCGCGGAACTACTCTGTTCTTAGGCGGTACTTCCCACGCCGGTTAGACAGCAGCAGCTTCCCCAGCAGGAATGGGCACCGAACAGGTTGCCCATCTTCCCTTCAGCGTCTTGCGATCGGGCCTTGGCGAGCGTGGCCTTGCCCGACTGCCAGGGCTCTCCGGCCACAGCTGCCTCATGCAGAAGGCGGATGACCGCACGATTGACGTCGCCGGTGAAATAGAATGGCTCGCCGTGCAGCCGAATCTCCGAGTAGTCGGGCGCGTGCCAGAATGCCGTTCCGTTGCTGCGTGCTCTCGGCCTGGCCTGCCGCGGCGGCATGATTGCATTCGCCGCACGCGCCATGGTCGCCTCGGCCGGCGCTCCAGACAGCGGCGGATCTTGGCGCCGATGTCCTGACCGTCGATGCCCAGCGGCTTCATGATGAAGTCGTCGATGCCGTCCCTGAACGCGCCGATGATGTCCTTCGGCTCCTTGCCGTGCCCGCTGACGACAAGCACCGGCATCAGATGCATGTCGTTGGCGCTGCGATGGGGAAAGCGCTGGCGGATCTCGCGCAGCAGCGACATGCCGGATTCGACGCGCGGCTTGATCGACTGGCCGTCCGCCTTGATCTGCAGATCGAGCAGCACGTAGCAGAACCTGCCCTGATCGAGACGCGCCCTGGCGTCGGCGAGGGTTTCGACATGCAGGTGATCGTGCCCGAAAGACCGCAGCAGATCGGCGATCTCGGCGGCCATCTCCGGCTCATCCTCGACGATGAGGGCTGTGTGACGTCGGCCATCGGATTACTCCTCCGCAACGCGCCTGCTCGACCGGCAGCACCACCGTAACGGCGGTGCCCACGCCATCACGGCTCTCGATTGACAGCGTGCCTCGATGGTCGATCTCGATGATCTTCTTCGCGAGCGGCAGGCCGAAGCCCATGCCATTCGGCTTGCCAGAGCTGTAGAGCAGAACGCAGTCGCGCAGCGCCTCCTCGCTCATGCCGCAGCCATTGTCGGCGATGGCGATCTTGATGTGCGTTTCCGTCTGCGGGCTGCCGGAGATGGTCAGCACGCCGCGGCGCGGCTCGGTCTGCGCAGGCCTCGACGGCATTGACGATGATGTTGATGAGGGCCTGCAGCAGGCGCGACCGGTTCGCTTGCAGGCTCAACGAGGCGTCCACCTCCTGACGCACGTCCATGTCGGCGGTGGGCACCTCGATGTGGCCGAGCGCGAGCTCCACCGCCTCCTTCACGATAGGGCCAGCGCCTCCACGGCGAACTCGGCCGGCGTGTCGTCGTGAACGCTCGCAGGTTGTCCAGGAATTCCGTGATCAGCTGCACGCGCTCCTGGGCCGCCGGACGCGCATGCGAAAATGTGTGGTCGGGAACACTCGGTATGCCCTGGAGCTCCTTTTCCAGGTTGAGCAGCGAGGCATCGAGCGGCGAGATGATCCGCACGATCTCGTGGTAGGCCTCGCGCACGAAGCGATGGTTGAGATGGTCGGCGACGTTGAGGGCCGCCCGCCGGGCGCGCAGCCCGTAGCGGGCCTCCAGGGCGGACAGGATGCCGAGGATCGCTCGCCGCGGCTGTCGGTATGGCTGTCGGCCGCGACCGAGGCCGTCGCGCCGCTGCAGGGTCTTTCGCGCCGCCTCCCGGACCCAAGTGTTCTCATCCTCGATGATTCGGGCGATCACCGCGGGGAACGCGTCGTGGCGGAGGAAGAGCACAGCATGGGAGACGGCCTTGCGGACCTCCCACTTGGGATGGGACGACAGGCGCAAGAAGCGGGACGCGAGTTCCGACCTCAGGAGCATCGTCGACATGGCTGCGTGCGAAGCCAGTCGCCCGCCTGCTCTACGCCTTCCCGAACCGTGCTCCAGTCGTCCGCGTCGAGATCCCCGAGCAGGGTCTGCTCTTCCTCCTCCGTCATTGCGGCCGTCTCAGTGGCCGTATTTCTGCATGCGGAGGACGAAGGCTTCCTTGCCACCTTCGAGCAGATGCTCGATCTGCTCCTTCACGTCATCCACCGTTCCCACGTGGGAGACCGTGCCATGCCGGCCGTCGGAGGTGAAGACGAACACCCTTTCCGCCTCGCCCAGGACGGGGATGTTGGGGTTGTGGGTCACGAAGATGAGCTGCCGGCCGCCCTTGACCTCGCGCAGGCTCTTGACGATCGTGTCGTAGACGAAGGCGTTGTCGAGATTGTCCTCGGGCTGGTCGATCAGCAGCGGCCGCTCGCTTTCGAGCAGCAGGATCGGCAGGATGACGGTGCAGCGCTGGCCGGTGGACAGGTCCGCCGAGTTCTTGAAGTCGGCGCCGTCCTTCAGCGCGATCAGCGGCTCGTCCTCCAGATCGACCGTCTCCAGCTTGCCGATATGGTCGCTATCCTGGAGGTGGCTGACGATCCGGAGCGCCTGGTCTTCGGCGATGCCGCCATCCTCGGCGAGGCGTGCAGCATCGCCCTTGCGGACGATCCGCGACAGCTCCTCCGGCGACACGCTCTCGACGATGCGCGAGACGATGCGGTTGTACTGGAGGCCGCTCCCCTTGAGCATGTCCTTCAGCAGCGCCTCGTAGCCGGACCGGTCGCCGGCCTGGGTGATGGACACCCGGATGGTAGGCGCCGAGCACGACGGAGAGCCGCTCGGCCACCTCCTTGCGCAGCCGGAAGCGCCGGTCGCGCAGCTCGGAGAGCTTGGTGTTCATCTGGCGGTGGCTGGTCTCCAGGACCTTGCGCTTCTGGACCAGGCCATCGAGCTCGTGCCGCGCCTTGGTCAGCTCGAGATGCCGCTGCTGCAGCTTCGCCCGCTCCGCCGCCCGCTGCTTCTCCTGCGCCGAGCGGGCGATGACCTCGCGATACTGCTGCTCCTGCCGGGCATGCGCGGCGGCAAGCCGGCGCTCCACATCGTCGAGGCGCGACGTAAGCGCCTTGCAACGGCTCTCGACCTTCGGCGCGGCGTCCCGGAACACGCCGACAAACTCCTCGACGGCCGTCTCCATTTCCGCAAACAGCGCGCCGTTCGGTCCCTCGCGGAATCCGTCGCCGATGGCGTTCGCGCAGTCCTCCGCGACCGTCTCGGCGAAGCGCCTGAAGCTCGCGGCGGCCGCCCCGACCGCCGCTGCGCAGATCGGCGATCACCTCCGCCTCGCGGGTCCGCAGCGCCTTGTGCGCATGGGCCGCGTTGATGAGCTCCGCGTCCGCGCCTTCGACGACCTGCATTTCCTGCAGGCGCTTGCCGACGACCTCGATCTCCGGGACCACGTCCTGAATCTCGCGGATCCGCTGGTCGAGATGCCGGAGATCGATGGCGCTCTGCTCGATGGCGCGCTTGGCCTTCTGAATTTCGACGCTGGCGGCGCGGATCGCCTCCTCGGCGAACTTGTCGATCAGCGAGAGCTGGAACCTCGGATTGGTCGCGATCTCCTCGATCTCGTTCTGGCTGTAGATGTCGGCCTTGAACACGAGATCGCGGTCGAGCGAGACCGGGAACCGGCTCGCCGTCGCTGTCCAGGACCTGGACGTCATCGCCCCAGGGCCGCTCGGCGCGATACCGAGTGCCGTGCTTGGTCTCGACCTCGAGGTGGATCGTGCCGCTGCCGAGATTGCCGCGTACATGGCCCTCGATGGCCTTGGCGCGAGGCCTGCTGTCGGCGGGTCGGGCATCATGCCGAGGATGTAGCGGATGAACTCGAGGACCGTTGTCTTGCCGGTGCCGCGTCCGCCGATGATGCAGTTGAGCCCGTCGCTGAACTCCAGCTTCGTCCCGTGGAGAAATCCGCCGGTCACCTCCAGGTTGAGGATCCGGTGGTGCGGCTGACGGGCGTCGTGATCGCCCTCGCCTGCGGCAATATCGTCCCCTTGAAGTTCGATCATCCCCTCGCCCTTCGCTCGGATTGGCACGAAGCCGGTGGATAGCTTCCTACGCCGGCATTGAGGTCCGGCGAAGCGTGTCCTATTTTTGTTCTAACCACGCGTGATGTAGTCGATGTGCAGCTTGACGTTCCTGGCCTCGCCCTGGACGTCCATGGCGACGGGGGCCGAGGGTCGGGAGACCCCGCGATCGATCCGAAAGCGCTTCACGATGCTCCCTTTCGCTGGCCGGGTTCGGCTTTGATCTTCTCGACGGCGTGGGCGGAGAAGCGGCGCGCGTCGGCTCGCCCTTGCCGCACTCGACCGCCGCAAGGTTGCGGCACAGACTGTCGACATAGGCGACGCCGCGCTGCCGCGGGTCGAAGCGCAGCCACAGGTGGGGTCGCGGCACTGTGCAGCCGGTGACGACGCTTGAGCTATGACCCGCCATCTCTCGTCCCAGACCGCATCGACGCCCGCACCCGACTTTGTCTGTACACTGCCGGTTGACGACCCACCTGGCCCAGGATCGGGCTCGAGTGCAGTGATGTTTCTCACAGGGACGCGCGGGCCGATCATGATCGACCGCAGTCGTCGTCATGCGGCCCGAGCAGGACTTCGAACTGTCGCGCCAACCTGGGCTTCATCCGATTTCGCGGGCAGCCAGGGCGGCCTTGAATGACTCCATGGCCGCCGCACCGCGCCGCAGAGCGAGCCCGGCCTCGCCGACGAAGCCGTCCCACATGCGGCCGCGACGGCGCTCATCGGTGAACCGAACCTCCTCGGCGTGGCGGAACGCCGTCGCGTCGTGCAGGAACATCCACAACGCGCGGGCGTATCCGTTCGGAAGGCCATCGAGAAAATCGCTGTCCCGTGCAACATTGTAGAGTGCCGTCTGTCCCGGCTCGTCGGCCATGCCCGTGACGCGCTCGGCATCGTTGACGACCCGGGCGCGGGCCGCGTCGTCCATCTCGTCGACCGCGCGCAGCAGAGGCGGCACGGTCTCTGCCTCGGGCGCGTCCCAGTTCACCGCATCAGGCAACGCGATCGCCACCTTGTCAAAATAGTCATGGAGGAGCTTTGATGGTGTATTTCTGATAAACTTTACCATGGACATCACTACATAACTCCTGATCTTGAAGTGGATTCAGGTGAACCCAACTGCTGATCCGGTCTGTGACTATCATCGGGCACCTTCGAGTTGGCAAGTGCTGAGGCGCAGTCTATCGAAGCGCGCAGCGTCCTCAGATGATTAGTGTTGCATTAGCATCACTGGCAGGCCGACAGCTCCCACCGGCTCTCGCCGGCCGGGTCGGCCGATGTCCGCGCTGGGTCGTGATGGCCAGCCGGGGCGTGGTTTGGCATCGAGGCGGAACCCCGTTGCCGAACTGAGCTACGCTATCGGTTCTATGGTAGAGACCCGCATTCCGCCGGGGTCCCTTTCTCGCCGTCGATCGGACCCCCTATCCTGGCCATGCTGAGGCAATAACTCCGACCCTTAGGTCAACCCCAGCCGGACTCCCAATTCCGTGCTGAGACACAGCTCAGCCCTCGGCGTCACGCTGCCTTGTCTCATCGGCCGGATAGGGCAAGGCGAAGGAGCGGCGATAGCCGGCAAGCGGCCACTTGGGCGGGAAGGCGTCGAGATCACCGAGGCGCTCGAGCGCGAGGTGCGGGAACTGCGCCAGGCCAACGAGATCCTGAGGAAAGCGTCTGCCTATTTCGCGATGGCGGAACTCGACCGCCGGTCGAAGACATGATCACGTTCGTCGACGATCATCGAGGGGCGTACGGGGTCGAGCTGATCTGCCGCGAGCTGCCGATCGCCCCGTCGACCTACTACGCCCATGCCGCCCGCCGCGCGGAACCGACGAAGGTGCCTGCGCGCACCCGGCGAGACGCCGTGTGCGGGGCCGTGCAACTCCAGGGAGGGCTGTCCACCTCGAGCGTGCCTTCGTCGGGACGGTGCACGCCGCCGAGAATCTTGATCAGGATGGACTTGCCCGCCCCGTTCTCGCCTACCAGCCCATGGATCTCGCCCGGCAGGAGATCGAGGCTCACTTTCCTGACCGCTTCTACCGACCCGAACGATTTGCGGATGCCGATGAGACGCGAGCGGTATCGACCGGTGGCCCTCGTCGAGTCCAATGAGGAGACCCTCCGGCCGGAATTGTCGCCGGGCAGAGAGTGGCGTCCGTCGCCACGGGTATCCTGCCCCGCCGCCCGGCGCGCGCCTATCGCATGCCACCCGACCCGCTCATCGGGCGGTGTAGCCGCCGTCCGCGGCGAGCACCGTCCCGGTGATGAACGAGGAGGCGTCCGACACCAGGAAGCCGATCGCTTCGGCGATCTCGCGAGGCGCCGCGCAGCGGCCCAGGGGGTGGGCCGCATGGACCGCGCGCTCGGCGGCGGCCGGGTCGGGCTGCGCCTGGAGGTGGCGGCCGAGGAAGGGCGTATCGATGGCACCCGGCGCGACCGAATTGACGCGGACGCCCTTGTCGGCGAACTCGACCGCGAGCTGGCGGGTGAGCTGCACCAGCGCGCCCTTGCTGGCGCAGTAGGCGGCCTGCTGGGGTAGCCCGACGACGCCCGAGATCGACGTGACGTTCACGATCGAGCCCCGCCCCTGCGACCGCATCGGCGGCAGCACCGCGCGGCAATGATGGAAGGCGCCCTTCACGTTCACCGCCATCAGGTCGTCCCATTCCTCCTCGGAGGTCCGCAGGAGGTCCTTTGACAGGATGACCGCGGCGTTGTTCACGAGGGCGCTCACCCTGCCGAACCGCCGGAGCGCCATCTCTACGGCCGCCTTCGCGGTCCCGCCCAGCCTGACGTCGCCCTCGAGCGTCGCGACGCGATCGCCCAGCTCTCCCAGGTCCGCCACGGCGGGGTCCACGTCCTCCGCCACGACGGCGGCACCGCGCTCGGCGAGAAGCCGCACCGTCGCCCGGCCGACGCCGCCCGCCGCCCCTGTGACGATGACGGCCATCCCGTCGAGGTCGCCCGGTGATCTTCTTTCATGTCGTCCCCTGCAGGCCGTTCCCCGCCGGCGCGCCCCGGCCGAAGGGCCAGGAGCGTCTTCGCCCGGCGCGGCCGTTGCCGGGTGTGTTCGCCAGCACCAGCACGAGCGTGATCGCTACGCCGCGCGCGATGTTCTGGAACTCGAGCGGCATGCCGGCGACGGTGACGACGGCGACCAGGAGCGTCAGGAGGAGCGCCCCGGCCACGGTTCCGACGACGGTGGCCGTTCCGCCCGCGATGCGATTGCCCCCGAGCACCACCGCGCCGACGCTGGCGAGGAGGTAGGGGTTGCCGAGCTCGAGGTCGGCGCTGCCGACCGAGGCGGCGAGCAAGACGCCCGCCAGTCCGGCGAGCGTGCCGCTGATCACGTAAGCGCACAGCACCGTCCGGCCGACCCTGATCCCGGCGAGGTAGGCGGCCTGGCGGCTCTGCCCGACCGCCAGAAGCGAGCGGCCGAAGACGGTGCGGCCGAGCAGCAGCGCGGCGAGCCCGCCCAGGGCCAGCACGACGAAGGCCGGGGTGGGGATGCCGACGGGCGCGCTGCGGACGAGGTCGGTGAGCTGGCGGCCGGAAAAAGTGGTGGCACTGCCCTGCGCGGAGATGAGCTGGACCATCGTCAGGACGATGTAGCCGACCGCCAGGGTGCCGATGATGGGCGGAATGCGCAGGCTCACGACGACCAGGCCGTTGAGGGCGCCCACGGCGGCGCCGAACGCTAGCCCGACCACGAGCACCTGCCACGATCGACGAGACGGATCCATCGACCATCTGCACCGCCATGAACGCGCAGAAGTTCATGACGAAGGGGATGGAGAGGTCGATGCCGCCCTCGCCCGAGGCGACGGGGAACATCTGGCCGATGCCGACCAGGGCCAGGAACGAGGCCGCGGCGACATTGGCCGTGACGATGCCGTAGCGCAGCACCGGCGAGAGCGCGAGGAGGAGCGCGAAGCAGCAGGACGCAGGCGACGACGGGCCAGAGCCAGGGGCAGCGGCGGATCAGGGCCCTCATGCCGGCTTCCGGACCAGCAGGGTACGGACCCCGACGACCGCGAGCAGCATCGAGCCCTGAACCATGGGCAGATAGACGCCGTCGACGCCGAGCAGCGCCAGCAGCGTCCCCACGAGCACGAGGGTGAGCACGCCGAAGAGGGCCCCGATCGGGGCGACGACACCGCCGGAGAACGAGGCGCCGCCCAGGATCACCGCCGCGACCGACAGGAGCGTCATCGAGACGGCACCCGTGGGGTCGCCGCCGCGCGTGCTGGCGGTGACGACGATCCCGGCGAGGAAGGCGAACAGGCCGGCGAAGCCGTAGAGCGTGGCTTTGGCCAGCGTGGTCGACCAGCCGGCCGCCTCCATCGCCCGGGGGCTGGCCCCGAACCCGCGCAGGACCGCCCCGTACCGCCACACCATGAGCACGAGGTAGGCGGTCAGCGCCGGGACCAGGCAGAGATAGATCGCGAGCGGCATGAGGGGCGGCTGGATCTTGAACAGGGAGACGAGCCAGCCCGGCGCCGCGCCGCCCGCACGGGGCAGCCGGTAGGCGGCGAAGCCGAGCCAGACGAACGACATGCCGAGCGTGACGATGATCGCCGGCACCCCCCGAGCCTGGATGAACAGCCCCATCAGCGGATAGGCGACGAGCAGCACCGCGAAGCAGGCAACGGCGAGCCAGGGGTCGGTGACGAGCCAGGTCGCGGCAAGGGCGTTCACGAGGCCGATGAACGGGCCGAGGCCGAGGTCGATGTCGCCCGCCGTGATCACGAAGAGCTGGCTGATGGCCGCGAAGGCCAGGGCGAACGCGGCCGAGAACATCAGCTTCATGCCCAGGCCCGAGAGGACGTGGGGATTCTGCCAGGCGCAGAGCGCGAAGATGA
>CAWHFO010000025.1:0-24048 GCA_963828215.1 uncultured Alphaproteobacteria bacterium | reverse complement strand
CATCGGAGCTGACGTCGATGCGCCGCATGACCTACCACGCGCTCCGATGGGTCCCTCGCGACGGGGCAAGGATGTTTTCCTGGGCTCCGCCGACCGGACTTCTGTCGATTTATCGCTTCATCTGGAGTGTCAGCGGTCGGGACCAGATATGGCTGTGCGTCACGACTTTGCTCGTCGTGGCGCTAGCGATGGCGCCGCTCGAGCTGCAGCGACGAATGACCAACGAGGCGATCGGTGGACGGAATGTTCGGCTGCTCGTCGGCCTGGGCCTGCTCTATCTGCTGACGATGTTGGGTCAAGGCGGGCTCAAATACGTTCTCAATCTACGGCGAGGACGCGTGGTCGAGATCGTGGCCCTCGAGCTGCGCCGCCTCGTCCATGCCGCGAGCCTCGCCGGGGCGGCGAGGCCCGACCACGATCGCGGCTCACTCGTCGCCATGGCCTCCGCGGAGGCGGAGGACATTGCGGGCTTCGTCGCTGAGAGCCTCTCGGTGCCGCTCCTCCAGGGCGGCACGATTCTCGTGGTGATGGCCTATCTCGTCTGGCTGGAGCCGCTCATCGCGAGCCTAGCACTTATTCTCTACCTGCCGGAGGTGATCCTCGTGCCTTGGGGGCAACGGACGATCAACCGCCTCAGCCGGCTTCATGTCCGTCTCGTCCGCGCGCTCGGCGACGCGATCGTCGTCGAGCAAGGCTCAGCCTGGCTGGCAGCGCGCCGCTTTCCCATCATCGCCAACCGTGCGCTCCTCAACCGGCTCGCCACATACCGCATCAAGTACTTCCTGACGTTCCTCGGAAATCTCCTCGACGCCTCGGGCCCCCTCGGCATTCTCGTCGTCGGCGGTTGGCTCGTGATGCACGGTCAGGCGACGATCGGTACGCTCGTCGTCTTCATCACCGGGTTCCAGAAGGTCGGAGATCCCCTGGATCAGCTCATGCTCTACTACCGCACCACACAGAACGCATGGGTGAAGTACGAGCTGCTCACGGCCACCGCGTGCGCGCTCCTCAAGGCCGGGGCCGACGCTCCCGACAGTGCGGGAGTGGCGCTCGCGGCTCCGGCGACGTGAGCTGCTTGCTCATTGCGCTCGGTCAGGCGGTCGCTGGGCCGCGAGCGATTCCGTCGGCCAGGAGGCTCACGAAGGCCGAGCCAAATGCTTGTAGAAGAGTTCTTGATGATCTCGACGAGCGTCAGGTAGGCGGCCGTGGTGATCGCCATGAAGATGAAAAAGCCGCCCGGCGGCGCGACGAAGCCCAGATAGGGGGCGATCGGCGAGACCGGCAGCGCCGTGCCGACCGCGACGACCCCGAGTGCCAGGGCGGTGAGAAGCGCGTGGGGGCGGCTCCTGAAGAGGGAGCGCCGCGTGCGGATGGCGAAGATGACGAGCAGGGCGCCGAAGGTCAGGGCGTCGAACAACGAGCTCACCGGACCCATCACGGGCATGAACCGCTCGATCAGGCCCATGTCCCAGCGTACCGGGCGTGCCAGCGTCTCCGGATCGACGCCGTCGAACGGAATTCCGACCTCGGACGCGTCGTAGAGCAGGTTGTTGAGCAGCACCTGGCGCGGCAGCATGGGCAGGAACGGCAGGAACAGGGCCGCGCCGGCCATGCTCAGCATGTTGCCGAAGTTCGAGCTGCTCCCCATGAGAATATATTTGGCGACGTTCACCACCGCCCGGCGTCCCTCCCGTATCGCGTCGCCGATGACGGAGAGGTCCGGGTCGACGAGGATGACCGCCGCCGCCTCGCGAGCCACATCGGCGGCGCCCTCGACGGAGATCCCGACATCCGCCGCGTGAAGTGCCGACGCGTCGTTGATGCCGTCGCCGAGGAAGCCCACGACCCGACCGCTCCGCTTGAGGGCGAGAATGACTCGGTACTTGTCCTGTGGCCGCACCCGGCAGAAGATCCGGGCCGTGGCGAGGCGACCGAGCAGCGCCTCTTCCGGCATTGCCGCCAGCTCCTCGCCGGTCACGACCGTCCCTGCCTCGAGGCCGAGCTCGGCGCACAGATGGCGTGTCACGCGCTCGTTGTCGCCGGTGAGGACGACGATGGCGACGCCGCTCGCCGCGAGCGCCCTTACCGCCTCTGCGGCAGAGGGCTTGGGCGGGTCGACGAACACGGCGAAGCCGACGAAGACGAGGTCGCGCTCGTCTTCGATCCGCGCCAAGGCGCGGTCGGGGGCGACGGCGCGGTAGGCGATGCCCAGTGCCCGAAAGCCCTCCGCTCCCAGCGCCTCGAACCTCGCAAGCTGAGCCTGCCGCTCGGCTGCTTCCAGCGTCTCCTCCCGACCCGGCTGGAGCTCGATGCGGGTCGAGAGCCGCAGCACCTCCTCGGGTGCTCCCTTGACCAGCAACAGGCGCTCCGTACCGTGCTCGAGCAGCACCGAGACCCGCCGCCGCTCGAAGTCGAACGGCAGCTCGGCCAGCTTCTGCCAACCGCTGACGTCGAACTCTCCGTGCTCGAGTATCGCCTCATCGAGATGGCTCTTGAGGCCGGTCTCGAAGTGGCTGTTGAGAAAGGCCAGCCCGAACACCCGCTCGCTCTCGTTGCCGAGGGCATCGCGGTGCTGGACGAGCCTTATCCGCGCTTCGGTGAGCGTGCCCGTCTTGTCGGTGCACAGAACGTCCATCGCGCCAAGGTGGTGGATGGCGGCGAGCTGCTTGACGATCACCCGGCGGCGGGCGAGGCGCAGGGCCCCTCGGGCGAGCGTCACGGTGACGATCATCGGCAGAAGCTCGGGCGTGAGGCCCACCGCGAGTGCCAGGGCGAACGTCAGCGACTCGAGCCACGGCCGATGGAAGAGGGCGTTGACCGCGATAACGAAGAGCACGAGCAACACGGTAACGCGCAGGATCAGCAGCCCGAAGCGACGGACGCCGATCTCGAAGGCGGTGGTCGGTCGACTGACGAGCGTGCTGGCAATATGCCCGAGCTGCGTCGCGCGCCCAGTCCCACAGACGAGCGCTGTGGCGGTGCCGCTGACGACCGAGCTGCCCATGAAGAGCGCGTTCCGCGCTTCGGCCGGATCCGTCGCAGGGCCGGGCTCGCCCCTTGCAGACTTCTCGGCCGGATAAGGCTCGCCCGTGAGGAGGGCCTGATTGACGAAGAGATCCCGCGCCTCGATCAGGAGGCAGTCGGCCGGAACGAGGTCGCCGGCGATGAGCTCGATCACGTCACCCGGCACGAGCGACTCGGCCGGACGATCCGCGGCAACGCCACCGCGCACGACGCGAGCTTGCAAGGCTACCGAGCGGCGAAGATCGTCCATGGCCCGTCCGGCGCGCACCTCCTGGGTGAAGTCCAAGAGGACGCTGCCGAGCACGATCGTCACGATGATTGCAAAGCTGCCGAGCTCGCCGGTCGCGGCCGAAAGGCCGCTGGCGAACAGAAGGATGAGGACAAGAGGGTTGAGAAAGCGCCCGAGCAGCTGGCGCCACCATGCAGGCCGTTCGATCGCCGCGGCGTCGTTCGGGCCGAACCGGCCCAGCCGCCGCCTCGCCTCGGCTTCATCGAGCCCGAGAATGGAGGTCCCGAGCTCGGTGAGGCGGCGCGACGCGGATCTCGCCCAGAAGGGCTCCTCCGTGGCCATCACGCCTCCGCGCGCAGCTCGCGGCGGGTGAGACATAGGCCGGGGAGCATCGGCAGCCAGGAGGTGAGGCCGCGGAGGAGCAGAGTCGCTGCGAGGGCCGCTTCGAGCGGAACCGCGAAGAGCCGCAGGGTCAGGACACAGGACGCCTCGAACGTGCCAAGCCCGAGCGGGGTGGGCCCGATTGCGGCTACCAGCGAGGCCATCACGAAGGCCGCGAAGGCAGCGGCGGGCAATGATGCCTGATGGACCGCGAGCAGCATCGTCCACAACGTCGCGGCGTCGAGGAGGAAAATGGCAGCCTGCAACAGGGTCGTCTCGACGAGGAGCCGCTTGTCACGCAGGAGACCGGCCGGAGCCCGCGCCAGCGTCTGCAACAGCCAGGCGACGCCCGGCAGGGCGGCCAAAATCCGCGGCAAGGGCTGTTCCCCCGGCGTCGTAGCCACAGGGTCGCCGCGGGCAGGCCGATGGCGACGGCGGTGAAGGCGCCGGCGACAGCGAGCACTAGCAAGGTTAGCACCCCGCGGCTCGAGAGGATGGCCAGCATCACTGCGACCATCACGAGGAATGCGGCATAGTAGGAGATCAGGCCCACGACCAGAGCTGCCATCGAGAGGCCGGCGGCGACACCGCGCCTCAGCAGGGCGCAGATGACGAGGGCGGTGCCGCTAATCCCCGCTGTCGGGACCGCCTGATCGGTGAAGAGCTTGGCAAGGCCCAACGGGACCAGCTGCCGGAACGGCAGGGGTGAGCCTGCCCGCCTCAGGACCCGGGACCACACCGTCGCCTCAGCCAGATAGGTAAGGATTTGAAGGGCCACGCCAACGATCAGCCAGGGCATCCTCGCCGTTTCCGCCAGAGCCAGGAATTGCTGCGCGTCGCTCGCGTGAAGGGTGAGGAAGAGGACCGCCATCAAGGTCAGAAGGCCAGAGGTCCAGCTCGCCAGCCGTATCCATCGGGAGCGCAGAGGCTGTGGTCCGCATGCGTGGTCGGACGTCACGCGCGTCCTCGCGGCTGCCTTTGCCGTCAGGGGCGCCACCCCTTGAGACCGAGAATGTACGCTACGAGATCGTCGCTCTGCTCTGCAGTCGGCCGGAGATCGGGCATGTTCTGGTGCGGCGTCTGGAGGAAGGCACGGAGCGCCGTCTCCGTGACGGCCGGGTCGTCGGCCACGGCCTGGAACGTCGGGACCTCAGACCAAGTGGGCCCGCGACTACCCGGCGCCACCTCGTGGCAGTCGGCGCACCATTTCTCCGCGAGGGCCTCTCCTCGCGACGCATCACCGGCCAGCTCCTGGGCCCAGGCCGGCCCGGTGCCCAGCAACAGGGCTAAGGCGGATCGAGGCAACAGGGTAGCCAACATGCAAGCCTTCCCGCCAGCCAATCCACATCCACCAAGCGTCGGCGCGCGGCCAGTCTTCAGCTCTGGCCCTCGGCCCGCGCCCGATCGCTAGGGCCGACTGCTTCGGAGCGCCTTGATGCAGATCAGCCTCCCCCGGGGGACTGCTGCGTTGCGCGCGAGGGCATCCACCTCGTGCCGACGGCGGGAGGACCCCGAGGGCTCTACATCGCGGATGTGTGCACCTTCATCCTGGTCGGCCTCATGGGGCGCGACCCAGGGCTGCTGCCCTATGACCTGGGCGGACCTGCCGACGGGTGCGGGCGGTCTCGTCCATCGCGCTGATGGCACACGGCGGCGCACGCGAGAGTTCACCCAGCACCATTCTAGCCGGGTCCCTCCGTCTGAGCACCACGCTCCATCTCGGGCTCGCCCTGGGCCTCATCCTTGTCCCCGCGCGAGGCTTTCATGAGCATCTCGGCACGGCCGGCCTCTACGTCGTGGCGCTCATCGCCGGGGTCAGCGATGTCGATGCCGTGACCATCCCCTCGGCCCAGCTGGCGCTCGGCGGCCTTGCTACAAACATCTCGATCGCCGCCATCCTGATCGCAGTCTCCGCGAACGCGGTCGTCAAGGCACGCATCGTCACGGCGATGGCCAGTGACCGAGCGGCCTTCCTCTCATGTCTCGGCCTCTCGGCTCCCCCTGTCGTTGGCGCCGTCATCGCCGCATGGAGCACCGTTCTCCCGGCGTGACGCAGTTCGTCTGATCGCGCGCTGAAGCGACCGGACGAGCTGGTTTCGGCGCAAGGGTCTCTCTAGCCGCCATGCCTGATCGTAAGCGGCGTCGAGAAAGCCCGGACAGGGATGGTTGGTCAGGAGGAGAAAGGGCACGCCCTGCCGGCCCAGCGCCCTGGCGACCGGAACGCTCCAGCTTCCGGAAAGATCGAGATCCAGAATGGCTGCGTCGGGCCTCGCCAGCTCGAGGCAGGCGAGCGCTTGAGCGACGGTCACTGCGGGTCCCTCGACCCGATAGCCGGCCCGCTCGAGCGTGTCCCTGACGGCAGCCGCCAGCCGCCCCTCCTGCTCGACGACGAGCACACGCTGCCCGCGCGCCGCGCCACGCCCGTCTGCGGAATTCCGTCCCGCGCTCTCCCAGTGGTCAGCCGCCTGCGCCGCCGTCATCTGCTCGTCCTCCCGGGGCATCTGGGGCCGGATGCATGCACGGGGAGTTGACGCCAGCCTGGCTTTGATCTGGCTCAATGACCGGTGTCGTTCGAGGATGAATGTCGTTCCGGGGTCGTCGCCTTCGATGACGGGCCGTCGAGAATGCACGGGCCTGAGGTAGGCCGCCCCGTACATGCCTCGAACCAGCCTCGAGAGGCACAAAGGAGCCGGCGCTTAATCTCCCGAGAGGGGGAGCCGTGGCGGCAGGAGGCACAGATGCCGTTGAGGAAGCTTCTAGTCGCGGTCGATGGCTCGGAGCCCGCTTGGCGGGCGCTCGAGGTCGCCGCCGATCTGGCCAAGAGCCACGACGGTGAAGTGATCGCCCTGCATGTCCTGCGGCCGATACCGGTCCAGGAGACTTTGCACGAGTTCGCCGCCGCAGAGCACACCTCGGTCGAGGAGAAGCTCACAAGTCTCCTCGCAGGTCGTCTCGCTGCCGATCCGGTTACCCGACACGCAAGGCGTCGACTGCAGGAACGCGGCTTCACAAATCCCGAGGCGCTGGCGATGGAAGGGGACCCGGCGTCCGCCATTCTTGACTTCGCGAAAGGTCATAACGTGGACGCCATCGTGCTCGGGAGCCGCGGCCGCGGCGACCTCGCTGGCCTGCTTCTGGGCAGCGTCTCGCACAAGCTCGCTCATCTCGCCAAATGCGCCTGCATTATCGTGCGATGATCGACGGCTCCTTCAGCGGGGAGCTGCCAGTCGCCTCAGCCGGCGCAAGCATGGGCCAGTCCCTGCCCATCCTTTGGGCGGACGGCCGCAGAGCCTGTCTAAGCCGCGGCACCAGCCGGCGAGCCTGACGGTCTCCCCGGCCCGGCGCAATGACCTCCCTTCACCGAGCTTGCGCTCTCAGACGGTGCCTAGCGGGAGACAGAGCAGGTTCGATCTGTCCACTCCCAACGGCCCTGCCCTGGCCCAAGGGAAACGATCGGCGCTCATGGCGCATCGGCGGCCGCCGTCAGCTTGGCCGTTTGCTCTGTCATTGCGCCCTTCTCTGGGCGACCGGCAGGGCAAGACAGCTGACGGCCGGTGCCTGGTGGCGAGCCAAGCGGCGCAAGTCTTGGCCATAAACTGACCGCAGGCCGGTCCGCAGGACGGTGAGACCAAACGCCGCCCGCTCGAGGGCCGTGGCCTCAGATTGACCCAAGGCCACAAACGCCCGGTTGCAGATCCTCGCCGAAGGCGAGGATCTTTCGCCCGATTTTCTGGCCTATCTCCGGTCCGCGGATCGGCAAGTAGATCAGCTGATGACCCGCAAGGTCGTGACCGTCGATGCGGTGACGCCACTGACTACCATCGCGCGTCTCCTGCAGAAGCACCGCATCAAGCGCGTGCCAGACCACAAGAGGGAAGCTTGTAGGCATCGTCAGCCGCGCCGATCTGGTTCGTGCTCTCATGCACGAGGACGAGGCGGCATAGCGACCGCCTCGGAGCGTCGTGCGTCATGTGACCGCGGCGCACACTATACCTCGAATGCTGGACAATCGGCGAAGGACAACGCGACGGATGCGAACTGGCGATGCCGCATCTGCCGCCGTGCTTCCCTCAGGCATCGAGGCGCCGGAGACGAGCTTGGTCGCGGAGGACGATGCTGCGCGAGGTGGTGCGCCTGATCGCACCCGAGCTTTCCAGCTCCGAGAGGGTCCGCGACACGGTCTCGACGGTGAGCCCGAGGTAGTCGGCGATGTCTGAGCGCGACATAGGGAGGTCGACGGCCGGCCTCCGGGGCTGCCGTGCGGCCATTTCGAGGAGGAAGGCCACGACCCGCTCGGTGGCGCTCTTGCGGCCGAGCAGCAGCACGTGGTCGTGCGCATGGCAGAGCTCGTGCGCCGTCAGCGACAAGAGCTGAGACCTTAGGCCGCCCTCCCGCTCGGCAGCGGCCGTCACGCGCCGCCGGTCGAGCACGCGGACGACCGAGGTGGTGACGGCCTCTGCCGAGAAGCGGTGAAGCTCGCCTGCGTCGAGCCCAAATATGTCGCCCGGCAGATAGAAGCTGCAGACCTGACGCCGCCCATCGCTCAGCAGCTTCGAGGTCCGCACGGCCCCGGACACCACCTCGTAGAGGAATTGCGCCGGCTCCTCCTCGCCGTAGATCTCGGCGTTCGCCGCGACGGTGAGCGTGGTACCTGACAGATCCAGGTGGCCGGGAGCCGCGGCCATCCGCTCGGCGTCGGCGCGATGCCTCGCCATCGACTGAGGTGGCACGTATGGCCGTCCGGCCACGCCCTGAGCCAGCATTGGGTCCTCTCCTCCCTGGGTGGCCCATTCGATAGGCCATTGCCGTGGCTCGGGATATTCCGGTAGTCACCGTACGTAGAATCCCGGAGGCCGGGCGGGGCAGCTATGAGGGTCGCCTCCCGCGGCGGCTGCTCGGCTCGGATCGCCAACCGGGGGCACCGAAGCGACAGGCTGTCATGCGCGACGACGCGGCGCCGGCAAAAGATCTTTCGCCCGAGAGGAATCCTGTCGGCCGGCTCGGGCGCTATGGTATCGCCCTCGTCGCCGTCGCTCTGACCGTCCTCGCCCGCTGGATCCTTGAACCGGTCGTGAATGACCGCCCGCTCCTCTTGATCTTCGTGCCGGCCGTGCTGGTGGCGAGCGGAATCGGTGGCATTGGGCCGGGCTTGATCGCCACCGTCCTGAGCTTGGCCGCCGCGAGCTTTCTCATCATCAGCGGTCAGACGCCGATCCTCGGTGCGCTCGTGGACGCTGCCGTCTTCGCGGCGGTCGGCCTGGGCATGGCCTTGTTCGGCGGTCGCCTCCAGCGAAGCCACCGGGTCATCGCCGAGCGCTCCCGCGAGCTGCTGGCGCGCGAGGCCCATCTGCGCTCGATCCTCGACACCGTGCCCGACGCCATGATCGTGATCGACGAGGAGGGGCTGATACAGTCCTTCAGCGCCGCCGCCGAGCGGCAGTTCGGCTATGGCAGCGCCGAGGTCGTGGGCCGGAATGTGAAGGTACTGATGCCCAGGCCCTATCGCGAGGAGCATGACGGCTATCTCGCCCGCTACCGCACCACCGGCGAGCGCCGCATCATCGGCACCGGCCGCGTGGTGGTCGGCGAGCGCAAGGACGGCTCGACCTTTCCCATGCAGCTTTCGGTCGGCGAGATGAGCCCGGCCGGCGGCCGCTTCTTCATCGGCTTCGTCCAGGACCTGACCGACCGCCAGCGGACCGAGGCCCGTCTGCAGGAGCTCCAGGCCGAGCTCGTGCATATCTCGCGCTTCACGGCCGTGGGTGAGATGGCCTCCACGCTCTCGCACGAGCTGAACCAGCCTTTGGCTGCGATCACTAATTATCTGCGCGGCTGCCGCCGCGTGCTGGAGCGGATCGGCCATCCCGAGCTCGGCCTCGTCAGGGAGGCCGTCGACAAGGCCGCGGATCAGGCCCTGCGCGCGGGTGACATCATCAGCCGGATGCGCCACTTCGTGGCCGGGGGCGGGAGCGAGCCGAGGGTCGAGAGCGTGAGCAAAATGGTCGAGGAGGCGAGCGCTCTGGCGCTGGTCGGCGCCAGGGAGCTCGGCGTGCGCGCACGCTTCGAGCTCGATCGGCAGGCCGACCTCGTGCTCGCCGACCGGGTCCAGGTGCAGCAGGTCCTGCTCAATCTGATGCGCAATGCTCTGGAGGCGATGGCGGAAGCCGAGCGCCGTGAGCTGATCGTGGCGAGCCGACTGATGGACGGGAGCATGACGGAGATCGCCGTGAAGGACAGCGGCGCGGGCATTTCCGAGAACATCAGCCGGCAGCTCTTCCAGCCGTTCCTTACCACCAAGCGCCACGGGATGGGGGTGGGCCTCTCGATCTCGCGGAAGATCGTCGAGGGCCATGGCGGGCAGATCCGGGCCGAGCCCAATCCCGGCGGCGGGACGATCTTCCGCTTCACGCTGCCCTCGGTGGCGCCGGAGGCCCAGGATGAGCAATGAAGGCATGGTGTGGATCATCGACGACGACGATGCCGTGCGCGACTCCCTCGCGTTCCTCCTGACCGCCGAGGGCCTGACCGTCGAGACCTTCGCCTCGGCCGCGGCCTTCCTCGCCAGGCACCCCGGCGGGGGCGGCGGCTGCATCGTCACGGACGTGCGCATGCCGGGAATGAGCGGCACCGATCTGCTCGAGCAGGTCGCCTGCATGGAAGGCCCGGCGCTGCCGGTCATCGTCATCACCGGCCATGGCGACATCCCGCTGGCGGTCGAAGCAATGAAGAAGGGTGCCGTCGACTTCATCGAGAAGCCCTGCGACGACGACCGCATCGTAAGCGCGGTCCGGGCCGCGCTGGACCACCGGCGGGTGGGCAGCGGGGACGAGGATCAGCGGGCAGCCATCCGCGAGCGCCTGGCGACCCTCTCCGCCCGCGAGCGTCAGGTTCTGGACGGGCTGATCGCCGGGCGGCCCAACAAGACGATCGCCTTCGACCTCGGCATCAGCCCCCGCACGGTCGAGGTCTACCGCGCCAACGTGATGACCAAGATGCAGGCCTCCAGCCTCTCCGAGCTCGTCCGCCTGGCGCTCGTCGCCGGCCCGCCCCGGGACTGACGCCGCCCGACAGCGGATCGCGCCCGCTCCCATTGAGCTGGATCAAGGCCGCAATCTTGACGGCGGCACATTCTCAGTACGGCCCGCAGCCAGCCGATGCTGCAGGTGAACGGTGTGCCGGGCATGATGGTGGCTTCCCCGACCGCAGCGCGATCCCTCGTCGTCCTCGTGGACGACGATCCGGCCGTGCTCGGCTCGACCCGCTTCCTGCTCGAGATCGAGGGCTATGCGGTCCTCACCCATGCAACGTCGGCCGCCCTTCTCACGTCGGGCGTGCCGGCCCACGCCAACTGTCTCGTCGTCGACTACCTGCTGCCCGACGGCAACGGCCTCGATCTCATCGAGCGCTTGCGCAGAGACGGCGTTGATATCCCGGTCATCCTGATCACCGGCCACGTGCCGGCCGGCCTGAGCCAGCGCGCCAGGGCCGCCCGCGTGCCGATCGTCGAGAAGCCCCTCCTCGGCAGCATCCTGGTCGACGCCATCAGGGCCGCCACCGGATGAGGGCGCCCTTTGAAGAGGTCCGGCACTGGCACAGCGAGACGGGGCCTCATACTGCGGACTCGCCTTGCTGCGCTCGACGCACCCCTGACCGAACCCGGCGCCGCGTCGGATGCCCTGCGGGCACACGCGGGCGCATAAGGAATCCGCGACGGCGGCAACGGCCAAGCCGCAGCGCACGAGCAAATGGGACATTCCATGGCCTGTTTGAAGTCGGCGGGGACGGTCGTATCGGTGCGAGGCGCCGTCGTAGACGTGGGCTTCGCCGGCGAGACGCTGCCGCCGATCAACACTGCCTTGATCGTCGAATGGAGTCGGCCCGAGCCGTTGATCCTCGAGGTGCATAGCCACGTCGACCCCGTGACCGTTCGCGGCATCGCGCTTCAAGCGACCGCTGGTCTCGCGCGCGGCACGAAGGTACGTGCGACCGGCGCGCCCATTTCGGTACCGGTCGGAGATGCGATTTTGGGGCGTCTCCTCGACGTCGTCGGAGCGATACGGGACCGCGGTCCTGCCCTGCCGCCCGAGACCCCCCGTCGCAGTATCCACAATCCGCCGCCGGCGCTCGAGGACGAAGTATCGACCAACGCAGTGTTCGAGACCGGCATCAAGGTGATCGACCTTCTCGCGCCACTCGCCCAAGGCGGCAAGGCCGCGATGTTCGGCGGCGCTGGCGTCGGCAAGACCGTGCTCGTCATGGAGCTGATTCACGCCATGGTCGAGACATACAGGGGCATTTCGGTCTTTGCAGGAGTGGGAGAGCGCTCCCGCGAGGGCCACGAGCTACTGATGGACATGCAGGGGTCGGGGGTCCTGGCCCGCACGGTTCTTGTCTACGGGCAGATGAACGAGCCGCCGGGCGCACGGTGGCGGGTGCCCCTCACCGCGCTGACGATCGCCGAATATTTTCGCGACCAAAGGCACCAGAACGTGCTCCTCCTGATGGACAACGTCTTCCGCTTCGTCCAGGCGGGGAGCGAGTTGTCGAGCTTGCTGGGGCGTCTGCCCTCGCGTGTCGGCTATCAACCAACGCTGGCGACCGAGGTGGCCTCGCTGGAGGAGCGGATCGCATCGGTCGCAGGCGCGGCCGTCACCGCCATTCAGGCCGTCTACGTTCCGGCGGACGACTTCACCGATCCGGCCGTGACGGCCATCTCGAGCCATACCGACAGCATCATCATGTTGTCGCGCACGCTGGCGGCCCAGGCCTTCTATCCGGCGATCGATCCGCTCGCCTCGTCGTCCGTTCTGCTCGATCCTCTGGTGGTCGGCGAGGAGCACTATCGTCTCGCCGGACGCGCCCGTGAGACGCTCGCCCGCTTCAAGGACCTAGAGGACATCATCGCCCTCCTCGGGTTGGATGAGCTCGGCGCAAGCGACAGGCTGATCGTCAAGCGGGCCCGCCGGCTGCAGCGCTTCCTCAGCCAGCCGTTCATGGTGACGGAGGCCTTCAACGGCACGCCCGGCCGCAGCGTCCGTCGCGCCGATACGCTCGCCGGCTGCCGCGCAATCCTCGACGGCGAGACCGACGACTGGGCCGAGAGCTCGCTTTATATGATCGGAACCCTGGATGAGGCGCGTCAGAAGGAGGCCGCGTCCACCGGAGAGGCGGGTCCGCCATGAGGCTGCGCATCCTCACGCCGCTCTCGGTCGTCATCGATCAAGGCGGAGTGCTTGCCCTGCGTGCCGAAGACGCCACCGGCAGCTTCGGAATATTGCCTCGGCACGTGGACTTCCTCACCAGCCTCGCGATCTCGGTCGTGATCTGGGAAAGCAGCAACGGGACGCGGCACTTCTGCGCGGTGCGCCGTGGAGTTCTCTCGGTCGTCGGTGGGCACGACATCGCCGTCGCGACCCGCGAGGCGGTGCCGGGGGACGATCTCGCGACCCTGGACGAAACGGTCCTCGCGCGCTTCCGCGCCGATATCGAGACCGAGCGGACCGGACGGGTCCAGAGCACCCGGCTGCACCTCAACGCGATCCGGCAGATCATGCGCCATCTTCGGCCGGATCAGCATGGCGGCGCGGGAGTATTCTCATGACCGCGCCTCAGCGACCGCCGCCGCCCCGGCCCGAGACAGCGCCGGACGAAGAGGATCCGATGATAAAAGGGGTTCGGTTGCGCGGCGCGCGCCACCGGCGCTGGCGACGCGAGGGCGATCCGTCAGTTGCGCGCCGGCTCGCCCAGATCGGTGTGCTCGGCTGGATCATCGTCGTGCCTATGCTGATCGGCGTCTTCGCTGGCCGTTGGCTCGATCAAAGGTTCGAGTCCGGACTTTTCTGGACCGGCCCGCTCCTGATGCTCGGACTGGCGCTCGGATGCTGGTCGGCCTGGAAATGGATGAAGAGCGCATGAGCTTCCTTTCTCTCGATCCTCTGCCGGCCCCGGCCGTCTCGTTCGGTCTCGCCATTCATCTCGCCGCCGGCACCCTCCTAGGTATCCTCTATTTCCGCAGCCTGTGGTGGACTGTCCGCCGGTTCGCCGCTGGTGGCCGCGCGCTTACGGCCGTCGCTTGGATGATCGGTCGTACCGTTCTTCTTTGCTGCTTACTGACGTTGGCTAGTCTGGAAGGTGCATTGCCGCTGCTCATGATGGCGCTCGGCATGCTCCTCGCTCGTTCCGCCATCATGCGCAGGGTTCGCGAGACCGCCCGATGACCTCGCCGCTGAGCAGCATCGCGCTTTTCCATCTGGGCCCGGCGCCGATCACCGCTTGGGTCGTGGCAACCTGGGTAATTATGGCCGTGCTGGTCCTGGGCGGCATCCTCGTCACCCGCCGGCTGTCGCTCGTTCCCTCGCCGACTCAGGCTGCTTTCGAGCTGCTCGTCGACACGGTGGACGGCCAGATCCGGGATACGATGCGTGTGGAACCTGCACCGTACCGCTCCTTTGTCGGCACGCTGTTCGTTTTCATTTTCGTTGCCAACTGGTCCTCGCTCGTCCCGGGCGTTGCGCCGCCGACGGCCCATCTCGAGACCGACGCCGCCCTGGCACTTCTCGTCTTCGCCGCGGTGATCTGGTTCGGTATTCGTGCCGGTGGGGTGCGCGGCTATCTCGCCACCTTCGCGTCGCCCAATCCGATCATGATCCCGCTCAACTTCGTCGAGAGCCTCACGCGGACCTTCTCCCTTCTCGTCCGCCTGTTCGGCAACGTGATGAGCGGCGTGTTCGTGATCGGCATCGTGCTGTCGCTGGCGGGCCTCCTGGTGCCGATCCCGCTCATGGCGCTCGATCTCCTGACGGGCGCCGTGCAGGCCTACATCTTCGCGGTTCTGGCGATGGTCTTCATCGCCGGAGCGGTCGGCGAAGGAAAACCCGACGCGGACGCCTCCAACCAAAGGACGCCCCCATGAGCTGGTTAGCTCTCGTCAGCATCATATCGGCGGCCGTGGCAGTCTCGTTCGGCGCGATCGGCCCGGCGCTTGCCGAGGGACGCGCGGTGGCTGCCGCGATGGACGCGATCGCCCGCCAGCCTGAGGCCGCCAACACCATCTCCCGCACGCTCTTCGTCGGCCTCGCCATGATCGAGACCATGGCAATCTACTGCCTGGTGATCGCGCTGCTTCTGCTGTTCGCTAATCCGCTGCTGCATTGATGTCATGGCCATCGACTGGTGGACCCTGGGCATCCAGACCGTCAATGTCATCATCCTTGTGTGGCTGCTGGCACGGTTCTTCTGGGGGCCGGTCGCAGCCATGATCGAGCAGCGCCGTGTCTCGGCGCAGCGGATCCTGGCCGACGCGGAGACGAAGCGCAGCCAGGCGGCCGTCGCGCTCGCCGAGATCGAGCGTACTCGCGCGGGCTTCGACAAGGAACGCGGTGCGATCGTCGCCGCCGCCCACGAGGCGGCCGAGCAAGCGCGCACGGCACTGCTCGCCTCGGCGGCGCGGGAGGCAGCGGCGCTGGAGGCCTCAGCAAGAGCGGCGATCGAGAGGGAGCGGGAGTCAGCCGAGAAAGCCTGGACCGAGCGGGCGAGCCGCCTTGCGGTCGAGATCGCAGGGCGGCTGGTCGCCCGCCTCGACGGCCCGGCGGTTAGCACCGCCTTTCTCGACTGGCTCCTCCACGAAATCCGGATTTTGCCAGACCCTGTGCGGAACGCTGTGGCGGCGAAAGGCGTCGCCCTCGAAGCGATCAGCGCGATCCCAGTCGATCCCGCCGAGCAGGAGCGGTACCGCCGCCTGATTTGCGAAGCGTTCGGAGGTCGCCCGGAGGTCACCTTCAAGGCGGATCCGACGCTTATCGCCGGCTTGGAGCTACGCGGCCCCCACCTCGTCGTCAGCAACAGCTGGCGTGCCGACCTCGCCAAAATCCTTGCAGAGCTTCGAGCATGACAGCCGATCCTGACAGCTTGGCGGACGCTTGGCTGGCGCGCACCCGCGCGAAGCTCGTCGCCACGGCTCTGGGGCCGCGGATCGAGCAGATCGGTCGGGTGGAAGAAGTTGGAGACGGCATCGCGCTCGTTTCCGGCCTGCCTACGGTCCGACTTGACGAGTTGCTTCGCTTTGACAAGGGACAGTTCGGTTTCGCTCAGGTGCTTGAGCGCGGCCATATCGGCTGCGTCCTGCTCGACGATGTGAACGCGATCGAGGCCGGCGACACGGTGCGCGGGACAGGTGATGTCGTGCGCGTGCCGGTGGGGCCTGCTCTGCTCGGCCGTATCGTCGATCCGCTCGCCCGGCCGCTCGACGGGAAGGGCGCGGTCGCCACTGACTTGTCGGAGCCTATCGAGCGCCCGGCGCCGGAGATCATGGACCGAGATCTCGTCACCCGGCCCGTTCAGACCGGCCTCATCGTCGTCGACGCCTTGTTCGCCCTCGGCCGCGGCCAACGCGAGCTTATTGTCGGTGACCGCGCGATAGGTAAGACCACGATCGCGATCGACACGATCATCAGCCAGAAGACAACTGACATGGTTTGCGTCTATGTCTCGGTCGGCCAGAAGAGCTCGAGCGTCCGTCGTGCCATCGAGGCGATCACCACCTTCGGAGCGCTCGATCGCTGCATCGTCGTGGTGGCAGGCTCTTCGAGCTCGCCGGGACTGCAATGGATCGCGCCTTTCTCCGCTTTCACGATGGCGGAGTATTTTCGTGATCGCGGTGGGCACGCCTTGATTGTCGTCGACGACCTGACCAAGCACGCTGCGAGCCATCGCGAGATCGCGTTGCTGACGCGCCAGTCGCCCGGTCGCGAGGCCTATCCTGGGGACGTCTTCTATGTTCACGCGCGGCTTCTCGAGCGAGCCGCCAAGCTGTCCGAGGAAAAGGGCGGTGGTTCCCTGACGGCGCTGCCGATCGCCGAAACCGACGCGGGCAATCTCAGCGCGTATATTCCGACCAACCTCATCTCGATTACCGACGGCCAGATCGTGCTCGATACCAAGCTCTTTCATGAAGGGCAGAAGCCGGCGGTCGACGTCGGCACCAGCGTCAGTCGGGTCGGTGGAAAGACCCAGGCGCCTGCGCTTCGGGCGGCAGCGGAGACTCTGCGGCTCGACTATGCTCAGTTCCTCGAGCTGGAAACCTTCACCCGCTTCGGCGGAATGCCGGACACCCGGATCCGCCATCAGCTGACCCGAGGGGCACGGATCCGTGCAATCCTCGCTCAGCCGCAGCACTCACCCCTTCGCCTCGCCGACGAGGTGGCGCTGATCGTGGCAGTGCAATCCGGTCTTTTGGATCAGCTGGCGCCATCCGGCGATAGCCGCCTTCCGGCAGGGCTTGCGCGAGGCGGTCGACAGCGGTGCCCCCGGCGCCGTTCGCCTGATCCAGGACACCGGTACGCTGGACGATCCCGGAAAGCATGCGCTTCAAGAGGCACTACGGCGGTACGTTCAGACGCTGACCCCGGTCGCAACACTGCCGGCGGCGGCGAGACAGCCGTGACCGGGCGTCTCTCGGACCTCAGCGCGCATATCGCAGGTATCCACCAGCTCGGCGCCGTGGTGAACGCCATGCGCGGCATCGCCGCAGCGCGCGCCCAGGACGCTCGCGGTCGCCTCGCAGCCGTCGACGGCTACGCAGCTACCATCGCCCTCGCTATTGGACGGACCCTAGCGCTGCTCCCCCTCGATCACTCGACCCCTTTAGGTCCACCGGCCCGACCGGCTCTGGTGCTGTTTTGTGCCGAGCAGGGCTTCGCCGGGGCGTTCAGCGAGCGCGTGCTCGATGCGGTCAAGTCGGACCTCTCGGCATCCGAACTCTTCCTGATCGGCACGCGGGGCATTGCGGTCGCCGCCGAACGCGGCGTCCAGGCCGGCTGGACAAGCCCGATGCCGTCGCACCCGGCCGGCGTTCCCAAACTCGCCGATCGAATCTCCGAGGCGCTTTACGCCCGCATCGCTAAGGGCGAGATCGACCGGCTCGACGCCATCTTCGGCCAATGGCAGCCGGGCGGTGGCATTGGTATTGAGCGTCGCCGCTTGTGGCCCCTCGACATGTCGGGCTTTCCTCGCCCGACGAACGCAAACGCGCCACTATTGAACTTGGCGTCAGAAGCTCTCCTGATCGACCTAACGGCGGACTATGTGCACGCGCAGCTCTGCAAGACGGCCCTGCATGCTTTCGCGGCGGAGAACGAGGCACGCATGGAAGCGATGGCCTCGGCGCACGGGCAGATCGACCGCCAGCTTTCGGAGTTGCAGGCGGCTCAACGGATCGTTCGGCAGGAGGAAATCACCGCTGAGATCATCGAGCTTGCCGCAGGCGAGACAGCAAGCCGAACTGCGCAAGACCGACCAAGCAACGTGAAGTACGGTGCAGGCACACGTTAGGCGCATTGGCGTCGACAGTCGTTCAAGCAACAATAGAAATATGTCGCCCGATAGCAGGATTCCGTGCACCTTTCGTCGGCCTCATGCGCCGCCCACGTCGCTGCACATGGCCCTGCCCGCGCGATGGACGCTCCATTGACGCACCCACCGAGCCCGGTGCTTACGCACCCCATCCGGTGGATGCAGATCGGCTGTCTGCACTTGCGTCTTAGGAACGAGGCGTCGGGGAAACCTGCTGCTGATTGGCCCCGACGAAGTGGTCTGCGCAGAATGTTAGCTCAAGGCCGGACGGGAGACCGGCCGGAGCGTTGCCGGCGGAGCTTGCGTGGCAAGGCCGACCGGCTGCTTGACGGCGCCGGTCCTGAGCAGAACCTGACGATCGCCTAGCGCCCGCAATAGTGCGCTGTCCTACTCAAGCATCAAGCGGCAAATCCGTTCCGGCTGCGAGCCCACCACCAAGCCGCCGATGTCATCGACCTGCAGCGGGAGGTGGGCGGCTCGCTTCGACGAGCAGGGCTTCGAAGGCCTGACCGTTGTGCTTGGCAGCTGCCCCCTTTGCCCTCGGGCCGAGGCGAGCGGCAGCGCGGTGTGCCGTCCTGGGCGGACTGCTGGACCGCGCGCACCTCCGTCGCCTGGGGCCAGTCATGGAACCGACCGGCAATAGCTGCCCGCCATTGCCGTCGCAGCGAGGACGAGCCGTGCCATTCGGATCGTCCTGTTATCGCTGGCGGGCCGGAGAGGGTCTCCGATGAACCGGTCGGGCTCTCAGGCGACTAGCTCTGCTGAAGGTAGATGATGGCGCCGTCGAGGGTCGCGAGCTTCGGATAGTCGGCTTCGGGGATGGCCATGCCGGTGCGCTCGTGCAGGCCGATCACGAGGTTGAGGAAATCCATGGAATCCAGGTCGAGGGCCTCGCGTATATCGGCGTCGCCTGCGAGCGTGGCGGGGTCGGCTTCGGGCGCGACGTCGCCCAGCACATCGAAGATCAGCTTCTTGATCTCGGCATCGGTCATAGCGTCTGGGGCTCCTGCAGCAGGCGGTCGATCTCGGCGAGCAGGAGCCCGCCCCGGTGGCCGTCGCTGGCGCGGTGATCGGCAGCGAGGCTGAGGCTGACGATCGGCCGCGCCGCGATCCCGCTGTCGGTGACCCAGGGGCGCTCGACGATGCGGCCGAAACCCAGGATGGCGACCTGCGGCGGGTAGATCACGCCGATGACGCTCTCGGCGCCGCGCTCGCCCAGGCTGGTGACCGTGATCGTCGGGTCGGTCAGCTCCGAGCTGCGCAGCCCGCCGGCGCGGGCCCGCTGCACGAGATCGCGCATGGCCTTCATCAGCGCTGGCAAGGGCTGCTGGTCGGCATCGTGGATGGCGGGGGCGATGAGGCCGCCGCCGCGCAGCGCTATCGCCCAGCCGACATGGATGCCGGCCCCGGCGCGAAAGCCGCCCTCCTGCCAGAAGCCGTTGAGCTCCGGCATGCGGCGCAGCGCCAGCGCCGCCGCCTTGAGGAGCAGCGCGGCGGGCAGGAGGCGCTCGCTCGGCGGCCGCTCGCGATTGGCGATCTCGAGCCAGGCGAGTGTGGCGGTGAGTTCCACCGTCTGGGTCAGGTAGTAGTGCGGGATCTCGCGCTTGGATCGCGCCATGGCGGCGGCGATGGCGGCGCGCATCTGACCGACATCGAAGCCTCGCCGCGCCGCTGTCGGTCGTGCCGGCTCGCTCACAGCGCCGACGGGTCTGGCGGCGATGGCGTGCTCGATGTCTGCGAGGCAGACCGCACCGTCGACGCCGGTCCCGGCGAGGCCCGCGACGTCGATGCCGGCAGCGGCGGCGCGACGGCGTGCCGCCGGCGTGATGCGCGCCCGCCCGACGCCGGTGGCAGGCGGCGCGGCCTTGGGCACCGCTGCCGCAACCGGCTGCGGGCGTGCCGGGGGTGCGGGAGAGGGTGGAGGTGGCTCCGGCGCCGCGGCGGCAGGCGCGCGCTCGGCCGCCGCGGCGCCATTGAGACGCGCCAGCACGGCGCCGACCGGCACCTCCTTGCCGACCGGCACGACGATCTCCGAGATCACCCCTTCATCGAAGATCTCGATCTCGATCGCGCCCTTTTGCGTCTCGACCACGGCGACGATGTCGCCGCGCCTCACCTGGGTGCCGGGCTTCACCAGCCACTCCACCAGCGTGCCGGCCTCCATGTCGGCGCCGAGCGAGGGCATGACGAAATCGGTCACGCCGGCCCCACCAGGCGCGCGGGCGGCAGCGACGATGGCCGCGGGCTGCGGCAGCGCCGCCTGCTCGAGATGCGCGCGCATAGGGAATCGGCACCTCGCGCGAGCAGACCCGGCGGAGCGGCGCATCGAGCTCGAAGAAGGCCTCCTCGGCGAGGCGCATGCCGATCTCGGCGGCGAGCGAGCCGCTGCGCCAGCCCTCGTCGATCATCACCGCGCGGTGCGTGCGCGCGACCGATCCAAGGATGGTCGGCATGTCGAGGGGCCGGAGCGACCTCAGATCGATCACCTCGGCCTCGATCCCCTCGGCGGCGAGCGTCGCCGCCGCCTGGAGCGTCTTGGGCAGGCTGCCGCCATAGGTGATGAGGGTGACGTCGCGCCCCGGCCGGCGGATCTTGGCGCTGCGCGATGTCGACCTCGGCGACATGCGGATCGAGCTCGTCCTCGACCGCGTAGAGCATGACATGCTCGAAGAGCAGCACCGGGTTCGGGATCGGCGAGCGCCGCCTTGAGCATGAAGCGCGCATCCTCGACCGTGCCCGGGGCGAGGATCTTGAGGCCGGGGATGTGGGCATACCAGCCCTCGAGGCTGTGCGAATGCTGAGCCGCGAGCTGGCGGCCGGCGCCCGTCGCCATGCGGATGACGATCGGCACCGCGAACTGGCCGCCCGACATGTGCGCGATCGTGGCGGCGTTGTTGAGGATCTGGTCGAGCGCCAGGAGGCTGAAATTGACGGTCATGATCTCGACGATCGGGCGCATGCCGGCGATCGCGGCACCGATGCCGGCGCCGACGAAGGTGCTCTCGGAGAGCGGTGTGTCGCGCAGCCGCTCCTCGCCCAGCTCGTCGATCAGGCCCTTGGTGACGGCGTAGCAGCCGCCATAGCGGCCGACATCCTCGCCCATGAGGAAGACCCGCGGATCGCCGAGGATGGCCTCGCGGATCGCCTGCCGGCAGGCCTCGCGATAGCTCATCCGCGGTGCTGCCTCGAGCGCGGCGCTCATGCCGGCACCTCGCTCATCAGGACGAAGCGCTCCAGCTCCTCCACCGGCTCGAGGCTGCCGGCCTCGGCGAAGGCCACGGCATCCGCCATCTCGCGCTCGACCTCCGCCTCGATCCGGGCGAGATCGCTCGGGTGCAGCAGGCCGTTCTGCTCGAGCCAGCCCTGGAAACGGACGATCGGCCCCTTCTGCCGCCAAGCCTCGATCTCGGCCTTGTCGCGATAGAGCTGCGCGTCGAACATCGAGTGGGCCCGGAAGCGATAGGTGCGGCATTCGAGGAAGTAGGGTCCCTGGCTGCTGCGGACGGCCTCGACGGCGCGCCGCGCCGCTGCGTCGACCGCTACCACGTCCATGCCGTCCACCGCCTCGCTCGGGATGCGGTAGCTCTGCGCCTTGGCGTGGATGTCGGTCTCGGATTCGGCCCGCGCGAGCGCCATGCCCATGGCGTAGAGATTGTTCTCGCAGACGAAGAGGACGGGCAGCTTCCACAAGGCGGCGAGGTTGAGGCTCTCGTGGAACTCGCCCTCGTCCACCGCGCCGTCGCCGAAGAAGCAGGCGGTCACGGCGTTGCGCCCCTGCATCTTGTCGCCGAGCGCCACGCCCACGGCCAAAGGCAGCCCGCCGCCGACGATGGCGTTGCCGCCGTAGAAGCGCCGGGCGCGGTCGAAGATGTGCATCGAGCCGCCGCGCCCGCGGCAGCAGCCCTCGACCTTGCCGTACATCTCGGCCATCAGCACCGTGGTGGGGATGCCCCGGGCGATGGCCTGGCCATGCTCGCGGTAGGTGGCGACCACGGCATCCTCGGCCGTCAGCGCCTGCATCAGCCCGACGGAGACGGCCTCCTCGCCGTCATAGAGGTGGAGAAAGCCGCGGATCTTCTGCAGCTGATAGAGCTCGGCGCACCTGGTCTCGAATTCCCGGATGCGGATCATCTCCATGAGGAGATGCAGCAGGCTCGGACGGTCGAGGTGGACGCGGGCGCTCATCGCTCGTCACTCTCCAGGGTCGAGAGGTCGCCCTCGGGCAGACCCAGCTCGCGCGCCTTCAGCAGGCGGCGCATGATCTTACCGCTGCGCGTCTTGGGCAGGTTGACGCGAAAGTCGATCTCCTTCGGCGCCACCGCAGCGCCCAGGCGCTTGCGGGCGTGGCCGAGAATCTCCTTTCTCAACCCCTCGCTCGGCTCGAAGCCGGGCTTCAGCGCGATGAAGGCCTTGACGATCTCGCCCGCCATCGGGTCGGGCTTGCCGATCACCCCGGCCTCGGCGACGGCGGCGTGCTCCATCAGGGCGCTCTCGACCTCGAACGGGCCGATCAGATGGCCCGAGGACTTGATCACGTCGTCGGCGCGGCCGACGAACCAGAACCAACCCTCCTTGTCACGCTTGGCGAGATCGCCCGTGAGGTACCAGCCGCCGGCGAAGCATTTGCGGTAGCGCTCCTCCTCGTGAAGATAGCCGCGCATCATCGAGGGCCAACCGGCTTTGAGCGCCAGCTCGCCCTCGACCATCGGCTCCTCCACGGGCTCGACGCCACCGTCCTCGCGGCGGCGGACGATCGCCGCCTCGATGCCGGGCAGCGGCTTGCCCATCGAGCCGGGCTTGACGTCCATCGCCGCGTAGTTGGCGATCATGATGCCGCCGGTCTCGGTCTGCCACCAATTGTCGTGGAACGGCCGCCCGAAGGCTTCCTGGCCCCAGACCACGGCCTCAGGATTGAGCGGCTCGCCGACGCTCGCCATGAAGCGCAGGGCCGAAAGATCGAGACCGTGCAACAGCTCGGTGCCCGCCCTCATCATCATACGGATGGCGGTGGGCGCGGTGTACCAGACCCTCACCCGCTCGCGCTCGAGAACGCCGTACCAGAGTCTGCGCCTCGAACTCGGCCTCGGTGACGACCTTGGTGACGCCGTTGGTAAGCGGCGCGATGATGCCGTAGCAGGTACCGGTGACCCAGCCCGGATCGGCCGTGCACCAGAAGATGTCCTCGTCATGCAGGTCGAGGGCGAACTGGCCGGTGATGTGGTGCGTCACGACCGCCTCGTGCACATGCACGGCCCCCTTGGGTCGCCCCGTTGTGCCGCTGGTGAAATGGAGGAGCGCCATGTCCTCCGGCGCTGTCGGCGGGATTTCGAAGGCGGCGCTCTCGCCGGCCACGAGGTCCTGCCAGTCGACCGTCCCCGACACCTCCGTCCGGGCGCCGGCCTCGCCCACCAGGATCACGTGCCGCAGCCCCGGCAGGCGCTGCCGCAGGGCCTCGACCTTGCGCCGATAAAGCGCCTCGGTCGTCACCAGCACCCGCCCGTCGCCTATCGCGAGGCGGGTCGCGATGGGCTCCGGACCGAAGGCGGAGAAGAGGGGCGAGACGACGCACCGCGCCTTGAGCGCGCCGAGGACCGCCACGTAGAGCTCGGGAATGCGGCCGGCGAGGACGAAGACGCGCTCGCCCGAGCGCACCCCGAGCCCGGCGAGGGCGTTGGCGAAGCGATTGGTCTCTACTGCGAGCTCGCTGTAGGTCAGCTCCCGCCGCGCGCCGTGCCGGCCGAGCCAGCGGATGGCGACCCGCTCGGCGCGCTCGCTCCTGGCGTGGCGGTCGACCGCCTCGTGCGCGATGTTGAGCCCGCGCCCATGAGGCAGCCCGTCCAGCAGGGAACGCGCCTCGGCCCAGTCGAACCGCACCCGCGTCGCCTCGTAGTCCACGAGGTTGGGCCGCGGCCGCAGGGTCGCCACATCCTTCACGATGCGCGGATAGACGTGGCTTATCGCCGCGATGTTCGCCGCCTTCATCGACTATCCCGACCCCTGACCACGTTGATGCCTCTGCGCCATTGTCGAAGCCTAAGGGATGGCGGTTGCGACCTCATTGATCG
>CAWHFO010000024.1:0-12340 GCA_963828215.1 uncultured Alphaproteobacteria bacterium | reverse complement strand
TGGATGGGGCGTGAGCGGCGTAGGCTGAGAAATCCGGGGGGCCCCCGGTCGACCGTGGCGCCGCACCTTCCGCTCGCTCGTCGGCCGCCTGGCCGCCTCGTGGCGCGACGCCACCGCTCGTGCCCCGCCAGGCCGCTCCTTCCCGATTGACCGCGCTCCCGGGTAGGAGCAGCTTGCAGCAGGCGACCACGTCGCGGACAGAAGAGGCGCGCCCACGCCTTCGATTTCAGGCGCAGCCTTGCGACAGGAGGCTGGCATGTGGAGTGGCGTACTGGACTCGGCGAAGCTCCGCCTGAGATCCGGACAACATCCTCTCCGTGACGATACCATGTTGAAGTATTTTATTTCTCAGCTCGACGTGAGGACGAAGCTGATCGCCCCAGGCCTCTCGACCGAGAGCCAGAAGACGGTGATGGGAGAGATCAGAACAAAGCTGGACTCTTTTTCGACGACTTCCGGCACTACATACGAGAATCCTGTCGAGGACGCGTGGACCGAGGCATATCGCCTTCGAGCGGCTGATGGCGCTGATCGAGCCACCCACACGCCGTCATCGTCCAGGCTATGCCGTTGACCAGGCGGCGGAAGAGAAAGATCGCGCCCGCGGCCCGGCTGCGGTGGACCGCCTTCCAGGCCGCTGCTCCCGAGGTCATCGACACGACGCCCTCGCCGCCGGTCCTGAAGCCCGGGGGCGAGACCCGGCTGAGGCCCACGCTCCTCGATATTCCAGAGGAGATGCATTGGGCCGTTCAGAGGAAATTCCACTCTCGTCCGATACAGAAGAGCGCCACCCGCAGGTTGGTGTGGATCGGGATGCTGGCCTGCTTCCTCTTCATTCTTCCCTACATCTACATCTATCTACGCATATGGATGGGCGACGACAAGTACACGCTGCCCTTCGACAGCTGGCCGTGGCTGCCGCTGTGGACCGCGATCACCTCGGGATTCTTCGGGGCCATGTTCAGCAGGCTGCTCTATCTACAATCCAACTGGGACACGTTGAGCCTCGGCTCGCTGAAGGATGCACGGGACTACTCGTCGATACTGCTCAGAGGCTCGGTAGGAACTGACCGGCGCGATAGTCGTATACTATTTCCTGCTCTCAGGGGTTATTGGCGGGGGATTGTTTCCGCATTTTGAGGAGATCGGGCTCAATCAGCTCAGCTTCAAGGATCAGAAGGCCGGCTCGGACATCGTCGCGCTCAGGCTGGTCCTGCCGAACGTGCAGCTGGCCCTCCTCGTTGTCTGGAGCTTCCTTGCGGGCTTCTCCGAGCGGCTCGTGCCGAGCATCCTTCAGACGACCGAAGCGTCGGTCGCCGGAGAGTGCCAAGCAGCGGCAGAAGCCGTAGGGGGCGGCAAGCGCGGCAGGCGATGCGTGTCTCGGCCGGCGTCGGGGTGCGGCCCAGCCCGTTGCGGCAGCGACGTTCGGGCACATGCTCCCTGAGCCTCGGGCGGCGCACCAGGGTTGCCCGGGCAGGGCGAGCCGGGGGCCTCGGTACGCTCCCGTTCCCCCCGGTCGTCCAGACGATCTCCCGTGGGACGCCGTGCATGACCCCGCTACTTCAGCGCCGAGAACGCCGTGGGCGTCAGGATCTGGCTGCTCAGGCTGGCGATGATCGGACCGTCCTTCTCGCTGTCCGCGCGCGCCTTCTGCCAGTCCGGATCGTTCATGAACGCCGTCCACTTGGTCTCTGCGCTCGGCCAGCGACTCCCAGGCGAGCATGTAGGTCAGCTCCTGGTTGGAGCTGCCGATCAGCGTTGGTCCAGAAGCCCACCTGGCGGATGCCGTGCCTGGCCCAGATCCCGAGCGTGTGGTCGCTGAAGCGGGCCAGCAGCTTCGGCATGCTGCCCCGGCAGGCAATGAACTTGCGCATCTCGTAGATCATCGCTGAGCGTTCCTCGAGGTTGGAGGCCAGGGACTCCTCGCCGAAAGCCCCGTCGCGGCCGCATCGGCAGCCGCTCTCTCGGCTGCCGTCGACCTGGGGTCTCGTCGGTTCACCGGCGGCCCCCGCTCGTACCACTGGTGCTGCTCGCCTCCTACCCCCGCGCGCCTCGCCGAGCGCCCTCGGCTCGCCGGGGCCGGCGCCCGCCGGGCGCGGGCGGACGACGCGGGCCTGCCGGGCCGTCCCGATTGACACGGCCATCGCTGGAGGAGCAAGCTTCCGCGAGGTCGACCAGCCGTCGGCCGGAGACCGGTCGGCGGCGGCGCGCTGCCGTGCTCCGAACCGCGCAGGGAGGCAGCCGGCCGTCGCAGGCAACGAGAAGGCACTCCAATGCTGGACTGGATCTACGAGATCCCGCTCACTTGGCTGGCCCTGCTGATCTCGGGCCTGTTCGTCGCCATCACTTGGCTGGGCATCGTCTTCGTCAAGCCGTTCCTGCGGCTCGGGCTGCGCTCGCAATCCGGCGCCAACGATCTCGTCAACATCACGAGTGCCGGCTTCAGCCTCTTCGACGGCCTCGTGCTGGGTCTGCTCTCGGTCGCGGCCTTCCAGAACTCGGAGGAGGTCAAGCGCAGCACGAACGAGGAGGCCTCGACCCTGGCCTCCCTCTATCGCGTGGCGGCGCTCTACTCCGAGCCTCTGTCCTCGGAGCTGCCGGCGCTGCTGCGCGACTACACCCTCTACGTGGTCTACCAGGACTGGCCGGCCCACCTGCGCGGCCAGGCGCTCAACGGCGGCATGCTGCGCCTGCAGACCATCGGCCAGCCACTGTTCGAGTACGAGCCGAAGACCAAGACCCAGGAGATCCTGCACGCCGAGATGCTGCAGGACTTCAATCAGCTGGCCGCCCTTCGGCAGGAGCGGCTGGCAGGGGTGCTGACCGGCATCCCGGGGGTTCTCTGGTATGTGGTGGGGATCGGCGCGGTCATCTATCTCCTGCTGCTCCTGCTGCTCGAGATGCGCTTTTTACCCACATCTTCCTGGGCGGCCTCGTCTCGTTCTTCCTGGGCGTCATGATCTTCGTCATCGCCGCCATGGGCTATCCGATGCGCAGCGGCGTCAGCGTCTCGACCCAGCCCTACGAGCATGTCTACGGGATGACCATGCGGGCGGACGAGTCGTCGTGAAACGCCGAATAGGGGTGAGGAACCGGATCAGGGTGGGGCGCCGGATGCCTGGGCGCCGGGGGCTCGCGGCCCTCCTGCTGGGTGCGGCGCTGGCCTGCGGTGGCGGCCTCGCCGCCCAGCCGCTGATCTTCCTTTTGATGGGCACCGGGGCGCTCGGCGGGACCTATTATCCGGTAGGCCGGGCGATCTGCGCGCTGGTGGACGACGCGCCGGGCGACCCGCCGATCCACTGCTCGTCGAGTTCGACCAGCGGCTCGGTCTACAATATCGAGGGCCTGGCCAATGGCGAGCTCGAGCTCGCCATCGTCCAGTCGGACGTCCAGTTCGATGCCGTGGGCGGTCATGGGCGCTGGGGCGGCGGCGCGCTCGCCGGGCTGCGCGCCGTCTTTTCCCTCTATCCGGAGCCCGTCACGATCATCGCGCGCCGCGATGCCGGGATCGCCCTGCTGGCCGACCTCCAGGGCAAGCGAATGAATATCGGCAGCCCCGGATCGGGCACCCAGGAGACCTGGGACATGATCTCCGCCACGCTCGGCTGGCACCGGCAGGACCTGGCGGGCTCACCGAGCTGAAGCCGGCGGCGGCCCGCTCGGCCCCGTGCGAGGGTCGCATCGACGCGCTCGTCCTTTTGCTGGGCCACCCCAACCAGGAAGTCGGGGCGATGCTCCAGGACTGCGACGCGCGGCTCGTCGGCATCCCCGAGGCGACGGTCGCCAAGCTGATCGACGGCCGGCCCTACTTCCGCGAGGCCGTGATCCCGGCCGCCGCCTACGGGTTGGCCCTGGACGTCCCATCCTTCGGCGGCGGCGCCACGCTGGTCACCACGCCGGGCTCGACGAGGGGTCGTCGAGAGGATCGTCGAGGCGGTCGTGGGACGGCTCGTGGAGCCGCCGCATGCAGCCGGCGCTGCGCCTCTCGAGGTCGGCGAGATGGCGCGGGACTTCGCTGACGGCACCCATGCATCCAGGCGCGCTCCGCGCGTTCCAGGATCTCGGGTCCTGCCGCGATGACGCGGCCGGGCCTCGCGACGATCTCCTAGAAGCCGCCGGGGAAGGCCGGGATGGCAGCGTTCGAGATCCTGGAGAAGCAGGGGCTGCGGGTGGTCCGGGTGACGCTCGCGAACGAGACGGTCCGGGCCGAGTCCGGCGCCATGGCCTACATGCGCGGGGCCATCACCATGCACGCCAAGCTGCCCTCCGTCGGCAAATGGCTGAAGGCCACGCTCTCGGGCGAGGCGCCCGTCCGCCCGCGTTACACCGGCACCGGAGAGCTCTTATCCTGGGAGAGCGGATCGACGGCTGTACCACGTCTTCGAGGTGGCGGGGGAAGTCGCCCCTCAATTCTCGAGAACGGCGCCTACTGGGCGTCGGAGGGCAAGGTCAAGCTCGGCCTCTTACCGCGAGCGGATTCTTGAGCCTCCCTCTGGGGCGGGGAAGGCTTCCATCGACTACCAGACCAAGGTGCGCGGCAGGGGCACCGTCGTCCTGAACTCGCCCGGCCCGGTCGAGGAGGTGGGTGCCCTCGAGGGCGAGCCGCTGGCGGTAGAGGGGCAAGCTCGTCATCGCCCGCACCGAGGGCCTCGGCTATCGCATCAGGCGCCCCCGCACAGCTCGATCCTCAGCTCCTGGATCTCCAGCAGGAGGACCGGGTGCGCGTTTTCGAGGGCCAGGGCAAGGTCCTCCTGGGCGCCATTTCCCTATTGGAACCAGCGGCTGCTCCGGGCCGTCCAGCGAGCTCCAGCAGCGCGCGCCGGCGCACGAGCCGAGCCCGAGCCTACCCGCGCTTCGTCTCGGCCAGCGGCCGCGCGTCGCCGAGGCTCGGGCAGCGGGGGCGGTTCTCCTTGGGCTCCGGGAGCGGCTGGCGGGGCAGCCAGCGTCGTCTGGGCGCGTCGTGCCAGCTCCTGATATTCCCGCGTGCCCGCCGTCTTCCAGGCGATCTCCTCGAGCGAGAGCGGGCGCACGATCCGGGCCGGGAGGCCCGCCGCCAGCATGCCCAGCGGCACCTCGAAGCCGGCCTTGATGAAGCTCATGGCGCCGACGAAGGCGTTCTCGCCGACGACCGCGCCATCCATCACCACGGCGTTCATGCCGACCAGCGCGTTTTTCCGATGCGGCAGCCATGGAGAATGGCGCCGTGGCCGATATGGCCGTCCTCCTCGATCACGCTGTCTTTCCCGGGAAAGCCGTGCATCACGCAATTGTCCTGCACGTTGGCGCCGCGCTCGACCACAAGCCGCCCCATGTCGCCCTTGAGGCTGGCCCCGGGACCGACAAAAACGCCTTCGCCGATGATCACGTCGCCGATCAGCACGGCCTCGGGATGCACGAACGCCGAGGGATGCACCACCGGCCGGATGCCGGCATAGGCATAGATGCGCGCCATGGCTATCTGAAATCCACCATGCTCAGCATAGGGCAGGGACTCATTCTGGCGACCCCCACCGGCCTGGTCGGGTCTGAGAGCCCGTCCGAAAAAGAGTTGAGCGGAATCAGCCGGTTGTGGTGTCTGTCTCGTGTGTGAAGCGAGGGGACGCCGCCATGTGGACCAATTCCGCTCGAAACAAGTATGCCCGTGCGGCCAAGCGCTACGCAACCGATCTGACCGATGCCGAGTTCATGCTGGTCAAGCCCCACCTGCCACCGCCGAGCCGGCTCGGCCGGCCCGCAAGACGGATCTCCCGGCGGTGATCGATGCGATCTTTTATCTCCTGCGTACCGGCTGCCAATGGCGTCTGCTGCCCAATGCTTCCCGCCCAGAAGCACGGTGTTTGGCTACTTCCGGCGCTGGTGGCGGGACGGAACGCTGCTCGGCCTGTATTACGGCCTGCTCGTCCCGGCGCGGCAAGCTGCCGGCCGGGAGCCGCAGCCCAGCGCCGGGATCGTCGACAGCCAGTCGGTCAAGACGACCGAAAGCGGCGGCCCGCGCGGCTTCGACGCCGGCAAGAAGCTCAACGGCCGCAAGCGGCACGTCCTGGTCGACACGCTGGGCCTCCTGCTCCGCGGCATCGTCCACCCCGCGGGCATCCAAGACCGCGACGGGCTCGCGCCGCTGCTGATGCGCATCCGCCGCCGCTTTCCCTTCCTCACCCTGCTGTTTGCCGACGGTGGCTACCAGGGCGCCGTCGCGACGGCGGCCGCGCGCCGGGAGCGGCTTGGGCTGGCCATCGTCAAGCGCTCGGACCCGCCACAGGCTTCGTCGTCCTGCCCAGCGCTGGATCGTCGAGCGCACCTTCGCCTGGTTCGGCCGCAACCGCCGCTTGGCCAAGGACGTGGAAACCCTGATCGCTAGCAGCACCGCTATCCTCTACCTCGCCGCCACCCGCCTGCTCACCCGGCGTCTCGCAAACCCTTGAGCAGAAGAGAAACATTCTCGGACGGGCTCTGAGACCACATGTTGTTTCGTTAGCTTTACATCACCGCTTTCCACAGGCGCGTCATCCGCAAACACACGATAGTAAAATGCACATCAGATAGGGGCTGGCCGGCAACGCAATTTCGTCCTCCGGGAATCTAAGCATCAACGCCATTCTATCGTGATCAGATATCAGCAGGCTGTCATTTGGAAAGATGGTAGCGTCTCTGCGCCAAACGATCCTGCTGGTCGGTGTCGTTGCCAGTCTCTCGGAGAATTCAGACGCCACTGACGTCATCGATGGCCTCGTGGCCTATCAGAGCGCTGAAGGTGGATTTTGGGGAGATACAGCTTGAATTTCATTGCTGTTGCGCGGACTGGGCTATGGTTATGTAACTTGATATGGAGTAAGACAATTCGACCGCTGTCGCTCAGCACACCTACGACGAGTTTAAATGTCGGCACAAAGTCGCGGATGAAGTCGGCGGTTCATTATATCTCGTATCTCATGATCATACATTGGCTCACACTTGAACTCAAACCTCCGATAGTATCGCCGATCGGCAGCCTGAAGCGCAGTGTACGATTGAGGAACCGACACAACGTATGCCACGTGTCCTGGTGCCGTGGTGTGGAGCGCCACGTCCTTGACGCGGAGGCCCTGTATGCGTGGGCGGATGTTGGGGGTTATGAGGTTCTCCAGTGTCTCAGGCGCCAACTGCTCTTCGTCGGTCCCCCCATCGACGCACTCGGGTAGGCGTGTCTTCCCCGCCTCCTTCATACCGTAGATGATAGTTCCACCCGCAGAGTTGGCGAACGCGGACACGTCCTTACTGATGTTCTCGCTAATCTTCGCATTCTGAAGATGATTCGACTGCTTGTATTCTACGGTAAGGCTCTCGGGAACCGTTCCAATCAGAGCGAGAAGGTCCGCCCTCCTCCATCTCCCAAGCTCGGTCGAGGCCGCTCACCAGACCCCTCCTCGCGTAGCGGGTGTCGTTCGTAGGCCAGGGTCTATCGGTCGGTCTAACCAACCCACGCGGCGATCCTGCGGCAGCGCCCATGTCGTGAAGCTGTGCGCAATCCTTGCTGTCACTGCTCGCGCTCAAGCGGCCTCGTAGTTCTTCACGAAATCCTCGGGCGGGGTCGGGCCCCACACATAGAAGGCGTCGTGGGGCGGTGGTCGCCCGCCTGCCAGTCCAGATCGCAGGGGATATAGTCGATGTCCGACGAATACTCGGAAAAGCTTCCCCACGGGTCCTGCACATAATGAAAATAGTTGGAGCCCAGCACGTGGCGGCCGAGGCCCCAGCCACTGACAAAACCCTTGTCCGCCATCTGCATGGCACCCAGCCCGATCTCGTTGACCCCCGGCCACGTCCCAGCTGCAGTGGTGGAGGCCGGGGCCGTCAGACTTGGCGAACGCGATCACGTGGTGGTCGCTGCCGTGGACGCCGTGCATGAAGGCGATGCCCTCGCCCGAGCGGTCGGAGAGCCGAAGTCCCATGACGTCCTCGTAGAAGCGGATCTGCCCCCCGACATCGCGGCTGAAGAGGAGCACGTGGGCGAGCCGCCGCGGCCGGACGAAGGGGGCACCGGTGCGGTTCGGAGCCCCCGCCACGCCCGCCGGCGAGGATGGCATCTCGAAGCCCGCCTTGGCGTTGGGCGAGCTCTTCTCGGCGACGCGGATCTCGACCAGCGTCCCGTCCGCGTCGCGCAGCCAGAGCCCGTTGCTCTCGAACCCGGCCGGCGGGTCGAGCCGCCCGATGCCCAGCCGCTCCAGCCGCTCGCGAAACCGCTCGATATCGTCCGCGAACGCGCCGAACGAGACATGATGCAGTCTTTTGCGACTTCCCTCGACCAGCGTGCCCCAGCGATGATCGCTGCCCACCGTATGAAGCTCCAGCCCGCCCCCCTGTGCCCGCACGTCGAGCCCGAAGCCGCCGTAGAAGCTTTTCGCCTCTTCCATGTCCGGCACGGTCAGGCTGAAATGGTCCAGCGAGTGCACGCCCAGCACGTCCGGCCGCCGCGTGGGCGGGATGTAGCCTCCAATCTGCGTCATTTTTGTCAGTTCCTCCTCGCCCTGGCTGCTGCCTCGCCTGCCGACAGCCGCCCGGGGCGGGACGGAGGCTGCGCCCGGGCGCCCCGTCGGTCAATGGCCGAGGGGCTCGGCCGCGGCGACCGACCGGGCCGCGCCGGCTCAGTCCCGATCAGGCGCGCCGAGCGGGAAGTAGGCCCTGTACGGTCGCGCCTCCTCCACCGCGCGCGCGAACGACGGGCGGGCGAGGAGGCGGGTGCGGTAGGCGCGCAGGTGGCCGAGCGACGGGTCGATCTCGTGCGCCCAGTCGGCATAGAAGAGCGAGGGGGCGGCGGCGCAGTCGGCGAGGCTGAAGGTTTCGTTCGCGGCCCAGCTGCGGCTCTCCATGCGCTGATCGAGCCAGCGATAGGTCTTGTCCAGCATTGACCGCGCCTCGGCGACGCCGAAAGGATCCCGGTCGGCCTCCGGGCGGAGCCGGTCCCCCACGATCCTCTGCATCGGCGTCATGACGTAATTGTCGAAGACGCGATCCAGCATGCGCACCTCGAGCGCGGCCTTTCGGTCCTCGGGCACGAGGCGGACGGGGCCCGGGTGGTGGAGGCCCAGATGCTCGATGATGACGCTGGCCTCGAGGACCGTGCGGCCGTCGTCGACGAGGACGGGGAAGCGCCGCAGCGGCCACAGCGCCTGGAGCCCTCCATCGTCTCGGGGACCACCATCCGCGGCTCGAAGGCCGTGCCGTTCTCGTAGAGCGCAATCAGCACCTTCTGGCTGTAGGAGGAGAACGGGTGCGTATAGAGAATCAATGCCATCTTTTCTTCCTCTTACTTCGCCTGCTGCTCGGTGCACTGCGTGTCCTCGCCCTCCCAGGTCACCATCGCATCCCGGCCCTTGCCCCAGTAGACGACGTTCCCGCCCTCGAACCGGGCGCCGCTGCCGGACATGGTCTGGAAGGTCGTGACGGTGCGGTCGCCCTGCTCGACCAGCGTCACCTCGGGATCGGTCCTGTAGATCCGAGCGACCACCTCGTTCGCCGGGTTGCCGTCGCAGGTGTAGACCACGCGCACATAGGCGGGCACGAGGCCGTAGGTGGCCTGCAGCTCCGCAATCCGGTGCTTGTACTCCTCGGTCGTGCAGGCGGTCTTGTCGTCGGCCTTCCAGCAGTCGTTCCGGCCCTTGACCCAGCCCCTCTGCTCGGCTCGAAGAAGTCTCGTCGTCCCGGCGCCCGCCTTCACCTTGGCTATCGCCTGGGCAAACACAGAAGCAATCTGGTTGTCGAACCCGCCAACGTGTCGCTTTTGCAGACGAGCTTCTCGATCTCATGGCTCGCCGTGCTGCAGTCGAAGCTCGGCTGGACGGCCATCGGGGCGACGCCATGGTCAGCGGCCGCCAGAACCAGCACGAGCCGTCGCATCCGATTTTCCCTCCCCGTCACCGGCCGCATGCGTCTACGCAGCGCTTTCTCCCTCAGCACCACGGCGAGGCGCGTTCCGTCGGGCAGCACCGCCTGCTCCCGGCCGATCTCGACGTAGCCGCTGCGGCAATAGAACAAAAAACCGCTCATCGTGGCGCCGAGGCGGGCACGGAAGCCGGCGGCGCGGGCGCCGTCCTCCGCCGCCTCGAGGATCGCCCGGCCGATGCCGCGGCGTGCGGCATCCGGGGCCGTGAACATGGCGCGGATGCGGGTGGGCTCGCTCGCCGGATCGAGCCTGCCCGCGTCGTCCGCGGCGTCTGCCGGCCCGGCATAGGCTTTTCGTCGTAGGCTCCAGCCGCCGCAACCGACGAGAGCGCCGTCCGCCACGGCCACGAGGTAGGTGCCGTCCTCGATGAGCCCGCGATCCGGCACGCAAACAAAACGGACGGCCGCGTCGACCTCGGCCGGGCTGTACTAGCCGGCCCCGAGTGCCTGCATCGATGCCGGCTGCAGTGCGGCCAGCGCATCGAGGTCATCCGGCGCGGCGGTGTGCACCAGCACGTCCTGCATCTCCTCCCGGGGCCACCTGTCGAAGCGCCCGCCTGTTCAAGCATCGGGCGGCTCGCCTATCCTGGCACCGATCACGGCGACGGGGAAAGGGGCGATGGGCGAGCGCACGGTGCTGGTCGAGCAGGAGGGCGCCGTTCTCCGGCTGACCCTCGACCGACCGGACAAGCTCAACAGCTTCAACGAGGCGATGCATGCCGAGCTGGCCGCGGCGCTGGCCGAAGTCGAGGAAGACAAAAAAATCCGCGCCGTCCTTCTCACGGGCGCCGGCCGCGCCTTCTCGGCCGGCCAGGACCTGGCCGACCGCGCGCATGGGCGAGGGCGGCGCCGCCCCCGATCTCGGCGACACGCTCGATCGCCTCTACAACCCGCTGGTCCGTCGCCTCCGGGCGCTCGACCGGCCGGTGATCGCCGCCGTCAACGGCGTCGCCGCCGGTGCGGGCGCCAACCTCGCCCTCGCCTGCGACATCGTCCTGGCCGCCCGCTCCGCCTCCTTCATCCAGCCCTTCTGTCGGCTCGGCCTCGTCCCCGACGCCGGCGGCACTTTTTTTCTTCCCGGCTCGTCGGGGCCGCCCGGGCGCGGGGCCTGGCCCTGCTCGGCGAGACGCTCTCGGCCGAGCAGGCTTTCGCATGGGGCCTGATCTGGCGCGTCGTCGACGACGCGCTTCTGGAGGGTGAGGCGATGTCGCTGGCCCGGGCATCTGGCGAGCCAGCCGACGCGCGGCCTCGCCCTCGTCAAGCGGGCCCTCGACGCCTCGGCCGCCAACGATCTCGACGCCCAGCTCGACCTCGAGCGCGACCTGCAGCGCCTGGCCGGCCGTACCGAGGACTTCCGGGAAGGGGTGAAAGCCTTCCTCGAGAAGCGCCGGCCCACCTTCTCCGGCCGATGAGCGACACCGAGGACAAGGCCCAACGCCCGGGCGAGCGGCTCGGCGGCACCTCGACGGCTGGCGGCACCCTCGAGGCGCCGGCGATCCGGAAGGCGGGCTCGCCGCGTACAGGCATCCGGGACGCCGACGTCCGGAACGGGCCGCTCGCGGTCCTCCGCGGCAATGCCGACCGCAGGCGCGGCTCGGTCGCCGCCCCCGCAGGAGAGCCACCTTGCGCGTGACCGCCCTCTACGCCGCCCTTCGGCGCTTCTCCTCGTCTATCTAAGCGCCCGCGTGATCGGGCGCGCCGCGCCATGCGCATCGGCTTGGGCGACGGCGACGACCCCCTCCTCGCCCGCTGGATCCGCGCCCAGGCCAACCTCGCCGAATACGCCCCCTCGGCCTCCTGCTCCTTCTGATCCTCGAGCTGGGCGGCTGGACTCCCTGGGTCCTCCACCTCCTGGGCCTCCTGCTCGTCGCCGGCCGCTGCACCCACACCTTCGCCTTCACCTTCGTCGAGCCCCGCCCGAGGGCCCGCATCCTCGGCATGGCGCTCACCCTGACCTCCATCGGCCTTTCTTCTCTTTTCTGCCTCTTTCAGGCGTTCCTCGGCATCTGAGCAAAGCCGCGCCCGGCCCGAGCCGCAACGGGGTTGCCTCCGCCCCCGAATCGGACGATCTTCATGGCGCGGGCCCTTCGTCCGCGCGCAGCGTCGGGAGGATGACAATGCCTGAGAGCGTCTACAAGGTCGTCGAGCTCGTCGGCACCAGCACCAACTCCTGGGAGAAGGCCGCCGCCGCCGCCGTCGAGCGCGCCGCCTCCTCTCTCCGCGACCTCCGCATCGCCCAGCTCGTCGACCAGGACCTGGTTACCGAGAACGGCAAGGTGAAGCTCTATCGGTCGAAAGTAAAACTGTCGTTCAAGTACGAAGATTGAGGGCGGCACGACAATCTTGAGTCAAGGAACGGGCTTCCCCCAGGACGCAGCTTCAGGCGGCCTCCGCCCCCTCGTCTTGCTGCCCGCTCAGCGCG
>CAWHFO010000023.1:0-7515 GCA_963828215.1 uncultured Alphaproteobacteria bacterium | reverse complement strand
TGAGCGTGCCGCCCCGCCGCGGCTCGGCCGCCAGGGCGCTCCTGCCGCTCGGCAGGGCGACGCCGCCCAGGCCTAGCCCGAGCCCGAGGCGCCGACCCCGTTCCAATCAGCCCACGCCTCGATACGTCCGTTCATCGCCACCCCTCGCTCCGCCCGGCGGCCATCAGACCGCTAGGTACTCTTGCATTGCCCCGCTGGCCTCGAGCGCCTCACGGCTGCCCTCGGCCACGACCTTCCCTTTCTCCAGAATGACGCAGCGCCGGGTCATGCCGGAAGACCATCGGCACGTTCTGCTCGACGATCACGACCGTCATGCCCTCGGCACGATTGATCGCGACCAGCGTCTCGGCAATCTGCGCCACGAGAACCGGCATGATGCCGTCCGAGGGCTCGTCCAGCAACATCAGCCTCGGGTCGGTCATCAGCCCGCGGCCGATCGCCAGCATCTGCTGCTCGCCGCCGCTCATCGTCCCGGCGAGCTGGCCCAGCCGCTCCCGCAGGCGCGGAAAATAGCCCAACACCTCCTCGAGGCGTGAGCGCTTCGCCGTGCCGCTCGCAATCCGTCCCATCTCCAGGTTCTCGCGCACGGTCATGCGCGGGAAGATGCCGCGACCCTGCACGACCGTCGTGATCCCCAGCCTGGCCCGCCGGTGCGGCGGCAGGCCGGTGATGTCGCGCCCGTCCAGGCGGAGCGCGCCGGAACTGGCGGGGATGAGGCCCGAGATGCAGCGGATCAGGGTCGACTTGCCCATCCCGTTGCGGCCGAGCACGCCCAGGATCTCACCATCGTCCACCCGCAGCGAGACGCCGCGCAGGACGGTGATCGAGCCGTAGCCGGCCGTGACGTCCAGGGCCTCGAGCGCCATCAGGCGTTTCCCAGATAGACGTCGCGGACCTGCGGGTCGGCCGCCACGGCCTCAAACGAGCCCTGGGTCAGGACGCGGCCGAGGTGGAGCACCGTGACGGGTGCCGCCAGATCGCGGATGAAGTTGATGTCGTGCTCGATGACGATGGTCGAGAGGCCGAGCTCGCCCGCGAGCTCCGGATCAGGGCGCCGGTGGCGTGGGTCTCCTCGGCGGTCATGCCGGCCGTCGGCTCGTCGAGGAGACGCTCGGCCGCGTTGGCGAGCAGGAGGGCGATCTCGAGCCATTGCCGCTGGCCGTGCGAGAGATGCTTGGCCGGCGTGCGGCTCTCCGCGTCGAGCCGCACGCGCTCCAGCACCTCGGCGATGCGCCGGCGGGGGGTACCCGCGCGCAGCACGGCGAGCTCGACATCTCGCGCGCCGAGAGATTGTCGAACAGGCTGGGGGTCTGGAACTTGCGGCCGATGCCGAGCCGGGCGCGACGGACCACCGACAGGCGCGTGATGTCCTGCGCCTTGTAGCGGATGCGGCCCGTCGTTGGCGCCAGGTGGCCCGAGATCATGCTGATGAAGGTGGTCTTGCCGGCGCCGTTCGGGCCGATGATCGAGCGAATTCGCCGCGTGCCAGCGCGAAGTCGATATCGGCGTTTGCCACGAGACCCTGAAAGCGCTTGCCCAGGCCCTCGACCTCGAGCAGCGCGCTCATGGCACCGCGCTCCAGCGGCGGAGCGACCGGGCGAGGAACCCAGCAACGCCACCGCGCAGCACGGTGATCGCGACGATGAACAGGAGACCGATGAAGAGCTGCCAGAGCGAGGGCGAGATGGCGCTCGGATAGTTGGAAAGCGACGACACCAGCACGCCGCCCAGGAAGGCCGCGAGCAGCGACTCGCGCCCGGCCACCGCCACCCAGACCACGACCTCGGTCGAGAACAGGACGCCACCGAGCGAAGGGGCGACGAAGCCGGCGTGCGTGGCGTAGAGGGCACCGGCCATGCCGGCGATGCCGCCCGAGAGCGCGAAGGCGGCGGTCTTGTAGAGCGGCGCGGCATAGCCCAAGGCCTCCATGCGCGCCTCGTTCTCGCGGATGCCGACCAGGATCTTGCCGAAGCGGGCGCGCTGGACGAGCCGCAGGCCCAGATAGACCAGTGCGGCCACGGCGAGCACGAGGTAGTAGATCGGCACGTCCTCGGTTAGCTGCAGCTCGAAGCCGGGGAAGGTCAGGCTCATCCGGTTGATGAACATGCCGTTCCAGCCGCCCGTGATCTCTGACTGGCTCACCGCGATCTGCTCGACCATGATCGAGAGGGCGAGCGTGACCAGCACGAAGTAGCCGTCGCGGACGCCGGCGCTGAAGAGGAAGTAGCCGATGGCGGCGGCCAGCGCCGCGCAGACCAGCACGGCGCACAGGACCCCAGATAGGCCGGGTTCACGGCAGCGCCTCGTGCCTCATGACGAGGCCGATGGCGTAGCCGCCGATCGCGAAGAAGCCCGCCTGCCCGAAGCTGAGGATGCCGCTGCCCCCCCACAGCAGGCCCAGCGACATCGCCATCACGCCGAACAGCATGTACTGCGGCAGGATGTAGACGACGTAGCCCCCGGCCAGCTGGGGCAGGATGGCCAGGGTGGCGAGCACCAGGACGGCCAGCGGGATCTCGCCGAGGGCCCAAGGCGTCGGTCGGTCGGCGGCATCGTGCGGCGCCGGGCTTCCGGCCACGCTCACCGCCTCGTCCCGATCAGGCCCGTCGGCCGGAAGCGCAGCAGCACGATAGCGAGCGCGAAGACGACGGTCTGGGCGAAGACCTGGCTCGAGACCAGCGCGAAGATCGTCTCGGACCCGCCGACGACGAAGCTTCCGACGAGGGTCCCGGCCAGGATCTGGCCGAGGCCGCCCACCGTGACGGCGAAGAAGGAGCGGACGAGGAAGACGTTGCCGATATAGGGGTCGATGCTGAGCATCGGGCTGATCAGGGCGCCGGCGAGGCCTGCGAGGAAGGCGCCGGCGACGAAGACCTGCTTGTAGGCCAGACCGACGTCGAGCCCGAGCAGGCTGGCCATCTCGCGGTTCTGCACCAGCGCCCGGACCTTGATGCCGATCCTGGTGCGGAAGAGGAGCACGGCCAGGGCAAGGAGGACGAGGAGCGAGATGGCGCCCACGAGCGTGCGATAGGCCGGAAGCTCGAGGCCCAGGAGGTGGATCGTGTCGGGCAGCGGGTTGGGCACGTTGCGGAAGTCGGTGCCGAAGACGAGCTTGATGACCTCGGTCGCGACGAGGAAGAAGCCCCAGGTCAGCAGCAGCGTCTCGAACGGCTCGTCATAGAAGTGGCGGATCAGGACGTGCTCAAGCACGAGGCCGATGAGCCCGACGCCGACCGCCGCCAGCAGCACCGCCGGCACGAACGGGACGCCGTGGCTCGTGGTCCACCACATCAGGTAGGCGCCGAGCGTCAGCATCGCTCCATGGCCGAGGTTGATGACGCCGATGAGGCCGAAGATCACGGCCAGGCCCGAGGCGGCGAGCGCCAGGACCAGGGTGATGAGCACGGCGTCGGCGACGACGCTGAGGGCAAAGGCGAGCAAGGCTTCTCCAGGCGAAGGTCGGGCGGCCCCCGCGCGGGGCCGCCCGGATGGGTCAGGCGGCAGCGACTTGCAGGCGGCAGGCTTGGGCTGCACGGAAGGCAGCGCCTCGATCTGCTCGAACATGTCGTTGACGCCGGTCCAGCCCGGCCGCACGCGCATCAGGTAGGAGGGCAGCACCGCCTGGTTGTCCAGGGCCCGCATCGTCACCGGCCCCTGCGGCGCGCCTTCGAAGGTCAGCCCCTTGAGGGCCTCGCGCACCTTGGCGGTGTCGGTCGACCCTGCCTTGGCGATGGCCAGGGCCCCCATGTGGGCCGCGTTGTACATGCCCACGCCCACGGTGTTCATCAGCGCGTCCTTGCCGTACTTGGCGAAGAAGCGCTCGAGGAACGCCTTGTTGTTCGGCTGGTCGATGGTCATGAAGTAGTCGAAGCTCATTGGTGCCGGCCGAGACCTCCGGGCCGAGGCCGCTCGTCACCACCTCCTCGTCGTCCACCGTCCAGAGCGTGATGTCCTTCGACATGCCGGCGGCGTGGAACTGGCGGCGGAAATTCACCGTGTCGGAGCCGGTCAGCGAGTGGAAGACCACCTCGGTCCCGGCGCTCTTGATGTCACGCAGCACCGAATCGTACTGCGGCGTGTTGAAGGGGATGTAGACCTCGCCGACGACCTGGCCGCCCAGCTCGTTGAATTTCTCCTTGAACATCTTGTTCGTCTCGCGAGGCCAGGCGTAGTCCGAGCCGATCAGGAAGAACTTCTTGCCATGATTCTTCATGATATAGTCGATGAACGGCCAGACCTGCTGCGACGGCTCGGGACCGAACATGAAGATGTTCTTGTTGCACACGCCGGGGAAAAATCCTGGCTCTGGCCTTCGTACCAGGTGGGGTAGAGGAGGAGCTTGCCCGTCTGTTGGACCACCGGGCCCGCGGCGTTGCGCTCGGCCGAGGAGAAGGTGCCGGCCAGGAAGTCGACCCGCTCCTGGCGGACCAGGCGGTTCGCCTGCTCGACGACGATCCGCGGCTCGGTCTTGCTGTCGCCGACGACGATCTCGATCTTCCTGCCGAGCACGCCGCCGGCCCGGTTGATCTCCTCGACCGCAGCTCGAAGCCCGAGAAGTGGGCCTTGCCGTAGACCGTCCAGGCGCCGGTGAGTGGCGAGATGACGCCGAAGCGGATCGGGTCCGCGGCCCAGGCGTGGCGCACCGTCCATGGCATCGCGACCGCGGCGGCGCCCACCGGAGCCAACGCGCCCAGCACGGTGCGACGCGTCACGCCGTCTTTGCGCAAAGTGACCTTCACCATCGTTTTCCTCCTTCTCCCTCGATGCTGCTCAGTACCAGCCCGGCTTTGCGCCGGTGCCCAGCATCTCGTCGTAGAGATCGGTACGCCGGTCTCGCAAGACTTGGTTGTACTCGTTCCAGTTCCGCTTGCGCCTCGCGTCGGCGAGGTTGCAGTCGGCGTAGATGATCTCCTCCTCGGTCCGGCTCGCCGGCCCGGCGACGGGCCAGCCGGTATAGGAGACGACGAGAACTCTGGCCGATGAAGGGCTGGCCGCGCTCGGTGCCAACTCGGTCGGCGGCCGCGATGAAGACCGAGTTGGTGTGGGCCGCGCTCATGCAGAGGATGTTGGCCATCGCCTCCCGGTTCGGACCTGCCCGGGGATGGGGACCCAGTTTGTCGAGATGCAGATGATGTCGGCTCCCTGCAGCGCGCACAGCCGGTAGCCCTCGGGGAACCAGCCATCGTAGCAGATCAGCACCGCGACGCGCCCGATCGGCGTGCCCAGACGGGGAAGCCGAGATTGCCGCGCTCGAAGAACAGGTTCTCCTCGTTCCACAGTGCACCTTGCGGAACGTCCCGATTGGGCCTTCGGGGCCGATGAAGGCAGCCGAGTTGTAAAGGAGGTCGCCGTCGCGCTCGCAGATGCCGGCCGAGATGTAGAGGCCATGGTCGCGCGCGAGGCGGGCCCAGGTCCGGACGGTCTCGCCGTCCGGGATCGGCTCGGCGAGCGCGAACGCCTCGTGCCGGCTCTCGAACACGTAGCCGGAGTTGCACAGCTCCGGCAGGACCACGAGCCGGGCGCCGTTGGCCGCCGCCTCCTCGATGAGCGCGACGCCCTTGGCGACATTGGCCGATTTGTCCCCGACATGCGGTTCCATCTGGACGCATGCGACGCGGACGACGGCCTCGTGGCGGCCCTTGCGGTCCTCTGCCATCGCCAAGCCCTCCCTCAGGCGAGGTAGCTCTTCAGGATCGACGCGCCGAGCGTGTATTTCGGGTCCACCATGTTCCCCAGCCGCACCCGGCCTGCTTGCGTCAGCAGGAAGTATGCCTCGCTCTCCTCGAAGCCGAAGTCGCTCACGAGCCAGCGGGTCAGCTCGCGATAGGCGATGCGCGCCGCGTCCTCCATCGGCCTGGCACTGCCGAGCGTCATGAGGAAGCGCTCGTTCTCGAGGCGCGGCCAGGCGATCTGCCAGCCCTTGATGAGGTCGACATGGATGGTGACGGTGGCCGGGATTCGACGGCCACGCCGCACAGCTCGCCATCGCCCTGCGTGCCCATGACAGTCGCCGAGAAAGAGATAGGCATCCTTGTGCAGGACCGGGAAGTAGAGGGTGGCGCCGGGGGCGACGTCGGGCACGTCCATGTTGCCGCCCCAATAGTCGGGTTGCAGCGAGCTTCACGGCCTCGATCTCGGGGGCCACGCCCAGCGTGCCGATGAAGGGCTCGTAGGGAAGCGTGGTCTTCTCGTTGAACTTGATGCCCTGCTCGGTCACTTCCATCTTCTTGACCCGCTCCGGCAGCGGCGCGTTCAAAAGGGCCGTGTTGTTCGTCGCCGACGAGATAACCGAACTCGGTGATGAGCGCCGTCGTGCCGACCGGCTGCGGGCCGCGCGGCCCTGATTGGCTGTGGATGTGCACGCAAGAGCACGTCGCCCTTCTCCGCCCCCTCGACCGCGATCGGGCCGCATTGCGGGTTGAGGAAAGGGGACGTTGAGGACCTCGCTCGGCTTGTCGCTCTCGCTCTTGATCGCACCCTCGAACGCGTCCTGCGTCTCCGCGATCACGAGTGTCGCCCGGCTTGATCCGCATCACCGGCTCGGCATAGGCGCCATAGACGTAGTGGTAGCGGCCCTGCACCGCCTCGGTCAGCTGGTGCGACTTGCCGGCCTTGCCCTTGGCGACGCCCTTGCGCGCCATGTAGGAAGTCTCGAGCCACGTCATCGGAATGCTCCCTGTCAGACGGCGAGAAGGTCAGACGGCGAGGAACTCGGCGACACGCTCGGTGTCGCGCAGCTCCTCGCGGGTGATGGAGGCGACGACCCGACCCTTGTCGAGAACGTAGGCCCGGTGCGCCGCGGTCTGCATCAGATCGATGTTTTGTTCCACGATCAGAACGCCGATCGGCTTGCGCGTCACGATCTCGGCGATGAAGGCGCCGATCTCCTGGACGATCGAGGGCTGCACGCCGTCCGAGGGCTCGTCCAGCAGCAGAAGCTCGGGGCCGTTCACGAGCGCCCGGGCGATCGCCAGCATCTCCTGCTTGGCCGCCCGAGAGCGTCCCTCCGCGCTGGCGCCCGCGCTCCTTGAGGAACGGAAAATAGCCGTAGACCTCATCCAGCGCGAAGTGGCCGGCGCCCGCGCTCACGAACTGGCCCATGCGCAGATTGTCCAGCACCGACATGTGCGGGAATATCTCGCGGCCCTGCGGGACGTAGCCCATGCCGCGGCGCGCGCGCCGGTCGGCGCGCTCGGCCGTCACGTCCTCGCCCTTGAAGCTGATCCTTCCCTGCCGCGCCCGCAGAAGGCCGATGACGCCCCGCATCAGCGTGCTCTTGCCGACGCCGTTGCGGCCCAGCACGCCCACGACCTCGCCGCGCTCGACATTGATGCTGACGCCCTGGACGACGTCGCCCGTGGCGTAGCCGGCGCGGAGGTCGGAAACCTCGAGGATGCCCGCCATCTCAGGCGCGCCCCAGATAGATGCGGCGGACATCCTCGTGGGCGGTGATCTCGTCCACCGTGCCCTCCGCGAAGATCCTGCCCTGGTGCAGGACGGTGACCCGCTGGGCCA
>CAWHFO010000022.1:0-5246 GCA_963828215.1 uncultured Alphaproteobacteria bacterium | reverse complement strand
AACAGGATGGAGCGCTCTGAGCTCTCGAGGATCGCGGTCGCGACGGTACCAAAGAACAAGGCTTCACCCGGTCGACGGGTGACGCCCATGACGATCAGGTTGTGGCCGCCGAGGCGCGCCTGCCGCAGAATGGCATCCTCGGCTGCGAGGTCGACGCGGGTCGCGGTCCGGAGCGGCACGCCGTACAAATCGGCGAGGCCAACGATATGCCTCAAAATCTCGTCCTCGCCCCGACGCGACTTGCCGAAGCGGCGTCGTGCCGGCTTGGCCACCGAACCGGCAACGTGGAGGGCCGTTGCCTGGGTGTTTGTCGCCCGCGCCAGGGCGAGCCCGACCTCGGCTCCCCTTCGCGACACATCGGTACCGGTGATCGGGATCAGGATTCGCAGCTCCGCGTCGACGGCCCGATCCGCGTGCGGTCCGCGCGCGACGGCGACGGCGAGCGGTCCCTGAAAGCCGCTTGCCATGCGGGCCACATCCTCGTGGAAGCCGCCCGCGACGTCGGCCGACGCGCGACGCCGACGACCAGAAGTCCGTAGCCCTTGCGTGCCTCGTCCGCCACGGCCTCCTCGGGCGGAGCCTCTGGAAGGCGCATTAGTAGCTTCACCTCCGCGGGGAACGCCTTTCTGGTATCGGCTTCGAACTCCCGGACGCCGTCCGCCGCTCCTACGGCCACGTCGTCGCCATCCGGTATGGAGGGCGGGGATGCCTGGAGCGAGCCGCATGCCGAGGCCGAGGACCGTGACCGGCATGCCTCGCGATACGGCAAGCAGCCCGGCAAGGCGCGCGGCGAACCGGCTCTTTGGCGCTCCCGTCGACGGCAACGAGGAGACGCTCCAGGTTGGTCACGAAGCCCCCTGCCTCGAAGGCCTCCCGCTCGAGCCGCGCCCGCTCGTCATCGCGAAGCGGGAGGCGCCGAGTGTCCAGCGCAACGTCGGCGGCATCGCCATCGTCGTCACGACCGCCATGGCGACGATCATCGTGTAGAGGTTCTGGCTCAGCGCGCCCATCGACAGGCCGATCGTGGCCACGATCACTTCGGTCGACCCGCGGGCGTTCATCGCGCAGCCCAGCGCCAGCGCCTCCGGGCGCGTCAGCCCGCCAAGCCACCCGCCGAGGAACGCGCCCCCGAATTTGCCCAGGCTGGCGATCAGGACGAGACCCAGGGTCAGCAGCAGCAGATTCGGGTCCTTCAGGATCGTGAGATCGGCGCCTAGCCCAGCCAGCCCGAAGAACACTGGCATGAAAAGAGCTGTGATGAGGCCGCGCAGCTGCTCGTCGATGTGCCGCGTCAGAATCGGCGACTGTCCGATCAGAATGCCGGCCACGAAGGCGCCGAGCACCGTGTGGACGCCGATCAGGTTGGTGATCGAGCGCCATCAGGCCCATGACGACCAGGATGGTCGTGATGACGGGCATGTCGCTCACGAACGTGTCGTTGGTCCAGCGGATGAGGGTGAATACGAGCCAGCGGCCGAAGGTGAAGCTGACGACCAGGAACAGCGCCGTGCCGATCACGCTTCGGGCCAGCGTCTCCAGGTCCAGCGCGCCGTGGAGCGCCAGACCGAAGATGATCGCGATGATGGTCCAGCCGATCGTGTCGTCGATGATGGCCGAAGCGACGATCACCTGACCGACGTTGCGGCGCATGAAGCGCATCTCGCGCACGACCATGGCGACGATCTTCACCGAGGAGATCGACACCACGGTGCCGAGGAAGAGCGAGGCGACCAGGCGCAGCTCCGGCCGCGGCAGCATCGCCTCGGGCAGGAATTCGCCGAGCGCGAAGCCACAGGCGAACGGGACGGCAATGCCGGCGGCCGAGACACTGAGCGCCGCGCGACCTGTCTTCCGGACCAGGGACAGGTCGGTTTCCATGCCGGTGAGGAGCAGCAGCATAAGGATGCCGAGCTGAGACACGGCATCGATCATGCTCTTCTGCGCTACATTGGTCGGGAAGATCGCGTGCTGGGCCTCCGGCCAGAGCGCGCCTAGGACTGACGGCCCAAGCAGGAGGCCGGCAAGCAGCTGCCCCATGACGGCCGGTTGGCCGAGCCGCTGCATGAGCTCGCCCATGAGGCGCCCGACCGAAAGCAGCAGGATAATTTGCGCGATGAAGACCGCCTCTGAGGGGCCCGCCTTCGCAGTTTCGGCAGCTAAGGCGGGCGTCGCAGCAAGGAGCACTATCCCAAGCGCCACGAGTGGGCCCATTCGATTGCTCGCTGGGGGTCGCGGGGAACAGTGACCCGCCCGGACAGAGCTGCCTCTTTGCCACTCTTTGGTCATGCCAAACGCCTATCGATCGGCGGATCGACGCGCAACGAATCGTCGCCTCCCGCCGCCTGTCCGCCTCATCAAAGGGCGATCGGGTTCGATCCGTCCATGGCCGCCAGGCATCCGGACGGTGGCGAGTGGCGGCCAGCCCCGAGCTTGATCCATCTGCTCTTGCAGGCGGTCTTCTGGGCGGCCGGCATCGTGATGGTCGGTGCCGGTGCGCGAAGGTGGCGCCCCTGACGGTGGCCGCTCGTACGGTCTCCGCAGGCACATTTCAGATCTCGATCTCGGTGCCGATCTCGACCACCTGGCGCGCCGGGATGCAGAAATAGGCGGCCGACCGTTCTGCGTTGCGGTTCAGCGCGACGAAGATCTCCTCGCGCCAGACTGCCATGCCCGGCACCTTTCGGGTGGGCAGGATCGTGAGCCGGCCGAGATAGTAGGTGATCTCCCTTAGGCTGACGCCGGGCAACTTGCCCTGGCTCTGGGCGAGGCGCAGCGCCTCGGGCACGTCCGGCGTCTCCATGAAGCCGTAGCTCAGCAGCACCCGACTGATCCCGTGGCCCATCTCCACCACCTCGATCCTCTCGGCCTCGGCTACGTGCGGCGTCTCCATCGTCAGCACCGTGACAAGCAGCACGTTCTCGTGCAGCACCCGGTTGTGCCTGAGGTGGTGGGTGAGGCAGAGCGGGATGTCCGACGTCCCCGGCGTCAGCATCGCCGCCGTTCCCGGCAGGCGGGTCGGCGGCGCCTCCAGGAGCCGGCGCATGAAGATCCGCTCTGGCTGGCGCAGGCGAATGCGTGCCCGCTCGGCCAGCCGCTGCCCGGTCCGCCAAGTTAGCATCAGGAACGCGACGACGGCGGCGAGCAGCAGCGGAAACCAGCCGCCCTCGAGGAGCTTGGTCGAGTTGGCGGCGAGAAACACCAGATCGACAGCGAGGAAGATGCCGTTCACGGCCACCACGGCCCGCGGATCGTAGCCCCATTGCAGGGCCACCAGCGCGGCCAGCACCGTCGTGATCGCCATCAACATCGAGACCGCGATCCCGTAGGCGCCGGCGAGAGCGTCGGAGGATCCGAAGCCCAGCACCGCACCCAGCGTCGCCAGAGCGAGCAGCCAGCTCACGGCGGGAACGTAGATCTGACCGCGCTGGTGACTGGCCGTGTGGTGGACGGCCAATCGCGGCAGGAAGCCGAGCTGAATGGCCTGCTGGGTGAGGGAGAAAGCGCCCGAGATGATGGCCTGGGACGCGATGACCGTGGCCGCTGTCGCGAAGGCGACGAGGCCGTAGTGCGCCCAATCCGGGCAGAGCTGATAGAAGGGGTTCGCGGATCGCCGTGGGGTCGACCAGCAATAGTGCCCCTTGCCCGAAATAGTTCAGCGCGAGGCTGGGCAGCACGACCGCGAACCAGGCCAGCCGAATGGGCCCGCGGCCGAAGTGGCCCATGTCGGCATACATCGCCTCGCCGCCGGTCACGGCCAGGAATACCGCGCCCAGGACGGCGAAGCTGGCCGCTGGCGGTGCGTGCAGGAGGTAGGCCAGGGCGTGAAGCGGGCTGACGGCGGCGAGCACCTCCGGCTCGCGCGCGATACCGCGGAGGCCGAGGACGGCGAGCACCACGAACCAGGCGAGCATCACCGGTCCGAAGATGCCGCCGATGAACCCTGTCCCGCGCCGCTGCACGAGGAACAGGCAGATCAGGATGGCGAGGGTGAGGGGCACCACCGCAGGGGCGAGCCGGGGCGCGTCGACCTTGAGGCCCTCGACCGCGCTCAACACCGAGATCGCCGGCGTGATCGCCCCGTCGCCATAGAGCAGCGCCGCTCCGACCAGGCCAAAGACCAGAAGCGAGCCGCGCCAGCTGCTCGGCGGGGCGTCGCGCACGCGGAGGACGGCAAGCATCGCGACGATGCCGCCCTCCCCGCGATTGTCGGCGCGCAGGATCAGGATCGCGTATTTGAGCGAGATGACGACGACGAGCGACCACAGGATGAGCGAGAGAATGCCGAGAACAGCCTCCGGCGTGGGCGCGTGGCCAGCCGAGGCAGCCCTGGCCGCTTCCCTGAGGGCGTAGAGCGGGCTGGTGCCGATGTCGCCATAGACGACGCCAAGCGCGCCCAGAGCTGTCACAGCATGCAGCGGGCGCCTTCTGCCCTCTTGACCTACCGCTACCGCCCGAGCGCTCTCGTTCATCAGCGCAAGTCCGCTGCAGCGATGCCCCCGCGTGAGTATGGAGGGACGCGATCCCGGTTCAATGACCCGCGGCTCGCCAGCATCGCGCCGGCCCTCGTGGCCCTGGCGCGCATTTGCGATCAGAGTTCGCTCGCGTCATGCACGGGCGAGGCGGCGGCCGCCAGACCAAGGCGCTCGATGGCGACGGCCTGACCAAAGCCTGACTATCCCAGGGTAGCTTCCAGGATTTCTTCAGGGCCGTCCTCGGAATAGCGCGCATCCGCGAAACGCTCCGCTGTAGCCGGCACGGAAGGGGTGAACGGGTTCCACGGGTTGACAGCACCATGCGTCTCCGCGGAGATGGTGAAGATCGGCCAACTTTCGCGCGCTGTCCTCCGTACGCGCCCGCACGATCGCGACAACCCTTTTGGCTTCGGGTAGCGGGTCATCGGAGCCTGAATCGAGCGGGGTCAGGCGCCAGATAGCCATCAATGTGCCTCCATGGCTCCAGCCGGTGGGGCCGCCCGAAGGACTGGCGCTCGCTCTCGAACGCCATTGTTGTGACCAGGTGCCAGAGTGAACCGCGCCAGGCTTGTCGGAGGCGTCGCTCCGTGAAAGGTGTATCGGAGGTTCAGATCTACGGTTCCGCATGCCTTGACAATCTTGGCCTCAGAGCCTCGCAAAACCGTCTCCCGAAGCATTCATCTGAAAACATGAGGTGGCAGATGAGTTTTCCGGAGACTGCCCTTGCGACGGCACTGCAGCTCTTATAATCTGGCTATAATATATAGCCAGACA
>CAWHFO010000021.1:0-5620 GCA_963828215.1 uncultured Alphaproteobacteria bacterium | reverse complement strand
ATCACGGCCTGCGACAGGCCGGATGGCCGTCTGGCGCCTCGTCACCCATCCAAGCAGGCTGGCCCGGTTGGTCAGCGGCCACGGTAACACCGTTGGTCACAACGGGGTGCGGCTTCGGCAGGGCCGGCCCGTTGACCAGCACCCCTCGGAAGAGCAGTGTCCGGTCGGCGGCCCAGGCGGTCCGTGGAGCCTTCGATGAAGACGATCAAAATCGCAAACGTTGGCAAGCTGGTCCTGCGGCTCGTTCAGACGGAGAGAGGCTTCAGCGGGGTGATTATTGGGAGCGACAACGCGCTGAAAGGGCGGATCGACGGCGATGACCGGGACGATGTCTGGACACGATTGTGGGATGCGGCCGCCAAAGTCGATCCGAGCTATATTGGCCACCACGGTGCCCGCAATCGCTTCCTCCGCTTCTTTCCCGATGGCCTTCAATCACCGGACTTCGCGCGCGAAGAGCGCGAATACAAGGTAGCCGCCAAGTCGAGGCTTGACCAGACTGTTCCCCTTACCGAGGCGGCAATAGAATCGGGGTTCGGCGAGGCCGTGCTGTCTGTCTTTGGTGCGACCACCCTCCTTTCGCCGTTCGAAAAGATGCGCCTCCAGGACGTGCTGCGCGGCCCGACCGCCGATGCCTTCGTTCGCGCGGCCGCCCGCTTCGCAATGGGCGAGACGGCCGCCCTCCGTGATATGGAGCGCGCGCTGAAGCCCCACGACAGCGCCAAGTGGACGGCCGTGACCTAGCTGCCTTTCCTCTGGCTGCCCGAGACGCACATGTTCCTGAAGCCGGAGGCGACGAAAGATTTCGCGGCTCGCGTGGGGCATCGCTTCGCGACGGACTACGAGTCGCGTCTCGATATGAAGGTATACGATTGCCTTCTCGATTTGACGGCTGAGACCGCGGGCGAGCTGGCCGACTTGCGGCCCCGCGACAGGATCGACGTCCAGAGCTTCATCTGGGTGGTCGGCGGCTACGAGGAGGAATCCCAGGCGCCGGAGAGCTGATTGCCCTTCCTTCGGGGGGTGACATGCCTCGCCGGCCGATGCTTGCGGATGGCCAACGGGGCCCTTCGGGTCTATCCCGCCCAGAGGTGGTCCCGCTCCCGGTCTCCCGGGCCACGGGACGCAAGCGACGGGGGCACGACCAGACATGCCGCGCTTCACCACCCGCCCCGAGATCCTCGGCACCTTCGGGGTCGTCAGCTCGACGCACTGGATCGCCTCGGCGGTCGCCATGAGCATGCTCGAGAAGGGCGGCAACGCCTTCGATGCCGCCGTCGCCGGCGGCTTTGTGCTCCAGGTGGTGGAGCCGCACCTGAACGGGCCCGGCGGTGACCTTCCCGTCATCCTCTACGACGCACGGGAGGACCGGGTCCGCGTGGTCTGCGGCCAGGGGCCGGCACCGGCGGCGGCCACCATCGAGGCCTACCGCCGCCAGGGCCTCGACCTCGTGCCGGGCACGGGCCTCCTCGCCGCCTGCGTGCCCGGCGCCGTCGGCGGCTGGCTCACCATGCACCGCGACTACGGCCGGCTCGGCCTCCGCGACGTTCTGGAGCCCGCCATCCACTATGCCGAGGAGGGCCACCCGCTGCTCGGCGCCGTGGCCGCCACCATCGCCGGCCTCCAGGATTTTTTTCACTCCGAATGGCCCACCTCCACCGCGACTTGGCTGCCCGGCGGGTCGGCGCCGGTGGCCGGCCGGCTGTTCCGCAATCCTGTCCTGGCAAAAACCTGGCGGCGCGTGCTGCAGGAGGCCGAGACCGCGGGCCACGGCCGCGAGGGCCAGGTCGAGGCGGCAGCGCGGGCCTGGTACCGGGGCTTCGTCGCCGAGGCGGTCGATCGCTTCTGCCTCACCCAGGAGGTGATGGACGTCTCCGGCCGGCGCCATGGCGGCCTGCTCACGGCCGACGACATGGCCGGCTGGCAGGCCACCTACGAGGACCCGCTCACTTACGACTATCAGGGCTACACGGTCTGCAAGACCGGGCCCTGGGGCCAGGGCCCTCTTCTTCTCCAGCTCCTGGCGATCCTGAAGGGTTTTGATGTCGGTGCCATGGACCCGGTCGGCCCGGACTTCGTCCATGTCGTGGTCGAGGGCCTGAAGCTCGCCATGGCCGACCGCGAGGCCTATTACGGCGACCCGGCCTTCGCCGAGGTGCCGATGGCGACCCTCCTCTCCGACGCCTACAACGCGGAGCGCCGGGGCCTGGTCGGCGAGCGCGCCTCGATGGAGCTGCGCCCGGGTGTGGTCGAGGGCTTCGAGGACCAGGTGCGGCGCACCCTCGCCGTCGAGACCAGCGCCGAGGGCCACAGCAGCGAGCCCACCTTCGGCCATCTCGCGGCAAGAGGAAAAAAAGGCGAGGTGAGGGGCGACACCTGCCACATCGACGTGGTCGACAGCTTCGGCAACATGGTCTCGGCCACCCCCTCGGGCGGCTGGCTGCAGTCGAGCCCCGTCATTCCCGAGCTCGGGTTTCCCCTCGGCTCGCGCGCCCAGATGTTCCGCCTCGAGGAAGGCCTGCCCAGCTCGCTGGCGCCCGGCAAGCGCCCCCGCACCACCCTCTCGCCCTCCCTCGCTCTGCGCGACGGCAAGCCGTGCCTCGCCTTCGGCACCCCCGGCGGGGACCAGCAGGACCAGTGGCAGGCCATCTTCTTTCTCCGGCACGTCCACCACGGCTTCAATCTCCAGGAAGCCATCGACGCCCCCCTCTTCCACAGCGAGCACGCCCCGCTCTCCTTCTGGCCCCGACCCGCCAAGCCCGGCCACATGCAGCTCGAAGCCACCTTCCCCGAGGCGACGATCGACGCCCTCACCCGCCGCGGCCACCTCCTCACCGTCCAGCCCGACTGGTCCATCGGCCGCCTCTGCGCGGCGGGACGCGATGGAGAGATCCTGAAAGCCGCCGCGACGCCCCGCCTGATGCAGGCCTATGCGGTGGGGAGGTAGGCGGAGGCCTCCTCCATTCTTGAAGGGCGCTTCGCGAGAGCATGGCTCGCCATCGCGCCTGCCAGCGCCACGACGATCAGAAGCGCCGCGACGCTGAAAGTCGCCCGCATGCCGGCGGCGACGGCCTCCGGGTGCGCCGTCGTGATGTCGGTCGCCGCCGAGGCGAACGCGAAGACCGCCCCCATGGCGACGCGCCGGTGATGAGCCCGAGATTGCGCGACAGACTGAGCATCCCGGCAATGACGCCCCGCTGGTCGGGTCGGACATCCGTCATGACGGTCGGTGTTGTTCGCCGCCTGGAACAGCGCATAGTTCGGCCGTGACCACGACGATGGACGCGACGTAGCCGGCGACGCCGAACCTCCCCGGCGCCGTGAGAGCGCCAGCAGGCCTGCCGCCATTCCGACCAGCCCGACGGTGGTCATTCGCTGGCTGCCGAACCGATCCACGATGCGGCCCGCCGGCACACCGATCAGCGCCGCCACGAGCGGGCCGGCCGACATCACCAGCCCGACGCGGGCCGCGTCGAGCCCGAGCGCGCGCGACAGATAGAACGGCCCGACGACCAGCGTCGCCATCATCACCGTCGACACGAGCACGCTCATGGCGAGCCCCGCGCTCAGCGTCGGATCGCGGAACATCGCCGGACGGAGCAGGGGCGATGCGGCTCTCGCCTCGGCGACGACAAAGATGACGCCCCCGAGGAGCGCGGTCGACAGCAGGGCCAGGTTGCCCGGACCGAAGCTGCCGCGGCCCATCGTCATGGCCAGCGCATAAGCCGCGAGCGTCAGGGCGAGCAGCAACGTGCCGACGGCGTCGAAGCCGCGACGATCCGCCGCGGCGCCCGACGGTCGACAGGCAGGGTCCGCAGCGCCAGGTAGAGATTGAGAACCCCCAGCGGCACGTTGACGAGGAAGATCATCCGCCAGCCGAAGCCGGCGATCAGGACGCCGCCGAGCGACGGACCGAGCGTGGTGCCGATCGCGGACATCGTCCCGAGCAGCCCCATGGCACTACCGGTCCTTGCCTTCGGAACGGCCTCACCGACCAGGGCCATGGTGAGGGCCATCATGATGGCCGCGCCGATGCCCTGCGCCGCCCGGGCGGCGATCAGCAGCCAGAGCGTGGGCGCGACGCCGCACAGCAGCGAGGCCACCGTGAACAGGCCGATCCCGGCCAGCAGCAGCCGTCGGCGGCCGATGATGTCGCCGAGCCGTCCGGCGCTGACGATCAGGGTGGTGATGGCCAGGAGATAGGCGAGGACGATCCATTGGACGTCCTGGAAGGAAGCGGCGAACGCCCGGGCCAGGGTCGGCAGGCCGACATTGGCGATGCTGGTGTCGAGCGACGGCATCAGCATGGACAGCGAAAGGCTGGCAGAGCGCCCAACGCACCGAAGGTGTCGGCTTCGCCCTTCCGGTCCCCGTCCCGTCTTCTTCCTCGATCATTTGCTTCAACTCGAGCTCCGCTTGCCGTGACTCCGGAATCGGAGCCGTCGGAAACGTAGTCCGCTGCCTGGCATGGCGGAACGCGCACCATTTGCATCTTATTCGTGCATATGACGCCATACATGGCGGCCGGGCCGTGTTACGGTCGATGCATGTCCATGCCCGATCTCAACCTGCTCGTCACCCTGGACGTGCTGCTCGCCGAAGGCAGTGTCGCGCGCGCCGCCCGTCGATTGCGGCTCAGCCCGTCCGCGATGAGCCGGGCGCTCGCGCGGTTGCGCGAGACGACGGGCGATCCCCTGCTGGTCAGGGCCGGACGCGGTCTCGTTCCGACGCCCCGAGCGCTCGAGCTTCGCGAGCGGGTCGGCCGGCTCGTGCACGACGCGAAAGCCGTTCTGCGCCCCGCCGAGAAGCTCGACCTCGGACGCCTCGTCCGAACGTTCACGCTGCGCACCAGCGAGGGTTTCGTGGAGAGCTTCGGACCGGCTCTCATTGCGCGCGTCGGCGGGGAGGCGCCGGGGGTGCGGCTGCGCTTCGTGTCCAAGCCGGACAAGGACAGCACGCCCCTTCGGGACGGGAGCATCGATCTGGAAACGGGTGTCGTCGGGAAGACGACGGGTCCGGAGGTGCGTGCCCAGGGCCTGTTCCGAGATCGTCTTCATCGGCGTCGTGCGGATCGGGCACCCGCTGAGCCGGGGCGACATCACCACCTCCCGCTATGCGGCCGGCCGCCACGTCCTCGTCTCGCGGCGGGGTCTCGACGAGGGGCCGATCGACGAGGCCTTGGAGTCGGTCGGGCTGAAGCGGGAAATCGCCACGATCGTCGGCGGCTTTTCGGCTGCGCTCGCTCTGGCGCGCGCTTCCGACCTGATCGCCAGCGTTCCCGAGCGGCACACGGGAGCCTTGCGCGCCGGAATGTTCAGCTTTCCTCTTCCGATCGCCTTGCCGGAGATCACCGTGTCCCTGCTCTGGCATCCGCGGCTGGAGGCGGATCCCGCCCATCGCTGGCTGCGCGGTTGCGTCCGCGACGTCTGCGCGGAGCAACTCGGCGATCCATCGACATCCGCAAGAGATGCCGAAGGTACGGCCGGCCCTCGCCTGCCTGGGGCCGGCGATCGGATCGAGCGAGCGTCGCCTGCTCGTTCAGGATAGATCGTGCGGGCGGCTGGAAGGCTAGACCAGCCGCACCAGATCGAGGCCGACGAACAGCCCCGCCCCGCCCGCC
>CAWHFO010000020.1:0-3603 GCA_963828215.1 uncultured Alphaproteobacteria bacterium | reverse complement strand
CACCGGCTGACGTTCCCCGGGGCGACGTCGAGCGGCTTGACGCCGTGTGCGTTCACCTCAAAAGTGATCGAGGCGCCTGCTCGGATCCCTCTAGATCCCCGGTCGACGGAGCGGGTCGCCGCGGGAACGCCCGTGACCGAAAGCCTTCTGGACGGCGCGTTGCCGCATCGACGCGACCCCGGCAGCCAGGCGGCGGTGTCGCCTGCTTCGCTGTCCCGCACCTCCTCCGCCTCGCGGATCGCCGCCATCGACGGCCTGCGGGGCCTATGCCTCGTCATCATGACCATCACCCATCTGCAGCTGAATCGCTCGGTGCTGATCGCCGATGTCGACCCGCGGCATTACGGGCTCACCGACCCCGCGCACGGCTTCTTCTTCATCTCGGGGCTCATGGTCGGCATCCTCGGCGTGCGGCAATGCCTGAGGTCGGGCGTCCGCCCGATGGTCGTCCGGCTGCTCCGCCGGGCCTGCGTCATCTTCGGCTGCCAGCAGGGTCTGTTGGCCATGCTGCTGGCCGCCATCCTGCTGCTCCTGGCGACACGCACGGCCTGGGCTCCCTGGCCCGGCAGCCTGGGCACCGACCTGCCGGGCACCCTCCCCTCGACGCTGCTGATGCTCTATGCGCCGGACCTGTTCGATATCCTGCCCCTCTACGTCCTCTTCATGGCAGCGGCTCCGCTGGTCGTCCGCCTCGTTCTCGAAGGCCGCGCCCACGTGGCGATGGCGATCAGCCTGACCCTCTGGCTCCTGGTGCAGCTCGGGGCCGAGCACCCTGTGGGCGCGGCGCTGCAGGCCGTGCTGGGATCGATGGGCTCCAACGTACGGATGCGGGGCTATTTCGACCCGCTCGGCTGGCAGCTCGTCTTCGTGGCGGGCCTGGTCGCCGGCGGCCTCTGGGCCCAGGGCAGGCTCGAGGGCTGGCTCTGGGCGCCGCGCACGGTGCGCATCCTGCTGCCGATGGCGCTGGCCGTGCTGGCGGCCGGCTTCGCTTGGCGCGCGGTCGCCTTCCTGGCACGGCGGCACATCGGCCACGATCCTCTGTCGCCCGACGCGATCCGGCATTTCCGCCTCGCCGCGCGCTACGTCCTCCACATCGCGGCGACGGCCTACACCCTCACGTGGCTGCTCGGCCCCGGCCGGGCCTCGCCGCTTCGCCTGGTCCGAGGAGCGAGCCGGGCCCTGCACGCCTTCGTCGCCTGGCCCCCGCTCACCCTGCTCGGCCGACACGCGCTCTGGGTTTTTTCCTTTCACGTCGCCCTGGTCTATACCTGCTTCTATCTCGATCGGACCGACGGCCCGATGGGGGAGCCGCTCCACAACCTGGTGGCGGTCGCCGGCGTGGCCAGCCTGATGCTGCCCGCCCTGCTGCGCCAGCACCTCGTGGACCGCCGGCGCCGCCGCTGACGGCCCGGCCGGGCGCGATCACGCCGGCCACGGCCGCCGGCGCTTGTCCCCTGCCCGTCCGGCTGCCAAGGTCGGGCTGCCAGGGTCGGGCTGGATGTCGAGGGAGGGCTGGGCCATGAAGACCGCGGAAGTCATCGCGGAGATCCTGCGCCGCGAGGGCGTGGAGATGGTGATCGGCTATCCGGTCAATCATGTCCTGGAATATGCGGCCCGCGTCGGCATCCGCCCGGTGATCGTTCGGCAGGAGCGGACCGGGCTGCACATGGCGGACGCGATCTCGCGGGTCACGTCGGGAAAGAGGCTGGGCGTCTTCGCCATGCAGCACGGGCCGGGCACCGAGAACGCCTATGGCGGCGTCGCCCAGGCCTGGAGCGAGGCGATCCCCCTCCTGGTCATGCCGATGGGCTATGCGCGCCGGCTCGCCTGGGTGCAGCCCAACTATTTCGGCAGCCTGCAGATGCGGGGCATCACCAAGTCGGCCGAGCCGATCACGCTCCGCCCGCGAATCCCATCGATCCTGCGCCGTGCCTTCACGCGCCTGCGGAGCGGCCGCGGTGGGCCCGTGCTGGTCGAGATCCCGGTCGATGTCTGGGCCGAGGAGATCGAGGCCGTCGACTACACGCCCGTGCGGCATCTCCGCAGCGGCCCCGACCCGGAGGCGGTGCGCGAGGCCGCAGCGATGCTGCTCGGCGCGAAGCGGCCGGTCATCTATGCCGGCCAAGGCATCCACTGGGCGGAGGCCTGGCCCGAGCTTTCGGCATTGGCCGAGCGCCTCGCCATCCCGGTCTGCACCAGCCTCGAAGGCAAGAGCGCGTTTCCCGAGGATCACCCGCTGGCGCTAGGCTCCGGCGGCCGCGCCATTCCGGAGACCGTCTTTCATTTCCTCAAGGAGTTGGACCTCATCCTCGGCATCGGCTGCAGCTTCGGGTCGACCAATTTCGGCGTCAGCATGCCGAGCGGAAAGAAAATCATCCATGCCACCCTCGATCCGATGGACGTCAACAAGGATCTCGCCTGCACGATGGCGGTGCTGGGCGATGCCAAGCTTTTCCTCGAGGCGCTGCTGGGGGAGATCGAGCGGCAGGACAAAGGCGGGGCCCGCGATCCCTCGCCGGTCGCCCGCGAGATCGCGGAGGTGCACGAGCGCTGGCTCGGCCGCTGGCTGCCGAAGCTCACCTCGGACGCGGCGCCGCTCGGCCCCTACCGGGTGCTCTGGGACCTCCAGCACACGGTCGACATGACGGAAACCATCATCACCCACGACGCCGGCAGCCCCCGGGACCAGCTCTCGCCGTTCTGGCGCTCGACGGCGCCGCTCTCCTACATCGGCTGGGGCAAGTCGACCCAGCTCGGCTATGGGCTCGGGCTCGCCATGGGCGCCAAGCTCGCCAAGCCTGAAAAGCTCTGCATCAATGTCTGGGGCGATGCCGCCATCGGCTTCACCGGCATGGACATCGAGACGGCGGTTCGCGAGAAAATCCCTATCCTTTCCATCCTGCTCAACAACTTCTCGATGGCGATCGAGCTCAAGGTGATGCCGGAATCGACGGCCCGCTATCGGTCGACCGACATCTCGGGCGACTATGCGGCCTTTGCCCGGGCTCTGGGCGCCCATGGCGAGCGGATCACCGAGCCCGACGAGATCGTCCCGGCCATCCGCCGCGGCATCGAAGCCACGCGGCAGGGCAAGCCGGCGCTGCTCGAGTTCATCACGAGCAAGGAGGAGTCGATCTCGAGCTTCAGCTAGGCGGCATCGCGCGCGACGAGACGAGCGTCGAGCTGGACCCGGTATTTCGCCTTCACCCTGTCAACCAACCAAACATGGCCTCACCGCGGCGCCCGATCAGGGCCGCTCGCTGCGGCGTTCGAGGGCCGCCGCTCGGCGCGCGGGCCGTGAGAAATTGACGATCGTCTGCAGTCCGAGCAACCACGTCGCCACCTTCATGGAGGAGTCATGGGGTGTCCGTGATGCGTGCGCCGAACGCCGACAGCGGCAAGGCGCGCCTGTTCCGGCTCTACGGCCTTGATCTCCGGAACCGCTTCGGTTCCTTCGCGGCCGGCAACGGGGCGCTGTTCACCCCGCGCCGGCTGGCTGAGGCTCCACTGGCGCCGGACTGCGTCTACCTCTCGATCGCTTGGTGGGACGAGGCCAACGACGAGCCGTCGCAGCACGCGCTGGGAACGTGGTCCGCGCCGTAC
>CAWHFO010000019.1:0-6931 GCA_963828215.1 uncultured Alphaproteobacteria bacterium | reverse complement strand
GCCAACGCCGCTGGAGCGGCTCGTGCGTCCGTCCCTAACGAACGGTGGCGGGTTGTCGGAGGCTCCACCGTGTCCAAGGGCGGGCGCCGCTGCAGACGCCTCCCCGATCTCCTCCCGGGCGAGGTTGAGCCCGGCGGTCCGCCGAAGTGGCGCCCATAGGCCGCGGAGGGGCGACCTGCTATGCACGCGCCGTGGATGTCTCATCTTCGCGGGAGGAACTGATGCGCGCTCTCATGGTGGCCTTGTGCCTGAGCGTCGGAATGGCCGGGCTCGAACTGGCGCCGAGCTATGGTGCCGAGACCAAGCAGGTGACGACGCAGCAGGAAAAGATGAAAACCTGCAACACCGAGGCGGCGGCGAAGAAGCTCTCGGGCGATGCCCGCAAGACCTTCATGAGCAGCTGCCTGTCGAGCAAGACGACGGCCGGCACCGGCACCACGCAGCAGGAGAAGATGAAGACCTGCAACACCGAGGCGTCGGCCAAGAAGCTTTCCGGCGAGGCGCGGAAGACCTTCATGAGCTCCTGTCTCAAGGGCTGAGAGCGGCTCCGGCCGGCGACGACGGGCTCCCGATGTCGTCGAAGGAGGCGTAGTTGAGGCGGTAGAGGCGGGCGTAGAGACCGTTCCGGCGCATCAGCTCGGCGTGCGAGCCGCTCTCGAGGATCCGGCCGGCGTCGAGGACGATGATCCGGTCGGCGTTGCGGACCGTTGCCAGGCGGTGGGCGATCACCAGGGCGGTGTGCTGCTGGAGCAGCCGGGCGAGGGCGGCCTGGATGAGCTGCTCGGTGTAGCTGTCGACGCTCGCGGTCGCCTCGTCGAGGATCAGGATCTTCGAGGAGGCGACCAGGGCGCGGGCGAAGCTGACGAGCTGGCGCTGCCCTTGCGAGAGGTTGCCGCCGCGCTGCTCGACCGGCGAGTCGTAGCCCTCGGGCAGCCGCGTGATGAAGTCGTGGGCGCCCACGGCCTTGGCCGCCTCGACGACCTGCTCGCGGGTCGCCCGGGCGCTGGCGTAGCGGATGTTCTCCAGGATGGAGCCCGTGAACAAAAAAGGCTCCTGGAGAACCATGGCGATGTGGCGGCCCAGTGAGGCCTGGGTGAGGTCCCGGACGTCATGGCCGCCGACCAGCACCTGCCCGTCCCACACGTCGTAGAAGCGGTGGGCCAGGGCCATCGTGCTGGTCTTGCCCGAGCCCGTGGCGCCGACCAGGGCCACCGTCTCGCCCGGCTCCACCCGGAAGCTGAGGTCGCGCAGCACAGGACTGCCGCGGACATAGCCGAAGGTGACGTTCCGGAACTCGACCGACCCATCGATTGTCTCGGGCGCCAGGGCATCGGGCTTGTCCTTGACGTCGATTGGCACGTCCAGGACCTCGAAGATGCGCTGGCCCGAGGCCATGGCCCGCTGCATGACGCTGTACTGCATCGTCAAGGAGCGGATCGGGTCGAAGAAGCGCTGCACATAGAGCAGAAAGGCCACCATCACGCCGAGGTCGAGGCGGCCGCCGAGGACGGCGAGGCCGCCGACCACGATGACGATGCCCATGGCCGCACCGGTGAGCGTGTCGACGATCGGGATCATGATCTGGGCCAGCCAGGTGCCGTGCAGCTGGGCCCTGAGATTGTCCCTCACCTTCTCCTCGAAGAGCTCGAGGTTGACGCTCTCGCGGCCCATGCCCTGGATGGTGCGGACACCGTTGATGCCTTCGGCGAGCGCGCCGTTCAGCGTCGAGCTCGTGATCCGCGCCCGGATGAAGGCCTGCCGGGCCCGCGGCAGCCAGATGATCCGGACGACGAAGAGGATCGGCACGACCGAGAGGGTCAGAAGCCCGAGCCGCCAGTCCAGCACCAGGAGCACGCCCATGATGCCGACCAGCAGCACGAGGTCGCCGACCGCGGAGACGGAGGTCTCGAGGAACTCCTGAAGGGCCTGGACGTCGCCCTGCAGGCGCGACATCAGACGGCCGACCTCGGTCTTGTCCATGAAGGACAGCGAGACCTTTTGCAGGTGGGCGTACATGGCGCGGCGCAGGTCGACGAGGAGCCGCTGGGCGATCCGTGCCACCAACGTCTCCTGGACCAGATTGGCCAGGAAGTTGAGGCTGACGATGCCGAAGAAGACGGCGACGCCCAGCGTCAGCAGGCGCTCGCCGCCGCCGGCGCCGACCAGCGCCCGGTCGATGACGGCGCGGAGGACCAGGGGGATCGCGATCTGGCTGGCGACGAAGGCCAGGACGGCCAGGACGCCCAGCACCAGCTGGCGGCGATAGGGGCTGATGAAGGCCCAGAAGCGCCGCATGATGCGGCCGCTGAAGGCGGCGAAGATGGCCTCCTCGGTGTCGATCTGGGAGCCGACGACGGCGCGGGGCGGGCGTGTGCCCTGCGGCAGCGACGCCCGCCCGAGGCCGGCCCGAGCCGTGCTCATTCGGGGCCCCGGCCGCTGCCGTCCCGGCGACCGGCTGCCTCGCCGCCGAGGCTCTGCAGCTCGTAGAGGCTGGCATAGCGGCCACCCTGCCGGAGAAGCTCCGCATGGGTGCCGCGCTCGACGATGCGGCCGGCCTCGAGGAAGATGATCTCGTCGGCGTCGAGAAGCGATCCCAGGCGGTGGGCGATGACGATCGTCGCCCGCGCCCCGGTCTGCGAGCGGAGCGCCTCGCGGATGCCCTGCTCGGTGGCGGCGTCGACCGAGGCGGTCGAATCGTCGAACACCAGGATGGGTGCGGCAAGGAGGACGCTGCGGGCGATGGCGAGGCGCTGGCGCTGGCCTCCGGACAGCGAGACGCCCCGCTCGCCCACGAGGGTGCCGTAGTCCCTGGGCAGGCCGGCGATATAGTCGTGCAGCCTCGCCGTCTCGCTGGACTGGGCGATCCGCTCGCGGTCGGCCCAGGGGTCGCCATAGGCGATGTTGTTCTCGATCGAGGCGGTGAACAGAAAAGAATCCTGCTGGACCAGGCTGACCGTCCGGCGCAGCGAGGCGAGCGTGACATTGCGGAGGTCCAGGCCGTCGATCGTGATCCGGCCGGCGGTCGGGTCGTAGTAGCGCGGGATCAGGTGGGCGATGGTCGACTTGCCGCTGCCCGGCGGCCCGACGATCCCGAGCGTCCGGCCGGCCCGGACCTCGAAGCTGATGTGGTTGAGCGTGGCCGGGCCGCCACCCTCGCCCTGGTGGGCAGGATAGGCGAAGGAGACGTCCTCGAAGCGGAGCACCGGCAGGGCGGTCCGCAGATCCCGCGCCTGCGGGCGGTCGGCGATGTCGGGCTCGCGGTCGAGCACCTCGAAGAGGCGCCCGCCCGACATCGAAGCCCGGGCGAAGGCGTTGATCATCAGCCCGATCTGCCGCACCGGCATCTGCAGGATGACCATGAAGGCCAGATATTCGGTGAGCGTGCCGACGGTGATGGTGCCGGCCAGCACCTTCTCCCCGCCCACCCAGAGCAGCAGCCCCATGGCGAGAAAGAAGGCATAGCTCATCGCGGCGCCGTTGCGGACGCGCAGGTCGATCCGACGGTCGGCGAGGTCGAGCGTCTCCTTCGAGACGACGTCGAACCTGGCCATCTCGTGGGGCTGGGCCGCGAAGGCGCGCACCACCCGAATGCCGCCCAGATTCTCCTCCATGACGCGGGTGAGCACGCCAAGCTTCTCCTGGAGCGCCAGCCAGCTGGCACGGAGCCTGAGGCGCGCCACGGTCGAGCGCCAGGCGGCGAAGGGCACGAAGCTCAGCGCCACCAGGCCCAGGCCCGGCTCCTGGCGAAGGAGCAGCGCCGCCCCGATGCCCACAAGCAGCACCAGCAGCACGAGGCGGATCAGGCCGGCATTGACGACCATCCGAAGGCCCTCGATGTCGAGCATGCCGCGGGTGATCAGCTCGCCGGTGTGGACGCGGTCGTGGAACCCGAAGCTCAGCCGCTGGAGCTTGGCGTAGTAGGCCATGCGCAGGTCGTAGGCGACGCGCTGGCCGACCGCCTCGCCCTCGTAGTTCTGCCACATGGTGAAGAGGCCGCGCAGCACGCTGGCGCCGATCAGCAGGCCGGCGGTGCGCCAGAGGGCCGCCCGCGCCAGGGCCTCGTTGCCGCTGCCGAGAAGCCCGGTCGCGGCGTCGACCGCCTGGCCCAGAAAATGCGGGATCAGAAGCTGGAGAATGGCGGCCACGACCGTGGCGCCGAGCGCCGCCGCCATGCCCCAGGGATAGCGCCAGGCCATGCGCAGGACGCGCGCGAGGATGCGGGGATCGGCGTTGGTCGAGCCGCTGCCGTCGTCCGGCATGAGCCGGGAAGGGGCCGAACGGATCATCGTCACGGAAGAAGGTCCAGCACGAGAGGTGACGAGCCCGCGCGGCGAGCGTCGTGCCGGAGCCGCCCGCCACTGAGGGCGGCCGCCCGGGCAAGGCATGGCGCGCGGTTGAAGCGTCCGTGTTCAATAGCCCCGGCGGCCCTTCGGGCCAAAGCCTTTCGACGGCCCTTGATCGCGTGGCAGGCATCGAGGAAGAGATGCCGCTCGGACATCAGGTGGAGAAAACCGGCGGTGGCACTCCTTGGGCTCGAGCGGGCTACGTTGATCGTCGATACGGCGCTGGCCGAGGCACGGAGGCAAGACCTGGCACCCCTGGGCGTGGCGGTGCTGGACGCGGGCGGGCATCTTTTGGTGTTCAAGCGCGAGGATCGCGCCGGCATCCTCCGGTTCGACATCGCCTTCGCCAAGGCGTGGGGGGCGTTGGGTATGGGGTTCGGGACGCGCGAGCTGGCGGAGCGCGCAGCGCGCAGCCCTGCCTTCGTCGCCGCCTTGACCGCCGTGTCGGGCGGTCGGGTGGCACCGTCGCCCGGCGGCGTGCTGATCGCCGACGCGGGCGGCGACATCCTGGGGGCCGTCGGGATCTCAGGGGATACCGGTGATCATGACGAGGCCTGTGCCGTCGCCGGGATACGCGCGGTGGGGCTTACCCCATATCCGGGCGTGCAGGGCTCCTGACGGAGCCGGCCGGGCGCTTGCCCGCTCGATCGCCGCTGCTAAGCTCGAGGGGGCGAGATACTATGCGCCGCCGGGATCGATAGGGAGGCCAGAAGGATGTCGATGGAGCTGCTTCAAGCGGTCGCCGCAGCGCTAGCAGAGGGTGGGTTGCGCGTCGTCGACCTCAGCCAGACCCTTCGCCCCTCGACGCCTGTCATCCAGCTGCCGCCGCCCTTCGCCCCCTCGGCACCGTTCCGGATCGAGCCGATCTCCCGCTACGACGAGCGGGGACCCGGCTGGTACTGGAACAACATCAGCATGGGCGAGCACACGGGCACGCATTTCGACGCGCCCGCGCACTGGATCACCGGCAAGGACTTCGCCGACGGCTACACCGACACGATCCCGGCCCAGAGGCTCGTCGCGCCCGCCTGCGTGATCGACTGCTCCAGGGAGGCGGCGGCGGACGAGACTTTTCTTCGAGCCCGCGCACATCGAGGCCTGGGAGGGGCGTCACGGGCGCATTCCCCGGGGCGCCTGGGCGCTGATGCGCACGGACTGGTCGAAGCGCACCGACCCGGCCGCCTTCCTCAACGCCAGGGAGGACGGGCCGCACGTGCCGGGGCCGAGCGTAGCCGCCGTGCGCCTTCTGGTCGAGCGCGAGGTCAATGGCTGGGGCGTGGAGGCGGTGGGCACCGACGCCGGCCAGGCTTTTGCATTCGAGCCCGCCTTCCCGGCGCACAACCTGATGCACGGCTCCAACAAGCTGGGCCTCGCCAGCCTCACCAACCTCGACCAGCTGCCGCCGACGGGAGCGCTCCTCATCACGCCGCCGCTCAAAATCGAAAAAGGCTCGGGCAGCCCGCTCAGGGTGCTGGCCTTGATCGCCGGTTGATCGGGGTGGGGAGCCCCTGCTAAAGGCAGATCCGCGACACGTTTGGCGGGACACATACACGCATAGGATCAAAGTTCCGGGCTCCGACCGTGTCCATTTGAGCCAACCAGCGTGCTTGGTCGAGGTGATGCGCCATGGCGAGGCCAGACAACTTGGCGGGTGCAATAATCAGCGATACCGGTGCGCTCATAGGGCTTCGGGACTGGGCGAAGAACGAAGCCAACTATGAGACTCTCGGCATTGTCGATACGCTCAAGTTCCTCCAGGAGCGTGGGGAGCTAGCGTTTCCCCTGACGGTTGAATGTCCAGAGCCGCCAGGCGCGGTGCTTTCCTCTTGGGAGTGGAAGCTGGCCATCGAGGTCACGTTCGCTACATGGCAAAAGATGAGGCAAGTCGAAGCGGAACTCGAGAAGCGTCCGAACGCCATTCTGGAGTGCGATCCGTCCCTTAAGGCTGACGATCGCGCTAAACCAGATCTAACTTTGCCACGAAAGAAGCGGGAGCGAACAGGAGACTACCGATTTATCAAAACACACTGGCGAAGACCTAGAGTCCGGAGATATTGAGATAGGGCGGCTTAGGCTTGAACGAGCCGTCGAAGCGTTGGAAGCGGCTGTTGAGTTTAAAGAGAAATTGTCTGCCGCGGTATCGGGCAGACGCTCCAGTAAGCGTGGCTTTTCATAATTGGTGATGATGCGGACGGCTTATGCGAGGTGACCGGTCAGAAATCGATCACTGAGTTGGAGGCACAGGTCAACGATCTGGGCCGTCATCGGCAACGGCTGAGGACGATTTGCCTCAAACGCAGTCAGGATGATTTTGATGGGATTCTCCTATCTGGCTCTGGCGGGAAGGTAGTCGACTTACGAAGCTTGTAGGTTCACCCCTACGGGAGAGAGGCATGCCGATCTGTACATTGCAACTCTGATTTGCTTCTACCGCCGACCGGCGTGCTCCTCATCACGCCGCCGCTTAACAATCGAGAGGCGCTCCTGGGGAGAGTGCCGCGGGTCCCCGCCCTGATCCCCGGTTGATCGGCCCCGCCTAGCGACTAAGGTCCGCCGTCGTGCCCGCTTGGCGGAACAGGTAGACGCAC
>CAWHFO010000018.1:0-3351 GCA_963828215.1 uncultured Alphaproteobacteria bacterium | reverse complement strand
AGTGGTGACATTCTAGCTTTGCGCCTACATTCATGTCATCGCCCGATTGGATTTATGGCAAATAATGACTGAGGCCGATCAAGATCGCGAGCTTCGCGCGGGCTTCAGCCAGCACGCCCCCCGGCACGGGGCCCCCGGCAAAGGCGATCGGTCGCGCGATGGTGTCGATGCTGCGGACATGGCTCGTGAGCACCTCACCTGTGACCGGCAATCCATCGGGAAGGACGACACTCGAGGCGAACGGCCGGATCCGTGACGTGATCGGGCAGACGATCGCGAACCGGCTCGCCCTGAAGAAGGCCACGGGTGAAAGCACCAGGGCCGGCCGGCGGCCACTCTGCTCACGGCCGACCCGAGGATCGAGATCGGTCCAGATCAGATCGCCGGCCTCGGGCTCATACGCACTCACTCCACGTTCTCGCGGCCGCGATCGTCGCCCCAGTCGAATGCCTCGCGCATGGCTTCGGGGGTCATGCGGGCGAGCAGCTCCTCGAACGTGAAAGCGGATCGCGCCGGGATCAAGCACGAGCCGATCGTCCTCGGCAACGATCTCGATGCGCGATCCTTCGCCCAGCCCAAACCGCGCGGCGAGTTCCTTGGGGACGCGCAGGCCCAGGCTATTGCCCCACTTCGCCACGCTCACCCGCATCACGGCCTCCGCTCGCCCACGTCACCCTCGACGATATCCCAAGGATATCCGAACTGGCGACGGCTTCAATTCTTACGGGGCCGCATCGGCGGCTCGTCGGCAGCGGGAGCGCAGGATGGTGCGCCCGCGGACATCCTGTCCGCCCCAGGGGCGCACTCCCCCAGGCACCTATCTCTGGTTCGCGCGATTGACGCGGATGGCAGGCTCGTTCCCTAGAGCATCTTCCTATTGTATAAAATCGGTGCCTGTGATTTGACACTGCTGGTTGGGTTTGTTGGAGGATCAGCATGCCGGCACCGTTGTCGATGGACCTGCGTGAGCGGATCGTGCGCGCGGTCGAGAGCGGCAGCTCGATGCGCGAGGCGGCGCGGCGCTTCGAGGTGAGCGCCTCGGCGGCGATCAAGCTGATGCAGCGGGTGCGCGAGACGGGCAGCGCAGCGCCGGCCCAGGTGGGCGGCCATTGTCCGGCGGCGCTGGCCGGGCACGAGGTTGAGCTCGTGAGGATCGTCGAGGCGACGCCCGCATCACGCTGGCCGCTCCGGGCCCTGCTGCAGCGCCGCCTCGGCCTGAGCCCGGGGCTCTCGACCCTGCATCGCACGCTCCACAGCCTCGGCCTCAGGCATAAAAAAAATCCCTGAGGGCGGCTGAGCAGGATCGGCCCGACGTCGCGGTCCGGCGCCGCCGCTGGCAATCCTGGCAGCCCTTTATGGACCCCGCCCGCTTCGTCTTTCTCGACGAGACGGCGACCGCCACCAACATGGCGAGGCGATATGGGCGCTGCCCGTCGGACGAGCGCCTGGTGGCGGCCGTGCCTCATGGACACTGGAAGACCACGACCTTCATCGCCGGGCTGCGGCAGAGCGGGGTGATCGCGCCGCTCGTCCTCGACGGGCCGATGACCGGTGCCGCCTTCAAAGCCTACGTCGAGCAGATCCTGGCGCCGGCTCTGGTGCCCGGCGACGTCGTGGTGATGGACAACCTGGCCGCCCATCTTGGCTTCTTTGACGTCACCCCGCGGGATCCGGTGGAGGCCCGGATGGTCGATGGCGTCCAGCAGGCCATCGCAGCAGCCGGCGCCTCCGCCCTCTATCTGCCGCCCTACAGCCCCGACCTCAATCCGATCGAGCAGCTCTTCGCCAAGCTCAAGGCGCTGCTGAAAGGCGGCAGCGCGAACCAAGGACGCCCTCTGGACGGTCACAGCCGCCCTGCTCGCCCACTTCACACCCGACGAATGCGCAAACTACCTCGCCCACTCCGGGTATGGATCTACATAAATGGAAAATACGCTAGTACTACAGCCGTGTTTCATTGGAGGCTCGTCGTCGCCAATGGGAGCGACGGGCGCGCTGCTGGTGTCGCCGTCGCCAGCGTGACCAGGCGAGGACGGCCTCGATGGCGGGGCGTGGGGCCAGACGAGATGCCAGAGCAGGCGGCGCAGCTCCGGGACGGTGAGGGGCAGCAGCTCGGCCGCCAGGCCGGGATCGGGCTCGTCCCCCGACGACGGTCTTGCGCAGGACGGCGAGGTAGGCGTGGGCCAGCATGGCGAGCGTGACGTGGCGGTGCCAGCCGGTCCATCCCCCCCCATCCACCCCACATCCCCTCCGACGGACCTCGTACTGGTCGAGGCCGACCTCGCCCTTGGCCGCCTCGAAGCAGGCCTCGATCGTCCAGCGGCTGCCGGCCACCTGCACCAGATCGGCGAGGGCGGTGCCGTGGCGGGCATGGGTCAGGTAGAAGGCGAGGTCGCCGGGGTCGGCGAGGCTGCGGCGGATCAGGAGCCCCTTCTCCCAGCCGGGCGCCGCATCGCTGCCGTAAGGAGCGTAGGCCCAGTCGTAGAGCCGCGGGCCCTTCGCACCGTCGCCGGCGCTGAGGCGATGCCAGCCGTCAGGCGGCACCTCGCTGGCGTGTTCCTCGACCCGGCCGAAGCCCAGGCGCTGCGCCCGGCTCACCGCCAGCACATAGCCGAGCCCCTTCTCCTGCAGCCAGCGGCGCAAGGCATGGTCGGCACCATAGACGCTGTCGGCGGTCACCCAGGCGAACGGCAGCCCGGCGGCATGGGCCCGCTCGAGCATGGCCAAGCCCAGCTTCGGCTTGGTGGCGAACGCGACCGCTTCGGGTATCCCGGCCTCGACCCGCCGCGCCCGGTCCACGGCCCAGCTCTCCGGGAGATAGAGCGCCCGGTCGATCAGCGCCCGGCCGTAGCGGCTGGCATAACCGAGGAACACGCCGATCTGGCAGTTCTCGATCCGCCCCGCCGTGCCGCTGTACTGGCGCTGCACGCCCGCCGATTTGCGGCCCTTCTTCACAAAGCCCGTCTCGTCGAGCACCAGAACGCCGTCGGGAGCCCCCAGATGCTCCGCAACATAGGCCTGCAGATCGTCGCGCACCGCGTCTGCATCCCACCGCACCCGGCTCAGGAACTCCTGCACCCCGTCCGGCGTCCGGTCGCCCGCCACCTCCGCCAGCTGCCAGCCGTTCTTGCGCTCGACCGGCGCCAGCAGCCCCCGCAGATAGGCCGCCAACCGCCGACGCGGCTCGACCCGCCCGAACCGCGGACCCAGCCGCCCCATCAAGGCCTCGAACGCCTCGGCCCAAGCCTCACCACCGCTCGTTGTCGTCATGGCTCTCCTCCACGACGACAGCTCTTAGCACATAAAACACGGCTGTAGTACTAGGGGGGGAGGCCGGCCGACCAGGCGTAC
>CAWHFO010000017.1:0-3920 GCA_963828215.1 uncultured Alphaproteobacteria bacterium | reverse complement strand
AACGACCGGATATCCCGCGCCGAGCTCGCCATCCTCAATGAAACCGTGACCAGTAAGGCCCGATGGTCCCGAGGCCTGATCGTCAGCTATTCCGGCTTCTCCCCGGACGGCCTCGAAGCGTTCGAGCGCGGACGGTCTGTCGCGCTGATAGCGATGGACGGCGCGGACCTCTTCGAGGTCCTGGACCGTAGCCTGCCCCTGCCCGACATTCTGAGCACCAAGGCCCGCCGCGCCGCCGAAACCAACCGGTGTTTCGTGCCGGTGCGATTGCTCTCATAGGGTTCAGGGCATGGCCGACAAAGAGCACCCAATTCTATCCACTCACCCCCACCTCAGGGAGTTCATGGCGTTCCTCGAACACCTGAAGGCCGAGAGCGAGCGCGGCCAGGTGCTCATATCCACCGATCGCATAATCAAATTTATGGCAAATAATGACTGAGGCCGATCAAGATCGCGAGCTTCGCGCGGGCTTCAGCCAGCACGCCCCCCGGCACTGGACCCCCGGCAAAGGCGATCGGTCGCGCGATGGTGTCGATGCTGCGGACATGGCTCGTGAGCACCTCACCTGTGACCGGCAATCCATCGGGAAGGACGACACTCGAGGCGAACGGCCGGATCCGTGACGTGATCGGGCAGACGATCGCGAACCGGCTCGCCCTGAAGAAGGCCACGGGTGAAAGCACCAGGGCCGGCCGGCGGCCACTCTGCTCACGGCCGACCCGAGGATCGAAATCGGTCCAGATCGGCCCGTTCCCAACAGTCGTGTCACCAGCCGCCATTTGGCGTCATGTGAGGGCGGCGATGCGGGTGCGCATGTCGAGCTCGTAGCGACCGTAAGGATTGACGTGCTTCCCAGATCAGCGGCGTGAGCGCATGGTGATCACGCGGGGTAAGTCGATTGGCCCAGTGCGGCCGGCCAAGAACCTGCTGGAGCATGAGGGTGTTGATGTAGACCATGCAGTTCTGCAGCAGATGCAGGCTGAGCATGCTCAGCTCATGGTCCTCGGTCCGGTTGCTGCTGAGCTCGCCGCGGCGGGCGAAGAACACGAAGTCGTTGGCGCTGTTCCAATGTTCGACCACGTTCAGCCCGTCGTTGATCTCTCGCCTGAGGGCCTCGTCTGCCAAGTAGCGACATAGGAAGCAGGTCTTCACCGCCTTCCCGAGCTCCAGCAGCGCCCGGTAGGTGGGGTGCTGGACGTTCTCGCGGGTGAAGCACCGCAAGATGGCCTCGGCTTCCGCCGTGCCCAACCTGAGGGCGGTCGCGTACTTGACCATCTCGTCGTACTGGCGGCGGATCAGCTCCCAGTCGATCGGCCGCGACAGCACAGGCTGCAGGCGCGCATAGGCGACCGGCTGGCCGGCATCGGGCCGATAGAGGCGCTGCTTGCCGATGCGCTTGAGCCGGGGCAGGAGCTGGAAGCCGAGCAGCTTGGTGAACGCGAACGCCACGACGCTCTGGCCGTGGCTGTCCACATACTGGCGGTCCACGGCCATCTCGGTGCAGTGGCGCAGCACCCCCTCGATCATGCTGGCGACCTCGGAAGAGGAGGGCGACTTCAGCTGCGAATGGATGCATAGCGAGTTCCGCTCGACGTGCCAGTAGATCATCACGCCGCGCCCGCCGTAGCGGACGTGCCATTGCGTGGTCAGGTTCTGGTCCCAGGCGCCGAAATGCTTGCTGTCCGACGCGCAGGCGGTGGTGCCCTCGCCCCAGATCGCGGGGTCGCGGACGCGCAGCGTGCCGTTCGTCACCGCCGCGATCGCCTCGCGCAGCCGGTCCGGGGTGAGATAGCGCCGGCGCGCATAGATCAGGTCGCGATAGCTCGGGCCGCCGTCGCGCACGGCATCCAGCCGCCGCAGGCCGGTGTTGGTGTCGAGCCCGTACAGGCACAGCAGCAGCCGCGGCCGCAACTCTCCGCGGTCGAGCGTCTCGTAGGCGGTGGGGCTGCCCAGCGCGTTGGTGAAGCCGAGCCGCAGGTCGTTTCCTTGACGATGTCGAGCAGGCTTGTCATCGGCCAGATCGCCGTGACCTCGGCCTTGAGTGCCTCGATGCTCTCCAGGTCGGGGCGTGCCCGCAGCGGCGAGACCGTGATCCAACCCCCACGCCGGCTCGTGATCCTGACCTGCGGGTTCTGCGGCAGACCGGCGTTGAGCCTGGCCAGGCCCGCGCGCATCTCCCCTTGCAGGCCGGCGATGAACGCGTCGGCGTCGAGCGGCAGGCCGAGCGCCTCATAGTAGGCCGCGCGGCGCTCGGCGAAGTCGGCGGGCAGATCCTCGTCCGGGTTGCGGTAGCGATCGGCGCCGACGACCCAGACCTCCTTGGAGCGCAACCGCTCGCGCAGCGCCTCCAGCACGCAGATCTCGTAGGTGATGCGGTTCACCCGCGGTCTGCCGCCGTCGGCGCCGGCGTCGAGGATCGCGTCGCGCCAGAGAGTGCACCACGCCCTCGATCGGCACCGTCTCGTGCGCAGGGATGTGGCGCAGCCGGGTTCCAGCGTAGCGCCGGATCAGTGCGAGCGCCTCGATCACCGGGCGGTGCACGGTATTGTTGGAACGGAAGTCGAGCGCGTCGAGAAGGCGCGGCACCATGCGCCGGTAGTGCCCTGCATAGGAGCCGCGGATCGTGGTGCGCAGGCTCGTGCGGTAGGTCGGCCCGGACTGCCACTCGCGGACCAGGTCGCGCAGGGTCTGTTCGCCGGCGACTGGGAACACGACGTCACGTACCGTCCCGTCCGGCCGGGCCACTGCGGCACCGGCAATCTCGAACAGCAGATTGGTCTTGCCCGTGACCCGCTTCAGCTCGCCGATGGCATGCTGCTCCACCCGGCGCTCAGCGTGGGCGCCGATGGCATGCACGGTCTCCACCAGGAGCTCGACTAGGTTGTCGGTGAGCGTGCGGCCGCGCAGGTGGGCATAGGCGGCGAGCCGAGCCAGGCGGGCAGGCTCGGGCAAGCGGCGCAGATCGGAGGGCGGCTGCACGGCCACGCGCCGGCGGCACAGCTCGACCTCATGGGGCAGCACGCCCGCGAACAGGCGGGCGGGCAGGCCGACCGCGCGGATCGCCTCCAGGCGCTCCAGCCCGCGCGTCACGCTGGCCACGCCCGCCCGGCCCGGGTCGCCGCGCACGAAATTCAGCAGCGCCCTGGCGCCCGTCGCGGCGGCGGGGTCGTCCTCGCCGTCGGCTTCGATCCCGGCCGGAGGTGGCTGCAGCGGAGCGTCGAGCCGCTCGCGCACCTCGGGTGGCAGCCGAGCGTGAATGGTCGCATGCAACCGATCCTCATAGGCGCGCACCGCGCCGCGGACGATGCGTGCGACACGGTCGGATGTGGGCGGCTCGATGCGACGTGCCCGGCAGCGCTCCTCCAGTTGGGCGGCAAGACGACCGTGGTCGCGGGTCAGGGCTACAGCATGGTCGCGCAGCCAAGCGCCGAGCTCTTCAGCGTCGGCGACGGTCGGCTCCCGGAAGCCGAGCAGGGCGCGGATCTCGGCCCGCTGCCGCTCCAGCGTGCGATCGGAGGCACTGGGGAGCAGCAATGCCGCGCCATCCGGCGCCGGTACGCCGAGCGTGCGCGCCAGCCCCGTCACCACCTCCTCGCTGATCTCGCCGGTGGCGCGCGGGAAGCGGCCGCGGGCGCGAAAGAACAGCAGCATGACGGCGAAGCGTAGCCGGCTGCCCCAGCGCTTGGCCTCGATCAGCAGGCGGTCGGCTGGCGTCAGATCCCAGTCGCCATCGTAGGCCGTGGCGCCGTTCATGCCCGGCTTCTCCTCGCGTCAGTAGCGGGGCAAATTGAGGAACACGCGTCGAGCCGCCCCCTCGCGGCCCCGGGTGGTGAGGAAGGTGTAGACGACCGTGTTCTGGATGTTGCTGTGCCCGAGCCAGTCCTGGACGAAGCGCAGGTCGGCGCCGGCCTCGAGCAGGT
>CAWHFO010000016.1:0-178003 GCA_963828215.1 uncultured Alphaproteobacteria bacterium | reverse complement strand
TAGAGCATTTTCCTATTGCATAGAATTGGTACCTGTGAATTCCATACTCTCGGTTGAGTCAGCTTGGGGCTTTGGGATGCCGGCACCGCTGTCGATGGATCTGCGCGGGCGGATCGTGCGCGCGGTCGAGGGCGGCAGCTCGATCCGCGAGGCGGCGCGACGCTTCGAGGTGAGCGCCGCGGCGGCGATCAAGCTGATGCGGCGGGTGCGCGAGACGGGCAGCGCTGCGCCGGCGCAGGTCGGTGGCCATCGCCCGCCGGCTCTGGCCGGGCACGAGGACGACCTGGTGAAGGCCATCGAGGCGACGCCCGACATCACGCTTGTCGAGCTCCAGGGCGAGCTGCGACGCCGCTTCGGCCTGAGCCCGGCGCTCTCGACCCTCCACCGCACGCTCCGCAGCCTCGGCCTGAGGCATAAAAAAAGTCCTCCAGGCCTCCGAGCAGGATCGGCCCGACGTCCTGATCCGGCGGCGGCGCTGGCGCTCGTGGCAGCCCTTTCCTCCCGGGCCTGCTGGCCCGGTCCCTTCCAGGGATCGGATGATCGGTCTGCTGACCGATCATGGATCCCGCCCGCTTCGTCTTCCTCGACGAGACCGCCACCGCCACCAACATGGCGAGACGGTACGGCCGCTGCCCGGCGGACGAGCGCCTGGTGGCGGCCGGCCCCACGGCCACTGGCAGACCACGACCTTCATCGCCGGCCTGCGGCAGAGCGGGGTGATCGCACCCCTGGTCCTCGACGGCCCGATGACCGGCGCCGCCTTCAGGGCTCATGTGGAGCAGGTCCTGGCACCGGCGCTGACACCCAGCGACGTCGTGGTGATGGACAATCTCGCTGCCCACAAAGTCGATGGCGTCCGTCAGGCCATCGCCGCAGCCGGCGCCTCCATCCTCTACCTGCCGCCCTACAGCCCCGACCTGAACCCGATCGAGCAGCTCTTCGCCAAGCTCAAGGCCCTGCTCCGAAAAGCTGCCGCGCGAACCAAGGAGGCGCTCTGGACGGTCACAGGCGACCTGCCCGCCCGCTTCACGCCCGACCAATGCGCCAATTACCTCGCCCACTGTGGGTATGGGTCTACCTAAATCGAAAATGCTCTAGTACTACAGCCGGGTTTCAATGGAGGTTCGCCGTTGCCAGTGACAGCGGCGGGCACGTTGCTGGTGGCGGCGGCGCCAGCGTGACCAGGCGAGCGCAGCCGCCATGTCGGGCATGGGCCGCGAGACGAGATGCCAGAGCAGGCGGCGGACCTCCGGCACGGTAAGCGGGAGCAGGTCTGCTGCCAGGTCGAGCGTGGGCTCGTCCCCCGACGACGACCTTGCGGAGTACGGCGAGGTAGGCGTGCGCCAGCATGGCCAGGGTGACGTGGCGGTGCCAGCCGGCCCATCGCCGGCCAGAAGGCCCGGCGATCCAACCCCGAAGGGGCGATGGCCAGGAGGCCATCGCGGGGAGCGGACCTCGTACTGATCCAGGCCGACCTCGCCCTTGGCGGCCTCGAAGCAGGCCTCGATCGTCCAGCGCGTGCCGGCCACCTGGACGAGTTCGGCGAGTGCCGTGCCGTCGGCGGCATGGGTGAGGTAGAAGGCGAGCTCATCGGGCTGGGCGATGCTGCGCCGGAGCAGTAGGCCCTTCTCCCAACCGGGTGCCGCATCGCCGCCATAGGGCAGATAGCCCCAGTCGTAGAGCCGTGGCCCTTGGCGCCATCGCCGGCGCTGAGGCGCCGCCAGAGGCCGGCCGGGATCCCGGCGACCCGGTCCTCGACCCGGGAGAAACCGAGCCGCTGCGCTTTGGTCACCGCCAGGACGTAGCCGAGCCCGTGCTGCTGCAGCCAGCGGCGCAAGGCATGGTCGGCGCCATAGACGCTGTCGGCCGTCACCCAGGCGAAGGGCAGACCAGCCGCGTGCGCCCGCTCGAGCATCGCCAAACCGAGCTTGGGTTTAGTGGCGAACGCAATCTCCTCGGGAATGCCGGCCTCGGTCCGGCGCCCTCGGTCCGAGGCCCAGCCCTCCGGCAGATACAGCGCTCGATCGATCAGCGCCCGGCCATAGCGGCTGGCCCCCCGGTCGGCCGGCGGGCCGCCGGAGGGCAGGCGCCGCCCAGGAACACGCCGATCTGACAGTTCTCGATCCGCCCCGCCGTGCCGCTGTACTGGCGCTGCACGCCCGCCGACTTGCGGCCCTTCTTGATGAATCCGGTCTCGTCGAGCACCAGAACGCCGTCGGCAGCCCCCAGATGTTCCCCGACATAGGCTCCCAGGTCATCGCGCACGGCGTCGGCATCCCAATGCACCCGGCTCAGGAACTCCTGCACCCCGTCCGGCGTCCGGTCCCCCGCCGCCTCCGCCAGCTGCCAGCCGTTCTTGCGCTCGATCGGCGCCAAAAGCCCGCGCAGATAGGCTGCCAGCCGCCGACGCGGCTCGACCCGCCCGAACCGCAGACCCAGCCGACCCATCAAGGCCTCGAACTCCTCGGCCCAAGCCTCGCCACCATCCGTTGTCGCCATGGCTCTCCTCCATGACCACAACCCTCAGCACAGAAAACACGGCTGTAGTACTAGGGAGGAGAAGCGGGGGGCACGGAGGCCGTGCCTGAGGGCGTTCATGGTCGAGCGGGCCTTGCCCTCGTGTCGGGGCCGCGCTTTTTGGGTGCGGCGGGGGCGGGATCGGGCATGGCGAAGGGGGCACCCTCACCCGAACCGATTGCTCCTCGGGAATCCCCTCGGCGCCAGCCTTCCGGCGCTCGCGCGCTTGCCCTTGTAGCCGGTGAGGTCGTCGATCCTGCGGGTGCGGTCGCCGTCGGTCCAGGTGAGGCCCTCCTCGGCCGGGAAGGTTTTCAGGTCGGCGAGGCCGCCGCCTTTGTAGCGTTGGAGGATGACGCCGCGGCCGCGGGACATTTCGGGCAGCTCGGCGGTCTCGAACACAAGAAGCTTGCGGTTGGCGCCGACGACGGCGACGAGGTCGCCCCGGACCGGGGTCACGACCTGGAGCGCGTCGCCCTCCCCCAGGTTGACGACCTGCTTGCCCGCCCGCGTCTGTGCCGCGATCTCTTTCTCGCTCGCGATGAAGCCCCGGCCCTCGCGGGTGGCGAGGACGAGCCGGCCTAGAGGGTCGTGCAGGCGAACGGCAAAAATGTCGGCGCCCTTGGCGACGTCGACGGCGAGGGAGAGCGGCTCGCCCTGGCCGCGTCCGCCGGGCAGCCGGTCGACGGGGAGACAATAGCAGCGGCCGTCGCTCGAGAAGGCCAAGAGCTTGTCTGTCGACTGGGCCTTGAGCACGAACCGCTCGGCGTCGCCCTCCTTGTATTTTATCTCGGTCGTGTCCTCGAGATGGCCGCGGACGGCGCGGATCCAGCCCTTGGCCGACAGCAGCACGGTGACGGGAAAGCGCTCGGCCGGCAGCTCGAGGAGCTGGGGCTCGACCGTGGGTGCGGCCTCGAGCGTGGTGCGCCGGTCGCCCAAGGGCCCGCTGCCGAAGGCGGCCAGGCCAGCCACCATCTCCTCCCGCAGCCTCGCCCGCCGCCTCTTCTCGTCGGCCAGAAGCGCCTGGAGCTCGCGCTGCTCCTTGCCCAGCGCCCGCTCTTCTTTCTTCAGCTCCATCTCCTCGAGGCGGCGGAGGTTCCGGAGCCGAAGGTTGAGGATGGCCTCGACCTGGCGCTCGGTGAGATCGAACGCGGTCATCAGGGCCGGCCGCGGCTCGTCCTCCTCGCGGATGATTTTTATCACCCGGTCGATGTCGAGGAAGGCCTTGAGGTAGCCCTGCACGACCTCCAGCCTGTCCGCGATCTTCGTCAGTCGGAACCGCGAGCGGCGGACCAGGACCTCCATCCGGTGGTCGAGAAATGACCAAAGAAGCTCGAAAAGGCCCATGACGCGCGGCACGCCGCTGCGGTCGAGCACGTTCATGTTGAGGGAGAGACGAACCTCCAGGTCGGAGGAACGAAAAAGGCTCTCCATCAAGAGCTCGGGGGGAACGGTGCGGGCCTTGGGAACGAGGACGAGGCGCACGGTGTCGGACGAACTCGTCCCGCAGGTCGCCCAGGAGTGGGAGCTTCTTCAGTGACAAAAGCTCGGCAAGGCGCTCGACGAGACGGGACTTCTGGACCTGCCAGGGGATCTCGGTGACGACGATCTGGTAGAGGCCGTAGGACAACTCCTCGCGCTCCCAGCGGGCGCGCAGGCGAAGCGCGCCGCGACCGGTGCGGTAGGCCTCGGCGATGGTGGCCCGGTCCTCGATCAGGATGCCGCCGGTCGGGAGGTCCGGGCCCTGGATGAGCCGACAAAGCTCGGCCGCGTCGGGGGCGGGGGCGTCGGCCGGGCGCTCGAGCAGCCAAGCCAGGGCCCGAAAGAGCTCGCCCGCATTGTGGGGCGGGATGCTGGTCGCCATGCCGACGGCGATGCCGGTGGCGCCGTTGGCGAGAAGATTGGGGAAGGCGGCGGGAAGGACGACGGGCTCGGTCTCGCTGCCGTCGTAGGTCGGGCGGAAGTCCACCGTGTCCTGGTCGATCCCCTCCAGCAGCGCCATCGCCACCTGGGTCAGGCGGGCCTCGGTGTAGCGCATCGCCGCCGCGTTATCGCCGTCGATATTGCCGAAATTGCCCTGACCGTCGACGAGCGGATAGCGCTGGGCGAAGGCCTGGGCGAGGCGGACGAGCGCGTCATAGACGGCAACGTCGCCGTGGGGATGGAACTTGCCGATCACGTCGCCCACGACGCGCGCGCACTTCTTGAATCCGCTGGCCGGGTCGAGGCGCAGCTCGCGCATGGCGTGGAGCAGGCGGCGCTGGACGGGCTTCAGGCCGTCCCGGACGTCGGGCAGCGAGCGCGAGGTGATGGTCGAGAGCGCGTAGGCGAGGTAGCGCTCGGAGAGGGCGTCCTTGAGATTGACGGGGCGGATCTCGCCGCCCGAGGCGGCTGCGGCTTTGCTCATGCGGGGCTCTCGTCAGCGGTCTCGAAAAACGCCTGAAAACGCTCGCGGGCGAGCGGCAGGGGCCGGTCGGCGGGCCCGAGGGTATGGCGCCTCAGGAAGTGCGCCGCAAGCCTGAGCCCGTCCCGTATCTGTTCGTCGTCGGCGGCACCGTGGCCGAGAAGAAAGGGCGGAAGCGGGAGGAGCCGGTTCTCATAGGGCCCGGCCGCATCGCGGCTGACCGCCCGGCCCGTGCGCGGCGAGACGAAGGCCAGGTCCTCCGTCGCCCCGGTTACCGCGCATACGGAAAGATCGAGCGCAAATCCGAGGTCGGCAACCAATAGAAGCTCGAAGCGGACATAGTCCTCGGGCCAGTCGGGAGCGGCGCTCAGGCGGCCGAGGAGGGCGACGAGGCCGGCGCAGAGCCGGGGATGCGGCTCGCGCTCGGCGAGGCAGGCCTCGAGCAGGGCCGCGACCGAGGCGACGGCGGCGAGCCGGCGGGGATCCTCGAGCAGGACGGCCGCATAGAGGCGCACGGGCTCGACCGTGAGATGGCCGAGATGGTCGGCGAGCCGCGCCTTCCAGACGGCCTGCAGCCGGTTGCCGGGCTGGAGCAGCGGCGCCTGCCGCCGCCCCGCCCCGCCCCTGACCAGCCCCAGATGGCGGCCATGCTCGAAGGTCAGGAGCGAGACGATGGCATCCCGCTCGCCGTGCGGGCGAGACGAAAGAACGACGCCCTCGTCCTGCCACTCCATGCGAAAGCCATGCTCCGTGATCGGGCCGGGCTGCTCCCTAGCACGGATGGAGGACGGTGGCGCGGGACGGCTCGGGTCGCGAGACGGGGCCCGCGCGTGGCACGAGCGCTCCGCTTTCGAGGTGCAGTATCCTGCATCGGCCTGCCAAGGGCGCAGGGTCGTTCACGCTCGGCCCCCGCCGGACACCCCTGCGGCTTCGTGCTGCCGGCCATTCCCGCCATCACGCTCTTGCAGAGTGCGCGCGCATGCCCGACGGCTCGAGCCGGCTCCCGCGGCCAGGGGCCGTGCCGATGCCCGCCGAAATCGGTCGCCGGCGGCAGGCGGTCTCCCCGTTCGGCACATTGCTCTCCTTCAGGGGCAAGCCTTTCCGTCTTGACGCGGCGGCGCATCTCCTATACTAAAATTAACCTTCTTTTATTGCACTCATTTGCGGCTGCCTGCGCAGGCAAGGGGAAGTCTGTTGCATGCGCTAGATCTCGTCTGCCTGACGGCGCTGATGCGGTGCACGGCCGGCCGACCCGAGATCCGGATCGGGCTGATCGACGGCGCCGTGGCGGCGGACCATCCGGAGCTCGCCACGGCGGGCATTCGGAGCTTGGGCAGCAGATCCGGCGCGCCCGATCCGGCAGCGACGGCTCACGGCACCTTCGTCGCCGGCATCCTGGTGGCCCGACGAGGGTCTGCCGCGCCGGCGATCTGCCCCGGCTGCGCATTGCTGGTGCGCCCGATCTTCCTCGGGCGTCGCGACGATGCCACCGATGCGCTGACCGCCACACCCGATGAGGTCGCGGACGCGATCGTCGACAGCGTGGCCGCCGGCGTGCAGCTGCTGAACCTGAGCGTCGCCCCGGCCCTTCCGTCACCGAACCGGGAGCGCCGGCTGGAGGACGCGCTCGACCATGCCGCCGCTCGCGGCGTGATCGTGGTGGCAGCGGCGGGAAATCAAGGCGTCGTCGGCAGTTCGGCGATCACCCGACATCCGGCGGTCATCCCGGTGGTGGCTTGCGATGCGCAGGCGCGCCCGCTCGCCGGTACCAATCTGGGCGCGTCGATCGCCCGAAAGGGGTTGATGGCGCCAGGGCAGGACATCACCAGCCTCGCGCCGGGCGGGCGGACCCTTACCATGAGCGGCACCAGTGCCGCGGCTCCGTTCGTGACTGGTACGGCCGCCCTCCTTTGGTCGCTCTTTCCCGAGGCGACCGCGACCTCGATCTATCTGGCGCTGGCCCGAGGCCGAGGTCGCCGGCTCAGCGTGGTGCCACCGCTCCTCGACGCGTGGTCGGCGGCCGGGGCGATCATGGCGCGGCAGAGCGCGCCAGCGAGGCGGTGGCGCAATGGGCTCGCCGAAGCCGGGCCGCGACCGCTCGGCCAAACAGCATGCCCGTCGGAGACCGGCCCATGACGAAGAGCTCGAACGAACGGCTCGACCCGTCGAGCGGGAGTGCCGGGCCTCGACTCGAGGTCCGGCTGCCTGGCTTCGTCTCCGACCAACAGATCGGTCTCGGTGACGTCGTCCGGCGCGTGACCTACGCCGTCGGGATCAGGCCCTGCGGCGGTTGCCAGCGACGGGTCGATGCCCTCAACCGCTTGGTCGCGCTCAGACGTTGAGACGGCGAGCACCGCTCGCGGAACCGGGAGCGACAGGAATGCCGGAGGCCTGGAACCTGGTGAGAAGCGCGCGGCTGCCGGGATTCGCAGCCGACGCTGCCCTTCATCGAGCGTCGTCCGCCTATGGCGGGGCGTTGCGGGCGAATGGCGGGGCTGACCGCACGCTTGTGCAGCAGCTCGCGCTGGGGATCGATGTCGTTGCGCGGCCGCCGTTCCGCGTGCCGCCTGTCGAGCGGGCCTGTCCGCAGGCTTGGCAGTGCGAGTTCGGCTATCGTATCTGCCGATCGCTCATCCCGCGCTGCATCGGCGACTGCCTGGACAACAGTCTCGCGGCATGTGCCGGCTCGTCCGATCCGGCCGCGTGCGAGGCGCGCTACTGGCAATTCTGCAGCGGCACCTGCACGGTGACGTGCGATCAAGCCTACGCGGACTGCCTGAGCTGCCGCTAGCAGCGGCAACATGTGGGGTGCCAACAAGCCACTGGGGGGAGCCAGATGGAGCAGGAGCGAGCGCACCGGGCCGATGTGCAGGCGGTCCACCCCAGCACGAATGGCGAAGCCGGCGCCATGGCGCCTCCCGCCCTCATGCCGGCGAGGGCATCCTCCGGGCCGGCCTGGGTCTACGCCCTCGGCCGGATCGAGGCGCGCTTCCCGACGCTCTCGGTCGAGAAAGAGTTCGCCCAGGCGACGGGGCGCGCCGACACCGCCGGCCTGACCGATCGCCAGTCGCTACAGGCTGTGATCGCGAAACGCGAGAACCGCTATTTGGCACGCCTGCTTTGCTGGGTTCTGACAATTGAGGGAACTCGATACCTACATCCTCGAGCCACGCTACCCGGCCGATCTTGAGCTTCTGATCGAAACCTTGCGCCCTGCTCCAAGCTCGATGGACATCGATATCGTGATCGGTGGGCTGGGCCCGATCGCGCCGCCGCAAGCCTGCAATGGCCTGATGGTGCCGATTGTCTTCTTCGACCAGATCTACTCCTTCGACGTGGAGACGTTGGTCAAGTCGATCCCACGCCCCGAGAAGATCTCGGCCAAGGAGTTCGAGCCAGTTGCGCGAGAGATTTTCGATCGGATCATGCAGATGGCCGACAACGCCGGCGCCACCGACGCCCACCGCGCTCTCAACTACTTGGCCGTGCGCTACCCCGGCATCTACGCCACGGCGGCCAGCGCCTTCGGTCGCAGCTTCGCGCTCAGCGCCGTCGACGTCCTGCCGTCGCGGCTGTCGGGCGTGCGCCGCCTTGTCGATGTCGTCTTCACATTCACCAGCCGGCAGACCGATGTTGTCGAGAAGTTCTTCTGCCGATGTGACATGACAGAGGAATTTCCGTTTCTCGTCAGCAAGATCTCACCGTACTACGACCACTAACGCTTACTACTCAGGGAGAGCTTCGATGAGGATGCCCGGCTACACCGCTCACCTGTCTCTGGGCAGGACCAGCTCGCACTATGGCAGCCAGAGGGGAGAAAGATACGGATCTGATCTGCGGGCGGTCGTTGCTCAGTCCTACGTAGGAGGAAGCGCTTGCTATCAGCAGTGCCTGGCAGATTGCGATGACCCGGTGTATTACTGTCACGCGAACTGCCGATGTGCGTGCTATGGTCGGCCCGGGGTCACCTGTTCCTTCCAGTAATCTGCGGGCGTTGGAGGAATCGAGCTGCTGACCCGTCCATCGTCCCGGGCCCCGTCATCCCCCGCACCACGCCGATGAAAGCGTGCAGTCCCGCCAGCAGGCGCCCGCGGCTCGGATAGCCCAGGCAGAGGCCGTGACGGCGGGGGCGACCCGGCATCGGCAGAAGGTAGTCCGCAGCTTGTGCGGGCTCCCTCCTCGTCGCACGCCTTCGGCAGAGGGGCTGCCGGCCGCGGCAGGGCCCGCGCGTGGAACCCCGTCCGGACGATCGCCCGTCAGACGTCCGCCTCGAGGCGGCGCTGGAGCGCCTGGAAGCGCGGGTGGGCGCGCAGCGGGTCGAAGTCGTGGTCACGCGCCATCCAGACCTGCCGATGGGCGGAGGCGCCCGGCATGGTGCGCTCGAGCAGGTCGATCGCGCGCTCGACTTCCCCCAGGATCGAGTAGACGCAGGCGACGTTGTACTGCGTCGTGTGGTCGTCGGGTGCCAGTGCCAGCGCTCGCCCCGCCCATCTCCCTGCGCCCTGCCGGTCGCCCTGGACGGCCAGGGCCACCGCGACGGCGTAGGCGGCGTGGGGGTTCTCGGGGCATTCCTCGAGCTTCCGCTCCGCCCGCTCCCGCGTGAGGCGTGCCGCGGCCTCGGCCTCCTCGGTCCGCCCCAGCCCCCGCTCGACCCCGACCAGGGTCAGCGGCGCATAGATGTCGTCGGGGAACAGCTCCGCGGCCCGGTGGAACAGCCGTGCCGCGTCCTCCATCCGCCCCTGCTGGAAGCAGGCGCGGGCATAGCAATAGTGGGCATTGTCGTTCTCGGGGTCGAGCTCGATCGCCCGCTCGAACGCGCGCTCGGCCTCCTCGATCTGCCCCTGGGCGACGAGCACCAGCCCGCGCACGACATGCGCCGCGGCGAGGCCCGGCTCCAGGGCCAGGGCCACGTCGGCCCTGGCCAGGATATCCGCGAGCGGAAGACGTGCGCCGTAGTGCAGGTAGAGGGAGGCGTCGCACTCCGCGATGCCGGCATGGGCGCGGGCGAAGCGGGGATCGAGCTCGACGGCCTGCGACGAGCAGGCGCCGGGCGAGCCCGTAGGCGTGCTCGGTGCGCTGATAGAAGAGCTGCCGGCCGCGCAGATAGAGCTGATAGGCGTCCATGTCGCCGGTCGGCGGCCTGGAGATCGCCTGCGCCTCGGCCGGCAGCAGCCTGACCCTGAGGGCAGCGACGATGCTGCGGGTGATCTCGTCCTGCACGGCGAAGACGTCGGTGAGCACCCGGTCGTAGCGCTCGGCCCAGAGATGCCCGCCCGTGGCCGTGTCGGCCAGCTGCGCCGTGATCCGAACCCGCTCCCCGGCCCTGCGGACGCTCCCCTCCAGGACGTAGCGGGCACCCAGCCGGGCACCCACTTCACTCACGTCGAGGGCCGCCCCCTTGAAGGCGAAGGCAGGCTGGCGCGCGGCCACGAACAGACCGGAGATCTTGGCGAGGTCGGTGATGAGGTCGTCGGCGATGCCGTCGCTGAAATAGTCCTGGTCGGGGTCGTGACTCAGATTCGCGAACGGCAGGACCGCGACCGAGGGCCGCTCGGCCGGGTCGAGGGGAGGGCCCGCCGATGCCGGGGAGGCGGCCACCCCACCATCGCTCACCCGGTAGACCCGCACGGGCCGCTCGATGTTCTTGAGCCGGCACTCGCCCATGGGGACGAAGCCGCAGTCGAGCTTGCCCCCCAGATGATCGTAGGCGGTGCCGGAGACGACGACGCCGCCCGGCTCGGCGAGCTGCTCGAGTCGCGCCGCGACGTTCACCCCGTCGCCATAGAGGTCGCCGTCGGCGTCGTGGATGACATCGCCGAGGTTGACGCCGATCCGGCAGCTGAGGCGCTCCGCCTCGGGCACCGAATCCTGGCGCTCGGCCATTCCCCTCTGAATGAGCAGGGCGCAGCGCACCGCGTCGACGACGCTCGCGAACTCGACCAGGGAGCCGTCGCCCATCAGCTTGACGACGCGTCCCTGGTGCTCGGCGACGAGCGGGTCGATCAGCTCCTTTCTCAGCGTCTTCAGGCGGGCGAGCGTGCGATCCTCGTCCCGCTCCATGAGCCGGGTGTAGCCGACCACGTCCGCCGCCAGGATGGCCGCGAGCCGCCGCTCGACCCGTGCCGTCGTCATCGCCGCCCCCCAGTCGGGGCCGGCGCCGGGCCTTCCGGCCGCGCCCCCTGCGGCGGCCTCGATCGGCCGGTCCGCCGCTGCTTCGGCGCCACAAGCTGATATCGGCATCGGACCTTCTCGAAGCTGGCGTCCAGGTCGGCGACCCGGAGAACGGCCTGGCCCGGCTGTGCTCAGGCGAGGAAACGTCGTTAGCATCCTAGAGGGCGGCCCGCGATCGAGCTGTGCGTTTCATCACATACCAGGGCGCAAGCGAGGATTGGGCTGTGGCGCGTCGGGGGCGAGAGCCCGGGCCACCGTTCGATCGGATCGGCGGGACCCTCGTCCGATGCCCTTCCGCATCGCAGGCCGAGCCGACCGTCGTCGACCGCGGCATCCGATTCCTCGTCGAGGGCGACGGCTGCAGAGGACCTGTCGCGACGCGTTCGCTGTGGAGCCTCAATAGGTTGTGCTCGGTGAGGCCGAGTCTGGGTGATGGGGGTTCGGGATTGTAGGCTGCCGTGCGGGCGATGCCAGTTGTACCGGTGCAGCCAGGCGGGCAGCTGGGCGGCGCGGTGATCGGAGGTGGGATAGGCCTGGGCATGGGCCCATTCGCGCAGCGCCGTCTGGATGAGCCGCTCGGCTTCTCCCGTTGCCGATCTTGGGCGAGGGCTTGGTCCCGCGTGCCCGAGGCCGAGGTCCTTGCAGGCGTCGCGGAAGGCGTGGGCTCTGGAGCAGGTTGTCGGTCATCACCCTGGCGACCTCGACGCCGAGGCTCTCGTACCAGGCAAGGGCCGCCCTCGGGAAAGCGACGGCGCTCCCCTTCTTCTCGTCCGGCATGACCTGGCTGAAGGCCTGGCGGGAGGCATCGTCGATACAGACATGGAGAGAATTCCCAGACGGCGTGTTGCTCGGTTTGCCAGCCTCTCCGGTCGAGCACCGATCGACCGGGCTCTCTATCTGCCCGAGGTTGGCGGCCGACCCGCACGCCGGTGAGGCCGCCTCCGCGGCTCCTGGCCGTCGTCACCGAGCCGCAGCTGGGCCTGCCATCTCCTGCGGGCGCATGGAGGCTGCCCTTCGCGGGTCCTCCGACCGCGTCTCTGGTGACCGATCATTGCCGCTGCTGCTGGCGGATGACTGGCCTATTGCTCGCGGTCGAGCGGCGCACTCTCGGCTTGACCGGGTCGAGAGCCCGCCGCGAGGCCCGCCGGCGGCTGGCGCCGCCTGACCGGTGGCGGCGCGACACGCCGACCTCCTTGGCGATCTGCCGGCCGCACCAGCGCCGGCGACGCAGGGCGACCGATCCGCTCCGTAACCGCGCCGCCCCGGCGGCTCGCCTCCCCCCCCCCCCCCCCCCCTGTCGGCTCGCGCAGGTGGCCGGCAGCCGCGGAGCGATCGAGCCTCTCGAGGCGTCGGCGCCGCCCTCGGTCCTGAACCGCTCGACCCATTTCCTCATCGTTCCGAGGCTCACCCCGAAGCCCGCCGCCACCCCCCCGGCGACTGACCTCGCTCGACCCGCCGCACCAGCTCGGCTCGACCGTTGGGCGTCAAACGGGCATTCTTGTGGACGTTCATCCGGCTCTTCCTGGGATCCTGATGCTTCACAACCTCAGCTTCCCAGCTCGGAGCCGGATGAACAACCTGCTGAAAAGCTCGCAGCTAGGGATCGGGCTCGTGCTGGACGGTCGGCCAGTTGGCGTCGGCCTTGTGGATGTAGCCGGCCGGATCCTGATTGAACGTGGCCCGGACGCTCTTGTCGTAGTTGAGGTAGAGCCGGCCATCGACGATGGTGAAGGCCAGGGGGTCGATGGGCGCCTTGTGGCCCAGGGCGGTCCCGTAGGCGCAGAAGCCGCCATATTGGGGGATATATTTGCCGGGATTTGCGGCGAAGAGGTCCCGATCGCGGGTCGAGGCGAAGCGGTAGGTCGCGCCATCGTAGCTCCGGGTGATCGCCGGGTCGCCGGGCAGGGCCTTGCTCGTGGTGAAGTAGGCGACCGGATCGTAGCCGCCGAGGGCGACGCCCCCGGGCGCGTTGACCGTGCCCGCCTGAGCGACGGCCGGAGCCAGCAGCAGAAACACCAGGACGAGCGGCGTGCGGATGGTTCGGCGCAAGGACATGAAGCCCTCCGTTGGACCGGGCCGGACGAGCGGCTCCAGGCTGCCCATGTCGCACGGGCGGGGCGGGTGCCGCGCTCACGGGGCGGTGAGGCGGCGCCCGGCGGCTTCACGGGTAGTTGAGGCCGGGCGGCATCCGGCGCGTCGCTCAAAGAACTCCGGCACGCAGGCCGGCCAGGAGGAGCCTGGTCACCGCATCGAGGCCGGCGTCGCTGCCGGCGCCGTCGGCCCGCAGATGGTGGGGATGATGGAAACGAAGAGTGGCCTCGAAAATGGCGCGCGCCGCAGCCTCGGGGTCCGCGACCCGGAACTCGTCCCGGCGGATGCCGTCCTCGACGATCCGCCGGAGCTGGCCCTGCAGCGTCGCCAGATGCTCGTCGATGATACCCCGCGCTGCCTCGGCGAGCGCGTGCCATGTGGCGAACATCTCGGGATCGTCCAGGACCTTTTTTCGTTTGGTCGACGCCAGCGTGGAGAGCCAGAGGGTCAGGCGCTCGGCTGCGGGCGCGTCGCTTCGGGCGATCGTCTCGAGCGGTGCCGAGACCCGGTCGAGCCAGCGGGCCGCCACCGCGTCCATGAGGGCAGCCTTGCTCGGGACGTGGCGATAGACATTCGCGTGGCTCATGCCGAGCGCCCGGGCGACGTCGACCACGGTCGTCTTGGCGGGCCCGTGGCGGCGGAGAAGCTCCTCCGCCGCGTCCAGGATGCGCTCCCGTGTGACATCGGCCGGGCTCATCCGCCCTCAGTGCACCACGGGCCGCTCGCTGTCGAGCATGCCCATCTGCGCCTCGGGATAGCGGGCGCCCTGGACCGCCGCGGCCGGCACGGCGGCCTCGAGCGCCGCCAGGGCGGCCGGATCGAGCTCGAGATCGAGGGCACCCAGCGCCTCGGTCAGGCTGATCCCGACGCCGGGCACCGACCAGCGGGAGGATGTCCTCGCCGCGGCTGAGAGCCCAGGCGATCGCGACCTGGGCCGGCGTGGCGCCGAGACCGGCCGCGACCTTCTTCAGCGCCTCGACGAGAAGGAGATTCTGCCGGAGCGCCTCGCCCTGCGAGCGCGGCGTGTGGGCACGAAAGTCGCCCGGTGCCGAGAAGCCCTCGGGACCGACGCGCCCGCTGAGGAGACCGCGCGCCAGCACGCCATAGGCGGTGACGCCGATGCCCAGCTCGCGCAGGGTGGGCAGGATCTCGGTCTCGATGCCCCTGCACATGAGGGAGTACTCGATCTGGAGGCCGGCGATGGGCGCCACGGCGCTGGCCCGGCGGATCGTCGCGGCACCCGCCTCGGAAAGCCCGACATGGCGAACATAGCCCGCCTGCACGAGGTCCCGGATGGCCCCCACCGTGTCCTCGATCGGCACCGCCGGGTCGACGCGGGCCGGCATGTAGAGATCGATCCGATCCGTGCCGAGCCGCTTCAGGCTGTAGGCACAGGCCGTCTTGACCGCGACCGGCCGGCCGTCGAAGCCGAGAAAGCTGCCGTCAGGCCCGCGCTGCGCCCCGAATTTTACCTGTAGAAAAACCTCGTCCCGGCGGCCGGCCAGCGCCTCGCGCAACAAAAGCTCGTTGTGCCCCATCCCATAGAAATCGCCGGTGTCGAGGAGGGTGATGCCGGCATCGAGCGCCGCCCGGACCGTGGCGATGCTCTCCGTCCTGTCCGCCGGCCCATAGGCGTCCGACATCCCCATGCAGCCGAGGCCGATCGCCGAGACCTCCGGCCCGTCCTCGCCGAGCTTGCGTGTGCGCATCCGTCTCTCCCTCCAGGCACCGCCACCTTGGTGGCGCCATCAGACTGACAGATGACACTTTTTGTCAGTCGATCAAGTCCCGGCCGACGGAGCCTGTCGGGGGCGGCCCTCGACGGGGTAGGAGGGGTCGATGAAGTGGGGCACCGCGGTCGTGCCGGCCGGGACCAGGCCGTCGACCAGCCGCTCGTCCTCCTCGGTCACCCGGACGTCGAGCGCCGCCACATAGGTCTGCCACTGCGCCATCGTGCGGGGACCGGCGATGGCGGCGGTCACATAGGGATTCGCCAGCGTCCATGCGGTGGCGAACGCCGCCGGATCGATGCCGCGGCGCCGGGCGTGCTCGGCGAGCGCGGCCGCCACCCGCAGCGACGCCGGCTGGTAGTCGGTCTCGGCCATTCGCGGCCCCTGCGCGGCGGCCCGGCTGTCGGCCGGCGGCGGTCCCTCGACCTGGTATTTGCCCGTGAGGACGCCCCGCGCCGTCGGGCTGTAGGGGGCCACGCCGAGGCCGAAGGCGCCGCAGACGGGCAGCTCCTCGACCTCCACCGAGCGGTTGAGGATGTTGTAGCGCGGCTGGCTGACCACCGGCCGGTCGATCCCCTGGGCGTCGCACGCGGCACAGATCCGGGCGATCCGCCAGGCCTTGAAGTTCGAGACGCCGAAATAGCGGATGGCGCCCGAGCGCTGCAGGTCGGCCAGCGCCCTCACCGTCTCCTCGGCCGGCGTCAGCGCGTCCTCCTTGTGCAGATAGAGGATGTCGACGAAGTCGGTGCCGAGGCGGCGCAGGCTGGTCCGGATCTCCTCCATGATCCACTTGCGCGAGAGGCCGCGGCGGTTCGGGCCTTGGCCGTTGGGGTTGGCGAGCTTGGTCGCCAGCACCCAGCGGTGCCGGTCGGCCTTGATCGCCCGGCCGACGATCTCCTCGGAGCGCCCGCCGGCATAGGTGTCGGCGGTGTCGATGAAGTTGACGCCGATCTCGGCCGCCGCATCGATGATCCGCCTCGACTCGTCCTCCTCGGTGCGGCCGCCGAACATCATCGTGCCGAGAGCCAGGCGCGACACGGTGAGCCCGCTCCGCCCCAGTCGCCGGTAGGTCATCGTCGCGGTGCTCGTCATCGGTCTCTCCTCGGGCGGCTCGGGTTTGCTCCTGAAAAGAACAAAAGTGCGTGGGGCGCGGATGTCCACCATCTTGACGATTGGGAGCGTCGCCTATGGGGCCGGTTGGCCACCGCGGATGGTAGGGAGATGGACCATGAAAGTCTTCGTCACGGGAGCGTCCGGCTATATCGGCGGCTCGGTCGCCGCTCGGCTTCTCGAGGCCGGCCACGGGGTGAGCGGGCTGGTCCGATCGGAGGCCAAGGCCGCCCGGCTCGAGGCGCTCGGCATCGAGCCGGTCCTCGGCTCGCTCGACGACGCATCGGTGCTCATGGCTGCGGCGCAGCGCGTCGGATGCGGTGGTCAATGCGGCGAGCTCGGATCACCGCACCTCGATCGAGGTGCTGATCCGGGCTCTCGCGGGCACTGGAAAAATCCTGCTGCACACGAGCGGATCGAGCATCGTCGCGAAGGACACGCGCGGCGAGCGGAGCGAGGAGATCTTCCGCGAGGACACGCCGCTCGAGCCGGCACCGGAGAAGGCGGCCCGCGTCGCCATCGACCGGCAGGGTGCGGGAGGCGGCCGGACGCGGCATCCGCTCGGTCGTCCTGTGCAACACGCTGATCTATGGGCGCGGCCTCGGCCTGCACAAGGAGAGCGTGCAGATCCCGACGCTGGCGGATCGGGCGCGCCGGAGCGGCGTCGCCCGCCATATCGGCCGCGGGCTCAATGTCTGGTCGCATGTCCACATCGAGGACGTCGCCGACCTCTACCTGAAGGCGCTCGACCGGGCGCCGGCCGGGTCCTTCTATTTCGTCGAGAACGGCGAGACGTCCTTCCGGGAGATGGTGCAGGCCATCGCCGCGGCCCTGGGGCTCGGGCCGGCGGAGAGCTGGGACTTCGACGAGGCCGTGGCGAGCCTGGGCTTCGAGAAGGCGGCCTTCTCGCTCGCCTCCAACAGCCGCGTCCGCGCCGACCGCGCCCGGCGGGAGCTGGGCTGGGCGCCTCGCCACGCCTCCGTCCTGGATTGGATCGGGACCGAGCTCCGCGCCTCGCCCGGCTGAGCCGGCGGTCCGGCCCCGCGTCTCAGGCGGACGGGTCGGCGGTGGGCGGGGAGGCGCGCCACAGGCGGGCGGCCCGGCGGCGGACGGGCGGGATGTTGGCGCCGACCAGGATCAGGGTGAGGATCGAGAGGCCGAGGCAGATCGGCCGCTGGACCAGCGGCATCAGGCTGCCGCCGCTGGTGATGAGCGCGGTCCTGAGGAACTCAGGATCTTGTCGTCGGAGAAGCGGGCGATGGAGGGCACGGTGACGTCGCCCAGCTTGTAGTCCTCCTCGGTCCAGGCGACGAGGCAGCGCAGCTGGCCGGCCTTGATGAAGTTCAGCAGGGGCGTGAAGGCCGTGCTGCCGAAGTCGGTCTCGCCGGCCAGCACCGCGCGGGTCGCCGGGCCGCCGCCCTTGTAGTTCACGAGCTTCAGATCGAGACCCAGCTTCTTCTTGAGATAGACGACGGCGTTCGACCACAGCGAGCCCGAGGGCGTGGACGAGATGGAGTACTTGCCGGGATTGGCGGCCACGAGGTCGCGAAACTGCTCGAAGCTCTCGATCTCGCTCGAGGCCGGCACGGAGATCGTGCAGAAGCTGCCGCCGCCCATGTAGATGTCGAAGGCGCGCCAGTCGAAGTCGAGGAGCCCAAGGCTCGGGAACGCCTCGATGATGTCGTTGAGGCCGCACCAGGTGTAGCCGTCGGCGGCTGGCGCTGGACATAGTCGAAGCCCTGCACGCCGCCGGCGCCCGACATGTCGAGGTAGCTCAGCCGCGGGACGGCCAGGGCCGCCCGCATCGGCTCGACGAGCGCCCGGACGCCGATGTCGGTGACGCCGCCGGGCGGCGCCACCATGGCGACGGTGACCGGCCGGGCCGGCCAGTCGGCGGCGCGGCCGGCCGGCAGGAAGGCGCCCGCGGCGCCGGCTCCCGCGCCGGCCATGAGGTGGCGACGGGTCGCATCATCGTTCGGCCTCCTTGCTTCTTCCCTGGTGCCGGGCCGCGCCGGCGGCGTGCCTCACGCCATGCCGACCGGCTCGAGCGGGGTCGCCAGCGCGTCGTCCGGGCGGCTCCCGATCATCTCGACGAGCTCGCGCTGCACATTGTGCAGGGCCGGATCGTCGAAGCGATTGGTCATCTCGCCCGGGTCGCCCGCGAGATCGTAGAGCTCTCCGGTTCCCGAGATCGTCTCCAGGGTCAGCTTGTGGGTCTTGGTGCGGACCGTCCGGAGCTGGAGAGCGACGCCGCAGCGCGACGCCGAAAGGTCCCATTCCATATAGGCGAACGGGCGCTCCTCGGCCTCGCCTGCGGCGAGCGGCAGGAGGCTGCGGCTGTGCATCGGCCGCAGCGGCGCAGCGCCCGCATAGTCGAGAATCGTCGCCGGCACGTCGAGGGTCGAGACGGGCTCCCGCACAACCTGGCCGGCCGCCACGCCCGGGCCCTGCATCAGGCAGCCGACCCTGAGCAGGCCTTCATAGGCCATCGGCCCCTTGAGCAGCAGACCATGGTCGCCCAGCCAGTCGCCATGGTCGGTGGCGTAGATGACGAGCGTATTCTCGTCCAGGCCCAGCCGCACCAGCTCGGCCATGATCCGCCCGACATTGTGGTCGATGAGCGCGATCATGCCGTAATAGTTGGCGATGATCTCCCGAAGCTGGTCATCCGTGAAGCTCTTGACCCTCGAGTAGTTCTCGCGCATCGCGCGCAGGTCGTCCCGGATCTGCGGCGTGCCCTCGAGGCTGGCCCGGTGCCACCAGGGCCGTCGGTCGAGGTCGAGGGTACGGTGCGGGGGCAGGTCCACCTCGGCCGGGTCGTGCAGGAGGCTCCAGGGCACCGGGCAGTCGAAGGGATGGTGCGGATCCGGAAAGGAGGCCCAGGCGCAGAAGGGCTCGTCCTTGTGGGCGTTGAGGTAGGCGATGGTACGGTCGCCGACCCAGGTGCTGTTGTGCCAGACCGTCGGGAGGCCCGAATGCCAGGTCTGCGCCGCACCCTTTGTATCGGGACCGACATTCGTCTTGTAGAGTTCGTTCTTGAGGTCGCCCAGCCCGTCGCCGTAGTACCAGCGCTCGTAGTGCTGGCCGGACGGCGGCCGCGCCGGGAGCGTGTTGTTGTGGCCTTCGACCATGAGCTCGACATGCTCGAAGCCCATATAGGGGCCGTTCCAGTCGGCGCCGTAGCGCTCCATGCTGGAGCGGCACTCGGGCGAGCCGGTGGCGTGAAAGGTGTGCGAGGTCGCGAAATGAGCCTTGCCGATGAAGCCGGTGCGATAGCCGGCCCTGCCGAGCGCGCCGGCGAAGCCGGCCTCGCCGGTCGCCTTGGGCAGGTCCAGGCCGTTGTCGGCGACGCCGTGCGTGCGCGGCAGCAGGCCCGTCAGCATCGAGGCCCTGGACGGCTGGCAGACGAGGTTGGACGTGATGCAGGCCCCGAACACGGTACCTTGCCTCGCCATGAGATCGAAATGCGGGGTCTTGACCTTGCGCCCCTCGAACCCGAAGGCGTCGCCGCGCTGCTGGTCGCCCGTGATGAAAAGAATGTTCTTTCGCTTCGTCATCTGGCTGACGCCTCTCGCTCGCCGCCGCCCGGCCGCGTGGGGACAGGAATCCGAGAGATGCCCGAACCAGCCGCCCGCGAGCCGACGTCGATCTTGTTCTGTCGCTGCGCAAAATGCTAACGTTGTCATAAAGGCGAGTCAAACAGCGATATGAGCGATCGAGAGCCTCGCGGGCGCATCCTGTCGTCGGTCGAGCCACGGCCGACGCTGAACAACGTGGCGCAGCTGGCCGGGGTGGCGCCGATCACCGTCTCGCGGGCCCTGCAGCGGCCGGAGCTGGTCGCCGAGGCCACCCGCCTGAGGGTCGCCTCCGCCGTCGACCAGCTCGGCTACCTCCCCGATCTCGTGGCCCGGAGCTTCCGCTCGAGCCGCAGCGGCCTCGTCGCCGCCATCGTGCCGAGCCTCGACAACTCGCAATATGCCGAGATGCTGCAAGGTGTCTCGGATGGGCTGCATACCCGGGGCATCGAGCTCATGGTGGGGGTCAGCGGCTACTCGCTCGACCGGGAGGCCGAGCTGCTGCGGGCCTTCGTGGGCCGGCGGCCCGAGGGTATCCTGGTCTCCGGCGTGGCGCATCGGCAGGCGGCCCGCGAGATCCTCAGGCGGGCCGGCATCCCCGTCGTCGAGACCGGCACCCTGGCCAAGCGGCCGATCGACATGAATGTCGGCTATGTCGAGGAAGCGGCCGCCGCCGCCATGGTCGACCACCTCGTTGCCGCCGGCTATCGCCGGATCGGCTTCGTCTGCGGTCCGCTCGACGACAATGAGCGGGCCTATCGACGCCGGAACGGGTTTCGCCAGGCGATGCGCCGGCACGGCCGGGCCGCCGACCGCATCGTCACCCTCCAGTGGCCGACCTCCATCGCGAAGGGCGGGCGCGGCGCCGCCGAGCTGATGGAGCGCTGGCCCGACACCGACTGCCTCTTCTGCTCGAGCGACGCCTTCGCCGTCGGCACCCTCTTCGAGTGCCAGCGGCGCGGCTGGCCGGTGCCGGAGCGGCTGGGCGTGGCAGGGTTCCTCGGGATCCCCCTGAGCGGCGAGACCGTGCCGGCGGTGACCACGGTGCGCGTCCCGCGCTACGAGATCGGCCGCCACGCGGCGGAGATGCTGCTGGCGCGGCTGTCGGGCGGCACGCCCGCGGAGCGGATCTGCGACCTCGGCTTCGAGGTCCTGCCCCGCGCCAGCACGCGCGCCCCGCCGGCCTGAGCCACCCCCCAGGGAGAGACGAAAAAATGTTCGAGAGGGAGATCCTGATCCGGACGCGGGACGGGGAGATGCCGACCTTCTTCACCCATCCGGAAGAGGGCGGGCCGTTCCCGACGGTCGTCTTCTTCATGGACGCGCTCGGCATCCGGGAAGAGCTGCGCGACATGGCGCGCCGGATCGGCACCGTCGGCTACTATGTGATGCTGGCCAATCTCTACTATCGGGACGGCGGCCCGTCCTTCGATCCGAAGCTGCTGCCGACGCATGGCCCCGACCCCGCGATGCAGCGCCTGAATTTCGCTCTGACCCACGACCGCTGCCTCGCCGATACCAGGGCCCAGCTCGACTTCGCCCGGAGCCGGCCCGAGGCCGCCGCTGCGACCGGCGTCATCGGCTATTGCATGGGCGGCCGCCACGCCTTCGCCGCGGCCGGCATCTTCCCGGACCGCGTTCGGGCGATGGTCTCGCTGCATGGCGGCTTCCAGGTCACCGACCAGCCCAACTCGCCGCATCGGCTGGCCGAGCGCATCCGGGCCGAATGCTATTTCGGCTTCGCCGACGGCGACCCGCTCTCGCCGCCGGAGCATCAGCGGGTCATCGACGCGGCGCTCGCCGCGGCCGGCGTGCCCCACCGGCTCGAGATCTTTCCGGGCGCCGACCACGGCTTCACCTTCCCCGAGCGCTATTGCTACCACAAGCCCTCGGCCGAGCGCGCCTGGGAGCGCGTCTTCTCCCTGTTCGACCGCCGGCTGAGGCACGGCTCGAGGAGCAAAATAATCTCTTTCGGACCACTTTGACAGCGCCCGATGGCAACGTTATCATTACTGCGGTGGAGGCGTGGCCTGCGGGCGCTGTGGCAGGCTCGCCCGCGGCATCGCCCCCACCACCATCAGCAGGACGACGGCTCGCGAGAAGCCGCGCAGGAACGGGAGGCAGGCGAGATGATCGGAAGAGCGACGCGACGCGCGGCCCTGGCGGGGCTCGCGGCGGCACCGCTGACCATCCGGCTGGGCGGCAGGGCGACGCGGGCGGCGGACCTCGTCACCATCCGCCTGACCGCCGGCGCCAATATCGGCTATTCCGATCTCTACGTCGCCGAGGCGACGGGGATGTTCAAGAAGCACGGCATCGACGGCTCGGTGCTCCTGTTCGACGTGGGCTTCCTCGGCACCCAGGCGGTCGTGGCCGGCCAGGCCGAGACCGCGGGCACGGTCGAGTTCCCGCTCATGGCGCTGATCGCCAAGGGCGCCGACCTCGTGGTGCCGGCGGTCTTCATCACGGTCCACGACCTGCGGCTGGTCTGCCTCCAGACGATCGCGACGCCGGAAGACCTGGCCGGCAAGAAGATCGGCCTGATCTACGGGTCGAGCGCCGACTACGCCTTCGACCGCTATCTGGCCAAGGTCGGGGTCGCCAAGGACAAGGTCACGCTGATCAACGTCGCCGCGTCCGAGCAGGTCGCCCTCTTCGCCAAGGGCGACATCGACGGCTATGTCTGGCTCGAGCCGATGATCAGCCGCGGCCTCGAGATCATGAAGGGCCGGGCCCACCTGCTCGAGCCCAATATCAATTCGGCCTATCTCACCCGGACCTATCTCGAGATGCGCCGCGACTGGTGCGATGCCCACCCCGACGCCACCACGGCCCTCTTGCGGGCGATGATCGAGGCCAACGACTTCATCAAGGCCAATCCGGCCGAGACGGCGAAGATCACGGCCAGAAAGCTGAACCTCAAGGCGCCGGACGTGGCGGCCCAGCTCGGCCGCACCAACTTCGACTGGAGCGTCTATCTCGACAAGGCCGCGCTCGACGCCTTCGGCCCGGTCGGCGAGTGGATGAAGGCCAACGGCAAGCTCAAGGAAGACGTGCCCGACATGGCCAAGGTCTTCGCCCCGCAATATCTCCGCGCCATCGATCCGGGCCTCGTCCGCAACCTCTGAGCCGGCAGGCCCGGCCGATGGCCCCAGCGATCGAGCTCGCCGGCATCGCCAAGCGCTTCTCCCGCGCCGACGAGACGGACCGGGGCGTCGCCGTCATCGAGGGCCTCGACCTCGAGGTCGGCGACGGCGAGTTTCTGTGCCTCCTCGGCCCCACCGGCTGCGGCAAGTCCACCGTCCTCAACCTCGTCGCCGGCTTCGAGGCGCCCAGCGCCGGCCGCGTCCGCGTCTTCGGCAGCGAGGTGACCGGCCCCTCGGCGGACCGCGGCGTCGTCTTCCAGAGCGAGCTCGCCCTCTTCTCCTGGCTCACGGTCGAGGAGAACGTGGCCTTCGGGCTCGAGATGCGCGGCGTCGCCCCCGCCGAGCGCCGGGCCGCCATCGAGAAGAACCTGGCCCTGGTCGGCCTCGCGGACCATCGAAAAAAATTCCCGCGCGAGCTGTCCGGGGGCATGAAGCAGCGCGTGCAGATCGCCCGGGTGCTCGCCAACAACCCGCACATCCTGCTGATGGACGAGCCGTTCGGCGCGCTCGATGCGCAGACCCGGCGGCGGATGCAGGAAGAGCTCGGCCAGATCTGGATGCAGAGCCGGAAAACCGTCGTCTTCATCACCCACGACATCAACGAGGCCATCTGGCTGGCCGACCGCGTCGCCGTGATGTCGCACGGGCCCCGCGCCCGCGTCATCGCCAGCCGGCCGATCGGCCTCGCCCGCCCGCGCGGCGCCATGACCGCCGAATTCGGCGAGCTCTACAACGAGCTCAACGCGCTCCTCCACCCCGAGGCCGGCGGGGCGGCCCATGCTGCGTAGCGAGCCCCTGGCGGTCGAGGGCGCTGCCCCGCAAAAGCTCGCCGGACGCGGGAGCCGCCTGCGCTGGCGCCCGATCGCCCTCTATGGCGGGCTCGCCGTCGTCACCCTGCTGGTCTGGCAGATCATCGCCTGGACCACCATCCCGATCCTCTTCCCGCCGCCGCTCGACGTCTTCGACGCGCTCGCCTCCTCCATCGCCGACGGCACGCTGATCCAGGACATCGCCATCAGCTACTTCCGCATCATCTCCGGCTGGCTCCTGGGCTGCGCCGTCGCCGTGCCCCTCGGCATGCTCACCGGCCGCAGCACCTTCCTCCGCACCGTCACCGAGCCCTACATCGAGTTTTTTCGCTACATCCCGCCCATCGCCTTCATCACCCTGTTCCTCATCTGGTTCGGCCTGGGCGAGCTGTCGAAAATTCTTCTCATCGTCTACACGTCTTTCTTTGTCACTTTCCTCGCCACCATGGCCGGCGCCATGGCCGTCGAAAAAGAAAAAGTCCGGGCGGCGCAGTGCCTGGGGGCGAAGCCGGCCCAGGTCTTCTGGCACGTCATCGTGCCGGCCACCGTGCCGGCCGCCATCACCGGCATCCGCATGGCGCTCGGCAACGCCTTCATGACCGTCATCGCCGCCGAGTTCGTCGCCGCCCAGAGCGGCATCGGCTTCTTGATCTTCAGCTCCCGCCTCTTCGCCCAGACCGATTTTGTCTTCGCCGGCATCCTGACCCTCGGCGTCATGGGCTTCGTCGCCAACGTGGTGCTGCGCCGCATCCTGAAGGCGATCGCGTACAGGTACAGCATCCAGTACTGAGCGGGCGCCGGAGCGCTAAGTCGCAACCCACAATAGACGTGTCGTCAAATCACGACGCTGCTAAGGTGCAAGCGGCAGGCGACGACGAACCGTCCTCGCACCCTGGCCTGCGGCAGCCAGCATGACCGACGCCTCGAACGCCAAGCGCGACTTCTTCATCAGCTACAACCGAGCCGATCTGGCCTGGGCCGAGTGGATCGGGACCCAGCTCGAGAAAGCGGGCTACACGGTCGTTCTCGATGCGTGGGACTTCCGCCCCGGCCATGACTTCGCGCTGGAGATGGACCGGGCGACCAAGGAGGCCGAGCGCACGCTTCCCGTGCTCTCGCCGAGCTTTCTCGCCGCCACCTACACGCAGCCGGAATGGGCGGCAGCCTTCGCGCGCGACCCGGCCGGGAGCGAGCGGCGACTGATGCCCGTCCGTGTGGCGGACTGCGATCCGCGAGGGCTGCTGGGGCAACGGATCTACATCAATCTCGTCGGACTGACGGAACAGCAGGCGGTCGATGCCTTGCTGAAGGGCGTGATGCCGGGCAGGGCTACACCCGCCGGCCCTGTCCCTTTCCCGGGAGCCGCCCCCGCTGGCGCGGGTACAGGCGCCACGGGCTCGTCCCGCTCGCTTTCCCGGCATCCTGCCGCCGATCTGGAACGTCCCCTACCTGCGCAACCCGCACTTGGCCGGGCGCAACGACCTGCTCGACGCGCTGCACCGGGCTCTGACCCAGGGCGCAACAGCGCTCACCGCCCTGAACGGCATGGGCGGCATCGGCAAAACGCAGATGGCGCTGGAGTATGTATACCGGCATCACACCGAGCTCGACCTCGTATGGTGGATACGCGCCGAGGAGCCGGGAACCCTGCTCGGCGACTACGCGGCGCTGGCAGGCCCGATGCGGCTCCCAGAGGCCGAGGGTCAGGACCTTGCCGCCGTCGCCCAGGCGGTGCGCCGTGGTCTGTCGCAGCGACAGCATTGGCTCCTCGTCTTCGACAACGCTCGCGACGAAGCGAGCCTGAGCGATCTGCTGCCGCAGGGCGGCGGGGGCCGGGTGCTCATCACCTCGCGCAACCCGAGCTGGGATCACGTGGCGCCACTCGCGGTACCACTATTGACCCGGGCTGCGTCGGTGGCGTTCCTACTGGAGCGCACCGGGCAGCTCGACGAAGCCACGGCCGCCACGCTGGCCGAGGAGCTGGGCGACCTGCCGCTGGCGCTGGAGCAGGCGGCGGCCTTCATCCTGCACCGGGCAATGACGCTGCAGGACTACCTCGCGGCCTTCCGAGCGCGGCGGGAAGAGCTGTGGCGGCGGGAAAAGCCGCCGCAGGGCTATCCCGACACCGTGCGCACGACCTGGAGCTTGGCGGTGGCGCGGCTGAAGCAAGAGGAGCCGGCCGCAGTCGACCTGCTCTATCTTTGTGCCTTCCTCGCACCTGAGAAGATCCCTCAGTCGTTGCTCGCCGAGCGTCGCGACACCCTTGCCCCTTCGCTCCGAGATGCTGTCGCCGACAGCCTGCGCTGGGGTGACATCGTGGCGGCGCTGCGGAGCTACTCACTCGCCGTGGTCGCGAACGGGAGCCTCACGTTCCACCGCCTCGTGCAGGCGGCCACCCGTGACGGCCTGACAGCCGAAGAGCGACAAGGCTGGTCCGAGTGCGCCGTTCGGTTCGGCGCAGCAGGCTGGCCCCGCCAGATGTGGGACCACTCTGGTTGGTCCGTCGTGCAGCCTGCGCTGCCGCATGCCCTCGCGGCCGCCCAGGCCGCGGCGATCCATGCGCCGAGCGTTCCGATCACGGCTTACGTCCTCGACCGGGCGGCCACCTACCTTCAGATCCGCGGCGCCTATGCCGATGCGGCGCCGCTCTTCGAGCAGGCGGTGGCCACTACACGGCAGACCCTCGGCGCCGAGCATCCCGATCTCGCCCCCAGCTCAACAACCTGGCCAACCTCTACCGGGACACCGGCCGCTACGACGAGGCCGAGCCGCTCTACGAGCGCGCCATCGCCATCGGCGAGAAGACCCTCGGCCCCGAGCATCCAAACCTCGCCATCCAGCTCAACAACCTGGCCGGGCTCTACAATAGCACCGGCCACTACGACGAGGCCGAGCCGCTCTACAAGCGCGCCATCGCCATCGGCGAGAAGACCCTCGGCCCCGAGCATCCCGACCTCGCCATCCAGCTCAACAACCTGGCCAGCCTCTACCAGAGCACCGGCCGCTACGACGAGGCCGAGCCGCTCTACGAGCGCGCCATCGCCATCGGCGAGAAGACCCTCGGCCCCGAGCATCCCGACCTCGCCACCTGGCTCAACAACCTGGCCAGCCTCTACCGAAACACCGGCCGCTACGACGAGGCCGAGCCGCTCCATCTGCGCGCCATCGCCATCGGCGAGAAGACCCTCGGACCCGAGCATCCCGACCTCGCCACCTGGCTCAACAACCTGGCCAACCTCTGTTGGAGCACCGGCCGCTACGACGAGGCCGAGCCGCTCTTCAAGCGCGCCATCGCCATCGGCGAGAAGACCTTCGGCCCCGAGCATTCTGACCTCGCCACGCGGCTCAACAACCTGGCCAACCTCTACTGGAGCACCGGCCGCTACGACGAGGCCGAGCCGCTCTACGAGCGCGCCATCGCCATCGGCGAGAAGACCCTGCCGCCGGACCATCCATCCTTGGCAACGGTCCGCGAGAACTACGCCGCTCTTCTCGACAAGCTCGGCCGCAGCGAGGAGGCCACCGCGGTTCGCGCCCAGGCCATGGCGATCCGCCGACGACGCCAGGGGCCGCCATCGTCCGATTAACGCCTCCGCGCCGACCTCGGCGTCCGCCGATCAACGCGATGGAGCCGGAGCCACCACCGCCCGGCCCCCTCCCGCCCCTAGGGAACGTCTGAAGAAGGGCTTGTTGTCTGGATGAGCAGGACGGAGACGTCCTCAGCCGGCGACAGGGTTGGATGGCGGCGCCGTTTGGAGCCGTGTTGGGCTGGCGGCGGGGAGTGCTGGCCCGCTGCGGGCGCACTAGGCCTCCTGGCAGCGCACCAGATGTCGGCGCGCCATGAACAGATTGGCGAGCGCGCAGGTCACGAGCAGGCGGTGGGCGTTTTTCTTCAACCCGCGATACCGTACCTTGGTGAAGCCGAAGATGCGCTTGATGACCCCGATGGCGTGCTCGACCTTGGCCCGGACCTTCGACTTGGTGCGGTTCTTCGCCCGCTCCGCCTCGTCCACGACGCCGCGGTGACGGTATCGGCGATTGACGAAGTCCTTGGCCGCAGGTGCCTGCTGCCTGATCACCGCCGTCTGGCCTCGGTACGCCTGATCGCCCCACACGCGGGTCTCCTGCCCGTGCAGCAGATCGGGCAGCATCGCGCTGTCGGCGACATTGGCCGGCGTCGCCACCGCCGCATGGATCAGCTTCGATCGGCTGTCGACCCCGAGATGCGCCTTCATGCCGAAGTACCACGGGTTGCCTTTCCTGGTCTGATGCATCTCGGGATCGCGGGCCCTGGCGGCGTTCTTGGTCGAGGAGGGCGCGCTGATGATCGTCGCATCGACGATCGTGCCGGTCGCCACCTTCAGCCCCTTGGCCGCCAGATGAAGCTGCACCTCGTCGAACAGCCGCCGGCCGAGATCGTGCGCCTCGAGCAGATGGCGGAAGCGGCACACCGTGGTCTTGTCCGGCACCGGCTCGCGGCCGAGGTCGATCCCGGCAAAGGCGCGCATCGCCTGCGAGTCGTAGAGCGCCTCCTCCACCGCCGGGTCCGACAAGTTGAACCACTGCTGGAGGAAGTAGAGGCGCAGCATCCGCTCGACCCCGATGGGCGGCCGGCCGTTGCCCGTCTTCGGATAGACCGGCAGGATCAAAGCGCACAGCGCCGGCCACGGCACCACCCGCTCCATCTCGGCCAGAAACGCCGCCCGCCGCGTCGTCTTGCCGTAGCGCTCGAACCCCACCGTCGCCAGCGTCAGCTGCTTCATCGCCCCCAACCCTTGCCCGCCAATCCACCCGGCAGGCATTGTACCAGGATCGCGGAAGGATGACTTTTGCAGAGGTTCCCTAGATCCAGCCCTGCTTCTCCGCCGCCACCTTGAAGCGCGCGGCGATCTCGTCGGCGGTGCGTTTGGCGTCGCCTTCGACCGTGTCCGAGCCCGACTCCTGGCCGTGCAGCTTCACCGCGCCGACGACGATGAGCCCGATCGGGTTGTGGGTCGCGGCGAACACGACCGCTGGCGCCACCACGCCGGGGGTCTTGTTGCCTGTCGCGCTAGATTTCCCCCCACCGAGGCGCCGGAGGCCCTGGGGCGTCATCTGATAGGCCTCGACCGCCGTCTTGACGTCATCGTCTCCGGCGTTGAACCCGATCAGGATACGCTTCGCGGCGCTGCCCTGGTCAATCGAAAAAAAGTTGCCCTTGATGACGATGTCGTTCGGCTGCGGCGGGGGCTGGCCCGCCGCCTGCACCGCGGGAAGCCCCATGTTCTGGAGATCCAGGACCAGCTGCCGCGCGACCTCGGCGCCGAGCTTCCGGCCCATCGCGGTCTCCTCGGGCGTCTGCGGCACGGCGCCGGCGGCGTGGACCGCCAGGCCCGAGTCGGCCGGAACCTCGCCCGGCGTGGCGCCGAAATCGTCGACGAGGATGCGCCCGGGCCGCGGCAGCGCCCCGCCCGTATAGGGCTGGCTCGAGGTCACTTCCGTCGACGCACACCCCGCCAGCGCGACCAAAAAGAAAAGCCCGCCGGCGGCCCTGCTCAGCGACCTCATTGCCGCTCTCCGACCGCGTCCGACCCCCAGCCGATCCGTTCCGATGGCATGCATGCCCGTTAGCTCCCCCGCCTTCATTGTCTGCCCGGTTTCTATCGTATCCCCGAGCCGGGTCCTTGATGCACGTCAATCACCCCGATGCAATCGCCATCCTCCCTTGACGACGGCCGTTTTCTCCCCGTAGCGGCAGGGCAGCCGATGCCGCCGACCAGGGAGCCGTGGTGACCGAGCCGAAAAACCTGCTCATCCTCCTCTCGGACAATCACAACCGGGCGGTCGCCGGCTGCTACGGGCATCCGCAGGCCACGACGCCCGCGCTCGACCGGCTGGCCGCCGCCGGCACCCGCTGGACCAGCGCCTACTCGGCGAGCCCCCTCTGCTGCCCGGCCCGCGCCGCCATCGCCACCGGCCGCTTTCCCCACCAGACGGGCTATTGGGACAACGCCATCGTCTATGACGGCCGGGTGCCCTCCTGGATGCGCCGCATCCGCGACCAGGGCCACGAGGTCGTCTCGATCGGCAAGCTCCATTTTCGCGCGACCGAGGACGACAACGGCTTCTCCCTGGAGCTGCTGCCCATGCACATCCTGGGCGGCAAGGGCGGCGTCCACATGCTCCTGCGCGGCTACGACGACGAGCACCCCAACCGCGGCCAGTGGAGCTCTACATGGAGCGCTCCGGCATCGGCACCGCCCCCTACCAGGGCTTCGATCGCAAGATCACCGAAACCGCCGTCGACTGGCTCCGCCGCCACAGAAAAAAAACAAAAAAACCCTGGGTCCTCTTCGTCTCCTACCCCAGCCCGCACCCGCCCTTCAGCGTCCCCGAGCGCCTTTTTCGAACTCCAGGATGAGGCCTCGGTGGCGCTGCCCAGGCACTACGCCCCCGGCCAGCGCTCCGAGCATCCCGGCATCGAGCATCTTCGTCGCATCATGGGCACCCGCGAGATCACCGACGAGGCGGCGCTGCGCCGGATCACCGCCGGCTATCTCGGCCTCGTCGCCCACCTCGACGAGCAGCTGGGCCAGGTCCTGTGCGAGCTGGACGAGCAGGGCCTCGCCCCGAGCACCCGCGTCCTCTACACGAGCGACCATGGCGACCTTTTTGGCGAGCACGGCATCCTCGGCAAAAGCTGCATGTACGAAGGCTCGATCGGCGTCCCGCTCCTTCTCGCCGGCGCCGAGGTCCCGGCCGGCCGCGTCGACGACCGCATCGCGAGCCACGTCGACCTTTTCCCCACCGTCTGCGACGCCGTCGGCGCCGAGCTGACCCCCGAGGACTCTTCGCTCCCGGGCCGCTCGCTCCTCGCCCCACCCGACCCTGCCGCCGCCGACCGTCCAGGCTTCGCCGAATACCACGCCACCGGCTCCGCGAGCGGCGTCTTCATGCTCCGCGAGCGCTCAAAAAAGCTCGTCCACTATGTCGGCATGCCGAGCCAGCTTTTTGATCTCAAGTCCGACCCCGACGAGGCCCGGGACCTCGTCGCCGACGGCACCGGCACGGCCGAGGCCGCGAGGCTCGAGCGGCAACTGAGAAAAATCTGCGATCCCGAGGCGGTCGACGCCCGGGCCAAGGCCGACCAGCGCGCCATGACGGAAAAATGGGGCGGGCGCGAGGCGGTGGCCGGCGAGGGCTCGCTGGTCTTCACCCCGCCCCCCGGCGAGGCCGCCGAGATCGAGCGCTGAGGCATGGCGGGGCTCGATTGGACCATCGCTCTCCCGACCTTCCTCGCCGCCGCGGTCGAGTGGGTCGAGGCCTTCACCATCGTCCTGGCCGTCAGCCTGAGCATCGGCTGGCCGGCCGCCGCCGGCGCCGCCGCGGCCGCCCTCGCCACCCTGGCGGTCATGACCGCCCTGACCGGCGGCGTCCTCCAGCTCGGCGTCGCGATCCACTGGCTCCAGCTCCTCATCGGCATTTTTCTTCTTTTGTTCGGGGTGCGCTGGCTCGCCAAGGCCGTCGCCCGACGGGCGGGGCTGAAACCGCTCCACGACGAGGGGGAAGAGTTCGCGCACACCCGGGCCCGGCTCGCCACCGGCGACCGGCGCGCGGCCTGGCTCATCGCCTACAAGGGTGTCCTGCTCGAGGGCCTCGAGGTCTGGCTGATCGTCGTGGCGCTGAGCGTCCACCGAGGCACCTGGCTCAGCAGCGCCGGAGCCGCGCTGGCCGCCCTCGCCGTCGTCATCGCCGCCGGCCTCGCCATCCGAGCCCCCCTCGAGCGCGTCCCCGAGAACGCCCTCAAATTCGCCGTCGGCGCCATGATTCTTTCCTTCGGCACCTTCTGGACGCTCGAGTCGCTGGCCGGCCCCACCGTCTGGCCCCTCGGCGACTGGAGCCTCCTTTTCCTTGTCGCCTTCTACGGCCTCGGCGGCCTCCTCCTCGCCACCCTCCTCCGCCCCCAGGCACCCGCGGCGGCCGCGCCATGAGAGCCTTCCTGAAGACACTCTTCGGCGACGCCCACAACGTCGCCGTCGTAGCCCTTCTCCTCGCCGTCGCCCTCGCCCTCACCTGGACCGGCCACGCCAATACCGCCGCCTACCTCCTCCCCCCGCTGACCCTCCTCGGCGTCGCCTGGCTGGCACCGCGATAGGGCTGGCCGGCAAGGCTGCTCGCCCTGTGCCAAGGTCGGGCTCGAGCTACGAGGCCTGCAGGTGTAATTGAGTGGACTGTCACCGTATTTCCGTAACTGGACCGTCCGTTCCCGTGACGGCAGTTTCGTGCTCTACTTCCAAGACGGCGCGGCATTCGCTAAGTCCTGAGCCTCGAGCAACACACAGATCTCGGGCTTGCCACACGCGGAACAACGGCGCATGATCGACCCGCACAATCCGGCCATCTCAAGAATGCCGGCTAAAGAACCTGGGTTGAGCGAGAGGCATTCCAGACAGGTCACCCTTATGACCGGCCGTCCAGGGGGAGGGCGAGGATGGACTTGAGGAGCATACTGGAAAAGGTCGCCGTAGGGGTCGTGGCTGCCGTACTTCTCGGTGCATTGGTCTACCTGATTATCCTTTATACTCATCCGGCGATGATGATCCGGTAGGGATGAGGCGCGGTGTGGGCACAGGCATAGGCGAGGCGCTCCGTCAGGCTGTCGGGCTGGTAACGGCGGTTGAAGCGCCAGGCGAAGCTGGCAAGGTAGCGTTGGGCGTGCTTTGGGCTGACATGATGATAGGTGCCGGCGAGCGCCGTCTTGATGTTGCCGAGCGCGGTGTTGAGCCATTGAAACGGCACCCACTTGGCCGCCTGCGGCCCGGTGCCGGTAAGCATCGGGAAGTGGTCGCAGCCAGCCGCCGTGACCGCCGTCCAGCACGACAGGCCGTCGGTGACCACGTTGCTGCCGGCGGCGAAGTCACGCTTGGCCAGCTTCTCGACCTCCTTCTTGTGGAAGCCTTTGACGACCGTCAGCCGCAGCCGTCTGGGTTTGCGCTCCGCCGTCGTCTCGACCGCGGCCACGAACGCGGTCTTGCCGGCCGCACCCCGGCCACGCTTGCCCCCTGAGCGCGCGCCGCCCAGATAGGCGTCGTCGACCTCGACCCGACCTTCGAGCTTGGGCTTGCCGGCGTCGCGCTCGGCCATCGCCGCCATCAGCTTCTGCTTGATCAGCCACGCGGTCGGCTGCCGCGTGCCCAGCCGCCGCGCCAGCTCGACCGACGACATCCCGCCCTTGCTCTGGGTCAGATGGTAGATCGCCAGAAACCAGATGGTCAGGGGCAGCTTGGTCCAGTGGAACACGGTGCCCGCGGTCAGCCCGACCTGATGCTTGCAGCGGTTGCACTGGTAGACCGCCCGGCCCTTCAGCTCGGCATAGCCCCCGTGCTCGCAGCCCGGGCAGACCCAGCCCTTGCCCCAGCGGAGCTGAAACAGCGCCGACCGGCACTGCGCCTCGCTGCCGAACCGTTGCCGGAACTCGGCCTCGCTCGAGCCCCCGACCCGCCGCCGAAGCCCGCTCTCCGCACTCATCCGCTCGCTCCGAAACGCCCGAAACCCTGATGGACTCTACCCCGAAGCCGGATGGGTGTCACGGATAATGAGGTTTTTTTCCGGGCCCGGGAACAAACCCGGACCGGTGATATAGGTGTGCGGTGGAAATCCGCCGTCGCAAACCTTACCTTCTGATGTAAGAGGGAAGATGGAACCATTTCAAATAGACGACAACTGGTGTCGTAGTGTGGGCTTTGATGGAGCGAGACAATCCGACCGAGCTTGCTTTAAGTGTTGATAGCGCGACGGTACAGCGGGATCCTGAGCAGGTCATGCGATTGGGGTACGGCATTCACCTACCCCGAACTCGTCGATCGGTTCAGCGCGTGCCATCTTCCCTGGCCAGCTTCGCAACTGGCCAATGGGGCAAACAGAAGGCATCTTTTCCGTTACGAATATATACTCCACATCAAAACGTAGCCGGTCCGACGGGCTAAACGGAAGGTGACGAAGATGGAGACCGCATCATTCTTTGAGAAAATGTTAGACTTTCGTCATATCGGAATGTGCTCAAAATGCATGAGAAATCTCGTTTTTAGCAATGCTTCTTTCATGGTTGCTTGTGCTCGGAGCTATGACACTGGATACGGATGTGACCGTCGCGGTCGCTATAGTGTCTATTGCTCTAACATTCTTGTGGCTGGCACATATCAGCACCCGAGCCATACGCTCCCTTCCTCCCAAGCGAGTAGAAATGGACGCGAGACGTGTTGCGTTGCGCGCATTTGGCCGAGCCATTGTCGGAGCAGCAGCACTGTCGGTCGGCTTACTCTCCGCCCCGAAAACTGCCGAATGTGCTGAGTGTGGACAGGAATGCAGCAAATCAAACGACAACTGTCCCAGCGGCTGTATGTGTTGGTGGGAACTCAAGAAGTGTGTGAAGCTGAATTAGAATTCCTGATTATCCGTGACACCCATCCGGCTTCGGGGTAGAGTCCATCAGGGTTTCGGGCGTTTCGGAGCGAGCGGATGAGTGCGGAGAGCGGGCTTCGGCGGCGGGTCGGGGGCTCGAGCGAGGCCGAGTTCCGGCAACGGTTCGGCAGCGAGGCGCAGTGCCGGTCGGCGCTGTTTCAGCTCCGCTGGGGCAAGGGCTGGGTCTGCCCGGGCTGCGAGCACGGGGGCTATGCCGAGCTGAAGGGCCGGGCGGTCTACCAGTGCAACCGCTGCAAGCATCAGGTCGGGCTGACCGCGGGCACCGTGTTCCACTGGACCAAGCTGCCCCTGACCATCTGGTTTCTGGCGATCTACCATCTGACCCAGAGCAAGGGCGGGATGTCGTCGGTCGAGCTGGCGCGGCGGCTGGGCACGCGGCAGCCGACCGCGTGGCTGATCAAGCAGAAGCTGATGGCGGCGATGGCCGAGCGCGACGCCGGCAAGCCCAAGCTCGAAGGTCGGGTCGAGGTCGACGACGCCTATCTGGGCGGCGCGCGCTCAGGGGGCAAGCGTGGCCGGGGTGCGGCCGGCAAGACCGCGTTCGTGGCCGCGGTCGAGACGACGGCGGAGCGCAAACCCAGACGGCTGCGGCTGACGGTCGTCAAAGGCTTCCACAAGAAGGAGGTCGAGAAGCTGGCCAAGCGTGACTTCGCCGCCGGCAGCAACGTGGTCACCGACGGCCTGTCGTGCTGGACGGCGGTCACGGCGGCTGGCTGCGACCACTTCCCGATGCTTACCGGCACCGGGCCGCAGGCGGCCAAGTGGGTGCCGTTTCAATGGCTCAACACCGCGCTCGGCAACATCAAGACGGCGCTCGCCGGCACCTATCATCATGTCAGCCCAAAGCACGCCCAACGCTACCTTGCCAGCTTCGCCTGGCGCTTCAACCGCCGTTACCAGCCCGACAGCCTGACGGAGCGCCTCGCCTATGCCTGTGCCCACACCGCGCCTCATCCCTACCGGATCATCATCGCCGGATGAGTATAAAGGATAATCAGGTTGTTCTAAGAGCCCATCCGAAAAGGGGTGGCGGTGTCTGCGGTCCGTGTTGGTCAGGCTGGGAGCAGCCGCTGCCAGGCCGTGTCGCGCATGGCGGTTTCGTCCCCGGTGAGCCCGGTGATGAACCAGGCGGCATAGCCGGGCGGGTTCTTGGTGGCCGGACCGCAGAACGGCTTCATGAAGCTCTCGAAGCGGCTGTGCAGGTTGTTGATGGTCTGGATGTGGAAGGCGGTGCGGATGACCCTTGGGCCTGTTTTGGGGTTCAGACGGTAGTGGGGCAGCGCCCGCGCCCTGGCGAAGAGGTCGTAGGCAGCATCGCCGTCCGAGCAGAGCACCGCGTCCTGGCCGACATGGCGCTCGAGCACGGCGACGAGGCTTCGCGCGCGCCGGTCGGGCAGCGGATCGGCCCGGCGCGCGCCGGCGCGATCGGCGAGGGTGAGGACCGGGATCTGCCATCTCGACACGCCGGCGGGCCGCAGCAGGCCGAGCCGCCGGTAATCCTGCCAGCGCGGGCGGTCGGGCTTGGGGAACCGGGCCGGGTCCCGTTCGTGATTGACCCATTCCCGCGAGCCTTTGCGCAATTCGCGGAAGAACTTCTCGTCGGCCTCGACGATGCCGTGCAGCAGCGTGGCGCCGACACCGATGAGCGCCTCGAGGATGCGCTTGCGCCAACGCCAGACGGTCATCTTGTCGACCCCGAGCCGCGCCGCGAGCGCCCGGCACGAGCCGGGGTCCGCGCCAGCATGTCCTCCAACACCAGCTGGACCTGCTCGGGACGGCGCAGGCGGGCCCAAGCGGTTCCGGTCGCCGCAGAGAAGGTACGCCGGCATCCCCTGCACCGCAGCCGCTGCAGCCCGGCGCGCGTCTCGCCCCAGCGCTGCGGGGCCGTCGCACCACAATGGACGCATCGCTCCAGCGCCAGCCCTCGCGCGTCGATCCGCGCCAGAAGCGCCATGCGCGCGTCGACCTCGCCCAGCCGACGGCGCAGCTCGCGCAGCTGCCTGACCGTCAATCGCTCGATGCCGGCGCACAGACGCCCGAACCTTGACCGATCCATGCGAATCCCTCCCTCCCGCGAGGTATGTTCGCTAAATGTTCCATGCGCTCGGCGCAAAATCAACGCGGAAGGCAGACACCGCCAAAAGAGTTGAGCGGAATCAGCCGGTTGTGGAGTGTGCCTCGTGTGTGAAGCGAGGAGACGCCGCCATGTGGACCGATTCCGCCCGGGCCAAGTATGCCCAGGCCGCCAGACGCTACGCAACCGATCTGACCGATGCCGAGTTCGCCCTGATCGAGCCCCGCTTGCCACCGACAAAGCGGGTTGGGAGACCTCGCACGACGGATCTTCGAACGGTGCTGGACGCCATCTTCTATCTGCTGCGCACCGGCTGCCAGTGGGCCATGTTGCCCAAGCAGTTCCCGCCCAAGAGCACCGTCTTCGGCTATTTTCGCCGCTGGTGGCAGGACGGCACCCTGCTCGGTCTGTACTACGGCCTCCTGGTCACGGCGCGCGAAGCCGCCGGCCGCACGGCCCAGCCCACGGCCGGGATCGTTGACAGCCAGTCGGTGAAAACCACCGAAAGCGGCGGCCCGCGCGGCTATGATGGCGGCAAGAAAATCAACGGCCGCAAACGGCATGTGCTGGTCGATACGCTTGGCCTTCTGAATTACGGTGATGGGGTGGACGGCCCCTGCTCCCCGGCATCGAGGTGCCCTAGCGTGGTCGTTGTCGAGAACGCCACTTTGGAGAGGAGTCCGTCCATGGGCGAGGTTAGCACGATCGGGTTGGACATCGCGAAGTCGTTTTCCAGGCGCACGGGGTCGATGCGGCGGGCGCGGTGACGGTGCGGCGGCGGCTGCGCCGGGACGAGGTGGTGAGCTTCTTTGCGGGGCTGGCGCCGTGTCTGGTGGCCGATGGAGGCCTGCGGCTCGGCTCGCATTATTGGGCCCGGCAGCTGGGCGCCTTGGGGCACGAGGTGCGGCTTCTGCCGCCGGCGCACGTGAAGCCCTATGTGAGAGCGCGGCCGCAAGAACGATGCGGCCGACGCGGCGGCGCTGGCCGAGGCGGTGACGATGTTCGGTCAGCAGACGGATGTTCCGTCTGCTGACCGAACATCCGTCTGCGAAGCAGGCGCCGTCAGCAAGACGGCGCAGGGCCCGCACATGCGCTCCGTGCCGGTCAAGAGCGCCCAGAGCCAGGCGATGGCGACGCTGCACCGGACGCGCGACCTGCTGGTCCGCCAGCGCACGATGCTGATCTGCGCGCTCCGGAGCCACCTGGCCGAGTTCGGCGTGATCGCCCGCCAGGGCAAAGGCGGACTTCGTCAAGCTGCTGGCGAGCCTCGAGAGTCCCGAGGGGGAAGCGCTTCCGGCTGCCGGCTAGCGCGAGGCGCTTCGGCTGATCGCGGCCCAGATCGCGGACGCCGACGAGAAGATCCATGGCGATCGAGAAGGTGATCGTGGCGCGGCACCGCGGCCTGCGAGGCGAGCCGCCGTCTTGCCTCCATCCCGGGCATCGGACCGCTCATCGCCTCGGTCGCTGGCCGCCGCCGTGCCGGACGCCTCGGTCTTCAAGTCCGGCCGGCAGTTTGCCGCCTGGCTCGGGCTGGTGCCGCGGCAGAACTCGACCGGCGGCAAGGAGCGCCTCGGCGGCATCACCAAGGCCGGCCGACGCTACCTCCGACGCCTTCTGGTGATCGGCGCCACCGGCCTCGTCCGCTACAAGCGCCGGAACGTGCCCGGCGGGATCGCCTGGGTGAGCGGGCTCCTGGCCGCGAAGCCCGTGCGGCTCGTCACCGTGGCGCTCGCCAACAAGATGGCGCGCATCGCCTGGGCCGTGCTCAGCCGCGGCGAGGTCTATCGCGCGACACCGTTCCCGGCCGCCTGACGCGGACGCGGCCCAATCAAAAGGGCTCTCGATTGCGAGGGTGAAACGTGACGTGATGGCGATCCGGGTCGAGCCCGGGGATCGGACAAACCCGCGCACTGTCATGCGCCACGAGCGCGCTACGGTGATGGGGAGCCGATCCCGCGGACTTCATCAGGGCCAGCGGTCAACCGTACCGCACCAACAGGCCGGATACATGACTGCACCCGACCAGACCGCCAACAGCCGCCACTTCGTCCTTGCAACGCAGGGGCCGTCCATACATGACAGTGCATTCAATTCCGCGCGCCGTCGTCGTGAGTCCCTTACACCACATCGCTCAGCCGCCGCATCCCATGCACGACGCGCACGATCTCGATGCCGTCCGGCAGCTCGCGATAGAGGATGACGTAGCGACGAATCGGGAACAGGCGAAGCCCAGGGGCGATGTCGGGACGGGACGGCCCCAGCCTCGGGCTCGCCGCCAGCATGAGGAGCTTCTCCTCGATCGCGTCCAGCAGTCGATCGGCGGCCGCCGGATCGTCCATCGCGATGTACGTCCAAAGCTCGATCAGGTCCTCCCGGGCGCTGCGGCGAGCGGACAAGGCGGGCCATCAGGATCGGGCTTCTGCGCGTGCCTCGAGGCGCGCCCGCGCCTCACGCTTGATCTCGTCCATGTCGAGCCGCTCCGCCGGGCCGCTGTCGAGGCCTTCCTGCCAGAGGCGTCGCAGCTCCAGAACCATCTCCTGGTCGACCGCACGCCTAAGCTTCCAGTCGCGCAGCGCGTCCCGGATCACCTCGCTCGCCGACGCATAGTCGCCGCTCTCGACCGCCTGCCGCACGATCGCCGCCATGTCGGGCGTGAGGGCGATGCTCAGCTTTTCCACGTTCGCCATCGCTGTCTCCTCGTCGAGCATGGTAGCAAGAATTCGCACCAATGTAAGCCCGAAGCCCGAAGGGTAGGGCCAAGCCGACGCCGGAGTCACGTCGGTGAGCCGCCCCCTCATTGCGCAACCTCGACGGGACCGGCGGTTGGCAAAGAGGCGAGGGGCCAGCGATCGGGCTCGGCGGTGGCGTGACAAAAGAAAAGAAGCAACTTTCCGGTTGACAGAAGGTGTTTCCTCCTAGTACAAGGAGAAATGCCTGCTCCCTACCCCTCCCGCTCGCCCGTCTCGCTGCCCGGCGCCCGCCGCTGCCGGCTGGCGCGCCGCCTCGCCGCCGGGCTCACCCCGGCCGAGGTCGCCGAGGTCGAGGCCACGACGGAGGAGGAAATCCAGGCGTTCGTCGCCGACCGCGAGTTTTCTCGCCTCGTCGCGCAGTACCGGGCCGCGCGCGAGCTGCCCTTCGACGAGCAGGAGCGGGTGCTGATCGAGACGGCCATGGCCGATCTCCAGCATCTGGTCGACATGGGCGACCGCCGCGCCCTGATGTTTATTGTCTATGAGGCCAACCGCGGCCGGAGCCCGGCCTGGCGGCTGGTCAAGCTGGTGCGGCGGACCTTCGAGCAGGCGACGGAGCCCAAGGCCGTGCGCCCGGCCGCCACGGCGCCGCCCGAGCAGCCTCGCGACTCGATGGCGGGCTACGGCCAGCACCCGCTGGGCCCGGCCCATGCCGCCGCCCCCCGCCTCGCCGACTTCATCGGCGCCGAGGCCGGCCGGGCCGCGCTCCGCGAGGCGGCGCGCGAGGCGGCGGCTGCCGAGGCGGAAATTCCTGTCGCTCCCGCCGACGAGGCACCAGCCGCCGAGCCGGCCGCCGACGCCGAGCCCCTGTCGGCGATGGCCCGCTTCACCCGGGACAATCCGGCCTGGGCTTGGTACTTCACGACCCTCGAGGAGATGCGTCGGGCCGAGCTCGCGGCGAGCGAGGCCGAGCCCGATCGCCCTAGAAAGGCCGCGGGGCAGAAGCCGCTCGGGCCGTGAGAAGACCAAAAAAGAAAAGAAACCTCTTCCAGAGTTTGACCGTCACGCCCGGGCTTGCGCTACGGCGTCGGCTGGCGCTCCTTTGGTCCTCGCAAGACGCCGAGTTGAGAACGTGGCGTCGGGGGCTGGACGGGAGAGGCGATCATGCAGGGGCCGAGGCCGAGCTATGTTCACGGCGGGTCCGAGGTGCCGCTGATCGGCGAGACGATCGGCGTGCATGTCGGCAGGGCGGCGGTGCGCTGGGCCGAGCGGCCGGCGCTGATCGTGCGCGACCAGGGCGTGCGCTGGAGCTATGGCGAGCTGCTGGCGCGGGCCGACGCCTTCGCGGCCGGGCTCTTGGCCTTGGGCCTGGAGCCCGGGGAACGCGTCGGCATCTGGTCGCCCAACAATGCCGAGTGGGTGGTGACGCAGATCGGCACGGCGCGGGCGGGGCTGATGCTCGTCAACATCAACCCGGCCTATCGGACCCACGAGCTCGAGTACGCATTGAAAAAGGTCGGATGCCGGGCGCTGATCCTGGCGAGCCGGTTCAAGACCAGCGACTATCCGGCGATGCTGGGGGAGCTGGCGCCCGAGCTGGCGGGCTCGCATCCCGGCCAGCTCAGGTCGGCACGGCTGCCGGATCTTCGGCTGGTCGTGCAGATCGGCGGATCCGGGCCGGGCACACTGCCCTTCGAGGAGGTGGCCGCAGTCGGCAGCGCGGCGCATCGGGCGCGGCTGGCCGAGATCGGGGAGCGCCTGCAGTTCGACGACCCGATCAACATCCAGTTCACGAGCGGCACGACCGGTCTGCCCAAGGGGGCCACCCTCACCCACCACAACATCCTCAACAACGGCTTTTTCATCGGCGAGGCGCAGCGTCTGGGCCCCGAGGATTCGGTTTGCATCCCTGTGCCGCTCTACCACTGCTTCGGCATGGTGCTGGGCAACCTCGCCTGCATGACGCACGGCAGCGCCATGGTCTATCCGGGCGCGGGATTCGATCCGCTGGCGACGCTGGAGACCGTGGCGGAGCAGCGCTGCACGGCCCTCTATGGTGTGCCCACCATGTTCATCGCCGAGCTCGGCCACCCCGAGTTCAAGCGTTTCGATCTCGGCTCGCTCCGCACCGGGATCATGGCGGGCTCGCCCTGCCCGATCGAGGTGATGCGCAAGGTGGTGGCCGAGATGCACATGGGCGAGGTCACGATCGCCTACGGCATGACCGAGACGAGCCCGGTGAGCTTCCAGAGCTCGACCGAGGACCCGATCGAGCGCCGGGTCTCCACCGTGGGCCGCATCCATCCGCACATCGAGGTCAAGATCGTCGATGCCGAGGGAAGGATCGTGCCGCGCGGTGCCCCGGGCGAGCTCTGCACCCGAGGCTACTCGGTGATGCAGGGCTATTGGGGCGAGCCCGGGCTCACCGCCGAGGCGATCGACCCCGCGCGATGGATGCACACGGGCGACCTCGCCACCATCGACAGGGAGGGCTACTGCAACATCGTGGGCCGCATCAAGGACATGGTCATCCGCGGCGGCGAGAACGTCTATCCCCGCGAGATCGAGGAATTTTTGTACTCGCACCCGAAGATCCGGGACGTGCAGTGCTTCGGCGTGCCCGATCCGCACTATGGGGAGGAGATCTGTGCTGCCGTGATCCTGGTGCAGGGCGAGCGGGCGGACGAGGAGGAGATCCGCGCCTTCTGCCGGGAAAAGATCGCCCACTACAAGGTGCCGCGCTATGTGCGCTTCGTCGACAGCTTCCCCACCACCGTGACCGGCAAGGTCCAAAAATACATCCTGCGCGCCCAGACGGCGGCCGAGCTCGGGCTCGTGGAGGAGCGAACCGCGTGACCTTCTGCGCGTTGACCCGGCATGGCCGGCGATGGTTTCCTCACCGGATCGCCGAAGCCGGCACCGGAGTCCGCCGCTGATGCCCGATCCCATCGACTTCTACTTCGAGTTCGCCTCGCCCTACGGCTATCTGGCCAGCCTGCAGATCGACGCCATCGCCGCCGGCCACGGGCGCGAGGTGACCTGGCGGCCGATCATGCTGGGGGCCGCGCTCAAGGCCACCGGCTCGCAGCCCAACGTGAAGGTGCCGCTGAAGGGGCCCTATCTGCTGCGGGACGTGCCGCGCTTCGCCCGGCTGCTCGGCGCCCCCTACAAGGAGCCGCCGGTCCTGCCGATGAGCTCGCTCGCCGCGAGCCGCGCCTACTGGTGGCTCGTGGAGCAGGACGAGGACCTGGCCAAGGGCCTGGCGCAGGCGGTCCTTCACGCCCACTGGGGCCTGGGGCGCGACATGTCCACGGTGGAGCAGGTGGCGGAGGTGGCGGTGCCGCTCGGGATCGGCAAGAGCGAGCTCGCGGCCGCCTGCGCCGATCCCGCGATCAAGCAGCGCCTCAAGGACGAGACCGACCGATCGATCGCCCGGGGCGTCTTCGGCTCGCCCTTTTTCCTCGTCGACGGCGAGCCCTTCTGGGGGGCGGACCGCCTGGATCAGCTCGAGCGCTGGCTCGCCGCGGGCGGCTGGTGAGGCCGGAGGCGCACCGGCCGGGGCGGGACGGGCGTCAGGGCGCGGCCCCGGCCAGCTGGCCGCCGCTCGCGGCCCAGGCGGCCGGGCTGCGCGGCCGGCTTCGGACGAGGCGCGCCCTGACCAGCCCGACGAAGCCGTCCTCGCGCTTCAGCCGGCGGCGCACCGCCAGCACGCCCTCGAGGCCGGGACGGTCGCCGGAGCGGGCCGCGAGGAGGGCGATCTCGCGGACGAACAGGTCCCGCTGGGCGTTGCTGCCGCCGAGGCCGCGGAGCCGGCCCGCCAGCCGGGCGAGATCGGGGGCGGCCCGCCGCGGCCGCGGCCGGGCCAGGAGCGCCCGGGCGAGGGGCAGGCCCACCTCCCGGGCCACCCGGGCCTGGTCGTCCTCGCCCTTGGCGCGCCGCTGCAGCCCCAGGAGGATCTCGTCCGCGGCCTCGAGCCGGGCCGAGCCGACCAGGGCCAGGAGATGGTGGAGGGTCGCGAAGACCAGCGTGAGGTCGTGGCGGCGACGGAGCGCCAGCTCGGCCAGCTCGGCCCACCGCCCGCCCACCGGAACACCCTCCTGCTCGAGCCTGACCAGCAGCGAGACGGCGTTGGCGACGTCGCGGAAATCGTCGGTCGGCCGGGGCCGCACCTCCCGATCGTAGAGATCGAGCGCCACCTCGGGAGCGCCCTGCGCCATCCAGAAGAGCGCCAGGTGCCAGGCGAGGTGGAACGAGAAGTTGTTGCAGCCGGTCCAGGTCTGGCGCGAGGCGTCGAGCCACGCCACCCCTTCGCCCGTCCGACCCTCCATCTCGAGCACGTGCGCCACGGCGTGGATGCCCCAGGCATCCCGCGGCTCGCGGGCGACGGCCGCGCGCCCGACGCGCTCGGCATCGCGGTAGGCGCCGCTCTCCTCGAGCGCGAAGGCGTGGCAGCCGAGCAGGAAGCCGTAGCCCGGCATGCCCGGCGACCAGGCCTCGAGCGTGCGGCGCGTGGTCTCGAGCATGCCCGGCCCGTCCCCGCACATGAAATGGAGGCCGTGGCAGAGCTTGGCCGCGAGGAAGTCGTCGGGGCGGGCGGCGAGATGGGCGTCGAGCCCGTCGGCGGCGCGCCGAAGGCCGCCTGCCGCCGCGGCCTCGAGGGCATCCACGAGTGCCATCTCGGTGACACTGCCGCCGCGGCGGTCCAGCGCTCCCCGCGCATCGGCGAGACAGCTGCGGGCCGCGACCATCGTCTCCGAGCGGGCCAGCATCACCGCGCCCAGGCCCTTCAGGGCATGAGCCGCCACGAGATCCGGATCCTGCGCCAGCGCCGTCTCAAGGTGGGCGCCGGCTTCCGGGCGGTGCGCCGCGATCGCCAGGACGGCGCCCTCGAAGGCCCGCACGGCCTCGACCCTGGTGGCGGTGTGCTGCCCCGCGAATCGATCGACGATCATCTGATGCTCCCAGCGCTCCCGGCGGTGCGCCGGGCCGGCCCGCCAGATATCCGGGCATCCAGCCTCGATTTCCGCTCACGGATTCGCGAGCCACGCGCCTGTGACCGGCCGCGAGGCCCAGGGGCGACGATCAGCCCGGCGGACGACCTGCCGAAAGGGTAGCCGGGGTGCGTAGCCGAGCCAAATGCCGCCTGCGCGCCCGGAGCGCCCCGAGGCTCACCAGGACCCGCTGCCAAGAGCGGGCCAGGTGCCCATAGCGCCGTGTGATCCGAGAGGAGACCGCGCGCTGGTCGTCGGTGCGGCTCATCCGGTCGGCGGCGATTTCTTTCTTTTGGTCAGCCGGGCCTTCGCCGCGTTGCGGCGACTGGCGATGCGGCGGAGGGCATGGTGGATCGGCAGCTCGTCGACGGTGTCGGGGTCGTAATCGTCGAGCCATTCCTTCGCCTCGGCATGGTCCGGGCGGTGGGATCGGCGGCGGCATCGAGCATGTCGTAGAAGCCCGGAACGCCGCCGCAATCCTCCGGAGGCGCGTTGCGCTCGCCGGCAATGTAGCGCGGATAGGAAAGGTCGGGATCGCCCGGGCGGATGTCGGTGACCGTAAGCCGATGCTCCCAGCTGTCGCCGAAGTCGTAGATATAGTCGATCCTGGTCGCGGGCTGCCTGAGCACGTCGCGGAGCCGGACCTTGCCGGCGTCGCCGCGCGGCTCGGTCCCCCAGTCCTCGTCCGTCGGCAACCCGAAGCGGCGGTCGGCGACGGTGAATTCCCAGAGGTGGCAATCGAGCCACCCCATCACGATCTGAACGATGTCGTGCAGAACCTTGAGCGTCACCGACGTCGGCACCTCGACCCGGCGCCAGATCACCGGGTCGGTGCCCTCGAGCTCGATGCGCAGGGTGGCGATCTCGTTGAGGCTGTCGGTAGCGGCAGGGCTCATACGGCCAGGATGGCAGGCCGGTCGTTCGAGGTCCAGCGGAGGAGATCGATCGGTCCGGTGGCGAGGTGACCGTCGATCCGCCGAGGCACGTCCTCGAGCCCGGCCGCCGGATCGACAGCGCTCGACCTCGCCGCCCCGATCCATGCGGACATCGCGGCCGCCTTGACCTGGTCGGCACGGCGGGCACACTGGAGGGCAAGGAGAAAAGAGATGCGCATCGTTCTGGTCGGAGCGTCCGGCACCATCGGCCGGGCGGTGGCGGCGGAGCTGGGCCCGCGGCACGAGATCGTGGCCGTCGGCCGCAGGAGCGGGGACGTGCAGCTCGACATCACCGACGAGGCATCGATCCGGGCGGGGCTGGCCCGCATCGGCCGGTTCGACGCCCTCGTCTCGGCAACGGGCAAGGTCAAGTTCGCGCCCCTGGATCAGCTCGACGAGGCCGGCTACGCGGTCGGCCTCCGGGACAAGCTGATGGGCCAGATCAATCTCGTCCTGATCGGGCGGGAGCACATCGCCGACGGCGGCTCGTTCACGCTCACGAGCGGCGTGCTCAGCAATGACCCGGTCCGCGCCGGCAGCTCGGCCTCGATGGTCAACGGCGCCCTCGACGCCTTCGTGCGCGCCGCCGCGATCGAGCTGCCACGGGGGCTGCGCATCAACGCGGTGAGCCCAGGGGTGATCCTCGAATCGATGCCGGCCTACGGCGCCTTCTTCCGCGGCCACGAGCCGGTGCCCGCGGCCCGCGCCGCCCTCGCCTACGCCAAGAGCGTCGAGGGCGCCCTGACCGGCCGCGTTTTCAGCGTCCTCTGAGGGAGCCGATCGGCCACAGTTCCCTGGCGCCCGATACAGACAGCCGATCAAGTCTCTGTTCGTCCGGGCGAGGTCGACCTTATCCCTCCAGCTCGATCTCGAGTCCGAGGACCAGAAAAGAGAAGCTCTTGCCATGGCTGTCGAGGTTGAGGGAGCTGTTGACGCCGCCCTCGAGGGCTTCGTGCAGGACGAGGTTGAGGCCGTGGAGATGGGGCAGCTCGAAGCGCTCGATGCGGCCCCGAAGGAGCTTCGGGAATGTTGCCTTCAGGCGCGCGGGCGTGAGCTGGGCCCTCACGGCCTCGTAGTGGCGGGGGTCGTCGACCCACACGGAGACGTTCGAGATGTCGCCCTTGTCGCCGGCGCGGGCATGGGCGATGGCGCGGAGCGGCACGAGGGTCATGCTTCCAGGACCTCGACGCGGGTGGAGACGAGCGCTCGGTCGATGCTGGCCGAGCGTGTGACGACCGAGGGCGTGATGGTGCCGCGAAAGCCGCCGCCGCCGGCCGGGCCGCAGCAGAGCATCGCCTCGACCTCCCAGAGCAAGAGCTCGGCCCAGCGAGGCTCGGTCGACCGTAGCGCGGCCCGCACCCGGACGTCCCGGCTGCTGGTCGGGTAGGCGAGAGCCGTGCCGTGCAGGCTGTCGACGCCCACGAGGTCGAGGCGGAGGGCGCCCTCGTAGCCCTGGACCTCGCGCATCCGCGTCGCCAGCACGTCCCTGGCGAGGGCGGCCCGCTCCTGGGCTCCGGGCCCGGCATAGGAGATGCCCGCCTCGGCCAGAAAGCCGCCGTCGAAGCCGACCGTGACCTTGAGCCGCTCCGGCCTCGGACGACCGCCGGCACCGCCGACCTGGACCCGATCGGGCCCGATCTCCTCGATCGCAACGCCGGAGAAATCGGCGGTGACGTCCGGCGTGAGGTAGCGGGCGGGATCGTGGACCTCGTAGAGCAGCTGCTCCTTCACGGTCGCGGGCGTGACGCAGCCGCCGGTACCCCCCAGCTTGGTGATCACGGCCGTGCCGTCGCCCGCGACCTCGGCCAGCGGAAACCCGCAGCGGGCGAGGTCGGGCACCTCCTTGCGGCCGGGGTCGGCGAAATAGCCGCCCGTCACCTGCATGCCGCATTCCAGGAGATGGCCCACGAGCGTGCCGGCGCCGAGCCGCGCCCAGTCGTCCGCGGCCCAGCCGAAGGCAGCAACCGCAGGAGCGAGAAAAAGAGAGGGATCGGCGGCACGGCCGCACAGCACGACCTCCGCGCCGGTGGCGATCGCCGGCAGGAGCGCCTCGATGCCGACATAGGCATTGGCGCCGACCAGCCGGAGGCCCGTGTCGGCGACCGTCGCCGCCTTCCCAGAGCGGCGTGTCCGGGCCGATCCGGTCCGTCACCTCGTCGCCCTCGACCCAGGCGATGCGCAGACCACTCGAGCCCTAGCTCGCGCGCGATCCCTCTTGCCAGCTCGGCCGCGGCGCGCGGATTGGCGACACCCATGTTGGTGAGGATGCGGGTGCCCGCCGGCGCGGCAGGCGGGCAGCACGGCGCGGAGGCGGTGGGCGAGGAGGCTGTTGTAGCCGAGCGCCGGGTCGCGCAGTCGATCGCGATGGCCGAAGGCCATGGTCCGCTCGCCCAGGCACTCGAAGACCAGCCAGTCGAGCTGTCCGCGCCGGGCGAGGTCGACTGCCGGGTCGAGCCGGTCGGCCGAAAAGCCCGCCCCACAGCCGATTCTTGTTTTTTTCACTTTTTGTCAGTCTCCCCGAGCTGGCGGGCTCGACCGCGGGTGAGTTGGATGCCGACGAGGATGATCGCTCCGGCCAGCAGCAGCGGTGGCGTCACGGGCTCGCCCAGAAGGAGGGCCGCCAGCAGAACCGTGACGATCGGCTGGGCGAACTGCCAGGTGGCGATCCGCAACAGGCCGCCCCGGTCGAGCGCCCAGTACCAGGCGATATAGGCCAGCACCGTCGAGCCCAGCGACAGATAAAGAATCGAGAGCCAGCCGCCGGTGCCGACCGCCGCCCAGCGGGCATCGCTGAGGAGCAGGAGCGGCAGGGCCACGACCGCCGCGACCGTGACGCTCCAGAAGGTGATGGCGAGCGCCGGCATGCGCCGCGCCAGCTTGGCACCGGCGACATAGCCGCCGCTCGAGGCGATGCAGGAGACGAGCAGGACGAGATCGCCGCGCAGGCTGCCGGGAGCGTGCGTGAGGTTGCCGAAGCGGAACGATACCAGAAGCGCCTCGCCGGCCAGCGCCACGGCGGCACCGAGCCACCAGCGCCCGCGCGGCGGCCGCCGGTCGACGACCGCGACGATGAGGCCGGTGAAGATCGGCAGGGCCGCCAGGATCAGCCCGGCATGGGCGGCCGAGGTGTCGCGCATGCCGAGGCTGAAGAGGATGGGGAAGATCACGGCGCCGCCCAACGCCGCAATGCACAGGAGCCCCCAGCCCGCCGGGCCGGGCGGTCGCGGCAGGCGCAGCGCCAGGGCGATCGGCAGGGCCACGGCCCCCGCCAGCACCGGGCGCAGGATGCCCACCGCCAGCGGGTCGAGAACACCCACGGCCCAGCGGGTCGCGATCGGCGTGGCGGCCCAGATCAGCACGGCCAGCCCCGCCGCGGCGGCCACACCCGGCGCCAGTGCCGCCTCCGTGCCCGTCCCGAGCTCTCCAGCCGCCTTCATGGCCCCCCTCGTAGCTCAGCCCGGCACCCGCTCGATGACGACATGGCGGATGCGCTGCCGCCGCCACGTATAGGTGATGTGGACACGGCCGTCGTTGCCCTGGACAATGGCAGGATAGGAATATTCGCCTGGATCGTCCTCGAGCACGAGGAGATCACGCCAGGCTCGGCCGTCCTCCGAGAGGGCGACGCCGAGCGGCGTCCGCGCCGTCCGGCTCTGATTGTAGACCAGCAGATGGCGGCCATCGGCCAGGGTGAGGGCGTCGATGCCGCTGTTGGGGTTGGGCAGCGCGGTGGCGCGCATGCGCGACCAGGTCCGGCCGCCGTCGCTCGACCAGCTTTCTACTATCTTTCGTTCTTTGCTGCGGCAGAGGGCCTGGAGCCGGCCGTCGGCGTGCCGCAGCATGGTCGGCTGGTTCGCGCGAAACGACAGAAAAGGATTGAGGATCGGCGACCGGCTCCAGGTCCGGCCGTGGTCGCGCGTCAGCTCCATCCGGCAGCGCCAGCCGAAAAGCTCGGTGCTCGACGGGCAGACGAGCGTGCCGTCCCTGAGCTCGATCGGCTTGCTCCGGATCGGCCCATAGATGCCGCGCGGCAACCGCTCGGCCGGCGACCAGCTCAGGCCGCCGTCCGCCGAGCGCATCACCATGCCCCACCAGAGCTTGGGGCTCGGGCCGACCTTGTAGAAGAGCAGAAGCGGGCCGGTCCGGGGCTGGAAGAGAACGGGATTCCAGCAAGGTAGCGGGAGGCCACGAGGACCGCTGCCGCTCGCGACCGGGCGGGGCTCGCGCCAGCCGTCGCCGGCCGCGAGGGCCAGCCAGATGCGAACGTCGGCAGCGCCCTCCCGCGTGCCGCCGAACCAGGCGCAGGCCAGCCGGCTCGGGGCGATCTCGGCGATGGTCGAGGCATGGGCCTCTGGGAAAGGCGCCGCCTCGAACACGAAGGCCCGGCGTGGCCGCGGATCGGGGCCCGGATCAGGCATGCGCCACCGCGCTCGCCGGAAGCGGATTTGCCCAACGCGCCGAAACATGGCAGCTATGCGTCTCAGAGCGCAACCTTGCGACCGCGGGCGCCCTGCGCTTCCGGGTCCGCAGCAAGCGATCAGGAGGCATCCCCATGCTCAATCGTCGCTCCGTCCTGTCGATCGGCGCCGCCGGTGCGGCGGCCACGGCCCTCGGCTTCAGCGGTGCCGCGGAGGCCAAGGAGATCACCATCAAGTTCAGCCACGTCGTGGCCAACGACACGCCCAAGGGCCAGGGTGCCCTGATGTTCAAGAAGCTCGTCGAGGAGCGGCTCGCGGGCAAGGCGAAGGTCGAGGTCTACCCGAACTCGCAGCTCTTCGGCGACGCCAAGGAGATGGAGGCGCTGGCGTTGGGCGACGTGCAGATCATCGCGCCCTCGCTCTCCAAGTTCGACCGCTATACCAAGAAGCTCCAGGTGTTCGACCTGCCCTTCATGTTCGACGACATGGCGGCGGTCGACCGCTTCCAGAGCGGCCCGGTCGGCAAGGCCATGCTGAGCTCGATGGACGACAAGGGCTTTCACGGCCTCGCCTACTGGCACAACGGCCTGAAGCAGCTCTCGGCCAACAAGGCGCTGAGGATGCCGGCCGACGCCGCGGGCCTCAAGTTCCGCATCCAGGCATCCGACGTGCTCGTCGCCCAGTTCGAGGCGCTCAAGGCCAATCCGCAGAAGATGGCCTTCTCCGAGGTCTATCAGGCCCTCCAGGTCGGCACCGTCGACGGACAGGAGAACACCTGGTCGAACATCTACTCCCAGAAGTTCTACGAGGTCCAAAAATACATCACCGAGAGCAACCACGGTGTCATCGACTACATGCTGCTTACCTCGACCGACTTCTGGACGGGCCTGCCCGGCGACGTGCGCGACGAGCTCGACAAGATCGTGGCGGAGGTGACCGCCGCGACCAACAAGCAGGCGGGCGACCTCAACGAGGGCGACAAGCAGCGGATCGTCAAGGCCGGCACCAGCGAGATCATCGAGCTCGACAAGGAGCAGCGGGCGGCCTGGAAGGCGGCGATGACGCCGGTCTGGGACAAGTTCAAGAGCCAGATCGGGGAGGACGTCGTCGAGGCGGCCAAGGCGTCGAACACCGGCGCGAGCTGACCGGCCGAGGCGACGCGGAGGACGCCCGGTGATCGGGCGGGTCGTCGGGCACGTCGAGGAGGGGCTCCTGGCCCTGATCCTGGCCGCCATGACGCTCCTCACCTTCCTTCAGGTGGTCCTCCGCTACGCCTTCAACTCGAGCCTGATCTGGGCGCTCGAGGCCGACACCTACCTGTTCGCCTGGCTGATCCTGATCGGCATGTCGTACGGCGTGCGGGTGCATGCGCATATCGGCGTCGACTTCGCCGTGAAGGCGCTGCCGACGAGGCTTCGGCGGCTCGCGGGGCTCCTGGCGATCGGGCTCTGCCTCTTCTACGCGGCGCTCATGCTGTACGGCGCCTGGTTCTACATCGCCAAGCTCCGGATGCTGGGCGTCCTGGGCGAGGACATCCCGGTCCAGCGCTGGATCCTGAGCCTCGGCCTGCCGATCGGCTTCTTTCTTCTTTTCGTGCGCCTGCTCGAGCAGGCCGTCCTGATCCTGCGCGGCCGCGCCAGGGGCTTCGAGCTCGCCGACGAGGCGGCCGAGGCGCTGAAGGAGCATGGCCTCGCTGCCGGGCAGCATCCGGCAGGATCGCCGGGTCCATGACCACCGCGTTCCTTTTCGCCAGCCTCTTTGCCTTTCTCGTCCTCGGCATGCCGATCGCCATCGGGCTCGGCCTCGCCAGCCTGCTCACCATCCTCCTCTTCGCCGACGACAGCCTGGCCTCCCTGGTCCTCAAGTTCTTCCAGACCAGCGAGCAGTTCACGCTCTTGGCCATCCCCTTCTTCATCCTCGCCGGCAACTTCATGACCACCGGCGGGGTGGCGCGGCGCATGATCGACTTCGCGATCGCCTGCCTCGGCCACTTCCGGGGCGGCCTCGCCATGGCGTCGGTTCTGGCCTGCATGCTGTTCGCCGCGGTCTCGGGCAGCTCGCCCGCCACCGTGGTGGCGATCGGCTCGATCGTCATCGCCGGCATGATCCGGATCGGCTACAGCCAGGACTTCGCGGCCGGCGTGATCTGCAATGCCGGAACCCTCGGCATCCTGATCCCGCCCTCGATCGTCATGGTGGTCTATGCGGCCGCGACCGAGAGCTCGGTCGGCCGCCTGTTCATGGCCGGCGTGATCCCGGGCATCCTCCTCGGGCTGATGCTGATGGTCGCGATCTGGGTCGTGGCGACCATCAAGAAGCTGCCGCGCCAGCCGCGGGCGACCTGGGCCGAGCGGCTGAGGACCGGCCGCGAGGCGCTCTGGGGCCTGCTCCTGATCGTCATCATCCTGGGCGGCATCTATGGCGGCATCTTCACGCCGACCGAGGCCGCCGCCGTGGCCGCCGTCTATGCCTTCCTCGTCGCCGTCTTCGTCTACAGGGACCTGAGGCCGGCCGATGTCGGGCGGGTCCTCATCGACAGCGCCCGCGTCACGGTGATGCTGCTGTTCATCATCAGCAACGCCATGCTCTTCGCCCATGTGCTGACCACCGAGCAGATCCCGCAGAGCATCGCCCAGCAGATCCTCTCGGCCGGCCTCGCACCCTGGCAGTTCCTGATCGTCGTCAACGTGCTCCTGCTGATCGCCGGCAACTTCATGGAGCCCTCGGCGATCATCCTGATCCTGGCGCCGATCCTCTTCCCGATCGCCGTCAAGCTCGGCATCGACCCGATCCATCTGGGCGTGATCATGGTGGTCAACATGGAGATCGGCATGGTGACGCCGCCGGTCGGCCTCAACCTCTTCGTCACCTCGGGCATCACCGGCATGGGCGTGCTCGAGGTGGTCCGGGCCGCCCTGCCCTGGCTGATGGTGCTTCTGGCCTTTCTCGTGATCGTCACCTACGTGCCGTGGATCTCGCTCCTGCTGCCGAACGCCCTCTTCGGGTCGGCGGTGGTGCAGTAGCCCCGGGGCGCCCGCGCCCGGCAGCTCGCGGCGCGGGCCGGACGGCCGTCCCGTCACCCCGTCGCCCGGCCGATGCCCTCCTGGCCGAGAATTGGCCCGGCTCGCGCCCTGCGACGCTTGCGGGCGGTGCCGGGCGTTTCTATCCTCCGCCGCACACGAGAAGACGGATGGCCCGGACCGCCTCGAGCGACGGCTGGCGCCTGGGAGGCATCGCAGGATGACGGTCGCGGGCACTGTCGTGGGGTTTGTCGGGCTCGGCACGATCGGCCAGCCCATGGCGGCCAACATCGTCAAGAAGGGCTTTCCGCTCGTCGTCTTCGACCTCGACCAGGGCCGGGTGGCGGACCTCGCGGCGCTGGGCGCCGAGGGACGGGGCACGGCCGCGGAGGTGGCGGCCGCGTCCGACATCGTCATCACCATGGTGCCGGACGCGCCGGACGTGCTGAAGGCGGCGCTCGGGCCCGGCGGCGTGCTCGAGGGCCTCAGGCCCGGCGCCCTCTATATCGACATGAGCACGGTCGATCCCGGCACGACCCGGAAGATCGGCGCGGCGGTGACGGCCAAGGGGGCGCGGATGATGGATGCGCCCGTGGCCCGCACGGTCGACAATGCCCGGGCCGGCACGCTCGCCATCATGACCGGCGGCGATCCCGCCGACGTCGAGAGGGCGATGCCGGTGCTGCGCTGCATGGGCGACACTTTCACCTATTGCGGGCCGCTCGGCAACGCGCACGCCATGAAGCTCGTCAACAACTACATCTCGGCCGGGATCATGGCGCTGCACTGCGAGGCGCTGACCTTCGGCGTCAAGGCGGGCCTCGCGCTCGAGGACATCCAGAAGCTCGTCATGAGCACCTTCGCCGGCAGCCGCCAGCTCGGCGAGTTCCTGCCGAGCAAGCCCCTGAAGGGCGACTTCGCGCCCGGCTTTTTCACGCGGCTGTCGATGAAGGATCAGCGGCTGGCGCTGGGCCTGGCGGGCGAGATGGGGGTCGACGCGCCGGTCGGGCGGGGGGTGCTCGAGGCGCTCCGCCAGGCCTGCGAGGCGGGCTTCGCGACCGACGACTTCACGAGCGTCCTCAGAGTCCGCGAGCGCGAGGCCGGGATCGAGGTCCGCCTCGCGCCGAGACCGGGGAGCAGGGATCGGGCCTGATGAGCGAGCCCGGGGAGTTCGCCGGCAAGGTCGCGATCGTTACGGGCGGTGCCGCGGGTATCGGCGAGGCCATCACGGTGCGGCTCGCGGAGGCCGGGGCTGCCGTGGTCATCTGCGCTCGCAAGGCCGCCGGCGTCGAGGCGGCCCTGGCCAGGCTGCGCGGTCGCGCCCTCGAGGTCGACGGCCGGGCGGCCGACGTGGCCTCGAGCGAGGCGATGTCCGGGCTGGTGGATTTCGCCGCCCAACGCTTCGGCGGGGTCGACATTCTGGTCAACAATGCCGGGGTCGGCACCTTCGGGAGCGTGGTCGGGACCAGCGAGGACGACTGGCGGGCGGCGATGGGGATCAATCTCGACGGCGTCTTCAATGCCTGCAAGCACGCGATCCCGCGCATGCGCGAGCGCGGCGGCGGGGCCATCGTCAACCTCGCCTCGGTCCATTCCTTCGCCACGCTGGGCGAGCGCATCGCCTACGTCACCAGCAAGACGGCGCTGCTCGGCATGACCCGCGGCATGGCCCTGAACCATGCAGCCGACGGCATCCGGGTCAACGCCGTCTGCCCGGGCCCCACCGACACGCCGATGCTCCGGCGGTCCTGGGAGGCCATGTTCCCCGGCGCCGACAGCGGCGCCATCCTGGCCGAGCAGGGAAGAAAGCTGCCGCTCGGCAGGCTCGGGCGGCCCGAGGACATCGCCGAGGCGGTGGCCTTTCTCGCCGGCCCGCGCAGCGCCTGGATCACCGGCACCGACCTCAAGGTCGACGGCGGGCTTCTGGCGATGCTGGCCCTGACGCCGCCGACCGCCGCTCCCGCCGCATGAGACGGCCGGGGCGTCGGCCGATGAACGCCACCCTCAAGCGCCACCCCTTTTTCATCCTGATGCTGTTCGCCCCGGCCATCCTGCTGGTCGGGATTTTTATTCTTTGGCCGGTCGTCAACGGCGTGCGGCTCTCCTTCACCGACGCGACCCCGCTGCGCCCGGCCCTCGCCTATGTCGGCCTCGGCAATTTTTCCTTTCTGTTCGGCGATCCGGAGTTCCGCACGGTCCTCGCCAACACGCTCTACATCGTGGGCTCGCGCCACGGTCATCGCCACGGTCTGCGGCTACGGCCTGGCGGTGCTCCTGAACTCCGGCCTGCGCTTTGCCGGCTTCTTCCGCGCCGCGATCTTCCAGGTCTGGGTCGTGCCCTGGATCGTCATCGCCATCCTCTGGGGCTGGCTCTTCAGCCAGGACTATGGGCTCGTCAACTATCTGCTGCTCGAGCTCGGCGTCACCAAGGTCAATCTCAAATGGCTGTTCGACCCGGTGGCCGCCCAGTGGGCGGTGATCTCGGGCTACGCCTGGCGCGCCATCCCGTTCATCATGGTGATCTGCCTCGCCGCCCTTCAGGGCGTGCCGCGGGACCTGATCGAGCAGGCCGAGATCGACGGCGCCGGCTTCCTCGCCCGCCAGCGCTACGTCGTGCTGCCGCTGCTGCGGAACATCATCCTCGTCGCGGCCCTGCTGCAGGCGGTGCGCTTCTTTCAGGAGATGACGATGGTCTTCGTCCTGACCCAGGGCGGGCCGGTCAACGCGACGATGGTGCTTTCCCTCTATACCTACAAGACGGCGTTCGAGGACTGGGATTTTGGCCTTGCCTCGGCGGTGGGGACGATCTGGCTCGTCCTGCTGCTGGTCGTGGCCCTCCTCTATGTTCGCTTCGCGCTCGACCGCTCGCTGGCCGGCGGGAAGGACTGAGATGAGCGCCACCACCCTGCCGAGACAGGCCGGCCGCGAGCGCAGCGACCGCTCCTACCGGCACGGCCGCTGGATGGTCGACGTCATCCTCTACCTCCTGGTCTTCGCGGCCCTGGTGATCCTGCTCCTGCCGATCGCCTGGATGCTCTCGACCTCGCTCAAGCCCCTGGCCGACGTCTTCAGCTATCCGCCGCGCTGGATCCCGGCGCATCCGACGCTCGCCAGCTACCGGGCCGAGCTCAACCCGACGCTCGGCACCTATTTCTTGAACAGCCTGATCGTCGGCCTTTGCTCCGCGGTGGTGGCGACGCTGACGGGCGCGCTCGCCGCCTACGGCCTCGCCCGCCTGCGCTTCCGCGCCAACACCGCCATCTTGATGTTCTTCATGGCGTCGCTCGCCTTCCCGATCCCGCTCCTGATGATCTCGATGTATATCCTGTTCGTGAAGCTCCACCTCCTGAACACCTATGCGTCCTTGATCATCGGCCACACGGTCGTGACCCTGCCGGTCGCGGTCTGGCTGCTGAAGAGCTTCTTCGACCAGCTGCCGTCCGAGATCGAGGAGGCGGCCTTCGTCGACGGCGCCAGCCCGGCCTACACCTTCTTCCGCATCGTCATGCCGATGGCCAAGCCGGCGCTTGACCGCCTCGGCCATCTTCGTCTTCGTGACGTCCTGGAACGAGCTTCTCTTCGGGCTGACCTTCATCTCCTCGAACGACATGCGGCCGCTGCCGGCCGGCATCAGCATGTCGTTCCTGACCGAGTTCGAGGGCGCCTGGTCGGACATGATGGCCCTCGCGATCATCGTCTCGATCCCGATCTTTCTTCTCTTTCTCTTCTTCCAGCGGGCGTTCATGCAGGGAGTCACGGCGGGCGCCGTCAAAGGGTGAGCAGGTGCCGGGCCGGGCCCGGCCACGACAACGAGGAGGCAGAACAATGAGATTGAGCAGGCGCGAGACGATGTTGGCCGCTCTGGCCGGCGCTTTGGCCGCGGGGCGGGGCGCCCATGCGGAGACGACCCAGCTGAGCTACGCGGGCTGGCTCAATCTCTATGGGGCCTACGTGGAGACGGTGAAGTTCCTGACGCAGGACTTCGAGAAGAAGCATCCGGGGGTGGAGTGGGTCAGGAACGACGTGCCCTTCGATCAGGCGCTGAAGCAGGCGACGGTCGCCACCCTCGCCGGCAACGCCGCCGACAATCTCCACCTGATCGCGGGCTGGATTCCGGCTATCTACGAGATCGGTGGCCTGGAGCCGCTGAACGACTACTTCACCGCCGAGGAGTGGGCAGACATCCCCAAGGCGTCGCTCGACGCGGTGACGTTCGACGGCAAGATCATGGCGATGCCCTGGGTTCCGGCACCGATCCTGCTGTTCTACAACCGGAACCTCATGAAGGAGGCCGGCCTCGATCCGGCGAAGCCGCCGCAGACCTGGCCCGAGCTGATGGAGCAGGCCAAGAAGATCGCGGCCCTGCCGGCCCGGAACGGTGCACCGGTCTACGGCGTGGCGCTCCGCACCCAGCGCAACCCGAACTCGGCCCAGTGGACGATCCCGATCATCTACGGGATGGGCGGTGACGTGGTCGACGCCCAGGGCAAGGTGACGTTCAACACGCCGCCGACGCAGCAGGCCTTCGCCTGGGTCCGGGATCTCGTGAAGGCCGGCGCCGCGCCCGCGGGGTTCTCGATCGACGAGACGCGCAACACCATGGCGTCCGGCCGCGCCGGCTTCATCTTCGAGGGGCCGTGGGGCCAAGGGCTCTTCAAGAACCTCTCGGGCGGCAAGACCACGACCGCCCAGGACGGCGACATCTGGGTGGCGCCGATGCCGGCCGACCCGAGCGGCAAGCGGCGCACGATCGGCAATCCCCACGAGATCACCATCTCCAAGGGCTCCAAGCACAAGAAGCTGGCGGCCGAGTTCATCCGCTACGTGATCTTCGACCCCGAGTTCACCGACATGTACTTCAAGGCCTCGGGCCAGCTCTCGACGTCCGACATGAAGCTCCTCACCAGCGGCGACATGGGTGCCGACCCCTACACCCAGCTCTTCGTGCAGGAGCTCGGCAACACGATCGACAATCCGTTCAAGAGCGCCAAGTTCTATGCGGTGATGGACGATGTGGTGCCGGCCCTGCAGTCGGTGATCCAGGGCGGCGACATCGAGGGCGAGCTCGCGAGCGCGGACCGCAAGATCGCCCGCACCATGTCGCGCTGACCGCCGGGCCGGGGCGGCAGCCCCGGCCCCCGGCCACGCTCCTCAGGCGCTGGCCCGGGCGATCAGCTCGAAGCCGAGGTCGACGACCCGCGGCTCGACGGTCTCGCCGGCGAGGCGCCGCAGGAGCAGCTCGGCGGCGAGACGGCCCATCGCCCGGCGCGGGACGCGGATCGTGGTGAGTGCCGGATGCAGCTCGGCGGCGATGGGCAGGTCGTCGAAGCCGGCGACCGCCAGGCGCCCGGGGACCGCCCAGCCCTGCCGCGCGCATTCGAGCAGGGCGCCGACCGCGATCACGTCGCTCGAGCAGAAGACGGCCTCGACGTCCGGCCGGCGGGCGACGAGCTCGAGCAGCGCCTGCCGCTCCCGCGCGAAGGTCGATCCGGGTCTCGACGAGCAGGTCGGGGTCCAGCGCGTCGGCGCCCGCGAGCGCCTCCCGCACGCCTTCGAAACGGTCGGCCAGCCGATCATTGGCACCGATGGTCGAGTAGAGATAGCCGATCCGCCGGTAGCCGCGGCCCAGCAGGTAGCGGACCATCGTCGCCGGCCGCGACGCGGCTCGAATAGCCGACCGCCATGTCGATCGGCGCCTCGGTGACGTTGGCGATCTCGACGACCGGCACGCGGGCGGTCTGGAGCAGCCGGCGGGTCGCCTCGGTATGGGTGGTGCCGGTGAGAAAGAGGGCATCGGCCTGCCGGGCGAGAAAGGCGCGGACCAGATCCTCCTCCTGCTCCAGCGAAAAATCGGTCGAGCCGAGCAGCAGGTGAAAGCCCGCGCCCCGCATCACCTCGCTCATCGCCTGCACCACCTCGGCGTGCAGCGAATGGTCGATGGTCGGGATCAGCGCCGCCATCATGCCGGTGCGGGTAGCGGCCAGCGATCGCGCGATCAGGTTGGGCAGGTAGCCCAGCTCGGCGATCGCCGCCGTCACCCGGCTGCGGGTCGCCTCGGCCACGGTCGAAGGGGCGTGCAGCACACGGGACACCGTGACCGCCGAGACGCCGGCCCGGGCCGCGACCTCGGCCATCCGCACGCGCCCCGTCGTCTCGCGTGTCCTCGCCGCCATCGTCCGTTCCGCCTCCCCGAGCGGGCCTTGGCCCCTTGTTCTCGGGTAGGCGACAGGTTAGCATCGGGATGTTAGCGCTTCCATCGCTTCCGCGCGATGGACCGACGACAGATCGGGGCGATCAGGGAACGGCATGGCGGCGGTCGGCCTAACGGGCGGCGTAGGCACGCGCAGCCCCCGTCTGGGGGGGCGTTCCTCTATCTGCGCTCCATCCTTGCCCTGCTCGGCATCTGGTACCTGGTCTCGCTGTGGGTCGGCAACCACGTGATCCTGCCGACGCCGCTGGCGGTGGCCCAGCAGCTCGTGGCGCTGCTGCGGAATGGCGAGATCGCCCAGAACGCGGCGATCAGCCTGTGGCGGCTGGCCGTCAGCTATCTGATCGCCGGCTGCCTCGGCATCGGGCTCGGCATCGTCATGGGGCTCAGCCCCCTGCTCGACGATCTGCTGGACCCGATCGTCGAGCTGCTGCGGCCGATCTCCGGCATCGCCTGGATACCGCTCGCCCTCTTCATCTTCGGCATCGGCGACACGCTGCCGATCTTCATCATGGCCTACGTGGCCCTCTTTCCCTTCCTGCTGAACACCATCGCCGGCGTGCGGTCGACGGATCGGACCCTGCTGCGGGCGGCGCAGACCATGGGGGTGGGCCGGGGCACGATCCTTCGGCACGTCGTCCTGCCCTCGGCCCTGCCGCACATCCTGACCGGTGCCCGCATCGCCGGCGGCTCGGTCTGGATGGCGCTGGTGGCGGCCGAGCTGATCGGTGCCCCGAGCGGCCTCGGCTTCGCCATCGAGTGGTACCGGGAGCTGCTGATGACCCCCAAGGTCATCGCCTTCATCATCGTCATCAGCGTGCTGGGCTATCTCACCGACCGGGCGCTCAGGGCGCTGCAGCGCTGGCTCACGCCCTGGGCCACGGGCATCGGAGACGTGCCGTGACGGCCCGCCTGCCGATGCGGGGCCTGATGCTGCCGGTGGCGCTGATCCTGATCTGGCAGGTCTGGGGCCTGACGCTGCCGCCGCGCAGCCGGGCGCCCCTGCCGGTCGAGGTGGTCGAGGCCGCCGCCGGCCTGCTCGGCAGCGGCGACCTGCCGATGGCCCTGATCCAGAGCCTCGGGCGGGTGGCGCTGGGCTTTGCCGTCGCCGGCTCCCTGGCGCTGATCCTGGGCATCCTCATGGGCTATCTCCGGGCGGTGGAGCGCAATCTCGACCCGATCGTCGAGAGCTTCCGCCCGGTGGCACCCATCGCCCTTCTGCCGCTCGCCATCCTCTGGTTCGGCACCGGCACGCCGGCCGCCGTGTTCGTCGTCGCCTACGCGGCCTTCTTCCCCATGATCATCAATACGATGCACGGCGTGAAGCGGGTCGACCGGCGCTATGTGCAGGCGGCGCAGACCATGGGCCTGTCGCGGCTGCGGATCATCCAGACGGTGATCCTGCCGGCGGCCCTGCCGGCGATCTTCGTCGGCGCCAGGCTCGCCATGGGCTCGGCCTGGATGTCGATCGTCGCGGCCGAGCTCGCGGTCGGCTCGAAGGCCGGGGGCGGCGGCAGCGGCGGCATCGGCCAGATGATGTTCGTCTTCTATGCCTACAATATCGAGCTCAACAGCATCGTCGTCTGCATGATCGCCGTGGGCCTCGTGGCGCTGGCGATCGATCAGGGGCTCCGATGGCTCCAGCGGCGGCTCATGCCATGGACATGACGGGCACCACCTCGCGCCTGACGCTCGATGCGGTGCGCAAGGAGTTCGTGGCGCCGCGCACCGGCGACCGCGTGCTCGCGGTCGAGGACGTCAGCCTCGAGATCGAGGCCGGCGAGTTCCTGACCATCGTCGGCCCCTCGGGCTGCGGCAAGACGACGATCCTCAACATCCTGGCCGGCCTCGAGCGGGCCTCGTCCGGCCGGGCGACGATCGGCGGGCGGCCCATCCTGGGCCCCGGTGCCGAGCGCGGCATGGTGTTCCAGGACTATGCGCTCTTTCCCTGGAAGACGGTTTTCGAGAATGTCGAGTTCGGGCTGCGCTACGGCCCGCATGGCAAGGGCCTCGCCGCGGGCCGACCGCGACCTGCGGGTCCGACCAGCTCATCGAGCTCGTCAGCCTCGCCGGCAGCGAGCGGAAATATCCCCACGAGCTGTCGGGCGGGATGCGCCAGCGCTGCGCCATCGCCCGGCTCCTGGCGAACGAGCCCGAGGTGCTGCTGATGGACGAGCCCTTCGCGGCACTCGACGCGCAGACGCGCACCATCCTCCAGGAGGAGCTGCTCCGCATCTGGGGCCAGGAGCGGCCGGCGAGGGAGAAAAAAACGGTCGTCTTCATCACCCACGCGATCGACGAGGCGGTCTTTCTCTCGGACCGCGTGGTCGTCATGAGCAGCCATCCGGGACGGGTCGTCCGGATCATTCCGGTCGACCTGCCGCGGCCGCGCGAGGACGCCGTCCGCGGCGTGGCCCGCTTCCAGGAGCTCACCCAGGAGATCTGGCATCTGATCCGCGACGAGGTCTACCGCGCCGCCATGACCGATGGCGGCGACTGAGCGCATCCTTCGCTTTCACAACCCGGCCAACCAAGGGAGTGCAAAAGAGATGACGAGACTCACGCGACGCGACGTTCTGGGAACCATGGCGGGCACGGCGCTGACCGGGCCAGCGGTGTCGCTTGCCGCGCAGGGCGGCCCGAGCGGCCGACGCCAAGGCGTTGACCGTGTCGGTCGGCCGGCAGCCCTGGGCCGCCGGCAACTCGCCCATCACCCAGTACATGATGGACAAGGACCTCTTCGCCAAGCAGGCGGCGAAGGCGGGCTACAAGCTCACGGTCGACTATCGCGACTATCCCTCGGCGATGCCGCAGGTCGAGGCCTTCGTCGGCGGCAATCTCGATTTCGGGCTCTGGGGCAACACGCCCATCATCCGCGGCATCGCCCAGCAGCAGCCCTGGAACGTCCTCAATGTCGGCGAGGGCCATCTCCGCTTCGTGCTGGCCACGCGCCCCGACTTCGGACATCCGCAACGTCCAGGATCTCAAGGGCAAGACGGTGGGCGCCCTCTTGGGCGGCGACCCCTACAACGCGCTCTCGCAGATTCTCTTCGGCGAGCTCGGCTCGGGCGATCCGCGGGCCAACGACATCAAGATCATCAACACGCCGACCCAGGCGCAGGCGGCGGCGCTGCCGACCGGCATGGACGCCGCCATCGTCACCTATCCGGCCTTCCTCAAGGCCAACAAGGAGATCGGCACGGTCGGCATCGTCAACTCGTTCGGCTACACCGAGTCCCACTACAAGGGCCCGGCCGGCGAGGGTGCCGGTATCCTGCTGCCGTCCGTCAAGAAATCGCCCTTCTATCCCGACGGCTTCTATCTGCATCGCTCGTTCTGGATGGTGCAGAACAAGCTTCTTTCCGCCAATCCGGAGCTCGTCACCGCCTTCGTCACGGCGCAGCAGGAGGCGGTGGACGGCCTGGGCAAGATGACGCCCGCCCAGATCTCCGACCTGTCGAAGAAATACTGGGGCCTGCCGGGCGATCTCGGCGCCAAGGTGGTCGAGGACGAGGTGCTGTTCATCCGTGGCTGGGTCTGGCCGACCGAGGGCGATGCCGGGGCGCTGCTCGCCGTCTCGAAGTTCATGGTCCAGGGCGGGCTGATCGACCAGGCCCTGACCTGGGACCAGGTCAAGGACGCCTTCAAGCCCGGTGCGCCCCTGATCGAGAAGGCCTGGGAGGCGACCGGCAAGCAGCCGGCGATGGACGTCTTCACCGCCAAGGACACCAAGGACCTGCGCGGCCTGCCGGTGTGGGACATGGACAAGTGGTCGGCGCGTAGCTGAGCCGCCGGCGGGGAGCGGCGGGCAGGGCCGCTCCCCGTCACGAGACATCAGGAGGGATTCGAGGCAGATGGCTTCGAGCAGGATCGGCTTCATCGGGCTCGGCACGATGGGGCGGCCGATGGCGAGCAATGTCAGGAAGAACGGCTATCCGATGGTGGTCTACGACGCGGTCCCGGCGTCGATGGCCGACCTTGTTGCAGCCGGTGCCAAGTCCGCCTCCTCGCCGGCCGAGGTCGCGGCCGCCTCGGACGTCGTCATCACCATGCTGCCCGACGCGCCCGACGTCGAGGCCGTGGCGACGGGCCCGAACGGCATTCTGGGGTCGCTGCGATCGGGTGCCGTCTATATCGACATGAGCACGATCGATCCGACGACGACCCGAGCGGGTCGGCGAGGCCATGGCCGGGCGCGGCATCAGGATGATCGACAGCCCGGTCGGCAGGCTCCAGCAGAACGCCGTGGCGGGCACCTTGGTGCTGATGGTCGGCGGCGACGCGGCCGTGATCGAGGAGGTGCGCCCGGTCCTGATGTGCATGGGCGAGACGCTCTTCCACTGCGGCGCCCTGGGCGCCGGGCAGGCGATGAAGCTCACCAACAACTGCCTCGCCTCGAGCCTGCTCCAGGCGACCGCCGAGGCGCTCGTGACCGGGACCAGGGCCGGCCTCCCGCTCGAGCTGATGCGCACCGTCTTCGCCTCGACCATGGCCGGCAACAACCAGCTGGCCATCATGCTGCCGAAAAAGGCGCTGCTCGGCGATTTCAGCCCGGGCTTCATGATCCGGCTGGCCAGGAAGGACGTGCGGCTCGCGGTCGAGCTGGCGCGGGTCGCTGGGCGTGCCGGCACCGGTCGGCGAGGCGACGCTGGCGGCCCTCGTCGCCGCCGACGAGGCGGGCCAGGGCGGAGAGGACGTGACGGGCCTGCTGCGGCGCGTGGAGCGGGCAGCCGGGGTCGAGGTTCGGCTCGAGCAGGCGAAAGGCTGAGACGGGACGATGACGGGAATGAGGCAGCGCCGGCTCGGCCGCTCGGGGCTGGAGCTCACGGAGCTCGGGCTCGGCGGAGCACCGCTCGGCGGCCTCTACAGCGATGGTGGCGACGAGGCCGCGGCCGATACGCTCGCCGCCGCCGTCGAGGCAGGTATCCGCTACGTGGACACGGCGCCCTTCTACGGCCATGGGCTCAGCGAGCACCGTGTCGGCGCCGGCCTGCGACGCCTGCCGGGCGACGCGATGGTGCTGTCGACCAAAGTCGGACGGCTGCTCCGGCCGGCGCGGGACGCGCCGCCCCCCAGCATGTTCAGCGCGCCGCTACCGTTCACGCCTGTCTTCGACTATTCGTACGGCGCGACGATGCGCTCGCTCGAGGACAGCTATCAGCGGCTGGGCCGGGCGCGGATCGACTTGGCGCTGATCCACGACTGCAACCCGAGGTGGCACGGCGAGGCCTATCAGCGGCGCTTCGCCGAGGCCATGGACGGTGCCTATCGGGCGTTGGACGAGCTGCGCGGGGCGGGCATCATCCGCGCGTTCGGCGTGGGCGTGAACGATCCCGATGTCTGCCTCGAGTTCGCAAGGGCCGGTCGATTCGACTGCTTCATGCTGGCCGGGCGCTACACCCTGCTCGACCAGAGCGGCCTCGATGCGCTGCTGCCCCACTGCGAGCGGGAGGGAATCGGCATCCTGGTCGCGGCGCCCTTCAATTCGGGCATCCTGGCGACGGGCGCCGTCGCCGGGGCGCGGTATTTCTACGAGCCTGCAGCGCCAGCGATTCTCGAGCGGGTACGGCGGATCGAGGAGGTCTGCCGTCGTCACGCGGTGCCCCTGGCGGCCGCAGCGCTGCGCTTTCCGCTCGGCCATCCGGCCGTCACCAGCGTCGTTGTCGGCTGCAGCGACCGGGCTGAGGTTCTGGCCAATGCCGGCCTGATCCGGCAGCCGATCCCGGACGCGCTCTGGGCCGAGCTCAGGGCCGCTCAGGGCCCTGGGCCTGTTGCCGGAGGCGGCGCCCACCCATCGCTGACGCCCACCGTCGGGCATGCCAGCAGTCAGTCGTCACCGACCGCGCGAGACGCGGCTGGCCTCGTCCCGGAGCACGACGCTGGCCGCCTCCCCGGTCCGCCGGACGTGCTGGAGCATGATCCGGCCGGCGCGGACCGGGTCGTGCTCGGCCAGCGCCTGCATCAGCGCCTCGTGCTCGGCCACGGCCTCGGCCCAGCGCTCGGGCGACATCAGCGCCGTGTAGCGGCTGCCGCCGGCCTTGGCCATCAGGACCGCGTGGGTCGCCTTGAGGGTCGGGTTGCGCGCGGCGGCGACCAGGCCGAGATGGATCTCCTGGTTGAGCCGGAAGTAGTCGGGGCGCTGGCCTTGCCGGTAGTGCTCGACCATGCGCTCGTGCAGCGCCTGGAGCCGCGCCAGCTCGCGCCGGGTCATGCGCCCGGCGGCGAGCTCGACGGCGTGGCGCTCGAGACCGCTGATCACCTCGAACAGCTCGAGAATCGCCTCCGGCAGCAGCCGCACCACGCGGGCGCCGCGCCCCGGCAGAAGCTCGACCAGCCCCTGCGAGGCCAGCAGCTTCAGGGCTTCCCGGACAGGCGTCCGCGACACCTGCAGCATCAGGGCGAGACGGGATTCGTTCAGCCTGCCGCCGGCCGCGATCTCGCCCCCGACGATCATGTCGCGCAGCCGATCGCCGACCTCGGCGTGCAGCAGCCGCCGTCGGATCGGCGGGCGTCTCGGCCGGGCCACGGCGCCGTCCACGGAGCGCTCCACCGTCTCGTCCAAGGTCGTCACGACAGGCTCCAGACCGGCATGTGTCCCCTATGATCATCTCTCGTGCAAAATCAGTATCTTATGATCAAACTGCGTGCAACATCCAGAATCCTGATCGTGCAACTATCCTTATATTCCAGGCTGCTCCGCCAATGTGGCGTTTGGCACGGCTCTTGCCATGCGAGAAGGCCGAGCGCATCCTGCCCTCGGTGCCTGGGTGGGGCAGGGCGTCAGAACCGTGCCCGCAGGCCAGCCTCACAAGGTCGGGAGAGAAGCGATGGCAGGAACGGGATCGCGTCGTCGGTATTGCTGGTCGCTGGCGGCGGCGCTTGGGCTGGCAATCGGACTGTCGGCGCTGCCGGGACGGGCAGCCGATGTCTCGGTCGACACCTACGCGCCAGCACTTCCCGAGGCCGGGACGGACATTCCCGCCGCGGCGATCACCTTCGGCATGCGCCCCTACGCCGACAACACCTTCTACATCATCGCGATGAAGAAGGGCTGGTTCAAGGACGTGGGCATCACGATCAAGCCCGAGCCCTACGGCCTCAAGGTCACCGATACCAACGTCACGGCCCTTCTCTTGAACCGTCAGCTCGACATCTCGAGCGAGTTCTGCCCGCTGATGCTGCCGACCTACAAGTCGGCCAAGACACTGAAGTGCATCGCCTTCACCGATGACTTCCTGGGCAACGCCATCCTCGCCAATCCGAAGCTGAAGCTCAAGACGTTCAAGCAGTACATCGCCGAGGGCAAGAATTTCGAGGAGGCCATCCGCGCCGCTCTCCTGCCGCTCGACGGCAAGACGCTCGTGGGGGCGCCCGAGCTGAGCGATCGGCCCTTCGAGGAGGCGGCGGCGACCTTCGCCAAGGTCAAATGGAAACTCCAGGTCCTGGACGACTCGAAGGCGCTGGTGCTGGCCAAGGCCGGCCGCATCGATTTCGTCAATCCAGAGGGTGCTCCGATCGTCTACACGCTGGAGCAGGCCGGCTGGTCGAAGCTGCTCGACATCGGCGACCTCTACAAATACGGGCCGGGCGGCATCGACTCGCCGATCGAGCCCCTGGTCGCGGTCGTCGGCATCGGCGCCAACGCCGAATACGTCAACGCCAATCAGAACACGGTTCTGCGCTTCCTCTCGGTCGTCTGGCGGACCATCGACGAGGTCAAGAAGGACCCCTCGCTGTTCGATCTCCAGGCGCCCTATCTCAACAGCGTCGCCGGCACCGATCTCGACGGCAAGGGCGTGGAAGCCACCATCAAGGCGCTCGATCCGCTGTCGCCCTTCGACTACGACAAGACTTATTTCGACGATACATCCAGCGTGCTCTATTACAAGAATGCCTGGGCTGCGATCATCAAGAACTATGCCGAGCACGGCATCGTTCCCAAGGGTGCGGTGACGCCCGAGCAGATCATCTGGGCGGCGCCGATCTGGCACCAGATGGTCGACTACCGCACCAAGACCGACGCGCTCATGAAGGGCCTCGAGGGCAAGAGCCTGAGCGCCGACAAGCAGGCGATGCTGGCGAGGGCAAAGCAGTATTATGGCTGGTACGACTTCCTCGACGCCTATCGGGCGGCGACGGCCGCCGCGGGCTAGCGGCGCTGGGAGCCGGGGAAACGAGCGTGAGCGTCAGCATCCGCAGCGGCGTGAGCGAGGCACCGCCCGCCGGGCGGAGCCGGCGCTGGGGTGTGGCGGGGCTGGCCGTCGATCCAATGGGCGGCCTGGGCCTCGTTCTCCTCGTCGTCGTGTGGGCGCTGCTGACTCTCGTCGCACCCGCTTCCTCGCTGCCCTCGCCCCTGAGCGTCGCCGCGCGGATCGGTGCCGACTTCTTCTCTGCGCCCGAGCTGTCCTTCTATGGCCTGGAAAGTACGGGCCTGCTCGACAGCATGATCTACACCGCCCTCAACGTCTTCGTGGCGGTGCTCGTCGGCGGCTTCGTCGGCGCCATCGCCGGCCTCGTCAGCGCCCGGTTCGGCCTCGCCCGGGCCATCGTCGACCCGATCATGCTCACGGCCGGCACCGTGCCGATCCTGGTTGCTGCACCTTTTTTCCTCATCTGGTTCGGCGTCGGGCGGGCCAGCTCGGTTCTCCTGGTGCTGCTCTATGTGGCGGTGATCCTCTACGTCTATGCCCAGCGCGCCGCCGACAATCTCGATCCGGTCTACGAGGAGTCGGCGCTCACGCTGGGCGCCCGGCCGTGGATGATCATCCGGGACATCCTGGTGCCGGGCACCGTGCCGCAGATCCTGGGCGGAGTACGCATCGCGCTGGCCGGGGCCTGGGGCCTTGAAGCCATCGCCGAGCTGCTGGGCGCCCAGTACGGAATCGGCAAGATCGTCGAGGTGCTGGCCGGCGCCACCGACGTGCAGGGCATCTTCGCAGCACTCATCGTGCTGGGGCTGGTCGCCGTGGTCTGCGACTGGCTGGCCGCGGTCGGTTTCGCCCAGCTCGCCGTCTGGAGCATGGCGGCGCGCACCGGCGGGGCCGGCTGAGCGATGGCAGCAGCAGCCTCGCCCGCCATGATCGCGCTCGATAGCGTCTCACGCACCTTCAAGCGGGCGGACGGGCAGCCGGTCCGGGCGGTCGACGACATCTCCTTCGAGGTTCCCGAGGGTGAGTTCGTCTGCCTCGTCGGGCCGTCCGGATGCGGCAAGAGCACGCTGCTTCAGCTCGTGACCGGGCTGCTGCCCCCGTCCGGCGGCGCCGTCCGCGTGGCGGGCGCGGCAGTGACGGGGCCCGGCCCCGAGCGCGGCATGGTGTTCCAGAAGGACAGCGTCTTTCCGTGGATGCGGGTCGTCGACAATGTCGAGTACGGGCTCAGATGCCGCGGCATGGCAAAGGCCGCGCGGCGGCGCGTGGCCCGTCGCTATCTCGAGATGGTGGGGCTCGGCCTTGTGGAGACCGCCTGGCCGCGCGAGCTCTCGGGCGGGATGCTGAAGCGGGTGGCAGTCGCCACCGTCTTCGCCAATGGCGCCGGCGTCCTGATGCTGGACGAGCCGTTCGGCGCCCTCGACTATGTGACCAAGCGCCAGCTCCACAGCGTGCTCCTGACCCTTTGGGCGGAGGGCGACGAGGGCCGGCGCCGGACCATTCTCTTCGTCACGCACGATGTCGACGAGGCCTTGATCCTGGCCGATCGGATCCTCGTCATCCACAGCGGCCGGATGGTCGACGACCTGCGGATCGAGGCGCCGCGGCCGCGGACCACCGACAGCCTGCTGGAGAAGGAGATGGTCCACCACAAGCACGTCCTTCTGGCCCATCTGGGCCTCGAGCCGCGGGTCGAGGGCGCGGGCCGACAACGGGCGTCCGCCTGATGCGCCGGCTGGGAGAGCTCTTCCGCCGGCACGGGATCTCGATCCTCGTGCTGCTCGCCATGGCCGGCGTCTGGCAGATCCTCTCGATGATCTACACGGTCGAGGCCGTGCCGGGCGAACCGATGGTGCCGGGCTGGCAGGTGCTCTTCACCCGCACCTTTCTATCACTTTCGGACTACTGGGCAGGCGGGCTCGGCGTGCCCTCGGTCGCGAATGGTGCCCCGCCGAGCTATCTGGCAGCCCTGCTCGCCATCCTCAGCAACTCCTGGGACACCATCGTCCGGCTCTATGTGGGCCTCCTGATCGGCGGGATCGTCGGCACGCTGCTCGGGCTCGCCGTCTCCTGGTCGAGCTGGACCCGCCGCCTGGTCGACGCCCCGGCCCAGCTCTTGCGGACCCTGCCGCTGCTTGCCATGGTGCCGCTGTTCCAGCTCTGGTTCGGCACCTACTTCATGGGCAAGGTGATCTTCGTCGCCTACGGCACCGGCGTCATCTTCTTCGCAGGCGTGGTCAACGCCGTGAAGAACGTGCCCCAGATCTATATCGACAACGCCCTTACCCTCGGCGCCAGCCGGCTGCGGCTCTATCGGACGGTGATCCTGCCGGCGATTTTTCCCGAGCTCCGTTCGACCGTCCTTTTGAGCCTCGGGACGGGTTGGGCCGCCGTGCTGGGGGCGGAGTATCTAGGCGCCCAGTCGGGCCTGGGCTACATCATCGTCTATTCCGAGCAGTTCGCGTATCTGGACAGGATGCTGTTCGTGGCGCTGCTGTTCATCCTCTATGCCTCCATCACCTATGCGCTCTTCAACGCCCTCTCGGTCCGGATGCTGCGCTGGGTGCCCCGCGCCGGCCGGGACGTCGTGGTCGGCTGAAGTCCCCTTGGCCCCCGCCGTCGATCAGGAGTTTGCCATGAACGACCAGCTCGGACCGCGGACCCTGCTCGGCATGCTGACACCCTCCTCGAACACGGTCCTCGAGCCCACGATCGCCGGCATGCTGGCCGGCCTGCCCGACGTCACGGCGCATTTCGGGCGTTTCCGGGTGACGGAGATCAGCCTCGGCGAAACGGCGCTGGGTCAGTTCGAGAACGGGCCGATGCTCGACGCGGCGGGGCTGCTGGCCGACGCTCGGGTGCAGGCGATCTGCTGGAACGGCACCTCCGCCGGCTGGCTGGGCTTCGCCGCCGACGAGCTGCTATGCGCCGAGATCGAGCGGGCGACCGGCATCCCCGGCTGCTCCTCCGTTCTCGGCCTCAACGAGCTCTTCCGACTCCGCGAGGTCCGGCGCTTCGGCCTCGTCACACCCTACCGGGACGACATCCAGGAGCGGATCGTCGCCACCTATGCAGGAGCAGGCGTCGAGTGCGTGGCCGAGCGCCATCTCGGCGATCGCGGCAATTTCTCATTCTCCGAATATGGCGAGGCCACCATCGCCCGCATGATCCGCGAGGCGGCGGCGGCCCGGCCGGAGGCGATCACGGTGTTCTGCACCAACTTCAGGGGTGCGGCGATCGCGGCGGCGTTGGAGGCCGAGACCGGCATTCCCGTCTATGACACCGTCGCGACCGGTCTCTGGCAGGCAATGCAGGTGGCGGGTGCGGATGCCGGCCGGGTCAAGGGCTGGGGCTCGCTCTTCGAGCTGCGGCGGACGGGAGGCTGACCGATGGCCGATGCGGCGGGTGAGCCCGGCATCGTCGCCCTCGCGGGGCGGCGCTATGCCGTCGAGCGCGACTGGGGCCAATGGCCGGACGGCGTGACCAGGGCCATGGCGAGCCAGGTCGCCGTCGACAGCAAGGGCCGCGTCCATGTCTTCCAGCGCGGCGGCGACCCCCCGGTCGTGGCCTTCGCCGCCGACGGCAGCTTCGCCTTCGACTACGGCGCCGGCACGGTGTTCGACGCGCACGGCATTTACATCGACGCCCAGGATCGGGTCTTCCTCGTCGATCGGGACGCGCACCAGGTGATCGTCTGCACGAGCGACGGCCGCGAGCTGCTGCGTCTCGGCGAGCGCCATCGGCCGCGCTGGCAGGAGCCCTTCGGCCATCCGACCGACGCCGCCGTGGCCAAGGATGGCGAGATCTACGTGGCGGACGGCTACGGCAATGCCCGGGTGCACCGGTTCGCGTCGGACGGCCGCCACATCAAGAGCTGGGGCGAGGTCGGCCGGGGGCCGGGCGAGTTCCTGACGCCGCATGCGGTGTGGGTCGACGCCCAGGACCGCGTCCTCGTCGCCGACCGCGAGAACGATCGTGTGCAGCTCTTCGATCGCGACGGTCGCTGGCTCGACGACTGGGGCGGTCTCTTCCACCCGATGGACATCTTCGAGGACGAGGCGGGGACCATCTTCGTCACGGACCAGGTGCCGAGCCTGACCGCCTTCGCGCCTGACGGCAGCCGCCTCGGCCGCTGCCGACCCTCGCTGAACGGCGCCCACGGCATCTTCGGCGACCCCGCCGGCAATTTTTTTATCGTCGAGATCCAGCCCAACTGCGTGACCCGGCTGCGGCTGCTCTGAGCCGCTTCTCGTCGCTCAGCTCCCGAATGGGGCAGGGGGCGCAGGGGCGCGTCGAGGCAGGCCTCGGCGCGCTGGGCCATGGCCAGAACCTCGGCATCCCCGAACCGGCGGCCGATGATCTGAAGCCCGACCGGCAGGCCGTCGACCAGGCCGCACGGCACCGAGCAGGCCGGCACGCCCGCGTGGTTGAGGAGCGGCGTGAACACGGCATGGCCGCGGCCGTCGACCGGCCGACCGTCGATCGTGGCCGGACCCGGCTGGCCGAGCGGCCAGGGCACGCAGGGCACGGTCGGACAGAGCAAAAGGTCGTGGTCGACGAAGAAGGCGGCGACGGCCTGGGCGATGCGCTCGCGCGCCAGGAGGGCTCTGCCGACCGCCACACCGTCATGTCCGAGCCCGCGCTCGATCTGGGCGCCGATCGCCGGATCGAAAAGCTCGGGCTCGCTTCGGAAGCGCTCGCCGTAAAGGGCGGCCAGCCCGACCTCCTGAAGCGGCATCACCGACCGCTCGCTGGTATCGGCGGGCCAGACCGGGTCGGCATCGACGATGCCGAGGCCGCTGGCGCGGAGCTTTTCCACGGTGCCGGCCACCGCGGCGGCGACCTTCGGGTCGACCGGGACGTCGAGCCCGAGCCGCGGGCTGAAGGCGATCCGCAGACGGCCCGGATCGACCTCGCGCCAGGCGGTCGGCGGCAGGGGAACGGCGTCGGCATCCCGCGCGTCGAAGCGCCCGATGACCAGGAGCATCAAGGCCGCATCGGCGACGGTCCGTGCAAGCGGCCCGAGCACGCCGTTGCCGAACACGGGCTCGGCGAAGCCCGGGCCCTGCGGCACGCGCCCGCGCGAGGGCTTGAGGCCCACGATCCCGACATGCGCGGCCGGGCGACGAATCGAGCCTCCGGCGTCGGTGGCGAGCGCCAGGGGCGCCAGCCGCGCCGCCACCGCCGCCGCCGGGCCGCCCGACGAGCCGCCCGGCGTGCGGCCGAGGTCCCAGGGGTTGTGGGTGGTGCCGTAGAGCGGCGTGTCCGTCGAGCCCTTGCAGGCGAACTCGGAGCAGGCGGCGATGCCGAGGAGCACGGCACCCGCCTCCTCCATGCGGCGCACGGGCAGGGCGCTCTCGGGCGCCACGAAATCGCGGAAGAGCCGCGAGCCCTGGGTGATGCGTCGGCCCTGGACCCAGATATTGTCCTTGACGACGAAGGGGATGCCGAGGAGCGGCGATGGATCGCCCCGGGCGAGGCGGGCGTCGGCCTCGGATGCGGCGGCCAGGGCCCGCTCGGCATCGACCAGCACGAGCGACCGCAGCTCGGGATCGAGACGAGCGATGCGTGCCAGATGCCATTCGGCCACCTCGCGGGCCGACAGGCGCCTCTCGCGCAAAGCCAGGGCGAGGTCGGCCGCGGTGGCGGGCAAAAGCGGGTCCCCGGCCATGCCTTGCCTCTCCCTGGTGGCCCGTCGCCGCGCCGCTCAGGCGGGCTTGGCGGAAGGGTGTCGCTCGAGCCAATGGCGGGCGATCGCGGTCCGGTGGCACACCCAGACATCCTGGCGGCTCTTGATGTGGTCCAGGAGGCGGGCGAGGCCGGAGGCGCGGCCTGGATGGCCGAGCAGGCGCATGTGCATGCCGATCGACATCATTTTCGGCTGTGTTGCGCCCTCCTCGTAGAGGAAGTCGAAGGCGTCGCGGCAGTACGTATAAAAATCCTCGCCGGTGCCGAAGTGCCCGGTGCCGAACTTCATGTCGTTGTTGGTGAGCGTATAGGGCACGACCAGGTGCGGCTTGCCGTCCTGCTGGACATAGTAGGGCAGGTCGTCGTTGTAGGCGTCGCTATCGTACAAAAAAGCCGCCTTCCTCGACGACGAGGCGCCGCGTGCTACGCTCGGCCCATAGCGGCAGTACCAGCCGAGCGGGCGCGAGCCCATGCTCTTCTGCAGGCTCGAGATCGCCATGCTGATGTGGCGCCGCTCCTCCTCTTCCGACAGCTTGAAATGCTCGACCCAGCGCCAGCCGTGGCAGCAGATGTCGTGGCCGGCGGCGGCGATCGCCTGGGCGGCGGCCGGATGGCGCTCGAGCGCCAGGGCACAGCCAAATGGTCATCGGCATCTGCCGCTCGGCGAAGATCCGCATGATCCGCCAGAAGCCGGCGCGCGAGCCGTACTCGAACATCCCCTCCGCCGCGAGATCACGCTCGCCGGTCGCGACTGGCGAGCTCGGCACCTCGACGAGGCCGATATCGGTGCGCCCGTCGCCGTTCTCGAAGGAGTATTCCGACCCTTCCTCGTAGTTGAGGACGAAATTGACGGCCAGACCGAGCACCGCCCGGCCACTTCGGATCGGGCGGATTCGGGCCGTAGCCGATCAGGTCGCGCGCGAATTCCGACATACCGAAAGAAATCCTCCCTACTAGAACCTTTTTATAGTCTCTTTGTTGTCTCTGAGACACGCGATGAGCTTTCGGCGGAGAGCCTGCGGCTGGGCGGTCGTGGCGGCCGCACAGCCGACGCACGTCTTCGGCGCGTCGTCCTGCTGCGGCGGCTGGCTCGTCGCGTGCCCGGCGGTCGCTCGGCCGTCGGGCGCGCTGCTGCGCGTTTGCGCTCGCGTCGTCCCTGTGCGCGTCGCCCCGCCCGCCCCCCGGCTTCGTCGTTCGCTTTTCGTTCGCTGCCCCCGCCCCCCCCCTGCGCTCTCCCCGTCTCCCTGCGCGTGCGGTCTGCCGCCCTGCCGCCCTTTCCCCGCTTCGCTCTCCCGCCGCCTTCCCGGCTTCGCGCGTTCCTCTCTCGTCCGCCGGCCCCTTCCTTTCGTCGTGTCGCGTGCCGCTCCCCCCGCCCCTGCCGTGCGCCCCCTCCCCCTTGCGTCTTCCCCCCCTGTTCGCCGCGCTCGTTGCTCGCTCGTTTCCCGTGCTGCTCTCCCTCTCCTCTGTTCTTCCTTTCCTCGCTGTCCTCTCGTCCCGCCTCTCTTCTTCCCTCTTTCTCTTCTTCTCTCCCTCCCCCTCCCTCGCTCTCTCTCCCTCCCCCTCTCTTCCACCTATTTTTCTCCCCGATCTCTCCCTCCCTCCCACCCTTCTTCTCTTCTTCCCTCTCACCCCCCCTCTCTCCTCCCCTTCCACTCTTTCCTCTTCTCCCTCCCTTCTCCTCCTCCCCCACCCCTCCCCCCTTCTCTCCCCCTCCCCTCCTCTCTCCCTCCAACTGCTGCTCCTGGCGGCCGCGGACGAGCTGCGAGAGGGTCACGGCCAGGATCAGGGCGCCGCCGTAGAACATGTCCTGGATGAACGAGCTGAAGCCGAGAAAAATCAGGCCGGTGATGCCGGTGACGAGGAAATAGACGGCGATCGTCGAGCCCCAGGGGTTGAAGCGGCCGGGCAGGATGCTGGTCGAGCCGAGGAAGGCGGCGGCGAAGGCCGGCAGCAGGTAGGACGTGCCCGAGACCGGGTCCGCCGCACCCTGGGTTCCCGCATAGAGCACGCCCGCAAGGGCGCCCGAGCAGGCTCGAGGCGACGAGGCAGCCGCGGCGGATGCGGTCGGTGTCGATGCCGCTGAGGCGCGCCACCTCGCGCCCGCGGCCGACGAACAGGATGCGGCGGCCGAGTGCCGTGTACTCGAAGAGGTACCAGATGATCAGCGCCAGGCCGATGGCGTAGTAGAACTCGAGCGGGATGCCCAGCACGCGGATGACGATCACGGCATTGATGAGGGACGACGAGATGCCGCTGATGGTCATCGAATTGCTCATCCAGAGCGTGAGGCCGTGGAGGAACGTGCCGACGCCCAGCGTGACGATCAGCGAGTGGATGCGAAAGACGGTGATGAAAAAGCCGTTGACGAGGCCGACGACGACTCCCAGGGCGAGGGCCCCCAGGATCGCCCAGCCGATCGGCACGCCGAGATTGACGTTGAGGACGGCGATCGTCATCGACGAGAGCGTCATGACATAGGCGATCGAGACGTCGAAATCGTTGGCGGTGAGCGGGATGATGAGCCCCAGCGTCACGACGACCAGCACCGCCTGCGAGCCCAGGATCGTCGAGATGTTGGGCCAGGTGAAGAAGGTTTCCGGCTTCAGGATGCTGAAGACGACGAGCATCAGGACCCAGGCGACGATCAGCCCGTAGCGCTCGGCCTGAAGCACGAGGATCCGTCCGAGTGCCGGCCTCGCCAGACCCGCCTCGGCGGGCCGGATCTCACCTTCGCTCAGCATGGCGGGCTCGCTCCGTCTCCATCGTGCACGCCGCCGCGCGGGCTGCCCGCATAGCAATGCTCGGCGATCGCCTGCTTGGTGATGTGCGGGCGGACCAGCTCGGCCGTGACCCGCCCCTGGGCCATGACCAGCACCCGCGAGCAGATCGCCTCGAGCTGCTCATAGTCGGAGCTGGCGCAGATGACGCAGGCGCCGCCGGCGGCGGCCCGGGCGATGTGCTGGAAGACGTTCTGGCGGGCGCCGACATCGACGCCCTGGGTGGGCTCGTCGAGGAGGACGAGGCGTGGCTCGAGCTGCAGCCATTTGCCGAGCAGGACCTTCTGCTGGTTGCCGCCGCTGAGCGCCGACAAGGGCAGCCGCGGGTCGCGCGGCTGGACGGTGAAGGACTGGGCGATATCGACGGCACGTCGGACCATGCCGCCGCGATCCAGCATCAGCGCGTTGAACGCTCGGCCGAGCAGCGGCATCGTGACGTTGTCGCTGACGGGCAGGACGCCGATCGCGCCGGCGTTGGGCCGATCGGCCGGGATCAGGGCCAAGCCCTGGGCGATCGCGGCACCGGGGGTCATCGCCTGGAGTTCGAACGGACTTGCCCGCAAGGGTCAGCTCGCCGCCGAGCGCCGGGCGCGCGCCGAAGAGAAGGTAGGGCACCTCGTCGTAGCCCGAGCCGACGAGGCCGGTCAGGCCCAGCATCTCGCCCGCGGCGAGCTCGAAGGAGAGATCCCGGACGACCTCTCCGCTCAGCCCGCGGACGCCCACCGAGCGTGCCTGCGTGGCCGCCGGCGACGACGCGAACACGCCTGCCACCAGCCGACGACCGACGATCATCTCGACGAAGTCGTCCTTCGAGGAGCTGCGGGTGGCGAGCGTGCCGGCGACGCGGCCGTCCCGCAGCACGGTGGCGCGGTCCGTGATCTCCATGACCTCGTCGACGTCGTGCGAGACGAAGATGACGCTCGAGCCTTCGCCGACGATGCGCCGGATCACGTCGAACAGGCGGTTGACGTCGCCGCGCGGCAGGAAAGGCGTGGGCTCGTCCAGGACGAGCAGGCCCCGCCCGCCGCTCCCCCGCCACTCGAGCTCGTCGACGGCCCGGACGATCGCCAGCAGCGCCCGCTCCACAGGGGCCAGGCGTGCGACGTCGGCCGCAGGGTCGATGGTGAGCCCGAAGCGGGCGAAGAGGGCCGCCGCGCGCTCCCGCTCCGCGCCGCCAGCTCAGGCCCCAGCGCTCGGAGGCGGCGAGGCGGCCGATGAGCAGGTTCTCGACCACCGTGAGGGCCGGGATGAGGCCCAGATGCTGATGGACGAAGCTGATGCCGAGCTCCCGGAACTTGCCCGGCGGCAGCGGCAGGGCCACGGGCTCGCCATGCACGGCGAGGCTGCTGCCGGGGTCCGGCTCGTGGAAGCCGGCCAGGATCTTTATCAGGGTCGACTTGCCCGAGCCGTTCTGGCCGAGCAGGCCATGGACCTCGCCCGGCTCGACGCGCAGCGAGGCGCCGATCAGCGCCCGCTGGCCGCCGAACGTCTTCGAGAGATTCTCGATCAGCAGCGCCGGCGGGGACGCGCCCTGACGGCGCGCCCCCGGAGCGTCGCTGGCGGCTACTCCTTGAGCTGCCACAGCTTTGCATATCCCGCGACGTAGGCGTCGCCATAGCCCTGCGAGAGCTGAGGCGGCGTGCCCGCGTCCTTCGCGTTCTTCTCGTCGAAGATGTAGAAGGGGATCTTGGGGTCGTCGACCGGCGGCAGGCCGCAGACCCGGCGCATCTCCGAGTCCATCAGGGCGTGGCCGATCCAGTCCAGGTTCTCGCCGATGTCCATCTGCACCTTGCCCTGCTGGATCAGGCCGAGAACGAACGGCGTGCCGTTGAAGGCGTCGATCTTGACCCGGTCCTGCGAGCCGGTGATCTGCACGGCCGGCACGACGAACTGGCTCATGCTGTCATAGATGACGATGATGTAGTTCACCGTCGGGTCCGCGAGCAGCGCCGACTGGACATTGGGCGTGATCCGCGTGCCCCAGTCGACGACCGGAACGTTGATCGTCTTTGTCTTGCAGTCGTCGCAATGCTTGAGCTCGTCCGTGATGCCGGCCACCATCGAGTCGGTCGAGAGCGGGCCGGTCGAGATCAGGACCAGAGCGTTGAGATGGCCCTTGGTCTGGACCATCGCCCAGTCGACGAGGAGCGCCCCGGCCTTGAAATAGTCGATCGGCACGTCGCCGTCGGCGTATTTCTTGACGATGTCCGACTGCTCGCGGCCGTTATAGTGCGAGGCGATCACAGGGATGCCGGCGGCCTTGGCGGCCTGGACCTGGGGCACGAGGACGCGTGGATCGGTGCCGGCCAGAAGGTCGATCAGGTCGACCTTCTGGTTGACCGCGGCGTCCATGCCCTGGACCCATTGCGAGCTCTGGCCCTGGTTCTCCCAGGTGATGAACTTGAACCCGACCTTCTTCGCCACGCCCGCCATCGCCTTCTCGATGTTGGCGGTGAAGGGATTGGCGCTCGACACCGGGATGCTGAGGATCGTCTTGCCCTTCATGCAGTTGGCGGCATCGAAGGCCGGCCCCGGTGCCGAGAACTCGGGCTTGCTGATGAACGGCTCGAGCTGCTTCTGGAAATAGTCGAGACCATCGCCCCTGGCGGCGCCGGAAGCCCCGACGACCAGCCCGACGAGGCCGACGAGCGTCGGCCGCGCAATCCTGCCCCACATGACTTGCGTTCCTCCCGCCATTGTCCCCCTCAGGGGAGCCGAGGCATCCTAGCAAGAAGGATACCATCAGGAGAACGACGGACGGATCGGCAGACCTGCTTTTCCGTCGGGCGGCGCTAGCGCTGCGCGCCCACCTCGAGGAGGAGCTTGCCCGAGACGCTGGCGCGATTCGAGCGCCGCGTGCATGTCGCGGGCGCGATCAAAGGAAAAAACCTGCTCGATCGGCACCTCGAGCCAGCCCTCGACGATGCCGCCCAGCATCGCCTCGACCCCGGCCCGCCAGAGCGGCGAGCCCGGTCCACATGGCCCAGATGGAAGCGGGTGAAGGTCAGCGACCTGGGCAGCAGGCGCTCGCGGATGTTCTTGAAGGGCTCCCCTTCGGCCTCGCCGATGCTGATGACCTTGCCCAGCGGCCGGACGGCGTCGAAGCTGCGATCGAGCGTGGTGGCGCCCAGCGAGTTCGATGCACGAGATCGACGCCGCGCCCGTCCGTCATGCCAGCGCCGCCGCCACGAAGTCCTCCTTCGCCGCGGTCGACGACGCGCGTCGGCCCCGAGCTCGAGCGCCCGGCGCTCCTTGCCGGGCGTGCCGACCGTGCCGATCACCCGGGCACCGGCATGCACGGCGATCTGGGTGCAGAAGAGCCCGACGCCGCCGCCGATGGCGTGCACGAGCACCATATCGCCCGACTTCGTCGCAGCGATCGTGTGGATCATGTGCCAGGAGGTCAGGCCCTGGATCGGGAAGGCGGCCCCGGCATCGAGGCCCAACCGCGTCGGGCAGCGGGATCAGGCTCTCGGCCCCGACGACGCAGCGCTCGGCATAGCCGCCGCCATGCTCCACATAGGCGGCCACCCGATCGCCTTCCTTCACCCCCTCGACATCCGGGCCGACCTCGGCGACGCGGCCCGAGACCTCGAAGCCGGGCACCAGCGGGTAAGTGGTGGGGTGCGGGTAGGTGCCCTTGCGCAGCATCGTGTCTGCCCAGTTGCATCCCGCATAGGCAACGGCGACGAGCACCTCTCCGGCGCCCGGCCGCGGATCCGGCCGCTCCTCGATCACGAGATTGTCCTGCCCGCCGGGCGAGGTGATCACCGCTACGCGCATTTTTTCGCTCCTCCCGCCCCTGCCTCAGGCGGCTGCATCCGCGCCGCAGCGTCGAGCGCGCAACGCGGCGGTGGCCGCCTCGTCGATGATGCCCGCCGGACCGAGGACGACGCCGTAGTCCCTCTCCGCGGCCTCGCGGTCGATCAGCCCGTCGGCCACGTCGTCCGCCACGCGCTCCGGGACACGCGCCAGCGGATCGCCATAGCCGCCGCCTCCGGGCCCGCTGGCGATGAAGACGTCCCCGGTCCTGGCCGCCATGTGCGGCACCTTCGAGGGCATCCGGCGCTCGGGGCCGCTCACGGGCCTGTGCAGTAGCGTCGCCACTACCCCGTCGGCGCCGCCGCCCAGGCCCCAGGGCCGGAAGCGGTGGCCATCACCCTCGACCGACACGCCGCCGTCGGCGAGCATCCGGAACGACCGGATCGATCCGACGCCGCCTCGCCAGCGGCCGGGTGCCGCGGCGCCCTCGCGCAGCTCGTAGCGCTCGACCCGGAGCGGCAGGTGCGATTCGACGTCCTCGATCGGGTTGTTGCGGGTGTTGGCGTAGAGCGTGTCGACCGCGTCCATGCCGTCTTTGCCGGGACGCCCGCCATAGCTGCCCTCGAAGATCTCCATGTGCACCCAGTGGCTCTCGCCCTTCACCCCTGAGAAGGCCATCACGCGGAGATTGCCGATGCCGGCCGAGACCTTGTCCGGCACCACCTGGGCCAGCGCCTTCATGACCGTGTCGGCCAGCTGGTTGCCCGGGCAGAAGCGGGCGATCGTGGGCGCCGGGAAGATCGGATTGGCGAGGCAGCCCTTCGGGGCGACGATGTGGATCGGGCGGGTGAGGCCGCTGTTCTGCGGGATGGACCCGTGGACGGCGCTGTCGAGGAGCACCGAGCGCAGCGTCAGCCAGATGGCACAGTCGACCGTGCCCTCGAGCGGCATGTTGATCGGCCGGTCATTTATTTGTGGCGCCGTGCCTGTGAGATCGACCGTCAGCTCGTCGCCCTCGACGATGAGCGTCACGACGATCGGCAGCTCGCGCCGCGTCGGGTCGTCGCTGTCGAGAAAGCCGTCGATTCTCGTCGTGGCGCTGTAGCGGCCATGGGGCAATGCCGAAATCGCGTCGCGCATCAGGCGCTCGGAGCGGTCCATCAGATGGTCGGACGCCGCAGCCACCCGATCGGGGCCCCAGCGCCGCAGCAGCTCGACGAAACGCTCGGCGCCGATCCGGGCGGCCGCGATCTGCGCCTCCATGTCGCCGACGACGAGGTCGGGCGCCCTGATGTTGTCGCGCAGGATATGCCAGACGGGCTCGATGCGCCGGCCTTCCTCGTAGACCTTGACCGCCTTGAATTGCAGGCCCTCGGCATAGGCGTCGATCGCGTCGACGATTCCGCAGCTGCCGGGCGTCAGGGCCCGATGTCCACGGCGCGATCCCGGACGATGGTGGCGCCGGGCGGCACGACGGTGGTGGCGTCGAGCTGGGCGATCACGGCCGGGCCGGCTATCGGGCGATCGACCGGCAGGTCGTCGCGCTCGCAGAAAAGGGTCGGGAGACGCTCGAGGCCTTTCGCCGTGCGGAAGACGGCCCTGCCGTTGGGCTCAGGCGCCGCCCCGCCGGCTTCGGCGGCTGGAGACGGGGGTGCGAGCTTCGGCATGGCGCCCAGCGCGGTCACCCGGACGTTGACGATCTCGACCGGGCTCTCCTCGAAGCGATGGCCGTACTCGACCTCGTGGCCGCGTGTGAAAATCCTCGATGAGGCGGGCCAGCGCCGGGGCATCGAAGGCACCGTCGGCGACCGGGATGCGGAGCTCGTAGCCCTGACCGGCATAGCGCACGTCGGCCGCGCGCGCGAAGCTCCGACGATCCTCCTCCACACCATCGGCGGCCAGCTGTGCGGCCAGCCCCTGCTCCATCGTGACGAAGTCGTCCAAAACCCGCGCCAGGTCGACGCTGCCCTGCTGCTGGAACGAGGTGCGCACCGCGTCGTATTTGAGATCGGTCGTGAGCAGCCCCACGGCCGAGTTGATGCCCGGGTGCAGCGGCACGATGTCCTCGCGGATGCCGAGCGGCGCCGCCACCTCGGCACCGTGCAGCGGCCCGGCCCCGCCGAAGGCGACGAGCGCGTAGTCGCGCGGGTCGATGCCCTTCTGCACGGTCCGCGAGAGGATGGCGTTGGCCATGTTGGCGTTGACGAGGGTGAGGATGCCTTCCGCCGCCTCGAGGAGCGACAGGCCGAGCCGTTCCGCCAGCCGGCCCACGGCAGCCTCGGCGGCGCCTGCATCGAGCGTCATCTGCCCGCCCAGCAGGCCAGAGGCACCGAGGCGGCCCAGCACCACATGGGCGTCCGTGACCGTGGGCTCGGTGCCGCCCTGGCCATAGGCGGCGGGCCCGGGCCGCGCGCCGGCGCTGCTCGGGCCGACGCGAAAGGCGCCCGACGCGTCGATCCACGCGATCGAGCCGCCGCCGGCGCCGATGGTGTGGACGTCGATCATCGGCACGAGGACCGGGAAGCCGGCGATCCAGGTGTCGCGGGCGGTGGCCTCGGCGAAGCCGCCGCCGCTCACGATGCCGATATCGGCGCTGGTGCCGCCGACATCGAAGGTGATGACGTTGCTGCGCCCGGAGAGGGCACCCGCCCAGGCGCCGCCCAGCACACCCGCCGCCGGGCCGGAAAGCAGTGTCAGAACCGGCCGCTCGGCCACCATGGCGGCCGTGGCCACACCACCGTTCGACCCCATCACGTGGAGATCGGCCTCGAAGCCGGCCTCGCCCAGCGCCCCTTCGAGCGCACTCACATAGCGCGCCACCTTGGGGCCGATGAAGGCGTTCATGGCCGCCGTCGTGAAGCGCTCGAACTCGCGGAACTGCGGCGCCACTGTCGAGGAGGTCGTGACGAACGTGCCGGGAAGCTCCTCCCGCAGGATCGCCTCGGCCCGTTCTTCGTGCGCGGGGTTGAGGTAGCTGAAGAGAAAGCAGACGGCGACGGCCTCGACGCCCGCACTCGCGCAGCGCTCGCGCCGCGGTGCGCACGCCTTCCTCGTCCAGCGGCTCCAGCACCTCGCCGCGCGGCGGCACCAGCCGCTCGCGCACGGTCAGACGGTGGCGCCGCTTGACCAGCGGACGCTCCTGCCAGGGGATCTCCTGCTGGATCGAGTAGTTCTGCGGGCGCTGGTGGCGGCCGATATGGAGGATGTCGCGATAGCCCTCGGTGGTCACCATGCCGGTGCGGGCACCCTTGTGCTCGAGCATGGCATTGGTGGCGACGGTCGTGGCGTGCAGCACGTGGCTGACCGAGGCGGTGGCGACGCCGGCCTTCAGGCACAGCTCGACCAGCCCCTGGAGCACCGCCGCGCGAGGGATCGTCCGGCGTCGACGCCACCTTGTGGACGACCGTCCGCGCCCGGCCGGTGTCGGCCAGGATCAGATCGGTGAAGGTCCCGCCCACATCGACGCCGACGATGATCATGCCGGCCTCCCTCCCGAGCCGCCTGCTCCAGCCTCCGAGCAAGGCACATGCCAAGTCGATGCGCCAGCCCGTTCAGCGACAAGCGGGTGCGCGCGAAGGGGCCGACCTCGCCGCTCGATGCCGGCCCGGCGATCCGGAGATCGCCGGGACCGACGGATCAGCGGAAGAGCAGCAGCGAGTTCGACAGGGTGCTGAGGACACCGTAGGCCAGCGGAATGGCGACGATGGCCCAGTAGATGACAAGACGAGTGGTGGCGGGCTCATGCGTGGTCATGGTGTGGCGCTCCTCAGACGGCGGGTTGGGTCTCGGGATGGTGATGCCGCTCGTGCACCGCCGTCATGGCGAGGTTGGCGAAGAAGCCGAGCAGCAGGAGCCCCGCCATGATGTACATGGTGATGCTGTAGGCATCGGCCTTGGGGACGCCACTGTCGATCTGATACTGGCGGATATAGTTGATCAGCACGGGGCCCAGCACGCCCGCGACCGACCAGGCGGTGAGGAGGCGCCCATGGATGGCGCCCACATGCATGGTCCCGAAGACGTCCTTGAGGTAGGCGGGCACCGTCGCGAAGCCGCCGCCATACATGCTCATGATGACGACATAGGCGGCGACAAAGAGAAAAATGCTGCCGGCCTTGCCGATGGTCGGAACCGCCGCATAGAGCAGGATGCCCAGGAGAAAGAAGATGGCATAGGTGCTCTTGCGGCCGATATAGTCGGAGATCGAGGACCAGAAGAACCGCCCACCCATGTTGAAGAGGCTGAGGAGCCCGACGAATCCGGCCGCCGCCACCGGCGTGATCCGGCCCGGGAACATCTCCTGCGACATGGCCGAGGCCTGGCCGAGCACGCCGATCCCGGCCGTGACGTTGAGGCAGAGGACCGCCCACAGGAGCCAGAACTGGCGGGTGCGGGTGGCCGTCTCGACATGCACCTGGCTGGTCGTGACGAGCCGCCGCGGGGTCGCTGGCGCCACATAGCCTTCAGGTGACCAGCCCGGCGCCGGCACGCGGGCGATCGCCGTGCCGAACATCATCAGGATGAAGTAGAGGATGCCCATGATGCAGAAGGTGGGTGCCACACCGACCGAGGTGGCCGAGTGGAAGGTCTGCATGAGCTGGACCGCGAGCGGCGAGCCGATCATCGCGCCGCCGCCGAAGCCCATGATGGCGAGCCCGGTCGCCATCCCCGGCCGATCGGGGAACCATTTTATCAGTGTGGAGACAGGGGAGATGTAACCGATCCCGAGCCCGATGCCGCCGAGCACGCCATAGCCGAGGTAAAGAATGAAAAGGGAATGCAGCGACGTGCCGAGAGCGGCCACGAGGAAACCGCCGCCGAAGCAGCAGCCGGCCGCGAACATCGCGAGGCGCGGCCCGACCCGCTCCACCCAACGACCGAGCAGGGCTGCCGAGACGCCCAGGACGGCGATGGCGATGCTGAAGATCCACCCCAGCTCGGTCAGCTTCCAGTCGCCGGGAGCCGATTGGGTGATGCCGATCGCCCTCGTCAGAGGCAGATTGAAGACGCTGAACGCATAGACCTGACCGATCGAAAGATGAATGGCCAAGGCCGCGGGTGGCACCAGCCAACGATTGTATTCAGGCGGGGCTACCGAGTGCTCACGGTCGAAAAAGCTCATTGCCGGCTCCCTGAGTTGAAGTCGTCACCGGGCCTTCTTGGCCACGTTGTCTGCTCAGCCATCCTGGCGAACCGGGCGGCCGATGTAAACGCCGAGTAGGCAAACGACGACCGGACCCTCGCCTCACCGCGGGTCAGGGATGACAGCGGAGCGCCGCAGCCCGGCTCGCGGATCTGAGTGGGACCACCGACTCCCTTGGGCCTCCGAGACAGCCTCATCGGCACGGACCTGCCGCCAGGGCAGTGTTCTGCCGCCCTACGCGGCTGTCCCGTGCGCGTCGCCGATCAGCCGGGCGACGTCGGCGGTCAGCAGCTCCAGAAAAGCCCGTACCGGCAGCGTCGCCTCCAGCGAGCGGCGGACGAGCGTCCCGGCCGGGAAGCTCCAGATGGGCGGGCGGAACGGCAGGATGCCGATGCTGGAGGTGGAGAGCGCGCGGACCAGCGGCTCGGCCAGACAGGCGAGATAGGGCCCGGCCTCGAGCAGATGCACGACGGCGAAAAGCGAGCTCGCCTCGACGGCGAAGCGGGGCGGAGCGCCGCCGGCCGCGCGCAGCGCCGGGAGCAGCTGCGCCAGCACCTCGCGATCCTCCTGGTAGATGATCCAACGGTAGGGATCGAGATCCGGGGCCAGGATCACCGGCTTGGCCCAGAGCGGATGGGCGCGGCCGGCGACGAGGCGCATCTCGATCGTCATCAGCTCGTGAGCCACCACGAATGACGGCAGCGGCTCGTCCCCGGGCAGCGCGCTCACCACGAGGTCGAGGTCGCCGCGGAACAGCTTGGGGTGCGTGATCGTGTTGACGCCTGTCAGCAGCTCGATCTGCAGATCCGGGAACCGCTCGTGCAGGCGAGCCACGGCGCGAGGCACGATGGCCGAGCCCCAGAACGGCCCGGCGCCGATCCGCAGCTGCCCCTTGTGGCCGCGCCGCGCCGCCTCCAGCTCCGACTCCGCAAACCGGCACTCGGTCGCGATGTCCCGCGCATGGCGAAGCATGATCAGGCCTTGGGGCGTGAGCGCCATCCCCCGGCTGCGCCGCTCGAACAGCGTCGCCCCCAGGCTCGCCTCGAGCCGGCGGATGCTCTTCGTCAGCGCCGGCTGACTGAGCCCGAGACGCCGCGCCGCGGAGGTCAGGTTGCCGTCCTCCGCGACGGCCAGGAAATGGCGCAGCAGCCCGAGGCTCCCGAGCATATCCATGCCTTCCGGTTATCGTTTGTCGCGAGGATGGAATTTGACGTTATTCCGGGGGCTTGTCACGCTCCCGGCATCCGGGGGGCAGCCAGAGCCGACGTACCCATGAAGGCGATCTTTGTTCTTTTCGACTCGCTGAATCGCACGGCCATGGGCTGCTATGGCGGGACCGCCGTCCGGACGCCCAACTTCGACAGGTTCGCCAGGCGGGCCGTGACCTTCGACCGGCATTTCGTCGGCAGCCTGCCCTGCATGCCGGCGCGCCGCGACCTGCACACCGGCCGCCTGAGCTTCATGCACCGGAGCTGGGGTCCGCTCGAGCCCTTCGACAACTCCTTCCCCGAGCTGCTGCGCGAGGCCGGGGTCCACTCGCATCTCGTCACCGACCACATGCACTATTTCGAGGACGGCGGCGCCACCTACCACACGCGGTTCCGGACCTGGGACTATATCCGCGGCCAGGAATACGATCCGTGGAAGGCGATGGTCCAGCCGCCGCTCGAGCGCTTTCGCGAGCGCTACGACAGAGCGCACTACGACTTCGAGGCGGGCTGGAAGCGCACCCAGCACGCCATCAATCGCGAGCACTTCCTGGCCGAGGAGGACTTCCCCGGCCCCCGCTGCTTCGCCTCCGCCTTCGAGTTCCTCGACGCCAATCGCGGCAGCGACAACTGGCTCATGCAGATCGAGTGCTTCGACCCGCACGAGCCGTTCCACGCGCCCGAGCGCTTCAAGGAGCCCTACCGCACCGGCTGGAACGGCGGCATCCTCGACTGGCCGCACTACGAGAAGGTGGCCGACAGCCCCGAGGCGATCGCCGAGATCCGTGCCAACTATGCCGCGCTGGTCGCGATGTGCGACGCCTATTTCGGCCGACTGCTCGACTATTTCGACGCCCACGATCTCTGGCGGGACACGGCGCTCGTGCTCACCACGGACCACGGCTTCCTCCTGGCCGAGCACGACTGGTGGGGCAAGAACCTGATGCCCTACTATGCCGAGATCTCGAACATCCCGCTCATCGTCCATCACCCGGGGCTGGCGGGCAGGTCGGGCGAGCGCCGGGAGGCCCTGACCCAGACCACCGACCTGATGCCCACCTTCCTCGACCTGTTCGGCCTGCCGGTGCCGGCCGAGGTCACGGGGCGGTCGCTCCTGCCGGTGATCGAGCAGGATCGTGCGATCCGCGAGGCGGCGATCTTCGGCATGTTCGGCGGCCCGATCGGCGCCACCGACGGGCGCTGGACCTACTATCTCTATCCCGAGGACCTCTATGCGCCGGGACTCCACGAGTACACGCTGATGCCGATGCATCTGCACACGCTCTTCTCGGCCGCGGAGATGAAGACCTCGAGGCTCGTCGAGCCGTTCAGCTTCACGAAGGACATGCCGCTCCTCCGCATCGACGCGCTCGAGGACGCGAGGCGCATCCCGATCCACGACGGCAAGCGCTTCGATCCCGGGATCGGCACGACACTCTACGATCTGGAGGCCGACCGGCGGCAGCAGCGACCCTTGCGCGATCCGGCCGTCGAGGCGCGGCTGGGTGCGGCCATGGCGGCGATCCTCGAGGCGCACGACACGCCGCCGGAGCTGTACGGGCGGTACGGCCTCGACGCGGCCAGCGCCGGCTGACCATCGCTCGCGAGAACGGGACCAGCAGGGAGAAGGCCATGAAAATCTCGAGACGGACCAGCATCCAGGGACTTGCGGGCGGGCTTCTGGGCGCTGCGATGGGCGGCCGGCTCGCGTCGGCGAAGAGCTTCCTCGACGTCGGCAAGCAGGCCGACATCCAGATCCTGATCAACGCCTCGCCCTGGCTGCCCGGCTTCCAGGCCGTGTCGGACCTCTACGTGCAGCAGACGGGCAACAAGGTGAGCCTCGAGGTGGCGCCCTATGGCGGCGTGCTCGAGAAGGCCAGGGCCGCGGTCCGCGGCGACAGCAGTCCCTACGACATCGTCAACCTCGACACGCAGTGGACGATCGAGTTCTACGAGGGCGGCTTCCTCACGCCGCTCCAGGAGATCGACCCGTCCTTCGACCTGCCGCCCGAGGTTTTCCGGTACGACGACAGCGGCTACTGGAACGCCGAGAAGGGCTGGCGGACGGCCAAGGGCGGGACGCTGATGGCCTACTCGCCGAACGGCAATCTGCAGCTTCTTTTCTATCGGCGCGATCTCTATGAGCAGGCCGGGCTGAAGCCGCCCGAGACCTTCGAGGAGCTGATCGCGGCCGGCCTGAAGATCCAGCACCCGCCCGAGCTCTACGGCATGGTGCCGCGCGGCGAGCGGGGCAACCCGATCCGGTTCAACTGGATGCCCTACATGCTGGGCTACGGCGCCAGTATCACCAAGGACCCGGAGAACGGCGACTTCACCGTCACGATCAACAGCCCCAAGGCCAAGGCGGCGCTCGACCTCTATCTCGACATCGCCAAGCGCTGCGGGCCGCCCAATGTGGGCGCCATCGGCCAGAGCCGCATGATCCAGCTCCTGGCGACAGGCAAGGCCCTGCAGGCGATCGCCGTGGCCGCGGCCTGGCCGACCTTCGACGACCCCAACCAGTCCGTGGTGGTCGGCAAGATGGACGCGCTCTTGATACCGCGGCCCAAGGACGGGGTGCACGGCTCGGCCATCGGCAACTGGCACTTCGGCGTCCCGAAGACTGTCCCGGAGGACCACAAGAAGGCGGCGATCGCCTTCTCCCGCTGGTTCCTCACCTACGAGGCGCAGCTCGCCTATGCCGAGGCGGGCGGCATCCCCGTGCGTCGCGACGTCTTCGCGTCCGATCTCGCAAAGAAAGAAAAATTCCGCTGGATGAAAGCCTATCTGGATACCATCCCCTACGCCAAGCAGGTCCTCGGCTATCGCGAGGGCGCCCAGGTCGAGGCCGCTCTGGGGCTGCGCCTCAACCAGGCCGTGGTCGGCGAGCTCACCTCCGCCGCCGCGCTCAACGCCGCGGCGGACGACATCTTCAAGATCTTCAAGGCGAGCAATCGCAAGACGGGGATGCTCGAGCCCCTGCCCGCATAGAGGCGAAAGCGCTGCTGCGGCGCGGGTCCTCGCTCACTCGCCCTCGAGGAAGGTCTCGAAGGCGCGCGCATAGTCCGGATGCCAGCGGGACAGCGGCGGGCGGTTCTCGACGATGTCGCCGGCGGCCCAGAGGATGCGCCGCTCGTCGATCGCGCGCGTCACCATGTTGTCCGGGCAGAGGATATAGAAGTCGCCCACCTCCAGCCGCTCCATCATGAAGTCGACCGTCTGCTCCGGCGTCCAGGCGCCGGCCGGCTTCTCGGTCCGCCCCTGGGCCGTCAGCGCCGTATAGACGAAGCCGGGGATGAGCAGGTGGGCGGTGATCCGGCGGTCGGGCTGGTTGCGGAGCTCGTGCTCCAGAGCCTCGGTGAACGCCTTCACGCCCGCCTTCGAGACATTGTAGGCGGGATCGCCCGGCGGGGTCGTGATCCCCTGCTTCGAGCCCGTGTTGACGATCATGCCTGGCCTGCCGCGGGCGAGCATGCCCGGCGCGAAGACCTGGCTGCCGTGGATCACGCCCCAGAGATTGACGCCCAGGATCGTCTCCCAGCTCGCCTCGGGCCCGAACATGCCGCTGCCGGGCTGAACACCCGCATTGTTCATGAGGACATGGACGTCGCCGAAGCGCTCCAGCACCGTCCTCTCGAGCCGCTGGACCTCGGCTCGGCGGCCGACATCGGTCGGCACGGCCAGCACGTCGCCGGCACCGCCTGGAGCCACCTCGGCCACGTTCGCCGCTGCCCTCTCGAGGCGCTCGCCGCCCCTGTCGGCGATGACGACCTTGAGCCCCATCGAGGCCAGTCGCCTGACCGCCGCAAGGCCTATCCCCGAGGCACCGCCGGTGACGACCGCGACATGGCCGGGAACGAGGGCCGGGTGGGTCATGGGGTGTCACCTCGCATGAAAGAGAAGCAGCCCGACGGACATGGGGCAGGGCCGGCACGTCGGCAACCCGACCCGCCGGCCCTCCGTGGCCGGCCGCCTCGTCAGCCCTGGACGAGCTTCTGGGTCTGCTCCCCCAGGCCCTGGATGCCGAGACGCATGGTCTGGCCGACCTTCAGGAAGACCGGAGGCTTCTGGCCCAGCCCGACCCCGGGCGGGGTGCCGGTCGAGATCACGTCGCCGGGCTCGAGCGTGAAGAACTGCGACAGATAGGAGACCAGGAACGGCACCTGGTAGACCATGGTCCGCGTGCTGCCGTTCTGATAGCGCTTGCCGTCGACCTCGCAGAACATGGCGAGGTCGTGGACGTCCTTGATCTCGTCCTTGGTGACGAGCCAGGGGCCGAGCGGGCCGAAGGTGTCGCTGCTCTTGCCCTTGGTCCACTGGCCGTGCCGGTGCGCCTGAAAATGCCGCTCGCTGACATCGTTGGCGATGCAGTAGCCGGCGACATGGTCGTAGGCGCTCTTCTCCTCGACATATTTGGCCGCCTTGCCGATGACGACCGCGAGCTCGACCTCCCAGTCGGTCTGCTCCGAGCCGCGCGGGATCTGCACGTCGTCGTTCGGACCGACGATGGCGCTCGTGGCCTTCATGAAGATGATCGGCTCGGGCGGCACCGTGGCGCCGGTCTCGGCCGCATGGTCCGAGTAGTTGAGGCCGATGCAGATGAACTTCCGGGTGCCGGCGACGCAGGGGCCGAGCCGCGGGCTGCCCTCGACCTGCGGCAGGCCGGCGGGGTCGAGCCCGGCCAGCATCGCGAGCGCGACGGGGGCGATGGCGAAGGCGTCGATGTCGCGGACGACGCCCGAGAGATCGCGGATGCGGCCGGCCGCGTCCAGCATGCCCGGCTTCTCGGCCCCCTTGGGCCCGTAGCGCAACAGCTTCATCTCTGCCTCCCTCCGGTCTGGGCGTTCCGCAGCCCTATAGCCGCCGGGCGCCCGCCTTGGAACACCTCATAGCGCGGAGGCCAGGCGCTCCCGCCAATGGTCCTGGAGCCCGGCCGGCGCATATGATGGGTCAGCGACCGGTGACGGTCCGGTGCTCTGCCGAGGGAATGAAAGGATGCGCGGATTTCTACCCGTCGCAGCTCTGATGCTGCTCGCGGCCTGCGCCGGAACGCTGCCCGACCCGACCGGGCAGCGCGGCGGCCAGCTCGCCATCATGAGCTACTACGACGCCCACGCCACCGAGGAGCACGTGACCTGCGTGCTGCCCCGAATGACCGCGATCACGCGGTCGACTGTTGTCCAGGACACGCCGGAGAAGCTCGTCCTGGCGATCCGCTACACCTATGAGCCCCTCTCGCGCGGCGGCGGCATGACCGTCGACGGCAAGGGGCACACCTCCCGGGTGACCGGCTGCAGCGCTTTTGCCACGCGCCAGTTCACGCTGGCCAAGACGCCGGACGGCGTCGTCGTCCGGAGCATGACGGGCGAGCAGCGGGGCGGGCTCGCCGCCCAGGGCTGAGGCCGGTCAGCGACCGGGGAGCCGAAAGCGGTGCTCCATGACGTGCCGATAGGTCTCGCCCGGCCGGAGGATGCAGCTCGGGAACTCGGGATGATTGGGCGCATCGGGAAAAGCCTCGGTCTCGAGGCAGAGCCCGCTGCGCGGCCCGTAGTGGGTGCCGCCCCGGCCGCCGGTGTCGAGCTTGATGGCCGAGTAGACCTGGACGCCCGGCTGGTTGGCGTGAAGCTCGAGCGTCCGGCCGCTCGCCGGGTCCTCCAGCAACGCCACCCGGCGCAGCCCCGTCCCGCCCGAGACGACGAAGCAATGGTCGATCTCCGGCGGGCCGGCATGGTCGAGGCGGCGGAGATTGCGGAAGTCGAACGCGCCCCGCGCCACCGGCAGGATGCGGCCGGTCGGTATCCCTTCCTCGTCCACCTCGAGATAGGCCTCGGCCGCGAGCTCGAGGCGCTGAGCGTCGATCGTCCCCGTGCCGGTCATCGTCCAGTAGCTGTGGTGGACGAGGTTGATCGGCGTGGGCGCGTCAGAGGTCGCGACCATCTCGATGCGCAGCAGGTCGCCCTCCGTCAGCTCGTACGTGCAGACGGCATCGAGCGTGCCCGGATAGCCCTCGTCGCCGTCCGGCGAGTGAAGGGTGAATTGTGCGAGGCTCCTGGCGTCGTCGACCTCGACGGCCCAGGGGCGCTTGCCGAAGCCGCGGACCCCGCCGTGCAGATGCTGGCGGCCATTCTGGTTCTTCGCCAGCTGGTAGGTCCTGCCGTCGAGCGTGAAGCGGCCCTCCTTGATCCGATTGCCGAAGCGGCCGACGGTCTGACCGAAGCTGCCCGACTTGGCCGCGTACTCCTCGACCGTGTCGAAGCCGAGGGCGAGGTGGGTGCCGTCGGGTGCCCGGAGATACTGGAGCGTGGCCCCATGGGTCAGGATGCCCGCCTCCGTGCCCCGCCGGTTGGCCAGCACCGCCCGGCGGACCTCCTCGTCCCCGATCCGTCCCGCCGTCTCCAGCCGTCCCGACATGGCAAAACCCTCCCCGTCTCGCGCGCCGGCGCAATCTATGCCAGTCTGGACCGGCCGAGATCAATCGAGGGCACCGGCGTGCGACCCTTTCTTCTTCTCCTCGCGCTTCTGGGAGCGGCAGAGGCCCTGCCGGCCAGGGCCGGCGATCTCCTGCAGCTCCAGCAGATCCTCCAGCCGGGCACCGCCGGCCGCACCTTCGTCCTGATCGACCGCAACAGGATCAGCTCGATCCTGGTCGAGCGCGGCACCGGCACCGAGCAGACGGTCGCCGTCACCCTCGATCCCGAGAGCAAGCCGCGCTTCACGTTCCGCTGCATCGACGAGGCGGCGGCCCGCCAGCTTCTGGACGCGCTCCGTCCCGGCGGCATGCAGATCCTGGACGTCACCTCGCGCTGCCGCCTCTGAGCGGGGACCGTCGTCTCTCTCGAAGACGCGCCCACCCTTCTCCGTCAACCGGACGCCCGAGGCGGCATTGCAGGCGAGGCCGCGTTCGGCCGTCGGCTGGAAGCCCGCGCCGACGGCTGCTAGTCTCCCCCGAGCCTCCGCGCCCCACGCGCCCGCCCGAGCCCGGCGCCGCCGGCCCCGGCCAGGATCAGGATCAGGACCATGCTGCACGAGCATTTCCGGACCTTCGCCCGCTACAACAGGTGGGCCAATGACCGGCTCTATGCTGCCGCCGCGGCGCTGCCGGACGCCGACTACCGGGCCGACCGCGGGGCCTTCTTTCGGTCACTGCATGGGACGCTGAACCACCTCCTGGTCGCCGATCGGATCTGGCTGCGACGACTCGCCGGCGAGGGCCCCGCACCCGCCCGTCTCGACGATGTGCTGTTCGAGGATCTGGCCGAGCTGCGAGCCGCCCGTGCCGCGGAGGACGAGCGCCTCGTCGGCTATGTGGACGGGCTCGACGAGGCGCGGCTCCGGGCCGATCTCGGCTACCGGAACACCAGCGGCAAGGCGTTCACGCAGCCGCTGGCCCAGGTCCTGGCGCACGTGTTCAACCATCAGACCCACCATCGCGGGCAGGCCCACACCATCCTCACCGGCCTGGGCCGCGATGCGCCCGAGCTCGACCTGATCTTTTTTCTGCGCCAGCGCTGAGCGCCGGCCGGCCGAGAGCTAGTCGACGACGCGTGTGACGACGATGGGGCAGCCGCAGATCGGGCACACCTCGCTCGCGGTCAGGGTCTGGCCCGGCGCTCCGCTCTCGCCCGCGAGCTGCGCCTGAAGCGCGCTCCGGATGGCCGCATGGGCCGAGTTGGAGGGCCCGCAGCGATTGGCATAGGCCAGAGCGGGACCGCTCGTCGGCGCCAGGCTCTCCATCGAGAAGGCGCGTGCCTTGCGCCCCATGGCGAGGACGGCGAGCGCAGGAACAAAGGCGGCCGAGCTTTGCAGCAAACGTCGCCGCGATGGGCTTCCCCTGGACATGGCACGCTCCTTCGGCGCAACAAACGCCGACTATCGTACCGCTCGGCTCGGCCCAAGGCGAGTGAACTGGCTGTAAGGTGGCGAATGAGCACCGACGCTTCCGAGCCGACCCGCCGGGTCTACCTGGCCGGGCCGACCGTCTTCCTGCCCGATGCGCGTGACGTCGGCCGACGCCTGGTCGAGGCCTGCCGGGCGCGGGGCCTCGAAGGGCTGTTCCCGCTGGACAAGGAGATCGCCCCGGCCGAGCCGGCCCTGATGGCCGAGGCGATCTATCGGGCGAACCTGCGGATGATCGAGCGGGCCGACGGCGTGCTCGCCGACATCGGGCCGTTCCGCGGCGCCGGCATGGACTCCGGCACGGCCTTCGAGATCGGCTACGCCATCGCCCGGAAGAAGCCGGTCGTCTGCTACAGCGACGATCTCAGGCCCTATCTGGACCGCGTGCGCGCCCTCGACCCCGCAGCAGGGCAGGACCCGGAAGGTCGCTGGCACGACGGCCAGGGCCTCAGCGTCGAGGATTTCGGTCTCGTCGAGAACCTGATGATCGCCGTGCCCGCCAAGGCGATCCAGGGCTCGTTCGAGGAGGCCCTGGCAAGGATGGCGGACCTGCTCGGGGCGTAGGGACAGACTCGGTGCGCTCAGCCCAGGGATCGCCAGCCGCCGTCGTCGCGCGCCGAGGCGAACGCCTCCTCGACGATCGCCACGGCCATCACCGCGTCGGCGAAGCTACAGGCCACGCTGGCCTCGCCACGCACCGCCGCCAGGAAGTTGCGGGTGGCGTCGCCGGGTGACGGGTCGGCCGCCACATGCTCCCGGACCTCGCCGCGGCCGCTCCACCAGCGCAGCTCCCAGCCGATCGGGTAGTCGCGGCGGGCGGCGCAGCTCGATCAGGCCCGTCTCGCCGAAGACACGGATCTCGTCCCAGCCTCGCCAGCCCTCCTCGACGCAGGTCATCTGGCATTCGAGGTCCTCGAGCCGAAGCTCGATGAAGCCGCCCTGGTCCGTTCGCGTGGCCGAGCCGCCGCGCAGCCGGCTCCTGACCGCGGTCGGGCGGGCGTCGATCAGCCAGGGCACGAAGTCGGCCATGTGGCTGGCCCGGCCGGTATAGGGACCGCCGCCGCCGAGCGCTGGATCGAGGAACCAGCCCGCCTGCTCGTAACCGAGCTGCACGGTCTGCACGAAGGCAACCCGGCCGATCCCACCGGAGCCGATGACCTCCCGTGCCCTCAGGCAGCCGCGGTCGAAGCGCCGATTGTAGGCGACGCCGCCGACGAGCCCGCGCCCCGCCGCCAGGGCCGTAAGCGCCCGCGCCTCCGAGGCGTGCATGACGAACGGCTTGTCGCAGAGCGTATGCCAGCCCCGCACGAGGGCAGCCTCGACATGGCCGGCGTGGAGCGTGTGCGGGGTCGTCACGATGGCGGCGATCCTGCCCTCGGCCTCGGGCAGCGCCTCGATCCGGTCGACGACGGGCGCCCCGTGCCGCGCCGCGAACGCGCGAACCGCTTCGGCCGGCGTCGGATCGCAGATGCCCAGACAGGCGAACGGCTTTGTCCTCCTCGATGACCGGCACGTGGTAGCGACGGGCGAACCCGCCGCAGCCGATCATGAAGAGCCCGATCTCTTCGCCCTTCATGCCCCCTCCCCGGCTCTTTTCTCGTCACTCCCGATTGTCTGCCTCATGCCCCCGCGGGCGGCCGCGTAGGCGCGCTCGATCATCAGGAGCGCGTTCCGGCCATCGGCGAGGCCGACGGGCGGCGGCTCTCCGCTCCTGAGGCCGGCGGCGAAGGCGATGGCATTCTGGTGATGAAAGCGGCCGAGCTTGAAACGCGGCACCAGCGGCGAGACCGACCAGGCGCGCGCCGGCTGGCCGCGCCGATAGGTCCGGAGGAACCCGGCCTCGGTGATGTCACGCGAGGCGAGGTCGACGCCGCTCACCAGGAGTGTCCCCTCCGTGCCGTAGATCTCGATCGAGCTGTCGGCCGCAACGAACAGAAAGCTCGAGGCCAGCTCGGCGACGAGCCCGTCGGGCCATCGGTAGACCGCGAGCCCGGTGTCCTCGACGCCGAGGCCGAGCGCGGCCGAGGAGATGGTGGCGGTGACGCTCTCGGGCAGGCCGAAGAGCCAGCAGAGGAGGTCGGCACCGTGGACTCCTTCGTCCAGGAGGGCTCCGCCGCCGGCGAGCGTCGGGTCGACATACCAGCGCTCACGAAAGTCGGGCTCGAGGCCGTAGAAATGGCCGTGCCGGACGCGGACCAGATGGATGCGGCCGAGGTCGCCGGAGCGGACGGCGCGCCCGATCTCGTGGGTCACCGGATCGAAGCGCTTGGGGAAGCTCTGCATGAAGCTGACGCCGCCCGCGGCCACGGCGGCGGCGATCCGGTCCGCCTCGGCCACCGAGGTCGCGAGCGGCTTCTCGCAGAGGATGTGACGGCCCGCTCGAGCCGCCCGCTCGGCCAGCGGCGCGTGCTCCGCCGTGACGCTCGTGATGGCCACGGCATCGACTCGGCCGAGCAGGTCGTCGAGATCGGGCACGAAGATCGTGCCGAACCGTGAGGCCGCGTCTCGGCCACGAGCCTCGTCCTCGTCCCAGATGCCCGCGAGGTCGGCCTCGGCATCCTCGACGAAGGCCTCGGCCCAGAAGTTCGCGTGGTAGTGCGCGAAGCTCAGGATGCCGATGCGCGGCCGCCGGATGGCCTCCATGGCCTCAGCTCCCGCCGACCTGCACCCGGCGGCCGTCGGCAGCGGCGGAGGCGGCGATCGCCTCGGCGACCTCGATGCCGTGCAGCGCGTCCTCGGCCGTCCGCTCGGGCGGGGCGTCGCCGCTAAGGCCGTCCAGCCAGCGGTCGTGCTGACGCCGGCCGGGCATCTGCTCGGCGAGCGGCCTCTCCTCCCAGGCCTCGCTATGCCCCCTGGCACAGAAGGCCAGCCGGCCGAGCTCGCTCCGCAGCCAGATCGTGCCCAGGGTGCCGTAGAGCTCGAGCCGAAAACGGTCGCATCCCTTGACCTCGACCATCGACATCTCGTGGCTCACCACCACCCCGCCGGCCAGGCCGTAGGTGGCCCAGGCGCTGTCCGGGTTCTCGACGCGCACGGCGCTGCCGTCGGCGAGGCGCCGCTCCGGCAGCAGGGTCCTCACCGTTGCCGAGACGTCGGCGATCGGGCCCAGAAGGTGCCGGACGAGGTCGATGCCGTGGACGCCCAGCTGCAGCACGACGCCGCCGCCGACCCGCTCGCGGCTGAAGAACCAAGCGGCCCAGTCGGGGCCGGGCGTGGCATTGCGGATGCGGGCGCTGAGCAACGTGCCGATGGCGCCCTCGGCCAGCAGCGCCTCGGCGCCGCGCCACCTCCTCGAAGTGACGGTGCATGAAGCTCACCTGCAGATCGACACCCGCCGCCCGCGCCGCCTCGATGATCCGCCGACAGGCCGCCGCGGTCGGCGCCATCGGCTTCTGCAGGAGGATCGCCTTGCCCGCCCGGGCGGCGGCGAGGGCGAGCCGCTCGTGGGTGTCGTCGGGTGTGGCGATCACTACGGCGTCGACATCGGGCCGGGCCAGCGCCGCACCCAGATCGGCCGACGTCTCCGGCACATCGAAGCGCCGCGCCAGGGCCTCGGCCCTGGCCGGGTTGCGGGTGACGAGCACGGGCACGTGGGCTCGCCCGGTGGCCGCCAGCCCCGCCAAGTGGTAGTCGGCGATCGACCCAGCACCGACGATCGCGACGCCGAAGCGGCGGCCCGTCGGCCATCCCGCTCAGGCCTTCCAGTGCCCCGCCACCGACACCAGGGCCGGATCGGCCGCCGCCACCGGCCCCGTATAGGTGTAGTCGAGCGGATCCTTGGCGGACTTGAGCCGCCCCGACGCCACCAGATAGTCGGTCAGGGCCTGCATGTCGGCGACGTAGGCCTGATCGAAGCGCGGATCGAAGACGTACTCGCCCCAGATCGCCTCGACCAGCGCCCGATCCTGCTTCGTTTCCTTCGCGACGAGATCGAGCACCTCGGACTTGTTCTTGGGATCGGCCACGTATTTCTGGGCGCGCACCAGCACCGCCATGATCGCGTCGGTGGCGTTGGGGTTGGCGCGCACGAAATCCTCGCTGGCGACGAAGAGCGAGCGGGTGAAGGAGATCTGGACCTCTGCACCCTTGTTCTGCGGAAAGCCGCTGACCGTGCCCGAATGGAGCAGCTCGGCCTCGTCGAGCTGCTCGGCCTTGTAGCCCCAGGGCTCCCAGCACAGGAGCGCCTGGGTCTGGCCGGACTTGAGGCCGGTGAACTGCTCGGGCGGCGGCATGTTGACGACCTGGAGGCGCTTGTCGTCGAGGCCGTAGTGCTTGGCGAGATAAAAGAGGTCGGCGCTGGCGGTCGAGCCGGCCAGGAGCCCGATCTTGATGCCGTAGAGGTCCTCGGGCCTTTCGATTTTCGCGTCCTTGCGGACCACCAGCTTGTCGGCCGCCATGGCGAGGCAGTTGGTGCCGAGCACGACCACCGGCACGCCCGTATGCGCCATCGAGATCGGCGGCAGGTTGCCCGGCGTCCAGAGCTGGATGTCGCCCGACATCAGGGCCTCGCCGGCCAGGGCGCCGCCGGTGAAGGTCTTGGTCGTCACGTCGGTGAAGCCGGCCTCCTTGAACCAGCCCTTCTTCATCGCGACGATGTGCGGCGCGAACACCGGGATCGAGCCCGAAGCCGAGCGCCAGCGAGCTGGTCTCGACCTTGCCCTGGGCCCGGGCGAGACCGGGCATGGCGGCGGCGAGGCCGGTGCCGCCGAGGGCGGCCATGAGGGTGCGTCTCTGCATGATGTCTCTTCTCCCTGTCCTCGTTCCGCTCAGACCGGATGCCAGCGGCCGACGGTGCGCCGGATGATCCAGGCAAGCTGCCAGTCGGCGACGAGATTGACGAGCCCGATCAGCGCGATCCCGAAGATCGCGACGCCGAGCTGGCCGATCTCGCGCGATTCCATCACGAGGTGGCCCATGCCGCGATCCGCGGCGATGAGCTCGGCCGCCACCAGCACGCCGAAGCAGAGCCCGAAGCCGTTCCTGAGCCCGGTCGCGATGTCCGGCAGGGCCGCGGGCAGCGCCACCTGGAGGAGCAGGCCGCGCACCCCGGACGTCCATGGTGCGGGCGGCGCGCAGCACCACCGGCGGCACGCCCCGCATCCCCCGCCAGGCCGCCTCGAACACCGGGAAGAAGGCGCCGAGCACGATCACGAACACCTTCGAGCCCTCGCCGAGACCGAACCAGACGATGGCGAGCGGAATCCAGGCCAGCGGCGGGATGGGCCGCAGCAGCTCGACGATCGGCCGGACCAGGCGCGCCGTCCGATCCGACCAGCCGACCAGCACGCCCAGGGTCACCGCGGCGAGGCTGCCGATCACGAAGCCGGCCAGGATGCGGCCGAGGCTGATGGCGATGTCGGCGCCGACCTCCGACGGCGTGAGGTAGTGCCAGGCGACCATCAGCGCCTGGGAGGGAGCCGGCAGGGTCTGCGGGTCGCCCCAGCCGAGCCGGGCACCGATTTCCCATGCGCCCAGCACGAGCGCGGCCCCGAGCGCCCCGGCCCAGCGGTCGACGAGATCTCGCGTGGTCACCCGTCGCGCCCCGCGAGCCGGGCCTGCCAGGGCAGGAGCCGATGCTCCAGGAAGGCCAGCAGCATCGACAGACCAAGGCCGATCACGCCGATCATCAGCATCCCGACCATGGTGATGTCCGAGCGATAGAAGGTCCGCGCCTGCATGATCAGGGCGCCCAGCCCCTGCACCGTGCCGATCATCTCGGCACCGACGATGACCGTGAAGCCGACGCCGAGCGCCACCCTGGCGCCCGAGACGATTCGCGGCAGCGCCGCTGGCAGGACCACCCTGAAGAAGAGAGACGTGGCTCGCGTGTCCATCGTCCGGGCAGCGCGCACCAGCACCGGGTCGACATATTTGATGGCCGCGATCGTGCTCGCCAGCATCACCCAGAAGCAGCCATAGCCGATGAGAAAGATTTTCGTCGCCTCGCCGCTGCCGAACCAGGCGAGCGCCAGGGGGAGAAGGCTCAGCGTCGCCACGGAGCGGCAGAAGGCGACGACCGGTGCCGTCATCCGGTCGAGCCAGGCGACGCGGCCGATCAGCGCCCCGAGCGGCACGGCCAGCGCCAGGGCGACGATGAAGCCGACGGCGATGCGCCCCAGCGTCACGCCGACATGCGCCCAGAGCAGGATGCCCTCGGGAAAGCCGTCGAAGGCGAGGTCGACGAAGGTTCGCGCGAGCTTCGAGGGCGGCGGAAAGAGGAAGGGGCGGAGCAGCCCCAGGCGGGAGGCGATCTCCCAGGCGAGCAGCAGAGCCGCCACGAGCAGGAGAGGTGCCATCCGGCGCGCCATCCCGTGCCGCCTCATGGGGTGGGCTCGCCCAGGACCTGCCAGATCTCCTCGTAGAGGGCGAGGAGACGCGGATCGGAGCGGCGCCGGGGGCGCGGCAGCTCGATCCGCCGCTCGAGCACGAAGCGGCCGGGGCGCGGCGCCATGACGAGCACGCGGTCGGCGAGGATCAGCCCCTCGAAAATGCTGTGAGTGACGAAGACGACCGTCTTCCGGCGCGCCTGCCAGACGCGGAGCAGCTCGTCCTGCATCTCGTTCCGCGTCAGCTCGTCGAGCGCGCCGAAAGGCTCGTCCATCAGAAGGATCTTGGGATCGAGCGCCAGCGCCCGGGCGATCGCCACCCGCTGCTGCATCCCTCCCGAAAGCTCGAACGGATATTTCTGCTCGGCTCCGGCGAGCCCGACCAGCCCCAGGAGCTCCTGGGCCAAGGCCTGCGCATCGCGGCCCCTCGCCCCGCGGTTGCGGGCCGCGAAGGCGACGTTGCGCTCGGCCGTCAGCCAGGGGAAGAGCGCGCCCTGCTGGAAAACCATGCCCTTGCCCTGCCCGGGGCCGCGCACGGGCTCGCCGTCGACCAGGACGAGGCCGGCCGAGGGAGGCTCGAGCCCGGCCACGATGTTCAGGAGCGTGGTCTTGCCGCAGCCGCTCCGGCCCAGCAGCACGACGAGCTCGTTCTCGGCGACCAGAAGATCCACGGCGCCGAGGACAGGCGGGCTCTCCACGCCGTCGGTCGCGAAGCGCTTCCCGAGGCCACGAACCTCGATCGCCGCCTTCGCTGGGGTCGAGGGTGGGGTCACCGCTCGGGGATGACGAAGATCGGGCTCGACCGTGCGGGCCTGCCGTCGCCCCGACGGGCCCGCACCCGAAAGGTCTGCTTCTCGGCCGACGCCTCGTCCATCCTCGCCCCCCGTTGCACGGTCACCCTAGAGTCCGAGCGCCGGCCCGCAAGCCCGATCGCGCCGGCGCTGCCCTCCCAGCCGGCACGATGCCCGACAAGGCGACGAAGGGTGAGACAGAACAGCGCAGTTTGGTTGCGGCGACGGTTGCGTTGGAGGACTCATCACGTCCGGTGGATGCGGCAGCCGCGGATGGCAGCTGCTCCAAAGAGGCTAACGTCAAAGGGAGCGCAAGCCATGTCCGACCACACCGGTCGCCGCCTTACGCGCCGCAGCGCGCTCGTCACCGGAGCAACCGGCGCCGCCATTCTGGCCGCACCCATGGGCTTCGTCCGTCACGCCTGGGCCGCCGACAAGAAGATCGGCAACTATCCGGTCGAGGGACCGAACGTCGTCTTCGGCTTCAACGTGCCCCAGACCGGCGCCTATGCCGACGAAGGCGCCGACGAGCTCCGGGCCTACAAGCTCGCCGTCAAGCATCTGAACGAGGGCGGCGGCATGCTCGCCACCATGAAGCCCTCGAAGCTCACCGGCCAGGGCGTGCTCGGCAAGAAGGTCACCTACGTCGACGGCGACACCCAGACCAATCCCGGACGCCGCCCGCACCGTCGCCAGCCGGATGATCGAGCGCGACAAGGTGATCATGTTCAGCGGCTGCTCGTCCTCGGCGGTGGCGGTCGCCCAGCAGTATCTCGCCCAGGAGATGGGCGTGATCTACATGGTCGGCCTCAGCCACTCCAACGACACCACCGGCAAGGACCGCCGCCGCTACGGCTTCCGCCACTTCTTCGACGCCTATATGAGCGGCATCGCGCTCGGCCCGATCCTGGCCGAGACCTACGGCAAGGACCGCCGGGCCTTCGACCTCACCGCCGACTACACCTGGGGCCACACCCAGTACCAGTCGATGAAGGACGCGACCGAGAAGCAGGGCTGGACGACGGTCAACAACATCATGACCCCGCTCGGCACGGCCGACTACTCGCAGTTCCTGACCGCCTTCCTCAACACCGACGCCGATGTCCTCGTGCTGAACCACTACGGCAAGGACATGATCAACTCGCTGACCCAGGCGGTGCAGTTCGGCATCCGCGACATGCAGAAGAACGGCAAGCAGATCGAGATCGTGGTGCCGCTCTACAGCGAGCTGATGGCCAAGGGTGCCGGCGCCAACATCGAGGGCGTGTTCGGCACGACCAACTGGAACGACAAGCTCGACGATCCCGGGAGCAAGGCCATCGTCGAGGCCTTCTCCAAGGAGTACGGCTTTCCGCCCTCGCAGGCGGCGGAAACCGCCTATGTCCAGACCCTGCTCTACGCCAACGCCTGCGAGACCGCCGGCACCTTCTATCCGCCCGAGGTCATCAAGGCGCTCGAGGACTTCGAGTTCGAGGGCATGGGCCCGGGCAAGGCGCTGATGCGCGCCGGCGACCATCAGTGCTTCCACGACATCCTGGTGGTGAAGGGCAAGGCGCCGAGCGCCCGGGCCAACCAGTACGACCTGCTCGAGATCGTGAAGCAGGTGCCGCGCAAGGACGTGGAGTATCCTGTCGACACGTTCCCGGGCGAGCTCGGCCCCTACGAGCCGGCCTGAGCCGGCGGCCGGCGACTTTAACGGAGCAAGGCCGATGCCGGCGGCCCTCGGGTCGCCGGCACCTGTCGCCCGGGAGACGGGAGAGCGATGTCGGGCAGCCTCGTCAACGCCATCTTCCTGCAGGCCCTGACCGGCCTGCAGCTCGGTGCCATCTATGCGCTGCTGGCGCTCGGCCTGACGCTCATCTTCGGCACGCTGGGCGTCGTCAACTTCGCGCACGGCGCCCTCTACATCATCGCCGCCTACCTGGCCGTGCTGATCGCCGGCAAGACCAGCTTCGTGGTCGCCATCGTCCTGGTGCCGCTCATCCTCTTCGCCGTCGGCATCGTCCTCGAGCGCGGGCTGATCCGCTTCTTCTACGACCGCCCGCATACCGACCAGATCCTCGTCACCTTCGGCCTCGCCATCGTCGCCGAGGAGGCGCTGAAATGGATCTTCGGCGCCAACAACATCCCCTTCGCCCTGCCGAGCTGGGGCAACGGCATCGTCCAGCTCCAGAACTGGGTGCCGTTCCTCAAGGGATTCGTCGCCTTCCCCAAATGGCGGCTGATCCTGGTCCTCGTCTCGTTCCTGACCGTGGCTGCCGTCTTCGCGCTCCTGCAGCTCACGACCTTCGGGCTCGTGATCCGGGCCGGGATGCGTGATTCGGAGATGCTGCGCTTCCTCGGCATCGACATCTCCAAGCGCTTCTCGATCGTCTTCGGCCTCGGCGCCATGATCGCCGGGATCGCCGGCGTCTTCGGCGGGCCGATCACCCAGGTGAGCCCGGGCGTGGGCATGCAGATCCTGGTCCCCTCCTTCCTGGTCGTGGTGATCGGCGGGATGGGCTCGCTGCCGGGTGGCCTGATCGCCGCGGTCCTGCTCGGCATGGCCCTGAGCTTCACCGCCCAATACGCAGCCATGCAGCAGATCATCGTCTATCTCATCGCGGTCGTCGTGCTGCTCGTCCGGCCCCGCGGCCTGCTCGGCAAGAAGGGGGTCTTCGAATGAGCCGCCCGGGTCTCGCCGGGGCCATCCGGGGCGATCTGCCCGCCCTCGGGCTTTTTGCCCTCGTCGTGCTGACCATGCCCTTCTGGCTCGTCTGGATCGGCGGCTACGAGGCGCTCGCCACCAAGATCGTCATCTGGGCCATCTTCGCGCTCGGCTTCGACATCCTGCTCGGCTTCACCGGCTATCTGTCCTTCGGACACGCCGCCTTCTTCGGCACCGCGGCCTATGTCACCGGCCTCTCCCTGAAGCATCTCTCGGCCGACATCCTGCCGGCCCTGCTGCTGACCGTGGTCGCCTCGGTCCCGCTCGCCGCCGCCATCGGCTACATCACGCTGCGCCGCACCGGCATCTATTTCTCGATCCTGACGCTGGCCTTCGCCGAGATGCTGCACGCCGCGGCGCTCTCGATCTTCCAGAGCTGGACCGGCGGCGACAACGGCCTGACGATGGACACCAAGCCCGTGTTGCTCGGCTTGCCGATGCAGGGGCAGAACGTCTTCTATTTCTGTGCCGTGCTCGCCATCCTCGCCTATTTCGTCGCGCGGCGGATCAAGCGCTCGCCCTTCGGGCTCATGCTCCAGGCCATCAAGGAGAACGCGATGCGCCTCGAGTATACGGGCGTCGACGTCCGCGCCTACAAGATGGCCGGCTTCATGATCAGCGCGCTCTATGCGAGCCTCGCCGGCTTCCTGATGGTCGTCTACGAGCCCTACGTCGCCACCAATTGCCTTTATTGGGGAACGTCGGGCCAGGTCGTGATCATGTCGGTGATCGGCGGGGTCAACACGCTGATCGGCCCGATGATCGGTGCCGCCTTCATGCTCTATTTCGAGAACGTCGTGCAGTCGCTGATCGGCGAGCAGTGGCGCCTGGTGCTCGGCCTCATCTTCGTCCTGATCGTGATCTTCCTGCCGGGCGGCTTCGTCGACCTCTGGCGACGGGCCAGGAAGGCCCTGGGCCAGACCGTGCGGCCGCGTCGGGACAATGTCCCGGACGCGCCGGGCACAGGGGAGGAAGGCCGCGAGAACCGCTCGGTCACCGAGCGGCAGGCGGCACCGTGAGCGGGACCGCGCTCCTCGAGGTCCAGGGCGTGAGCAAGCGCTTCGGCGGGCTCCAGGCCCTGAGCAAGGTCGACCTCAGCGTCGCGGAAGGCTCGATCCACGCCATCATCGGCCCCAATGGCGCCGGCAAGTCGACCCTGCTGAACGTGCTCATCGGCCTGATCGAGGCGGACGAGGGCACCGTCCTCTTCGCCGGCCAGCCGCTCGGCGGCCTGAGCCCGCACACCATCATCCAGCGCGGCATCGCCCGGGTCTTCCAGACGCCGCAGATCTTCCCGGCGATGTCGCTCCTCCAGAACGTCGCCATCGCGGCCCTGGCCAAGCGCGACGGCCAGTTCCGGCCGAACGCCTTCGAGGCGCTGCGCCCCGGCCACCCCGTCCTCGAGGAGGCGGCGGGGACGCTGGCCCGGGTCGGGCTCGGCGATCATCTCCAGGGGACGGCCGAGCATCTCAGCCGCGGCGACAAGCGGCGCCTCGAGCTCGCGATCTGCCTCGTCGCCCATCCCCGGCTCCTGCTGCTCGACGAGCCCACGGCGGGCATGTCCCGCCACGACACCAACCGGACCATCGACCTCCTCAAGGAGATCGCCGAGACGGGCATGACCAAGGTCGTGATCGAGCACGACATGCACGTCGTCTTCAGCCTGGCCGAGCGGATCACCGTGCTGGCCCAGGGCCAGGTCATCGCCAGCGGCCGGCCCGAGGAGATCCGCGGCAACCCCCGCGTGCAGGAAGCCTATCTCGGCGGGGCGCACGCATGACCGCCACACCCGAGGCCGCCTTCTTCGCCTGCCGCGACGTCCACGCCTACTACCACGAGAGCTACATCGTGCAGGGCGTCAGCTTCGCCGTGCGCGAGAGGGAGATCGTGGCGCTGCTCGGCCGCAACGGCGCCGGCAAGACCTCGACCCTCAGGACCATCGCCCGGGCCGCCAATCCCCAGCTCAAGCAGGGCGAGATCCATCTGGCGGGCCAGCCGCTGCACCTCATGCGGGCGCACGAGGCGGCGCGCGCCGGGGTCGGCCTCGTGCCCGAGGACCGCCGCATCATCGCCGGCCTGACCGTCGAGGAGAATCTCGTCGTCGCCCAGGTGGCCGAGCCGCGCGGCTGGTCGTTCGAGGAGGTCTATGCGCACTTCCCGCGCCTCGCCGAGCGGCGCCGCCAGGAGGCCACGACCCTCTCGGGCGGCGAGCAGCAGATGCTGGCCGTGGCCCGGGCCCTCGCCCGCGACCTCAAGCTTCTCCTCCTCGACGAGCCCTACGAGGGCCTGGCCCCGCAGATCGTCCGCGAGATCGAAGGCCATCCTGCACGAGGTCAAGAAGATCGGAATCACCACGATCATCGTCGAGCAGAACGCCCTGGCCGCCCTCGAGCTCGCCGACCGGGCCGTGATCCTCGACATGGGCCAGATCGTCTTCGACGGCACCGCCAAGGACGTCCTCGACAACGCCGACCTGCGCCACGAGTACCTGGCGGTGTGAAGGTGACCGGCCACTATCCAGCAAAGTCTATGGACTGGACAAGAGCAGTTCCTATGCCGCCGCAATCGTCAGGCCCGCTTCCGTCGTATCCTCGTCCGCCTCAACATCCTCGCCCTCCTCCACGACACTGTCGGTGTAAGCAGCTTTGCCCATGGCCTGCTCGATAAGCGCGAGGAGCCGCTTTTGCCGGTCCTCCATGAACGTCTCAAAATTGTCTGCACGCAGTAGCAGCGGGTCGATCTTGTGTGACTTCAGGTAGCCATCGAGCTTCTCGCTGCTGATCGGCGGACTGGAGTCATTCCTCTTTCGAGCTTGGCGATGTAGTGGGATGGAGCGACGCCGCCGATGATCCTATTGGTGCGGTAGGAAAGTGGCGTCTTGTTGATGATGGAGTCAAAGATCGCAGGCTTGATGCCGCGCCCTTTGCACCAGTCCTGCGGGAAGATGTGGTGGATATCCACATTCTCGCCGAAGAAGACGGTATAGTCGGATTCTGGCCAGAGCGAAAATCCTGTGCGCCTTCCTTCATCAGCAAGGCATTCATGCCTTTGTAGGCGGCCGACAGCCGCATTCGCATCGTCTTCAGCCGGTCGGCTCGGAAGATGGTCTCCCTTACGGTTGAGGGCTCGGCACCCCCCCCTCAGCCAGGGCGGCACTTCCATGAAGTCGCGCGCTATGCGCGATTCCACGGCGGAGCCGTAGAGCTCGCCAAACACACCATTCCAATACCACTGCACCAGCTTCTCACGATTTGCCTCGTGCTCCCACGCTTCGCCAATATCGGCGAGGATAGACGCCAGGGGAATGACGGGCGATTTGATAGGGCAAATCAAAGATTTGGTAAATGTGTAGCATGTGCAAGAACTTGGCAGCCTGCATGAAGCCGTGTTCCACCCTGGTCTCGAACTGCTTGTAGGCTTCGAGGGGAAGATCCAGGAGCGCCTGACGATTACCAGACACGGCGGGCAGCTCCTTGCCCTGCTTGCCAGCAAGCTCCGCGGCACGCCGCCTGTCTCGGGTGTAGAAGAGCGAAGCCGCCTGGAGAAAGTCGGTGTTGCTGACACCGGCGAGGATACCAGCATCGGAATCCCCATGCCGTAGGGCATCGGCGAGGCGGCGATGCCGTCCCTTGATGCCGTCGTCGCCATACCAATCCTTGCGAAGCTCATGGCCCGATGCGGCATACATGGCAGTGACGAGTTCGAACGCATCGAGCGGCTTGCCGCCGGTGTTCACCTTCTCAAATACCACGCACACAGCCTCCTTCGAGGTTGCGCGCTCTAGGGCTATAACAGAGACGCGATAGTATTTGAAGTTTTCGAGAATTGACGCTTAAACAATCGGAAATCTTCGCGATTATTTTTGTTACTTTCACCAGACCAATATTCATCGAAACCATCCTGCCACTTGTCCCAATCAAATACCCGAGACATGGGATACATTAAGGCCGCGTACTCCTTCTCCGACGTCGAGAGGTCGCGCTGATCTCACGCCCGAAGTCGGTACGTTCGATCTTGTCCTCGGGAATGCCAACAATCGCCTCTTCGCGATCTACCGTTTCGTCGATGGCCTTGCGGATATCGATGTAGAACCAGCGCCGGACTTTCTTTTTTTTGGGTGTCACGGTCTCAAAACCTTGCCACGCAGCGTGACTTGGTACAGCGAGGTCATGCGCTGCTGGCCGTCGAGAAGGAGCGATTGGGGTGCTTTCTTCGAGCGGCACATGGCGCGCCTTCAACGGGACGAGGCTTGAAGTTGACCGGACCTCCCGTGTCGAGGGACATTAGCGCCCCAACGGGAAACGCTCGAGAGACCGAAGCGATTAAGCTCTTGATGCGGTCTTCGTCCCAAACCCAGCTGCGCTGAAAGTCCGGCAGCCGTACGATCCCGCTGTGGCATTCGTCGAGAAGCCGTTGAAGGTCGATCGGATTCGTCGGGAACGTTGAGCCTGCCATGTTGCCGCCTTCTGCAATTCGTCAATGTGCCGCCTCCAGTCAGGATTCTGCGTTCTCTACTTCTCGGCATTGGCGTCGCGGGGCTAAGCGGCGTCCAGGCCGGAGCTTCAGACCGGGATTCCTCGGGCGGTCAGCATCCCGGTGACGATGTTGCTTCATTGCGCCGCGCTCGGCAAGTCTGCGAAGCCTCGCTCCACCTCCGGACAGCGCGCCGAGCCGCGTCATGAGGATGGCGAACCGATTTGCCACCTCTATCAGGCTCATGGCATCCCACCGGTCCGCTCTGCTCGACAGCTATGGCGGGAGCGTGACCGCGCGGCGACGGTCAGACCCGCCGAACCCATGCGGCACGAGATCGGCGCGCGGGAGCGCGGATCGGGTCTCGGCTCCGCCCGCTCACTTGAAGTCACGGTCGCTGGCGCGGGCCGGCGTCGCCTGCGGCGGAGCTGGCACCGCCGAGGTTGCGTCCTCCCTGCGGCTGCGCGAGGACAGGGCGTTCAACTTGGCCCCCAAGCTTGCCGCGCTCAGAGCACCCTCCCAAACAACCAAGAGAGATACGAACGCTACGATGAGGACGTGTCGCTTGTCCAGACGGGGATTCCCAGGCTGCCGGCGCCGCGGCGGCGGTCAGGCGTGGGCTCAACGCAGGAGGCGAGCCTCCAAGCGCCCCAACCAGCCCGTCGAGCCATCGACAGCCGCATTCTGAGCCCCGACCTCGCCTTCTGGATGCGCTCGAGCAGCTCTCGGTCGACATGCTTCAATAGACCTGGGGAACGTAGAGCTCGTCGGGCAGGACCTTGCGCTCGTAGTCGGGGTTGAAGACGCGGTCGGGCAGCGTGATGTGCTCGTGCGGGACCTCCTCGTAGGGCACCTGGCCGCAGCAGGTGCTGGATGCAGTTGAGCCGCGCGCGCTTCTTGTCGTTGCCCTCGACGATCCACCAGGGCGCCTCGGGGATGTTGGTGCGCTCGAACGTCTCTTCCTTGGCCTTGGTGTAGTCCTCCCAGCGCACGCGCGACTGCAGGTCCATGGGGCTCAGCTTCCACTGCTTCATCGGATCGTGGATGCGCATCAGGAAGCGGAGCTGCTGCTCCTGGTCGGTGATCGAGAACCAGTACTTGATGAGCTTGATGCCGGAGCGGACGAGCATGCGCTCGAACTCGGGCACGTCGCGGAAGAACTGCTCGACCTGCTCGGGCGTGGCGAAGCCCATGACGCGCTCGACGCCGGAGCGGTTGTACCAGGAGCGGTCGAACAGCACGATCTCGCCGCCGGCCGGCAGATGCGGCACGTAGCGCTGGAAGTACCACTGCGTCCGCTCGCGCTCGCTCGGCGCCGGCAGGGCGACGACGCGGCAGACGCGCGGGTTGAGGCGCTGCGACATCCGCTTGATGACGCCGCCCTTGCCCGCCGAGTCGCGCCCCTCGAAGATCACGACCAGCTTGTAGCCGGTGATGGACGACCCAGTCCTGCAGCTTGACCAGCTCGGCCTGCAGGCGGAACAGCTCGTGGAAATAGGTGCGGCGGTCGACCGTGGTCTTGTGCCTGAGGGCGGAGATCTGACCCAGCTCGCGCAGGACGCGCTCGTCGTCGATCTCCATCTCGAGCTCTTCGTCGAAGGAGTCGGCGAGCTCGGCCTCGACCCAGCTCTGCTCCTTCGGCCCCTGCGAATCCGTGCCCATCGCGACCTCCGCGTCCTGCCGTCCTCGTTGCCTCCAGCATGACAACGACCATGACCGCTGCTTGACAAGCCGGAGACAGCCGGCCGGCCGCAGCGCCGCTCAGTCGAAGACGTGGTGCTCCAGCCGCGTCCGCTCGACGAAGTCCCAGTCGTAGGTGACGCCGAGGCCGGGGCCGTCGGGGACCGGGACGCAGCCGTCGGCGCCCAGATCCTCGGGCTGGTCGGAATAGCCGCAGGTATAGACCGGCGGGACGGCGTTCGGCATGCCCGGCCCGACCAGCGCCATCTCGTAGAGGTGGGTGTTGCGGGTCGCCGCCATGCAGGCGCGGTGGGCCGGGCCGCAGGCGTGGTACTGGATGTCGAGGCCGAGCGCCTCCGCGACATGGGCGAGCTTCATGGCCCCGGTGATGCCCATGTCGTACTCGGGATCGACGTGCAGCATGTCGCCGCCGCCGGCGAGCAGGAAGGCCGTCTTGAGCTCGATGCCGCGGACGTGCTCGCAGACCAGCAGCGGCGTTCTTAGGCGCTCGCGCAGCCGCTTGTGGCCCTCGGGGGCGATGCCGGAGTCGCGGTAGGGGTCCTCGTACCAGAAGAAGCCGGCCTCGTCGCAGGCGCGCCCGACCTCGAGCGCGTCCATCCAGGTGCGGAGCTGGCAGGCCGGGTCGATCATCAGCCGCCAGCCTTCGCCCACCGCCTTGCGCACGCCCAGCACGTTCCGGACCTCGCGGGCGACGTTCCCGTCGTGCCAGCCATGGATCTTGAAGCCGCGGAAGCCCCGCTCCTGGCAGGCCAGGGCATAGGCCGAAAAGGCCTCGGGCGTGTCGAGGCCGCCCGGCTCGTCCTGGCCGTGATAGGTGCTGGCATAGGCCGGCAGGCGCTCGCGGAAGCCGCCCAGCAGGCGGGCCACCGAGACGCCGCGGCGCCTGCCGGCGAGGTCCCAGAGGGCGATGTCGAGGGCCCCGTGGCCCATATGGTCGTAGGCCCTGACCTCGCGCTTGAGGTCGTCCCAGATCTGCTCGCGCGCGTCGGGGTCGCGGCCGACGAGGTGCGGCGCCAGCATCCGCGCCTGGGCGAAGGAGGAGGGCGTGCCGACCCAGTGGGTGACGTAGGCGCCCTCCGCCCCGTCGTCGGTCTGGAGCCGCACGGCCCAGCGCTGGCAGGGCATGCTCGCCCCCCTGCGGGCCACGAGGTTGCCCACGCCGGCCGCGCCGTGCGCCGGCAGCCCGAGCCCCGCCACCTCGAAGCCGAAGAGGCTGAGCTCGACCCTGGTGATCCGTGTCATCCGATGTCCTCCCCGATCGTCGACAGGCTGGCGGCGAAGCAACGGGTGCCGCCGCCCGGACCCTAGCCCCCGTCCAGCAACCGGAGAAGGATCGTGGCCGCGGCCGCTATGTCGGCATCGAGGGCGGCTCGGGCGCCGGCCGGGTCGCGGCTGGCCAGGGCCTCGAGCATCGCCCGGTGCTGGATGTTGGCCGTGCGCCAGTTGTCCGAGGCGCGCAGCAGGTCGAAATAGGGGCCGACCTGCAACCACAGGGACTTCGATGACCCCGAGCAGCGTCGGGGAGCCGGCGGCGCCATAGACCGTAAAATGGAACTCGCGGTTGGCGGGCACGAAGGATTTTCTGTCCTTGGCGGCCGCCGCCTCCGTCATCTGCTCCACGAGAGCGTCGAGCCGGGCCAGACCCGCCTCGGACAGGCGCGTTGCCGCCCATTCGGCCGCCAGGCCCTCGACCTCGCGCCGCACCCGCGTGAGATCGGCCAGGCGCTCGCCGCTCAGGGCAGGAATGCCCACCGAGCGGCCGGCGATGACGGTCAGCGCCTTCTCCGCGGTGAGACGGCGCAGGGCCTCGCGCACCGGCATGGCGCTGACGTCGAAGGCCTGGGCCAGGCTCTGGATCGTCACGGTCTGGCCGGGCTCGATCTCGCCGTCGAGGATCATCTCCTTCAGGCCCTCATAGACCCGGTCGTGCACGGTCTCCCGGGCGATCGGCCGGAAGGGCAGCTTTTTTTCGGCTCTTGCGAGTTCCATGGCTCCCGGCCGAGCCGGCCCGGCGGCATCCTGCCGCCCGGGCTCGCGTCGTCTGTCGGTTGGCGGTTGCACGCCCCGTTGATCTGTGATCTGTGATCAAAAGTCCGCCGGCGTCAATCGCCGCCCGCCTCGCCGGGCAAGGCAATGAGCCGGAAGGCAGGGAAGAGCCAGGACGAAGGGGAGGAAAGAACCGATGCGTGCGCCAACGCTTGTGGCCGGGCTCGCAGCCCTGGGCCTCGTCGCCGGAGCTGCCGATCCGGCGGCCGCCGAGAAATACAAAATCTATCTGTCGATGAGCTACATCGGCAACGACTGGCAGGCCGAGGCCGCCAACATGGTCAAGGCCATGGCGGCCAGCAAGGAGCATGAAGGACAAGGTCGATCTCGAGGTCCAGGTCGCCGGGCCCAATGCCCAGCGCCAGATCCAGCAGATCAACGCCATGGTCCAGGCCGGCGCCAAGGCGATCATCGTCTACCCGATCTCGCCCACGGCGCTCAATCAGGTGGTCAAGAACGCCTGCAACAAGGGCGTCCTGATCTTCGCCTACGATTCGATGATCACCGAGCCCTGCGCCTACAACACGACGATCGACCAGGACGAGGCGGGCGGCAAGCCGGCCGAGTGGCTGGTCGACAAGCTCAGCGGCAAGGGCAATATCGTCGTCATCACCGGCGTTCCCGGCACCTCGGTCGACACGCTGCGCACCAAGGCGGCCAAGGACGTCTTCGCCAAGTATCCCGGCATCCACGATCGATCGCCGAGGCCAACGGCATGTGGAGCCAGGCGGTGGCCCGCACCGAGCTCTCGAAGATCGTCGCCACCCATCCCTGGACCGAGATCGACGGCCTCTGGATGCAGGCCGGCTGCTACACGGCGGCCTCGATGCAGGACGAGGCCGGCATCGCCGACAAGGACAAGAAGCCCTGCGCCGGCGAAGGCTCCAACGGCCACCGCATCCAGATGCTGCCGATCGGGACCGCAGGGCATCGAGGGCGCCAACGGCACCTATCGCCCGATGGGCTATCCCAGCATCTCCTACGCCTCGCCGCCCTATTCGGGCGCGCTGGCGCTCAAGAACGCGGTCGCGAAGCTCGACGGCAAGGACGTGCCGAAGCTCGCGACCCTGCCGCTGCCGCTCTACACCAACGACCAGATCAAGCTCTGCCAGGAAGGCACCTGGAAGGAGATGGCGGCGGGCTGCAACGTGTTCCAGCCGCAGATCATCTCCAACCCGGGCTGGTTCGCCTCGATCTATTCGCCCGATACGCCGGAGGTCGGCCTGCAGGCCGCCCTCGTCGGCCAGCCCGAGGATTGACCCCAGGGACGGCGCCGCGGTCGGCCTGCGCGGCCGCGGCGCGCTTGGGCGTTCGGGCATGACGGCACTTCCCGCCATCACCGTCGAAGGTATCAGGAAGGTGTTCGGCGCCACCGTCGCCGCCGACGAGGTCTCGTTCAGCGTCGCCGGCCGGCAATGTCCACGCGCTTCTGGGCGAGAACGGCGCCGGCAAATCGACGATGGTCAAGCTGCTGTCGGGGCTGATCCTGCCCGACGCGGGCACCATCGGCATCGAGGGCCGGCCGGTGCGGCTCACGAGCCCGCGCGTCGCGCACGGGCTCGGCATCCAGACGGCCTTCCAGGAGATGACGCTGGTCCGGGACCTCACGGTCCTGGACAACATGCTTCTCCCCTACCCGCCGACCAACGCCCTGGGCCTCGTCCGCCGGCGCCAGGCCGAGGCCGAGGTTCGCGAGCATTTCGCAGCGCTCGATCTCGACCATATCGACCTCTTCGACGAGGTCGGCGCCCTCGATCTCGCCATCAAGCAGAAGATCGAAATCGCGCGGGCCGTCTTCAGCAAGCCGCGCATCCTGCTGCTCGACGAGCCGACCTCGAGCCTGTCGGGCCGTGACATCGACTGGCTGGGCGCCGTCATCGCGCGGCTCAAGGCGGAAGGTGTCACGCTCCTCTTCATCTCGCACCGGCTGCCCGAGGTGCGCCGGTTCTGCGACACGCTGACGGTGCTGCGCAACGGCCGCGACATCGCCAGCCGCCGGGTCGTCGAGGTCGACGACGACGAGGTGATCCGCATGATCATCGGCCGCTCGCTCGACCAGACCTTTCCGCCGCGGCCGGCCTCGGCCGTGCCTGGGCCGGCCGTCCTCCGCGGTGTCGGCCTCGGGGCGGGGCGCCTCGAGGAGGCGAGCTTCACCCTCCATGCCGGCGAGATCCTGGGCGTGGCCGGCCTGCAGGGCATGGGCCAGCTCGAGCTGTTCCTCGCCTGCTTCGGCATGATGGAGCTCGACCGCGGCCGGACGGAGGTCGACGGCAAGCCGGTCAGCTCATCACGCCGCAGGACGCCATCCGGGCCGAGATCGGCATCAGCCTCGTGCCGGAGGATCGCAAGACCGAGGCGCTCTTCCTCAAGCTGCGCGGCCAGCACAACGTCTCCATGCCGGTCATCGACCGCTTCCGCAGCGGCGTCCTGATCGACACCGCGGCCGAGGCCCTGGCGGTGAGCCGGGTGCTCGACCTCGTCCAGGTCGACCGCCGGGCGCTCTGGACGCAGCGTCGGGGCGTTCTCCGGCGGCAACCAGCAGAAGATCGTGATCGCCAAATGGCTGCTGGCCGAAAGCCGCATCCTGCTGCTCTACGATCCGACCCGCGGCATCGACGTCGGCACCAAGCATGAGCTCTACGTGCTGATGCGGCGCTACGCCGAGGCCGGCGGCGCTGTTCTGTTCTATTCGACCGAGATCCCCGAGCTCGTGAACCTCGCTGACCGCGTGCTCGTCCTCTATGGCGGACGGGTCGCGGAGGAGCTCGGCCAGGGCGCCATGAGCGAGGAGGCGATCCTCCGCGCGGCCCTCGGCGGCGAGGCCGTCCTGGAGCGGGCCGCGTGACCGCCGCTGCCGGCGCGATCGGCGGACGCCCGGCTCCGGCCGGCCGGCGCTTCCGGCTCGGCCGCCACCGCGGCCTCCTGATCGCGATCGCCGTCTTTGTCATCCTGTTCCTGGTCGCCGACTGGGTCAGCGCCGGGCCCCTCTCCTACTTCGAGGTCAGCTTTCTCTCGAGCGGCGGCGCCACCCTCGCGATCGCCGCCATGGGCGAGACGCTCGTGATCCTCACGGGCGGTTTCGATCTCTCCGCCGGCGCCGTCGTCTCGCTGGTCAATGTCGTGCTGGCCTCGCACATGCAGGACGCGCCGGGGTCGATCCTGCTCTGGAGCTTCCTCGGCATCGCCGCCGGCGCCGCCTGCGGCGCCTTCAACGGCTTCTTCGTCGCCTATGTCCGGCTCCAGCCCATCGTCGTCACCCTCTCGACCATGTTCATCGTCCAGGGCCTGACGCTGCTCGTCATGGAAAAGCCGGGCGGCGCCATCCCGCCCTCGCTCAGCAGCATCCTCACGGGCGACGCGATCCCCAACCTCCTGCCGATGCCGATCGTCCTGATCGTGCTGCTGCTGCTGGGCTGGCTGCTGCTGAAGAACAGCCGCTTCGGCATGGCGGTCTATGCCGCCGGCAGCGACCCGGACGCGGCCGCCGCGGCCGGTCTGCGCCTGCCGCGCACGCTTTTCCTCGTCTACACGCTGGCCGGCGGGCTCTACGGCCTGGGCGGCGTCTTCATCAGCGCCCTGACCGGCAGCGGCGACCCGCTCGTCGGCAATCCCATGCTGCTCCAGGTCTTCACCGCGGTGGTGGTGGGCGGAACCCGGCTCGGCGGCGGCCGCGGCGGGCCGGCGGGCTCGGTCTTCGGCGCCTACATCCTGATGATCGTCATCAACATCCTCCTCGTGCTGAACGTCTCCGCCTACTACAGCACGGTCGTCGAGGGGCTGATCCTGATCCTGGCGGTGCTTGGCGCCTCGCTCAGCCGCGGCTCGAGCCTCTTTCACTATCTGCGCGAGGGCTGGCGGCGGCTGCAGTCTTGGCGGGCCGGGACGCTGCCCGGGCAGGCGCTGAGCCAGCGCCACCAGCTCCGGCTCGCCGGGTCCGGCCCGGCGGCTACCGCAGCGACACCGCCGTCCTTCTGGGCGCGGCACCGGGAGACGCTGCGCTTCGCGCTGCCGTCCTATGTCTGCTTCGTCCTCGTCCTGATCGCCACCCAGCTCGTGATCGGCAACATGCTGTTCAGCGGGCACTACTACGACACGCTGGTCGTGCTCGCCTCCTTCATGGCGATCCTGGCGCTGGGCCAGGGTGCGGTGATCCTCACCGGCGGGCTCGATCTGTCGCTGCCCTGGACCATCGGCTTCTGCGGCATCCTCCTGGCGGGCCTGGTCAACGGCTCGAACTTCGCTTTTGTCTATGTGCTGCCGCTGGTCCTGGTCATCGGGCGTGGCGATCGGCCTTCTGAACGGCATCGGCATCGTCTTCCTCGGCCTCTCGCCGATCGTCATGACGCTGGCGATGAACGGCATCCTGCAGGGCGCGGCGCTGGTCTACTCGGGCGGCACGCCGGCGGGCTTCGCGCCGCCTGTGCTCCGCTGGTTCATGACCGGCGGCCTCCTCCACGTGACACCCATCGTCTGGCTCATGGTGCTGTTCGTGCCGGCGGCCGTGCTGCTGCTCGGCCGCACGCCCTTCGGCCGGCGCGTCTACGGCATCGGCAACAGCCTCCGGGTGGCGCAGCTCTCGGGCATCCGGGTCGGCACGACGCTCCTGGGCGTCTATGCGCTGAGCGGCTTCTGCGCGGCGCTGGTGGGCGTGCTGCTCGCCGGCTTCTCCGGCCAGGCCAGCCTCGGCATGGGCGACGAGTACCTTCTGCCCTCGATCGCCGTCGTCGTCGTCGGCGGCGCCCTCATCACCGGCGGCCGCGGCCACTATCTGGGCATCCTCGGCGGCGTGCTGCTGCTGACGGCGCTGCAGACCCTGCTCGCCGGCACGACGCTGCCCTTCGCCACGCGTGCCATCGTCTTCGGTCTCGTCGTCCTGGGCGCCGTGATAGCGCTCCGCGAGCGGCAGGCGTGACCGAGCATCAAGGGAGCCTTTGCATGACCGAGAGCGCGCCGCGCATCGCCGGCATCAAGCCGGGCCTTCGGGTCTTCGTCAGCGCCGGGGCCGGCGGCATCGGGCGGACCATCGCCGATGCGCTGATCGCCCACGGCGCCCGGTCATGGTCACCGACGTCGACGAGGCGGCGCTGGCCGACTACCGGGAGGCCCATCCGCGGCCATCCCGACGATCCGCGCCGATGCCGGCGTGCAGGCCGACGTCGACGCCGCCTTCGATGTGCTCGAGAAGGAGCTGGGCGGGCTCGACGTGCTGGTGAACAATGCCGGCATCGCCGGCCCGACCGCGGCCGTCGAGGAGATCGACCCCGACGCGTGGCGAAGCGCACTGTCGATATCAATCTGTCGGGCCAGTTCTACTGCCAGCGTCGCGCGGTGCCGCTGCTGAAGCAGGTCGAGGATGGGGTCATCATCAACATCGCCTCGGTCGCCGGCCGGCTCGGCTACGCCTACCGGCTGCCCTACGCCGCGACCAAGTGGGCGATCGTCGGCATGACCCAGAGCCTCTCCTTGGAGCTCGGGCCGGTTCGGCATCCGCGTCAACGCCATCCTGCCGGGCATCGTCGAGGGCCCGCGCATGAACCGGGTGATCCAGGCCCGCGCCGACGAGCTCGGGATCGGCTTCGACGAGATGCGCGACCGCTATCTCGAGAAGACGGCGCTGGGCCGCATGGTGAGCCAGGGCGACATCGCCGACATGGCGCTTTTCCTCTGTCTCGCCCATGGGCCGCAACGTCGCCGGCCAGGCGCTGAGCGTCTGCGGCCATGTCATCTCGATCTAGGGAGAACTCCGGAATGAGCGAGACTGCAGCGATCGTCGGCTCGGGGCTCGTCGGCCGGGCCTGGGCCATCGCCTTCGCCCGCGCCGGCTGGCGGGTGCGCGTCTTCGATGCCGACGCCGCGGCCGCGAAGAGGGCGCTCGGCACGATCGGCGACATGGCGGCCGACCTCGAGGCCCAGGGCCTTCTGGACACGGGCGGGGCCGAGGAGGCCGTCGGGCGGATGAGCATCGCGGGCTCGCTGGCCGAGGCGCTCGAGGGTGCCGCCTGGATGCAGGAGAGCACGCCCGAGGATGTCGAGGTCAAGCGCCGGGTCTACGCCGAGCTCGACGCCGCGGCACCCGCGGAGACGATCCTCGCGAGCTCGAGCTCGGCCATCGTCCCCTCGCGCTTCACCGAGACGCTCGAAGGTCGCGGGCGCTGCCTCGTCGCCCATCCGATGAACCCGCCCTATGTCATTCCCGCGGTCGAGCTCGTGCCGGCGCCCTGGACCACCGCCGAGACCATGGCCCGCGCCGAGGAGGTCATGCGCGCGATCGGCCAGGCGCCGATGGTGATGAACCGCGAGATCGACGGCTTCGTGATGAACCGGCTGCAGGGCGCCCTTCTGGAGGAGGCCTTCCGCCTCGTCGCCGACGGCGTCTGCACCGCCGAGGACGTGGACATCGGCCTCAGGGAGGGGCTGGCGCTGCGCTGGTCCTTCATGGGCCCGTTCGAGACCATCGACCTCAACGCGCCGGGCGGCGTGGCCGACTATGTGAAGCGCTATCAGGGCATCTATGAGCGGCTGTTCAAGGAGATGCAGCATCGCGTCGACTGGGCCGGGCCGGTGCTGGACGAGGTCGTGCAGTCGCCGGCGCATGCGGCTCGCTCGAGGGCGATCTCGCCAACCGCCAGCGCTGGCGCGACCGCCGGCTCGATGGCGCTGATGCGCCACAAGCGCGAGGCATCACGGACAATCGGCGACTGAGGGAGAAAGAACATGGCCGAGGCCAGGAAGGTCATCATCACCTGCGCCGTGACGGGTGCGATCCACACGCCCTCCATGTCGCCCTATCTGCCGGTGACGGCCGAGCAGATCGCGGACGCCGCGATCGGTGCCGCCGAGGCCGGTGCCGCCATCGTCCACCTCCACGCCCGCGACCAGGACACCGGAAAGCCCGACCAGACGCCCGAGGCCTTCGGCCGTTTTCTCAAAGTGATAAAACAGCGCTCGGGCTGCGTGATCAACCTCACCACCGGCGGCGCTCCGGGCATGCGGGTCGAGGAACGCGTCAAGCCCGCCGCCACCTTCAAGCCCGAGGTCGCCTCCCTCAACATGGGCTCGATGAATTTCGGGCTGTTCCCGATGCTGGCCCGCTACAAGGAGCTGAAGCACGACTGGGAGCGGCAGCATCTCGAGGGCTCGCGCGATCTCGTCTTCAGGAACACCTTCAAGGACATCCGCTACGTCCTCGAGACCTGCGCGGAGAACGGCACGCGCTTCGAGTTCGAGTGCTACGACGTGGGCCATCTCTACAACCTCGCCCACTGCCTGGATCAGGGCCTCGTCAAGCCGCCGCTCTTCGTCCAGACCGTCTTCGGCATCCTGGGCGGCATCGGCACCCATCCCGAGGACGTGCTGCACATGAAGCGCACGGCCGACCGCCTCCTCGGCGACGCCTATCGCTGGTCGGTGCTGGGGGCAGGCCGCAACCAGATGCCGATCGCCGCGATGGCGGCCGCGATGGGCGGCAATGTCCGGGTCGGGCTCGAGGACTCGCTTGTGGGACGGCCCGGGCCGGCTCGCCGAGAGCAACGCCCAGCAGGTCCGCCGCGTCCGCCAGATCCTGGAGGGCCTCGGCCTCGAGATCGCGACCCCCGACGAGGCCCGCCAGATCCTGGCGCTCAAGGGCGGCGACAAGGTGGCGTTCTGATGCTGCGGATCGAGCTTCTGGTCGATGCCAAGAACCAGCTCGGCGAGGGTCCCCTCTGGGACGTCCAGGAGCAGCGGCTCTACTGGATCGACAGCCACGGCAAGACGGTGCACCGCTGCACCGCCGACGGCCGCGAGGTCCGCACCTGGCAGGTGCCGGAGCATATCGGCTCCATGTGCCTCAGGGAGCAGGGCGGCGCCATCGTCTCCCTGCGCAACGGCTTTCATTTTCTCGATCTCGAGAGCGGCGAGGTCAGCGCGATCGCCGACCCCGAGCACGACCGCCGGCGGACGCGCATGAACGACGGCAAGGTCGACCGCCAGGGCCGCTTCGTCGCGGGCTACATGGACTATGAGGAGCGGGAGCCGCTGGCCTCCCTCTGGCGGCTCGATCACGAGCACAAGACGACGCGGCTCGAGGACCACATCATCGTCAGCAACGGCCCCTGCTGGAGCCCCGACGGCCGGACCTTCTACTTCGCCGACAGCTGGACGCGGCGCATCTTCGCCTACGACTACGACACGGCCACCGGCGACCTCCTGAGCCGCCGCATCTTCTGTGACTTCGAAGGCCATCTCCGGGGCTACCCGGACGGCGCCACCGTCGACGCGGAGGGCTTCGTCTGGAGCGCCGAGGTCTATGGCGGGCGCATCGTCCGCTTCGCGCCGGACGGCACCATCGACCGGCTCGTCGGCATGCCGGTCGACAGCATCACCTCGGTGATGTTCGGCGGGCCCGAGCTCGACATCCTCTACGTCACCTCGATGGCCCGCCCGTTCCAGGGCCGGCCGCGCCAGGAGCGCGAGGCGGGCGGCCTCTTCGCCGTCCACGGCCTGGGCGTCCGGGGCCTGCCCGAGCCCCGCTTCAAAGGCTGAGGCCAAAGGAGAAAAAAGATGAGGATCGAGGTTCTGGTCGACGTGAAGACCACCCTGGGCGAAGGCCCGCTCTGGGACGTGGAGGAAGAGCGGCTCTACTTCATCGACAGCTTCGACGGCCGCGTCTTTCGCTGCACCGCCGACGGCCGCGAGCTGCGCGCCTGGGACGTGCCGCAGAAAATCGGCTCGATGTGCCTCAGGAAGGGCGGCGGCGCCATCGTCTCGCTGCAGCGGGGCTTCCACGCCCTCGACCTCAAGACGGGCGACGTCACGCTGATCCACGACCCCGAGCCCGACCGGCCCAACAACCGCATCAACGACGGCAAGGTCGACAAGCGCGGCCGCTTCGTCGCGGGCTCGATGGACACCCAGGAGGACGGCCCCAACGGCGCCCTCTACCGCCTCGACCCCGACCTGACGGTGACAAAGCTCGAGGGCGGCATCATCGTCAGCAACGGCCCCTGCTGGAGCCCCGACGGCCAGATTTTCTACTTTACCGATACCTGGTCGGGAAAGATCTCGGCCTACGACTACGATCAGGCAACCGGCTCGATCGCCAACAAGCGCACCTTCGCCACCATGCATGTCGAGGGCGGCGCCTATGACGGTGCCACGGTCGACGCCGAGGGCTTTGTCTGGAGCGCCTGCGTCTACGCCGGCAAGCTCCTGCGCTACGCCCCCGACGGCAACCTCGAGCGCACCGTCGACATGCCCGTCAAGAAAGTAACGTCGGTCATGTTCGGCGGCCCGAACCTCGATATCCTCTACGTGACCTCCATGGCCAAGCCACCCCTGCCCCGCTTCCCGGGCGACGGCGTCATGCGCGGCTCGCTGTTCGCCATCCATGACCTCGGCATCCGAGGCGTCCCGGAATCACGCTTCGCAGGCTGATTCTCTTTTTCTTCTCTTGCGGCCCGAGGGGTTCCGCCCCGCAGGGCGTCGCGACGTCACGCCCCTCCTCCGTCATCCTCGAGCTCGACTCGAGGATCCATCCCCACGCTCGCGACACCGCGCCGGGCCGGGCCATGGGCCCTCGGATCGAGTCCGAGGGTGACAAAAAAGAGGAAAAGACCGAGCTCTTCTTCTTACGGCCCGAGGGGCTTCTGCCCCGCGCCTCTCTTGGGCCGATCGGGCTCGGGCTCGGGCTCGGCCTTGGCCAACTCGGCCAGGCGCTGCTCGCCGCGGCGGATGAACCATCCGCCGACCACTGTCCCAGCGCGTCCGTAAGCGTCCAGCGCGGCCATTGCTATTGATAAATTCCATGCACTTAATTGCAACGCTGTCCCTTGCCATCCATCCTGGTCTGTGGCAATCCACGTCTCGGTGTGGGGATGGATGGGGGGGCCGAAATGGCCAGGCTGACGGACAGGACGGTGCGGACGGCCGGGCCGGGACGGCATCAGGACGGCACGGTGACGGGCCTCATGCTGGACGTGAGCGAGCGGGGCACCCGCTCCTGGGTGCTGCGCTATCAGGTCGACAAGCGCCGGCACGATTTGGGGCTTGGCCGCTTTCCCGAGATAGGGCTTGCCCGAGCCCGCGAGAGAGCGATGGAGGCCAGGCGGGTGCTGGCCGAGGGCGGCGATCCTCTGGCCGAGCGTCGGCGTGCGCGTGCGCCGAGCCGGACCTTCCGCGAGGTCGCCGAGGCTCTGATCGCGGCCAAGAAGCCGGGCTGGCGGGACGCCAAGCACGCCCTGCAATGGCGCTCGACGTTGGCAACCTTCGCCTTCCCCCGGCTCGGCCACCTTCCCCCGCAGGCAATCGACACAGCGGCCGTGCTCGACGTATTGCACCCGCTCTGGGCCAAGACGCCCGAAACGGCATCAAGGGTGCGCCAGAGGATCGAGGCAGTGTTGAGCTATGCCAGCGCGATCGGGCTGCGCAGCGGCGACAATCCGGCGCGGTGGCGGGGGCACCTCGACCACCTTCTGGCCCGGCCCAGCAAGGTCAAGACCGTCCGGCATCACGCGGCTCTGCCCTGGCGGGAAGCACCCGGCTTCATGGCCGAGCTGGCGACCCGCGAGGGCACCGGCGCTCGGGCGCTCCGTCTCCTGATCTTGACGGCCGCTCGAAGCGGCGAGGTCCGCGGCGTGACGTGGCGTGAGATCGAGGGCGACGTTTGGGTTGTGCCTGCGACCCGGACCAAATCCGCTCGCGAGCATAGAGTGCCGTTGACGGCCGCAGCGCAGGCCCTGCTAGGGACAAAGGGAGCGGCCGACGCCCTCGTGTTCGCGAGCCCTTCCGGCAGGCCGCTCACGGGTACCGCCCTTATGGACATCCTGCGCCGAATGGGCAGGGGTGAGCTGACGGTGCACGGGCTCAGGGCGACTTTCACAACTTGGGCAGGCGAGAGCACGCCTCACGCGAGGGAGGTGATCGAGCAGGCTCTCGCGCACAAGGTGAAGGACGCGACGGAAGCGGCTTATGCGCGGGGTGATTTGCTCGCGAAGCGCAGGCGGCTCATGGCCGACTGGGCTGCCTTCCTGAGCAGTTGCAATCAATTGCACTGAGTGCCCGACCCCTGTGTGCACCTGATTGCACCGGCGCCAACCCGCCTTCTCTTGACCTCCCGATCCTCGACACCAGGGGGACTTCCGTTGCAATTAATTGCATCGGGGGCCGGTCCACCATCCGAGGCTGATCCAGAGTAAAATCGTCCCAAAGCTAGCCCGGATCATTCACCGGACTGCCTTGGATGCGCGAGCGGGACTGCTACGGGCATGGCGGGCCGTGGCGCCGGCGGGCGCGATGATCGGGGCTGGGGGTTTGCGGGGAAGGGCTCGGTCGGGGCACGCCGCCCTGTGACTCAGGGCGGCCTCGCGGCGCAAGCGGCGAGCAGTATGAGGCTGGCGCGGTAGGGACAGGCGGACGGCAGCGCCACCTTGATTTGGGTCGCCATCTCGGTGATCCGGCCGGCCACCTTGATCAGCGCCAAGCGGAGCGTGTCGAACTGGGCGTCGCGCCAGAACGACCGCTTCGGCGCCAGACCGCGCAGGGTGTGCGGGAGCCAATAGGCGGCGGTGTGCAGCACCAGCCGGAATTGGTTGGCGGTGGCTTTGGTGCAGGAGGTGCGGTCGGAGGCGAGGTGGCGCTTGTGCGCCTTGATCAGGTTCTCCGCCTGACCGCGGGCGCAGTAGACGTCCTCGTACAGCCAACGGGGCGCGCCGGCGAGGTTGGTGGCGATGAACCGGCTGTCGCTGCCCCGGTCCGACGCCTCCAGCCGGACGATGACCCGGCGCTCGACGCTCCAGGTCTTGGCGGCGTAGCGGAACTCGTCGTAGCGGCGGACCTTCTCGGCCTCGCCCTCGATCCGACGAAGGGCCGCCTCCTCGGCGAGGGCCGTCACACGGGCGAGCAGGACCTTGTTGCCGGCGAGGCCGAAGGCGTAGGCGACCCGGTTGCGCTCGCACCAGCTCATGGCCTCGTGGCGCCCGTAGTGGCTGTCGCCGCGGACCAGGATGTCGACACGGGGCCAGCGCCGGCGGATGGCGCCAATGACGTGACGCAGGACGAGCGCGACCTCGGCCCCGTCGGGGGTCTTGCCGGGCCGCAGAATCACCGCCACCGGCTTGCCCGTGGTCGCCTCGTAGACGTGGATCGGCAGGAAGCAGCGCTCGTCATGGTAGGTGTGGAAGAGGGAGAGCTGCTGCCGACCGTGGGCGGGATCGCAGGTATCGTCGATGTCGAGCACGATCCGGTTCGGCACCACGGTGAAGCTATCGCAGAACAGCTCGACCATGGCCGCCATCATCCGCTTGAGCGCGATGGCGCCGGGCAAGTTCTCCAGCCGACACATGGTCGGCTGCGAGCACAGATCGTCGCCGCTCTCGGGCAGCCGCCCGACCGCCATCTTGAACGCCGGGTCGAGGCGCAGCGCGTCGCAGTCGTTCGCGTCCGGATAGCCGGCCGCGATCAGCAGCATCCGGAAGCGGATCATGTCGGTGAGCGTGTGCCGCACCCGCTCCGGCGACCGCGGGTCGGTGAGGCAGCGCGCCAAGCGCTGCGCGATCCCGAGCCGACGTTCGGTCTCGGCCAGCAGCAGCACGCCCACGTCCGAGGTCAGCCGACCGCCATCGAAGGTGATGTGCACCGGCTTGCCGCCGACCGGTGACAAGCCGGGGAGGAGCGAGGCATTCTCTGCCATGGCGGGCGCGGTACTCCGTCGAGCCGTGCTGTCTCTGCTTCAGCACCAGAAACATACACGAACTCAGACATTTACGCCGCGCCCGCCGCCTTCCGGCTCAGCCCCAGTGAATTTTTCGGGGTAGACTGGTGCAATTAATTGCACTGAATGCCTGTGCAATAATTGTTGCGCTCGATTCTGGTCTCCCTAAGGTGAACTGGACTCCACTACATGAACCAGCACGCGAGTGAAGGCAGACCGATGGTTCGGTACCAAACGGCCCCCGCACCCAAGGCTCTCTCCAAGGCCAGGGCTCCCCTCTTGGCCCCCGAAGCCCTCGGGATGGACGACGCCAGCGCCTTCATCGGAGTGTCCCGGTCGACGCTCTGGGCTCTCACGAAAGAGGGCAAGCTGCCATTCATCAAGATCGCCGGTCGCCGGCTGGTGCGGGTCGAGGCTCTCAGGCAGTTCCTGAAAGATCGCGAGGCGCCGATGAAGTCCTGAGCGGAGGCGCCTTGATGACGAGCGTGCTCGCCCGTTGCCTGAAGGCCGTCGCCCAAGACGCGACTGTCGCTCAGCTGTTGGACCAAATCGTGTACTGGCACCCCCGCGCCGGGGAGACCCCCAAGGGTAAGGGGTGGATAATCAAGACGGGGAAGAAGTGGCAGAGCGAGACCGATCTTTCGCGAGACCAGTACAATTGCGCCCTCAAGGTCCTCGAGCATCTCGGACTGATCCAGGTCTAGATTTACAAGAACCGCGGAGTGCCCACCACGCACCTGCGTCTGATGAGCACGGGCATCGGCACGGTCTTTGACGGTGGACTGGTACCCGCCCCGATGAGCAAAGTGAAGCACGCCAAGAGCGTGCTGGCCTGCTGCTTGATGGCTGTCGTGAAGGACTTCACCACCGCTCGGTTGCTGCACCACATCGCCTACTGGCATCCGCGGTGCAGGGGGTTGCGTGAGGACAAGGCCCGGATCGTCAAGACCGGCGCCGAGTGGCAGGACGAGACGAGCCTCACCCCGAAGCAGTACAAGCGGGCGCTGCGGGTGCTGAAAGACCGCGGCCCGATCGAGGTCCGGGTTTGGAAGGCAAACCCCGAGGCCGAATGCGCGACCACCTTTCTCAGGCTGTCGGATGAGGGCGCGAAGCTCGTTCTGGACATGGAGCCGCCGCCTGATAGCTCTGCGGCAGACCAGTCGTTTTGGCCCCCCGGAAGGGCCAAAACGGAAGACGGCAAATCCAGCAAGGGCGAGGTCCCTCCTACGGCCGACAAACCTGAGGCCCCTCCTACGGCCGGCAATCCTCTTTCTATCTTTCCGGATATACTTAAAAACTATCCTTATCGCGCTGCCGTGCCGGCAGCGCAGTCCACCCAGGACCAATCAGAAGAAAAGAAAGCAGCCGAGGCTCCCTTGAAGGGAGCCTCGGCCGGGTTCTGAGTCCGTCGTCAGATGATTTGAGACTGCGTCAGGCGTTTCGGAAGGGAGGCTCTGGCTCATCAGGGTTGGAGTTTAAGCGGCCTGCAGCTGATGCTGCAAGCGGCGGTTTGCGATGGTTTGGCGCTTGATGCGTTCGCGTTCGGCGAGGATCGTCTCGGCCCTGCCGAAGTAGACGTCGGCCGGGGTGAGATTGTCGAGGCTCTCGTGATAGCGGACATGATTGTAGTGCTCGACGAAGGCGTCGATCTGCCGTTCGAGATCGCCAGGCAGGTAGTAGTTTTCGAGCAGAATGCGGTTCTTCAGGGTCTGGTGCCAGCGCTCGATCTTGCCCTGGGTCTGGGGATGATACGGCGCGCCGCGCACGTGCTCGCATGCCCTTGCCTTCGAGCCACTCGGCCAGATCGCCGGCAGACGTAGGACGAACCATTGTCGACAGACAGCCGCGGCCGGTGCACGACGGTGACGTGGTCGAGGCCCGAGTGCCGCCAGCGCCTGGTCGAGCGTGGCCGTGACGTCGGAGGCGCACATGGTGGGACCGAGCCTCCAGGCCACGATGTAGCGCGAGAAGTCGTCGAGCACGGTCGAGAGATAGTACCAGCCCCAGCCGGTGATCTTGAGGTAGGTGAAGTCGGTCTGCCAGAGCTGGTTGATGGCGGTGGTCTTGTCCTTGAACTCGTTCGCCGCCTTGATCACCACATAGGCCGGGCTGGTGATCAGGTCGTGCGCCTTCAGCAGCCGATAGACCGAAGCCTCCGAGACAAAGTACTTTTTCTCGTCGGTGAAGCGCACGGCCAGCTCGCGCGGGCGACAGTTCGGGAGCTCCAGCGCCAGGTCGATGATCTGGCCGCGGACATCGTCTCGGGATGCGATTCCAGACGCGATCCGGTCGGGAGCGATGGTCAGCCAGCGCCTCAGGCCCGCCGTCACGGTAGCGGTCGTACCAGCGGTAAAAGGTGGCGCGCGGGATGCCGAGCTTGTCCAGCGTGCGCTTGGCCGGCAGATGTGACTGCTCGACCAGCTGGATGATCTCGGCCTTCTCGGATGCGGGATATCTCATGCCTCGTCCTCCCCATCCCCGTCATGCTTTTTTTCAGCAGACGGTTCTCCAGGGTGAGATCGGCCACGACCTCCTTCAGCGCGTGGCCTCACGGCGAAGGTCCTTCACCTCGTCGGACGTTGCGGCACGCGCCGTGTCGCCCGCCAACCGTCGTCTTGCCGGCCTCGAGGAACTCCTTGGACCAGCCGTAATACATCGACGCGGCGATGCCCTCGCGGCGGCAGAGCTCGGAGATGTTCTCCTCGCCGCGCAGCCCCTCCAGCACGATGCGGATCTTCTCTTCCGCCGAATAATGCCGGCGCGTCTGGCGCCGGATGTCCTTCACAATCTTGCTCTGCCGGCACTTTCTCCGGCCCGGATTTCTGCCTCATCTTCGCTCCTTGAGGCTACGATGAACCAGAAATCCTCCGCTCCGCGAAGTCCCTCAATCTGTCTCACGGGCGCTGACGGCGGACAGTCGCAATACCGGTGCCGCGATCTCCCACACTGCGCGGCCAATCTTTTCTCTACCGGAGGCCTGCCACGGACCGTGCAATTGATTTGCATGCCTGTCCTACTAGCCTGTCGGCGCCAGCCCTCCGCGCCGACCCGGCATGGGCGACGAGCAGCAGGGTCACCCCGAGACGGATGCGAAGGGGTCGAGCAGGGATGCGCTTGTCTGCGCAAAGCGGCGCAGATTGCGGGACGGTCGGACTGCGCTCCAGGGCAGAGGCAGCGATCGGGAGGTCGGCGCCCGCATCGCCACGCGCGGCAGCGAGCCGCTCCCAGCGGCGCCCGATCCTGACGTCGATGCCGAGGACCCGGTCAGCGAGCCCCCCGCAGCACGGTGTCGAGCCAACCCTCGAATGGCGGACGAAGGCCTTGTCGCGGCCGGCGACGCCGGCGATGCCCTTCTCGATCTCGCGGATCGTCAGCACGCTGAGATGGAGGCCGCTCTCCGGCAGCGCCGTCGAGCTCAGTGGGCGACCCTGCCGCACCCGGGCACAAGGCCTGGCCGTTTCGGCTGCGGAACCGCGTGATCGACCGGCCGAACCGGGTCTGGTGCACCAACCCGACGTTCCGTCCGATGCGGAAGGTGCTCGCCTGGCGGCTGTCGAACGCCATGGACGCCGACCCCTCCGCGGCCTCCTGGCCGCGTCCGCTCCGCGGATCGGATCGATGGTCTGCCGAGCATCGATGGCCGCCAGCTCATGAGCCCATGCGTCACCGGGATCCTGCGGGACGCCGGCCTCCAGATGTCGATGGACGGGCGCGGCCGGTGGCTGGAGAACGCCTTCGTGGAGCGGCTCTGTCGGAGCGTGACGTACGAGTGCATCCACCTCCACGCCATTGAGGGGGGGTGGCGAGGCCCGCGCCGGGAGCGGCCGGTGGATGAGCCACCATACCACCGAGAGGCCGCGCTCGGCTCTCGTCGGCAAGACCCCGGATGAGGCGCAGGCAGCCATCACCGGCTTCGACGTGGCGGCATGAAGAGGGCCTGAGCCAGGCGGGACACCGCCGCGAAGCTGTCCGCGAGAAGGGGACCGGATCGAGGTGATCTCAGCAACGCAGGCGCCGGCGCGCAGTCAAGCCACACCGATCGGGTCTCGCCGATCCCCCCACCTCGAGTTGCCCCAGCGCCTACGTGGTAAGCGACGCGGCGTCGCAACTCGTGCGGGCGACGGGGGCCGCCGTCATGCGGTCTGAGGTCGACGAGAAAAATTCGCCCACGATTTCGATGAAAACGGGCCGCTGGCGACGGTCGTCTCGCCGATGCCAATGTCACCGGTCGGCCTGGTTTTTCCGAGAGCTGAGACGGGCAGGCGAGCAACTGGCCGAAGCTTGGTGTCTCAGAACCGTGGACCGGTACACTACCGACCTGTCGCCGGTAACGATGAGGGCGGGAATCTCCGCGTCAGCTCCGCCCGCACCCGCTGGATAAGCTGGAGCCCCGTGGTAGCGCCGCGCAGATTGTGGCCGGGCATGATGATGTCGGGGCGGATATCCGGCAGTTCCCGGAGCCGGAGAAGCGTATCGTCACCCGTACCAGCCGCCGGCACGCGATAGCCCTCGAGCTCGAGAAGCAGGCGAAGCGAATCCAGCTGGGCAGCGTCGTCCTCAACCAGGAGAATTGTCGGGTGCGTGACGTCGGCATCGGGCCGCTGTCCGCTCGCGCGCGGCGCGGCCGCCGTGACGCCGACGCTCGAGATGACCAGGGCAGACATCGTTCCTTTGCCGACAGCGGAACGGACCTCGAGCTCATGGCCGAGAAGCTCGGCGAACCGCTTCATGGTATAGAGCCAGAGCCCCAGGCCAGGCCTGCTGCTTCCGGCGTCGTCGACCCGGTAGAGCTCCTCGAACACTGCATCGATGCTCTCGGAGGGAATGTCGATGCCACTAGGTCCTGTTTTCAAAGCCACATGAGGATGGCGGCGAGGTGAACGAAGGCGAGATAGGAGCTGGCGAGCTTGTCGTATCTGGTGGCGAGATGGCGGTGCTCTTTCAGACGCCCGACCAGCCGTTCGACGACGTTGCGCTCGCGATAGATGCCCCAGTCCATCAGGCAGGGCCGGGTCTCGGTAGCGAGCTGCGGGATGATGGCGGTGATGCCGCGACGACGGAGGTGCTCGCGGACCGGCCGGCCGGTGTAGCCACGATCGGCCAGCAGGGCTTGTGGTCGACGGCGCGGCCGGCCGGGGCCCGATCGCCTGACCGCACCAGCCGCCATCAGGGGCTGGAACGCGGTCTGCTCGTGGCGCTCGCCGGCGGTCAGGACGAAGGCGATGGGTCGCCCGTTCCGCTCGCAGCGCACATGGAGCTTGCTGCCGAAGCCATGATCGGCAGCAGCCGATCATCCGTCAGCGCAGCTGCGGCCGTCAGGAGACGGCCGAGGGGGCGAGCGGCCGAGCGCCTGGCTCTCCTGCCCCCTTCGGCGCCGGCGGCGTGACGATGGGCGCGGATGCTGGTGCCATCGATCATATGGACGCTCCAGTCGAGCCGGCCCGCGGCGTCGCCCGCCTGCTGGAGCCCGGCCAGGATCCGTTGCCACAGCCCGCTCCTGGTCCAGCGGTAGAAGCGCGTCGCCACCGTCCGCCACGGCCCGTAGCGCTCCGGCAGATCGCGCCACGGCACGCCCGTCTTGCTCAGCCACAGCATGGCGTTGATCATGGTGCGGTGGTCCCGGGCGGGTCGCCCCGTCCGCGGCCGTTGCGGCGGCAGCAGCGGCGCCAAGCGCCGCCATGCCGCATCCGTCAGCTCGTGTCTGCTCATGTGGAAAGGCAATACACCGAGCTAACCCACTTTGAAAACAGGCCCTAGAGCACTTTCCTATCCTGATTTCCCATGACACGCATCCTATGCGGGGCTAGAGTTTCTGCGGCTTTCGGGGCTGGTGGGGAGCAGGGATGGTATCGGCGGACGGATTGCGGCGCTCGGTCAAGAGCCTGAGCGAGATCGAGTTCCGAGAGCGCTTCGGCACCGAGGAGGCCTGCCGGAAGGCGCTCTTCGAGATGCGCTGGCGGGAAGGGCTCACCTGCCCGGCCTGCGGTCACCGCGGCTTCTGCGCGCTCAGGACACGCAAGCTGTTTCAGTGCAATCGGTGCAAGAAGCAGGTGCGGCTGACCGCCGGCACCGTGTTCCAGGACACCAAGCTGCCGCTCACCGCCTGGTTCATGGCGATCTACCACCTCGCCCAGGGCAAGAACGGGATCAGCTTCGATCGAGCTCGGGCGAAGGCTCGGGGTCAAGCAGCAGACGGCTTGGCTGATCAAACACAAGCTGATGCGGGCGATGGGCGTGCGCGAGGCCGCCAAGCCCAAGCTCGCGGGCCGGGTCGAGGTCGACGACGCCTACCTATCGATCGCAGGAGGCGATCGATCCAGCCCTGCAAGGGCCGAGGTCAGAAGACCTCGGCGGGGCGGCGAGCGCCCGGGCGGCAAGCGTGGCCCCTCCGCGCGCTTCCTGCGCGCGGCGCCCTCGGCGATCGGATCGATCGTCTCCTGACGATCGATGGTGCCGCCGGCAAGACGCCGATCGTCGCCGCGGTCGAGACCATCGATCGCAAAGCGATCGATCCGTCTGCGGAGCAGTGCGCGTCAGGAGACGCGCGAGGGGCCGAGCGCAAGCCCAGGCGGCTGCGGCTGAGCGTGGTCAAGGGCTTCCGCAAGAAGGAGGTGGAACGGCTGGCCGGGCGAGACTTCGCCGCTGGGAGCAATGTCGTCAGCGACGGCCTGTCCTGCTGGCCGGCGGTCGAGAAGGCCGGCTGCCGGCACGTCCCGATGGCGACAGGTTCCGGCAAGCGGGCCGCGAGCTGGGCGCCGTTCAAGTGGGTCAATACCTGCCTGGGCAATATCAAGACCGCGATCGCCGGTACCTACCACCACGTCAGCGCCAAGCATGCCCAGTCCTACCTCACCAGCTTCGCCTACCGGTTCAATCGCCGCTTCCATCTCGACAGCATCGTCGAGCGCCTCGCCTGGGCCGCCGTCCATACCGACCCGCAACCTCATCGCGTCGTTGTCTCGGATGCGTGATCTGGATATTCAGGAAGACTATTGCATAGAATTGGTACCGGTGATTCGACACTATCGGTTGAGTCAGCTTGGGGCTTTGGGATGCCGGCACCGATATCGATGGACCTGCGCGGGCGGATCGTGCGCGCGGTCGAGGGTGGCGGCTCGATCCGCGAGGCGGCGCGACGGTTCGAGGTGAGCGCCGCGGCGGCGATCAAGCTGATGCGGCGGGTGCGCGAGACGGGCAGCGCTGCGCCGGCGCAGGTCGGCGGCCATCGCCCGCCGGCTCTGGCCGGGCACGAGGACGACCTGGTGAAGGCCATCGAGGCGACGCCCGACATCACGCTTGTCGAGCTCCAGGGCGAGCTGCGACGCCGCTTCGGCCTGAGCCCGGCGCTCTCGACCCTCCACCGCACGCTCCGCAGCCTCGGCCTGAGGCATAAAAAAAGTCCTCGAGGGCCTCCGAGCAGGATCGGCCCGACGTCCTGATCCGGCGGCGGCGCTGGCGCTCGTGGCAGCCCTTTCCTCCCGGGCCTGCTGGCCCGGTCCCTTCCAGGGATCGGATGATCGGTCTGCTGACCGATCATGGATCCCGCCCGCTTCGTCTTCCTCGACGAGACCGCCACCGCCACCAACATGGCGAGACGGTACGGCCGCTGCCCGGCGGACGAGCGCCTGGTGGCGGCCGTGCCCCACGGCCACTGGCAGACCACGACCTTCATCGCCGGCCTGCGGCAGAGCGGGGTGATCGCACCCCTGGTCCTCGACGGCCCGATGACCGGCGCCGCCTTCAGGGCTCATGTGGAGCAGGTCCTGGCACCGGCGCTGACACCCAGCGACGTCGTGGTGATGGACAATCTCGCTGCCCACAAAGTCGATGGCGTCCGTCAGGCCATCGCCGCAGCCGGCGCCTCCATCCTCTACCTGCCGCCCTACAGCCCCGACCTGAACCCGATCGGGCAGCTCTTCGCCAAGCTCAAGGCCCTGCTCCGAAAAGCTGCCGCGCGAACCAAGGAGGCGCTCTGGACGGTCACAGGCGACCTGCCCGCCCGCTTCACGCCCGACCAATGCGCCAATTACCTCGCCCACTGTGGGTATGGGTCTACCTAAATCGAAAATGCTCTAGCTGTGAGCTTTCAGCAGGTTGTTCATCCGGCTCCGAGCTGGGAAGCTGAGGTTGTGAAGCATCAGGATCCCAGGGAGAGCCGGATGAACGTCCACAAGAATGCCCGTTTGACGCCCAACGGTCGAGCCGAGCTGGTGCGGCGGGTCGAGCGAGGTCAGTCGCCGGGGGTGGTGGCGGCGGGCTTCGGGGTGAGCCTCGGAACGATGAGGAAATGGGTCGAGCGGTTCAGGACCGAGGGCGCCGCCGACAAGGTCGATCGCTCCTCGCGCCCCGGACGGCTGCGCCAGCCGACGCCGCCCGCGGTTACGGAGCGGATCGTCGCCCTGCGTCGCCGGCGCTGGTGCGGCCGGCAGATCGCCAAGGAGGTCGGCGTGTCGCCCGCCACCGTGAGCCGCGTGCTGCGCCGGTCGGGCCTGAGCCGGATGCGGGATCTGGACCCGGTCCAGCCCGTGCGCCGCTACGAGCGCGAGCAACCGGGCGAGCTCATCCCCATCGACATCGAGAAGCTCGGCCGCTTCGACCGAATAGGGCATCATCCGCCAGCAGGCGGATGATCCGATCTCCGGAGGAGACGCGGCCAGGAGGCCGCGGAGGCGCCTCACCGGCGACCGGAGAGGCCAGAGCAACAGCCGCGGCGTCGGTTGGGAATTCTTCCATGTCTGTATCGACGATGCCTCCCGCCAGGCCTTCAGCCAGGTCATGCCGGACGAGAAGAAGGGGAGCGCCGTCGCTTTCCCGAGGGCGGCCCTTGCCTGGTACGAGAGCCTCGGCGTCGAGGTCGCCAGGGTGATGACCGACAACCTGCTCCAGAGCCCACGCCTTCCGCGACGCCTGCAAGGACCTCGGCCTCGGGCACGTCGGGACCAAGCCCTGCACGCCCAAGACCAACGGCAAAGCCGAGCGGTTCATCCAGACGGCGCTGCGCGAATGGGCCCATGCCCAGGCCTATCCCACCTCCGATCACCGCGCCGCCCAGCTGCCCGCCTGGCTGCACCGGTACAACTGGCATCGCCCGCACGGCAGCCTACAATCCCGAACCCCCATCACCCGACTCGGCCTCACCGAGCACAACCTATTGAGGCTCCACAGCTAGTGGTCCGACGCCAACACTTGATACCCTCGGCCGACCTTGGCGATGATGCGGTCTGGGTCAGCGGTCCAGACGAAGGGCTTGGGCATCCGATTGTGCTCGGCGAGATAGCGATTGATGGCGGCCTGGAGGTCGACCAGCGAGTGGAACACGCCGCGTCGGAGCCGCCTCCGGGTGAGCGCGGCGAAGAAGGTCTCGACCGCGTTGGCCCATCGATCGCAGGAGGCGATCGATCCATCACCGGAGGTGCGGCCATCGGGAGATGGCCGCGGGGAGCAGGAGGTAGGCGTGAAGTGAAAGGTCCAGCGGGGGTGGCGGGCGAGCCAGGCACGGACTTTGGGGTGCTTGTGGGCGGCGCGGACGGGGTGGGAGGATGACTGCCGATTTGTCCAGGATGGCGTGGACGAGCTTGCCGGCCGGCACGGCCGCCTCGACTTGGTTGAGGAAACGGATGAGCTCCTGATGCCCCCTCCGCCGCCTCCTGGCGGCGGCTGCTTCGCAGTCGGATCGCGCTGACTGCTGCGCGCGATGGCGTTGCATGCACTGGCCGATGACCGTGCCGTCGAGGATGTTCAGTGCTGCGAAGAGCGTGGTCGTTCCGTTCCGGACATAATCATGGGTCATCGTGCCGGCCCGGCCCTTCTTCATCGGCAGGCCCGGCCGCGCCGCGAGGCGGAATCCGTCTGCGGATGATGGGTCCGGTCGAGCGCCTGAATTTGGCTTTTCTCGTCGACCGACAGCGCCACGGCATGGGCGGGCGGGTCGAGGTAGAGACCGACGACGTCCCCGCAGCTTGGCAGCGAAGGCCGGGTCCGTGGAGAGCTTGAAACGCCGCACCCGATGCGGCTCGAGGCCGTGGGCCGCCCAGATCCGCTGCACCGAACGCAGGGAGACCCCGGTCGCCGCCGCCATCGGGGGGGGGAGGGGGCGAGAGGGGCCGGGCCCGGCCCGGTCCAGTGCGTCGTCTCGCCGGGCGGCTCGGCCAGGGTGAGCTCGACCACCCGGTCGACGACCGCCGCTGGCAAGGGCGCCAGGCCGGGCTTCCTCGTCTTGTCGCGCAAGAACCCGGCCACGCCCTCGCGCATGAACCGCTCCTGCCAGCGCCATCCGCGGCTTGATACTGGGCCGGCCCGGTGCCGCGATCGTTGGCCTCCAACGCGCCGATCCCGACCCGCTCGACCGCATGATCACGAAAGGCGCCAAGTCATCCTCCGGGACCCAGTCCCGAAAATCGGGCGGAAGCAGAAACGCCTGGTCCCGCGCGTAATCAACGAACTTGCTCATGTCCCCGTTCCAACCGAAACCTCCCGAAAGCCCGACAGGCTGCTCTCATGTTCGCTGTCAAGAACGTGGTCGCGTCTCTGCGATCCTGCCGTTAGGCGGACGCGATACTTGTAGCGATGTCCAGGGCGGGCGGCAGGGCTGGAGACGACGGTTGAGCAAGCTCTCATGCGCGGGTTGGTTACCGCATGACCGTGGTTGCGTCTCGGGGCTGCCTCGCTCTAAGGGCCGAGCCTCGGCTTACGCCGGCTCATAACAGCGCACGAGGGTTCCCCAACCTTGCCCTGCCGCCCGCTCTGGACATCGAGTATGCGGCGCGCGGATCAGCCGGTCGGCTGGAGCTGGACCCGGCGGGCGATCGCCCAGATGAAGCCGACCATCTCGCGCGCGACCGCCGTGGTCACCACGACCTTGGCCTTGCCGGCGGCGATCAGATGCCGGTAGCGGCCGCACAGCCGCAGCTGCGCCTTCCAGGCAGTGTCGCGAATGGCGCTCGGCAGCTGCTCGAGGCGGTCGTGCAGCTTGCGGCTGATCCGGGCCTGCATCCGGTAGGTCCAGGCGCCCTCGATCAGCACCCGCCGGGCCAGCGCATTGCCGGCCTTGGTGATCCCGCCGCGGCGGACCGTGCCGCCGCTCGAGCGCTCGCTCGGCACCAGGCCGAGATAGGCCATGAGCTGCCGTGGGTTGGCAAAGCGACTGAAGTCGCCCACCTCGGCGGTGACCGTCACGGCCACGATCTGGCCGACACCACGCATGGCCTGGAGCGCTCGAACGACCGGCGCCAGCGACCAGGTCGGGAGCAGCTCGCGATCTGTTCGGCCAGTCGGGCCACGCGCCCCTCGGCATCCTGGATGGCGTGGATGTAGTCCTGCAGCACGATCTGCTGGGCTGGATGCGCGAAGCGCAGCGTCGTCAGCCACCGTCGATCAGGCCACGGTCCATGTCGTCCGGCCGGCATAGATCCGGCCATGCCGCAGCAGGAAGCCCTGCAGATGCTGGCGCGCCTTGCCGAGCACCCGCACGGCCGTGGCTCGGGCACGGACGAGATCGCGTATCGCCTCGTGCGCCGCGTCCGGCACCCAAACCGCAGTCAGCTCGCCCGCCCGGTGCAGCTTGGCCAGGCTCACCGCATCACGCCGATCGGTCTTCACCCGGTCGCCTGGCTTGCTCGGGATCAAGGACGGCGCCACCACCACGCAGGCGTGGCCGAGGCCCTCGAGCTGCCGCTGCAGGCCGTAGCCGCACGGACCGGCCTCGTAGCAGAAAGCTCAGCTCCCGCCCATCCCCGGCCAACCGTCCCGCCAGCTTGGCGATGACCTCGGCTCGGTTCGGGAAGATGCCGAGTTGACGGACCTCCCCACCCCGGACGCCCTCCGCCACCGCCACGGCGATCGTCGCCTTGTGGACGTCCATGCCGACAAACGCGATGCTGCCCATCGGGCCCGCTCCCCATGCGTGAGGCTCGGCGCCGGCCAACCCGGCGCAACCCTCGATGGGTGCATGCCGCGGGGCGGGCCGCCCGTCTCAGCCCGCGAACATCGGGTCTAGACCCTCGACTTCTCCAGGCTTCTCCCGACCCCTCGGCGCAACCGACAACCCCATCCTGCTCCTTCCCTTGCAAGCCACCACCGGCCCCTGGCTGCCAAGCTCGGGGCGGGCGGTCCGTTTGCCGGCCCCGGGCTACGCCGCGACGGCCGTCATCTTGTAGGTTCCGCCACGCGCCAGCAGCGCCCAGGCGATGCGCGCCATCTTGTTGGCGAGGGCCACGGCCACGACCTTGCGCGGCCGCTTCGCCAGCAGAGCCTGGACCCAAGGGTTTGCCCGTATGGCTTTCGAGCAGGAGAGTGCCGACTGAGCGCCGATGACGAGAAGGCGGCGGAGATAGCCGTCGCCTTGCCGGCTGGTCCGCCCCGGCCGGGTCTTGCCGCCGGTCGAGTTCTGCCGTGGCACCAGCCCGAGCCAGGCGGCGAGCTCTCGGCCGCTTTTGAAGGCCGATGGGTCGGGCACCATGGCCGCGATCGCGGTCGCCGTCAGCGGTCCGACGCCGGGGATAGTGCCGAGCCTCCGGGTCGTGATGCCGGCCCGGTGCCGGGCCAGGATACGAGCGTCAATGTCGGCAATGCGCCGCTCGGCCTCCTCGAGCTGCGCCGCCATGAGCCGGACCATCCCGCCGACCGCCTCCGGCAGCCCTGTCTCTTCTTCCACCGTGGCGAGCAGTCGGGGCAGGTTCCACGGCCCCTTGGCTTCGACCATGCCGAACTCCGCCAAGTGGGCGCGGATCGCGTTGACCAGCTGCGTCCGCTGGCGGACCAGGAGATCCCGGACCCGGTGCAGCATCAGCGCCGCCTGCTGCTCCTCCTCCTTGATCGGCACGAAGCGCATGGAGGGCCGGGTCACGGCCTCGCAGATCGCCGCCGCGTCGGCGGCGTCGTTCTTGCCCCGCCGAACATAGGCCTTCACGTACTGCGCGGGCATCAGCCGGACCTCATGCCCGAGCGCGCGGAGCTCGCGGGCCCAGAAGTGCGCCGTCGCGCATGCCTCCACGCCCACCCGGCAGGGCTTGAGCCGTGCAAAGAAAGCTACACCTCGCGGCGTCGCAGTCGTCGCTTGAGGACGACCGCGCCGGCCGTGTCCACGCCGTGCACCTGAAAGACATGCTTGGCCAGATCCAGGCCGATCGTGGCGATCTCCATGGGTGGGAACTCCCCTCGTATCGGTGACAGCGCCGATCCTGGCAGAGGTCTACCGAGAGGGGGCCATCCACCCCAACAGGTCCCGCTGAGCCGCGTAGAGCAGTGACCGGTGCGTGCCACGCCCGGCCTTGTCGCTCTCGTCCGTGAGGAGGCACCGAAAGCGCACGATGTTCTGCCTCAAGACGAGCCATTGCATGGCCATGTCCGTGTCAGGAGCAACCGACTACTCGAGACAACACATCCCCTCGGCCGCCATCGGCCCTTCGAGATCTCGCAGGCACTATAGCCAATTCCCGGTCGTGGTGGGAACTTCCGATGACGTCGCACTCGTCATTGGACAAGCGAGACCGACAGAATAGGTAGAACTACCTACGTAGTCAAACGGAGGCAGGCGCCCGCCTCGCTTAACTCAGCTCTTTGCGGTCTCACCCCTCGGGTCGCAGCCTAAGGTCACCGGTTAGGCCGTGTGGGATGACTGCTTCACGTAGCACGCGAACGCGTCGAGTAGTTTTATGCTGCCTCTCTTGGCGTTCTCGGGCCTGTCCCAAAAGCTTGATGAATTCCATTCCCTTTAGGGGCGAGTTCGGAGCCATTGGCCACGTCGAGGAGCCGTCTAAAACTCTTTACTCAAAGGCGATCTGGTGCGACATGGTTAAATGTCCAGTGATAGTGGGCCTCATTGGCAAACTACACTGAACTCTGAGCATATTGATGGTTGCGTAAGAGACAGAACTATCAACTCCCTAGTACGCGGCCTGAGCTGATGTGCGGTCCGCGCCGAGGGGATAATGTGGGCGGAAGTCGTGCCTGTCGGCTGATGGCCAATCTGCCAGAAGAGCGAGGCTGGGTGGGCAGGACGACTTGCTAGACAAGTTGGGCACCGAGCATGACAGGTCGAACAGAGAAAAGAAGCACGAGGGACCCTTACCTCGTGATCGATGCGCTGCCGCTTCGAAGAGTGGCGGTAATCAGGCTTCTGAAGATGCTGGACCGGCTCGCCACGGTGAAGGTGATCGGCACTCCCGAGGATCTCCGCGCGGAGCCTCCTACGCAACCCTACAGGCTCGCGCTCCTGGACCTGGGAGGGCTGTCCTTTGGCGATCCCACAGCGGCAAGTCAGGTCGCCCAGGTACGCGAGATTCTGTCCGACACGCCGCTCGTCGTCCTGTCGGATCATGACGAGCCGGACGAGATCGTCCGCGCCTTCCGGGCTGGCGTGCAGGGCTTCCTTCCTGCATCGTCGCGGCCGGAGGTCGCCGCAGGCGCGCTCGAGCTCGTGCTGGCGGGGGGCATGTACTTCCCACCGAGCCTGCCGGCCTTGACGGCTCAGAGCACCCCTGTCGACCACGCACTAGTGCCGGTGGGTCCACAGCCGTCCTGGAGAAGCCGCGAGCAGGCCGTAGCCGACCATCTGATCAAGGGCGAGCCGAACAAGGTCATCGCTCGTGAGCTCGGGCTCCAGGAGTCGACGGTCAAGGAGTATGTACGTCAGATTATGAAGAAGCTTGGCGCCAACAACCGCACCAGGGCGGCCCTCACTCTCGCAACGCTGAGCGGTGCAAAGGGGGCGAACGGCTACGTTGTTCTCGGGCCGCCGCATGAGACCAATATCGGGTCGCCGCCTGAACACGGACAGCTCCGATAACGCCACGTTCTTGAGGCTTTGGTCGAAGTTTCAGGCAGAGTTCCTGCGCCGGATGTCCGAGCTGCGCTGTCCGGGCCGAGTTCCGGCCTGTCTCGCCTGAATGTTCCGCCTTTTTCCCGTCACGCGGACGCGGTTCGCCGCTCGAACCATCGCCATCGACCGGGATTGTAGGCGATGTTGGCCATGATGACGGTCGCCTCGGCGCGCCTGATGCCGATGCTGCGGATGATGAGCTTCATCCGATCCTTCTGCTGGGCGAAGACGTGCTCGACCGTCGCCCGGATCGCGGATTTCCTGGCATTGGCCTTGGCGGTGCGGCTCGGCATCGGCTTGCCGGCGGGCTTCCTGCGATCAATGCGGCTGGTCTTGCCGCGATCCGCCAAGAAGTCCTCGTTGGCCTTCGAGCGACAGGCGGTATCGGCCCAGACAGCGCAGGCCGTGTTGGTCGGGTCGATCAGACCCTCGCGCAAACGGTCGCCGTCATGCGCCGCGGCGCCGGTGACCTTGTGGCGGCGGATGAAGCCATGGCGGCGATCGATGCCGATGGGCGACTTGTAGCCGAACGCCGGGATGGCGAGGTCGCGCTCGACCGTGCCGTCGCTTTCGATCTTGCCCTTGCCGGCCTTCACCGTCCAACGAGCATCCGTGTCCTTCTGCGCCGCCTTCGCCGGCTCGTCCGGCCAGATCTCCAAAGCCTTCCTGCCGGCCTTGATCGCCGCTTTCTCTTCCTTGGTGTTGCGCTGCCGCGGTGCCGCCACCAGGCTGGCATCGACGATCTGACCGCCCATCGCCAGGTAGCCGGCATCCTCGATCGCCCCGATCCAGCCGCTCGAACAGCTTGCTCAAGGCACCGGCCTCGATCAGCGCCTCGCGGAAGTCCCAAAGCGTATTGGCGTCCGGCACCGGATCGGCGAGCGTCAGACCACAGAACCTCATCCATCGATGGCCAGAAGGCCATCGATCCGATCCCTGAAAGGGACGCGGCCAGCAGGCTGCGGGGGGAGAGACGATCGCGGACCAGATGCTCGGTCGCTTCGAAGCTCAGCCCGTGCCGGGCCTGGAGATACAGCATCTTGAGCTTCAACACCGCATCGAAGGGCGGCCTGCCGCCTTTCGACCAGTCCGTGCCGCCGAGAGCTTCATCGAGAACTCGGGCGGAACAGCTCGAAATCCACGATCTTGAGCAGCTTCTCCAGCGGGTCGCCCTGCTCGGAGAGCTCGCGAAAGCGCTCGTCGACGCTCCAAAATCCCGGCTGCTTCGGCAATCCACGCCTCCCGACCTCGTGCGACCCAGCCTACTCGACCACCGCCGGACGGACGAGGTTTCCGGAGGCCTCCACACCTCTGCGCCGATCGGGATGAGTAAGAGATCGCCGGTCTTGTAGGAGTGGCCGCTTTAGCCTTGCCCATCTGGCCCCGCCCGCCGTGTCGGACCTTCACGCTCGCAAAAACGGCCGTCCCTGATAGAGCGCATTCAAGGTACGACGAGAACCTCGCGGTCGCGCTGCGCTTGGCGTGACAGCCCAATTCTCCTCGCTTCGCCGTGACGTTCAGGGGCGATTCCGATAAGGCGGGCCGGCCACCTCCTATCGGCGAAACCCCTTCGCGGCGGGCCCAAGTTTCACCTCCCTACAGTAGCGCTCGCCCGAGCCGCTGATGTTCGCCTGGATGACGCGCGCCTTTCCTTCCTCGCAACCGCCGCAGTGGAGACCGCCGGCGGCTAGGCCCTGTTTTCAAAGCCAGATGAGGATGGCGGCGAGATGGACGAAGGCGAGGTAGGAGCTGGCGAGCTTGTCGAACCGCGTGGCGAGACGGCGATGCTCCTTGAGCCGGCCGACCAGGCGCTCGACGACGTTGCGCTCCTTGTAGGTGCGCCACTCCATCATGCATGGTCGGGTCTCGGTGGCGAGTTGTGGGATGATCGGCGTGATGCCGCGGCGCCGGAGAGCGTCGCGCACCGGTCGGCCGGTATAGCCGCGGTCGGCGAGCAGGGCCCGAGGCCGGCAGCGTGGGCGGCCTTGGCTGGAGCGCCTCACGGCCCCGGCCGCCATCAAGGGCTCGAACGCGGTCTGCTCGTGGCGCTCGCCGGCGGTCAGGACGAAGGCGATGGGTCGGCCGCCCCGCTCGCAGCGCAGGTGCAGCTTGCTGCCGAAGCCAGCCCCGTCCGCAGCGGCTCGGAGCGGCCGAGCGCCTGATTCGCCTGCCCCCTTTGGCGCCGGCGGCGTGACGATGGGCGCGGATGCTGGTGCCATCGACCATGTGGACGCTCCAGTCCAGCCGGCCCTCGGCGTCGCCCGCCCGCTGCAGCTCGGCCAGGATCCGCTGCCAGAGGCCGCTCTTGGTCCAACGGTAAAAGCGCGTCGCCACCGTCCGCCAAGGCCCATACCGCTCCGGGCAGGTCGCGCCAGGGCGTCCCCGTCTTGGTCAGCCACAGCATGGCGTTGATGATGGTCCGGTGATCCCGGGCGGGTCGCCCGGTCACCGGCCGTTGCGGCGGCAACAGCGGCGCCAGGCGCCGCCATGCCGCGTCGGTCAGCTCGTGTCTGCTCATGCCCCATGGCAATACACCAGCCTAACCCACTTTGAAAACAGACCCTAGTCTCATGGACCTGAGCTGCTTCGCCATGCTCAGTGCGAGCTCGAAGAAACTCTCTGCCAACCCTTCCGCGAGCCCGATGCTTGCTTGCCAGCCGAGCGCGCGGAGGCGCCCGACGTCGAGCACCTTCCTCGGCGTCCCGTCCGGCTTCGACGTGTCGAACCTCAGCCGCCCCTCGAAGCCCACGACCTCGCGCACGAGCTCCGCCAGCTCGGCGATGGTGAGGTCCTCGCCCGTGCCGACATTGACGTGCATGGCGTCCGAATAGCGCTCGAGCAGGAAGACGCAGGCGTCGGCCAGGTCGTCGACGTGGAGAAACTCGCGGCGCGGACTGCCCGTGCCCCAGACCTCGACCTCGGCGTCGCCCCGGAGCTTCGCCTCGTGCATCTTGCGGATCAGCGCCGGCACGACGTGGCTGGTCTTGAGATCGAAATTGTCGCCCGGGCCGTAGAGGTTCGTGGGCATGGCGCTGATGAAGTCGGCGCCGTGCTGCTTGCGGTAGGCCTGGCAGAGCTTGATGCCGGCGATCTTGGCCAGGGCATACCATTCGTTGGTGGGCTCGAGCGGGCCGGTCAGGAGATACTCCTCCTTGATCGGCTGCGGGCAGTCGCGCGGATAGATGCAGGACGAGCCGAGGAAGAGGAGCTTCTTCACGCCCGTCTCGAAGGCGGCGCGGATCAGGTTCGATCTCGATCAGCAGGTTCTGCTCGAGGAAGTCGACGGGAAACGTGTCGTTGGCGAGGATGCCGCCGACCTTGGCCGCGGCGATGATCACGACATCCGGCCGGTGCTCTCGGCCATCCAGGCCTCGACGGCGGCCTGGCGCGTGAGGTCGCATTCCTCGCGCGTGGCCGTCAGGATCTCGACCGGCTCCGCGGACAGGCGGCGGAGGAGCGCCGAGCCCACCATGCCGCGGTGGCCGGCGACGAAGACGCTCCGGCCCGCGAGCGGGAAGATGACGGGTGCCGTCACGTCACCTACTCCGCGGCGTAGGTGACGACGCGGCCCGACGCGCTCTCGCGCTCGATCTGCCGCAGGTCCGCCTGCACCATCTCCTTGACCAGATCGGCGAAGGCCACCTCGTGGCGCCAGCCGAGCTTTTCCCGCGCCTTGGTCGGATCGCCCAGGAGATAGTGGACCTCGAGCGGGCGGAAGTAGCGCGGATCGACCTCGACCAGGAGGCGGCCGGTCCTGCGGTCCAGGCCCTTCTCCTCCACCCCCTCGCCCTTCCAGACGATCTCGCGGCCGGTCTCGGCGAAGGCGGCTCGATGAACTCCCGCACGCTATGCGCCTCGCCGGTGGCCAGCACATAGTCGTCGGGCTCGTCCTGCTGGAGGATCCGCCACATGCCCCGCACATAGTCCCGGGCATGGCCCCAGTCGCGCCTGGCCTCGAGGTTGCCGATATAGAGCCGCTCCTGCAGCCCCAGCTCGATCGCGGCCACTGCCGCGGGTGATCTTGCGGGTGACGAAGGTCTCGCCGCGGATCGGGCTCTCGTGATTGAACAAGAATGCCGTTCGAGGCGTGCAGGCCGTAGGCGGCGCGGTAGTTCCGGGTGATCCAGAAGCCGTAGAGCTTGGCCGTGGCGTAGGGGCTCTGCGGCATGAAGGGGGTGGTCTCGCGCTGCGGGCGGCGAGCGCCATGCCGTAGAGCTCGGAGGTGCTGGCCTGATAGAAGCGGGTCTTTTCCTCCATCTTCAGGATGCGGATCGCCTCCAGGAGGCGGAGCGTGCCGAGGCCGTCGGCGTTGGCCGTGTATTCGGGCGTCTCGAAGCTCACCTTCACGTGGCTCTGGGCGGCGAGATTGTAGATCTCGTCGGGCTGCACCTCCTGCACGATGCGGATCAGGTTGGTGGCGTCCGTCATGTCGCCGTAGTGAAGAAAAAAGCGGGCGCCGGCTCTGGTGCGGATCGACGTAGAGATGATCGATGCGCGCCGTGTTGAAGGACGAGGCGCGGCGCTTGACGCCGTGCACCTCATAGCCCTTGGCGAGAAGAAGCTCCGCCAGATAGGCGCCGTCCTGGCCGGTGATGCCGGTGATGAGGGCGCGTCCTGCTACCACGAGTCCCGACCCGCTCGCGACCCGCGCGGGCGCGGCCGTAATCGCAGGCGGGGCCGCACCTCGGCGCGTCCCCGGCCAGCCCGGCCCGTACGGCTGCATTGCGATCGTTGGTCGCTCCAGAGGAGCAAGCTCCACCCCCTCCGCATCACTCGCGCTGTCTCGGAGCCGCTGATCGCCTACCGACCGCCCGAAGACGGCATCGCGCGGGGGAGCCAGCAGCATCCGGACAGGCAGTGCTATCCTCTACCTTATAGGAAAGGGCGCTGACCTTGCGCCACGGGCCGAAAGTAGGTTTCCCACCATCATTGGGCGTGATTTGTCCACGATTGAGAAGGGCGAACGGCGGTACGGCCCGCTGGCAATGCGGCATCCGTTCGACCACTGAGCCGATCCTCGCGGAGCACGAAGGCTCATCCTTACGTCGGGCCAGATCCGGCCGTTCCAGGAGCGCCGGTTCGCGCTCGATGTACCGCTCCTACGCCGGAGCAGCTTTCCCGATGATTGAGCGTATCTGTACCTTCCCCTGGTCTTCACCCAAGATCTCCTCCACCATCTGCCGGATCTCGGCCTCGTAGTTGGAGTTCATCACGAGGATCACGTCCGGTCGCTGCTCGGCCAGGCTCGCTGGCGCCAGGATGGGATGGCCCGTTCCGGGCGTGAAGCGGCCTTCCTTGGCAGGGTTGATGTCGATGGCGCCCCTGATCGCCTCCTGCAGAACGCTGTCCTGGCCCGTGACCAGGTTGAGGAAGCTGATCGCCTTGGTCCCCGCGCCCCAGAGATAGACGCACTCGTTGCGCTGGGCAGCGCCGAGCAACCATCCGCGCCAGGACGCGATCGTCTCGCCATAGCCCTCGGCGAATTTTCGGACGCGGTCGTGCGACTGGCCGATCGCGGCCGTCGGGCGGCCTCCGTTCGTCGGCACGGGTGGACCTGCCCGCCGGCCTAGCGCGACGATGAACTGGCCGCCGAACCGCTCCTCGACGAGCAGGACTTCCAGCCCGCACCGCCGGAGCAGGTGGCGTAAAGACAACTCGGAGAAATAGGAAACGTGCTCGTACAGGATGTCCCAAATGCTGTTGTCCCGCCAGATGTAGAGGCCGTTCGGCACCTCGATCATCATCTTGGCGCGTCCCCGCCGTCATGAGGTCGATCAGGCGGCCCATGAACCCCGCCGGCTCCTCGATATGCTCGAGCACGTGCCTGGCGCAGACCAGATCAGCCCGTCCTTTGAGGGAGGGCTCATACTCCTTTGGGATGATCCGCACTCGGGGATGGCGCGACCGGTCGTTCTCGCTCGAGTAGCTGGGATCGAGACCGATGCCCGAGCTCTCACCCTTGTCGCAGACGAGCCTCAGAAAGTCGCCCTGCCCGCAACCGATCTCGAGCACCGTGCCGCCGTGAATCCCACGCTCCTCGACGAGCTCCGCGGCCAGATCGTCCATGTAACTGGCGAACCGTGGCGAATGGTGCAACGCGTTGTCGTATCCTGCCCGGTAATCGAGCAGGCCCTGGTCGAAGCTCCCATTGAAGACGTGATCGCAGGCCCCGCAGTGGACCAGTCTGATTTGCCCCACCGGCTGCTCCAGGGCGGCCCGCCTTTCGCGAATCGCCACGTGATACATGGCTGGCACCGGTGGCAGCTCGAGAAAGACGAAAAGATCGTCGCTGCCGCAGACGGGGCAACGGCGACCTCCGCGCTGCACTGTTGCCGAGCCGCTTTCGCCGCTGACCATTTACGTACCTTCCAGCTGGCGCTATTGCGCGCAATAATGGGCGCCTACAAAACCCCCGAAGCTGGGACCGAGAATCTGCGATGGGGCGATGCCGTGGGGCCGCGTTCGCGATACGCGGAGCCGGATCTTGCGCCGCTTGCGCTTCACGGAAAGATGTTGAGGTCGGTTACAGACTGGCGATCACAGCTCTGCTCATCGAGCGTCGCTTCGAGGGAGCCACACCACGTATCACCGTTTCCGGGGCTTGTCCCGTCGACGAAGTCAGTCTCGCCGGAACTCAGCACGAGTTCCGTCAGCTCACTGCTGGTGCTCTTCGCGAACACGTAGAATGTGCAGAGCCGGCTCGGCGGCGCATGACACTCGAACCAGGCCTCGGCCCTGGCCAGTGTCGCGACAAGCGTCAACGGTATCGCGCAGGCGACGATCTGGACCAGGCGGCGGCCCAGACGACGACATTCGGCCCGGTAGGCGCGCTCGCAGGAGAAAATCAGCTGCGCGCGCTCGCGATGCTTCCATCCGGTTTGCGCGTCGGCGCGCGGTTCACCGCTGGCCATGCGAGCCGCCCTCCCCTCCGGGGTGCGCTCGCCGCCTTGGTGATGGGACCAGCACACGCCCTCGCTGTCGCCGTTTCGAGGCGGCGATATAGACCGCCTCTCGCCCCTTGCACCGCCCCGACCTCCCGAGCCCAAGGCCCCTGGGCGCTCGGCCTCACCGCGGGAGGCGATCCACATCTCACCGTAGTCGAGACCAGGACGGTGGGGAATACCACCATTCGGCCGTATCGATTGGCGGCGGCTTATCGGCTCGAAGAGCTCGGCCTAGCCCGCATTTCTCACGAGGTGAGGTGCATCGGGGGCTCTGAATTGGCGATAACTCTTCTGCCACAAAGACTTAAGGCGATGCAGAGGAGATCCCGATGCCGTCAGACTGTAGCGCGCCACAGTTCGACTTTGGAGTGGTCGAAGGTCGCCCGGTGGTGGCGGCGTTCGACGGCGGGGCCGTGACCTCGGATGCCGGCGGGCTGCTTCTGGGCCACGGACAAAGGGGGTCCGGCTCGTCGAACGCTTCGCCGGCTGCTTCAGCGATGGGCGCGCGCAGGGTCATCGAGCACGACATCGCGGCCATGGGCGGCCAGCGGGTGTTCGGGATCGCCCTCGGCGGAGCCCTACGAGCAGGTCTCCTGTGGCCGTGGCCAGGCCGAGAACCGGTGTATGGACGCCTCCCGCCCCGCAAGTGCTCTCTTCGGCCGTCCCGCCACGATCAGGTCAGCTGCGGCAATGTATCCGGCCTTGTCCGACCACCTGGCCGCGGGCCTTGATAAGATCCGCGATCGGCGCCCGATTATCAAGTCGAGCTCAAGGCTCTTCGGGTCTTCGGGCTCTGCCGACCCGGGGGGGGGAGGTCCGACCGGTCATGTCATCGCGTCGAAGATCACCCTCGCAGCTCGTGGAAGCTGTCGTCGCTTACTGGCGAGGGATCAACGCCCGGCTGATCGCTCCTCGCAAGCTCGATCGTCCCCGCTCACTGGTCAGGCCGGCGCACGATAGGTCTCGCCCCGGCTCAGCAAGGCCCAGATGATGCGCCCGAGTCTGTTCGCCACGGCAGGGTCACGTCCGTCAATGAGGTGGAAATTTCGGGGCGGTTTGAGGTGGCCATTGGTCAGGCGGCTGGGGGTGGAAGTTGCGGCGTCTCGACGTCATTGGCCGGTGAGGTCCAGCCTCGGCGATGGCCTCGAGCTGCATGTAGCGGTGCTGGAGCTGCCACTCGTCGTGCTGCTCCATCAGGACGGCGCCGACGAGACGCATGATGGCGGGCTCGTTCGGGAAGAACCCGACCACGTCGGACCCGGCGCTTGACCTCCTTGTTCAGCCGCTCGAGCGGATTCGTGCTGTGCAGCTTCGTCCGGTGCTGGGCTGGGAAGGCCATGTAGGCCAAGACCTCGTGCTCGCTCTCGTCCATCAGGGCGGCGGTTCTGGGCCAGCGCGGCCGGAGCTGGTCGCCGACCTGGCGCCAGGTCTGACGAGCGGTCACCGCGTCGGGCTGGAAGGAAGGCTTGGCGCAGGGCGGCCGCGACCATGGTGCGCCGGCCCTTCGGGACGTGGGCCAAGGCGTTCCTCATCCAGTGGACGCGGGGGCTGTTGAAAAAGCCCGGCTCGGACGTGGGCGGGGGCGAGGTCGGCCGCGATGGCGGGCGGCGGCGTTTTGCCCCGCGGGTCAGGCTGGGACGTGACGCCGAGACCCGGCGAAGGGCTGAATTCGATAGCCAGGTGGCAACGCCCAGAGCAGCGCGAGAAGAGCGGCGGCGAGCCGCTTCAGGTTGATCGCGGCGGCCGTCAGGAAGGCCTGGATGCGCATGTTCTCGAGGCCGCGCCGGACGGCGCGGGCGAGACCGTGCCAGGTCTTCGCCTCGCCGTGGAAGCCTTCCGAGCGCCAGCGGTGGCGTTGGTAGAGGCGCCTGTCCTCGTCCGACCAGCGCTCGCGCCGCGCCGGGCGCGGAGAGGGCGGGATAGTCGTCGCTGATCACGACGGCCTTGTTGACCCGGCCCTTGGACAGGCAGAGGCAGGCCAGCGGACAGCGCGCACAGTCCCTGGCGCGCGAGTAGAAGAAGCGGCCGTGCTCGACCCGCCTGCCCGGCCGCAGGATCTTGCCGCGCGGGCACTTCACGATGTCGTTCCGGGCGTCGTAGCGGAACCGGCGCAGCGGCACGGCGCTCCTGATCGGCTCGGCCTTGGTCGGGATCAGGGCGTCGATGCCGCGCCGTTCGAGGGCGCCATAGACCTTGGCGTAGGCGTAGCCGGCATCCGCGGTCACCGTCGTGATCGCCACGCCGGTCGTCGCCATCGTCGCGTCGACCTGCGCTCGATGACCTGACCCTCGTTGATCTCGCCGGTCGTCACCTCGACGTCGAGCATGACGCCGCGCACATCATCGACCGCGGCGTGCTGCTTGTAGGCCGGCTCCAGCCGTCGGTTGCGGGCGGTCGTCGCCATCGTCGCGTCGGGATCGGTGGTGCAGACCTTCTTGTACTTGCCGGTCTGCCGGCCCTTCTTCTCCGCCTCGTCGCCCGGCGTCGGCGTTCGCCTCGCCCACCGCCTCGACGTGCCGGACGGCGAGGCTCTCCCAGCTGACGTCGGCGCGGATCAGCGAGGCGTCGATATGGACGATCTCGCCCTTGGCGATCTTCGGCCTCGATGCAGGCCTTCACGGTCCGCTCGAAGATGCGGCGGAACCGGTCGGCGCCCCAGCGCTGGCGGATGCGCGTCAGCGACGAGTGGTCCGGCAGGGCCTCGTGCAGGCCGTAGCCCGCGAACCAGCGGATGGCGATGTTCACCTGCGCCTCGCGCAGCAGCCGCCGGTCGTGGACGATGCCGAGCAGGAAGCCGGCGAGCATCAGCCGCACCGCGACCTCCGGGTCGATCCCCGGCCGGCCGGTGTCGGCGCAGTAGAGCCCGGCGACCTCCGCGCGCAGCCAGGATAGGTCGAGCACCCGGTCGACGCGCGCCAGCACATGATCTTCGGGAACCAGCTGCCGGAGCGAGCCGCTGACGAACAGCTCCGGCTGCCGGCGTTCCTTGCGACCCAGCATCTCGTCGCCCCAGCGCCCTTAATCACCACCGCTGGGAGTAAGAACCATCCTGGGGCCGGTTTTTCAACAGCCCCACGCGGCACCGTTGCCAGGCGGCGCCCAGGGCCCTGGCGATCGCCTGCTTGAGGCCCTCGTGGGCGTCGGAGATGACCAGCTTCACGCCCTTCAGGCCGCGCCGGACCAGGGTCTTGAGGAAGCCGGACCAGAACGTCTCGGCCTCCGAGGGACCGACCTTGAGCCCGACGATCTCACGCCGGCCGTCCGTGTTGACCGCGAGGGCGATTATCGCCGCTACCGAGACGATGCGGCCGCCCTCGCGCTGCTTCAGGTAGGTGGCGTCAAGCCACAGATAGGGCCACTCGCCCTCCAGCGGCCGATCGAGGAAGGTGTTGACCCGCTCGTCAATGTCCTTGCAGAGCTTGGAGACCTGGGACTTCGAGATGCCCGACAAGCCCATCGCCTGGACCAGGTCGTCGACACGGCGGGTCGAGACGCCGCCGATCCAGGCCTCTTGGATCACTGCCACCAAGGCCTTCTCGGTGATCCTCCGGGGCTCCCAGGAACGCCGGGAAGTACGAGCCCTGGCGGAGCTTGGGGACGCGCAGCTGGAGTGAGCCGAGCCGGGTATCGAGGGTCCGGTCTCGATAGCCGTTACGGTAGTTCAGCCGCTCGGGTGAGCGCTCGTGCCGGGCGGCGCCGATCAGCCCCTCGACATCGGCTTCCATCAGCAGCTGCAGCACTGCCTCGGCTACGACCCGCAGAAAGTCGCCGTCGCCGGCCTTCTCCATGAGCTCGGCCAATGCCAATCTCTCCTCGGTCATCGGGATCCTCCTCAACTCCAGGTGAAGCATCGCAACTCCACCCTAGCCGACAGGCCCGATGACCACCGCGCCGGCGAGGCGGCGCGCCTACGCCAAACTCGTGGCGGTCGCTCCGGCGCGCCGCCCCAAACCGACAATTTCCACCACGCCCGTGGACGCTACTCACGGCAGCGACGACGACGTTGAAAGGTCGCCGGGCAAGAAGGTCGTTGATCCATGTCCAGGGTTGACGGTCGCGGCCCTTCGCCAGTCGGACCAGCGACCGTGCGCCGTGCATCAACTGTCGCCGGAGATAACCGTCACCGCGCTTGCTGATGCCGAGTAGCCGCTCGCGGCCGCCGGTCGCGTGCTGGCGAGGGGTGAGGCCGAGCCAAGCGGCGAAGCTCCGGCCGCTGTCGAACAGCTTCGCATCGACCGACGGTTGCCACCATCGCCGTGGCGATGACGCAACCGATCCCTGCGACCTCGGTCAATCGCCTGCAGGCTTCCTCCTCACGAGCCTGCCGCAGCAGCCGCCCGTCGAGATCGGCAATCCTCGTCTCGATCGCCCGCAAATGCTCCACCTGCAATACAAGAAGCTCGCGGGCGCATCGCCGGCAGCCGCCCGTCATCGAGGTCCGAGATGACCGCCAGCAGCTCGCTTCATGCCGAGCCCGCGGCGTGCCGCGACAATCGCCGAATTCGGCCATGTGCCCGCGGATCGCATTGATCGTGCCCGTCCGCTCGGCAGATGAGCCGATCCCGGATCCGGTGCAGCATGAGCAGCGCCTGCTGGGTCTCGGCTCTTCATCGGTACGAAGCGCATGCCCGGGCGCTGCACGGCCTCGCAACAGCCCTCGGCATCTGCCGCGTCATGCTTGTTGGTCTTCACGTACGGCTTCACGTATTGCGGTGCCATCAGGCGCACCTCGTGGCCGAGCTTGGTCAGCTCGCGAGCCCAATAGTGCGCCCCGCCGCACGCCTCGATGCCGATCGACAGCATGGCAAATTGGCGAAGAACTCGAGCAGCTTGCCTCGTCCCACCTGCTTGCGCAGCGCGACCTTGCCGTGCCGTCCACGCCGTGGACCTGGAAGCTGCTCTTGGCGAGGTCGATGCCAACCGTGGTAACTTTCATCTTGGACGTCTCCCGCGTTCGTCGATCGCTTCACGCACCCACGCTGGCACCTCGATGCCTTCAGCGGGAGGCGTCCATGTCATTATCAAGGAATGCCAGCTCGACCTCGGAGCCTGCTGGGATGGACGGCTCCCGCTGCGGCATCGATGTGCCAAAGTGGAGCTGTCGTGGTCCACTGACGGGAGCCGTCTCCATGCGGATTACGACGATCGGGCTCGATCTCGCAAAGAACGTCTTTCAGCTTCACGGCGTCGACGCCGGCGGCCGGGCGGTGCTGCGCAAGCGACTGTCGCGTCAGCGATTGCTGGAGTTCTTCGCCAACCTGCCGCGCTGTCTGGTCGGCATGGAAGCCTGCGGCAGTGCCCATTTTTGGGCGAGGGAGCTGGAAAGGCTCGGGCACGATGTGCGGCTGATGCCGGCTTGCTATGTTCGGCCTTGCGTCAAGCGCAACAAGCACGACGCGGCCGATGCGGAGGCGGTCTGCGAGGCGGTGGCCCGGCCGAGCATGCGGTTCGTGCCGATCAAGAGCGAGGATCAGCAGAGCGCCTTGCTGGTCCACCGGGCGCGTGAGCTGCTGGTCCGGCAGCGCACCCGGCTGGTCAATGCGCTGCGCGGGCATCTCGGTGAGTTTGGCGTCGCCGCGGCCAGGGGCATCACAAAGATTACCGGGCTCTTGGCGCTGGTCGAGGATCCCGAGGACCATCGCGTACCGCCCCTGGCCCGGGATGTGCTGTCGCTCCCGGTCGAGCAGCTGCGGGCCGTGGACAACCAGGTAATCGCGCTCGAGTGCCGGCTTGTCGCCCCTGCGCGGTCTCCTGACCGCGCCTGCGTTGCAGTCGGATCAGCCGGCTTGCTGCCGGCTGATGGCATCGCACCAACGAGGTCAGCCAGCGCCTGGCGACGATCCCCGGTGTCGGCCCGATCACCGCGACAGCCCTGGTCGCGACCGTGGGCGATCCTGCATTCTTCAACTCAGCCCGGCACCTCTCGGCATGGCTCGGGCTCACCCCACGCCAGCACGCCAGCGGCGGTCGGGAATGGCTGGGCGGGATCAGCAAGCGTGGCGACGGCTATCTCCGCGGGCTCCTGATCCATCGAGCGTCAGCAGGCGCTCGATCCGACCTCCGAAGGAGCGGCCGCCGGGAGGCGGCCGAGGGGCGCGCGCTCGATCCTGCACTGGGGAAAGCGTCGACCGGGCGCCCATCAAGCCTGGATCGAAGGGCTGCTCGAGCGGCGTCCCGGCAACGTTGTCACGGTGGCGCTGGCCAGCAAGACGGCGCGGATCGCCCCGCCGATGTCTCCTGACATCGGCTCCTGCGGACATGGATCGATCGCCTCCTGCGATCGATGGGCGGTGATGGCGCACAGCGAGCCGTTCCGAGAGGCGACGGCCTCCCAAGCAGTTTCTCGGCATGCGAGGGTGAACCAGCAACGTGATGGCGTCACCGGTCGGACCGGGATCGGCAACAATCCGTCGAGGGCAGAGAGCCTCGGAGCTCGTGAGCCTGATCGGACGCCGATCCGCGCCTTCCCACCAAGGCCCGCGGCCATACGGTCGCAGCAGAGGCCGGATACATGACCGCAGCCGACCACTAGCCAATCCACGCCGCTCAACCCCTTGCATCGCGGGAGCCGTCCATACATGCCCTCGGGCCCGCTAAGCGGGCCGACCCGGGGGCCGACCGGACGTCGGCGGCGACCATGAGAGCCAATCAGCTCCGGCTTTGGTTCGCCTCCATGGCCTACGTCCTCCTCTGCGCCTTGCGCCGGATCGGCCTCGCCCATACCCAGTTCGCGGACGCCACCTGCGGCACGATCCGGCTCCGACTCTTGAAGATCGGCGCGCTTGCGCGGACCAGCTGCCGGCGGATCAAGCTCGCCCCTCCGGCGCCTCCTGGCGCCGTCTCCTCCGGAGGTCGGATCGAGCGTCTGCTGACGCTCGATGGCCTCGGCCTTTCCCCACCGCCAGGAGTACGCCCTGCCCATCTCCGGCCCGCCCAGGCCGCCTTCTGAACGATCCGGCATACGGAGTTCTCGGCCGCCCACAGGCGCCAACGGGCGAACTCGGGCAGAGGACAGTTCAGTTGCGCGCCGAGTACCATGTGCTGCATCGGGCCGTGCTGGGCATCGTCCGCGAGGATACGACGTGCCACCGCCTAATGACGGTGCCCGGCGTCGGTGCGCTGGTGGCGGTCACCTTAACCTCGGCGGTCGACGACCCGACCCGGTTCTGTCGCTCGCGCACCGGGGGCGCGCACTTCCGACTGACACCGAAGAAGTACCAGTCCTGCGAGACCGACGTCACCGGCGGGATCAGCCCTTCGCGGCCTGCTGGCCGCGCTCGCTTCGCGACCCGGACCCGCGGTCTGCTGGTCGCGGATGGTGGGCGACGCGCCTCGGGAGCCGCAGGCGCGGCTCCCGCCCTATTCGGGCCGGATGATCGGCGTTGCCGATCATGGTGCGGAGCGCCCTCTACGAGGCCGCGAACGTGATGTTGACCAGGGCCGGCCGGCTCTCGACCCTGAAGCGCTGGGCGATCGAGGTCGGCAAGCGCCGTGGCATGAAGCGGGCCAAGGTGGCGCTCGCCCGCAAGCTCGCCATTGTTCTGCACCGGATGTGGGTCGACGGCACCAGCTTCCACTTCGGCACGAGGGCGCGCGGGCAGTGGCGGCGCCGGCATGGGCCCGGCCGGCGCTCGGACGGTGCGGCTTCAAGAGGCGGCGCGGCGTCTTCCTAGCCGCTGGCCCGCCCGTGCGTGCCGCGCCGCCGGTTCGGGAGGGATGCCTCAGAGCCTGTCCGAGAGCTGGTGGGTTTGGGCTCAAGTGGTTGCGAGCCTGCGGGTGAGCAGGCGGCCGGCGGCGAGGTGGACCATGGCGGTGGAACTGGCGGTCAGGGTCTCGACATCCTTGGCGAGCCGTCGGTTGCGGCCGAACCAGGCGAAGCTGCGCTCGACCACCCAGCGCTTGGGCAACAGGATGAAGCCGGCACCCCGGTCGGAGCGCTTGACGATGGCCAGTCCCAGTCGCCCCGCGCGGGCGGCGAGCGCCGCGACCTCGCCCTGATAGCCGCCGTCGGCGAAGACCAGGTCGAGAAACGGGAAGCGGCGGCGGATGCGGCGGAGCAGCGGGGCGAGCCCGTCGCGGTCCCGGACGCTGGCGGGATGGACGATGCCGCGCAGCAAGAGACCCGGCGTATCGACCAGGATTTGGCCATTGCGGCCGTGGATCTTCTTGCCGGCATCCCCCGGGCCCAGCCCTCGGCTGGCCGGAGGACGGGCTCCGCCATGCGGCCCGCCGCTCTCGGTTGTCTTGACCGACCGGCTGTCGGAGCCGGCCCCGGGGCGGCCTTCGGCCGACCCGGAGGATCGCGGCCGTAGGCTGGGCCTCGCGACCAGCGGCCTGCCGCGCCACGGCCAGCAGCGCGTAGTAGAGGCCGAGCAAGGTGCCGTCGTGCCACCAGCGGCGGAAGTAGCAGAACACCGTGCTCCGGGGCGGGAAGCACTTGCGCAGGAGCCGCCACTGACAGCCGGTGCGCAGCAGGTAGAAGGTAGCGTGCAGCACGGCGCGCAAGTCGGTCGTGCGCGGCCGGCCGAGCCGGCACGGCGGCGGCAGCCGCTGCCTGACCAGCGCGAACTCGGCATCGGTCAGGTCGGTTGCGTAGCGCTCGGCGGCCCGGGCATACTTGGCCCGGCCGGAATTGGTCCACATGGCGGCGTCTCCTCGCTTCACACACGAGACAGGCACCACAACCGGCTAATTCCGCCCAACTCTTTATCGGACGGCCTCTCAGGTAACGGTCAGTCGTCCGCGCCGCTTACATCTAACGACAGCACGGACCGTACTAATGACGGCGAAGATCATACTTCCGATCCGTTGCGCATCATCACCGGTGCCGTCTAATAGGTCAGGATGTAGTGTTGCCTGATCGCGTGGTTCGGAACTCCGATTGTCCGGCCTTCGTGCAGACGGAAACGACAGCCCGTAGAGGGTGCGCCTTTTTGTTTGGATGGTTTCTGCCTGACTGGGGGAGGTCAATTAACATGGAAGTCCTCAAGAACTCGCTCGCCAGGACGGCAGGTCTGATGCGTTTATCCTGTGCTGCGACTTCGGCGACATTCAAGTATCGTTACCGGCCGAGCGCCCCTTCGTCCGACAGAGGTCGGTGATTTGTGTCCCTAGGTGCTGGGCCATGCCCTCATTGGCTCCATCTTGGCTGCTCCATCCGGGCTGATAGTCACGCTCGCAGATGGACCGAGCGGTAGGATCGTCATGCGTTGTGTGTGACGTCTTTGTCCACGCTAAGGCTGAAAGGAAAGCGCAGCGGCATATCGGATCTCGTGTCTGACTTGCAAAGCATTCGGCAGAGGCGGTAGATGAGAGAAATAACTATCGATCGGAAGACGGTCGCGTCGGTCGGGAGCCTTGGGATAGCCCCAGGCCGCCTGTTCTTCGTCGGCGACCTCCTGAGCCTAGCTCTGGCCTTCGTGCTAGCAACACTCGGTAGTGCCACTGTGAGCGAGCTGCTCCGAGGCATCGCGCCGGGCGTGCCGACCGTCGAGGTCACGGTCCAGCGTGGCATGCAGGTTGCGACGCTGGGCGCGGCCTTGCTCACATGGTTCGCTGTCACGGGCCACTACTCCCGCCGCATGCCCATGGAAGAGGAGCTCAGGCGCGTCTGCGCGGGCATGGTCGTCACTGCGCTGGTCGACGGCTGTTTGCAGTTCGTCTATCAGAACGAGATTTCTCGCGGTTGGGTGCTGCTGACCTGGCCACTCGCGCTCGCTTTCATCCTTCTCTGTCGTATTGCCGGCAAGCAGATTCTCTACGAGCTTGGCCCGTGGCGCTGCCAGACAGTCGTCATCGGCACGGCGGCTCAGACCCGGCTGATCGCGGACATCCTACTCTGTGACCAGCACCTGGGCTACGTCCCCTACGAGCTCGTCGACATCGAGCAGGGAGACGAGTGGACCCGGGAACGAGTCTGTCAGCTCCTCGGTCGGGACAATGTAAAGCACGTCGTCATCAGCATTGACGGGACGGAGCTCGCACGGAGCCTCGAGGTCGCGCGTTTCATAGACGACAACTTCGAGGTGCCGCTCGCCCTGGCGACCAACCTCCGAGGCCTCGAGATCCGTGACCTGCAAGCGTACCATGTCTTCGGTTGCGACTGCGTCTTTCTGAATAACAACCGGCTCTCGCAGAGCCGCCTCCGGGTTCTGGCGAAGCGAGTTCTTCGACATCTTCACCGCCGGCACCCTGCTCCTGGTCGCCTTGCCTGTCCTTCTGCCGATCGGAGCGATCGTCTGTCTCGACGGCGGGCCGCCGCTTTACGGCTCGACCCGGGTCGGCCGCAACGGCAGGCTGTTCAAGGCGCTCAAGGTCCGCAGCATGGTGCCCGACGCCGAGCGCGTCCTGCAGGAGCTGCTGGACCGGATCCCGTCGCGCGCGCTTCATGGGCCGGTCAATACAAGATCAGGAACGACCCGCGCGTCACCCGGATAGGCCGCTTCCTGCGCCGCACGAGCCTCGACGAGCTTCCCCAGCTCATCAACGTCCTGCTCGGACACATGAGCCTTGTCGGACCGCGCCCGATGCTGCCCGACGAGCGCGAGCGCTACGGCAGCACCGCCTTCGCGCTCTACCGGCGCGTCACGCCAGGCCTCACCGGCATGTGGCAGGTGAGCGGACGGGATGACGTGGAATACTATCGGCGGGTCGAGCTCAATACTTGGTACGTGAAGAACTGGTCGCCCTGGCTCGACCTTCTCATCCTCCTTCGAACCGCGCTCGTCGTCGTCAAGGGAGCCGGGGCGTCATGAGCACGCTCGCGGACAAGCGCGTCCTCGTCACCGGCGGGGCCGGGTTTATCGGCAGCTTTCTCTGTGAGCGGCTCGTTGCTGCCGGCAACGAGGTGCTCTGCGTGGACAATCTCTTCACGGGCAGACGGCGGAACGTGGCGCATCTTCTCCGTGAGCCGGGCTTCGAGCTGGTCCGTCACGACATCAACCTGCCTCTCTATGTCGAGGTGGACGAGATCTACAATCTCGCCTGTCCGGCATCGCCCATCCACTATCAGTTCGACCCCGTGCAGACGACGAAGACGAGCGTGCTCGGGTCGATCAACATGCTGGGCCTGGCCAAGCGAGTGAAGGCCAGGATCCTGCAGACCTCGACCAGCGAGGTCTACGGTGATCCGACCGTGCATCCGCAGCCCGAGAGCTACTGGGGCAACGTCAACCCGATCGGCCTCAGGGCCTGCTATGACGAGGGCAAGCGCTGCGCCGAGACGTTGTTCTTCGACTACCATCGCCAGCACCAGCTGAGCATCAAGGTCGCGCGGATCTTCAACACCTACGGGCCGCGGATGCATCCGAACGACGACCGGGTGGTCTCCAACTTCATCGTCCAGGCCCTCACCGGCCACGACATCACGATCTACGGCGACGGCGGTCAGACCCGATCCTTCTGCTACGTGGACGATCTCGTGGAGGGCCTGCTGCGGCTGATGCGGAGCCCGGAGACGGTGACCGGCCCGATCAACCTCGGCAACCCCGTCGAGACGACGATCCTCGAGCTTGCGCAGAAGATCCTTGCGCTCACCAACTCGCGCTCGCGCCTCGTCAACCTGCCGCTCCCGGCGGATGACCCCATCCAGCGCCGGCCCGTCGTGACGAAGGCGGAGGAGCTGCTCGACTGGCGGCCCGAGATCGGTCTCGACGAAGGCCTGGCCCGGATTGTCGAGTACTTCGATGGCTATCTGAAGAGGCGCGCCACATGATCAGAACGGTGCTCGTGACCGGTGGCGCCGGCTATATCGGAAGCCACACCTGCAAGGCCCTGGCTCAAGCGGGCTTCGTCCCGGTCGCCTATGACAATCTGTCTACAGGCAATCGGTGGGCAGTCCAGTGGGGCCCGCTCGAGCTCGGCGATATCCTGGATCGCTGCCGCCTGCACGAGGTCCTGGGATTGCATCGTCCGATCGCGGTGATGCATTTCGCCGCCTTCGCCCAGGTTGGCGAGTCGATGGCGGAGCCGGCGCGCTACTACCGCAACAACGTCTGCGGTGCCGTCAACGTCATCGACACCTGTCGCTTATGCGGCGTCGACGTCCTCGTCTTCTCGAGCACCTGCGCGGTCTACGGCATACCGGCGCTCGTCCCGATCGACGAGACGCAGCCCAAGGAGCCGATCAATCCTTATGGGGCGAGCAAGCTCATGATCGAGCGCATGCTCGCCGACTATGACATGGCGTACGGCCTGCGCAGCGCCAGCCTCCGCTATTTCAACGCCGCCGGCGCCGATCCTGAGAGGCGGATCGGCGAGCAGCGGCCCGTCGAGGCGCACCTCATCCCGTTGGCGTTCGATGCGATCCTGGGCGTCCGGCCACCGCTCCCCATCCTGGGGATCAACTACCCGACGCCGGACGGCACCGCGATCCGCGACTATGTCCACGTGAGCGATCTGGCGGAGGCTCATGTCGTGGCACTCCAGCGGCTGCTCGCTGGGTCGCGGAGCTTTGCGGTCAATCTTGGCGCCGGCCAGGGCAAGTCGGTCATGGAGGTGCTGCACGCTATCGAGCGCGTGACCACCCTCGAGGTACCGCACAAGATCTATCCACGCCGGCCGGGCGATCCGCCAGAGCTCGTCGCCAATGCCAGCCGGGCGCGGCTGGAGCTCGGGCTCGACTTCCCCAACTCAGGCTCGCTCGAGTGGATCATTGAGACCGCCTGGGCCTGGCGCTGCAGTGCCAACCATGCGCTCGCCGCCTGAAACCCGCGTCCCCTCGGTCGTCGGGATCGGCCGGCGCGGCTGTCGGGTGCTGCTCGTGCTCGAGGCCAGCTTCGCCGGCGCCGGCCGCCATGTCCTCGACCTCGCCGCGGGCCTGCTGGCGCTCGGCCAGGATGTGCATCTCGTCTACTCGCCACGACGGATGGAGCTGCGGTTCGCCAGAGAGCTCTTTGCGCTCGAGGCCAAAGGCCTCGTCACGGTCCAGGTGCCGATGGCGCCGGAGCCGGGGCCAGAGGACCTCGCGAGCGTCTGGCGCGTGCGCCGCTACCTCAGGACGGCCGGCCCGTTCGACGTCATCCACGGCCACAGCTCCAAGGGCGGCGCCGTGGCGCGGCTGGCGGCCATCGGCCTCGACGTCCGCCGGCTCTACACACCACACGCCTTCAAGACGATGGATCCGACCATCTCGGCGGCCAAGCGGTGCCTCTACGGCACGGTCGAGCGACTCCTGGCGCGCTTCGCGACCGAGCGGCTGCTGCTCGTCTCCGCCGACGAGGCACGGCATGCGCGCGCCCAGCGCATGCCCATCGAGAAGCTCAAGGTGATCCCGAACGGTACCCGCATACCGGACGACGTGCCGGACCGCGTGCTGGCGCGGGCGCGGTTCGGCCTGCGCGAGGAGGCGGTCGTCCTCGCCTGGGTCGGCCGGCTGGCGCCGCAGAAGGCACCCGAGCGCTTCGTCGCCCTCGTGGCGGCGCTACGCGCGGAGATGCCCGATCTGCGCGCCCTGATGCTCGGGTATGGCGAGCTTGAGGACCGGATCGTCGCGCAGATCCGCGGGCACGATCTCGGCTCGATCCTGCAGCTCCACACCGACCGTCGCGGCTGGGACGCTATGGCCGCGGCCGACCTCTTCGTCCTCACCAGCCGCTACGAGGCAATGCCCTATGTGGTTCTGGAGGCCCAGGCGCTGGGCATCCCGATTGTGGCGACCGACGTCAGCGGCGTGCACGACGTCGCGCCCCCGACAGCGGTCCGGATCGCGCCCAACAGTGACGACATCACGGCGCTGGCTGGGGAGGTGCGCGCCGCTCTTGGCGACTGGCTCGCGCATGCCGGCTCGGCGATACGGCATAGCCCGGTCCCGGTGCGCAACGCGCCCACCATGGCCCGAGAGATCCTGGCAGCCTACCTGCCGCCGGGTCCGACCGTCGCCACGCTGAGACCGTCCAGACGCCGCGGTGAGCGCACCGTAGCGCGGCTGCACTAGCGCGCCGCCATGTGGTCCGAGTCCCAATCCTGCCCCACTCCATCGGCCGCCGCCGACGCTGGCCCCGCCGCGGCCGCGATGGGCTGGCGGTCAGCGGCGACGCAGCTGCTCCGCGGGCTGCTCCACGGTCTGGACGAGGTCGTGACGCCGCGCCGGCTGCGCCAAATCCTGGGCAGCATCCTCTGGCTCCTCGCGGAACGCGGCGTGCAGCTGGCGGTCCAGCTGTTCGTCGGCCTGTGGGTGATCCGCTATCTCCAGCCGGAAGGGTTCGGCCTTCTCAGCTATTGCCTCGCCTTTGCCCTCCTCGTCCGCATGGCCGCCCGCCTGGGGCTCGAGTCGGTCGTGACGCGGGATCTGGCGCGGGACGGTGCTGCGGCCGGCAGGATCATGGCGGCCACGCTGATCCTGCGCATCGCCGCCAGCATCGCCTTCGGCGCGCTGATCGTGGCGTTCGCGCTCATCGTCGAGGCCGCCGATACGGGCACACGACTTGCCCTTCTCATCACCGCCGCCGTGCCGTTCGCGCAGTGCGGCGACATCGTGCAGTGGTGGTTCAATGCGCAAACGCGGGTGAAGCTTGCGGTTCTCGTCCGCAACATCGCGCTCTTGACGTCTTCGCTGGTCCGCGTCGGGCTCATCCTGCTCGCGGCGAGCTGGCCCCTCTTCGTCGCTGCGATGGTGGTGGAGTTGCTGGTCGGCAGCGCCGTCGGCTTGGCTCTCGGCATCCGTGCCAAGGCCCCGCGGCTCGCTTTTCGTTCCGTCACCACTCGCGACCTTCGGCGGCTGACCTCGCACGCGCTCCCTCTGCTTTTCGCGAGCCTCGCCATTCTCGTCTACATGTACGCGGACGTGATCATGCTCAAGACGATGGTGGGGCCGGGAGCCGCGGGCATCTACGCGGGCGCGGTGCGTATCTCGGAGATCGCCTATATCCTGCCGGTCGCGATCGTCGGCGCCGTGAATCCGACGATCGTCCAGCTGCAGACGTCAGACCCCGCGGCGCATGCGAGGCTCGTCCGTGCCGTAATCCGCGGCGCAGTGCTGCCGATGCTCCTCATCGTCGCCGTCGGCGTCGCCCTGGCCGGCACGATCGTCGATGTGCTTCTCGGGCCCGCCTATGCCGCGTCCGCCGAGATCCTGCGGATCCACATATGGACGCTGCCCTTCGTCGCGATCGGCAGCGTCACGACCACGCTCCTGGTCAATGAGCACGCCGAAGGCGTCGTGTTGATGGCGACCGTCCTCGCGGCGCTCCTCAACATCGCCCTCAACCTCGTCCTCATTCCTCATCTCGCAGGGATCGGCTGCGCGATCGCGACGATGCTCGCCCAGATCGGCTCGTCCATCGCCTTCCTGCCCCTGCTCGGGCGGCAGGGCCGTGCGGTCTCCCGTTGCTTCGTCTCGGCAGCTCGGCCCCTGCCGGCGATGGCTGCGGCGCGTGTCTGACGATGAGGGCGGACCGAGCCTCACCCGATGGCGCATGGGTCGTTGCTGCGCCCGTCACGAATAGTGGAGGATACCACCCATGAAGGTCGCGATATTGGCAGGTGGCGTCGGCTCCCGACTGTCGGAGGAAACGATCCTCAAGCCGAAGCCGATGGTTGAGATCGGCGGCCGGCCGATCCTCTGGCACATCATGCAACATTATTCTCGATACAACTTCCGAGAATTTGTCATTGCGCTGGGATATAAGGGCGAGTACATAAAGAAATACATGGCCGATTACTGCTCGCTTCATGGAAACCTACGCGTCGATCTCGGCAGGGGCGTGATCTCGTGCCCCAATGACCACGAGGAGCGTTGGATCGTCGATCTGGTCGACACCGGCCTGCAAACGGCCACTGGCGGCCGCATCAAGCGGCTGGCCCCCTATCTCGGCAAGGAGACGTTCATGCTGACCTGGGGCGACGGCGTGTCGACCGTGGACCTCGCGGCGCTCCTCGCTTTCCACCGCCGCCACGGCAGGCTTGCGACTGTCACGGCAGTCCGCCCGCCGGCGCGCTTCGGGCGACTCGAGATCGAGAGCGGCGTCGTCGTCCGTTTCGCCGAGAAGCCGCAGATGAGCGAGGGATGGATCAACGGCGCCTTCTTCGTCCTCGAGCCGGGGGTCTTCGACTACATCACCGGCGACCAGACGCAGTGGGAGCGGGAGCCGCTCGAGCGCTTGGCCCACGACGGCCAGCTCATGGCATACCGGCATGACGGCTTCTGGCAGTGCATGGACACGTTGCGCGACAAGGTGCTGCTCGAGGAGCTCTGGGCCAGCGGCAACGCACCCTGGCAGCAGCCGCGGAACGAGGTCGGGGAGTTGCAGGACCGTGGGAGGGAGCTGCAATGAAAGTGCTCCTGACCGGTCACGAGGGCTATATCGGGACCGTCCTCGCCCCGCGGCTGCTCAAAGCCGGGCACCGTGTCACCGGGCTCGACAGTGGCCTCCTCGACGGCTGCGGGTTCGATAGCGCCCCGTCGATTCCTGCCTTGAGGATGGATGTCCGCGACATCACGGTGGACGATCTTGCGGGCTACGAATCGATCATCCACCTGGCCGGCATCTCGAACGATCCGCTAGGCGATCTGGCCCCCGAGACCACCTTCGAGATCAACTGGAAGGCCTCCGTGCGCCTGGCCCAGCTGGCCAAGCAGGCAGGCGTGAGCCGCTTCCTCTTTGCCTCATCCTGCAGCAACTACGGAGCCGCGGGCGACGAGGCGCTGGACGAGACCGCCGCCTTCAACCCGGTCACGCCTTATGCCGTGTCCAAAGTGAAGGTCGAGGGCGAGCTCGCGGCGCTGGCCGGGCCCGATTTCTCGCCCGTCTATCTGCGCGCCGCCACGGCCTACGGCATGTCCCCCCGCCTGCGCGGCGACCTCGTGGTCAATAATCTCGTCGGCTATGCCGTCACGACTGGCGCCGTCCTCCTGAAGAGCGACGGCACGCCGGTGCGCCCGCTGGTGCATGTCGAGGACATCGCCCGCGCCTACGTGGCCCTGCTCGCGGCGCCACGCGAGGTCGTGCACAACGCGGCCTTCAACGTCGGACGGACCGAGGAGAACTATTCGATCCGCGTGGTGGCGGAACTGGTGGCGGCGGCCGTGCCGGGTGCCAAGGTATCCTTCGCTCCCGGTGCCAACCCCGACAAGCGCAACTATCGCGTCTCCTGTGAGAAGATCCGGCAGCGCGTCCCCGGCTATCAGCCGGTCTGGACGGTGCTGCGCGGTATCGAGCAGCTTCGCGACGCCTACCGCGCGCGCGGCCTGACCAAGAGTGACTTCCTGAGCTCCCGCTTCTTTCGCCTCGAGCGAGTAAAGGAGCGGATTGCCGCCGGCACGCTGGATGCAGGCCTGCGTCCCACGAAGCGCGCGGCCTGAGGGAGGACCGGCCTATGGTCGCATGCAGATCCTGTGGCGCCAGCGAACTCGCGCCGATCCTGTCGCTCGGCCGGCTGCCCCTCGCTGACGGGCTGCTGGCGCCCGAGCAGCTAGCCCGACCCGAGCCGCGCTACGCGCTCGACCTCGTGCTCTGTCCGGACTGCGGGCTCGTGCAGATCCTCGAGACCGTGCCGCCGGACGAGCTCTTCGGCGCCGACTATCCCTACTTCTCCTCCTTCTCCGACACGCTGCTCCAGCATTCGCAGCACAATGTCGAGGAACGCATCGCCCAGCACGATCTCGGCCCCAACAGTCTCGTCGTCGAGCTCGCGAGCAACGACGGGTACCTGCTTCAGTACTATCAGCAGCACGGCATCCCCGTCCTCGGCATCGATCCGGCGCCGGGCCCCGTGGCGGCGGCGCGGGGGAGAGGCGTGCCTACCCTGCAAGCCTTCTTCGACAGCGAGCTGGCGGCTGAGCTCGTAGCTGGGGGCAGGCAGGCCGACATCGTCCACGCCAACAACGTCCTGGCACACGTGGCGGACACCAACGGCTTCGTTGCGGGCATTGCCACGCTGCTCAAGCCCGACGGCGTGGCTGTCATCGAGGTGCCCTATGTCCGGCGCTTGGTCGAGCAGTGCCAGTTCGACACGATCTACCATGAGCATCTCTGCTATTTCTCGGTCACCGCCCTGAGCGCGCTTTTCCGCCGCCACAGGCTCTTCCTCAACGATGTGGAGGAGGTGCCGATCCACGGCGGCTCTCTCCGGCTGTTTGTCGAGCTGGTCGAGCGTCCGGCCGAGCGGCTTACGCGCATGCTGGCCGAGGAGGCGGCGGTCGGGATCACGCGGCCGGGCTTCTACGCCGACTTCGCCACCCGCGTACGCTCGGTTCGGGAGGACCTGTCGGCCCTGCTTTACGGCCTTCGTGCTGAGGGCAAGCGCATCATGGGCTACGGCGCCGCGGCCAAGGGCACGATCATGCTGAACTATGCCGGCATCGGCCCCGACCAGCTGAGCTGCGTCGTCGATCGCAACGTGCACAAGCAGGGCCGCTACATCCCGGGCGTGCGGCTGCCGATCCGGGACCCCTCGGCGATCCTCGCCGAGATGCCCGACTATCTCCTTATCCTCCCTTGGAACTTCAAGCAGGAGATCATGGCGCAGCAGGCCGCCTACCACGCTCGCGGCGGCCAGTTCATCGTCCCCATCCCCGAGCCGGCGGTGATCGCATGAGCACGATCCAGACCATCCCGCAGCGTGCGGTCTGCCGCGCCTGCGGCAGCAGCAGGCTCGAGCCCTTCTACGAGGTGCCGGACGTGCCGGTGCACAGCTGCCTCATGGTGGACAGCCGCGAGGCGGCGCTGGGTTTCCCGCGCGGCCAGCTGAGGCTCGAGTTCTGCCGGACCTGCGGCTTCGTCCAGAACGGACTGTACGATGCCAGCCTGCAGGGCTATTCGCCCGACTACGAGGAGACCCAGGCGTTCTCGCCACGCTTCATGACGTTTCTCGAGGACCTGGCCGACGACCAGATCGCGCGTCATGGCCTACAGGACAAGCAGGTGGTGGAGATCGGCTGCGGCAAGGGCGAGTTCCTTCTCCTGCTCTGCGAGCGGGGCGCAGGTCAGGGCGTCGGCATCGACCCCGGCTATCGTCCCGAGCGCACGACGAGCGCGGCCAAGGACCGCATCCGTTTCATCCGCGACCACTATGGCGACCCCTACGCCGACCTCACCGGCGACTATCTTGCCTGCCGGCATACGCTCGAGCACATCGGCCCGGTGCGCGAGTTCGTGGGTCGCATACGTCGCGGCCTGCGCCCCGGCACGCCGGTGTTCTTCGAGCTGCCGGACCTCGAGCGCGTTCTGGTCGAGCGCGCGTTCTGGGACATATACTACGAGCACTGCAGCTACTTCACGCCAGGCTCGCTGGCGCGGCTGCTGACCTGCTGCGGCTTCACCGTCACTCGGCTGGCCAAGGAATATGGCGGCCAGTACCTCCTCCTCGATGCCGTCGCCAACGGGGTGGGTGGTGTGAGCCCGGTCGTAGCCGACGACCTCGAGGGCACAGAGGCGCAGGTTGCGGCGTTCAGGGACGATGTCGGCGCCAAGAGGCGCGGCATCGAGCGGCTGGCCCAATCCTTCGCCGCCGACGGCCGACGCCTGGCGATCTGGGGCTCCGGCTCCAAGGCCGTGGCCCTCCTAACGAGCACCGATATCGGCGACGCCGTCCAGGCGGTGGTCGACATCAACCCGCACAAGCACGGCAAGTTCATCGTCGGCTCCGGCCATGAGATCGTGGCGCCGGCGGTCCTGGCGCGGCTGCGACCGGACTGCGTTCTCATGATGAATCCCGTCTACGAGGACGAGATCGGCGCGCATCTCGCCTCCCTCGGCCTCGCTCCTCGGCTCCTCACGCTCGAGGGGATCCCGCCGGCATGACGAGCAGGCCGGCGACAGCGACCCTCCGGGCCTCATCGGACTGAGCGACAAGCCATGAGCACCGCCCTGATAACGCCTCCCACCAGATCCTCGCCGCCCGTCGACGGCGTGACGGTGATCGAGCTCTGGTACATCTTCCGGCGGCAGCTCCGCTTCATTCTCCTGATCGTCGCGCTCGGCACTGCGGCTGCGGTCCTGCTCGGCCTGATGCAGCCCCCCACATACACGAGCACCGCGCTCATCGTGGTCGAGCCGCGGGACAATCGGGTCATCGGCATCGACTCGACGACAACGACCCTGCCGATCGACGCGGCGATGCTCGAGACACACACCAAGCTGCTGAGATCGCGGGAGCTGGCGCTCGCGGTGGTCCATCAGCTTCGCCTCGCGGACGATCCGGAGTTCCAGCCCGCTCCGGCGCTGTCGCAACGGCTTGAGGGCACCCTGCAGAATGCCTCGTCATGGCTGGCCTCGACGATCGAGAGCGCTCGTCCCGTCCTCGCGGAGCTAATTGCGGGACTGTCTCAGGCGGCCGGCCTCGATGAGGCTAGAACCGGTGCCGACGGCCGGATCGCTGCCCCCCGGTGGCCGGCTGCGCCGCCTGAGGGAGCCATGGCTGCGAACTGGGATGCCTCGCATCCGCAGCCGGGACCGCAACCCTGGGCCGCGCCGGTCGACCAGCTGGTGACGCCCGAGGACGAGCTTTCCGCCGCTCTCGCCGTCGACCGCGTCGTCCGGGACGATAACAGCCCGGCCGTCCGTGCCGCCGTCAATGTGTTCGAGAGGCGGTTCGATCCGGCCGTCAGCGGGAAGTCCTACGTCATCGAGGTATCGTTCAGCGCCGGATCGCCGGCAAAGGCCGCCCTCATCGCCAACACGGCGGCGCAGCAGTACATCCGAATGCTGCGTGAGCAGACCCGCTCGTCGGCGGCCGAGGCCAGCAGCGCCTTCGCCGACCGACTGGGCGAGCTGCGGGCCCAGGCCCAGCGCGCCGAGGTCGCCGTAGAGAACTTCAAGGCCGAGCACAACATCGTCACGGCGTCGGGCGTGGAGGTGAGCGATCAGCAGCTCACCCAGCTCACCGAGCAGCTCATCAAGCTGCAAGCCGACGAGCAGGAGAAGGCGGCCCGTCTCGGCCGGGTGGTCGAGCTCTCGAAGCACGGCGGCTCGATGGCCGCAGTGGCGGCCGTCGTCGATTCCCAGCTGCTCAACAGCCTGCGCGAGCAGCTGGTGGCGCTCTCGAGGCGCGAGGCCGACATGCTCGGGCAGTACGGCGACCGCCATCCGCGGATGATCGCGGTGCAGGCCGAGCAGCGAGACCTCGAGAGCAAGTTCGCGAGCGAGGTGCAGCGGACCATTCTCGATCTCCGCTACCAGGTCGACGTCGCACGGCGCCAGGAGGCCAGCCTCCGACAGGAGGTCGACCAGGTGACGGCGACCAAGGGAGGTATCGCCAAGGTCTCCTCGCAACTCTCCCTTCTCCAGCAGCAGGCGAACGCCGCCCGGCGCATCTATGAGGCGCTGCTGCGGCAGACCGAGGAGACGAAGCAGCAGGCGATCCTCGGCGAGCCCAACGGCCGGATCGCCTCGCGCGCCGCATCACCCAACGGCCCAGACCGCCTGTCGCTCAAGTTCTTCGGCCTCATCGGTTTCGTAGGGTCGTCCTTCGGTGCCTCCCTCCTCGCCGTCTTCCGCGACCGAGCGCGCGGCAGGGTGCACAACGGCCGGGATCTCAGGGACCATGCGGACCTGCCCTGTCTCGGCCTTGTCCCGCGTGTCGCCGCGCGGGAGCTGCCCATGGGCTCGCCCATCGTCGCAGCCGACACCGCGAAGTCCGCCTTCGCCGAGGCGCTCCGGTCCGTCGCCCTGGCGCTCGAGCGCGAGGCAGGGAATACCCGGCGGCGAACGCTCGTCCTGACCTCTGCTATTCCCAAGGAGGGCAAGAGCTTCCTGGCGGCCAGCCTGGCCATCACGCTCGGGCGGCTCGGCCACCGCGCTCTGCTGATCGACGTCGACCTGCGTCGGCCCCGAGTGGGGTGGCTGTTCAACGAGCGTGGCCGCGGCGGCATCGTCGAGGTCATGTCCGGGACGCTCCCGGCCAAGGACTGCATAATCTCCGGGGTCGCCCCGAAGGTCGACATCCTGCCAACGCACGCGCTGCCGAGCGATCCTGTCGCCGTCCTTGCCTCGCCCAGGCTGGCGCGGACCCTCGAGATGATCGGATGCGACTATGACTGGGTGATCCTCGACGGCCCGCCGGCGCTGGGCCTGTCGGACGCCTGCCTCCTCGGCCGGCTGGCAGACATGGTCCTGCTGGTCTCCCGCTGGGGGTCGACGCCCGCCAACGCCCTTCGGGTCAGCGTCGAGCACATGCGCGGCTTCGGGGTCAATCTCGTCGGAGGGGTGGTCAACGACGTCGACCTCAGGCGCCACCAGGCGCTCGGCTACGGCATCGAGGACCACGAGGGTTATTACAGTAGATACAAGTCCTATTACATCGAGACCTGAAGTGGTGTCGTGAATCCGTACCCGCCTCTCCCGGAGTAGCTTAGTTGGCAACGCCTCTCGTCAGCATCGGCCTGCCCGTGCGTAATCGGGAACGTCTCGTGAGCGCGACGATCGAGTCCCTTCTGTGCCAGACACTGGGGGACTTCGAGCTGACCATTTGCGACAACCAGTCCAGCGATCGGACGCCCGAGATCTGCAAGGCCTACACGCTCCGGGATCCGCGCGTCCGTTACTATCGCAATGAGACGGATGTGGGGATCGCCTACAACCACAACCGTGCGTTCGGACACGCCACTGGCCGATACTTCCACTGGACAGGCAGCGACGACTCGCATGATCCCCGCTTTCTCGAGCGTTGCGTCGCGACCCTCGAGGCCAAGCCCGACCGGGCGTTATGCTACACCGGCGTCAAGGTGATCGATGAGCGCGGCGACGTCATTGTCGCGGTGAGCGATCCACTCGCCGGCGCGGAATCACCCGATCCGGTGGAGCGGTTCCGGACGATGCTGTTCAAGGATCGCTGGTGCTGGACGATCTATGGCCTCTATCGCAGCGACATCCTGCGCAAGACCACCCTGCTTGGCAACTTTCGCGCCAGCGACCGCGAGTTGCTCGCGCAGATGGCGCTCCTTGGGCGTTTCGTCCACCTCGATGAGCCGCTGTTCCACAACCGCACCCATTCGGGACGGTTCACGCTCAATCAGCACGCGTGGCAGGCGTGGCATTTCCGCCGGTCGCCGCGAGACCGGATCGGGCTGCCGTTGCTCGTCGCGCATCAGCACTATGTGAGGGCGATCCGGCGCTACGTCCAGGCGAGCCAAGACCGCCGGCGCTGCTATGCGGCGCTCGCCCACTGGTGGCTGCTGCCCGAGACCGTGACCGTGATGGGCTTCGATCTCGTCGATTTCGTGAGCCCGACGTTGGCCGCGCGCGGCCGGGCGCTGAAGCGGCGTCTGTTCGCCCGTCAAACACCGTTTGGAGCATTTCCTTCGCGGGTCGCGGATGCTCCGGCGCGGCCCGCCGGCGATGGCGCCTAGTCGAGGGGCCGGTAGCTTGCATTGAGCTGCCGGCGGACGGACCGATAGAGAGGCATCGCGTGCTGCTTGACCACACGACCGACGCTGGTCTTGACGAGGTGATAGGCCATCGCCCCATAGGCGAGCGGCGCCGGGTGGCCGTAGCGCACGGCGATCTCCGCCACCTCGCGAAGAGTGCGCCGGTAGCGCAGGTTCGAGACGCCATCGTGAGTTATGTTGCCGCAGAGGCCCGGCACGTAGACGCCACGGGCGCCGGCTTGGTGCAGCCGCATGAACCAGTCATAGTCCATCGCGCAACGATAGCGCGGGTCGAACAGGCCCACGCGCTCGAAGCAGGGACGCCGCGCCAGCACCGTCGGATGATTGAGGTTCGGCATGCGCCGGTGGATGACCGCCGCGTATCCGGGATCTCCGTCATAGCGGAAGCTCGGTCGTCCTCCTTCGTGGAAGAGGAGGTCGCCGAACACGAAGTCGGCACCGGTCTCCTGGATCGCCGCAAACGCCAGCTCGAGCTGCCCTGGTGCCAGCCAGTCGTCGCTATGAACGAGCTGGATGAAGAGGCCGCTGGCCAACGCCACTCCCTTATTGAGGGCATCGCTGATGCCCCGGTCCGGCTCGCTCAGAAGGAAATCGCCCAGCCGAAGGCGGCTGCGGGCAAGCGCGACGGTCCCATCCCTCGAGGCGCCGTCGACGATGATGTGCTCTATGTCGAGGCCGGCCTGGGCCTGGACGCTGGCAATCGCCCTCCCGATCGTCTGCACAGCGTCAAGGCAGACCGTGATGACCGAGATGTGGCGAGCATTGGCCGGCTTGTCCACCGGAAACCGCATTCGGCGCGTCGCTTCATAATCCGCCAGTGTCGGCAAGGCCTTTCTCCGGAGCGCTCCTCAGGGTCCGAGGAAGACCCCACTATAATTCTTCCACTTTCCTTGCACAAGTTCTTCAACACGACTTGCTCGCCGTGGCGGGAGGTCAACCGTGTCTGACCGACAACCGAGAGTCGTCATCCTTTCAGACTATGGCCACGTCAATGGCGGCGCGGCCCGCGTGGCCATCGCCTCGACGCTGGGCCTCGCCGAGCGAGGCTGGCGTGTCATCTTTTTCTGCGCCGTGGCTCCGATCGCCGAGGAGATCGCGGAAGCCGGCGTCGAAGTGCACCACATCTCGACCACCGACGTCTGGCAGGAGCGCTCGGCCCTGCGCGCCGCCGGCCGCGCCGTCTGGAATCCGAGCGCGGCCACCGAGCTACGCCGCATTCTTGCCGAGGGCGAGCCATCGGAGACGTTGGTGCACGCGCACCAATGGACACGAGCGCTAAGCCCGTCCTGCCTCATGACCGCCCGACTATACGGCGCGCCGCTGATTGTAACCTTGCACGATTACTTCGCCTCCTGCCCGAACGGGCTCTTCTTCGACTTCTCCACCGGCCGTCGTTGCACCCGGACGCCGCTCTCGGCCTCCTGCCTCATGGCGGACTGTGATCGGAACGGGCGGGCGCACAAGGCTGTCCGCCTGGTACGTCAGGGGGTCACCCGCAGCATCTGGCGCCGCCCGGGATCTCTCACCTTCGGGCACGTCTCGCAGTCGGCCTGCGGCCGCGTGTGCCGCTTTCTGCCGGCCGAGGCGCGGCACGAGGTCCTGTTCAATCCGTGCTTCATTGAGCGTGCGCCACCGGTGCCGGTCGCCACAAACCGGCCGATCGCCTATATCGGCCGCCTCACGATCGAGAAGGGTATACGCCAGCTCGTCGAGGCGGCGCGCAGGACACGGACGCCCCTCCTGATCCAGGGTGACGGGCCGCTGCGGGGAGAGGTGGAGGCGCTGGGCGAGCTTGTCACGCTTCGGCACTGGAGCGGGCCGACATCCGTCCTCGCGACCCTCGAGCAGGCGCGTGCCGTGGTCCTGCCCGCGCTCTGGGAGGAAACCGGAACGCTCGCAGCCTACGAGGCATTGGCGCGTGGCGTTCCCGTCATCGCATCGCGCTCGACGCCCGCTGCGGTGATCATCGACGAGGGTGGGGGCGGTCTGGTCGTCCCGCCGCACGATGTCGACGCGCTGGGCGCCGCGATGCGCAGGCTGACCGACGACGCCGAGGTCCAGACGCTCGGTGCAATGGCTTATCGCCACTATTGGCGCGCACCCCGTGATCTCGACAGCCATCTGGATGCGCTGGAACGGCTCTACGCCGATGTCCGGGCGGCCTGGCGGCTAACGGCGCCGCTGCCGGCCACGGAAAGGAGGCGCACGGCATGAGGCTACCTTTTGGTCAGACAATGGCCATCCTCACCGTCGCTACCATGCTCGCCTGCCCAGGCAGCGGGCCCGCCAGGGCCGACGAGCCGATGCGACTCACGACCGATCGGCTCGGCAACGTCTTCGCGCCGGGCGAGCCGATCCGGTTCAATCTGGGTGGAACGGGCGGGCGCTGGAGCTGGGTCGTCCGCGATTGGCAGGGCGCCCGGCAGGAGGGAGGCGACGTGCAGGTCGTGGGCGGACGGGCCGTCATCGAGGTGCAATCCTCCACGCCCGGCTATTTCGAGCTCGAGGCGCGGAGGGCGGACTGCAGTCCCTGCGTGCCGGCTCAGGGCGCCTACGCCATCATGCCCCGACCCGAGCGACTGTCCCGGACGTTCGGCGCCATGACGCACGTGGCGCACGGCTGGGACACCGGCTTCGTGCCGCTCGTCGCTCGCGCCGGCATCGGCACCATCCGCGACGAGCAGTACTGGGCGGCCGTCGAGCAGAAGCCCGGGCGGTTCGTCTTCCCCTCGGCCTGGGCGGGCTACATGGCCGACCTTGCGAAGACCGGGATCGAGCCGCTGCTCGAGATGACCTTTGCGAACAAGCTCTATGACGGCGGCACGACGCCGACCTCGCCCGCCGCCAAGGTGGCCTACGGCCGCTACGGCGTGGCTCTGGCCGAGCGCTATCAGGGCCAGGTGAAGGCGCTAGAGGTCTGGAACGAGATCAACGGCAACTGGTGCGACGGCGGATGCCTGCGGGACCGGGCCGGCACCTATGTCGGCCTGCTCGATGCCGCCTGGAAGGCGCTCAAGGCGGGAGCACCCGATGTCGAGGTCGTGGGCGGCGCCACAGCCGGCACGCCGCTGCCGTTCTGGCGCCAGCTCGCCGACCGCGGCGCCTTCACGCATCTCGACGTCGCCTCAGTCCACGTCTACCGCCGTGACCCGGAAGGCGCGGAGGAGGAGATCCAGGGGCTGCGGGCCATCATGCGCGCGCACGGCGTCGACCGGCCCATCTGGGTCACCGAGACCGGCAGCGGCGGCAAGAGCCCCGAGCAGCGGCGGGCCGCCGCCATCTGGCTCGTCAAAGCGATGACACTGCTTCGAAGCGCCGAGGTGGCACGCATCTATTGGTATCTGATGCGCGACTATCAGGGCTTCGACGGCTTCGGTCTGATTCGTGCGCCTGACAGCCCGCTGGGCCGCTACGCGCCGAACCCGAGCTACGTCGCCTATGCCACGCTGATCCGCCTCTTGGGCGGTGCGGTCCCGGTTCGCCGTGAGGCGCTGCCCGACCTGCGGAGCCGGGTCTATCTATTCGCCAAGGGAGGGAAGGAGATACGAGTCGCTTGGTCCTCAGGCGGCACCGGGACCTTGACGATCGACACCGACCGGATGCTGACAGCGGTCGACCCCATGGGCCGTGAACGAACCCTCGAGCCGCGTCAGGGTCGTGTCACGCTGGCGCTCGAACTCGACGCCGGTGTTCCTGCTCGGCCCGATACGCGCCCTACTCGGGCAGCGCTTCGAGATCCTGCTCGCCGATTCGCGGTCGGACTTCGGCATGGCCACCGACGGCGGGCCCTGGCGCTACGGTTACGTCGTGGTTCCGCCGGGCGGCGCCTATGATCCGAGCCGCGACTTCCATCCGCTCTCCCCGCTCGAGAACGCCTGGAGCGACTATTGGGGCGATCCGCGTTGGCGGTATCTCGCAATCGCCGCAGACAAGATGCACCCCGCAGTGGCGGGGAGCGATCAGATCCTGCCCGTGCGCCGCTGGATTGCAACCACGGGCGGAACCGTAAGGATTTCGGGCGAGCTCGCGATCGGCCCGTCACGCGGCGATGGCACGCACGCGATGATCGTGGTCGACGGCCAGTCCGTCGGAAGCTGGGCTCTCCAGCCCGGGACCAACGAGCACTACGCGCTGACGGCCTCGGTGAAGACAGGCTCGACGGTCGATCTGGTCCTGACCCCGGGACCCGGTTTGGATATCGGCTGGGATGCCACGACCTTCACCGCCACGATCGTGCGGCCGTCCGTGGCGGCCGCCAACTGAGCGGCGCCGGCCATGACCATCACGGCGTTCCTGGCTCTGCCGCTGGCCCTGCTGGTGCTGTGGCTGCCACGCGTCTGGGCGCTGCCGGCGATTCTCGTCGCCACCAGCCTCTTTGCCGACGCGGCAATCGCCAATCCTGGCGGCCGGCCGATCCTGGTGGGGTGGTTCCTGGCCGTCCTCCTGACCGGCCGCATGCTCTGCGCCATCCTCCTCGGCAGTAGCGCGCTCAGGGTCGATGTCCTCCGCCGGCTGCGGCCGCTCGTCATCTTCATTCTCGTCTGCGTCGTCTGCCTGCTGCTAGCGCTGGCCTTCTTCCAGGGGCGGATCACCGTCCTGCCCGGCAGCGCCGAGCTCAACCCGCTCTTCGCTCAGCCCTATCGTCTGACCTCCGAGAACCTGAACCAGCTGGCCTACCTCGTCCTGATCTTCGCCTTCGTCTACACGGTGACGGTAATCGCGTCCGAGGTCGCCCACGGACGAGCTCACGCTCTGGATCGACCGGGCGATGCGCTGGAGCGCCGGCAGCGCCGCTTTCGTGGTCGTCTGGCAGCTCGCCTGGGCTTCCTTCGGCGTCTGGTACCCCAGCGGCTTCTTCCACTCGAGCGTCCATGCCCTCGCGTGGGACCAGGGCATCGTCGGCCTGCCGCGGCCCAGCGGACCGTTTCCCGAGCCCTCCGTGCTCGGCTACTTCTACACGATGTACCTTTTCTTTTTCTGGCAGCGCTGGCGGCGCACCGGCCGCATCGGCGACTGCCTCTACTATCTGATGTGCGTCGTCATGCTGGTCGTCTCCACGTCGACTACCGCGTACATGCTCGTTGGGCTCTTCGTGATGATGGCCGCTGTTGACGGTGTCGTCGCTTGGTACCGCGGCACCCGGCGCGAGCGCAGGGCCCGGAGCGGGCCGGTCGTCATCCGCGCCACGCATATCGTGGTCGCCATTTTCGTTCTGAGCCTCATCGGCGGCGCTCTCTGGCTGGCCCAGCGCTACGAGCACACGGTCGTCGCCGTTGTGAAGGACCAGATCGCCCACAAGGGTAAGTCGGAATCCTACGCCCTGCGTTCCAACGCCGACGCGATGAGCTTCCGCATTTTCCTCGATACCTATGGGCTCGGCGCCGGGCTCGGCAGCCACCGCTCCAGTAGCGGCCTGCTCACCCTGCTCGCCGGCTCCGGCCTTGTCGGCACGCTCGCCTTCGCGTGGCTCATGGCCGGGGTGATCCGCGACCCGCTCCGGGAGGTGGAGGAGGCGGAGACCTCCAAGGCCCTGCGCTGGGGGCTGCTGGGTCTTCTCGCCTGCCACATGGTGACGGTGCCGGAGTTCCAGTCCATTCCGCTCTGGACCTGCGTGTCGCTGATCACGGGTATGGGGCTGGCAGCGCCACGCTGCGTCCCGACGCGAGCGAAGGAGGTTGTCCTGTCGGCGCCATCGCTGGAAGCGGCGACCGCTTCAGGCAACCTCGCCTATGGCGCCCTGCCCCGGGGGGACGGCCGTGACCGCCATCGACGCGCATCCTAGCCCCGCGCGCAGGAGGACTGGCCTCAGGGTCGGCTTCTGCTGCGGCTGGGATCCGCGCGACCCCAACGCTTGGTCGGGCTACGCTTGGTCCATGCGCCGATCGCTGATGGAGCGCGGCTGTGACGTTGTCGACATCGCTCCGGTGGATCCCCTGCCGCGCTCCATCGACTGGGTGCGCAAGGCCGCTGCCCGCGCCGCCGGCCGCTTCTATCACTGGGACCGGGAGCCCGCCCACCTCGAGCGCATGGCCGCAGTGATCGACGGGCGCTGCAGGGAAGAGCGGCCCGACATCCTCTTCGCCCCGTCATCTGTGCCGCTCACGCGGGTTGGAACGGGCATCGCCAAGGCCTTTGCCACCGATCAGGTATTCCCGAGCCTGCTCCACGGCTATGTGCGCCCTCCCGTCGGGCGCTATGCCTCGCTGGGGCTCGAGCAGGAGCGGGAGGCCCTCGCCACGGCGAGCTTTGCCTCGTTCCCCTCGACCTGGGCCGTCGACCAAGCCGTCGCCACCTGCGGCGCCGACGCCGGGCGCACCTTCCTCATGCCCTGGGGCGCCAACCTGGCATCCGAGCCGACGGACGACGAGGTCGGGCACTTTCTCGAGACGCGGCGCCACCGCCGGCCCTGCTCGCTGGTCTTCATCGGGCGCGACTGGCGGCGCAAGGGCGGCGATATCGTGCTGTCGACGGTCCACGAGCTCGAGCGCCGGGGCGCCCCCTGCACGCTCACCGTCATCGGTACCCAGCCGCCCGGCTCCCTGCCTCGTGGAACGCAGGTGATCCCACGGCTCGACAGGACCCGGCCGGAGCAGGGGCGGCTCTTTGCCTCGGTCATGGGCAAGGCCCATTTCCTCTTCGTGCCTTCACGTGCCGAGGCCTATGGCCAGGTGTTCTGCGAGGCCGCCGCCTATGGCCTACCCGTTGTCTCGACCCGGGTCGGCGGCATCCCCTCGATTGTCGCCGATGGCGAGACGGGCTTCCTTCTGCCACCCGGCAGCGGCCCTGGCGCTTTCGCCGACACGATCGTGCGTGCCCTGGCCGACCCCGAGGACTGCGCCCGGATCGGCCTCGCGGCACGAGCGCGCTACCGCGACACCCTCAACTGGCGGGCCTTCGGCGCATGCCTGGCCGCAGCACTGGAGGCAGCAGCATGATGATCGGGTCGAGCGACAGATCCGAGTATGAGGCCGACCGCCATCCGGAGGCAGATGAGGCCCGCGAGCCGGATCCTCCACCGAAGAGGATCGCGCTCCGGTCCGGCCCACAGCTCGAGGTGCCCGTCGCATTCATCGTCTTCAACCGTCCGCGGCACGCGCAGGCGGTCTTCGAGGCGATCGCCGCCGTGCGCCCGCGTCGCCTCCTCGTGATCGCAGACGGTCCGCGTGCCGACCGCCCCGAGGACATCCAGCGATGCGCCGAGACCCGGGCCCTCCTGGAGCGGATCGATTGGACCTGCGACCTTCGCACCAACCTCTCGCCCGTCAATCTCGGCGGCGCCCGGCGGATCGCGAGCGGCCTCGACTGGGTGTTCGAGCGGGTCGACCGCGCGATCATCCTCGAGGACGATTGCGTGCCGCACCCGTCGTTCTTCCCCTTCTGCCAGGACCTGCTGGAGCGTTACGCCGGTGACGCGCGCATCCGCACCATCTCCGGCAGCAACTATCTGATGGGCAAGGCCCGCAACGGCTGGAGTTACTACTTCTCCGACTTCCACGCCCTCCATGGTTGGGCGACCTGGCGCCGGAGTTGGCAACGTGTCGACCTGTCCATGCGGTTCTGGCCCGAGATCCGCGACAATGGCTGGCTCATCGACATCTGCGGCAGCAGACGGATGGCCGAGTTCTGGGCCGCGCGCTTCGACATGATCCATCGCACCGGCCGCGGGAACTGGGACTATCCCTACATCCTAAGCTGCCTGATGGATCGTGCCATGGCGGTGACGCCGACGGCCAACCTGATCCGCAACACGGGCTTCGGCGCCGATGCGGCCCATACCCGCTTCGTCGCGGAGTTCTGCAGGCAGGACGTGGAGGCGATGCGATTCCCTCTCGTCCACCCGCCCTTCGTCGTCCGCGACGCGCTGGCCGACGCCGAGGCGGCGCGGCGGCGCCTTCTGCCGGAGGGCGGCTCATGGCTGAGACGGGCCTGTCGCCCGCTCCTCCATCTCCTGACCGGCCGGCGCTCGCCGCGGATCAGGGTCCGCCGCGCCAAGCTCCTCGAGCGCTCCACCCTTGCCGTCATGGGCGCGCTGGCGTCGCTTCTCCCCGTGCTTTGACCCGCAGGCTAGACCGCGTTCCCTGCCCGGCATCGGCGGATAGGCTCAGCGGCGGCGGCCGGTCTTGAGCCGTGCCTCCGCCGGCTCCTGCCAGCGGCGGCTGAGGCGCACCGCCCGCTCGAGCAGCCTTGGACTTGCGAGGTAGAGGAGATCCTTCGCGAGGTCCTTTACGTTGTTGGGCACCGTGAGCCAGCGCAGGGCCACGAGGTAGTAACGCGACCGCTCCCGCTGACGTTCGACCGCGCGCCGGATCATCGGAAAGTAGCCGAGGAAGAAGATCCACCAATGCAGATCGTGCCACCAGCGCGGCGGCGTCGTCCGATCCTGCCAGGCGAGCACGTCGCGGCGCCCAGCGCCGTCCACATTGCTCTCGAAAACGGCGGCCGTGTAGCGTCGGGGATGGATGCGGTTGCGGAAGAGCGGCTCGGGCACAAGAGCGCAGCGGCCGTGAAGGGCCAGCTCGGTGAGGATTGCGAGGTCGGCCGCGGCGCTCCCCCGCAGCAGCACCGTCCGGCGCAGCGTCTCGGTGCGGACGAGGCCGAAGATGTCCGCGCAGGAGCCGCGGCAGAGCACGCGGCCCCGAAAGCGCTCGAGCCGGGCGCTCGAGAGGGCCTCCGCCGGCACCGCCTCGTAGGCCCGGATTCGCAGACCGACGTCATCGATCTCCTCGACCGCCGTCATGGCGAGCACGGCGGACGGGTCGGCGTCGAGGGCGCCGACGCAGCGCTCGAGGAAGGTCGGGCAGAGCTCGTCGTCGTGCGCCGCCCACTTGAAGTAAGGGCTGTCCGCGAGCTTGAAGACGCGGTTGTAGTTGGGCCGGGCACCGATGTTCATGGAATTGCGGCGATAGACGATACGCGGATCGAGGCGGGCGAGATCCCGCACGATCTCCTCCGTGGCGTCGGTGGAGGCGTTGTCGAGAACGATCAGCCGGAAGTCACGATAGGTCTGCTGCAGGATCGAGGAGATGGCCTGCTCGACATGACGCTCGCCATTGTAGACCGGCATGCCGATCGTCACCCGGCAGCCGCTCGGAGGCAAGGGCTCGGCCGCCCCGAGTTGACCCTCTGGTAGGCTGCCATCGCTGTGATATGCCATGATCGAGGTAGACCTCGCTTCCATCGCGTTCCCCAGCGGTACGCTCTCTGTAGCACGACTGATC
>CAWHFO010000015.1:0-15513 GCA_963828215.1 uncultured Alphaproteobacteria bacterium | reverse complement strand
AGAACGCAGGGCTCCGATCCGACCGCTTCAGGTAGAACGCGTCGGTGTCACGACTGGTGGGAACGGACCCTCATGAGGTGCGGCAGGCCGAAAAGGTCCATGCCCTGGACGGTCGGTCTCGCGGATCAGCTCGAGGCAGGCCATGGTCACCCTGGGCGGCCCCCAGGCCTCGCCCCAGCCGACCACGCCATCCTCCGTCGTGACCTTGAGGAGGGTCGCCTCCCGGCGCATGCCGATGCCGCGCGCCATCCCGTAGCGGCGCCCGGCCGGCACCGTCATAGGCCAGACCGATCGCCTCGACCGCCCTGATCCGCATCGTTTCCCCCTTCCACGGTCTCGGTGGCCCGACCGGCACTATCGAGGCCCGAGACGCGCGCTCAACCTCGCCGGGCCGGGGCGGCGATCGCCGGTCACCCGACCCGCCGGCCTCGCGGCGGCGCATGATCTCGTAGGCGATGGCGACCAGAATGGTCAGCAGAAGGAGGATCAGGCCCAGCGCCGCGATCGCCGGGGTCGGCTCGGTGCGGGCCTCGGAGGCGATGTGGAGGGCCAGCGTGTCGATGCCGCCGCGCAGGAGGATCGTCGTGTCGACATTCTCGAGGCTCTGGCAGAAGGCGAGCGCCGCGGCGGCTCCCAGGGCCGGCCGCAGATGCGGCAGGAGGATGCGGCGGAAAACCTGGGCACGGCTGGCACCCAGATCGAGGGCGGCCTCCTCGAGCGTGCGATCGAAGCGCTGCAGCCGGGCCAGCACGAGGAGCATGACCGAGGCGGCGATGAAGCTCGTCTGGCCGATCACGACCAGCGGCAGCCCGGCATGGACGCCGAGCCGGCTCCAGAGGACCAGGGTCGAGAGGCCGATGACGACACCCGGGATCAGAAGCGGCGAGACCATCAGCAGATAGAGAAAGATCCGGGCGCGTGAGCTGAGGCCGTCGAGCAGGAGGGCGCCCGCGGTCCCGATCGGCAAGGCGAGAAGGGTCACCGCCGCGCCGATGACGATCGAGCCCCGGAGACCCTGCCGCACTCCCTCGTCGTTCCAGAGCGCTCCGAGCCAGTGGAGCGTCGTGCCCGCCCAGGGGACGACCGTCGGGAAGCGGCCGGCGTTGAAGGCCGCCGCCGCCATGAGGGCGAGCGGCAGCAGGAGACAGGCGAGGAAGAGGCCGAGATAGAGGTGCTGCAGGGTCTCGCTCGTCCGGGCGCGCATGATCCCGCCTAGCTTGCGATGTCGGCCGGGCCGACCCTGAGGAGCCGCATCAGGGCGGCGGCGAAGCCCATGCAGCAGAGCAGCAGGAGGAAGGCATAGGCCGCCCCCTGCGGCCAGTTCTCGCCCTCGGAGATCCACCGATAGACGAGCAGGGCGAGCCAGCGGGGATGGGGCGATCCCAGGACGAAGGGCACGGCATAGGAGCCGGCCGCCAGCGTGAGGACCAGGATGCAGCCGAGGGCGATGCCGGGCCTGGCGTGGGGGAGGACGATGCGCCGATGGATGCGGAGCGTGCCGGCGCCGAGGTCGCGGGCCGCCTCGACCTGGCTTCTGTCGAGCGTCGCGAGACCGCCGTAGAGCGGCAGGAGCATGAAGAGGACGAAGGCGTAGATCATCCCGACGACGACCCCGCCCGCGCCCGGGAGCCAATGTGTGGGCGTGTGGGGGATGCCCAGGAGCCCCAAGAGGCCGTCGAGCGGTCCCGGACGGGCGAGAACGACGAGCCAGGCGAAGGCGCGCAGGACCTCGCCGATGCCGAGCGGGACGATCAGGAGCAGGACCAGCACGGGCAGGCGTGCCCGCGGTGTCCCCTGGGCCAGGCAATAGGCGACCGGATAGCAGACGAGGAGACAGATGCCCGTGACGAGCACGCTGCCCAGGATCGTCTGGAGGAAGACCAGGAGATGGCTCGGGGTCTTGAGCAGCGTCGCATAGTTGGCGAGGCTGTAGTGGTCGCGCGGCCCGCCGAGGTCGGCCGCCAGGAGAGCGCGGCGGAACGAGAGGTTCATCATCAGGATCTCGGGCAGCACGATCGTCACGAGAATCCAGGAGGCGACCAGCGCCGCCATCAGCAGGGTGAGCGGCAGCCCGTAGCGGCGCACCGGGCCGGCCATCCGCCTAGGCCTCCGCCCGGGGCAGCACGAGGGCGTGCTCGGGCGCGAAGCCGACCTCGACCTCGCCCGTGCCCGGAGCCGCCCCGAGGGAGCCGTTGTTGGCGAGCTGCACCATGATCCGGCGTCCGCTCGGATGCTCGAGGAAGAGATTGGCGAAGCTGCCTTCGAAGTCGACATGGCTGACCCGTCCGCCGAGGCGGTTGGCGTGGCTTCCGGGGCCCAGCCGCAGGCGCTCGGGTCGGACATAGAGGATGGCCAGGGCACCCGGCGCCAGGCGCCCGCGCGCCCGGCCGACGAGCCCGCCCAAGGGTGTGCGCAGCAGCGCCCGCCCGTTCTCGACCCTCGCCACCTCGCCCTCGAAGGCGTTGGTGGCACCGACGAAGGAGGCGACGAAAGGGGTGGCCGGATCGTCGTAGATCGCGGCCGGCGTCGCCACCTGCTGGACGGTGCCGGCCGACATCACCGCCACCCGGTCGGCCATGCTCAGGGCCAGGCCCTGATCGCGGGTGGCGTAGACGAAGGTGATCCCGGTCCGTTGCTGGATCGCCCGCAGCTCGGCGCGCATCTGCCGGCGAGGCTCGGGGTCGAGAGAGGCGAGCGGCTCGTCCAGGAGCATCGCCCCGGGCTCGACGGCGAGCGCCCTGGCGATCGCCACCCGCTGCCGCTGGCCGCCCGAGAGCTCGCCCACCCGCCTGTCGGCGGCATCGTCGAGCGCCACGAGCCCGAGAAGCTCCTCGGCCCGCCGTCGGCGCCTCGCCCTGTCGATGCCGCGCACCTCGAGGCCGAAGGCGACGTTCTCCCAGACCGTCATGCGCGGAAAGAGGGCGAGGCTCTGGACGATGAGCGCGGTCGGCCGACGCTCGGGGCCGATGCCGCGCATGTCCCTGCCGCCGATGCGGACGGCGCCCCGGCTGGGCTCGAGGAAGCCCGAGACGAGCCGCAACAGGGTCGTCTTGCCGCAGCCCGAGGGTCCGAGGATCGCGAGAAGCTCGCCCGCCTCGACCTCGAGGGTGAGGTCGCGCAGGGCGACGACCTTGCCGAGCCGCACCGTCACGCGGTCGATCTCGATGCTCTGACCCATGCGCTGCCTGTCCGCGATACCGCCCCGGGAGCACGGCCCCGAGGTGACCGACCTGATCCACGGCGGCGGCGGCATCCACTGCATCACCCAGCAGCAGCCGCTCCCGCGGATCATCGAGCCCGGGCCCGCCTGAGGCGGGCGCCCCTCAGGGCGGGCAGGCGTCGGCGGCGGCGCTGTCGATCGCCGGGTCCCGCGTGTCGGCCTCGCCCGCGAAGGCCCGGGTCACGAACCGCAGCACGTGCGGCAGCTCCGCCGACCAGGAGCCCCAGTCGTGGCCGCCGGGCGCCAGGTGCAGCGTCGCCGGGATGCCGGCGCCGTGCAACGCCACGTAGAACAGCGCCGCGTTCACGTCGTACTCGTAATAGTCGGCGTTGCCGCTCGACAGATAGATCGCCGGCCGCAGCGGCGCCCTGGCGACGGCCGGGATGGCGGAGAAGACGTTGGCCGCCTCGAAGCGGGCCCGGCTGAACGGGCTCCCGAAGGCGCCGTGCAGGTCGTCGATGTTCTCCTGGGTCACCACCTGGTGCTCGAGATAGAGGGCCCCGCTCATGCTCGCCGCCGCGGCGAAGAAAGCGGGCCGGGCGAAGGCCAGGTGCACCGCCCCGTAGCCGCCCATGCTGAGCCCGGCGACGGCCCGCCCCTCGCGCCGCCCTTCTCCCCGATAGCGGGCCTCGATGCCGGGAACGAGCTCGTCCAGATAGGCCGTGGCGACCGCGCCGGCGCCGCCCGGGTCGGGATTGTCGACGTACCAGCTGTTGCCCGCATCCGGCATCACGATGACCAGCGGCACCACCCGGCCGCCGGCGATCATCCGGTCCGCCAGCCCCTGCAGGTGCGCCCGCTCGAGCCAGTCCTCGGGCCTGCTGTCGGCGCCGGGCAGCAGATAGAGGACCGGGTAGCGACGCGTCCCCAGGGGGTCGTAGCCGTCCGGCAGATAGACGAAATAGTCGATCGCCCGCCCGAGCAGCCGGCTCGCCAGATGCTGGTCGCGCAGCACCCTCGACGCCGTCTGCGCGGCCGGCGAGAGCCCGAGGCTCACGAGCACCAGGGCGAGCACCCCGAGCAAGCCTCGAAAGGGGAATCCCCGCCTCATGCTCTCCTCCCGGTGGCAGATTTCTTCTGAGTAGATACAGTGCCAAGCCTTGCGCCACCATCATCCGCCTGAACCAAGGGGTGAGGGTGGAGTCGTCTTTTTTCTCTTTTCCTCTGCTCGTTCAGGGTCCGAGCGGCTTCCTTCCCACGCTCTTCCCGGGCCGGTCAGGCTCGACCTTGTCTCGGCCAGCTCCGCCAGGGTGCCTCGAGGGGAGCCTTGGTGGCAGGAGCCGCGGGAGCACCCACGGCCGCCTCGCGGGCTGCGTCGCGCAGCGCAGCCCGGACGGCCTCGGCGCCGATGAAATCGGCGAGGCGGGGGGTGGCGGCGTGGCCTGGGTCCAAGGGCTGCCGGTCGCAGCCCTTCATCGAGTCACGATAGGTGCCGGGCGGGGCGATGGACACCGGGCGGACGGCGTGGCGATGCTGGTCGGCCAGGGCCGGATCGGCATCCGCCACTGGACCCGGCGTCGATCGCGACCAAGGGGTGATGCGCCGAGCGCTGGAAGACATGTTGGATCGCGTTCCTGAGGGAGACACAAAGATCACGATGAGCCCGCGCGAGAGAGGTAGGCGCCTGACAGCGAAATTTTCTCGAGCAGCGGCGTCGCGTCCTGGAGAGGGTGGCCCTCGATTTCCAGGACACCGGCGATGCCGAGGCTGTTGCTGAGAAATGCCGAGTTGGCGCGGGGCAGATCCTGCCGGGCTAGTGTTTTTTCTTCCACGTCGAGGATCGAGAGGAGGCGTCGGCGTGCCAGTCCCGGGAGCGCCCCGTCTGAAATCGGAGGCGTGTGCCAACGGCCGTCCGTCCGCAGAAAAAAACTCCCGACCGTGCCGCAGACGATGTTGCCCCGGCTGTTCAGCATCAGGGCGTCGTCCATCCCACGCCGGGCGGCCTCGCGTCTCGCCAGGAGGTTGTCGCCATAGTTCAGGGACTTGACGCGCGACAAAGGCGAATGCTCGTTCCGTCGCGTGCCTTCCGCGATCGCCAGCCGCAGTGGGGCCCGAGGCGGCGGCAGCCCGGCAACGGTCGCCAGCAGGATTGGGCTCGGCGGATCGTCCGGCGGCCACAGCCCCCGCCTGACGGACGGCCCACGGCTCAGCGTGAGGCGAAGGGCGCTCTGGTCGTTGCCCGACGCCGCCAGCAGGGCGATGAGGCCCCTTTCGATGGCATCATCGCTCGAGCGGCATCGGGTATGCCGAGCAGGTCCGCGCCGTCGCGTAGCCGGGCCAGAGTGGTCGCCGAGCCACAAGAGCCGGCGCCCGTGCGCCCGAATGGTCTCGAAGACGCCGTCACCCAGCAAAAAGCCGCTGTCGAATGCCGAGATCCGGGGCTCCCCTCCCGTGACGAGCTGGCCGTTCAGCCAGATCGGGAGCGGGCCGCTCATGCGGGCAGCCGTTCCGACGGGGCCTGGACGGCGTCGCGCTCGTCGAGCTCGACCAGGCCGGCATCGAAGCGGCCGGCCGCCGCAGTCACGATCGCGCGCACGGATGCTTTTGCCTTCAGCATCATCTCCTCGAGCTCTTCCTGGGGCGTCGACTGGGCGACGATGCCACCGCCGACGCCGATGCTGAGGCGAGAGCCCGTCGCCACGATGGTGCGGATGACGATGCTGAGGTCTGCCGCGCCATCGTCACCGAGCCAGCCGAGCGCACCCGAATAGACGCCGCGGGCGCGATGCTCGAGCTGATCGATGATGGCGAGGGTCCGCAGCTTCGGCGCACCGGTCATGGAGCCGCCCGGAAACGCCGCGCGGACGAGATCGAGGGTCGTCGCATCCGGCCGCAGCGTGCCCCGCACCGTGCTGACGAGCTGATGCACGGTTGCGAAGCTCTCCAGCGCGAAGAGTGCTGGCACCTCGACGCTTCCCGGCAGGCAGACGCGCGACAGGTCGTTCCGCAGCAGATCGACGATCATGAGATTCTCGGCGCGGTCCTTCTCGCTCGTGCGCAGCCGGTCGGCCAGCGCCCGATCGACCTCCGGCTCGTGCGCCCGGGCGATCGTGCCCTTGATCGGCCGCGCCTCGACCCGCCCAGCCTTGTCGACCGACAGGAACCGCTCGGGCGAGGCGCTGAGCACGGCACCTCCCGCCCAGCGCAGGAATGCGGCGTGCGGCGCCGGGTTGATCCGGCGCATCGTCCGGTAGAGCGCCAGCGGATCGACGTCCACGGCACAGGTGAGCTCGTTGGTGAGGCATACCTGGTAGGTCTCGCCCTGACGGATCAGGTGGAGGCAGTGCTCGATGTCCGCGAGATAGGTCCTGCGGCCGCGATCGAGCGTGAAACGGATCGGGTCCCGCCGTCTGCCGAGCTTCGGGTCCGCGAGCGGAGGCAGCCGGGACAGGCGGGCCGCCGTGTCGTCCACCCACCTCTCGGCTGCAGCCGATCCTCCTTCGTCGGCAAGCGCCACGACATAGGCGCGCCCGGCCCCATGGTCGAAGGCGACGAACCGGCCGACGCGGATGAAGAACGCGCTCGCTGTGGGCGCGCGCCTCGCCGTCGGCGAGCCACATTCGTTGCGCATCTCGTAGCCGAACCATCCGACATGGCCCCCGACGAAGGGACAGGGTGGCGGCGAAAGCGGCGGCCCGGCGCGGCTCCTCTCGAGATATGAAAAAATGCTTGTCCTCTCGTGGCGCTCCCCGGCGGCGTCGCAAATCGAGAGGAGCCTCTCCGACGTCTCATAGGAGACGGTCGCGGCACCCGGGCCGGCGCCGTCGCCCATGAACGACCAGCGGGCACCGCCGGCCTCGACGAGGCTGCTGTCGAGCCAGAAGCTCGCCGACGAGCTTGCGAACAACCCGCAGAAGGCCGTCTCGGTGTCCGGTGCTCGAGGCAGCTCCCGCCAGACCGCCCGCATAGCCGGGCTCCGGGAGCCCGAGCGGCTGGGGCCCTCCAGGCGGTGCCCCTGGACCGGAGGCCGCCGGGGTGGGCGCAGATCACGCGTCAAGTCGCGGAAATTCCCGATCAGGCGACGCCCATAGTCGGTACGGATCGACTCGGGATGGAACTGGACGCCCCAGAGCGGCCTCAGGCGATGGCGCAGCGCCATGACGAGGCCGTCTTCGGTCGCTGCCGTCTCGATCAGGGCGGCCGGCAAGGGGCGCCCGACGACCAGAGAGTGATAGCGGACGACGTCGAACGAGGGAGGAATGCCGGCGAAGAGCAGATCACCCGAATGCCGGATGCGGCTCGAGCGCCCATGCATCGGCGTCGGCGCCGCGGCCACGGCCCCGCCGCAAGCGATCGCGATGCCCTGGTGGCCGAGACACACCCCCAGGATCGGCACCGTCGCCTGGGTGATGGCGTCGGCCGAGATGCCGAAGTCCGCCGAGCGGTCCGGCCGCCCCGGGCCGGGCGAGATCACGATGTTGTCGAAATCTTCCCCGGCAAGATCGGCCCACCGGACCTCGTCGTTACGGACGACCGTCGGCTCTTCCTGGTTCGCCTCCGCAAGCAGGTGCACAAGGTTATACGTGAAAGAATTGTAGTTATCGATGACGAGCGTCTTCAAGACGGAGCCTCGACCGGGATTGTCCAGGCGTCAGATTACCCGATCCGCCCAAGGATGCATCGCTGATGAGGGCGAGGTGGGGAGGCGGGACGACTGCGGAACGCCACTCCTGCTTCAGCCTGCCAGGCCGGGCCGTGTGCGGAACCGCTTCATGCTGGCGCCGTTGACGTCGCAACAAAGCGAGTCCCACGGCACGGCATCCGAACACGAGCTGGAATGGCTCCGTCGATGTGCCAAGGGCGGCTTCGCGCTCGTCCAGACCTGTGCCGCCAACATCCAGGCAATCGGTCAGGCCTTCGCGGGACAGATGGGCATCTACGGCGACCATCACCTGGAGGGTCTTGCACGTCTGGCGGAAGCCATCAGGAAAAACGGCTGCCTTTCGGCCGTCCAACTGCATCACGGCGGTTACCGCGCACGCCTCCATGGCATGGGGATGCCGGTTGGCCCGTCCGATCATCCAGTTTACGGCGCGCGGGGGCTCTTCCTGAGTGAGGTGGAACAGCTTCGTGACGACTTCATCGCTGCGGCGAAGCGAGCGGCGCAGGCGGGTTTCGACGGTGTCGAAGTCCACGCGACATTCGGGTGGATCATCACGCAGTTTCTTTCTCCCACGCTCAACCGCCGGAATGATCGGCGGGGATCTGGAAGGACGCTCACGCCTGCTCTTCGAGATCATCGCCGGGATCCGCAGCTCTTGCCGCTCCGACTTTCAGATAGGCCTCCGTCTCTCGATGGAGCGGTACGGCTTGCGACTGGCGGAGATCCGCGACGTGGCGGCGCGGACGCTGCGGGAGGAGAAGATCGACTATCTGGACATTGCACCTTGGGATGTAACGAAAAAAGCAGAAGATGAGGGGTCTGTTGGGCGTACATTGCTAATGTATATTCACGGATTTGCCGCGAGGACAGGTGCGGATTGGCGCATCCGGGAAATTGATGAGTGCAGAAAAGGCAGCCTGTGTGCTCGAAGCTGATTGTGATTTTGTGCGCATAGGTCGCGCCGCCATCCTCAACAGTGATTTTCCTGAGCGGGTACGTTCCGATCACACCTATCGTTCCCCAGGTCTGCCGGTAACTGAGGAATACCTACGCAATGAAGGGCTGAGCCCGGCTTTCATCGCCTACATGATGAACTGGGACCACTTTGTAGCGATCTAAGCTGGATTTTGGCACGTTGGCGATCGCCAGGGAGAAGACCGATGCGCGCAGCTGCGAGCGGGCCCGCTGCACTCCTCCAGCAGGTCGGCGTCCCGGCCTTGTTCGTGGTCCTGTGGAGCACAGGCTTCATCGTCGCCAAGCTCGGCCTGCCCTACGCCGGGCCACTCACCTTCCTGACCGTGCGCTTCTGGCTCGCCGCAGCATTGCTCACCCTCCTCGCCATCGCCATGCGGGCACCCTGGCCGCAACGAAAGGAGGTGGGCCACTATGCCGTCGCCGGCCTCCTCGTCCACGCGGTCTATCTGGGCGGTGTGTTCGTCGGTATCTCGCTCGGGGTCGAGGCCGGCGTCTCGGCGATGATCGTCAGCGTGCAGCCGCTTCTCGTGGCCGCCTTGGCTGGCCTGGTGCTCAGCGAGCGCGTAGCGCCGCGGCAGTGGGTCGGCCTCGGCTTGGGCCTGCTCGGCGTCGTCCTGATCCTGGCCCGCAAGCTCGGCCACGGGCTGGGGGATGCGCTGGGTACCCTCGCCTGCGTCGCGGCGCTGCTCGGCATGACCGCCGGCACGCTCTACCAGAAGCGACACTGCGCCGGCATGGACCTGCGCACCGGCAACGTCGTCCAGTTCGCGGCTTCCGGGCTCGCGACGGGGCTGCTGGCGCTGCTCTTCGAGGATAACCGCATCGTCTGGAGCGGCGAGTTCGTCTTTGCCCTGCTCTGGCTCGTGCTCGTCCTGTCGCTGGGTGCCATTTCGCTGCTCTACGTCCTGATCCGCCGCAGTGCAGCCTCGCGGGTCTCGGGCCTGTTCTTCCTCGTACCGCCCTGCACCGCGCTGATTGCCTGGCCGCTGTTCGGCGAGACACTGGGGCCTGTGGCGCTGCTCGGGATGGCGCTCACGGCAGCGGGGGTGGCGATGGCGACCCGCTAGGCTACCCCGGCGCCGGTGCCCTCTGGCCACGAGCGAGCGACGGATCGATGAAGGACCGCCTCGGCGGCGGCCTTGGGCGAACCATCGCCGTTGACGTGGGCGTAGAGTGTGGTCGTGGTGACGCCGACCCGCAGGCCGACCGCTTCGGGCTCGCCAGTCGGCCGAGTAGGGGACGGGCTCAGCCGCCGTCGCGGCGGCGATAGACCTCGAGCTGGGGCAGCGCTCGGCCGCCATAGACCGCAGGCTTGCGGAGCCGCACGAGGCAGGCCTCGACACGGCCGTCCTCGAGGCAGAAGGCGAGGATCGTCTCGGCCAGCTCCTCGAGCAGGTCGACATGGCGGTGAGCGGGCACCGTCTCGGTCAGGAACCGGAAGAGCCGGTGATAGTTGAGCGCATCGTCGAGCCCTCCCGCCTTCGGGAAAGCGCCGCGGTGGCGGAAGAGCTCGAGGTCGACGACGATCCGCTGCGGAGCCGCCCGCTCCTCCTCGAACGCCCCGATCCGCACCATGATCGCCACGTCGCGAAGCGCCACCCGCTCGAAGTTTCTGTCGGCATCCCACATGCGGCCGCGTTCCCGGTCAACAGCCCCATCAGGCCATGACCCTAGCCGCATCGTGGATGACTGTCCCGGACGATCGGACTCGGATGTCCGCTTCTCGTGCCGAAGCGCGCTGCTCTCGATCTTTGCCGTCACATCGATCAGGCAGCGGATCGTCGCCGGGACGAGCTGCTACAGCCGTGCCGGATCGGACGGCCGAGCGTCTGTAGGCGAGTCGTGAAAATCCCGGTGGCGCGGACCAGCACGGTCTCGGGCATCAGAGGTCTCCATTCTGGGGCATGCCGAAGCCGAGCGTGTCGAGCTTCCGCATGGCGGCCGGCAGCATCTCGGCGACGAGGAGTTGCAGCGCCGGCCGGGAGAGCCGGATCAGGTCGTCGCGCTCGGGCCGCCAGACGATCAGCACCTCGTCGCCCGAGCGCATGGCGGCGAGCTCCGCGCCCTCGGCGGGCGTGCCGGCGACGGCGATCCTCTCACCGTCGCCGATCGTCTCCCACTGAGCATCGAGCGTCGCCTTGCACAGCTTCGCCAACGCGGTCATCTCGGCAGCTTCGGCCGGGATCTCGAGCGTCTGGAGCTGGTCGGTCGTGCCGACATCGTCCCGCCGCCACCAAGCGACCTCGATGGTGGCCCGATCGGGCAGATGGCGCATGATCAGGAGTCGGTCGTCCTGCCGACCGGTCGCCAGGACAACCGCGTCCTCGTTCGTGCTGGCCATTTCCGTTCTCCCGTCAATGCGCCCTGAATCGACTTTTCGATGCCGCTGCTGCCGGACCTCCGTCAGGCGGCGAAGGAGCGGGCGATCAGCTCCGGTGCGAGCTGGCCGCCTGCGAAGCTCCGGCCGCTGTCGAGCGCCGTCACCAGGACCCTGGCCGGGCTGAACAGCATAGGGTCGATCTTGTAGAAGTCGCCGCCCGCTTCCTCGAACAGCTCCTTGAAGGGCCGCCCATAGTCGCGCGAGGCCCGGCTCGGCAGATCCTGGGCGAGCTTCTCGGCTTCGGCCTCGGGGCCGGTGACGAAGAGCTGGACCTCACCGCCGAAGAGGACGGCGTCGTTGGTGCGGCCCATGGCGGTGAGGAAGGCCGGGGCGGGCGGCGGCAGCGGCGCCCGGCCGAGGCCGTCGACGATCCGCTCGAGCGGAAAGCCCAGGGCGTGCGCCTTGTGGAGGGCGACCTCGAGCACGCGGCTCACGATCTGCGCCGTGCCGGCGAGGCTCGAGGTGGGTGTCAGGATGAAGGTCAGCCCCGAGGCCGGCAGCTCGCAGTCCTGGGCAACCCGGTCGATCAGCCCCGGGGGTGGCACCCGGTCGGTCTCGAGGACGAAGCAGGCCGAGCTGGCCTCGTCCCTGTAGCCGAGCTCCTCGAACAGGGGCTCCTTGGCGGCGCGGGCCCGGCCGGGACCGCTCGCCATGCCGAACCAGGCCTCCCTGCCCTCGCCATGGCTGAGGCTCCATCCGGCATACTGGCTGCCGAGGCAGGCGAGCACCGGCATTGCCGTCCGGACGGTGAGACAGAAGGGTGCCGACGGGAAGGGCGAGCCGCCGGCGAGGCCGATACTACCAAGGCCACCCATGCAGATCTCGGCGATGCGAAGGCCGGCCTCGATCCCGCCCCGGTGGTCGATCCCGGCATCGACGAGGAGCACCTCGCCGGGGCCGCGGCTGACCCCGAGGCGCAGCTCGCCAGCCTCCGCGAGAAGGCTGGCGAGCACCGGCTGGACGGTTCGGGCGACGCTTGGCCAGGCAGCGCTGCTGATGGGCCCGTGGCGGTGACCTGTCGTCATGGCTTCTCCCCGACGAGACCGGGCCATCCTTGCCCGCTCAGGCGGTGATGGCCGGGGCCTCGGCACTCATCATGGTGAGAATCTGCCGGGTCCGCTCGCGCAGCCGCGCCATTGCCTTGCCGATATCCGCGCCCGTCGCGAGGACGGTGCAGATCGGCCCGCCACGCGGAATCGTCGTGCCCGGCGGACCGCGATCGGCCGTCCAGGCCGGCCACGCCATGCCGGATCGCACCTCGAGCGCCCGAGGCGCGTAGACGATCTCCGAGGCGGCGGCACGCGCCGCCGGCGGCAGCGCTCCCATCGATTCATTGCGAAAGCTGCCGGCATGCAAGGCGAACAGGCTCGTGCCGTGCGCCATCTCGAAGGCATCGAGGGAGGCACCCGGCCGGGGATTGATCTCGAGAATCCAGAGCCGGTCCTGCTCCACCAGGGCATCGACGCTGAAGAGGCCCTCGAGGCGGAAGGCGTTGCCCAACGTTTCAGCCGAGTGCCGAAGCCTTGCCGAGGCTTTTTCTGAGAGCTCCGCCGGGACGGCGACGCCGGCGAAGCGATGGCCGCGCCTTCCGCCCAACGCCCACTGGGTGCTCAGGCCGAGCGCGCGCGTCCCGCTCCCGGTGCCGACGGCGAGAGCGCTCACGGGCCGCCCCGCCACGCGGCGCTGCCAATACCAGCCCGGTCCCTCGGGCCGCCGGGCCCGGGCGCTCCGGACATGGCCACCGCCGGCGCCACCGATGCGCTTGACGAGCCAGCCCTTGAGTGACCGAGGAACGGTCAGGCGGATCTCGGGATGTGGCAGGTCGTGGCGCCCGCAGACGGCCGCGAAAATCTCCGGGTCCTTGATGCGGCGCACCTGGTCAGCCGAGGCACCCCAGAGCGGTCGCCCGCGGGCGAGCGCCTCGAGCAGGTCGGGCGTCCGCTCGAAGCCCGAGCCCCAGACCAGGGGTATCGGCGGCGGGGCCAGCCGGTCCGCCGCCTCGAGCAGCGGTTGTTCGACGAAGCGCCAGTCGCGGTCGACCGCGACCTGAGCGAAGGCGGACGCGGACTCGCGCATGTCGAGGTCGGCAAAGAGGTCGAGCACGATGGGGGCGAAGCCGGCGGCGCGTGCCGAGCAGGCGAGCGCCCGGCCCGAGAGGGCCACGATCAGGACCCGCTCATCCGGCATGCTCGGCGCGCGACCGCGAAGGCTTCCTCGACGCCGATATAGCGCCGGGGCTTGGCATCGCGCATCGAGGCCAGGAGCTCGTGCTCGGTCTTGAACTTGATGTTGCCCGCCGCGAGCGCGCCCACGCCCAAGGCCTGGGTGCCCTCGAAGGGCTTGCCGTCGTCGAAGGCGCCCACCCCCTCGATCCCCGAAGGCGGCACCGCGTTGACGTCGAGGGCGACGAGAAGCCGTTTGGCCTTTGCCAGCTGATGCGCGGCCAGGATCTGCACGCCCGCCCGGCCCGCCGCCAGAATCACCTCGGTATCCTGGATGATCCTGGTGTTCTTGGCCTCGTCGCTACCGTCGGCGGGCCGGATCGCGACGCCGAAGCGCTCGCCGAAGCTCTCGCAGCGCGCGGTCACGCGCTGCAGCCCGTCATAGCCGACGAGGGTCACCCTGGCCCCGGCCTCGGCGGCGATAAGCCCGGCCACGGCACCCACCGGACCCGGTTGCGCCGAAGACCGCGACCTCACGGCCCTCGAGCGTCTGGCTCTTGGCCCGGAGATGCCGCTCGACGACCGCGATCATGCCCGCGGCCGTGGTGAAGGCGCCCGACGGATCGGCCATCACCGACACCTCGAAATGGGGTGGGACCATGGCATTTTTGGCGGCAACCAGCATGTCGAGCGCCAGGCTCGGCTCGCGCCCGCCGAGGAGGATGGCGGTGCGCCTGCCGTCCTCCGGTGCCCGGGAGAAGATGGCGTCCTGGACCAGCCCGGCCACCTCCTTGAGGTCGACGTCGGTGTAGGGCATCACGAGATCGAAGCCGGCGTCCGCGGCCATGTTCACGTCGAACGGGCTGACATTCTTGAGCGGCGTGATGAAGTGCAGGATCGAGCGCTTCTCGGCCATGGTGCTCCTCCCTGGCTCAGCCGCCAGTGATGCACCTCAAACGGCGTCACTGCCAAGCACGGCAGCGCTCATGGCCGTCACCTCACCGCCCCGGTTGCGGCCGCGGAGGACGAGGATCTCGAGCCCGGCGGCGGCGAAACGGCGCTCGGCCTCGTCGAGCAGGTCGGCCGCCCGGGCCGCATCGTCCAGGATCGCGAAGCCGGTCGGCCCCCAGCTGCTCTGGCCGACGCCTTCCACATCCTGCGCCAGGAGCCAGTCCAGGACGCCCGCCACTGCCGGGCTCGTGAAGCGGCCACCCTGGGTGGCGGCGAAATGATCGCCCACGAGGCGCTGGATCTCGCCGATGGCGGCACCCACGGCGGCGATGTCCCGACTTGCCAGTCCCGGCAGCAGCCGCATGAGGGTGAGCCTGCAGAGATGCGCCGAGCGCTCGGCCGGAAAGTCGGGCAATGCTGCAAAGGCGGCGCGCTCTGCCCCGCCCGAGAGCCCCCGGCGGCCTCCGTCCAGCACGAGCATGACGCGCCACGTCTCGGGAAAGTCGAGGCGGGCCACGATCGGCGGCGGCACGCCGTCGGCCCCCTTCCCTCCATCGAGGAGAAAGCCGCCCGTGGCGAAGGCGCCGATGCCGATGCCCGAGCGGGCGCCGCGCTCGAGCAGCCGGCCGATCTCGACGGGCGTCGCCGCCCTGCCCCGGAGTCGGGCGAGGCCGGCGCCCACGGCGAGGCCGAGCTGGGTGCCGGAGCCGAGGCCGACATGCGGGGGAATGGTCTGCTCGACGATCACGCGCGCCGGCGGGCCACCCCAGGCCTCGAGAAGGCGGCGCTGGGCCAGGAGCGCCCGCTCGGCATCGGGCCCCTCCGCGGCCGGTGCCGCCGCCGGCATCATCCTCAGCCGCGTCGCGAGACCCTCGAGCGTTAGCCCGAGCGAGCCGAAGCGCCGGCCGAGGCCGCCGTTCATGTCGAGAAAGCCCAGATGCAGCCGGGCCGGGGCCAGGACCCGCACCTCCCCCGCCCTCGTCGTGCCCATGCTGCGGTGGATCTCCCTGAGAGGATGCCCTCTTGGTCGCCAAGCGGAAGCGCTGCTCAAGCCAGCCGCTTGCGGGGGGTCCAATCATCCTTACTTGTAGAACCCTTGTAAGAATTTTTGTTCGTGGTAAGGAGAAGCGAGGTGGCCGACGGCCTGTACCCTGACGAGCAAGGGCCAGATGACCGTTCCCAAGGAGATCCGCGAGCTGCTCGATCTCCATCCCGGGGATCG
>CAWHFO010000014.1:0-4168 GCA_963828215.1 uncultured Alphaproteobacteria bacterium | reverse complement strand
GGTCGGACGGCCGGCCGTGGCCGCGTCCTATGGCCGATCGGCCCACGGGTCGACGATGCTCAGCCCGGCGCCCTCGAAGTCGGCAACATTGCGGGTGACGACGGCCGCCCCGTTGGACCGGGCAATGGCGGCGATCATCAGATCGACCGTCGCCGTCGGCCGGCCGAGGCGCCTGCGGGCGGCAAAGATGTCGGCATAGTCGAGGGCGGCGGCCGAATCGAAGGCGAGCACCCGCCGCCGAGATCGTCGAGGAACATGGCACGTGCCGCTTCCTCGAGGGCGACGCGTCGGCGCCCGGCCGGCATCATCGCGAGCCCGGCCAGAATCTCGGCTTGGCAGACCGAGGCGGTGAACAGCAGCTCGGCCGGCCGCCTCGAGACCCACGCCACCACCTCGGTCGCCGGCCGAGCGGCCATCAGCGCCGACAGCACGTTCGTATCGAGCAGAAACATCACTCGAAGCGGGGTGGTTCGCGCGCCGGCTCGCGCGCGGCAGCTCCAGCTCGACGCCGCCCAGCGGCTCGAATCGGGCACGGATGCGCTCATAGAGATTTTTGTCAGTCGCCCGTCCGGCGCCCGTCAACGCCTCCCGCAGGATGCGCCGCACCTCGGCCTCCATGGAATGCCCCCGCTCCGCCGCGCGCACCCGGAGTCGCTCCTTCAGCGCCGGATCGAGTTTGCGGATCGTGATGCTGCTCATTCCCGACGACCTGCCTGCGGATTGACATCATCGCCAGCATTGATTGCAACGCGCTCGACGTCAAGCCGCCAAAGGAGCTGGGGCAGGCATGTGGGCAGGCGGGCCGGAAACCGACAACCGAAGGCCATCGCCGATTGAAGGGCCGACCGGACCTGCGTAGAAGGCATCCGACGAGCCTTGATCGCGGTCGCGCTCGAGCTTCCACTGACAAAATTGTCCTGGCGAGAGGGAGGCACTGGCATGGTGATCCGCCGTATGGCGTTGGGCTGCGTGATCCTGGCACTCGCCGGATGCGGCGCGGCGTCGCCGAAGATGCTGACGGCCACGGATAGCCACGTGGCCTACAGCTGGGACTCCGACGCCGCCACGGTGGCCGACGTCACGTCGCTGGCCAAAAGCTACTGCGAGAAGCGCGACAAGCAGGCGAGCCTGGTGGCGAACAACGCCGCCAGCAAGACCGGCACGTTCTTCGTGACGGAGTTCAATTGCGTGGCACCGGAGCCTCGAGGCTCCAACTGAGCTCGAGCCTGAGCCTGCAGCCACGGCTCACGACCCGGCCGGCTTCCTGCACGTCTCGGCGCTGAGCCGCGAGGTCGGTCGCGCCGTGGTCGCTCTCGACCTTGTGCGAGATCGCGGGCCCAATTAGACTGCATCGATGGCTCCTCGATTGAGCCCGATGAAAGAAGAAAGGGCGCGAAATGGTTGGCAGCATCGACTTGTCGAGCCCGTCGACCTGGGATCCCGAGCTGGATGCCGTAAAGGCGGCGCCGAGACATCACAAGGTCCTGTTCGAGAACGATCGGGTCCGCGTGCTCGAGGTCACGCTCGAGCCCAAGGACGAGGAGCCGGTTCATCACCACCGCTGGCCCTCCGTCTTCGTCTTCGACCAGATCAAGCCCCCGGTCGTCGACATCTCGCCCGGCGGCGAGCGGCTTCCACCCCACCGCGACATCATGAAAGCGCTCGGGGCCTGGGACGGCCAGGGGTGTCTCGTGGTCAACATGGCCCCACAACCTCCCGGTCGGGTCCTGAACGAATCGGACGTGGCCGTGCACGGCATCCGGATCGAGATGAAGAACATGGGCTGAATGCCGCTAGGCCAATGCCCCGCCGCTCCACACGTAGGTGAATGCACTGTCACCGTAATTCCCACCTCCTCGGCCGACCGATCGACCAGGACGCGGCCGAAGAGGCCTGCGCCCGCGGCTTCCAGCGCCAGCGCCGCGCCGCCGCCTACGAGCTGAAGGCGCTGCGCCCCGACCTGCCCCCTCCCCAACTGGCGGGCCCGGGTGGCGCGAACCTGACGCCGCTGGCCGCCCTTGGGCGGTCGACGAAACTGCGGGTAGACAGCATCCTGCGGCGATCCCGAAGGGGTACGACGAGCACTCCAATCAACAGCGGCAACGCCAAGCCCGTGAGAGGCGATCAGCGCTAAGAGCCGCCCGGCCGGATGCGGCCGGCTCTCGCGCGGGAGCGCGTTGGGTTGAATGCACTGTCACCGTAACTCGGGGTGGGGTGAGCTGGAAGAATTAGTGCACTGTCACCGTAATTCCCGGCATCTCAGGCATCGGAGTCGCTCGGCCTGGGCCGTGGTTGGCTATGTGGCGTACCTCGCTGCCGTGCCGGATCGCAAGGCTTGGTCCCCGGTGCGGAGCTGAGCCAGACCACAGCGAGTGGAATTAAATGCACAGTCACCGTAATTCCAGGAATACTTTCGTTCTCTAGGCGCCTGGCGCCTGATTATGTACGGCGCCCTCCTCATCATCGTCATGCTCTTCGCCCCGAAAGGGCTGGCGGGGCTGAAGAAGTACGTGTGGCGAGAGGCTGGTGAGCGAGCGGCCTTGCGGCGTAACTGGTTTCCGCGCTGGGTCGCAAGGCTGGGTCCGCGGTGCAGGGCTCAGTCAGGCCACTGCGAGCAGAGTTGAATGCGCTGTCACCGTAATTCGCCCGACAGCTTCACGGGCGCGTGGAGGTCAAAATGCGCACTGGCTCCGCTTGCCAGAATTCGTGCTTGGCTAATGTCATCCGCACCATCGGCGAATTCAGCCGCGAACCAAGCGGCATCTCCTTTTTCGAGGTTGATCTCAGACTGTTGCTGACCACGACCATTGAGAAAGTATAGATTTACCATGCTATGCTCAATTTGAAAGTTGTCGATCAGTTTTAACCTAAACCTGTCTGCAACACTATCAGATTTATAGTCGTCATCTCCATTAGCTGTTCTAGTAAGTACAAAAAAGCATATGATCACTTCCTTTTCTGGAGACTCCTTTTGATTAGAGCAACTGTAAATACCAATTGATTCGCGGCCCAGCTTGGCCGCCTCGGACATATTTGCAGAGCCTGGCTCTAGCAGCAATTTTCCAGATGGCGCCCCAGGACTAGATTGTATGTTTGTACCAAGAATTACCTCGAATATTCGGATCATATAAGGCCGGATACATTCCTGTATCTTTTTATCGGCGTTGAGACGTAACTGTTCATCTATGTAGTTTATTGCACCGGACGCATTTGTCTTGTCGACGTTGAGAGCACCTCCAGCGCCAGGCTTCAGGAGATTTCGTAGTGTTATGTTTCCGTTAACATCTGCGTGGAGATCGAACTGAGTTCCGACCAGACAAGCTTCCTTTGCATAGCTCACTAGCCGGTCCAAAGTCGCCTGGTCTGCGGCCCGGGCATCGCCTGAGAAGAACATCATGGCCAAAGGCAGGGAAAGAATGGCAGAAAGCGCCTTGGACGTGTCTATGCAAGCGCGCTTCGGCCTAGTTCTAATCGTTACTGTCCGACTGAAGAGGGTGTGAGCGAAATCAGATGGCATCGTTCACGTCCTCCTAGTCTGGAATACGGTGACAGTGCACTCAATTGACACCCAGCTCCCGGCGGGTGCTCTCCGTGCTCGACCTGCCGCGCTAGACATGGTTCGATAGCCCGAGGCGGCTGGTCGGATACCATGCCTGGTCGAGGAGCTGGTCGAGCGCATAGGGGCACGTTTCCGGCAAGCCATCGGCGGCCTCGGGCTCGCCGGCTCTGACCAGGGCCTTGCGCGCGCGGCGGAGCGCCCGGGCGTAGATCTCCGGCAGGTGAGCCTCGACATCGCCGCGGCTCGTCGGCGTCAGCCGCTCGGCGATCTCGTCGCGGGCGTCGTCGATCGTCTCGATCCAGCCGGGGCGAGGGTCGACGGCCGGCGAGTAGGTCGAGCTTCAGGGCATGCTCGATCAGGCGGCGGAGCCGGCTCCGCGACGGCGTTGCGGGACTTCCGACCCCCAACTCCTCGACCTCCTCCGCCAGATGCTCGAGGTCGAGCGGGCCGTTCCAGCGCTCGCTCGGCGAGCCGGCGCAGGGCCGCTGCCTCATCCCGGCTCCACTGATAAAAGTCCTCGTCGTCCAGCTCGAGCCTTGCGCGTCGCCATGGCGATCCGTCCTCTACTCCGCGCAGCCTACCAGGGAACGACCGGCGGGCGAAGAGGCG
>CAWHFO010000013.1:0-15561 GCA_963828215.1 uncultured Alphaproteobacteria bacterium | reverse complement strand
GGGCCCGTTGGAAGCAGAGGTCCGCTGCGCCGCCTGACGCGCCAGCGTAACAAGTATCTCAGACCATGTGTGGGCGGCCCAATTAGACTGGGCGCGGCGTCTTCTGCGAGGGTGGCGGCTGCGGAGTTTGCTGTCCCTCAGGGCCAACTTCGCCGGTGCGGCGCGGTTCACTGTGGCCGCGCTTCTACCTCAGCGGATGTCAAAAGCGGAAACGCCTCGGTACCCTCAAGCGACTCTTCCCAAGCCCCGCTTATTCGTCATCCAATTCGATCTCGATGCTGTCTATTGGCTCTGTACCAATATTTGAAGCCTTCCACATGAACCTAGAAATCGCCTTTCCAATGGCGCTATCACCAATCCGCTCTTCCGCAGCCTTAAGCTCATCCAAAGCCATATCAAACGCATCAAAATGACCGGTAAATTTTGCCAGCTCAAGACCCACCTCACAGTAGGCATAGAACATGCCTGCTCGCATGCTGAAACGTGAAATCGCGGCAGCAGCTATCTCCCGTGCCCTCTCTAGATAGACGACGCGATCCTCGCTCATTAACCCCGGGGATCGAACGGCGTGGGCAAGCGCTAGCAGAATCTTATAACGTGTCGCTGGCCGTCGAGACCGAAGTCCTTCTGGAAGACCTGAAGCTCGGTCTCCGCCTGAGGGAATTCGTCCATGCTTATAGATTCCGCAGAAGTCGATGTCGCGGAACTCGCTCCGCCGGGGCGATAGAAATCATCTTGCGAAGTAGAATATTCTGTTGCGCCTTGTCGGGGATCGTCGAGATACCTGTATCTATGTCGCAGAGCCCGCGAAGCGTCCGGATCTCTATCTCGTAGGTAGGAGAAATAACATCAATGATCCGGGAAAACAGGTCATAGCGCCTATTGGTATCAAAATATTTATACTCCGCTATAATTTTCATAATGACGTTATGACGGCCATGCCAAGCGTATATGCCCTCGCGGGCATTGACCGTCTGCTCATGGATGATTCCATTGAGAAGGGCGAGGGTGGCTGAAATATTGTCGGCGCGAAGCCCAGGAAGGCGAATGACAAGCTGGCGGTGTACATGAACGCCAGCGCTCTCCATGGCAGCGACCGACCTATATATTTCCTGAAGTGACGGGCTGAGTGTGGCATATTCACGGAGCAAAATGTCATCCAGCTGTTTCGAGTTCGAAGATGTTTTTGAGGCAGACGAACATATCGGCTGAGCACCTCTGGGCGAGACGCCGCCGTCTCTCAGCCAGATTGAACCCGAGGAAGTTTGACGTGGCCAGTGCCCGGATCTGAAGGTTGCCCTCTATGAGCGCAATCAGGCGATCAATCTCATTCCCTTCGACCTTGGACATCGTATAAATAACGGCCTGCTTGTTGAGGGCGGGCACCTTGATGCGAAAATGCCATTGATGATGGGTAGAAATGAGAATGAGCCGGAGGGAGGTAATGTTGTCCTGCTCAAGAAACTCGACCAACTGATTAATCTGCGGAAGCTCCCCATGGGCCTCGTCGATCATCAACGTACCTATCGACCCGGTCCGGCGTAATAGGCGCGCGATCTCCCTCCACTTGTCCGGCATTAGTATTTGCTCTAGTTTATGTTCCCAGACCAGCCCGCAGGCGGAGAGTGCGACCATTGCCTGACGGCACGCGCTGGTCTTTCCTACACCACTCGCGCCAAGAATGATTGCTATTCGCTTATCTTCAGCTTTCAGCTGGCGCTCGACGGCACTGGCGGTGTTACGCTGGAAGGTGAACCCGGCTTTGATGTCTGCATAGGTGACCGCCCAGCCGTTGTACATCGCGCTGACGTCCGGTGGTCGCGTGTTCATGGAATGGTTTACATCGATGGTGGCGGGCCGCAGAGCAGGGACGGCATCAAGGGGATCGCTGGACGTAGACGGAGGGGGATCGGCTCGTATCGTGTTGACTAGGGCGGCAAAGAAGTCATCCAGCCCGCCGAAACAGACCTCCATGCCTCGATTTTCAAATAGGCGGGCGCGACCGGGATCAGGGAGATAGAGAAGGAGGTCGATAATCGAGGAGGAGCCGGACTTGGTGCGGAGGGATAACGCCCTATCTACGACAGCTGAGATGTCGCGATCAGTTAGCGAATGTCCAATTATGATCAAGCGAGCGCCTGCGAGGTCGGATTTCAATCTGTCGTAGAGGTGCTCCCGATAGTCCTCGGTTTTATCGTAGTCGGATTGCGTGAGGATAATTCGAGAATTGTCGCCGAAGGAGACATCCTTCTGGATCGTGCCATGAAGCTTGAAGAGTTTGATGGCAGTCGGATTGTCTGGGACTTTAAAATCAAAGTTTGACGTATAGGCCGTTAACGGCTGCCGGCGACGCTTGTACGCTTCTTCGATTAACTCGTCGTAATTAGTTGTGAAAATGCTTTTCCAGCTGTAGAGAGGCAGATTTCGGAGGCCTCCCGTCGGCTCAAGGGATCTGAATTGGCTCTGAAGCTGCCGGATGAGGTCGGCTCGATCCGGAATTTGGCTCTCGATAAGCGCGGCTTGCTCTGCAAGGGTATAGTCCGAGGCCGGGACCCCAAAGGTCTTTTCAAAGTGGTTTTGAATCTGTTTGACGCTGGGCGCGCCGGACGGCATGGATGAACCGGACCCAAACAAGAGGACGGTCCGCTCAGGTTCGACGTTGCGTGCGAGGGCGGCTAGATCAACGGGCATTATCAAGGCTCCCTGAGGGAGAAGCCGGCGCGATGTTGAGAGCCCCGTTCAGACAACTTTGGCCGGCAATTCCCTGGATAGACACAGGTTAGTACGTGAGATGGTGCTCCGGGGCAGAGCCTCGGTCAACCCAGATCCTATTTCCGGCGGCTAATGTGAGCCGAAGGGAGTTGTAAGGCGCATGATAACAGCGCAGTCAAGCTGGCTCGACCTAGCGGGCCGATATGCAATTTACTCCTGTCACTTCGCTGGCAATGCGCGACCCGCGGGGTGGCAGCCGGGAGATCGGGCTTTCTGATTTTGCCGCCCAGGCCGTTACCGACGTTCCAACCGATGCGTCGAGGCTTCCTGTGCGTCGAGGCTTCCGTAGCTGAGCTACGAAGACGGGATTGCGCTCACCAGGATCTTCGGCACCTGGGCCGGGTCGCCGCGATCCTCGCCTGGATCGGCGCGAATATGGGACGGATCGGTGCCGTGTGCGACCTTGGGGCCGATTGGCGATGCGTCTCCCGGCCCGAGCCGGCCCTCGTGCCTGGGATCGCAGCTTTCCTCCTCAGGACGGGCAGCCCTCGGCCTGGCGGTAGGGGAGCTGCTCCCGCAGCTCCAGGATCTGCGCGTCGAGCTGGCGCTGCTCCTGAAGAAGAAAACGCTCGACGGCGGCGCGGAAGGCGCGGTCGCCGATCCAGTGGGCGCTCCTGATCCAGACCGGCTCGTAGCCGCGGAGCAGCTTGTGCGTGCCCTGCGCCCCGGCCTCGACGCGGGCGAGGCCGTTGGCGATCGCGAAGTCGATCGCGGCGTAGTAGCAGCACTCGAAATGGAGGAACCGGTAGCTCTCGAGGCAGCCCCAGAGTCGCCCGTAGAGCGTGTCCCCGGCCCAGAGATTGAGGGCGGCGGCCACGGTCTCGCCGTCCTTGCGCGCCACCACGTAGACCACCCGATGGCGGAGCTCCTGCCCGAGCCGCTCGAAGAAGCGCCGGGTCAGGTAGGCGCTGCCCCAGCGCTTGTCGACCGTCGCCCGATAGAAGGGATAGAAGCCGGCGAGGTCGCGGGGCCCCAGCTCACTGCCGCTCAGCGTCAGGATCTCGACCCCGGCCGCCCGCACCGAGTTCTCTTTCCTTGCGAATGGTTTTTCTTTTTGCGCTCCTCAGCTCGCCCAGGAAATCCGAAAAGCTGCCATAGCCGCGATTGTGCCAGTGATACTGGATGCCGCGGCGCTCGAGAAAGCCCGCGCCCGCCAGCGCTGCCGCATCTTCCTCGGTGCAGAAGGTCACGTGCAGGGAGGAGAGGCCGGTCTCCTTGGCGGTGAGGGCCAGGGCGCTCGCCAGGGCGCGGCCTATGGCGGGATCGCCGCCCGTGAGGAGCCGGGGCCCAGGCACCGGCGTGAACGGCACCGCCGCCTGCAGCTTCGGGTAGTATTTGCCGCCGCTGCGCTCATAGGCGTCGGCCCACGCATGGTCGAAGACATACTCGCCCCAGCTGTGGCTCTTGGCATAGAGCGGCACGGCCCCGACCGGGCGGCCGCCCTCCTCGAGCAGGAGGTGGAGCGGCTGCCAGCCGCTCTTCGTCGTGGCCGAGCCGCTCCCCTCCATCAGCCCGAGAAAGGCGTGCCGGACGAACGGGTCGTCGCCCGGCACGAGCCGGTCCCAGACCGGCGGCTCGATCCGGTCGATGCCCTGAAGCAGCCTTGCCTCCATCCGGGCGCCGGGTCTCAGGCGAGCTCGAAGGTGGCGTCGACCTCGACCGCCGCATCCATCGGCAGGGCGGCGACACCGACGGCGAAGCGGGCGTGCCGGCCGGCCTCGCCCATCGCCGCCACGATGAGGTCGGAGGCGCCGTTCAGCACCTTGTGGTGGTCGTGGAAGCCGGGCGTGCTGGCGACGAAGCCGCCGAGCCTGAGGCAACGTCCGGCCCGGTCGAGGTCGCCCGCGCAGGCGCTCTTCAGCTGGGCCAGCAGGTTGACGGCGCAGAGGCGGGCCGCCTGCTGCGCCGCCTCGAGCGACGGCCCGGCCCCGAGCTTGCCGGTCAGCGTCAGCCGGCCCCCCTCGAGCGGCAGCTGGCCCGAGATCAGGACGGTCTTGCCGCTCACGGTGAAGGGCACATAGTTGGCGGCGGGCGAGGCCGCCTGGGGCAGCTCGATGCCCAGCTCCTTGAGGCGCTGCTCGATCCGGCTCGGCACGTGCGGGGCTCCCGGCTGCTGTCCGACGAGGGCTGAGGATAGGGCGCCGGACGCTGCCCGGCCAGGGGTGCGGGCGCTGGGTAGTGTCTCAGTTTGAAACCTCTAGCCCTTGACAGGGGGTCGCGCCCATCCGGGCAGCTCCTATATGATGCCTAGCGTTAAGCATCTCCAGGAGCGACCATGCCCAAAGGACCGAAAGGCCAGAAACGCCCGGCCGACGTGATCGGCAACGCCGTGCATGTCATGCGCATCGCCAGGGGCGAGATCGAGGATACCATCGAGCCGGATGACGGCAAGGACCCGAATGCGAAGGCGCTCGGGAAGAAGGGTGGCGCAGCTCGTGCGGCGAAACTGAGCCCGGAGGAGCGTGCCGAGATTGCCAAGAAGGCGGCGGCGAAGCGGTGGGGTAGTTAGTTGCTTCCCTGCTTCTTAGCCCGGATAATTCATCAGGAGCTGGCGGGCGCTGACCAAGCCGCTGAGATCGTGTAGGATTCTGGTGCTGAAGCAGGATCCTTACGGTCAACGGAGTTCACGCCCGCCATGGCGGATGATGCACCGTTTCTCCCCGGCCTGTCACCCGTTGCCGGGAAGCTTGTGCAGGTCACGTTTGACGCCGGTCGGCTGAGCTCCGATGGCGGGGTGCTGGTGTTGGCCGAGATCGAGCGTCGCCTGGGGATCGCCGAGCGCCTGGCCCGCTGCATCGAGGACCCGCGGGCACCGGATCGTGTCCAGCACGGGCTGGCGGAGATGATCCGCTTCCGGGCGCTCCTGATCGCGGCTGGCTATCCGGACGCGAACGACTGCGATGCGCTGCGCGTCGACCCGGTCTTCAAGATGGCGGTCGCTCGGTTGCCCGAGAGCGAGGCTGACCTGTGCTCGCAGCCAACCATGTGCCGGCTCGAGAACCTGCCCGGACCGATCGCGCTCAAGCGGATGATGGCGGCGATGATCGAGCTGTTCTGCGACAGCTTCGATGCAGTGCCGCGACGGATCGTGCTCGACATCGACGACACCGAGGACCGGGTGCACGGGCGGCCAGCAGCTCGCGCTGTTCCACGCCCACTACGACAGCCGCTGCTTCCTGCCGATCCACATCTACGAGGCGACCACCGGCAAGCCGGTGGCGGTGATCCTCAGGCCCGGCAAGACGCCGGCCGGCGCCGAGGTCGCCCTGGTCCTGCGCCATGTCGTCAAAGCCATCCGCGCCCGCTGGCCCAGGGTCGAGATCCTGATCCGCGGCGACAGCCACTACGCCCGGCCCGAGGCGATGACTTGGTGGAGCGCAACCGGGTCGGCTACGTCTTCGGCCTCGCCGGCAACCAGGTGCTGCTCGCCAGGGTTGCCGATCTCGCCGAGGATGCCGCCGTCGGCCGCGTCGCCGGGCGAGGCCCCGAAGGTGCGCCGCTTCGGCGCGTTCCGCTATGCCGCCGGCAGCTGGACAACCGAGCGCCAAGTCGTCGCCCGCATCGAGGCCTCGGGCCACGGCACCGACAGCCGCTTCATCGTCACCAACCTCGAGGGCGCACCCCGTTGGCTCTACGAGGCGGTCTACTGCCAGCGCAGCCAAGCCGAGAACTTGATCAAGGCCCACAAGCTGCATCTCGCCTCCGACCGGACAGTTCGATGCACCAGGGCCACGGCCAACCAGTTCCGCCTCCTGATCCACACCGCCGCCTACTGGCTCCTCCACACCCTGCGTGGTCTGGCACCCAAGACCTCGTTCTGGCGCGACGCCCAGCTCGACACCATTCGGCTCGCGCTGATCAAAGTCGCCGCCCGGGTCACCGAGATGAAGACCCGGATCAAGGTTGCGCTGCCGTCCGGCTACCCCCATCAGCAGAGCTGGGCACTCCTCGCCGCCCGTGCCGTCAAGCTGCCGCCCTAAGCTACGGGGCAGCGTGCCCCGACCAAGCCCGTGCCTCGCAACCCCAACCAGCCCCACCGATCGCGCCCCAGGCGCCGCCCTCGCGCACGTCCGCAGACCGCAGCCCTCTGACCCTCATGAATGATCCGGGTTAGCGCCGCCATGAAAGCGTATGCCTCCTGCGGCCTGGTGGAACGCCGAAGCTGCCACGAAAAGCTCTTCGGGGACGTTGATCTCGCCAATTCGGCCCTCATAGGCGCTTAGAGCATGCTCCATAGCTCGAACAAATGCCTTGAAGTGCTGGGGAGATAGGCGCACCCCCAGCATCTCCTCGTGGATCTGTGCTCCATCTGCGCCACCTTCGACGTTTTGCGCGAAGAATATCGTGAAGTCCCATGGAGATATACCAAGTCGCGATGCATTGCTGTAAATAAGGCGGAAGTCATCTGTTTTCGTAAAAAGTCTTTCCTTTTCCTCTTCAGCCACGGTAGGGTATCCTTTCGTTCGTCGTATCTACAGCAGTCTCATTCGAATTGGACGCATTATTCAAAGAAACCTTTATGTTGTCCGGTATCGCTATAAGCACCTGTCGATAATCCCATTTTGTGGTCATGGGCTCGCGTATCGGACCTGTCGTCGCAAGTGACACCACTGACGTTCCGGCGGATGCTGCGAACTCTATCGCCACGGCCCCGATATGGACTTGCACGTAGTGCGGCAGGCCTAAGGTCATTCATCCGCCGCAAGAATTCATCATGGTCGGAAAAGGCGACAATCAATCCAACGTCAAATCTCGCAGCAAGCTCAAGAAGCGTAGTTACAGAAAAGCGGCCATAATCTGGATCCTCAAGCCTGGATAGGGCGCTCTGTTGCTTGCCGAGTAGGCGAGCAAGCTCGGCTTGGGACAGCCCTCGATCTTCTCTAAGGCGCCGAAGCTGCAAGGCAATGTGGCGCCTTACGCGGCTAGCCACATAGGCGTCACGGAATTCCTTGTGTTCAAATTCTTCCTCAAGCGGCGGGAAAGTAGCACTCAACTGATCGCTCCGAATTACCTTCGACTTGCTCCATTCGATTTAGTGCTTGCTCTCTAGCATCTTTTGGTCTCCATTCCCTACCTCTCTCTTCGGCCGGCATCAGGATTGTGTACGTTCCTCTGAATGGTCCAAAGTATCCTATTGGCCGATATTGAATTCCTGACGCTCGTATCTTGAATTTATGCAATTTGCTAAATCGCGCTGGGGTTAGGGCAGGCGCGCTGTGCAGGCTCCATTGTCCAAGTGGATGCTGCAAAATTGCATCGATGAACTCACGGAGGCCGGCTCGCGCTGCGTGGGGTAAGTCATTGTACCATTCAAGAATGGCATTTCTGCCGCTTGGCGTTCTATATGCCCGAATAACTCCGGTGGCCATAGGTATATCACTTTTTTGTGGTTCCTCAAGGGGAAACCACTTGCGATGCAATAACAAAAATGTTATCGTAGGCTCCCTGGTGCGTCTCCCTTCGCGAGGTTAGCAGACTTGGGCGGCATACGCTTTGTTTAGGTCGGAACTTTTTATCTTGACGCTAAGCAATGAATTTCATATCATGCGGGGCATGAACAAGCTCCCGCTCGCCAAGCGCGTCCAGATCCTCTCCCTCCTCTGCGAGGGATCGTCCATGCGGTCGATCTCCCGCGTGGTGGGAGTGTCGATCAATACCGTCTCGAAGCTCCTGGTCGAGGCTGGCGAGGCGTGCGCGGCCTTCCATGATCAGGCGGTGCGCGGTGTGAAGGCTCGGCGCGTGCAGTGCGACGAGATCTGGTCCTTCGTGTACGCGAAGGCGAAGAACGTTGAGGTGGCGGTGGCTGCCCCGGAAGAAGCTGGCGATGCCTGGACGTGGACCGCTCTCGACGCGGATTCCAAACTAATTGTCTCTTGGCTCGTGGGCGGCCGTGATGCCGGCTATGCCGCAGAGTTCATGCAGGACGTAGCCGATCGGCTGGCGACCCGCGTGCAGCTAACCACGGATGGGCACGCTGCCTATCTCGACGCGGTTGAAGGCGCCTTCGGGGCGGACGTCGACTACGCCCAGCTCGTCAAGCTCTACGGTGTGGCTCCGGAGAGCGCCAAGGGCTGGTACAGCCCGGCTGAGTGCATCGGGGCAAGGAAGCATCCGGTCATGGGCCGGCCTGACCCGGCGCACGTCTCAACCAGCTACGTGGAGCGGCAAATCTGTCCATGCGCATGCACATGCGGCGGTTCACCCAACTCACCAACGCTTTCTCAAAGAAGTTTGAGAACTACACCCACATGGTTGCGCTGTACACCGTCCGGTACAACTTCGTGCGCATCCACAAGACGTTGCGGATGGCCCCGGCGATGGCGGCTGGCGTGTCGGACCGGCTGTGGAGCATGGAGGATGTGGCGACCATGGTTGATGCGTCGGCGCCAAAGCCAGCCAAGCGCGGCCCCTACCGCAAGGCCAATTCAAACTAGATCCGGCCCAAGTCCCAAACTCCTCCGAGCCCACCGGGGAAATTTCAAACAGACCCACTTCCGGGCGCTGAGCGGCGTTGCGTCCACCCCGAAAGACGTGCAACCTCGCTAGCGCTCGGCACTATGGGGGAGGAAGGCTTGAGCACACCACGGGACGACGGGTTCGCCATGCCCGCGGAATGGGCGCCGCACGCCCGTTGCTGGATGGCCTGGCCCTGCCGCGAGGCGCTCTGGGGCCAGCACCTGGAGGCGGCCCGCGAGGTCACGGCCGAGATCGCCAGGGCGATCGTCCAGCACGAGCCCGTCACCATGATCGCCCGCCCGGAGCTCACCGCCTCCGTCTCGCTGCTCTGCGGCCCCGGCATCGCCGTGCTGCCGATGCCCCAGGACGACAGCTGGACGCGCGACACCGGCCCCACCTTCGTCACCGATGGCACCGGCCGGGTGGCCGGGGTCGACTGGCGCTTCAACGGCTGGGGCGAGGTCTACGAGGACTATGCCCAGGACGCGCGGATGGCGCAGCGGGTCCTCGAGCATCTGGACCTGCCCCGCTACGAGGCGCCGCTGGTCGCCGAGGGTGGCGCGATCCAGGTCGACGGCGAGGGCACCTGCCTCGTCTGCGAGACCTCGATCCTCGACCCGCGGCGCAATCCCGGCCTGTCCCGCGACGAGGCCGAGGCCAGACTGAAAGAACATCTCGGCGTCGAGCGGGTCGTCTGGCTGCCCTTCGGGCTGGTCGACGACGAGACGCGCGGCCATGTGGACAATGTCGCCTGCTTCGCCCGGCCGGGCCTGGTCCTGGCGCTGGCAAGCGACGATCCGGCCGATGCCAATCACGACGGGCTGGCCGCCAATCTCGAGCTGCTGCGGGCCGTCGGCGACGCCAGGGGCCGGCAGCTCGAGGTCGTGCCGATCCTCCAGCCCAAGGCGAGGCTGCGCGAGGACGGCCGGCGCCTGACGCTTTCCTACATCAATCTCTACATCGCCAATGGCGGCATCGTCATGCCGGGCTTCGCCGACGGCGCCGACAAGGCGGCCTACCGGGCCATCGGCCAGGCCTTTCCCGACCGCCAGGTCACCCAGCTCGAGGTCACCGACCTCGTCCATGGCGGCGGCGGCATCCACTGCATCACCCAGCAGCAGCCGCTCCCGCGCGCCGCCGAGCCGGCCGCGAGCTGACGGAAGCGGCGGCATGGACCGAGCGATCGTCGAGCCGCCCTTGGGCCAGGAACGGCCGAGAGCGTGGCCGGACGACATCTTCGAGGCGCTCGTCGCGGCCGATGTCCGCCAGGTCGCCTACGTCCCCGACGGCGGCCACGCCACCCTCATCCGCCGCGTCGGCCGGGCCCCCTCGATGCGCGCGGTGCCGCTCACCACCGAGGAGGAGGGCATTTCTGTTCTTGCCGGGGCTTGGCTGGGCGGCGAGCGCGGCGTCCTGCTCATGCAGTCCAGCGGCGTCGGCAACTGCATCAACATGCTGTCCCTCGTCCGCGTCTGCGCCTTCCCGCTCCTCACCCTCGTGGCGATGCGCGGCGAATGGGGCGAATTCAACCCCTGGCAGGTGCCCATGGGCGGGGCCACCGCCGCAGCGCTCGGCCTGATGGGCGTGCAGACCCTCCGGGTCGACCGGCCGGACGACGCCGGCCCGGTCGTCGCCGCGGCCGCCTCGATGGCCTTCGACGGCGGCTCCGCCATGGCTGTCCTTCTCGGCCAGCGCCTCATCGGCGCAAAAAGCTTTTTCACTCCCACAGGCGAGCCGGCCGAGGGGCCGCCGCCATGACCGCCGCCGAGGACAGGCTCGACCGCCGCGCCGTCGTCGCCCGGCTGCTGGCCCACCGCGGCGACACCCTCGTCGTCACGGGCCTCGGCGCCCCCACCTACGACGTCGCCGCCGCCGGCGACTCTCCCCGGAATTTTTATTTGTGGGGCGCCATGGGCGGGGCGGCCATGGTCGGCCTGGGCTTGGCACTGGCCCGGCCGGCGCTGCCCGTCCTCGTCGTCACCGGCGACGGCGAGATGCTGATGGGCCTGGGCTCGCTCGCCACCATCGCCGTCCAGTCACCCAAAAACCTCACGGTCGTCGTGCTCGACAACGGCCTCTACGGCGAGACCGGCGGCCAGCCCAGCCACACCGCCCACGGCACCGACCTCGCCGCCACCGCCCGCGCCGCCGGCATCCCCGACGCGCAGAAGATAAGGAAAATGGACGAGGTCGAGAGCCTCGCCCGCCGCCTGACCGCGCCCAAGCCCGGCCCCACCTTCGCCGCCGTCACCGTCGACCAGGCCGACCACCCCCGCATCCTCCCGACCCGTGACGGCGCCTTCCTGAAATCCCGCCTGCGGCAGGCGCTGGGGCTCGAGCCGATGTAGCCCTGGCCGGTCGGACGGCCGGTCGTGCTGTGGCACGCCATCATGGACCGCCACCCTGGCGGCGATCAGGGGCGACAGCCCATCCGTATCGAGCAGAAACATCACTCGAAGCGGGGCGGCTCGCGCGCCGGCTCGCGCGCCGGCAGCTCCAGCTCGACGCCGCCCAGCGGCTCGAATCGGGCACGGATGCGCTCATAGAGATTTTTGTCAGTCGCCCGTCCGGCGCCCGTCAACGCCTCCCGCAAGATGCGCCGCACCTCGGCCTCCATGGAATGCCCCCGCTCCGCCGCGCGCACCCGCAGCCGCTCCTTCAGCGCCGGATTGAGTTTGCGGATCGTGATGCTGCTCATTCCCGACGACTTGCCTGCGCACTGACATCATCGCCAGCATTGATTGCAACGGGCTCGACGTCAGGCTGCTAAACGAACTCAGGCATGCCCACGCCCGCTGGAGCTGGTTGGGGAGGAACCGAGACTCTCGCCAGCCTGACCCGCCGGGCGAGGGCGGGCACCCCCGCCAGAGCTGCCGGTTGCTGGGCGGCGATCCGCCTGATGCGGGTCGGCATCGGCCTCACTAGCGGGCCGGAAACCGACAGCCGAAGGCCATCGCGGATTGAAGGGCCGACCGGACCTGCGTAGAAGGCATCCGACGAGCCTTGATCGCGGTCGCGCTCGAGCTTCCACTGACAAGATCGTCCTGGCGAGAGAGAGGCACTGGCATGGTGATCCGCCGTATGGCGTTGGGCTGCGCGATCCTGGCACTCGCCGGATGCGGCGCGGCGTCGCCGAAGATGCTGACCGCCACGGATAGCCACGTGGCCTACAGCTGGGACTCCGACGCCGCCACGGTGGCCGACGTCACATCCCTCGCCAAAAGCTACTGCGAGAAGCGCGACAAGCAGGCGAGCCTGGTGGCGAACAACGCCGCCAGCAAGACCGGCACGTTCTTCGTGACGGAGTTCAATTGCGTGGCACCGGAGCCTCGAGGCTCCAACTGAGCCCGAGCGTGGGCCTGCAGCCACGGCTCACGACCCGGCCGGCTTCCTGCACGTCTCGGCGCTGAGCAGCGAGGTCGCGCCGCGGTCGCTCTCGACCTTGTGCGGGATCGCGGGCCCAATGTAGACTGCATCGATGGCTTCTCGATTGAGCCCGATGAAAAAAAGAAGGGGTCGCGAAATGGTTGGCAGCATCGACTTGTCGAGCCCGTCGACCTGGGATCCCGAGCTGGATGCCGTGAAGGCGGCGCCGAAACATCACAAGGTCCTGTTCGAGAACGACCGGGTCCGCGTGCTCGAGGTCACGCTCGAGCCCAAGGACGAGGAGCCGGTTCATCACCACCGCTGGCCGTCGGTTTTTGTCTTTGACCAGATCAAGCCGCCGGTCGTCGACATCTCGCCCGACGGCGAGCGGCTTCCACCCCACCGCGACATCATGAAAGCGCTCGGGGCCTGGGACGGCCAAGGCTGTCTCGTGGTCAACATGGCCCCACAGCCTCCCGGTCGGGTCCTGAACGAGTCGGACGTGGCGGTGCACGGCATCCGGATCGAGATGAAGAACATGGGCTGAATGCCGCTAGGCCAATGCCCCGCCCGCTCCACACGTAGGTGAATGCACTGTCCCGTAATTCCGAAGAGGCCTACGCCTGCGGCTTCCAGCGCCAGCGCCGCGCCGCCGCCTACGAGCTGAAGGCGCTGCGCCCCGACCTGACCCTCCCCAACTGGCGGGCCCGGGTGGCGCGAACCTGACGCTGCTGGTCGCTCTCGATGATCGACGAAACTGCGGGTAGACGGCATCCGCCGGCGATCCCGAAGGGGTACGACGAGCACTCCAATCAACAGCGGCAACGCCAAGCCCGTGAGAGGCGATGAGCGCTGAGAGCCGCCCGTCCGGAATGCACTGTCACCGTAACCGAGAGCGCGCTGCGAGCCGTTTTCTCTGCAGTCCGATTGATCTGGATCAGCGCTGGCGAGCGGCGGCCGAGTCATGATGGGATGTTGGCCGAGCAGCCCCGCCCGACGTGCGGGGCAAGCTGTGGCGAACTCTCATCTTGCTGGCTCGAAGGAGAGATCGAGGGAGACGGCACCGACACCAGCCCCGGCGGCGACGAGCGGGGCCGAGATGATGAAGACGGTCAAGGCCGCGTGGGACAAGGCTCCTGCCGGGCCGAAGAAGGATGCCGCGCTCAAGCACTACGAGGCGGCCGAAGCGGCGCTGAAGGCGCACAATGAGGAGGGTTGCAAGTCGGCGCTCAAGCAGGCGCAGGCGGCGCTCCTCCAGGCGCAGGCCAGTTGGGCGAGCCGGCGCCCGCCAGGCGCGGCTCGCTCTCTCGCTATGGCGGCGCGGCCGGACCGTGACAACGTTGCGGCGTCGGCGGACAAAATCACGATGGAGCACGGGTATGGACAAGGATCGGATCGAGGGTGCTGCGAAGCAGGCCAAGGGCACCGTTAAGGAGGCTGTCGGCGAGCTGACCGGCGATGCCAAGCTGAAGGCCAACAGCAAGAAGGACAAGGCGGAAGGCAAGGTACAGAACGCTGTCGGCGGCCTCAAGGACAGCATCCGGGATGCGGTTCGCAAAGCCTAGCTGCCAGTCCTGCCGACTGGTTCAGCCTGACGGTAGGTCGATGCTGCGGCCGAGGGAAGCTCGGCGTTTCGAGCACTCGTCGCAACCCGCTGGGAAAGTGGAGATAGCTGAGGTCGGGAACCAAGGCTGCTCGTGCGGATCGAGCGTTTTGGCGATGATGCCGCGTCCTACGTGGTGGCGCGCGATGCCGATGGGGAGGGTTCTGTATGCCACGAGCGCGAGGCGTTTGCCGGCTGTTGGGTGCTTCCCTTCTCGCCATGGCATTGGCGACGCCGGCCCTGGCGCAGGGCGGCCCGGCCGTGGCCCAGAGCGGCGGCGTGTCGGCCGGCGCGACGGCCGGCGACTACACGGTGGCCGAGCTGGCACAACGCTGCGGCGAGGCCGAGCCCGATTTCTGCTATGGCTACATCATCGGGAGCGGTCAGCTCTATCAGCAGATCACGCGCGTCGGCGTCGTGCGCGGTTGGGCATGTGCCGATCCGCTGCCAACTCTCGATCAGGTGCGGCAGGTGTTCGTCGCCTGGGCCGGCTCCCATCCGGAGACGAGGAACGACGCCGCCGTCAACGGCTTCTGGCAGGCGATGAGCGAGCGGTGGCCGTGCAAGGGCAAGTGACGGGAGGTAGGATAGCCCCGGACGAAGCGGAGATCGACGATGACGGGAACGAGCGCGGGTCGGCTGGGTGCGGTTGTCGCCCTGGTGGCGATGGTCGGCTCGCCGGCTGCGAGGTCAACAAGACGACCGGCGAGCGGACGCTGACCGGGGCCGGCGTCGGTGCCGCCGGCGGCGCCGCGGTCGGGCTCCTGACTGGCAACTTCCTCGGCAGCGCGCTCACGGGCGCCGCGGCCGGTGCCGCCGGCGGCTTCGTCTACGACCAGATCAAGAAGAACCAGTAGGTCCCTGCCACCAGCGGCGGCCTCACGACCGAGCAGACCAAGGATATCGCAAGGATTGGGAATTGGAAGCTTAGAACGGTGCCAGTTCCCTAGCCGATCTGAACCGCCTGGAGGACAGTCATGTCGTTCGATTCTGATAGTGGTCATTCTTTTTCTGCTGTTTGGTGGCGGCGGTTATTCGGCTCCCATCGCCAGTATTTCGGAGGCAGGGGCTTCGCCTGATCTTTGTCGTGCTCGTCGTTCTGCTCCTCGTTCCTGTTTGGCGCGCCACACATGGGCTATATGCGTTGATCAACACGCCGCGCTCCAAAGGCCTCCGCCGACGCTGGCCGCGGGGGTTACGGTGGAAAGGGGTTACGGTGACAGTGCATTTACCTCCCTGTCGTGGTGGGAAGGTTGGGCAGGCCGCGCCGACGCCGGAGTGACGTCGGCGAACCGCTGGCTCAGTGCGCAACCTCCCACAAGTGCGGGCGGCGGGTGAAGAGGCAAGGAGCCAGCGATCGGGCT
>CAWHFO010000012.1:0-3883 GCA_963828215.1 uncultured Alphaproteobacteria bacterium | reverse complement strand
GAGCGCCGACCGGCACCGCCCTGGCCCGGCATCCCGGGACGGGCGCCGTCGGCGAAGACCCGGGCCCAGGCGAGCATGCGTACCGAGCGACGCAGGCCCGTCGGCCAGAACGGTCTCCCGCACGAGCCGGTCGACCTGCCGGGCTCGCCGGCCTCGACCAGCCACAAGCCACCGGCGGGAGCACCGGCGCCATCTCGAAGTTGCCCGGCAGCCTTGATCGCGGAGGCGTTGCGCTCCAGGAAATCCAGGTGCGCCTTCATGTGCCGACGGCGGATCTCGTCCGCGCCATCGGGATCGTCCTCGAAGAGAACCGCGAAAAGCATGATCCTGGCTCCGCCGCTATGGGATGCGACGAGCCTAGAGCGGCGTCGTTGCCGCTTCACGCCGAATTGCGCCGGTTTAGCCTGCAGGAATGCACGGCATGGACTGGAACGACCTCCGATTTGTCCTCGCTCTGGCGCGCGAAGGGTCGAACGCGGCCGCTGCGCGCCGGTCGGGACTGGACCCGACCACCGTGGCGCGGCGCCTGCGCGCCCTGGAGTCGGCCCTCGATGCGCGCCTGTTCGAGCGGGGAGCCAGGGGCGAGATGCGCCCGACCGAGGCGGGCGAGGTCGTGGTGCTGCGTGCCGAGGCCATCGAGGCCGAGATCGGCGGGCTGACGGCAGCGGTGAAGGGAGCCGATACCGCCGTCGGCGGCACCGTGCGCGTGACGGCCGTCCCCATTCTCGTCAACAGGGTGCTGGTTCCTGCGGCGCGGGAGCTGCTGACGCTCCATCCGGGTCTACGCGTGGAGCTGGTCGCCGAGTCCCACGACCTCAGCCTGACGCGGCGCGAGGCGGACATCGCGCTCCGGCTGGCGCGGCCCGCCGAGGAGGCCGGCAGCCGGATCCTCGCCCAGACGCATCGGGACGCTCGCCTATGCCGCCTCGACGCCGCCACCGATGTCGGAGCCGATGCGGCGAAGGCTTCCCTGGCTGACCTACGAGGACTCGATGGCGCACCTGCCGCAGGCCCGGTGGATCGCCGGAGCCGCGGAGAAGGAGGGCGGGCTCTCGACCGTCATGGTCAACGACGCCGAGGCGCTCCTGCAAGGCGTCCGGGCCGGGCTCGGCCGCTCTCTGCTCCCTCGGATCGTCGGGGACCGTGCGGCGGCGCTCACCCGCCTCCCGGGCGACGGGACTCGCCCCCCGAGCGCGAGATCCGGCTGCTGACCCATCCCGATCTCCGGCATCTGGGCCGCATCGCGGCGACCCTCGCCTGGATCGAGGCGTCGTTGCAGCCCGATCATGGACAAATTGCGTCCTGCGCGAGGTAGCGGGCCAGCTCGCCGAGCGCGCTGCTCCAGCCTTCTCCATGGGCGTCACGGTTCTCCGACGTGCGCAAGCCCTTCTGGCGGGAAAGCCCTCAGGACGGGCAGCCCTCGGCCTGGCGGTAGGGCAGCTGCTCCCGCAGCTCCAGGATCTGCGCTCGAGCTGGCGCTGCTCCTGAACAAGAAACGCTCGACGGCGGCGCGGAAGCCGCGGTCGCCGATTCAGCGGGCGCTCCTGATCCAGACCGGCTCGTAGCCCCTGAGCAGCTTGTGGGTGCCCGCGCCCCGGCCTCGACGCGGGCGAGGCCGTTGGCGATGGCGAAGTCGATCGCGGCGTAGTAGCAGCACTCGAAATGGAGGAACCGGTAGCTCTCGAGGCAGCCCCAGAGGCGGCCGTAGAGGGTGTCGCCGGCCCAGAGATTGAGGGCGGCGGCCACCGTCTCGCCGTCCTTGCGCGCCGCCACGTAGACGACCCGATGGCTGAGTCCTGCCCCAGCCGCTCGAAGAAGCGCCGCGTCAGGTAGGCGCTGCCCCAGCGCTTGTCGACCGTCGCCCGATAGAAGGGATAGAAGCCGGCGAGATCGCGGGGGCCCAGCTCGTCGCCGCTGAGCGTCAGGATCTCGACCCCGGCCGCCCGCACCGAGTTCTCTTTCCTTGCGAATGGTTTTCCGTTTGGCGCTCCTCAGCTCGCCCAGAAAGTCGGAAAGCTGCCGTAGCCCCGATTGTGCCAGTGGTACTGGATGCCGCGGCGCTCGAAATCCGGCGCCCGCCAGCGCCGCCGCATCCTCCTCGCTGCAGAAGGTGACGTGCAGGGAGGAGAGGCCGGTCTCCCTGGCGGTGAGGGCCAGGGCGCTCGCCAGGGCGCGGCCGACGGCCGGATCGCCGCCCGAGAGCAGCCGCGGCCCCGGCACCGGCGTGAACGGCACGGCCGCCTGCAGCTTCGGGTAGTAGCGGCCGCCGGTGCGCTCGAAGGCGTCGGCCCAGCCGTGATCGAAGACATACTCGCCCCAGCTGTGGCTCTTGGCATAGAGCGGCACGGCGCCGACCGGGCGGCCGCCCTCCTCGAGCACGAGGTGGAGCGGCTGCCAGCCGCTCCGGTCGTGGCCGAGCCGCTCCCCTCCATCAGCCCGAGAAACGTGCCGGACGAACGGGTCGTCACCGGGCACGAGCCCGTCCCAGACCGGCGCCTCGATCCGGTCGATCCCGGAAAGCAGCCTCGCTTCCATCCCGGCGGGTGGTCTCAGAGGAGCTCGAAGGTGGCGTCGACCTCGACCGCCGCATCCATCGGCAGGGCGGCGACACCGACGGCGAAGCGGGCGTGCCGGCCGGCCTCGCCCATCGCCGCCACGATGAGGTCGGAGGCGCCGTTCAGCACCTTGTGGTGGTCGTGGAAGCCGGGCGTGCTGGCGACGAAGCCGCCGAGCCTGAGGCAACGTCCGGCCCGGTCGAGGTCGCCCGCGCAGGCGCTCTTGAGCTGGGCCAGCAGGTTGACGGCGCAGAGGCGGGCCGCCTGCTGCGCCGCCTCGAGCGTCGGCCCGGCCCCGAGCTTGCCGGTCAGCGTCAGCCGGCCCCCCTCGAGCGGCAGCTGGCCCGAGATCAGGACGGTCTTGCCGCTCACGGTGAAGGGCACATAGTTGGCGGCGGGCGAGGCCGCCCGGGGCAGCTCGATGCCCAGCTCCTTGAGGCGCTGCTCGATCCGGCTCGGCACGTGCTGGGCTCCCGGCTGCTGTCCGACGAGGGCTGAGGATAGGGCGCCGGGCGCCCCCCGGCCAGGGGTGCGGGCGCTGGGTAGTGGGTCAGTTTGAAATTGGGCAGGGGAAAGATACCTATGACGGTCCTTGACCTGCCATGGGCGGAGGCCTCTGAGACCCGATTCCGATGTTGCCCGTCCTGTTGCCCGCCGGCATACTCGACGCATGCCCAGCCAATCTCGCGGCCAGCTGCGCGACCTCCAGAAACGCCTCCTTGCCGGCGGGATCGAAGGGGAATGGATAGAGCGCCCTCTGTTGGATGGAGGCAAAGTGCCGCACAGGCGCGCGAACTTGAAGTGGCCGCGATTATCGGCGGTGCAGTTCCAGCTCGTCAGCCTCGTGCAGCGAAGTCACCAGACATCACTCGCAATGTATTTGTGGTATATGGCCATGATGAGAAGGCGAAGACAGAGCTTCAGGCAATGCTGAGAAGATGGGATCTCGACCCTCTGATCTTAGATCAGCTGACATCCGGCGGACAGACAATAATAGAAAAGCTAGAAAGTATTAGGAGTGGTGCGAATTTCGGGGTGGTTTGGGCGACGCCAGATGATGAGGGACATCGTAGAGATCATCCTGAAGAAAAAGCGTTCCGAGCACGGCAAAATGTTGTTCTGGAGCTTGGTATGATGTTGGCGGTGCTCGGCGGGCCGCGCGTTGCAGTTCTTCTTCGTACTGATGTACTGATGGATCGCTCTTCCGATATTCAAGAGCTCATTTATGTACGTTCAAGGACGATGTGCGCGAGGCCGCTCTTACGCTGGCGAAGGAAATAAACGCCCAGGGAATTCCTATCGATCTAAGGAAGGTCGAGGGGACTCGA
>CAWHFO010000011.1:0-20460 GCA_963828215.1 uncultured Alphaproteobacteria bacterium | reverse complement strand
CGTTCTTGAAGCTGTCCGCCATGGTCGTTGTCCCCCGTCATGGGCGTGCTCGGCCGACACCCATGACGTCGGCGGGCCCTGCCGCTGGGAGGACTATGAACGCATAGTCATCATCTTGTGAAGAGTCAGTTGTGGCGACGCAGCATCGGGCCGGTCAGGGAGGCGCGGATGCCGTGGTCGGTTACACAAGGGAACGATACGGTAGTAGAGCAGGGGTTGAGGTGGACGATAAAGACCTCCATGGGCGCCTCATCAGGAGAGAAAGCGGGTCCAATGGTTACGGCGGACGGCGAGCGAAAAGACCAATCGGGCAGAACCGAGGCGGCGGCTCGCATCGAGGAGGCCAGCAAAGCCAAGGCTGAAAGCCTTGAGCTAATCGATCTTGATCTCCTCACGCTGCCCGACGCCATCGGCCAGCTCACCCAGCTGCGGCTGCTCGTCCTCAACGGGAACCAGCTGACGGCGCTGCCAGACGCCATCGGCCAGCTCACCCAGCTGCAGTGGCTCCGCCTCGACAGGAACCAGCTGACGGCGCTGCCCGACGCCATCGGCCAGCTCACCCAGCTGCAGGGCCTTCGTCCTCAACCGGAACCAGCTGACGGCGCTGCCAGACGCCATCGGCCAGCTCACCCAGCTGCAGTGGCTCCTCCTCGACAGGAACCAGCTGACGGCGCTGCCCGACGCCATCGGCCAGCTCACCCAGCTGCATGAGCTCGTCCTCAACGGAAACCAGCTGACGGCGCTGCCAGACGCCATCGGCCAGCTCACCCAGCTGCGGCGGCTCCACCTCGACGGGAACCAGCTGACGGCGCTGCCAGACGCCATCGGCCAGCTCACCCAGCTGCAGGCCTCGTCCTCAACCGGAACCAGCTGAACGCTGCCCGACGCCATCGGCCAGCTCACCCAGCTGCAGTGGCTCCTCCTCGACAGGAGCTTGAGCTGACGGCGCTGCCCGACGCCATCGGCCAGCTCACCCAGCTGCATGAGTCTGTCCTCAACGGGAACCAGCTGACGGCGCTGCCAAGACGCCATCGGCCAGCTCACCCAGCTGCGGCGGCTCCACCTCGACGGGAACCAGCTGACGGCGCTGCCAGACGCCATCGGCCGTTTATCGGCTCTTCAAGAGCTTTATCTACATGGCAATGGAGCTTTAGGGCTACCTGCCGAGATTTGGGGCGACCTTCGCTGAAGTCCGCACGAGTTCGGACAAAGCCGGCCTACCCATCCAATATTGTCGAGTACTACTTCGAAAGCCGCGCTGGACGGCGACCACTGAACGAGGCGAACTGATCCTCGTGGGCTTCGGTGGCGTCGGCAAGCCATCCCTCGTCAACAGTCTCGTCTATGGTCGTTTCGATCTCAGGGAGGCCAAGACCGACGGAATCAGCAGCGTCGACTGGCCGCTGCGCCTCCATGACGAGGAGAACGTGCAGCTGCACGTATGGGACTTCGGTGGCCAGGAGATCATGCATGCTACTCACCAGTTCTTCCTGACGCAACGCAGCCTCTACCTTCTCGTGCTCTCCGGCGGCAGGGGCACGAGGATGCCGATGCCGAGTACTGGCTGAACCTGATCGCCAGCTTCGCCCCCGATCACCCGTGATCATCGTCCTCAACAAGATCAGGGAGCATCGCTTCGGCCTGAACCAGGGGGGCCTTCGGCAGAAGTTCGCCGGCGTCCGCCGGTTCGTCGAGACCGATTGCGAGGACCGCACCGGTATCGACGAGCTGCATCGGCTCATCCGTGGCGAGATCGACGCCCTCCCGAACCTTCGCGATCCCTTCCCGTCGGCTTGGTTCACGATCAAGGACCGGCTTTCCGGGTCAGCCGAGAACTACCTGACCTTCGACAGGTACCGGGCGCTCTGTGCTGAAGGGGGCGAGCAGGGTGCCGAGGCGCAGGAGCGGCTCGCGGAAATCCTGCATGCTCTGGGCATCGCCTTGAACTACAAGGACGATCCACGCCTGCGCGACACGCACGTGCTGAACCCGCGCTGGGTTGCGCAGGGGGTCTACCGCATCCTGAACCACGATCGGCTGACGGAGCGGAACGGCGAGCTCTTCTTCGGAGACCTCGTCTCGATCCTCGACCGCGAGGCCTACCCGCCCGAGCGTCACGGCTTCATCGTGGAACTCATGCGCAAGTTCGAGCTGTGCTTCCGCTTTCCGGAGGAGGAGGATCATTTCCTGATCCCCGAGCTGCTCGGCAAGGACCAGCCGGAGGAAGCGAAGGGCTTCAAGGCCGAGGCCTGCCTCAACTTCGAATACCGTCACAATGCCCTGCTGCCGGAAGGCCTGCTGCCCCGATTCATCGTCCGGACGCATGTGCTGAGCAGCGACAGACCGCGATGGCGGACGGGCGTCATCCTGCACCTCGAAGGTAACGAGGCTCTCGTCGTGGCCGACCCCATTGAGCGCTGCGTTCGCATCCGCGTGCGTGGACCGGTCGAGGGGCGTCGGCGCCTGCTGGCCGTCATCCGCTCCGACTTCGAGCGCATTCACGGCAGCTCCAGATTTTAGCCACGGGAAATGGCCCCTGTGCCAGATCATCCCGCCATCGTCGTACCTTACAAGGATTTGCTCGTCTATGAGCGAAAGGGTGTGCCGACCATCTCAGTGATCGAGGGCGATGACGTTTTGTCTCTGAATGTGAGAGGGCTTCTGGACGGTGTCGATCTCGCGGGGACTCGACCCGTGGCCGCGGATCAACACAAGCCGGATCAAGCGATGCGCGCCTTCGTAAGCTACTCTCACAAAGACGACACGCTGCGCGCGGAGCTGGAGACGCACCTCAAGCTGCTCCAGCGGCAGCGCTTCCTCGACCTCTGGAGCGATCGACGCATCGGCCCCGGCACGGAGTGGGAGGACCAGATCGACGAGAATCTGGAGCAGGCCGACCTCGTCCTGCTTCTCGTCAGCGCTGACTTCATCAATTCCGATTATTGCTACGACAAGGAGGTGACCCGTGCCCTGGAGCGTCACGAGGCGAAGACCGCGAAAGTGATCCCGATCATCGTCCGTGACGTCAGCTGGCGCCGCGCTCCCTTCGCCAAGCTGGCAGCCCTGCCCAAGGACGAGAAGGCCGTGACCACCTGGGGTACCGGCGAATACGCGCGAGACACGGCGTGGAGGAACGTCGCCGAGGAGATCGAGAAGGCACTGGAGGAACTTCGCTCAACGAAGGGTTTCCCCCGTCCGTAGGCGACAGGAGCGACCGGTGGCCGCCCCTTCGCTGTCCAGCCGTTGCAGTCGACGGCTGTATCTATAGCGGCAGCGTGTAGGCGGTCTTGACGGTCGTATAGAACTCGGCCGCGTAGCTGCCCTGCTCGCGCGGTCCGTAGGAGCTGCCCTTCCGGCCGCCGAACGGGACGTGATAGTCGACGCCGGCCGTCGGCAGGTTGACCATGACCATGCCGGCCTCGCTCATCCGCTTGAAGTGCGTGGCGTGCTTCAGCGAGGTCGTGCAGATGCCGGCCGAGAGGCCGAAGGGCGTGTCGTTGGCGACCGACAGCGCCTCCTCGTAGCCGCCGACCCGCACGATGCTCGCGACCGGGCCGAACACCTCCTCGCGGTTGATCCGCATCTCGCTCCTCGTCTCGGTGAAGAGCGCCGGCTGCAGATAAAAGCCCTTGGTCTCGCGGGACAGAAGGTCGCCGCCGAAGGCGAGCTTGCCGCCTTCCTGCTTCGCGATCTCGATGTAGCGCAGATCCTGATCGAGCTGGCTCTGGTCGACGACAGGGCCGATCTGCGTCCCCTGCTTCAGGGCGTCGTCGACGACCAGGTTCTTCAGCTCCCCGACGACGGCGTCGACGAATTTGTCGTGGATGCCCTTGGTCACGATCAGGCGCGAGGAGGCCGTGCAGCGCTGGCCGGTCGAGAAGAAGGCGCCGTTGACGGCGCAGGAGACGGCCGTCTTGAGGTCGGCGTCGTCGAGGACGACGAGCGGGTTCTTGCCGCCCATCTCGAGCTGGAATTTTTTCATGGAGGCGGCGCAGGTGGCGGCGATGCGCCGGCCCGTGTCGACCGAGCCCGTGAAGCTCACCGCGGCCACGTCCGGCGAGTTGAGAATGGCCTCGCCCACGACCGAGCCCCGGCCCATGACGAGATTGAGGACGCCGGCCGGGATGCCGGCCCGGTGGAGAATGTCGACCAGCGCCCAGGCGCAGCCCGGCACGAGATCCGCGGGCTTGAACACGACGCAATTGCCGTAGGCCAGGGCCGGAGCGATCTTCCAGGCGGGGATCGCGATCGGGAAGTTCCAGGGCGTGATCAGGCCCACGACGCCCATGGGCTCGCGCGTCATCTCGACGTCGATGCCCGGCCGGGTCGACGGCACCTTCTGGCCCGTGAGCCTCAGGCACTCGCCGGCGAAGAACTTGAAGATCTGGCCGGCCCGCGCCGCCTCGCCGATGCCCTCCGGCAGGGTTTTTCCTTCTTCCCGCGAGAGGAGTCGGCCGAGCTCGTCCTTGCGCGCCAGGATCTCCGTCGCGGCCTTGTCCAGGATGTCGAAGCGCTGCTGGATCGGGCTCACCGACCAGCTCGTGAAGGCCGCCTTGGCGGCGGCGATCGCGTCCAGCGTCTGCTGGCGGTCGGCATAGGCGAACTCGCCGACCACGTCGTCGAGGTTGGACGGGTTCACGTCCTTCGAGACGCTGGCCCCTTCTGCCCAAGCACCGTCGATCAGATTCTTGTGCAGCACGGCGAAAACCTCCCTCGGTAACGGATCGGGTCTCTGCGGCGGATCGGGGCGGAGGTTAGCGCCGGAAGCCGGAAGGGCAAGGGCGACGCGCGCGAATCCGGCGCCCGCCGCCCGGCCCGGATCAGTCGTAGCGCGGCCAGAAGTCCCGCTTGCCGTTGTGGCTGAGGCGCCAGATGGCTCGGTTGTCGCGCTCGGCCAGATTGCCGACGTGCCGGGCCTCGTGGGGCGTCACCTTGCCGTCGGCCTGGGCCTTCCGGGTCAGGTTGTCCAGGTGACGCTCGCGGTGGGCGAGGCGGTGCGCCTCGTCCGGCGTGAGCTGGCCGTCGCGCTCGCCGTGCCAGATGCGCGCGTCCGGGCTATTGGGTCGATGGCCCCAGCCGGGCGACCGATGATCGTAGGGCGGATGACCCGCGTCGGGCCGATGGCCCCCCTGGGGCGGCAGGTAGCCCCAGTACGGCTCCGCCATCGTCGGCGCGGCCGCGCCGAGCAGCATGGCACCGCCGAGGACAAGTGCCGCGGCGAAGGTTCTCTTGGTCGGGCTCATCATGGGACTCCATGCTTGAAGGCCTTTCCGGTCACACGCACGGCCGGCGCATTTCCGGCGCAGGATCGTGGCCGCCGGATACGCGCCGGCCGATCCTCGCCAGAGGGGCGTCGCAGCGCGATACTCATGCCGCGAGCCGCGTCCCGCTCGTGGCGCGGCGCCGGCAGGGGAGGCTCGACCATGGCGCAGGACAGGGCGGTGACGGAGCAGCATTTCGGTCCCGCCGAGATCGGAGCGCTCGCCCACCTCTATCGGGGCGAGATGTACCGCAGCAAGATCTGGCGCACCCGGTTCGAACTCGACCACCAACTGGGCGGTGGTGACGACCGGCATCGCCCTCTCGGCCACCTTCAGCAGCAAGGAGGCCTCGCCCCTGCCGCTGGCGCTGGTGGGCCTCCTCGTCGTCGTCTTCCTGATCTTCGAGGCGCGGCGCTATCGCTACTTCGACGTCTGGCGCGTGCGCGTGCGGGTCATGGAGACGCAGTTCTTCGGGCCGATCCTCCGCGGCCAGGGCCTCCGGGTCGACAATGGCTGGAACAAGGCGCTGGCCGACGACTATGAGGGCCTGCACTTCCACATCAGCTTCGCCGAGGCGGCGGGACGCCGCCTGCGCCGCAACTACAGCTGGATCCTGGCCATCCAGGCGGTGGCCTACTACGGCAAGCTCTTCATCCACCCGCTCCCACTGCTCTCGATGGGCCAGCTCTGGGAGAGAGCCTCGGTCGGCCCGATCCCGGGCCAGCTCGTCGTTCTGGCGGGCATCGTCTTCCACGCGAGCTGGGTCGCCTTCGCGATCGTCACGCTGAGGAACCAGCAGGCGACCGGCCGCGTGCTGCCGCCGGTCCGCGGTGGCGATCGGGTCTGCGAATACGCCTCCTATCACCCGTGAGCCCGGCGAGAGCCGGCGTCTCGGGGGTCGAGCCTGCGCTCCCTGCAGATCCGGTAGCTGTCCCGCCAGGGCCGGATCCGCTCGAAGGCGGCGCTCGCCGCCAGGACGTCGGCGTCGGCCCAGCGGCGGCCGACGATCTGCATGCCGACCGGCAGGCCGCCCTCGGCCAGGCCGGCCGGTATCGAGGCTGCCGGGTGGCCCGTGAAGTTGATGGGATAGGTGAGGCACCAGCCGATCAGCTCGTTGACCTCCTCGCCATTGACCCGGCTCGGGCCCACCGTGTTGCCGTCCGCCCTGTTCGGGACGGCGAGGCAGGCGAGCGTCGGCGACACCAGCAGGTCGTAGCGGTCGAGGACGCCCTGCACGGCGTCGTAGACCTCAGAGCGCATCTCCTGATCGGCGTAGAAGTCGGACGCGGACAGCCGCTCGCCCCTGGCGAGCCAGTCCAGATATTGCGGCGGGAAGTCGGCGCGATGCTCGCCGAGAAGGTCCGTGCCGGCGGCCTTGAATCCCGTGAAGACGCGCACGTTCATCGGCATGATCATGCGGCACCAGAGATCGCTCAGCTCCCGCTGCGATCGCCTGAGCCCGAGCTTCACCTCCTCGACCACGGCACCGGCATCCGCGAAGGCGCGGACCGCCTCCGCCACGACCTCGGCCACTGCCGGGTCCACAGGAAAGATGTCGAGATCCGGGCTCCAGGCGATCTTCATGCCGCGCACCGAGCGCCGGGTCGCGGCCACGAAGTCCTGCGGATCGTCGATGCTGTAGGGATCCCGCGGGTCGTGGCCGGCGATGGCGCTCAGCACGAGCGCCGCGTCCTCGACCGTCCGCGTGATCGGGCCCTCGAACAGAAAAGGCGCGTCGTGGCCGAAGGCGTTCGGACGACCGATCTGCGGTACCCGGCCGAACGACTGCTTGTAGCCATAGACCCCGCACCACGAGGCGGGGATGCGGATCGAGCCGCCGCCGTCGGTGCCCTCGGCGAAGGGCAGGAGACCATCGGCCACGGCGCCGGCGCTGCCCCCGGACGAGCCGCCGGTATTGCGGCTGACATCGAACGGGTTCCGGGACGGCCCGAACAGGTAATTGTCGCAGGTCCCCCGGAAGCCCATGGTCGGGCTGTTGGTCTTGCCGACGAGCACCGCCCCCGCCTTCTCGATCCGCTCGGCGAAGGCGCACCACCAGTCGGGCCTGAAATCCCGGAGCGCCCGCACGCCGCCCAGCGTCGCGGGCCAGCCCGGCCGGAAATCGAAAAGGTCCTTGAGCGCGGTGGGGACGCCGTGCAGCGGGCCCAGCTCCTCGCCGGTCATCACTTTCTGCTCGGCCTCCCGAGCCCGCGCGCGAGCACCGTCGGCGTCGACGAAGACGAGTGCCGTGATGCTCGGGTTCCGGGCCTCGATGCGCGCGAGGCAGGCATCGACCACCTCGACGGGCGAGAGCTCCCGAGCGCGGATGCGCCGAGCCAGATCGGCCGCGGACATGTAGGCAAGGTCGTCGGACACGCTCTATCCTCCCTCCGCTTTCCGTCGCTCGGCGCCGACGATAGCGCTCAGTCGGCCGGCGCAAAAACCTCGATCGGCTCGTCCAGGCCATGGACCAAATGGCGCCCGAGGCTGACGGGTGTCGGAACGGCGTGCGCGGCCACCTCTTTGGAAAGCAGCAGCGGCCGGCCCAGCGCCTTGGTCAGCGCCTCGATCCGGAAGGCGAGGTTGACGGCCCGGCCGATCACCGTGAAGTCGAGCCGGCCGGCGGCCCCGACATTCCCGTAGAACACGTCGCCCAGATGCAGGCCGATACCCGCCGCCGGCGAGGCGAGGAGAAACTCCGGCCGCTCCCGGGCGATCAGGGCGAGGCCGGCCAGCCCCGCCGCCCCCGCCGCGAGGGCGGTGCCCGTCGCCGCGGCGGCATCGTCCGCCACCGGGAACACGGCCAGCACGCCGTCGCCGATGAACTTCAGCACGTCGCCGCCCCCGGCCAGGATCGGCTGGCAGATCTGCTCGAAACAGGCATCGAGCAGCTCGATCATCGTCTCCGGGGGATGGTGGTCGGAGAGCCAGGTCGAGCGGCGGAGGTCGACCGCCATGATGACCGCCTGGCGACGCTCGCCCCGGCCACGGCGGATGGCCCCGGCCAGCACCTTGGGGCCGGCCTCGCGGCCGAGATAGACCTCGAGCAGGTCCTGCGTGACGCGCCGCGCGAGCCGCACCTCGAACATCGCCGCGAGCGGCGGCATGATCTCCTCGGAGCCGCCGGACCTGCTCCTCGCCGAAGCCGCCGGACACATCGGTCGCCCACAGCACGAAGGGAAAATAGCCGTTGAGGCGGGCCATCGGCAGGATCAGAAGGTCGGTCGTGCCGAGCGCGGCCAGCCTGTCGAGCAGCACGTGGTCCCTGCCCTCGCCCGCGTCCAGGCGAAAGCGGCGGGCAACGCCATCGAGAGCGGTGGCCCGGAACGGGCTGTCGAGAAAGATCCTGCTTTCCTCGGCGGCGACATCGATCTCCAGCTCCTCGACGACCCCCTGCGCGCGCAACCAGCGGCAGCCCAGGGCGACGAGCTGCGGGTGCAAGGTCGGAGTCCCGACATGCACATAGGTCAGCGGCACGCCGGCCTGGACGAGCCGCCAGCAGAGCCCGTCCAGTGCCTCGCCCACTCCTTCGATGGCACCGGAGTCCCGTAGCAGCCACGCCGCCGGATCGCCCCCGCCACCGGCCGGCGGGCCGGCGCTGGGCCGGACGCGCCTCCCGCGCACCGGCAAGGGCAGATCGAGCGACGGGCCCGCCTCGCCTCCCGCGGAGCCGGCGGCGCTCATCGGCTGCTAGTGGATCTCGGGCTCGGGCAAGGGCTCGGTCCCGAGCAGGAAATCGAAGTCGCAGCCCTCGTGCGCCTGGGCGATGTGGGCCGCGAACATGCGGCCATAGCCCCTCGGCGGAACCGGCTTCGGCCGCCAGCTCGCCCGGCGGCGATCGAGCTCGTCCGCAGGCACGTCGAGATCGAGGCGGCGCGCCTCGACATCGACCTCGATCGTGTCGCCGGTCCGCACCAGGGCGAGCGGCCCGCCGACCGCCGCCTCGGGCGACACGTGGAGGATGCAGGCGCCATAGGAGGTGCCGGACATCCGCGCATCCGAGAGCCGCAGCATGTCGCGGACCCCCTCCTTCAGGAGCTTCTTCGGGATCGGCAGCATGCCCCATTCGGGCATGCCCGGCCCGCCCACGGGCCCGGCGTTCTTCAGCACCAGCACATGGTCGGGCCCGACCTCGAGGTCGTCCCGGTCGATCCGCGCCGCCATGTCGTTGTAGTCCTCGAACACCAGCGCCGGCCCGCGGTGCCTCAGGAGCCGCGGATCGGCGGCCGAAGGCTTCATGACGCAGCCGTCGGGGGCGAGATTGCCCTTGAGGATCGCGCAGGCCTCCTTGGCGACCGGATCGTTCAGGCCGTGGATCACGTCGTCATTGTAGACCTTGGCCCCCTCGATGTTCTGCACCGATGGTCCGGCCGTTCACCGTCATGCAGTCGAGGTCGAGCAGCTCGCGGAGCCGCCCCTGCAGCCCCAGGATGCCCCCCGCATAATAGAAATCCTCCATCAGGTATTTGCCCGACGGGCGGACGTTGGCGAGCACCGGCACCTCGCGCGCCAGCTGGTCGAACCGCTCGAGATCGAGCGGGATGCCGCCGCGCCGGGCCATCGCCACCACGTGGATCATGGCGTTGGTCGAGCCGCCCATGGCGAGGTGCACGCGGATCGCATTGTCCACCGCCTCGGCCGTCAGCACCTGGTCGGGTGTCAGATCCTCCCACACCATCTCGACGACGCGCCGGCCGGTCATGGTCGCGAGGCGGGGATGGTTGGCGTCGGGGGCCGGGATCGCCGAGCCGCCCGGGAGGACAAAACCCATGGTCTCGGCGATGGCCGTCATGGTGGAGGCCGTGCCCATGGTCATGCAGTGGCCGAAGCTGCGGGCGATGCCCTCCTCGACCTCCTGCCACTCGCGCTCGTCGATGTTGCCGGCCCGGAGCTCCGCCCAGTACTTCCAGGAGTCGGAGCCCGAGCCCAGCGGCACGCCGTGCCAGTTGCCGCGCAGCATCGGCCCGGCCGGGAAGAAGATGGAGGGGACGCCCGCCGAGAGGGCGCCCATCAGGAGGCCGGGCGTGGTCTTGTCGCAGCCGCCCATCAGCACCGCCCCGTCGACGGGGTGGCTGCGGATCAGCTCCTCCGTCTCCATCGCCAGGAAGTTGCGGTAGAGCATGGTCGTCGGCTTGACGAAGGGCTCGGAGAGCGAGATCGCCGGCAGCTCCAGCGGAAAGCCCCCCGCCTGCCAGATGCCGCGCTTCACCTCTTCCGCCCGCGTGCGGAAATGGGCGTGGCACTGGTTGATGTCGGACCAGGTGTTGATGATCCCGATGACCGGCTTGCCGGCCCAGTCCTCGCGGCCGAAGCCGATCTGCATCAGCCGCGAGCGGTGGCCGAACGCCCGCAGATCCTGGACCCCGAGCCAGCGGTGCGAGCGAAGCTCCTCGGGCTTCTTGCGCGTGTTGTTGCTCATCGCCTCCCTCTCCGCTTGCCGACCACGTCGCGCGCCGGACGCTAGGAGCGGCACCCCCGAGCGTCAAGCGAGGGCGCTGGCGACCCGATCGCCGCCAAGGCACAGGCTGCGACACTTGCCGGTACGGTCGGACCCCGGGTAAAGCATCGGCCGCACCGGTGCCGGGAGAGCCCGGCACCCGACGCGCAGCCGGTCGGCCAGGCAACCAGGGAGGCACAAGCGGTGGCCCACGTCACGCCCGAGAATCTCATCCCCAACCCCTACAAGGTCATCGAGCCGGAGTTCGGTCATCTGGTCAGCGGCAACGCCCGCCTCGTGCGCCTCTGGACCGGCGCCGCCTGGGCCGAGGGCCCCGTCTACTTCCGCGACGGCGATTTTCTGCTCTTCAGCGACATCCCCAACAACCGCATCATGCGCTTCGTGCCTCACCACACGGGCCTCGGCGGCATCGTTTCCGTCTTTCGCCAGCCCTCCAACAACACCAACGGCCACACCCGCGACCTCGAGGGCCGCCTCGTCTCCTGCGAGCATGGCGGCCGGCGGGTCAGCCGCACCGAGCTCGACGGCCGCGTCACCGTCATCGCCGACAAGTGGCAGGGCAAGCACCTGAACTCGCCCAACGACGTCGTCGTCAAGTCCGACGGCACCATCTGGTTCACCGACCCGCCCTACGGCATCCTGACCGACCTCGAGGGCTGGCAGGGCGACCTCGAATATGGCGGCTGCCACGTCTTCTGCTTCGATCCGAAGAAGGGCGAGCTCCGCGTCGCCTCCGACGATTTCGTCAAGCCCAACGGCATCGCCTTCAGCCCCGACGAGAAGATTCTCTATATCGCCGACACCGGGGCCAGCCACGACCCCGAGGGGCCCCGCCACATCCGCGCCTTCGACGTCAGCGACTCCGGCAAGCTCAAGAAAGGCCGCGTCTTCGCCACCTGCGACGTCGGCCTCTTCGACGGTTTTCGTTGTGACAGCAAGGGCCGCGTCTGGTCGAGCGCCGGCGACGGCGTCCACTGCTACGCCCCCGACGGCCGCCTCCTGGGCAAGATTCTCGTCCCCGAGGTCGTGGCCAACGTCTGCTTCGGCGGCGTCAAGAAGAACCGCCTCTACATCTGCGGCACGACCAGCCTCTATGCCATCCTGACCCACGTCAACGGGGCGCAGGTGCCTGAGCGTATAGGTTGTCTCTGCCGGGAAGTGCCGTTCGTCACTGACGGTTGGCAGGTGCGGTCGTAAGCTCGCGGCGCCGGAGCAGAGGCGGCTCCGGAAATGCGGGGCATCGGGGATGGCGGAGTCGGAGGCCGAGAGGGCCTGGGCACGACAGGACGGCAGCCATAACCTGCTCGTCCAGGTCGTCGGCGCCGGCAATCAGGTGCGGATCGGCCCGGACGCCGCCCGCCTCACCCTCGACCGCCGCCACCGCCGGCCTCTCGACATCCGACCGCTCGACAGAAGGCGGCGAGCTCGATCTCCTCAACCCGCAAAGCCGCTCCATCCCGCTCCTCGGCAGGGACGAGGACAAGCGGGCGCTCCACGAATGGCTGCACGCCCCCCGGGCCGTCTCGGTCCGCTGCCTCACCGGCCGCGCCGGCTCGGGCAAGACGCGCCTCGCGCTCGAGCTCTGCGCCGAGGTCGAGGACTGGCCGGAAGGCAGTCAGTGGGTCGCCGGCTTCGTTACGCGGACGGAGCTGAGCGCTTCGCTGATCGGCAGAACCTCGCGGACTGGGCGTGGCTGGCCCGGACCCTTCTCGTGATCGACTACGCGGCGGAATCGGTCTCGGAGCTGCGCGCTTGGCTCGAGGAGTTGGCGCAAGCAGACGCACCGCCGCGCGGCCGTTGCGTATTCTCCTCCTCGAGCGTCACGGCGAGCGCGATCAGGGCTGGTGGCCGCGGCTTGCACACGCCGGCGGGTTCAGCCATGCCGGCCTGGAGCGGCTGCTCGATCCGCCCGATCCCATGCCGCTTGGAGCCGATCAATGATCGCGAGACCCGCCGTCGCCTCCTCGCCGCGATCATGCTCGAGGCCAGCCGACGCAGCGGCCTCCACCCTCCGTCCAGCCTCCCACGGTGGGTGTCAGCCCGGCTTCGACCAGCTCCTCGCCGACCCATCGCTCGATCGCGAGCCGCTCTATCTCCTGATGTCGGGCCTGCACGCCGTTCATCGAGGCGTAGGCTCGCTTCTCGCGATGAGCCGCGTCGACTTGGCGCTCGGGCTTGCAGAGCGTGAGCTGGAGCGCATCTCCCGGCGCGCCGAGCCGGACCAGGAATCCTTCCTCGAACACCTCGCCGCCTTCGTCACTGTGACTGGGGGATTCCCCTCCGATCGGCTCGAGGACTTGATCGTCGATGAGTGGCAGGCGCTCCGCCGCCAGGGCCCCCTCGATCCGCAGGGCACCGCGCGGCTCTTGCGCGAGGTCTCACCGGCGGCGGGCGGCGCCGGCCCCATCCTCCCGGACCTCATCGGCGAGGCCGCCGTCATCAGGGCGTTCTCCTCCGACGACTGCAGGTATCCGATCGAGCCGATCACCCGCGCCGCCGCCCGGGCGCCGGTCCCCGCCGGAGCCTTTGTCTGCCGCGTCATCGAGGACTTCATCCACCGCTTCCCCGACCTCGTCCGCTGGTTCGCGCCAGCGCGTGCGGCAGCGAGCCGGCTCGATCATCTGATGACTGCTCGCCGACGCTCTCCCCCAGCACAGCCTCGTGCTCCGCGAGCACGCGACCGAGATCCTGGAGGTCATCAGGGACCAGCTCCGAGACGCCGCCACCGGCGATCCGAGCCTGACCCCGTTGCTCGCCGGCGCCCTCAACAATCTGGGAGCGATGCTCTCCGATCTCGGCCGCCGCGAGCCCGCCCTCGACGCCACCCAGGAGGCGGTCGACCATTACAGGAGGCTCGCCGCCGGCCGACCCGACGCCTTCCTCCCCGACCTCGCCAGCGCGCTCAACAATCTGGGTATCAGCCTCTCCGCTCTAGGCCGCCGCGAGCCGGCCCTCGACGCCACACAGGAGGCGGTCCTCCACTACAGGAAGCTCGCCGCCGACCGACCCGACGCCCTCCTTCCCGACCTCGCCAGCGCCCTCAGCAATCTGGGCATCAGGCTCTCCGAGCTCGGCCGCCGCGAGCCGGCCCTCGACGCCACGCAGGAGGCGGTCGACATCCGACGCAAGCTCGCCGCCGACCGACCCGACGCCTTCCTCCCCGACCTCGCCCGCGCCCTCAGCAATCTGGGCCTCAGGCTCTCCGCTCTCGGCCGCCGCGAGCCGGCCCTCGACGCCACGCAGGAGGCGGTCGACCATCTACCGCAAGCTCGCCGCCGACCGACCCGACGCCTTCCTCCCCGACCTCGCCAGCGCCCTCAACAATCTGGGCATCAGGCTCTCCGACGCTGGGCCGCCGCGAGCCGGCCCTCGACGCCACGCAGGAGGCGGCCCTCCACTACAGGAGGCTCGCCGCCGACCGACCCGACGCCTTCCTCCCCGACCTCGCCAGCGCCCTCAACAATCTGGGAGCGATGCTCTCCGCTCTCGGCCGCCGCGAGCCGGCCCTCGACGCCACGCAGGAGGCGGTCGACATCCGCCGCAAGCTCGCCGCCGACCGACCCGACGCCTTCCTCCCCGACCTCGCCGGCACCCTCAACAATCTGGGCAACAGGCTCTCCGAGTTGGGCCGCCGCGAGCCGGCCCTCGACGCCACGCAGGAGGCGGTCGACCATTACAGGAGGCTCGCCGCCGACCGACCCGACGCCTTCCTCCCCGACCTCGCCAGCGCGCTCAACAATCTGGGTATCAGCCTCTCCGCTCTAGGCCGCCGCGAGCCGGCCCTCGACGCCACACAGGAGGCGGTCGACATCCGACGCAAGCTCGCCGCCGACCGACCCGACGCCTTCCTCCCCGACCTCGCCAGCGCCCTCAGCAATCTGGGCATCAGGCTCTCCGAGCTGGGCCGCCGCGAGCCGGCCCTCGACGCCACGCAGGAGGCGGTCGACATCCGACGCAAGCTCGCCGCCGACCGACCCGACGCCTTCCTCCCCGACCTCGCCCGCGCCCTCAGCAATCTGGGCATCAGGCTCTCCGCTCTCGGCCGCCGCGAGCCGGCCCTCGACGCCACGCAGGAGGCGGTCGACATCCGACGCAAGCTCGCCGCCGACCGACCCGACGCCTTCCTCCCCGACCTCGCCAGCGCCCTCAGCAATCTGGGCAACAGGCTCTCCGAGTCTGGGCCGCCGCGAGCCGGCCCTCGACGCCACGCAGGAGGCGGTCGACATCCGCCGCAAGCTCGCCGCCGACCGACCCGACGCCTTCCTCCCCGACCTCGCCAGCGCCCTCAACAATCTGGGTATCAGGCTCTCCGCTCTCGGCCGCCGCGAGCCGGCCCTCGACGCCACGCAGGAGGCGGCCCTCCACTATAGGAGGCTCGCCGCCGGCCGACCCGACGCCTTCCTCCCCGACCTCGCGCTCTCTCTGTCCATGCTGGGGGATTGTCTCGAGGCCGTCGACCGGCTGGAAGAGGCGGTGGCGGCGGATCGGGATGCGGTGGGGGCTCTGAGTGACGCCTTCATGCGCCTGCCGGCCGCGTTCGCCGAGAGGATGATGACGTTGCTGCGCGACTATCTGCGGCGGGCGGAGAAGCTCGGCGAGGAGCCCGATGCGGCCCTGCTGATGCCCATCCTCCAGAAGCTGCAGGCGATGGCCGATCACGATGCGAAGGGAGAGGAGCCATGATCGACGTTCTGGCGCTGGCGGCATCCGCCGTCACCATCGTCAAGCCGCTTCTCGGCGAGGCCGCCAAGGCCGGTGCCGGCCAGCTCGGCAAGGACATGGCCGGCAAGGCTGGCGCAGTGCTGGGCTGGGTCAGGGAGAAGCTCGCCGGGAAGGAAGCGCTGGCCGACGCCGAGGCAAAGCCCGACGATCCCCTGAACCGCCAGGCCCTGGAGACGGCGCTGGCGAAGCTCCTCCGCGACCAGCCGGCGCTCGCCGACGAGCTGGCGGCGCTGGTGAAGGAGGCCGGCGGCACAGTGATCGAGGCACGTCTCGAGCAGAAGGGCGACCACAACATGGCCGCCCAGGCCGCGGGGACGGGGAACACCGTCACGATCCAGCGATAAGGTGACGTCTTCTTCGGCAGCGCAGGAGAATGCGAGATTGCGGCCCTGAGCGCCCCGGCATCCGGCCTGGTCAGCCTCCCGCCGCGACTTTGGTGGCTCCGCCTTCCGGGGTCACGGCCGGGCGCCAGACGCCGTCGGGAGAGCGGCAGCCGACGAGCCGGTAGCGGTCGACCGCGCCCTTGATCGAGATCAATTCCTCGAACTCCCGGCAGAAGAGGCCGCTCGTTGTCCTGAAGGTCCGGAGCGGCATGACGGTCCCCGAGGCGAACCGGTCGGGATCGGACCAGGAGGTCATCGTGCCGCTGACGAGCGTCTCCAACCCTCGCTGCCGGGCACGGTCGGCTGTCGCGGCGTCGGCGCTCGTGAGCTCCCGATAGAGCGGCTCGGGGGCCGGTCCGGATGGGGCGCCGGCACAACCCGGCAGGGCGAGCCCCAAGGAGGCGGCTAGCGCCAGCCGCGCCAGCTTCGGGTCGCGGCTCATCAGGGAGCCCCTCGCCAGCCCCGGCTGATGAGCGCCTCCTCCTGCCGGTGCGTCAGGTCCGGCCCGGCCTGCCTCGCGTCGTCTGCGAGAAGCTGGTCGGCGGCCGGCTGGGCGAGCAGGTCGCGCAGCCTCAGCCACCCCGACCCGTCACCGTGCGTATCGACGCCGGAGCCGACGGCCGCCACCGCAGCGGTGTCGCCTCCCTTCGGCGGCGTGCCGCCGCCCGATCCGGGGTCGTGCGGCTGACCATCCGGTGGCGTGCCGCCGACCTGCTGCCCCGGGTCCGTGCCGCCGCCGGTGACGCTGCCGGTCGGCCCCGGACCGGGCGTGTCTCCGCCGCCGGTGCCGGTTGGCCCCGGACTGGACGTGTCTCCGCCGCCGGTGCCGGTGGGTCCTGGACCGGACACGCCTCCGCCGCCAGTGCCGGTGGGTCCTGGACCGGATACGCTTCCGCCACCAGTGCCGGTGGGTCCTGGACCGGATACGCTTCCGCCACCAGTGCCGGTGGGTCCCGGGCCGGATACGCTTCCGCCACCAGTGCCGGTGGGTCCCGGGCCGCTGGCCTTGTCGTCGCCCGTGCCGTCGGCCGAGGTATCGGCCACGTCGCCGCCGGCCGGCCCGCCGCCCTTGTCGCCTCCATGAGCGAGGCCGCCCAGGCCCGAGCCACCGCCGAAGCCCGAGCCACCGATCCCGAAACCGCCATGGCTCCCGGGACCACCGCCCCGCCCCGGGCCGCCGGCCGAGGTGTCCGAGGTCTCGCCGCCGCCGCCGCCGAGCGAGCCACCGCCTGTCCCGCGGCCTCCCTGGCCGCCCAGTCCACCGTCGACACCATGCCCGCCAGGGCCGCCGGACGGTCCGTTTCCTTGCCCCGCGCCGCCGCCATTGCCGTTGCCGTTGCCGCGGGCCTCAGCGGGGGCAATGCCGAGTGGGCGACCAACGCCGATGCAGAACGACAGCGCCCCGAGCATGACGACCAGCGCCGCCCAGCCCAGCCCGGCGGTCCGGCCCAACGGCAGAGATCGTGTCATGGCCCCCTCCCCACCGCATCGAAGCGCGATGCCTAATTTCAGGCTACCATAGCGACGGAATTCCAGCCATTCACCAAAAGACGATGCGGCGCTGAAGCCACTCTCCCAAAGGTTATGGTGATGGAGCAGCGCGTCGGCGGTGGCCGACAGGTTGTGCCGTTCGTCACTGACGGCCGGCGTCTGACGTCCTATCCTTTGGTCGGTCGACGGCAGGCAGATCCGGAAGCGCAAGGTGTCGGGGATGGCGACGGCGGCGGCTGACAGGGCCTGGGCGCGGCAGGACGGGAGCCACAACCTCCTCGTCCAGGTCGTCGGCACGAGCAACCAGGTCCGTGTCGGGCCCGAGGCTGCCCGCCTGACCCTCGACCGTCGCCACCGCCGGCCGCTCGACATCCGCCCGCTGGACAGCGGCGGCGAGCTCGATCTCCTGAACCCGCAGAGCCGCTCGATCCAGCTTCTCGGGCGGGACGAGGAAAGGGGCGCCCTCCACGAATGGCTCCGCAGCGCGAAGGCCGTCTCCGTCCGTTGCCTCACCGGCCGAGCCGGCTCGGGCAAGACGCGCCTCGCGCTCGAGCTGTGTGCCGATATCGAGGATTGGCCCGACGGTGGGCAATGGGGCGCCGGCTTCGTCGGCCGGCGGGAGCTCGCGCGTTTCGCGGCCCGCCAGAACCTCGCCGACTGGGAATGGCCGGCGCGCACGCTCATCGTGGTCGACTATGCTGCGGAGTCCGTGAGCGAGCTTCGCGCCTGGCTCGAGGAGCTGGCGCAGGCGAACCCGCCGACGGAGCGTCCGCTCCGCATTCTTCTCCTCGAACGCCATGGCGAGCGCGATCAGGGCTGGTGGCAACGGCTCGCACGCGCCGGTGGGTTCAGCCATGCCGGCCTGGAGCAGCTGCTCGATCCGCCCGATCCCATGCCATTGGAGCCGATCCGGGATCGCGAGATCCGGCGAAATCTGCTCGCGGCAATCATGCGCGAGGCCAGCCGACGCAGCGGGCTCGAGCCCGAGGTGCTGCCGCCCGCGGTCGATGTCAGCGCTGGCTTCGACCAGCGGCTCGCCGATCCGACGCTGGATCGTGAGCCGCTTTATCTCCTGATGTCCGGCCTCCACGCGGTTCATCGGGGCGTCGGCTCGCTCCTCGAGGTCAGCCGCGTCGACCTGGCGCTGGCGCTCGCGGATCGCGAGCTTGCGCGCATCGCCCGACGCGCCGAGGCCGGCCAGGAATCCTTCCTCGTGCACCTGGCCGCCTACATCACGGTGACCGGCGGCCTCGCCTCCGACCAGCTCGAGGATCTGATCGTCAGCGAATGGCGGGCGCTCCGCCGCGAGGCGCGCTCGATCCTCAGGCTACGGCAAGGCTGCTGCACGAGGTCTCGCCTGCCCGGGACAGCGCCGGCCCGATACTCCCAGATCTCATCGGCGAGGCGGCCGTCATCAAGGCATTCTCGTCTCACGGCACAAAGCTGCCGATCGAGCCGATCGCCCGCGCCGCCGCCTTGGCACCATCGTCGGTGGGTGCCTTCGTCTGCCGCATCATCGAGGACTTCATCCATCGCTTTCCCGACCTGATCTGCTGGTTCGCCCCGGCGCGCGCTGCAGCGAGCCAGATCGAGCATCTGATGATGCTGTCTGATGCTCTCCGCGAGCACAGCCTGGCACTCCGCGAGCAGGCGGCGGACCTTCAGGCGGTCATCAGAGACCAGCTCCGAGACGCCGCCACCAACGATCCAAACCGGACCCCGTTGCTGGCCAGCGCCCTCAACAATCTGGGCAACGGGCTCTCCGCTCTCGGCCGCCGCGAGCCGGCCCTCGACGCCACACAGGAGGCGGCCCTCCACTACCGCAGGCTCGCCGCCGACCGACCCGACGCCTTCCTCCCCGACCTCGCCAGCGCCCTCAACAATCTGGGAGCGATGCTCTCCGCTCTCGGCCGCCGCGAGCCGGCCCTCGACGCCACTCAGGCGGCGGTCGACATCCGCCGCAGGCTCGCCGCCGACCGACCCGACGCCTTCCTCACCGATCTCGCCAGCGCCCTCAACAATCTGGGCAACAGGCTCTCCAATCTCGGCCGCCGCGAGCCGGCCCTCGACGCCACACAGAAGGCGGTCGACCACCACAGGAAGCTCGCCGCCGACCGACCCGACGCCTTCCTCCCCGACCTCGCCGGCGCCCTCAACAATCTGGGCCTCAGGCTCTCCGCTCTCGGCCGCCGCGAGCCGGCCCTCGACGCCACACAGGAGGCGGTCGACATCCGCCGCAGGCTCGCCGCCGACCGACCTGACGCCTTCCTCCCCGACCTCGCCGGCGCCCTCAACAATCTGGGCAACAGGCTCTCCGCTCTCGGCCGCCGCGAGCCGGCCCTCGACGCCACTCAGGAGGCGGTCGACATCCGCCGCAGGCTCGCCGCCGACCGACCCGACGCCTTCCTCCCCGACCTCGCGCTCTCTCTGTCCGTGCTGGGGGATTGTCTCGAGGCCGTCGACGGGCTGGAGGAGGCGGTGGCGGCGGATCGGGATGCGGTGGGGGCTCTGAGTGACCCCTTTATGCGCCTGCCAGCCGCGTTCGCCGAGAGGATGATGACGTTGTTGCGCGACTATCGGCGGCGGGCGGAGAAGCTCGGCAAGGAGCCCGATGCGGCCCTGGTGATGCCCATCCTCGAGAAGCTGCAGGCAATGGCCGATCACGATGCGAAGGGGGAGAAACCATGATCGACGTCCTGGCGCTGGCGGCATCCGCCGTCAACGTCGTCCAGCCGCTTCTCGGCGAGGCCGCCAAGGCCGGTGCCGGCCAGCTCGGCAAGGACATCGCCGGCAAGGCTGGCGCAGTGCTGGGCTGGGTCAGGGAGAAGCTGGCGGGAAAGGAGGCGCTCGCCGACGCGGAGGCCAAGCCGGACGATGAGCTCAATCGACAGGCGCTCGAGACGGCGCTGGCGAAGCTCCTCCGCGACCAGCCGGCGCTCGCCGACGAGCTTGCGGCGCTCGTGAAGGAAGCGGGCGGCCCGACGATCAGCGCGCATCTCGAGCAGAAGGGCGACCACAACACCGGCGCCCAGGCCGTGGGAACGGGAAACACCGTGACCATCCAGCGCTGAGCCGACGGTCCCCGCTCCGCCCTTGACATCCGGTCGCGAACGCCCGAACCCCTCGCCCGCGTGGCGGCGGTCGG
>CAWHFO010000010.1:0-19328 GCA_963828215.1 uncultured Alphaproteobacteria bacterium | reverse complement strand
GCGATGCGGCGCTGACCGCCGCTCCCTGGCGTTTTTCCCAGTTGTGAAACTTTGCGGGAATGGCGGCATCGAGGCAAGCGGGTTGCTCGCCGCTCTCCAGAGCCATGCTCGGATCAGGCTTCGCGCAGCAGCACGGCGCCCAGGGCCATCGTGACCGCGGCCTGGGTCGGATCGATCACAGGAAGGCCGAGCGCGGCAGCGAGGCGCCTCCTGTAGCGGGCCATGCCCGCGCAACCGAGGATGAGGACGTCGGCGCCATCCCGATCCTTGAGACTGCGACCCACCTGCAGGAGGCGCTCCCAGGTCCGGCTCTCCTCGGCGAGCTCGTGGACCCGGAGGTCCAGGGCCGCTGCTGCGGAGCCCGTGCTCGAGGCCGAGCCGCGGATCGTAGCGTATGGTGCGGGCAATTCGAAGCGCCCAGGATGGCGACGACGCCGAAGCGATCGCCCGGGTCAGGGCCGTCGGCATGGCGCACTCGGCGATGCCGAGGACCGGCTTGTCCGTAGCCTCGCGGCACACCTGAAGCCCGGGATCGCTGTACAGGCGATCACGAAGGCGTCGGCCGATCCCGCGCGACCGTGCGGCGGAGCGGCAGGGTCACCGCCTCGACATCCGCTTGGCTCTCGATGCCGAAGGGACCTTCCTCGAGCGTCGTGCAGCGGATCGCCGGCCCTCCCGGCCGCCGCAGCGGCTCCAGCGCACGGTCGAGGCCGTCCGTCACCTGGCGTTCGAGTTCGGGTTGATGACGAGGATCGTTGCAGCGCTCGCCATGGTCAGGCAAAGCCCCCGGTGCTAACCGAGCTGATCCTAGTCGGGAGGGATGCGCCGTGTCAGCCTATGATCTCGTGATCCGCGGCGGCACCGTCGCGTCGGCCACCGACACCTTCGCGGCGGACATCGCCGTTCAGGGCGGTTCGATCGCCGCCATCGGCCGCGGGCTCCTGCCGGGCGCCCGCGAGATCGACGCCACCGGCCGCCTCGTGCTCCCCGGCGGCGTCGACAGCCATTGCCACATCGAGCAGCTCTCGGCCTCCGGCCTGATCAACGCCGACACCTTCGAGACGGCGACGGGCTCGGCGGCGCTGGGCGGCACGACGACGGTCATCCCCTTCGCCGCCCAGCATGTCGGCATGAGCCTCCGCAAGGTCGTCGACGACTATCACGCGGCGGCCGAGCGCGGCGCCATCGTCGACTACGCCTTCCACATGATCCTGGCCGATCCGCGACCCGAGGTGCTCAGGGAAGAGCTGCCGCCGCTGGTCGCCGAAGGTCACGGCTCGCTCAAGGTTTTCCTGACCTACGACCGGCTGCGCGTCGAGGACGAGCAGTTCCTGGACGTTCTGCCGCGGCCCGCGAGCACGGCTGCATGGTCTGCGTCCACGCCGAGAACCACGGCATGATCCTCTGGATGGCGAAGCGCCTCCTCGCGGGCGGCTACACGGCCCCCCGCTACCACGCCGTCAGCCATCCGCGCGCCGGCGAGGCCGAGGCCATCGGCCGGGCCATCGCCTGCGCTGTCCTGCTCGACCAGCCGCTCATGATCTATCATGTCTCGACCGCCGAGGGCGCCGCCGTGATCCACCGCGCCCGCGGCGAGGGGGCCAAGGTCTACGGCGAGACCTGCACCCAGTATCTCGTGATGACCAAGGAGGACCTCGACAGGCCCGGCATCGAGGGAGCGATGTGGATCTGCAGCCCGCCGCTGCGCGAGCGGAGCGACCAGGAGGCCCTCTGGCAGGCGCTGGCCAACGGCACGCTGCAGACCGTCTCCTCGGATCATGCGCCCTACCGGATGGACGAGACCGGCAAGCTCGCGAAAGGAAAGAGCCCGACCTTCAAGGAGATCGCGAACGGCATGCCGGGGCTGGAGCTGAGGCTGCCCGTGCTGTTCGATCAGATGGTCAGCCGCGGCCGGATGGACCTCAACCGCTTCGTCGAGCTGACCTCGACGGCCCCTGCCCGGATCTATGGCCTCAATCCGCGCAAGGGATCCGTCGCGGTGGGTGGGGACGCCGACCTCGTGCTGTGGGATCCGGAGCGCGAGGTCGAGATCGCCCAAGGCTCGACCCACGACCATGCCGGCTACACGCCCTATGCGGGCCGCCGGATCAGGGGATGGCCCATGACGGTCCTGCGCCGCGGCGAGGTCATCGTCGACCGCGGCAGCCTGATCGGGCGACCGGGCAGCGGCGTCTTCCTGCCGCGTCGAGGCGGACCCGCGGCCGCGCCCTCGGGCCGCGCGGCGCCCGAATTCGACCCGGCGAGAAACTTCGGAGCCCGACTTTAGTCGGCGGAAGCACGAGGGAGGCCGACGTCCAGGGGGTGGACCCGCGCTGGCTGACGGGGCGATCTGCGAGAGAAGGTCAGTCGACCGACAGCGCCAAAATCTGGGACACTTGGCAAAGCGGGCGACCGCTCTCCTCGGCCCAGCGATTGAAGGCAGACTGGACTTCCGCCCGATCCGCGCGGCTCTTCGGCGGTGCGGCCACCGCCCGCCAATTCTGAAGGGCCTTCACGACGCTGTCGGAGAGGATGAAGGTGTCCCTGCCCGCCATTCTCAGGAAATAGGGGCCGGAATTGCCGCCGAGCTGGCTGAACCGGCGCGCGAGCTCCTCCCAAAGACCGACGATGTCGCTCGCCGGCCAGGCGGCCAGCCAGGCGCCGAGCGGCCGGCCCTCCGCCAGTAGCGCCAGGATCGCCCCGGCGTTGGAGCGGATCGCGCGCAGCTTGCCCAAATGGCGGATCAGCCGTCGGTCGGCCAGCAGCTCCTCGATCCGCTCGTCGGAAAGGGCGGCGCAGCGCTCGATCGCAAAGCCCCAAAAGACCTCCTCGAAGGCTGGCCACTTGGTATCGACCACGCTGTGCTTCAGGCCGGCGCGGAAGATCCTGAGCGACATCAGCGAGAGGTAGCGATCGTCAGGTCGCGCTGCGAGGACGGCGGCGCTGGCCGGTACGGCGAGCCGGGCCTCGAGGGCTGCCGTGCCGTGACGCAGGATCGCCGCCTCCTCGATCGCGGCGAAGCTCGCGGGTGTGGCCATGCGCGTGCTCCCGTCGGGTCGACCTCGAGGACCAGCATAGCGACGCCGTGCTCGACCGGCGATCCGCTGGTCGGTGCCGGTGGTCCGCCCCTGGCGCGGAGCCCGCGGGGCGCGGTCGGAAAGGTGCGCGGCCTTGCCGCCCCCTGGCGGCTGCTGCCGACCGTGATCCCGAGCGCGCTCACCCGCATCATGTTCTTGCGCTGCCGAGCAGCGGACCCGGTGGACGGCGACTGACGGATGACGACGGGTGACCAGGATCGACTCTGCCCAAGGCTGCTCGGCGTGGCCGCGGTGGCGGGCAACGCTGCCGACCTGCCCACGTCAAAGCGGGCGAAATTCGGGGAGGAGGCATGCGATTGGGACGCGGCGACGTTTGTGGTAGAGCAGGGCGTGGACAACGACGGTGGTCGCCGCCGGCGACCTCGACAAGACGACAGGGAAAAAGGCCAGATGTCGGAAATCGTCCAGCTCATCATCCAGATCGTGACCGGCGCCATCGGCGGCAATGTCGTCGGCGGCGCCGCCAAGAACATCAGCCTCGGCACGACCGGCAACTCGATCGTCGGCGCGGTCGGCGGCCTCATCCTGGGCCAAGTGCTGAGCCACCTCGGGATGGGTGGCGCGGCCGATGTGGCGGGAGCCGCGGGCGCCGCCCCAGCCGTTGCCGGCGGACCCGATATCGGCGCGATCATCGCCCAGATCATCGGCGGCGGTGCCGGCGGAGCGATCCTCACGGCGATCGCCGGCGCGATCAAGAAGCAGATGAGCTGACGGCCGACCGCTCCGGCACCAGCCAGCCTGCCGCGGACGGCCCCGCCGCGGCGAGTGCCGCCTCGAGCCACGCGAGGCCCCCCGGCGCCGCAAGTGGGAGAGTCCAGGGAGGGTTGACGACGATGACGCCTGATCCGGTCAGGCCGTGCCCGTCGCCGTCGGGCTTTTGGCAGAGCTCGAGCCGATACTGAGCCGGCATGCCGGTCGCAGCCAGCGCGGCCAGGAGGGCGTCGGCCCGCCGACGCTCGATCACCGGATACCAGAGAATGAGGACGCCGCTCGGGAACCGGCGGTGCGCCTGGACGAGAGCAGAGACGACGGTGTCGTAGTCGGTTTTCACCTCGTAGCTGGGGTCGATGAGGACAAGGCTGCGGCGCTCGGCCGGCGGCATGCGGGCAACGAGAAGAGCGAGGCCGTCGGCCCGCTCGATACGGACGCCCGGGACGCCGCGAAGCCGCTCGGCCAGAAGGCGATGGTCGGTCGGATGGAGCTCCGCCAGCTCCAGCCGGTCGGCGCGACGGAGAAAGGGGCGGATCAACAGCGGTGAGCCCGGATAGATCCAGGCGACGCTCCGGGCGACGGCGGCGGCGCGGATCTGCTGCAGATAGGCGTCGACGAGAGCCGGCGGCTCCCCGGCTCTCGCCAGAAGGCGGCCTATTCCACAGCGGAACTCGCCGGTCTTCAGGGCCATGGGCGCGCCGAGATCGTAGGCGCCGGCACCCGCATGGGTGTCCAGCACATAGAGCGGCTTCGCCTTCTGCACGAGGTAACGCAGCACGAAGACGAGCACGGCGTGCTTGAGCACGTCGGCCGGGCCGCCGGCGTGAAAGGCGTGACGGTAGCTCAGCATCGCTCCGACAGCGCGGCCGAGCCTCCCGCCACCCGGGCCGGCCGACCGCTTGCGCATTGCAACCTGGATGCCACACTACCAGTTAAAGGGAGGTCGTCTCCATCGCGATCGCGACCGCTCCAGCGACCGCAATGTCGACTTTTCGGCGGTGGCTGCCCCCAGGCGGACCCGCCGGCTGACGTCGGCGCCGTGAAAGCTTTGCTCGCCCGGGCGCAGGCGCCCTGGCGCATCGGGAGGGAATGAGGCTCATGGACGTTATCGCCAAGCTGCCGCAGATGGAGGACAAGGCGCTGGGCGTGCTCGGCGAGAACGCGAAGCGGCTCGAGCAGACGGGAACGCCTGCGCAGAAAGTCGCTGCCGCCGATCTGATCCCGGCGATCGAGGCGGAGCTGAGCGCCCGCCGCGACGCCAAGCTCGCCAAGGCGCGAGAGGCCCGTCAGGCGCCGGGCAAGCGGCCAGCCAAGCCCCGCGCGACAGCGCGCAAGGCCGAGCCCGCCGAGGCCTGACCGGGCCGTCACCCGGGACGCCCGCTGGGCGCTTGTGGGCGCGCCGCCAGCCCATCGATCCTTGCGGGGCCAGGCGTGTCCGCACTGACGGGGGGTGCCCTGGAAGGTCAAGACCAGCGTCATTGGTCGGCCAGTCTTCGATTGTGAGGCGTTGGGGGGCTGCATTGCCGGCCCGACTGTCGCCGCGATCGCCAATCCGAACGATCTTCCGAATATCATCCCTCCCGCTCCGAGCAATCCGAGCAAGACGCCCTCGCGTCCGGAGCAGGAAGCGAGCCGAGGATGGGACGGCTTCGCATGACACGGGCGAGAGCGGTACGGCCGGCCGACGGCTTGACAGGCGGGCGAGGCGGCCGCTTTTCTGGCGGCCGTCCGCAGCCTGCTCCGGAAAGCGCCGCGCGCGGGTCGGGGCCAGATGGGGATCAAGCTCGTGGTCGAGCCGGCCGACACGCTGATGCTGACCGTCTTCCTGCGTCACGACCAGTCGAAGACGCTGGCCGAGATCCAGGCGGAGCTCGACGCCTCCGGCTTCTGGAAGCGCTTTCCGCCGGATGGCGTCGAGGTCGTCTCCTGGCACGTGCTCATGGGAATAGGTCAGGTCGTCACCCTCCGTTTCCCCGCGTCCAGGCTTCGCGACGTCAACGTCGCGATCGAGCAGACGGCCTGGAAGGCCTTCCGCAGCGAGTTCTATGCGACCTACGACCTCTGGCCGGTGGTCGAGGCCCGCAAGAGCGGCTGACCCCGACAGGCGGCGGCCGAGCGAGCCGTCGCGCGCGGCCATACGCGCCGGTCGGTGCGGCAGCGGCGTTGCCGCCTCGCTGCTCCGGTGGTAGGTGCACGCGACCGGCGGGCGGAAGGCCGGCCACGCCGATCTGCTCGGTGAGCCCGGAGCGGCTCATCCGCATCGGCAGAGCGAGCGCCAGCGGACAGCGATAGCGATCATGCCCGAGGATGTCATCCGCACCGACATGGTGATCATCGGCGCCGGTCCGGTGGGCCTCTTCGCCGTGTTCGAGGCCGGCCTCCTCGGCCTGCGCTGCCAGCTCGTGGACAACCTCGACAAGATCGGCGGCCAGTGTGCCGAGCTCTATCCCGACAAGCCGATCTACGACATCCCGGCCGTGCCGCGCTGCACGGGCCAGGAGCTGGTCGACAATCTGATGGAGCAGATCAAGCCTTTCGAGCCGGTGTTCCATCTCCGCCAGCAGGCCGAGCGCCTGCAGCGTCTGGACGACGGCAGGTGGCGGCTCGAGACGACGCTGGGGACGATCTTCGAGGCACCGGTCGTGGTGATCGCCGCCGGGGCCGGCAGCTTCGTGCCGCGGCGCATCCCGCTGCCGGGTGCCGAGGCCTTCGAGAGCGCCTCGCTCTTCTACGCCGTCCGCAAGATGGAGGCATTCCGCGACCGGCGGGTGGTGGTGGCCGGCGGCGGCGATTCGGCGCTCGACTGGGTCCTCAACCTGCAGCCGATCGCCCGCAGCATGGCCCTGGTCCATCGCCGGGACGAGTTCCGGGCAGCACCCGAACTCGGTCGAGAAGATGCGACGCCTGGTCGAGACCGGGGCGATGGAGCTGGTCATCGGTCAGGTGGCTGCGTTGGGCGGCAGCGGGTCGCAGATCGAGACCGTGACCGTCAAGGGCAACAATGGCGCCGAGCAGACGTTGCCGTGCGACGCTTTCCTCGCCTTCTATGGTCTCAAGATGGAGCTGGGGCCGATCGCCGGATGGGGCCTCAACCTCGAGCGCAACCTAATCGCCGTCGACACCGAGACGTTCGAGACCAACGTGCCGGGCATCTTCGCCATCGGCGACATCGTGTCCTACCCGGGCAAGCTCAAGCTCATTCTCTCGGGCTTCCATGAAGCGGCCCTGATGTGCCAGAAGGCCTTTCGTCTGTGTCATCCCGAGCAGAAGCTGGTGTTTCGCTACACGACGTCGAGCACCGAGCTGCACAAGCGACTGGGCGTCTCCTGAATGCCGAGCGTCATCTGCCTCGATCGAGAGGGCGCGGAGCACGTGCTCGAGGCGACCGTCGGCTGGTCCGTCATGGAGATCATCCGTGACGCCGACCTGCCGATCGAGGCCGCCTGCGGAGGCTGCTGCGCCTGTGCGACCTGCCATGTCTATGTCGACGAGGCGTGGCTCCCCAAGCTCGAGCCCGGGGGGGCCGACGAGAACATGATGCTCGACGAGGCTTTCCAGGTGCAGGACAATTCCCGCCTCTCCTGTCAGATCAAGTTTCGCGAGGGCCTGGACGGGCTGCGGGTGACGCTGGCCCCCGAGTTCTGAGGCCGACCGTCGCATCGCCCAGGCCGTGCCGAACAGCTCCGAGCTCGTCGAGGAAGGCGATTTCGGCTCGGGCGGCGGCTGACCGCTCGAGCCCCTGCGCCCGCTCCACCAGGATGGAGATGCGCTCGAGCTCGTGCGCCTGCTCCGTGACCGCGGCCAGGGCCTCGTCGCGCCGCCCGCGGGACGCCAGGATCCGCGCCTGAAGCTCTGCCCGGCGCGGCCCCATGCCCCCATTGTAGGCGCCGGCGAGCCGGGCGCCGTCCGGCAGGGCCCAGGCCAAAGCCAGCTCGGCCCCGAGGCCCCTCTCGAGAGCCTCCAGCCCGGCCCGTGCCGCCGCCAGCTCCCGCTCGCGGGTCGTCAGATCTTGACGCAGCCGCTCGAGCTCCTGCTTTGCGAGTCGCGCCAGCAGGACGAGCGGCCCGCTTCTCACTCGGGCGTGGCCTCGACCGTTGCCAGAATCCGGGCCAGCTGCGCGAAGGGCGGGCTCGTGTCGGGCGGGTCGTCGGGCGACTGGGCCAACAGCGCCTCGAGCTCCGGCCGAACCGCGATTGCCCGGTCGACAAGGACGCTGGCGCCCGCCTTGTAGGCGCCGACCTGAATGAGCTCGGCCATCTCCGCGTACGCGGCCATGAGCCGACGCGCCTCACGGACGAGCGGCCGCTCCTCGGGCGCGTAGCAACCGGGCGCCGTGCGCGAGACGCTGCGCAGCACGTCGACCGCCGGGAAGCGGCCCGACTCCGCGATCCGCCGGTCGAGCAGAACATGGCCGTCCAGGATGCCACGCACCGAGTCGGCGACCGGCTCGTTCACGTCGTCACCCTCGACGAGCACGGTGAAAAGGCCGGTGATGCTCCCTTCGCCCTCGCCGGGGCCGGCGCGTTCGAGAAGGCGCGGAAGCTCGGCGAACACGCCCGGCGGATAGCCCTTGGTCGTCGGTGGCTGGCCGGCTGCGAGGTAGATCTCCCGGAGCGCCATGGCGAAGCGCGTCACGCTGTCGATGAGGCAGAGCACGCGCAGACCCTGATCCCGCAGATACTCGGCAACGGCGAGCGCAACATAGGCGCCCCGGCGCCGCATCGTGGCCGGCATGTCCGAGGTCGCGGCGACGACGACGCTGCGCGCCCGGCCTCGGACCCCCAGCGTGTGGACGAGGAACTCGTTGACCTCTCGCCCACGCTCGCCGATGAGGCCGATGACCAGCGCATCGGCGTCGCTACCCTGCGCCAGCATCGAAGCCAGCGTCGACTTGCCCACGCCGGACCCGGCGAAGATGCCCATGCGCTGACCTGCGCAGCACGGCGTGAAGACATCCAGCGCCCGCACCCCGAGACGCAGACGCCCGCCGACCGGGCGGCGACGATGGGGGAGGGGCGGCGCCGCCTGGATCGGGTACGCACGCGGGCCCGGGACGAGCGGCGGCCCGTCGTCCAGCGGGCGACCCAGCGCGTCGACCACGCGACCAAGCCATGTGCTGTCGGGATAGAGGGCCCCGCGTCGCCGATCGAGGCAGATGCGCGTGCCGAAGCCGACGCCGGCAAGGTCCTCATAGGGCAGAAGGCTGGCACCCTGCTCGTCGAAGCCCACGACCTCGGCGAGGAAGGCGTTGCGCTCGTCGAAGGGCCGTTCCGCGCGGCCATCCCGGCCGCCGCGCTCGACCCAGCAGATGTCGCCGACGCCCACCTCGGCGCCGATATCGCGGCAACTCAGCAGGCTGCCCGTGCAGCGATGGATCCGCCCGCCGCGCCGCTCGAGCAGCACCTCGTCGGGAACGTGTGCCGGGGCCGCTACGCCACTGATCATGGGTCCCCCGCTGGCATGGTCGGATACACTCATAGGATGTATTTCTACAAGATTTGCTCTTTTTGGTTGCAAGTCCGTTAAACGCATGATTGTATCGGCGGCGTCGAAGCACACCGACAACGGGGGCCGAGCTCGCCGATCGGCGGCGAGTAAGGGGCTCACCCGATTAAGGACGGCTTAAGGAAATACCCTTAACATTTCGACGGCGTCGAATAGGGGATCCTTAAGCCCGAGCAGCGGAGCAGGTCATGCGAGCACTCGTCATCGAGGACGATCCGGTCTCGGCAAAGCTCATCGAGACCGCCCTGCGCAGCGAGAACATCGTCTTCGAGCCTACCGACCACGGTGAGGAGGGGATCGAGCTCGCGAAGCTCTACGATTTCGACATCATCATTCTGGATCTGCGGCTACCCGACATCGACGGTTACGAGGTCGTCCGCCGTCTGCGCACGGCCAAGGTGCCGACCCCGGTCCTGATCCTCTCCGGCAAGACCGAGGTCACCGACAAGGTCCGCGGCCTGACCGGCGGCGCGGACGACTACATCACCAAGCCCTTCAACCGCTCCGAGTTTCTCGCCCGCATCCAGGCCATCGTGCGACGCTCCAAGGGCCATTCCGAATCGGTGATCCGTCTCGGCAAGATGGTCGTCAACATGGACGCCCGCTCGGTCGAGATCGGCGGGCGCCGCCTGCACGTCACCGGCAAGGAGTATGCGATACTCGAGCTTCTCTCGATGCGAAAGGGCACGACCCTCACGAAGGAGATGTTCCTGGATCATCTCTACGGCGGGATCGACGAGCCGGAGCTCAAGATCATCGACGTCTTCATCTGCAAGCTGCGAAAGAAGATCGCCGCCCTGACCGGCGGGCCGAGCTACATCGAGACCGTCTGGGGCCGCGGCTACGTGCTCAAGGAGCCGGATGTGGAGCCGGCTCTGGCAGAGGCCGCCGTCGCCTGAGCCTGCAAGCGGCGGCGTCCCGGATGGACATCAGGCGGGGCGCAGGCCGAGCCGGGCCCGACAGGCGATCAGCGTGTTCTCCAGCAGACAGGCGACGGTCATCGGGCCGACGCCGCCCGGGACCGGCGTGATCGCCCTGGCCCGATGCGACGCGCCGACGAAGTCCACGTCGCCGACGAGCCGACTGCCGCCCTCGGCAGTCGACACGCGATTGACGCCCACATCGATGACCACGGCCCCCTCTGCAACCCAGTCGCCCAGCACGTGCTCGGGCCGGCCGATCGCTGCCACGAGGATTTCCGCCCGTCGGCACGCGCCGGCGAGATCAGCGGTTCGCGAGTGCGCGATCGTGACGGTGCAGTCGCGGCCGAGCAGGAGGGCCGCCAGGGGCTTGCCGACGATCGCCGAGCGGCCGATGACGAGGGCGCGCCGACCCCCGAAGCCGCTGGCGCCGAGGGTCTCCTCGAGCAGCCTGATGCAGCCGCGCGGCGTGCAAGGCACCAGGAGGTCAGCCGGCGGAGTGCTCCGGGCGCTCGTCAGACGCCCGACATTGAGCGGATGGAACCCATCGACGTCCTTGGCTGGATCGATCGCCGCCACGACCTTCGCCACATCGATCTGCGGCGGCAACGGAAGCTGGACGAGAATACCGTCGACAACGGGGTCGGCGTTGAGGTCCCGAATGCGCGCGAGCAGCGCCGCCTCCGCGATCCCGCCATCGAGCCGGACGGTGATGCCGTCGATACCGGCGGCCCGCGCCATACGCTCCTTGGTCCGGACATAGGAGGCACTGGCCGGATGATCGCCGACGAGCAGCACGCGCAGCCCCGCCGGCCGGCCCGCGCGCGCCGCCAGATCGGCAGCCTCGGCCGCGATCCGGGCGCGGAGGCGCTCCGCCGCGGCTCTGCCGTCGATGATCTGTGCCATGGGGTGGTCCCCTACTGCCTCAGCCCGGCCTTCCGAGGAGCTCCGCCAGTCGCGCGGCGACGGCAGCCGGATCGGCCGCGACCAGCACGCGCTTGAGGCGCGAGCCGGCCCCGCCGGTCAGCCGGAGCGACGAGATGCCGACACCCAGCGCGCTCGCGAGCACGCGAAGCATCGCCAGGTTGGCCCGGCCATCCTCCGGCGGAGCGCCGACCTTGACCACGAGATGAGTTCTGACCGTCGGCACCCTGATAGAGGCCGACCACACCCTCGCGGCCGGCGCGCGGCACGACCCTGACCCGGAGATCGACGCCATCGGGGGTCGCGCGATAGGGCTGCCGCAACGGTCAGTACCGCAGGTACTCGTTCACGAGGTCGCGGATGAAGTAGAGCAGCAGGATGAGAACGATCGGCGAGATGTCGATGCCGCCGAGGTTGGGCAGGACGTTGCGGATCGGCCGCAGCGCCGGCTCGGTGATGCGGTTCAGGAAGTCGCCGACCTGATAGACGGTCCGGTTGCCGGTATTGATGACGTTGAACGACACCAGCCAGCTCAGCACGACGTACGCGATGAGCAGCCAGATGTAGATCTGGATGGCGGTATCCAGGAGATTGGTGAGCGCGATCATGAAAGCTCTATTGTTCTGGTGACGCAGGAGGCCCCGGCCTCGGGCCGGCCGCACTATAGAAGATGCGCCGAGGCCCGCCACCCCCCGCCGCGGGCGAGCGCCATGCCGCTCCCTTGACTCCCGGAAGCTCTCCCCATACATCGCGGCCGCGTGGGGCCGTAGCTCAGTTGGGAGAGCGCTAGAATCGCACTCTAGAGGTCGTCGGTTCGATCCCGATCGGCTCCACCAGCCTCCGATCCTGGACCGCCCCGTGCTGTTCGACGTGCGCGAGGCCCTACGGTGCGCGTGTGTTGGCGAGCTTTTCTGGCTTTCGTGCTGCCCCTTCACACAGCTCGCCCGCTGCACTGCTCGACCACGGGCGGCGTCACCCGAGCCCCTGCCAAGCCGAGTTCCGCGTTCCGCCGGTGACTGGCAGAGCCATCGACAAGTACGCGCAGGCGGCTCTGAACCGGCCCATGGGCCGGGCTCGGACAGATCCGATCACCACCTGATCGACCCTGCCCCGATGGAAGCGCGACAATCCCCCAGGGCCATGGGGTGGTCGGCTGCGCTATAGAGGCGCAGCCTCGGGGGGCAGGATCGACCGACGGGGGATGTCGCGCCGATGGAGAACATGGCTGGCCTGGTCTTCGGCGTCGCCGGCCTGCTGGCACTGATCGCGTTCCTGCCGCCGATCTCCGAGCGGCTGGGCCTGCCCTATACCGTGCTGCTCGCAGCCTTGGGTTGCCTTCTCGGGATCGGGATCGGAATCGCCGAGCCTGTCGGCGCGGGGGCCCTCGGCCGCCCCCTTGTCGAGTTCCTCCTGGAGCTCAAGGCGCTTCCGGTCACCGCCGGCCTCTTCCTCTGGGTCTTTCTCCCCCTTCTTCTGTTCGAGACCGCGCTGACCGTCGATTCGCGGGCTCTGCTCGACGATCTGGCGCCCGTGCTCGTGCTGGCCGTGGTGGCCGTAGTGCTCTGCACGGTCGGCGCCGGCACGGCCCTCTTCGCCGTCAGCCACGAGAGCCTGGTCGCGTGCCTGCTCCTCGCCTCGATCATCGCCACCACCGATCCGGTGGCGGTCATCGCCATCTTCCGCGAGGTCGGGGCGCCGCGGCGGCTCAGCACTCTCGTCGAGGGCGAGAGCCTCCTCAACGATGCCGCCGCCATAGCGCTCTTCTCGGCCCTCCTCGCCGCGGTCACCGGCAAGGCCCCGCTGGAGGTCGGCACGATCGGCACGCGGTTCCTCGAGGAGTTCCTGGGCGGGGCCCTCGTCGGCGCCATCGCGGGCCGGCTCGCGGCCCTGCTGATCGGCCGTCTCGACCAGGGCGGTCCAGCCGAGATCACCATCAGCGTGGCACTCGCCTACCTCACCTATGCGATCGCCGACGCCTATTTCGGCGTCTCGGGGGTCGTGGCCGTGGTCGTTGCCGGGCTGGTCTTCGGCGGCGTCGGCAGGACGCGGCTCGCGACCCACGAGTGGCGAGGCGTGACGGCGATCTGGAGCCAGCTCGGATTCTGGGGAAGCTCGCTGATCTTCGTGCTCGCCTCGATGCTGGTCCCGAAAACCCTGGAGCACGTCACGGCCCTCGATCTCGTCGGCGTCGCCGCTCTCATCGTGGGAGCCCTCGCGGCTCGGGCGGCGACGCTCTTCGGCGTGCTGCCACTCGTTACCGGGGGCCGCCGCGGCGGAGCCGTCGACGGACGGTACAAGCTCGTCATCCTCTGGGGGGGACTGCGCGGCGCCGTGACCCTGGCGCTGGCCCTGGCTCTGGGCGAAACCGCGGGCGTCTCGCCCTCGGTTCAGCACTGGGTCTCGGTCCTCGCCACGAGCTTCGTCCTCTTCACCCTGCTGGTCCAGGCGACCACGCTTCGGCCCCTGCTCCGGTGGCTGCGGCTCGACGAGCTCAGCGCGGCGGAGCGGCTGTTGCGCCGGCGGGCCCTGGCCCTGACCCACGCCGAGATCCGCGACCGCCTTTCCGCGGCTGCCATCGCCCACGGCCTCGATCTCGAGGCGGCCGTCGGCACGCCGCAGTTTCCGACCGAGCCCGCGCCGGAGGAGGACGATCCCGGCGAAGGGATGCTCCGGGAGCACCTGGTCAGCGCACTTCTGACCGTGACCACCCGCGAGGGCGAGCTCTACGTTCAGGAGATGGCGGAGCGCATGATCTCGCGCGGCGCCGCTGGCGCTCTCGTCCGGCGCACCACCTCGCTGCTCGACGCCCTGAAGCAGGACGGCGTGCAGGGCTACCGCCGTGTCGCCCGCGACCAGCGCTGGCGCTCCCGCTGGACGGCCACCGCGGTCTTCCTCCATCGCCGCCTCGGCATCGAGCGCCCGCTGGCGCTCCATATCGCCCATCGGGTCGAGCAGCATCTCGTGCAACGACGCGTGCTGGAGGAGCTGCTCGCCTTCACGGGGCGCCGCATCGAGGTGCTGTTCGGGGCCCGGGTCGCGGAGACCTCGCGGCTGATCCTCGAGGCGCGGCTGAACGAGGTGGAGCGCGGCCTCGACGCCGTGCGGCTGCAGTATCCGGCCTACTGGGAGCAGGTCTCCGCCCAGTACCTCACCCGCGTCGCCGTTCAGCTCGAGCGCGACGGCTACAACCGGCTGCGGGAGGAGCGGCTGCTCTCGGCGGAGCTGTTCCGCAGCCTGGACGAGGAGATCCGCAGCCGCCGCCACAAGCTGGAGCGGGCGCCGCCGCTCGATCTCGGCCTCGACATCGCCGAGCTGATCCGTCGCGTGCCGCTGTTCCAGGGCCTGGGCGAGACCGAGCTCGCGAGCGTGGCACGCCTCCTGAAGCCGCGCCTGGCCCTGCCCAACGAGCGCATCGTGCACCGCGGCGAGGTCGGCAACGCCATGTACTTCATCGCCTCCGGCGCGGTCGAGGTGGCCCTGGAGAAGGATCGCGTCCGACTGGGCACCGGCGACTTCTTCGGCGAGATGGCGCTGATCCTGCGCCGCCCGCGTGGCGCCGACGTGATCGCGCTCGGCTATTGCAACCTGCTCGAGCTACGCCGCGACGCGTTCCGCGCCTTCCTCAAGCTTCGCCCCGAGCTGATGCGCGAGGTGCGGCGCGTGGCCGAGACACGGATGACGGCGGCGCCCGCGACAGGCGCGGCGGCAGCGGCCGGGGAAGCGGCCTCCTAGCCGTCGGCGGAACCTTCATGCAGCGCTCGGAGCGTCCTGGCTTTCTCTGGCGTTCCTCGGCCGCTGGGGGCCGCGCCTACCGTGAATCCGCCTTCACTGGCTCCCTCCCGTAGCCTCTGCGAGTCTGCCGAGACGGGTCGGAGTGGCACCATGGATTGCGACGACGATTTTTCTTTCGGCTACAGCCTGGGGCGGCTGGTGCTGCGCCATCGCCATCGCCATCGCCATCGGCTGACCGCCCTTCTGCTCGGCGGGCTCTGTCTGGCACCGGCCGCTTGCGTCGAGTCCCAGTGCGGACATGGCTACCGGAATCAGCCGGCATATTCCGAGGGCCCGCCGCCAGTGGTCGTCGAGCGACCCGTCTACGTGAACAGGCCTCCGCCGCCACCCCGCTACGAGCAGGTGCCGCCGCCGCCACACAATGTGGCCGCCGCCTGGGATCCGGGCCATTGGCGCTGGAACGGTCACGACTATCTCTGGGAGCAGGGCCATTACGTGCGTGCGCCGCAACGGAATGCCCGCTGGGTTCCCGGACACTGGGTCCATCATGAGCGCCAATGGGTGTGGGAGCCCGGCCACTGGGCCTGATCGATCGGCAGCTTCGGGCACCGTCGATGCCGGAAAGCTGATCCTCGCCCTGGCGGAGGGCCACTGGCGGGATTCCCCGACCGGCGCTGGGCTCACCTCCGACGTGCGGGCGGTCGTCATCGAGCCCAGCCTCGCCGGCGCCGAGCGTGACCTCCTGGCAGGGATCGGCCTCGTGCCCGGCCGGCTGGGCGTGGTGGCCGACGAGGCGACCTGGGAGGCCTTGGGGCGCCGCGTCCTGATGGCGCTGCCCGGTGCCCGCGAGATCGTCCTCGACCATCCGCATGCCGACTGGGAGACCGCGACCGCGCTCGCCGACCGCGGCCGGCATCTGGATGCGCTGATCGCCGTCGGCTCGGGCACCCTCAACGACCTCTGCAAGGAGGCGAGCCGCCGCCTGGGCATCCCCCACGCCGTCTTCGCGACCGCGCCGTCGATGAACGGCTACGTCACGGCGACCGCCTCGCTGCTGAAGGACGGCCTCAAGATCAGCCAGCCGACGCGCAGCCCCTTGGGCGCCTTCTTCGATCTCGGGGTCCTCACCCAGGCGCCGCTCAGGCTGATCCGCGCCGGCTTCGGCGATGCCATCTGCCGAACCACGACCCAGATCGACTGGCTGCTCGCCCACCGGCTGCGCGGCACGCCCTACCTGCCCGCAGCCTATGCCCTCCAGATCGGTGCGGAGAAGGAGCTTCTCGACTTGGCGGGCGCCTTGACAGCGGACGATCCCGACGCGGTGGCGAGCCTCACCAGGCTTCTTGTTCTGGGGGGCTTCGCCATGCTTCTCGCCGGCTCGAGCAAACCGGCCTCGCAGGGCGAGCATCTGATCAGCCACTATGTCGAGATGCTGGGCGACCCGCCGACCGGGACGTTGCACGGCGAGCAGGTCGCGGTTGCGACCTGGACGATGGCGCGTCTCCAGGCCTTCGTCCTGGAGATGCCAGACCCACCACGAATCGAGGCCACCCGGATCGACGAGCCGGCTCTTCGGGCACGCTTCGGCCGGGCCTTTCCCGAGTGCCTGGCCGGGCTTCGAGCCAAGGCGCTGGACGTGGCCGGGGCAAAGGCGCTCGAGGCACGCTTGGCCGAGAGCTGGCCGGACCTGACCGCCGAGGTTGGCGCCGTCATGCTGCCGCTCGACCGGCTCCGCGCGGCGTTGGATGCTGTCGGCCTCGCGACCACCGGCGGCGCGCTGGGGCTGGAGCCGGGCCTCTATCGCGAGGCCGTCCGCCACGCCCGCGAGACCCGCGACCGCTACACGATGCTCGATCTCGCGGCGGACGCGGGCCTGCTTCTCCCATTTGTCGAGGGTGAGGGCTAGCCGCCCCCTGGTGCTGCCGCGGCTCAGCCGCTAGTCATCGAGGCCGATGCCTTTTCCCCGGGGAGAGTGTGATGGCGGCCTTCGATGTGATCCTTCGCGGCGGGCGGATCGTCGATCCGGGCACGGGAACCGACCAGGTCGCCGACATCGCCTTCCAGGACGGCAAGGTCGCGGCCATCGGCACCGGCGCCCGCGAAGGGTCGGCCGGGACGGAGCGCCTGGTCCGAGGCGCCATCGTCATGCCGGGGATGATCGACTTCCACACTCACGTCTATTGGGGCGGCGCCTCGCTCGGCGTCGACGCCGACAAGCTCGCGCGCCGTGCCGGCACCACGACCTGGCTCGACGTCGGCACCGCCGGGCCCGGCAATTTCGAGGGCTTCCGCAAGCACGTCATCGAGCGCAGCGAGACCAAGATCCTGGCCTATCTGCACATCTCCTTCGCCGGCATCTACGCCTTCTCGAATGACGTCATGGTCGGCGAATCGCTCGACCTGCGGCTTCTCGATCCCCGGGTCTGCGCCCGCGTGGCCAAGGAGCACCCGGACGTCATCAAGGGCATAAAGGTCCGGATCGGCGCCGGCACCAGCGGCCCGCATGGCCTTACGCCCCTCTATCTGGCGATCGAGGCAGCCGACCGGGCGGGGCTGCCCTGCATGTGCCACATCGACACCCCGCCGCCCCGCTACGTGGACGTGCTCGAGGTCCTGCGGCCGGGCGATGTGCTCACTCACTGCTTCCGGCCCTTCCCGAACGCGCCGGTGCACCCCGACGGGAGGATCCGCGACGGGGTCTGGCAGGCCCGCGAGAAGGGCGTTCTGTTCGATATCGGCCACGGAAAGGGCTCGTTCGCCTTCGAGACGGCCCGGGCCATGCTCAAGGGCGGGTTCGCCCCGGACGTCATCAGCTCGGACGTTCACACCCTCTGCATCGACGGGCCGGCCTACGACAATCTCGAGACGATGAGCAAATTCCTCTCGCTCGGCATGCCGCTCCTCGACCTCGTCCGGGCGGTGACGGAGACGCCGGCCCGGCTGCTCGGGCGCCCCGACCTCGGCGATCTCTCGGTCGGCAGCACGGGCGACGCCACCGTGCTGCGCATCGACGAGGGCCGGCACCGCTACGAGGACGTGGTGGGCGAGGAGCTGGTCGGCGACCGGCGCTTCGTCCTCGACAGCGTGGTGCTCGACGGGCGCCTCTGGCACACGGTCGGTGCTCACTGAGCGTCGAGCACCTCCACCCTCCTGACATCCACCTCGACCGTGATCTCGCTCGTGGTGCCCGCATGGCCGCTGAAGCTGCCGGCGATCGGCGAGACGGCCCTCGGGTCGCGGGCGATGGCGACGCGGATGAGATCCTGACCGCCGACCAGGGCGTTGGTCGGATCGAACTGGACCCACCCCGCGCCGGGCAGGTAGATCTCGGCCCAGGCGTGAGTGGCGCCGCCGCCGATCAGGCCGGGCCCGCCCTCGTCGGCCGCTGGGACGTAGAGATAGCCGCTGACGAAGCGGGCGGCGATGCCCATGGTCCGCACCGCCTCGATGAGCAGCACCGCGAAGTCGCGGCAGCTGCCGCCCTGGGCCAGCGTCTGCAGGGGCGGCTGGATGCCCTCCTCCTCGCGCACCCGGTAGGGCAGCTCCGCCTTGATCGCGCGCATCACGCCGAGGAGCAGATCGTGCGTGTCGATCGCCGCCTGACCCGGCGACGAGAAGCGCCGGACCCAGCGGTCGAGGACACCGTCGGGATCGCTGAACTGCCGCTCGATGTAGAGCTTGAGGTCGGGCCACTCCTGGGGCCGGTAGTTGAAGGGCCAGGTCTCGGCGAAGGGCTCGAGCGGAAACTCCGGGCCGGGCAAGCCGTAGTGCGCGACCTTCAGGCGGCTCTCGATCCGAAGCTCCTGCGTCTCGCCCGCGAAGGTCGCCGTCGCGATCGAGTTGCCGTAGACGTCGTGGAGCCAGGTCACCGCCGCCGGCTCCGGCGTGATCGCCAGCCCGGTCTCGCGAATCCGGAGATCGTGGCTGTCGCGTGGCCGCAGCACGAGGCGTTGCGGCCCAAGCTGGGCCGGCGCCGAATAGCGGTAAAGAGTTGAATGCCTGACCTCGTAGACCTGCATGACGCTGGATGGCTCCTGCGGCCGCGACGTCGCCGTCGCGCACCGGTCGGTTCGGTATGGTGACGAGAAGGCGCCGGCCTTTCGCTGGACAGGCCCGGGCCTCCTACCTATAACGCGCGGCGCGTGCCCAGGTAGCTCAGTTGGTAGAGCAGCGGACTGAAAATCCGCGTGTCGGTGGTTCGAATCCGCCCCTGGGCACCAAGATTCCTCAACAATTCCAGGCAGAAGATGACGGGCGGATGACTATAGGAAAACGACAGGGACGACCTTAGTCATCAACCAGTCCTCAACCCGCTGCTGAGACCTTTTGCCGCGACTTCCTGCTGCGCCAGGAGGCATACCCGATGAACGAGGTGCCACTCGACCGCGAGGCCGCGATCAACACGGCGCTCGCCTTTCTGGAGCGCGAGCCCGGCCTC
>CAWHFO010000009.1:0-10801 GCA_963828215.1 uncultured Alphaproteobacteria bacterium | reverse complement strand
TTTTTTTATCGTCGAGATCCAGCCCAACTGCGTGACCCGGCTGCGGCTGCTCTGAGCCCTCTGCTCGCGGTGCAGCTCCTCATCCGTTCCGACCCGGATGCCCGCGAGGTGATCGAGATCGGCGAGACGGCCGACCGGCTTTCAGCAAGACGGAGGCGCGCTCGCTCTTGCCGGCTGATGCGCTATCATCGCGGCGCGAAGAGGCGCCATGGATTACGGAATGGCACTGCTGCGGCTGGCCGAGGAGAGCTTCCCGACCTCACCTGTCGTGAGCGGGAGATCCTCGCCCGCGCCGCGCAGACCGATCCGCCGCTCCTGCACAGCGCGGATCTCGCAGGGCGGGCGGGCGTGCAGGACGTGCTCACCCTCGCCCTACGCGGCGAGGACGCATCGCTTCCCGGCGCGGTCATCCGGCAGCTCGCCCGTGCCCGGACCTTCACCGGCCTTCCGACGGTACGCGCGGAGCTGGTGGCTTGGCTCGTCGCATCCCGTGAGACAGAGGAGCTGGTCCGCGCCCGGTGGGTCGAGGTCACGGACTGCCGGATCGTCGGCACGCTGAGGTTGGAGATGGACACGGCGCACGTCGCCCTGGGCATGCGTCGCGCCAGGGCCGGCGGAGGCCTCGTGCTGCGGCAGTCCACGCTGCGCGATCTCGTGCTCGATCAGGTGCGGGTCGATCCGATTCCGCGAGAGCCGTCGCTGGAGCCTGCTCCCGCCGGCAGTCGGCCGTGGGTCGCGCTGTCAGCCGAAGGAGCGCAGATTCGAGGCTCGCTCACCATCGGTGAGAGCCTGCTGCTCGGGCAGGTCTACGCTCCCGAGCTGAGCATCCACGGCGGGAACTGCAGCCTCGAAGCCAACGCAATCTACGGCAGTGTCGTCTTGAGCTATGCCAAGGTCGACGGGGAGCTGTGCCTCGCCGGGACCAAGATCGGGCCCTGCGGACGAAATCTGACCCGCGTCAGAGGGAGCGGTATCGCGTTGATTCTCGACGGAGCGCGAGCCCGCGCCGTCTCGACCTGTACCGGTATCGATGAAACACCGGCGACGGGCTGGCGCACGGTCTTCCGCGGTCAGCTCAGAGCGGCCAACGCCACGCTCGGACGGATGGAGCTTTCGGGCGTGGATCTGCGCCCGTCGCGCTCCAGCACGCCGGACCCGGAGTTAGGGTCTGCGCCTGTGGTCCTGGACCTTTGGGGCAGCAAGCTCAGTGAGGACATCTTCATCGACAAGGGCACACGAAGCTACGGCTCTCTTCGCCTGGGCTTCATCTCCTGCCGGAGCGTGTTCATCGACCGCGTCTCATTCGAGACGCCGCCCGGCGCGGTGGTCATCAGTGACGCGCAGATAAGCGGAACGTTGCAATGGACACCGGCCGGCAGGGAAAGTCCCCGGGATCAGAGACCAGCTAGCCCAGATCGCCCCTGGGACCAGAGCCCTATGCTGCGACTGACCCAAGCGAGCGTCGGCTATTTCGAGGACGGCCCCGCGAGCTGGCCCGATAAGGACAAGCTGCGGATCGACGCATTCAGATACGAGCGCATGATGCCCTGCTCCAGTGATCTGCGACTCGACTGGCTGCGGCTGCAGGGGGGCTTCGTTCCCGGCACCTACGATCAGCTTGCGAAGATCCTGCGCGCGAGCGGCCGCAGCGAGGACGCGACCGACGTGCTGGTGGCGAAGGAGTGGGACCGGCTCAAGAGCGACGACGCTCGCCAGCGCCCAATGTTCAGCAGCCTCCACCGACTGTGGGGCGCGGTCACCGCGTTCGGCTACCGGCCGCTGCGGTCGCTCTGGTGGATCGGCGGGCTGATCGCGATCAGCTCGTGGCTATTCGCTCTGGGACACATTTTCGGCTTCGTCGTCGCCAAGGATCCCGCGAAGGTTGTCGGCGACTTCAACCCCTTGGCGCAGGCCGTGGAGCTCGCCGTTCCGGTGCTCAAGCTCGGTCAGGCCGACCAGTGGATCGTCGACCCGCGGGCGGGTCCGGCGGCGCTCACGTTCCCTGAGCTCGGCCTCACCCTGCGCTGGGCCCAGCTCCTGCGCTGGTACACCTGGATCGCTTCCGCCTTCGCCTGGATCCTCGGCGGCTTTCTCGTTGCTGGGCTCGCAGGGCTCGTTCGCAAGGATTAGCCCGTATGAGCGCGGAGGTTCCGTATCAGTCGCCGAACGGTGCCGGCGGGGCCAGGGGCGCGTCGAGGCAGGCCTCGGCGCGCTGGGCCATGGCCAGAACCTCGGCATCCCCGAACCGGCGGCCGATGATCTGAAGCCCGAGCGGCAGGCCGTCGACCAGGCCGCACGGCACCGAGCAGGCCGGCACGCCCGCGTGGTTGAGAAGCGGCGTGAAGACGGCATGGCCGCGGCCGTCGACCGGCCGGCCGTCGATGGTGGCCGGACCCGGCTGGCCGAGCGGCCAGGGCACGCAGGGCACGGTCGGAGCGAGTAAAAGGTCGTGGTCGACGAAGAAGGCGGCGACGGCCTGGGCGATGCGCTCGCGCGCAAGCAGGGCCCGGCCGACCGCCGCGCCGTCATGGCCGAGCCCGCGCTCGATCTGGGCGCCGATCGCCGGGTCGAACAGCTCGGGCTCGCTCCTGAAGCGCTCGCCATAGAGGGCGGCCAGCCCCACCTCCTGAAGCGGCATCACCGACCGCTCGCTCGTGTCGGCGGGCCAGATCGGGTCGGCGTCGACGATGTCGAGGCCGGTGGCGCGGAGCTTTTCCACGGTGCCGGCCACCGCGGCGGCGACCTTCGGGTCGACCGGGACGTCGAGCCCGAGCCGCGGGCTGAAGGCGATCCGCAGACCGCCCGGATCGACCTCGCGCCAGGCGGGCGGCGGCAGGGGAATGGCGTCGGCATCCCGCGCGTCGAAGCGTCCGATCACCAGGAGCATCATCGCCGCATCGGCGACGGTTCTGGTCATGGGCCCGACCACGCCGTTGCCGAACACGGGCTCGGCGAAGCCCGGGCCCTGCGGCACCCGGCCCCGCGACGGCTTGAGGCCCACGATCCCGACATGCGCTGCCGGGCGGCGGATCGAGCCGCCGGCGTCGGTGGCGAGCGCCAGGGGCGCCAGCCGCGCCGCCACCGCCGCCGCCGGGCCGCCCGACGAGCCGCCCGGCGTGCGGCCGAGGTCCCAGGGGTTGTGGGTGGTGCCGTAGAGCGGCGTGTCCGTCGAGCCCTTGCAGGCGAACTCGGAGCAGGCGGCGATGCCGAGGAGAACGGCACCCGCCTCCTCCATGCGGCGCACGGGCAGGGCGCTCTCGGGCGCCACGAAATCGCGGAAGAGCCGCGAGCCCTGGGTGATGCGTCGGCCCTGGACCCAGATATTGTCCTTGACGACGAAGGGGATGCCGAGGAGCGGCGATGGATCGCCCCGGGCGAGGCGGGCGTCGGCCTCGGATGCGGCGGCCAGGGCCCGCTCGGCATCGACCAGCACGAGCGACCGCAGCTCGGGATCGAGACGAGCGATGCGTGCCAGATGCCATTCGGCCACCTCGCGGGCCGACAGGCGCCTCTCGCGCAAAGCCAGGGCGAGGTCGGCCGCGGTGGCGGGCAAAAGCGGGTCCCCGGCCATGCCTTGCCTCTCCCTGGTGGCCCGTCGCCGCGCCGCTCAGGCGGGCTTGGCGGAAGGGTGTCGCTCGAGCCAATGGCGGGCGATCGCGGTCCGGTGGCACACCCAGACATCCTGGCGGCCCTTGATGTGGTCCAGGAGGCGGGCGAGGCCGGAGGCGCGGCCTGGATGGCCGAGCAGGCGCATGTGCATGCCGATCGACATCATTTTCGGCTGTGTTGCGCCCTCCTCGTAGAGGAAGTCGAAGGCGTCGCGGCAGTACGTATAAAAATCCTCGCCGGTGCCGAAGTGCCCGGTGCCGAACTTCATGTCGTTGTTGGTGAGCGTGTAGGGCACGACCAGGTGCGGCTTGCCGTCCTGCTGGACATAGTAGGGCAGGTCGTCGTTGTAGGCGTCGCTATCGTACAAAAAACCGCCTTCCTCGACGACGAGGCGCCGCGTGTTGACGCTCGGCCCATAGCGACAGTACCAGCCGAGCGGGCGCGAGCCCATGTTCCTCTGCAGGCTCGAGACCGCCTGGCTGATGTGGCGCCGCTCCTCGGGCTCCGAGAGCTTGAAATGCTCGACCCAGCGCCAGCCGTGGCAGCAGATGTCGTGGCCGGCGGCGGCGATCGCCTGGGCGGCGGCCGGATGGCGCTCGAGCGCCAGGGCACAGGCAAAGATGGTCATGGGCATCTGGCGCTCGCCGAAGATCCGCATGATCCGCCAGAAGCCGGCCCGCGAGCCGTATTCGTACATCGACTCCGCGGCGAGATCGCGCTCGCCCGTCGCCACTGGCGAGACGGGAACCTCGACGAGGCCGATGTCCGAGCGGCCGTCATCGTCCATGAAGGAATATTCGGACCCTTCCTCGTAGTTGAGGACGAAGTTGACCGCCAGCCGAGCATCGCCCGGCCACTTCGGGTCGGGCGGGTTCTGGCCGTAGCCGATCAGGTCGCGCGCGAATTTCGACATGCCGAAAGAAATCCTCCCTACTAGAACTGCTGCTCCTGCCGGCCGCGGACGAGCTGCGAGAGGGTCACGGCCAGGATCAGGGCACCGCCGTAGAACATGTCCTGGATGAACGAGCTGAAGCCCAGGAAGATCAGGCCGGTGATGCCGGTGACGAGGAAGTAGACGGCGATCGTCGAGCCCCAGGGGTTGAACCGCCCGGGCAGGATGCTGGTCGAGCCGAGGAAGGCGGCGGCGAAGGCCGGGAGCAGATAGGAGGTGCCCGAGACCGGGTCGGCCGCACCCTGGGTGCCCGCATAAAGCACCCCCGCCAGGGCGCCCAGCAGGCTCGAGGCGACGAGGCAGCCGCGGCGGATGCGGTCGGTGTCGATGCCGCTGAGGCGCGCCACCTCGCGCCCGCGGCCGACGAAGAGGATGCGGCGGCCCAGCGCGGTGTACTCGAAGAGGTACCAGATGATGAGCGCCAGGCCGATGGCGTAGTAGAACTCGAGCGGGATACCCAGCACGCGGATGACGATCACGGCGTTGATGAGCGAGGACGAGATGCCGCTGATGGTCATCGAATTGCTCATCCAGAGCGTGAGGCCGTGGAGGAACGTCCCGACACCCAGGGTGACGATCAGCGAGTGGATGCGAAAGACGGTGATGAAAAAGCCGTTGACGAGGCCGACGACGACTCCCAGGGCGAGGGCCGCCAGGATCGACCAGCCGATCGGCACGCCGAGATTGACGTTGAGGACGGCGATCGTCATCGACGAGAGCGTCATGACATAGGCGATCGAGACGTCGAAATCGTTGGCGGTGAGCGGGATGATGAGCCCCAGCGTCACCACCACCAGCACCGCCTGCGAGCCCAGGATCGTCGAGATGTTTGGCCAGGTGAAGAAGGTTTCCGGCTTCAGGATGCTGAAGACGACGAGCATCACGATCCAGGCGACGATCAGCCCGTAGCGCTCGGCCTGAAGCACGAGGATCCGTCCGAGTGCCGGCCTCGCCAGACCCGCCTCGACGGGCCGCATCTCACCCTCACTCAGCATGCCGGGCTCGCTCCGTCTCCATCGTGCACGCCGCCGCGCGGGCTGCCCGCATAGCAATGCTCGGCGATCGCCTGCTTGGTGATGTGCGGGCGGACCAGCTCGGCCGTGACCCGCCCCTGGGCCATGACCAGCACCCGCGAGCAGATCGCCTCGAGCTGCTCATAGTCGGAGCTGGCGCAGATGACGCAGGCGCCGCCGGCGGCGGCCCGGGCGATGTGCTGGAAGACGTTCTGGCGGGCGCCGACATCGACGCCCTGGGTGGGCTCGTCGAGGAGGACGAGGCGTGGCTCGAGCTGGAGCCATTTGCCGAGCAGGACCTTCTGCTGGTTGCCGCCGCTGAGCGCCGACAAGGGGAGCCGCGGGTCGCGCGGCTGGACGGTGAAGGCCTGGGCGATATCGACGGCACGTCGGACCATGCCGCCGCGATCCAGCATGAGCGCGTTGAACGCTCGCCCGAGCAGCGGCATCGTGACGTTGTCGCTGACAGGCAGGACGCCGATCGCGCCGGCATTGGGCCGATCGGCCGGGATCAGGGCCAAGCCCTGGGCGATCGCTTCACCGGGGGTCATCTCCTGGACTCGAACGGACTTGCCCGCAAGGGTCAGCTCACCGCTCACTGCTGGGCGCGCGCCGAAGAGAAGGTAGGGCACCTCGTCGTAGCCCGAGCCGACGAGGCCGGTCAGGCCCAGCACCTCGCCCGCGGCGAGCTCGAAGGAGAGATCCCGGATGACCTCCCCGCTCAGCCCGCGGACGCCCACCGAGCGTGCCTGCGTGGCCGCCGGCGACGACGCGAACACGCCTGCCACCAGCCGACGACCGACGATCATCTCGACGAAGTCGTCCTTCGAGGAGCTGCGGGTGGCGAGCGTGCCGGCGACGCGGCCGTCCCGCAGCACGGTGGCGCGGTCCGTGATCTCCATGACCTCGTCGACGTCGTGCGAGACGAAGATGACGCTCGAGCCTTCGCCGACGATGCGCCGGATCACATCGAACAGCCGGTTGACGTCGCCGCGCGGCAGGAAAGGCGTGGGCTCGTCCAGGACGAGCAGGCCCCGCCCGCCGCTCCCCCGCCACTCGAGCTCGTCGACGGCCCGGACGATCGCCAGCAGCGCCCGCTCCACAGGGGCCAAACGTGCGACGTCGGCCGCAGGGTCGATGGTGAGGCCGAAGCGGGCGAAGAGGGCCGCGGCGCGCTCGCGTTCCCGCCGCCAGCTCAGGCCCCAGCGCTCGGAGGCGGCGAGGCGGCCGATGAGCAGGTTCTCGACCACCGTGAGGGCCGGGATGAGGCCCAGATGCTGGTGGACGAAGCTGATGCCGAGCTCCCGGAACTTGCCCGGCGGCAGCGGCAGAGCAACGGGCTCGCCATGCACGGCCAAGCTGCTGCCGGGGTCCGGCTCGTGGAAGCCGGCCAGGATCTTTATCAGGGTCGACTTGCCCGAGCCGTTCTGCCCGAGCAGGCCATGGACCTCGCCCGGCTCTACCCGCAGCGAGGCGCCGACCAGCGCCCGCTGCCCGCCGAACGTCTTCGAGAGATTCTCGATCAGCAGCGCGGGCGGGGACGCGCCCTGACGGCGCGCCCCCGGAGCGTCGCTGGCGGCTACTCCTTGAGCTGCCACAGCTTTGCATATCCAGCGACATAGGCGTCGCCATAGCCCTGCGAGAGCTGAGGCGGCGTGCCGGCGTCCTTCGCGTTCTTCTCGTCGAAGATGTAGAAGGGGATCTTGGGGTCGTCGACCGGCGGCAGGCCGCAGACCCGGCGCATCTCCGAGTCCATGAGGGCGTGGCCGATCCAGTCCAGGTTCTCGCCGATGTCCATCTGCACCTTGCCTTGCTGGATCAGGCCGAGAACGAACGGCGTGCCGTTGAAGGCGTCGATCTTGACCCGGTCCTGCGAGCCCGTGATCTGCACGGCCGGCACGACGAACTGGCTCATGCTGTCATAGATGACGATGATGTAGTTCACCGTCGGGTCGGCGAGCAGCGCCGACTGCACATTGGGCGTGATCCGCGTGCCCCAGTCGACGACTGGAACATTGATCGTCTTCGTTTTGCAGTCGTCGCAGTGCTTGAGCTCGTCGGTTATGCCGGCCACCATCGAATCGGTCGAGAGGGGCCCCGTCGAGATCAGGACGAGCGCGTTGAGATGGCCCTTGGTCTGGACCATGGCCCAGTCGACGAGGAGGGCTCCAGCCTTGAAATAGTCGATCGGCACGTCGCCGTCGGCGTACTTCTTGACGATATCCGACTGCTCGCGGCCGTTATAGTGTGAGGCGATCACCGGGATGCCGGCGGCCTTGGCGGCCTGGACCTGGGGCACGAGGACGCGTGGATCGGTGCCGGCCAGAAGGTCGATCAGGTCGACCTTCTGATTGACCGCGGCGTCCATGCCTTGGACCCATTGCGAGCTCTGGCCCTGGTTCTCCCAGGTGATGAACTTGAACCCGACCTTCTTCGCCACGCCCGCCATCGCCTTCTCGATGTTGGCGGTGAAGGGATTGGCGCTCGACACCGGGATGCTGAGGATCGTCTTGCCCTTCATACAGTTGGCGGCATCGAAGGCCGGCCCCGGTGCCGAGAATTCGGGCTTGTTGATGAACGGCTCGAGCTGCTTCTGGAAATAGTCGAGACCATCGCCCCTGGCAGCGCCGGAAGCCCCGACGACCAGCCCGACGAGGCCGACGAGCGTCGGCCGCGCAATCCTGCCCCACATGACGTGCGTTCCTCCCGCCATTGTCCCCCTCAGGGGAGCCGAGGCATCCTAGCAAGAAGGATTCCACAGGAGAACGACGGACGGATCGGCAGACCTGCTTTTCCGCCGGGCGGCGCTAGCGCTGCGCGCCCACCTCGAGGAGGAGCTTGCCAGAGACGCGACGCGATTCGAGCGCGGCGTGCATGTCCCGGGCGCGATCAAAGGAAAAAACCTGCTCGATCGGCACCTCGAGCCAGCCCTCGACGATGCCGCCCAGCATCGCCTCGACCCCGGCCCGCCAGAGGGCCGAGGTCCGGTCCACGTGGCCCAGATGGAAACGGGTGAAGGTCAGCGACCTGGGCAGCAGGCGCTCGCGGATGTTCTTGAAAGGCTCCCCTTCGGCCTCGCCGATGCTGATGACCTTGCCCAGCGGCCGGGCGGCATCGAAGCTGCGATCGAGCGTGGTGGCGCCCAGCGAGTTCGAGCACGAGGTCGACGCCGCGCCCGCCCGTCATCTCGAGCGCCACCGCCCCGAAGTCCTCCTCGCCGCGATCGACGACCCGCGTGGCCCCGAGCTCGAGCGCCCGACGCTCCTTGCCGGGCGTCCCCACGGTGCCGATGACCCGGGCACCGGCATGCACCGCGATCTGCGTGCAGAAGAGCCCCACGCCGCCGCCGATGGCGTGCACCAGCACGGTGTCGCCGGGCTTCGTGCCGCCGATCGTGTGGATCATGTGCCAGGAGGTCAGCCCCTGGATCGGGAAGGCGGCACCGGCATCGAGGCCCAACCCGTCGGGCAGCGGGGTCAGGCTCTCGGCCCCGACGACGCAGCGCTCTGCATAGCCGCCGCCATGCTCCACATAGGCGGCCACGCGATCGCCTTCCTTCACCCCCTGGACATCCGGGCCGACCTCCGCGACGCGGCCCGAGACCTCGAAGCCGGGCACCAGCGGGTAAGTGGTGGGGTGCGGGTAGGTGCCCTTGCGCAGCATCGTGTCTGCCCAGTTGCATCCCGCATAGGCAACAGCGACGAGCACCTCTCCGGCGCCCGGCCGCGGATCCGGCCGCTCCTCGATCACGAGATTGTCCTGCCCGCCGGGCGAGGTGATCACCGCTACGCGCATTTTTTCGCTCCTCCCGCCCCTGCCTCAGGCGGCTGCATCGGCGCCGCAGCGTCGAGCGCGCAACGCGGCGGTGGCCGCCTCGTCGATGATGCCCGCCGGGCCGAGGACGACGCCGTAGTCCCTCTCCGCGGCCTCGCGGTCGATCAGACCGTCGGCCACGTCGTCCGCCACGCGCTCCGGGACACGCGCCAGCGGATCACCATAGCCGCCGCCTCCGGGCCCGCTGGCGATGAAGACGTCCCCGGACCTGGCCGCCATGTGCGGCACCTTCGAGGGCATCCGGCGCTCGGGGCCGCTCACGGGCCTGTGCAGTAGCGTCGCCACTACCCCGTCGGCGCCGCCGCCCAGGCCCCAGGGACGGAAGCGGTGGCCATCACCCTCGACCGACACGCCGCCGTCGGCGAGCATCCGGAACGACCGGATCGATCCGACGCCGCCTCGCCAGCGGCCGGGTGCCGCGGCGCCCTCGCGCAGCTCGTAGCGCTCGACCCGGAGCGGCAGGTGCGATTCGACGTCCTCGATCGGGTTGTTGCGGGTGTTGGCGTAGAGCGTGTCGACCGCGTCCATGCCGTCTTTGCCGGGACGCCCGCCATAGCTGCCCTCGAAGATCTCCATGTGCACCCAGTGGCTCTCGCCCTTCACCCCGAGAAGGCCATCACGCGGAGATTGCCGATGCCGGCCGAGACCTTGTCCGGCACCACCTGGGCCAGCGCCTTCATGACCGTGTCGGCCAGCTGGTTGCCCGGGCAGAAGCGGGCGATCGTGGGCGCCGGGAAGATCGGATTGGCGAGGCAGCCCTTCGGGGCGACGATGTGGATCGGGCGGGTGAGGCCGCTGTTCTGCGGGATCGACCCGTGGACGGCGCTGTCGAGGAGCACCGAGCGCAGCGTCAGCCAGATGGCACAGTCGACCGTGCCCTCGAGCGGCATGTTGATCGGCCGGTCATTGATTTGTGGCGCGGTGCCGGTGAGATCGACCGTCATCTCGTCGCCCTCGACGATGAGCGTCACGACGATCGGCAGCTCGCGCCGCGTCGGGTCGTCGCTGTCGAGAAAGCCGTCGATTCTCGTCGTGGCGCTGTAGCGGCCATGGGCAATGCCGAAATCGCGTCGCGCATCAGGCGCTCGGAGCGGTCCATCAGATGGTCGGACGCCGCAGCCACCCGATCGGGGCCCCAGCGCCGCAGCAGCTCGACGAAACGCTCGGCGCCGATCCGGGCGGCCGCGATCTGCGCCTCCATGTCGCCGACGACGAGGTCGGGCGCCCTGATGTTGTCGCGCAGGATATGCCAGACGGGCTCGATGCGCCGGCCTTCCTCGTAGACCTTGACCGCCTTGAATTGCAGGCCCTCGGCATAGGCGTCGATCGCGTCGACGATTTCGCAGCTGCCGGGCGTCAGGGCCGGCGCGATCCCGGACGATGGTGGCGCCCG
>CAWHFO010000008.1:0-7439 GCA_963828215.1 uncultured Alphaproteobacteria bacterium | reverse complement strand
AGGCACAACGCCGCTGGCGACCTGCTCGAAGCGCGCCTGAAGCTCCGGCCGCTCGCCCAGCCGTTCCGCCAGCACCGCCTCGATATGCTCCGCCTGCTTCATGTTCATCGCCGCGACGCCCAGCGAGCGATGCGGATCGTTGGCGAGCCAGTCGAGGATGCGGTCGACCACGCGCCGCGCCTCGAGGTCGTTCACGCCGGCCTTGGCGGTGGCACCCGCCCCATGCTCGAAGGCGATGCCGTAGCGGCGGTTGGTCGCTCGCGGCGAGGGAAACACGACGAGCTCGTTCTCGTAGAACTCGCGGTTCGAGAAGGCGATCAGAGCCTCGTCGCGCGAGCGGTAGTGCCACAGCAGACGCGCCGGCGCCGCGATACGAGGGCCTGCCACCTCCATGATGCTCTGCGCGGTGTCGGCGACCGTCGACTCGTCCTCGTCCTCCTCGGACAGCACGATGCGGTCGAAGAACGAGGTTGGCGGCAGTTGCTTCGTGTCGCCGACGATGATCGCCTGGTCGGCGCGTGCGAGAGCGCCGATCGCGTCCTCGGGCTCGAGCTGCGAGGCCTCGTCCATGATCGCCACGTCGAATTGCCGGTCGCCCGGCGGAAGATGTTGCGCGGTCGACAGGGGCCCCATCATGAAGCAGGGCTTGAGCGCCTGGAGCGCGCCACCGGCACGCTCCACGAGCTGCCGGATCGGAACGTGCCGCTTGGCCTTGCCGATCTCGCGCTTGATGAGCGCCTCGTTGCTGAAGTCGCCGGCCCGGGTGCCCATTGTGCCTGCCGGTATCGGGCGGCTTCGGAGACGCTGGGCTATGTGGGCGCGCCTGACCTCCATGATCTCCTCGTCGAGCGCGCGGAACTCGCCGGCTATGCTCTCGAGACGTGCGCCTGCCGCGTTGCGGAGCTTCGCGAGCTCGCCGTAGGCGCGCCGGGCGAGGCCTTCGTGGAGCGCGAGCTCGTAGACGAGATGGAGCTGCGCTGGCTCGACCTCGCCGGCCTCGGCCCGAGCCACGAGGCTCTCCATGCCCGGCGGCATCGGGCCGCCGCCGATCTGGTCGTAGCGCAGCCAGTCGCCGAGAGCCCCCGGGGCGGCGAGCGCCCGCTCGGCGCGCCCAACGATGCCGGCCTTCCGCTGTGCCTCTTCCGAGAATGCCATCCACAGGTCGCGGTCGAGGCCGGATCTCTCGACGAAGGCAGCCTCGGCGCGCGCGGACATCTCGACCTCGCGGCCGAGGTCTTGGAGCTCGGCCTCAAGGGCTCGGATCGCGTCGTCCTCGTCGTTCGCGACTGCAAGGCGCGCCATGTCCGGCGGCAAGAGCCGGTACGCTACGTCGGCGAGGAGGTCTTCCTCGGCCGCCTCGGCGTGTCGATCGGCCGCCCCCGGACAGCCCCATCCATCGCAGGGGGCCCACCTTGCAGCAAGCTGGCGACTCGCGCGCTAGACGATGTCAATGCCCACCGCGGTATGTCGCCCGAGTAGGTAGACGTAGCGGTGAATAAGTTCTTTGAGCCGCCAGCGGCGTTCGGGCTATCTCAGCACCCATGAATGGGGGATGCGCATGTACATCGCGATGAACCGCTTCTCGGTGCGCAAGGGCAGCGAGGTTGATTTCGAGGCGGTCTGGCTTGGTCGGGACAGCCATCTCGACGGCGTGCCCGGCTTCGTCGAGTTTCATCTGCTGAAGGGGCCAGAGCGCGAGGATCATGTGCTCTATGCGTCGCACACGATCTGGCGGTCGTTCGCCGACTTCGAGGCTTGGACACGCTCAGAGGCGTTTCGTGCCGCGCATCGTGACGCGGGCGGCAACAAGCCCCTCTATCTGGGTCACCCGGTGTTCGAGGGCTTCGAGGTGCTCCAGACCATGGCGCGACGCCGGGGTGCGGCCTGAGCGCCCACGGGTCGGGAATCAGTCTGCGGCGTCGGGACGCCCTCGGCCGAGGCGGCCGGACGCGCGGGCGGTAAGATGGGCGTAGATGGCCTCTAGATAGGGCTCGACGTTCGGGTCGTCGGCGAAGCCGCGCTTGACGCCGCGCGGGCTCGCGGCACCCTTCATCACCACAGCGACGATCCGATCGTGTGCCGGCAGGGGGTCGATGAGCGACGGCGCGAAGCTCGAGCCGGCACCGTCAGGCCCATGGCAGTGGCCGCAGACGCCGTCGTGGCGGCGGTAGCCCTCGTGCAGGGCCGAGACGGCCGGGGCATGCGCCTCGACCGGTGGCAGCTCGGCGGCTTGGCGCCAGAGCGGCGCCGGTCAGGGCGAGGATGCCCCCAAGTCCGAGCCGTGAGAGCCGCTGAGCCATCATGGAATCCTCCCGCTGCAGGCTGTATCGGCGACCCGGATGCGGGGACGATCCTGCAGCTCGGGATGTCGGAGCGGACGATGGAAAGTGCCGGCGTCCTTCCCAATGTTCCTATAAAGTAGGCCGTCGCCGACACGCCGCAGTGACACACGGCACAATGACTGGACCGGCCGGGCGCGCCTCATCTCGGCAGCCTAAGCTCTCGGCTGCCATGAAACGCCGGTGCAAGACCGCGGCGCCGACAAAAGCACCAACCGAGGAGAAGGCTATCGCTGAGCCGATCGTCTTTGATGGTAAAGTCGAACCTGAATATCCAGATCACGCATCCGAGACAACGACGCGATGAGGTTGCGGGTCGGTATGGACGGCGGCCCAGGCGAGGCGCTCGACGATGCTGTCGAGATGGAAGCGGCGATTGAACCGGTAGGCGAAGCTGGTGAGGTAGGACTGGGCATGCTTGGCGCTGACGTGGTGGTAGGTACCGGCGATCGCGGTCTTGATATTGCCCAGGCAGGTATTGACCCACTTGAACGGCGCCCAGCTCGCGGCCCGCTTGCCGGAACCTGTCGCCATCGGGACGTGCCGGCAGCCGGCCTTCTCGACCGCCGGCCAGCAGGACAGGCCGTCGCTGACGACATTGCTCCCAGCGGCGAAGTCTCGCCCGGCCAGCCGTTCCACCTCCTTCTTGCGGAAGCCCTTGACCACGCTCAGCCGCAGCCGCCTGGGCTTGCGCTCGGCCCCTCGCGCGTCTCCTGACGCGCACTGCTCCGCAGACGGATCGATCGCTTTGCGATCGATGGTCTCGACCGCGGCGACGATCGGCGTCTTGCCGGCGGCACCATCGATCGTCAGGAGACGATCGATCCGATCGCCGAGGGCGCCGCGCGCAGGAAGCGCGCGGAGGGGCCACGCTTGCCGCCCGGGCGCTCGCCGCCCCGCCGAGGTCTTCTGACCTCGGCCCTTGCAGGGCTGGATCGATCGCCTCCTGCGATCGATAGGTAGGCGTCGTCGACCTCGACCCGGCCCGCGAGCTTGGGCTTGGCGGCCTCGCGCACGCCCATCGCCCGCATCAGCTTGTGTTTGATCAGCCAAGCCGTCTGCTGCTTGACCCCGAGCCTTCGCCCGAGCTCGATCGAGCTGATCCCGTTCTTGCCCTGGGCGAGGTGGTAGATCGCCATGAACCAGGCGGTGAGCGGCAGCTTGGTGTCCTGGAACACGGTGCCGGCGGTCAGCCGCACCTGCTTCTTGCACCGATTGCACTGAAACAGCTTGCGTGTCCTGAGCGCGCAGAAGCCGCGGTGACCGCAGGCCGGGCAGGTGAGCCCTTCCCGCCAGCGCATCTCGAAGAGCGCCTTCCGGCAGGCCTCCTCGGTGCCGAAGCGCTCTCGGAACTCGATCTCGCTCAGGCTCTTGACCGAGCGCCGCAATCCGTCCGCCGATACCATCCCTGCTCCCCACCAGCCCCGAAAGCCGCAGAAACTCTAGCCCCGCATAGGATGCGTGTCATGGGCAATCAGGAAGTCGAATGGTCGGGCGAGAATCCGGGCATCTCGCTCAAGGAGGCGCCGGATGGCCCATTCGTGACCCTGGCGAGCTTCTTCCGCGTCGTGCTGTCGCCGCATCGTCGGGGTCATGCGCTGGTGCTGATGCAATCGCCGCGGGACGCCGATCCGCGCGGCGGACGCGGCAATCTCTGCCTGAGCGACAACGAGCCTTTGGCCCGCTATCTCGTGGCCAACTTCGTGGCGCACTTCGGTGCGTATCGTGGCCTCCCGGGGCTCGACGGCCTGGACTACCGGCGGCTCGACCATGTCGAGGCTTCCGGCGATCCCGCCAGCAGCTACACCGAGACGGTACTGTCCGGCGACTTGACCGTGCGTCTGACCTGGAGCGGGCTTGGTGCGCCGTTCTGTTTTGCCTTGCCACCGGACAAGTCGGCCATGGGCGTGCACCACATGCCGAGCCTGTTCGTCGGTTGCCAGGATGCCACGATCGAGGTCAACGGGCGCCGTCTTTCCGGCAAGCCGGTACCTCGCGACATGGCAGGGCACGCCATCACCACGGTGATGCTGGCCTTCTCCGAGACCTGGATCCGAGCGCAGACACCCTGAGCCCCTGCCGGCAGCCGCGGCTGGGGGCTTTGCGACTAACGGTCGGTTCCGCGCAGCCTTGCCACCTCCTCGATCACGGCCAGCGTCTCGCGGGCGCAGCGCTCCCAGGTGAAGAGGCGGGCCCGCTCCAGGCCCTTCTCGACCTGCGACTGATGGAGTTCCCGATCGCTCACGAGGTCGAGGATTGCCTGACCGATACCCTCGGGATCGTGAGGATCGCAGTACACTGCAGCGTCGCCCGCGATCTCGGGCAAGGCGCCTGTTCGCGAGGCCACGACCGGACAGCCGCAAGCCATGGCTTCAAGCTGCGCCAGCCCGAAGGAACTCGTAGAGCGAGGGAAAGACAAAGCAGTCGGCGAGATTGTAGAGCTTGATGAGATCGTCGCGGGGCACGTAGCCCAGCGAGCGCACCCGACCCTCAAGCCCGAGGCCGCCGATCAGGGCGAGCGCATCCTCATATTTCCAACGCCGCCCGCCGACGATCAGCAGGCGATGCGGCAGCCGGGAGGCGATGGAGCCGAAGCCGCGCAGAAGGTTGCCCAGATTCTTGTTGGGGAACAGGTGGCCGACGAACAGGATGAACCGATCGTCGAGCTGGTAGCGCTGTCGCACCTCGTCGAGGGCCAGAGCATCCGTGACCTGCGCGAAGGTGTCGTCCACGCCCAGGCAGGTCGTCACCACCTTGGCCTCCGGATAGCCGGTGGCCGCGCAGAAGTCCCTGGCCATCGTCTGCGATACCGCCAGCACCCGGTCGGCCCCGGGCAGCATCAGGCGCTCCATCACCATCCACTTGAGGCGGTTGCGCCAATCCAGGATGTGCGGGACGGCATAGCGCTCCGCACCGTGCACGGTCATGATCCTGGCAGACCCGCCCCAGCAGGGCAGCGCCTGGAAGGGGCTGAACAGCACGTCGAGCCTCCATTGCCGCGCCGCCAAGGGCACCGCCAGTTGATCCCAGAGGAGGCCTGCCCGCGAGCGTGTCTGAACGACGTGGCACCTGTCGCTCTGGGGAAGCGGAGGCATGGCCTCCGCTTCGAGGCCGTCGCGGCGGGGCAGAATCAGCACGTAGTTGTTGGTCTGGTCGATCTCGAGGAGGTGATGGACGATCTCCTCGGTATAGGTGCCCGGCCCGCCGAACGAGCGGTCATAGCTCCGCAAGGGAATCCCGATGCGCAGCGGTTTTCCTTCTGTGGCGGCGGGGTGCTCATGGACGGCAGATTGGGTCCTGGCCGGAGCCGGCTGGCGGGTCATGCGCGTCTCCTGCCCGGCAGCTTCACGCCCAGGGCTCGCAGATCCTCGAGCGTCAGCTCGCGAAGGGCGACGAGGATGGCGGCCCAGATGGCGAAGAGGACGGCGATCTTGATGATGATCGCCGGCCCATCGACGGACAGCCGGGACGACAGCAGCGCCACCACGAGGGTTGCCGCAGCGATCCGGAAAAGTGATGGGAGCGGCAGGAAGGAGCGGTAGCGCTGCCATGTGGCAAGGCCGGTCATCACCGTGGCGGCAACGACGACACCCGCCTGCGCCGCCACCATGCCGATCGCGCCGAAGGTATGGCCCAGAAGGAGCGCCAGCCCCGCCAGCACGGGAATGAGGCCGGCCAGTAGCCTGGTGGAGAAGCCCGTCCGCCCACCCGCCGCCAGGGCCATGAAGCCGAGATCGAGGAAGGGCATGGCCGCGACCGTGACTACCTGCCACCTCAGCAGGCTCGCGGCCGGGGCGAAGCCGCTGCCGAATAGCAGGACCATGACCGGCCTCGCGTCGATGATCAGGAGGGCCGCGGCCGGTGCGACGAGCAGGAGCGCGAAGCGCATGCCCTCGCTCAGATGGTGGCGTGCCCGCGCCTCGTCCTTGCCCGCCAGCGCCTGCGAGATCGAGGCGAAGACAAGCCCCGCCAGCACCGCCTGGACCACGGTGAAGGTTCGGCTGAGATTGGCCGTCGCCACGAGGAAGCCCGTTTGGTGGCTGTCATTGCCGACCGCCGAGAACAGCCACAGCACGAGATTGGTGTGGATCTGCAGCGCCATGCCATAGACCGTCAACGGCAGGGATATCCGGATCATGGCCCGGGCCATATCGGCTGCCGGTCGGGCGGCCCCCGGCGGCTCCATGACGCTCAGAAAGACGAGCACGCCGAAGGTTCCCACGGCCTGGGCCAGCACGGCGGTCGTGACCGACAGGCCCACGAAGGTGAGCGTCAGAATGACGAGCAGCTTGAGCAGCGTGTGCAGGATGAGGCTGGTCGCGAGGGTGCCGATGCGGCCGTGGCCGTAGAGGGTTCCCTGATAGGCGAAGTAGAGCGACATCAGCGCAAGGTCGAGAAGGGCCACGCGAAAGGCCGTGGCGGCCGTGGGCAGACCCAGGAGGTGGACGATCTCGGGCGAGGCGAAGAAGGCCGGGACGGCCAGGACGAGGGCGGCGGCTAGCAGGACGGCGCGAGCGGTCTGGGAGATCGCCGCCGCGCGAGCCGGGTGCTCGGCCAGAAGCTTGATGGTGGCGCCGGGCACGCCACCGTTCAAGACGAGCTGCAGCCAGCTCGATAGCGAGATGATTACGCCATAGGTGCCGAACGCGACCGGCCCCAGTGTGCGGGCGAGGATGATCGAGATGACCATCCCGCTGACGAGGAAGCAGGTCCGCGCGATGAGCAGCTGAAGCGTGCCGCGGGCCGCCGATGGCGGCCTCGCCTCGACCTCTGCCTCCGTCACCGGGCTGTCGCCTGCGAGTGCTGTCGACGCCTGGGCCTGCTCGCCGCGATCGTCGGCCACGAGCCTCGCGATGTCATCTCTCCAATCAGGCGAAGGACGGGTTGGGCCGACCGGCAGGGGTGGCAAGCGCAAGCTCCAGAGCCGCGGGCGCGACTACTGGCATGAAGTCATACGAGGGCACAAGACCGGCCTCGGCCTCCAAAACGGCAGCACGGGCAGGATGTGGCCATGCGGCCGCAAGGACGGTGCCGGGGAAGCGCCTGCGGCGCGCGGTCAACCTGGCGATGATTAGCATCACGCGGCGCGGGCGAGCCCGG
>CAWHFO010000007.1:0-82582 GCA_963828215.1 uncultured Alphaproteobacteria bacterium | reverse complement strand
GCGGAACCGGGCCAGAGGCAGGAGGCTTACGTCCTGGCCGGCGAACCGGATGGTGCCCTCTGTCGCCCCGATCAGGCGAAGGATGCAGCGGCCGACCGTTGTCTTGCCGGAGCCGCTTTCGCCGACCAGGCCCAGGGCCTCGCCGCGGCGGATAGAGAAGGAGACATCGTTGACCGCCGTGAGCTGCCGCCCGCCCTTGACCGCGAAGCGCTTTATCAGGCTATCGACCTCGAGCACGGGCGCCCCGGTGGGGACGGGAAGCAGGGTCGGGGCATGCGGGGGCGCGTCTTGCCGTCGGCGAGGTCGCTGTCGCGGGCCGCCGCGGCGGCGGCCAGGAGATGCCGGCTGTAGGGCGCGCCGGCCCCCCGAAAAAGCGGCCCGTCGGGGCCTGCTCCACGATGCGGCCGCGCTGCATCACGGCCACCCGTGAGCAGTAGTGGGCGACGACGCCGAGATCGCGGCTGACGATGAGCAGGCCCGACTGCAGCGTGTCGACGGCATTGCGGAGAAGATCGAGGATCTGGATCGAGATCGTGACGTCGAGCCCGCTGGTCGGCTCGTCGACCATCAGCAGGCGGGGGGCGTTGGCGATCGCGAGCGCCAGGATCACCCGCTGGCACATGCCGCCCGACAGCTCGTGCGGATAGGCCTCGAGCCGGCTCTCCGGATCGGGGATGCCGACGGCCCGGAGGAGATCGACGGCCTTGCCCAAGGCATCGGTGACTCCGATCCGGTGGTGCGCACGCTGGGCGTTGGCGATCTGCCGGCCGATCGGCAGGATCGGGTTGAGATGCTGGCGCGGGTTGGCCAGGGCGAGCCCGAGGTCCCTGCCCCTGATCCGCGCCAGGCCCTTCTCGTCGAGCCCGACGAGCTCGCGGCCGGCGAAGCGCACGCTGCCGCCGCTGATGCGCCAGGGCGGATCGAGAAGCCCCAGGATCGCGGTGAGGAGCACCGACTTGCCGCTGCCGAACTCGCCCACCAGCCCCATCGTCTGGCCGTCGCGGATCTCGATGCTGACCGGTCCAGGATCTCGCGCGAGCCGCGGGCGGCGTCGAACCGCACGGACAGATCCTCGACCTCGAGCAGGGTGCCCGCACTCATCGCCGCTGCGTCGGATCGAGGAAGAGGCGGAGATTGTCGCCGAAGAGGGAGAAGGACAGCACGGTCGCGGCCAGCGCCAAGCCGGGGAAGAGCGCCGTCCACCATTGTCCGGTGATCATGTTCTGGGCCCCGGCCTGGATCATGAGGCCGAGCTCGGGCGTGGGCGGCGGCACGCCGGCACCGACGAAGCTGAGGCCGGCCGTGAGCAGGATCGAGAAGCCGATGGTGGTCGAGAAGTGGACCAGCGCCGGGGCCAGCGAGTTCGGCATGACATGCATGAAGGCCGTGCGCAGCTCGGTGTTGCCGGCGCAGAGCGCCGCCTCGACGAAGGTCCGGGAGCGGATCTGCATCACCGAGCCGCGGGTCAGGCGCAGGAAGAAGGGAATGTTGAGAAAGGCCAGCGCCAGGATCACGTTGCGCGCCGAGGGGCCGCTGATGCCCACCAGGGCCAGCGCGAAGACGAACATCGGGAAGGCCTGGACGATGTCGGCGAGGCGGATGATCAGGGTGCCGGCGTAGCGGCCGAGGCGATGGTCCTGGGTGAAGTAGCCGGAGATCACGCCCAGCCCCACGCCCAGCGTGAAGGCGATCACCGTCGACACGAGGGCGATGGTGAGGTCGATCCGCGGGCCGCCAGCACGCGCGAGAAGATGTCCAGGCCCGAGACATCCGTGCCGAACAGGTGATCCCTGGACGGCGGCAAGAGGCTGGCACCGGAGGGCGCCTCGATGGGGTGAGGAGCGATCGTCGGTCCGATCACCGCCAGCACGACATTGAGGGCGATTACGGCCAGGCCCAGCAGCATAGCGGGCCGGACCCGCACGAAGTGCCAGAGATCGAAGTCGAGGAAGCCCCGCATCTCAGACCGAGATCCTGGGATCGAGCAGGAAGTAGAGAAGGTCGACGACCAGGAAGACGACGGTGGTGAAGACCGCCGTCACCAGGACGACGGCCTGGATCGGCGCGTAGTCGGAGTTGACCACGGATTCGACGGCATACTGGCCGAGGCCGCCCCAGGCGAAGATGGTCTCGACCAGGACAGCGCCGCCCAGGAGAAACCAGAACTCGATGCCGACCACCGTGACCACCGGCGGCAAGGCGTTGCGGAGCGCGTAGCGCAGCTGCGTCGAGCGCGACAGGCCGCTCGCCCGCGCCTGAAGGATGAAGCGCAACTCGAGCATCTCCTCCATGCTCGAGCGCGCGGTCTTGAGCACGAGCGGCATGTAGACCAGAACCAGCGTGGCGACCGGCAGGGCGAGCTGGGCCAGGGCGGAGCCGAAGGCCTCCCAGTTGCCCGTCAGCGCCGCATCCAGGACGTAGGCGCCGGTGACGTGATCCGGCGTCGAGACGGCGAAGTCGAGCTGCCCCACCGGGGCCGGAGCCCAGCCCAGCGCATAGAAAAAAATCAGGATGAGGACGAGGCCGATCCAGAAGTCGGGCAGCGAGCCGGCGAGCATCCCATAGACGAAGACCAGACGGTCGACGATGCTGCCCTTGCTCGCCGCCACGGCCACACCTAGCGGCAGCCCGATCAGGATCGAGAGGGCGACCGCCGAGACGACGAGCTCGAGGGTGGCCGGCAGGCGCTGCTGGATGTCGGCCAGGACGGGCTGCGACGTCCGCCATGAGGTGCCGAAATCGCCATGCGCGATGCGCTCCAGATACTGGACATACTGAACGATGAGCGGCCGGTCGAGCCCCAGGCTGTTGTGCACCTCGGCGATGCGCTGCGGCGAGGCATAGGGGCCGGCCAGCAGGTAGCTCGGATCGCCAGGAAGCAGCCGGATCAGGAAGAAAACGATGATCGACACGGCGAGCAGCTGCGGCACCGTGAACAGGAGCCGCTTCCCGGCGAAGAGAAGAAAGCGTCGCACGCTCTACCCGCTCGGGTGCGAGCGCCACCGATGGCCCTGGCGCATCGGCTGGGCTCAGTCCTTGTAGAGCCACTCGAAGTGAACGTTGTTGTCCGGATACCAGTGGAAGTCCGTCCACTCCTTCTTCACGGCCTCACGCCAGCCGGGCTCGATCATGAAGATCCAGGGCACTTCCTGGGCGGCGATCTCCTGCACCCGGAGATCCTTCTTGGTGCGCTCCTCGCCGAGCGGCATCTGCATCATGCTGGTGACCAGCTCGTTGAACTCCGGATTGTCGAACTTGACCGAGTTGTTGACGGTCGTGTCGGGCGGCCCGAGATAGACCCAGCCGGTGTAGCCGGTGTCGGCGACCCACGGCCACTGGAAGTTGTCGACCTGGCACATCAGCTCGCGGCGCACCTTGCGCTCGGAGTAGACCGCGGACGGCAGCGGGTCGAGCGTGGTCTTTATCCCGACCGCATCGTAGGCCGCCTTGATGAGGATGGCCGCCTCGCTCATCTCGCTGATCGAGTTGTCGAAGCTCAGCTTGAGATCGAAGCCGTCGGGATAGCCCGCCTCGGCCAGAACCTGCTTGGCTTTCTCCGGATCATACTTGTAGATCCAGAACCTGTCCGTGTAATTCGGGAAGATCGCCGGCGTAATGCTCTTGATGATGCCACCGTTGCCAAAATAGACCTTCTCATGAATCTCCTCGTAGGGAGTGGCCCAGGCCATGGCTTGGCGGACCTTGGTCTTGGCCATGATCGGATTGGTCTCGACCGGCCCGATATAGGGGATGTAGTTGGCCCGCGCGCGCACGATCTTGACTTTTGGGTTCTTGGCCAGCGACTGAAGGCTGCGCTCGGGCAGGCGCATCGCGTAGTCGACGGCACCGCGCTCGAGCAGGGCGGTCCGGGTGGCGGGATCCGGCACGATACGAATGAGGATCCGGCCGATCGGCGGCAGCGGCTCGAAATTCTTGTTGCGGACCAGCTCCATCTCCTGGCCGGGGATGTTCTTGACGATATGGTAGGGCCCGAACCCCGCATCGTGGTTCTTGAGCCACTCCTTGGCCCAGGGGTCGCTCGCCGTGGCGTGCTCCTTCGCGAGCTTGGAATTGAAGGGCCCGCCATAGTAGCTCATCGCCATCAGCTTGAGGATGACGGGCGATGGCTTGGAGAGATGGAAGCGCACGGTGTAGTCGTCGATGACCTCGATATCGTCGGGCTTCTCGAGAAACATCGCGCTGGCAAAGAAGAATCTCACCGACTTCATCTCGAAGGCCCGCTGCCACGTCCAGATGATGTCGGCGGCTTTCATTTCGTTGCCGGCCCAGCTCTTCACGCCAGGCCGGATATGGAAGGTCCAGGTCTTGTAGTCCGGGCTGCCCTCCCACTTGTCGACCCAGCGCCCGATGACGCCCTCGTTGCCCGGGGCGGCCATGTCCGCGACGCAGACGCCGGCCGTGTCGCTCGGCTTCGGCTTGTATTGCATGAAATCGCCGCCATACGTCAGGGCGAGAAGGTTCTCGGTCTCCATCGTATAGGCGATCTCGTCGACCGCGGGCGGGCTCGCGGCATAGGCGGCCGTGAAGGTATAGTCGGCGGCGGATTTGTCGGCCGGCACGGTGAGGCAATCGACCGCGGCCGATGCTCGATTGAGGGCGGCGAGAAAGGGCGTGAGGGCGGCCCCGCCGAGGCCCGCTCGCCAAAGGAATCCGCGGCGGTGCATGGCCGTCGGTCCATGGAGCCCCTGCGTCATCTTCTCTCCATCACTCATTCTCGTATCCCCCCTTCGGCGTCGACCACGCCCTCATCCCTACGCAAGGCGCGTGCCACCATGAATGACACCGATTAGCCACTTCGACCAGCGAAACTGAATGCAAAATGCGTAGGTCAGCGGCAGCCACTGCCCAGCCCGCAGGCGCAGGGTGAGGCATCCTTGACGGCGGCCAAGGATCGGACGCAGAGAGAGCCTGACGTCTTTTGCATGCGTTGGGGTGGTAACGCGACGGTCGCGCCCGCACCCGCAGTGAGGTCGCCCATGCGTGCCGGTGCCGGCAACCACGAGCCTCTTGTCCGCGTGCAGCTCCACGATCAGGTCGTCGAGCGTCTGCGCCGCCTCATCCTCACGGGCGAGCTGGCGCCGGGCTCGCGCGTGCACGAGCCCTCACTCTGCCTGCGGTTCGGCATCTCCCGCACGCCGCTGCGCGAGGCGCTCAAGGTCCTCGCCGCAGGGGGGCTGATCGAGCTCTTGCCGAATCGCGGAGCACGGGTCGCGCCCCTGCGGGTCGACGAGATCGCCGAGGCCTTCGAGGTCATCGCCATTCTCGAGCGGCGCGCCGCGGAGCTGGCCGGCGGCAGCCTCGAGGATTCGGTGGTGGAGGACATAAGGCACCTGCACCGGGCCCTCGTCACCTACGAGCGGGTGCACGATCGGGAAGCCTTCGTGCAGGCCGATCTGCGCATCCACCGCAAGATCGTGGAAGCGGCCGGGAACCGGACGCTCGCAGCCATTCATGCCGAGCAGGCGCTGAAGGTCGAGCGCGCCCGCTATCTGGCGGCGGCTTCCGACAGCCGACTGAAAGAGTCGCTCGACGAGCACGTGGCGATCCTCGAGGGCGTGATCGCCCGTGATCCGCTCCAGATCAGCAACGCGCTCTACGATCATTGCCTGCGCACCCAGACAGCCCTGATCCGGGCCATCGCTCGCAATGCGGAACGCTCCGCTGGCCGGCTATCGGCCGGCCAGGAAAGCCAGTGAGAGCCAGAGGTCGACCCGATCGGCGGGAGCGATCGTGTCGAGCGCCACCTCGGCGGCGAGGGCGGCGAGCGGCCGGTCGGGTGGAGGGCGTCGTGAACGCCGGCCACCTGCGCGCCGGTCGGGGCATCGCGAGATCGAGCGGTCGTCCCGAGCGGCCGGGCATGTTGGGCAGGCGGTGGCTGCTCAGGGGCCCTCCTGCCGGGTTCCCGGGCGTGAGCTGCCCGAGCGGCTCGGGCCGGTCCGGCCCGCTCGATATCGGCGCCGCCAGTGTCGCCTCGGCCAGCGCCCCCGCGGCAGGCGGCTCGTGTCGAGCGGCGGGGACAAGGCGGCGCTCGCGCCTCGGCGCCGTCAAGGTCCCGGCACAGAGCGTCGACGGCGAGCCGATCGGCGGTACGATACGGATCGTGTCCGCGCCGGGCATCGAGACGCAGGGCGCGCGGAGCCCGGGCGCAGAGAATGGTGGACCCGGGCGCCGCCGGCGACGCTACCGCCCGCGACCCGACCCGATCCGCGTGGCGCTATCGCCTGCAATTCGCTCCGCCGCCGGACCGATCGACCCGGTCGGCCAGCTGCCCATATCGGCGGCTCGGCAACCTTCTGACGCTCTGGGAGCGAGAGATCCGCAGAACCCAGGATAGGAGGCCGGGCGGGACCTCAGCGCTACGACGACAGAGGCTGATGGCGGACCGGCCGCGTTACCGCAAACTCGGTCGGGCCGAGCGCCCTACGCCGTGGTCGCCGACGGCGAGACGGCGGGGCTCTTGCGGCGGCCGCGGCTCTTTATCGCCGGCGGCGGCGTAGGGGCAGCCACCTTCCGCGGCCGGCCGCGCTTCCGGGCCGGCGCGCTGCTCGCCGGCGCCGCTGCCCGCTCGGGCGGTGGGGCGGCAGGAGCGTCGACCTTTTTCGGCGATGACTTGGCGATCGGCTGCAGGACGAGCGCGCCACCTTTCACCTCGGCCTCGAGCTCGTCGCCCGCCTGGAGCCGAAGGGCTTGGCGCGCCCTTGCCGGCAACGTGATCCAGCCGTCGTAGTGGATGCGGATTTTGGACATACGAGATCCTTGCGATGCTGATGGATCGATTGCCAAGGGGGCCGATCGACCTGATATTGCCCCAAGCGCCCTTTACAGGTGGTGAAGCCTCCCGTCTACGCCAAGGAGTGAGATTCGAGTTCCGGAGGAAGTTTTGAGCGCGGCCGAGCTGCGGACAATGCTGTCGGCCGTCCTGCTCATGTCTATACTCGATGCGGCCCACAGGCCGGGTTCCCGGATACGGCCGTCGGTCTCGAGCTCGCCCAGAGACGAGAGCACGGGTCAAACCTGTCGAAAATTCAGCTGGCGAGCAGGAAAATTGCCGGAGCGCCGGCAGTCGACGTCGTTACGCGGGCCACCGCGACCTTCGACAGTCAATCCAGATGGACGGCGCGAACCTCGACATGGACCTCGAGATCGAGGAAGTCCTCGGGCAGGCCGTGATAGGTCCCCGATACCGGGACGGCTTGCGACGGGTCACGCGCGACAGCGACACGAATGAGAATTCCTGCCGCCGACGATGCCGTTCGTCGGATCGAACTCGACCCATCCGGCGTTCGGCAGGAATACCTGAACCCAGGCGTGGGTGGCACCGGCGCCGCGCATCGTGTCCTCGGCGCCATCCAGCGCCGGATCGTAGACATACCCGGAAACGAAACGCGCCGCGAAGCCGAGGCTGCGGACGGCTTCCATCATCAGCAGCGCAAAATCCCGGCACGAGCCGCTGCGCCGCGCGAAAGTCTCGTGCGGGAGGCGGGTGCCGTGCTCCTGGCGCACCTCGTAGCTGAATCCCTCCTTGATACCGCGGGTCACGGCGCCGAGCAGCTCCCGCATGTCGACCGTCGACCGTCGACCGCCGCCGATGAACGTGCGGACCCAGAGCGCGATCTCGCCGCCGGGGTCCGGATAGTGGCGGTCCATGGTCCGGCCGAGATCGGCGATCTGCTCCTCGGAATAGGCGCAGGGCCACCGCTCGGCGTAGCCGTTCGGGGCATCGTCGGGCTCATCCAGCCAGAAATGCTGAATCCTGATCCGGCTCTCGAGACGCAGCTCGCTGGCCGGCTCCAGCAGCTCGATCACGGTGATCGAGTTCGAGAACGCATCGTGCATCCAACGCACCTGCGCGCGCGGCTCGATAATCAGCTGGGACTGGAGAACCCGCAGATCGTGGCTGTCGCGGGCCCGGAACATCGCCCGGTGCTCGCCGAACCGAACCGGACGTCGATAGCGGTAGATCGTGCGGTGGGTGACGTCGAGGCCGGACAATTCGGCGAGATCCCCGTCACGCCTCGCCGCTCGGCGCGGCATGCGCCGCAGGGGTAGTGGATTGCCAGAAGAAGGCCGTTCCCAAGAGGTTGCCGAGCGTGGCGAAGCGCCGCTGCAGGCCGTCATTGAAGGCATGCATGTCGCCGTTCCGCACGATCGCCTTCAGCTTGTTCCGGTCCATCAGCTCGATCAGCACGTCGAGCTGCTCGAGGGCCGGGGCCGAATGACGCAGATAGTAGTGCCGCCGCAGCCGGCTGAGCTGATCCTGGATGATGCCGAGATTGGCGACCACCGACCGCGGAAAGCAGGGATCGCACAGAAGAAAGGTGGCGACCTCCTCCGGATTCATGCCGCGCGGATGGCGTCGCCTGAACGCCTGATAGCCCGCCGCCGAGCGAAGCAGGGCCACCCAGTAGCTGGCGTCGGCCGCCGAGCCCGACCCCGCATCGTCGGCGCGGGCCCCGAAGCTCACGAACTTGGCGTCCAGGAGGCGCGTGGTCTCGTCGGCGCATTCGATCGCAGCGCCCAGGCGATAGAAGGACCAGGCCTCGTCCCGATAGAAGGTGCCCGCGGTGATCCCGGCATGGGCGTCGCACCCTTCCTTGATCATCGAGCACAGGCGCGCCAGACGCTGCTCGCTGATGTCGGCGGGCCGCAGCGCCAGGATCTTCTGATAGAAGACGTTGAGCTGGATCCACATCTCGGTGGTTATCAGCGGTCGGAGCGCTCGGGCGTTCTCTCGGGCGAAGTGCAGATCGGAGACGATGGAGCTCGGATTGTCGCGGTCGATGAGGTAGAACTCGAGCACGTTCTTTGCCGACCGCTCGCGATGCTTGCCCTCGAAGCTGGCGACATCGTCGTTGATCGCGAGCACCGCGCCCCAGTCATGGGCACCCCGGCTGTCGCGCGCGAAGGTCTCCTGGACGTCGAGGATGCGGGCCAGATTCTCCGCCCGCTCGACATAGCGCGCGAGCCAGTACACGCATTCCGCGTAGCGCGCGAGGAGGCGGGTCACGGGGCATCCTCCGCCAGCACCCATGTGTCCTTCGAGCCGCCGCCCTGGGACGAGTTCACGACCAGCGAGCCCTTGCGCAGCGCCACCCGAGACAGGCCCCCCGGCAGGACCCAGCTGGCGCGCCCGGTGACGACGAACGGGCGAAGGTCGATGTGACGCGGCTCGATGCCGCCGTCGACGAGGGTCGGCGCGACCGACAGGTCGATGACGGGCTGGCTGATATAGTTCGCGGGGTCGGCGATCAGCTTCGCCCGGCAGACCTCGAGCTCCGCCCGGCTCGCCCGCGGCCCGATCGTCAGCCCGTACCCGCCGGATTCGCCGACCGGCTTCACGACGAGCTCGGCCAGATGCTCGAGCGTGAAGGCCAGGGCGGCTTTTTCCCGACAGATGAAGGTCTCGACATTCTCGAGGACGGGGTCCTGGTCGAGATAGTAGCGGATGAGGCGGGGGACGTAGGCGTAGATGGCCTTGTCGTCGGCAACGCCGGTGCCGATCGCGTTGGCGAGCGCCACATTGCCTTTCAGATAGGCCCGCACCAGCCCCGGGACGCCCAGGATGCTGTCCGCGCGGAACACCTCGGGATCGAGGAAGTCGTCGTCGATCCGGCGATAGACGACATCGACCTGCACCGGCCCGGCGATCGTGTTCATGAAGAGCCTGTCGTCGTCGACGAAGAGGTCCCGACCCTCGACCAGCGGCACGCCCATCTCGCGCGCGAGGAAGACATGCTCGAAATAGGCCGAGTTGAAGACGCCCGGCGAAAGGAGCACGACCTGGGGCTCCGCAGCCCCGGCCGGGGCGATCTCGGAGAGCGCATCGTGAAGATTGCGACCATAGTCGGAGACCGACCGGATCGGCAGATCGTTCATGATGTCGCTGAACGATCTCAGCATCAGGTGTCGGTTCTCGACCACGTAGGACACGCCGGACGGTGAGCGGGCATTGTCCTCCAGCACCCGGAACTGGCCCGATCCGTCGCGGACGAGGTCGGTGCCGTCGATATGGACCCAGGTGTCCCAGGCCAGCTTGGCACCCTGCATCTGCGGCCGATAGTGCGCATTGCCGAGCACCAGCTCCGCCGGGACGATTCCGTCCTTCAACGCGCGCTGCGCGCCATAGACGTCGGTGAGGAAGAGATTGAGCGTGGCGACCCGCTGCACGACCCCGGCCTCGATGCGCGCCCAGTCCGACGCCGTCAGCACCCGGGGAATGACGTCGAACGGCAGAATCCGGTCGATCGCGTTGCCGTCGCTGTAGACCGTGAAGGTGATGCCCTGGTCGAAGAGCTGGATCTCGGCGTCGCGGGCGCGGGCGCGAAGCTCGTCGATGCCGAGCCTGTCGAAGCGGTCCAGCACGTCCTGCGCCTGCGGTCCGGGAACGCCCGTGGCGCCCAGATACTCACAGAAGAAACCGCCAGGATCGTAGCTCATGAAAGCCGTAGCTGCCCGCTCGTCCATGTGCGCTTCCCACCAGCCGTCTGTCGCGCCCATAGAACCTCGCTCGGGATCGAGACGCAATGTCCATGCCATGATCGGCACTGTCTGGAAGGCGCCGACGCGGCAGCGGCCGGCGCCGAGCCCGGCGATCGGCCGGCCCGCTCGCGACAGTTGCGCCGAGCCGGCCGGTGTGGGTCGGAGCGCCTCTCACCCGCCTTGCCGTCTCTCCAGCTCCCGGACCAGCGAGCCCAGCTGCGCGTCGTCCGGCGTGAGGGCGAGCAGGGCCCGCGCGTGACGAAGCGCCCTCGGGAAATCGCCCGCATCGCTCGCCATCGACACCAATGCGCCCAGGACCTCCCGGTCCGCCGGATGCTGCTGGTGCACCCGCTCGAGCAGATCCATGGCCGGGCCCGGCGAGCCGGTCGAGCTCAGCGCGATGGCGTAGACATAGGCATAGCGAGCATTGTCGGGGGCCAGCTCGCTGGCCTGGCGCAGCTCCGCCACTGCTGCGGTGTAGTTCCGCTGGCGGACCAGGAGCAGACCGAGCGCGTGCCGGACATCGGCATTCCGCGGCTCGATCGCCACGGCCCGGCGCAGCAACGCGACGCCCTCGGCGTCCCTGCCGCGCATGCGATCGAGATCGGCGAGGTTGACCATGGCGGGCACGAAGGCAGGGTCGAGGCGCAGGGCGGTCTGATACTCGGCCTCCGCCTCGGCCGCCCGGCCGCGTCGCAGGTCGAGGAGGCCGAGGTTGAGATGGGCCTCCGGCCGCTCGGCATCGACCAGCTCCGCAGCGACCAGCTCGGAGGTTGCGATGTCGAGGGCCGCTCGTTGGCCTGAAGTCAGGGACCCCGGATCGGCCCCTGCCAAAGCTCGTGCCGCCTCGATTCGCACGGCCCGCACGGGATCGGTCAGCAGCGCCATCGCCGCCTGCAGGACCGGCTGCGACGCAGCATCCGTCAGCGCCCGTGGCGCCGCCGCCCGGACGAGCGCGCTCGGATCGCCGAGCGCCGACAGCAAAGCCTGATCCGAGGCGGGCGTGGCGTAGGCCGGCAGCAGGAGCAGGGCGCTCGCCCGCGCGATCGCCGGCTGGGCCGAGTTCGAGCACCAGCCGGTCCAGCCGGGACTCCGCGTCGGTGGCACCGGTGCGCCCGGCGTGGAGCGCCGATCCGTAGTGCGGCTGGGTCTGCCTGCCGTTCGGAAACCACCCTGCCACGATCTTCGCGGCCCATGCCGCCGGGCGATCGGTGTGGCACGCCGTGCAGGCGTTCGGTGTGCCGATCGCCACCGACAGGTCGGGCCGCGGGACGCGGATGGCGTGATCCCGCCGCGCATCGACCACCATGTAGGTCTTGGTGGGCATGTGGCAGTTGACACACTGGGCGCCGGCGCTGCCGGGCTCGTGGTGGACATGGGACGGCACGTCGAACTTCGCCGGCAGATGGCATTGGGCGCACAGCGCGTTGCCCTGGGCGCGCAGCTCCAGGCTGTGCGGCTCGTGGCAGTCGGTGCAGGTGACACCTGCGGCGTGCATGCGGCTCTGCAGGAACGAGCCATATTCGAAGACCTCGCCGTCGATCTGTCCGTCCGCGTGATAGAGGCCCGGCTCCAGATACGCGGGGAGATAGGAATCGAGAAACGGCGCGCCCGGCATGGGATGCCCGGCGATCATCTTGCGGCGGGAATGGCAGGCGGCGCAGGTGTCGAGCTCCATCGACAGGAGCGGCTCCGTCCGGTGCGCGATGCCCGTCTCGGGGTTCATCTCCCACCGACCGTGGTCGCCGGCCCCGAGCTGCACCACCAGGCCCTTCTTGTCCGGGTCCTTGGCAGCGGCCGGATCGGACCGTGCCCAGGCGACATGGCGAGAGCCGGGGCCGTGGCAGGCCTCGCAGGACACGTTCACGTCGGACCAGGTCGTGGCGTAGCTGTCGGTGGCCAGATCATAGTTTTTCTTCAGGCCCGTCGTGTGGCAGTCGGCGCACATGTAGTTCCAGGTCTGGTCGCGCCCGGTCCAGTGCAGCCGGTCGCCCGCTCGCAGTGTCTGATCGGGATAGAGGTGGAACCAGCGCTGGCCGCCCCGATCCTCGGGCCGGCTGTCCCAGGCGATGCCGAGCGCCTGCAGCCGGCCGCCGGGGAGCGCGATCAGATATTGCTGAAGGGGATAGACGCCGAAGGTGTAAGCGGATCTCGAAGTCGGCGAGCTTGCCGTCCGGCCCGTCGGTGCTGACGAAGAAGTGGCCGTCGCGGCGGAAGAAGCGCGAGGTGACGCCGCCCTGGACGAAGGTGGCGTCGGCGAAGTCGCCCTGGACCGTGGCCGCGGTCGCCACCTGCATCGCTCGGTCATGGTGGGATCCCCGCCAAGCCTCGGCCTCTGCCGCATGGCAGCCGAAGCAGCCGGCCGAGCCGACATAGACGGGCTCGGCCGGATCCGACGAGGCGGCTTTCGGGGGGGCGGGTCCGGCAGTCAGCGGGACGGTCCAGGCGAGCGACAGGGTCATCGCCACCGCCGTCGACAGCCGGCCGATCGACGGTCATGGTCCGAGCGACCCGCCAAGATGGCGGGTCACCAGACGAACGTCACCCCGACGATCGGCCCGTGGATGATCACGTCGTAGTGGAAGCGATCGTTGCCGTTGCCGTTCTCGTAGTTCTGATAGAGCGCCCGGTAGCCGGCCACGACGCTGACGCTCTTGTTGAACGCATAGCCCACGAGGCTCTGAAGGTTCCAGGTCGTGTTGTCGCTGCTGACGGCGCCGACATAGCCCATGCCGACGAGGAACCAATGGTCGTTCAGGCCGACCAGGCTCCGCAGGCCGACCAGGGGGGTGGCCCACTGCTGGTCGCCGCTGAAGTGGCGCTCCAGGCCCAGCGGCCCGGTGCCCTTCAGCTTCAGGTCGACATTGAGATAGGTGTAGGTGAAGCCGGCCAGCCCGTCGAGCGACAGCCCTTGCTCGATGCCGGCCGGCCGAACGCCGTCGGCAGGTCTGCCCCCAAGGGCCAATGGCCCAGACGGTAGGTCCCGTACAGCTCGCCGATGAAGGCATTGGCATTGGTCTTGGCCTCGATCGGGCCGACATCGTTGTCGATCGAGGCGCGGAGGAAATTGCCCTGGGCGACGAGGCTGAAGGGCCCTTTGATCGCCTCGACCTGGGCGAGGATGGCACCGTCCAGATTCTTGAGCACGTCGCTGAAGCTGACGTCGACATCGGCCTTCCGGCCCTTGATCGTGGCGTGGCCGTTGAACGCGGTCGCCCAGGCGTAGGGCGTGAACCTGATCGTCCAGCCATCCGATGGCGCGTCCTGCTCGAGAGAGGGCTCGTACCCGACGGCGCCTCCTGCGCGCGCAGCGGCGCCGCCCAGGCCACGCAGCCGAGCAGGGCGAGGACCGAAAGGCAGCCTCGCGACATGTGCACCAAGCCAAGTCTTGTCACGAGGCCCTCTCCCGAGCGTTGGACATACGTTAGCACCTCACCTCGGGAACCGGAACGGAGACCCGCGTAGCGCCAAGTGTCACAGTGAGGCCGGGCGGGGAGGTGGCCGCCGCGCCCTGGGGAAGCCTGCTGCTCCCGATCGCGCAGATCTCCCATTGGCCGGTCGTCACAAATGGTTGACGTAGATCAATGGGGCGAGGACCGGAGCCGCCTACAATCTTCAATGACAAGGCTCGGTCGCACCGCGAGCGCGCGCACACCAGGTGACCCTGTGTGGCCAGACCAGGCAGCCCTCAAGAAAAGGATCATAGAATGACGACGAGACGCCAGCTCATGGGCCAGCTTCCCGCCGCCGGGGCGGCTTTCGCGGTGGTCGGAAGCCTGGTGCTCGAAGAGAGCCCGGCGCGCGCCCAGGAAGCCGCTGCGCCTCTTGCAGGCCATTTTCACCCCAAGGGCAAGGCACCGTCGAAATTCACGCTCGACGTTCTGCGGCAGGCAAAGGCGAGCCTGCCGTTCGCCGACGTCAGGGACTTCGAGGAGCAGAAGAGGGGCTTCATCGCCCCGATGCAGGACCTCAAGATCATGGCTGACGCCGGCCATGTCGCCTGGAACATGGAGCGGTTCCAGTTCCTCGATCAGCAGGACGAGTTCGACAGTATCCATCCCTCGCTGCATCGCATCTCCCGGCTCAACAACAACTACGGCCTCTACGAGGTGATCCCGGGCATCTATCAGGTCCGTGGCCTCGACCTGTCCGACATCTCTTTCGTCCGCGGCAAGACCGGCTGGATCGTCTTCGACCCTCTGGTGACCGCCGAAACCGCCCGTGCGGCGTGGAAACTGTTCCAGGAGCATGTCGGCGCGGGCCTGCCCATCTCGGCCGTGATCTATTCCCACACGCATGGCGATCATTGGGGCGGTGTGCGCGGCATCGTCGACGAGGCGGACGTGCGGTCGGGCAAGGTTCCCATCATCGCGCCGGTCGACTTCCTGGCGCACACGATCTCCGAGAATGTCTACGCCGGCAATGCCATGAACCGGCGGCTGTTCTACCAGTATGGCCTGCTGCTGCCCGCCAGCCCGCACGGCTATGCCGGACAGGGGCTCGGTCAGGCCGTGTCGGCCGGCGCCATCGGGCTGATCGCGCCGACCCGCTACGTCGAGGCAGACATCGAGGAGATTGAGGTCGACGGCGTGCGGATGATCTTCCAGAACACGCCCAACACCGAGGCGCCGCGGGAGATGAACACCTACATCCCCGAGATGAAGGCGCTCTGGATGGCCGAGAACGTCATCGCGTCGCTGCACAACATCTACACGCTGCGCGGGGCGCCGGTCCGCGATCCGCTGAACTGGTCGAAGTACATCAGCCAGGCACTGCACCGCTTCGGCGGCGAGGCCGAGGTCATGTTCGCCTCGCATCATTGGCCGCGCTGGGGCAACGACCGGGTCCAGGAGGTGCTGCGTGCCCAGCGCGATCTCTACGCCAACATGAACAACCAGGTGCTGCACCTCGCCAACCAGGGCGTGACCATCAACCAGATCCATAATGTCTACGAGTTCCCCAAGAGCCTGCAGGAAAAGTGGTACTGCCGAGGCTATCACGGCTCGCCTGAGCACAACTCGCGCGGCGTCGTCCAGCGCTATCTCGGGTTCTGGGACTGCAACCCGGCGACCCTCATCCCGCTTTCGCCGAGCGACTCCGCCCCGCTCTACGTGGAGATGATGGGCGGCGCCGAGCGGATCATGGCCAAGGGCCGGGAGCTGCACGACGCTGGCAAGTACAAGCTGGCGCAGGAGATCCTGAACAAGCTCGTTCAGGCCGAGCCCGACAACCAAGACGCCAAGGACCTTCTGGCCGACGTCTTCGAGCAGATCGGCTACCAGCAGGAGAATCCCGGGCTGCGGAACAGCTTTCTCGCCGCCACCTACGAGCTGAGGACTGGTATCCCGCAAGGCGAGACCGTCAATTCGAGCAGTCCCGACGTGATCCGGGCCATGTCGACCGAGCTGTTCCTCAACTTTCTCGGCATCCGCATGGACAGCCGCAAGGCCGAGGGCATGCGCTTCACGATCAACCTGGCCACCCCGGATAACGGCGAAAAGTTCATCGTCGAGCTCGAGAACGCTACGCTCACCAATATCGCGGGCTTTCAGGCCGAGAAGGCCGACCTGACGCTCACGATCAACCGATCCGATCTCGAGCTGACGATGATGGGTACAAAGACCCTGGAAGCCCAGATCGCGGACGGAACCGCCAAGGTGGTCGGCGACGTGGCGGTTTTGACGCAGCTCGCATCGACCATGGCCGACTTCGACACACGCTTCGAGATCATGCCCGGCACAAAAGCGAGCCAAGCCGGGCTGTTGGAGGCCAATGCCTACCAGGCCGTCCCGGAACAGATCATCGCGGAATAGGGGTCGGGTGAAAGGTTCTATAAGGAGCCGCATCTGGATCTCTCGGACAACGCTTGGTGCGACACGCCTCGCGGGTCGGACGCAAGACCTCGGAGCACTTGACACGTCCAGCACTGGCAACGGCGTAGCGGTGACTGGAGGTCCGCATGGCGCGAATCCTCCTCTGGCCGGTCGTCATTCATCGAACGCGAAAATCCGCTTCCAGTCGCGCTTCATGCTGATGACCGTCCAGTGGTCCTTCTGGGCCTCGTCCATGAGCGCCTGGGCGAACGTGCCCACCTTGGTCGCGGGCAGCCCGCTCGCCGGGCCGTAGGCGTACTCGCGCTCGGCATCGTCGTGGAGCACCAGCATCCGCAGCCCGGCGCCATCGCCTCCCCCGGTCCATTCGAGCATCTCGCGGTCGCCGTCGGAGTTGCCGAACGCCGCCTGGGGCCGCTTGCCGATGAAGAGGTTGATGCCGATCGCCTTGCCGGGACCGTCGTCGACGAAGAACACCTTGGGCTCGCGCATCAGCACCGGCTTGCCGTCCTTGTATTCGTACTTGGTGACGATGCTCGAGCCCACGACCTGCTCGGGCGGGACGCCGTAGACCTTCCGGGCATAGACGCGCACGAACTCCTGGCCGCCGCCGGTCACGATGTACGTGCGGAAGCCGTTGGCACGGAGGTAGTCCATGACCTCCCGCATCGGCTGATAGACGAGGTCGGTGTATTTTTGCTTGAAGCGCGGATGCTCGGCCGTCTCCAGCCACTTGCCGACGATCTCGAGAAAGGCCTCGTTGCTCATCCCGGCATGGGTGGCGGCAATGATCTCGACCCAATCCCGCTCGCTGAATCCGGCCACCGCCTCGCGGTCGCCGGAGAGGACCGCCTTGAACGGCTCCTTCTCCTTCCATTCGGGGTGCGCGCCGGCCATCGCCTTCACCCGGTCGAGCGCGAAGGCCGCCTGGGTGTAGAGCGGGTGCTCGACCCAGAGCGTGCCGTCCTGGTCGAAGGTGGCGATGCGATCCTCGGGCGGCACGAAGCCCGCGCTCCCCTGGTCGGTCGTCGCCTTGACGAAATTCAGGATGGCCTGCCTGGCCGGGCCGTCGTTCCAGGACGGCAGCGGGCCCACCTGCTGCGCGTGCAGCGGCGCCGCGGCGAGTAGCGTCAGCGCGGCGAAGAGGCCGATGGATTGACGGCGTGTCGGCATGAAGCGTCTCCCTGGTTGGGTCATCGTCTCGGAGCGGGAGCGGGTCGAGCCGGGCGGTGCCTCATGGCTGCAATTCCCACGTCTTCAGCTTGATGCGAGCCGTGCCGAAGTTGCCGAGCTGGTAGACGGACGCCCCGGCCGGCTAGAACGCGAACGCATCGAACGGCTCGGCGAGCATCCGCTCGAGGTAGTCCCGGGTCGCGATGCCGATGGTGACGTGGGGGTTGAAATTCTTGCCGGTGGCTTTCGGGATGAATGATGCGACATAGTCGATCGTCGGCTGGTTGATGTCGGGCTGCGCGGGCGTGGTCACGAACGCTGCGGCCGTGCCCGTCTTCACCGTGAACGGCGCAACCGCGTCGATGAGCTGTCGTTGCAGGCCAAGCAAATTCTCTGAGGGCTCGATGACGATACCGGCAAGTCCGATGCTCTCCAAGGGAATGTAGTAGTATTTAAACGCTTCGAGCTGCCAGCCAGCCGCTTTCGCATTGCCTAGAACCTTGCCAACCGCAGCGTAAATTTTTTCGAGCTCTGCGGTGCGGACATACCTCTGCAGCATCGTGACGTGTGGGCTGTGGGTGGCGTCCAGAGTGAAGCCCTGCGGGAAGCTCTCGAGCAGGCGGGCGTTGGCGGCCTCCGCCCGCTGGATCATCGTCGCGTCCGGCTCCAGCGCGATGTCGATGGCGGTGACCGGAGCCTGCTCCGCGCCGGATCGTTGCGCATTGCCGAGCAGCGATGCCAGGGCAATGCCGAGCGCGGCGACGACGTCTCGGTATCTGCCCATACGACCCTCGTGTTGCTGTCCTTGGTGGCCGCCAGCGCCAGAGCCCGAACGAGCGATTGGCCGCGCGTCGCTCCCTCCTCGCATTCCTGTCCAGCATGATCTGGCCGGCCTTTGCCGCATTCCTCGCCGTGCATCTCGCCTTATTTCCTCACTCCGGGAACAGGAACTGCACTTGCAGCCTGAGCTGCCAGTTGGCGCCGTACTCGGGCTTCTCGACGTTGTCGAAGGCCTGCACCGACATGTTGACCGGCAGCTTGCCGATGCGGACCAGCCGGCCGAACCCGCCGCCGATCGGTACGGTCCAGGTGTCCTTGCTCCGATCCGCCTCCCAGTTGGCGGTGACGATCGGGGCGCTGGTCAGGTACCAGCCCTCCCCGATGTTGTAGTTGACGAACGGCTGGATCAGCATCTGGTTGACGTCCGCACGATCGTTGTCACCGGCGAACGACCATTGGTTGTTCGCCAGTACCCCGGCGACCCAGTGGCCGGGCGTCCAGACGACGACCGCGGCAGGCCCGGCGCTCCATTTGCCGCTCCCGAGCTCGTTGGAGGCCGCGGTCGGCAGGGTGAAGGTGGGCCCGAAGCCCACGAGCAGATCCTTCGCCAGCGAGGTCGCGAAGAACAGGGTCGGGTTGATGTCGCCGACACCGTTGTCCGAGCTGTCGCCCTTGACCAGCGACGGCTGGTGGACGATCGGCACGATGGTGCGCGTGATCAGGTTCCAGTCGTCGGAGAGCTTGAACGGAACCACTGGCTGGATGTTCAGCGTGTTCTGGGTGCGCTCGCGCGGACCGAAGTTGAAGCCGGTATTGTTCTGGAACGGCACGCTGATCAGGTTGGCGATCGGGTTCTGCGCCGCCTTGGCCAGCGCCTCGGTGTCCTCACGGGGCGGCGGGGGCGCGTCGGCTGCGGCCGCGAGGCCCGGCCACAGGAAGACCGTGGCCAGCGCCGCAGCGAGCGCGTCCCGCAGAAGCCGCCTGGTCAGACCGTCGAAAGCGAACGAGGGCAAGATCCTGTCCTTTCAGGTCGTCGTCGCGGGCGGCTCGCTCCTTCCAGCTCGCCCGCAGCGGGTCGGGGGGCGCGGGATTGCGCCCCCCTTGGCGTCCGTATCGGCCGCCGCCAACCCGTCGGGCTTGCCTATTGCCCCTCGTGCGCCTTCATCATCTCGTCGATCTTGCTTCTTCACCGCCTCCAGGTTGAAGGAGGCCGGGTCCTGCATCGGCGGGATAGTCGATGGCCGTCATGCGCCAGCTTGCCGACCTCCTGCTGCACGAGGACGAACCGCCAGAACTCGCGGGCATAGAAGTCGTTCATGTAGCCGCCGCCCATGTCGTTCAGGCTCTGGCCGCGGATCGACGGCGTCCGCTCGAACGGATCCTGGCGGATGTTCACGATCGTGGGCATGTCGGTCGTCGACCTTCTCGCCCGGGCCAGCCGTAGGGCTGCTGGTAGAACTGGAACTTGAAGTCGTCGATGCGGATGGCGCCGAGCTGCGGCCCGCCGAAGTAGAAGAGCTCGTGGCGCGCCGACGGCCCCTTGCCCAGCAGCAGGTCCATCTGGTTGTAGCCGTCGAGGTGGTTCTTGTAGGTCCGGTCGCCGAGCTTCACGCCCTTGAGCAGCTGGTCGGTGATGTCGGGATTGCCGGCGGCGGCGGCGCAGCGTCGGGAACCAGTCGAGGCCGGAGAAGATGCCGTTCTCGACCGTGCCCGGCTTGATCTTGCCCGGCCAGCGGACGATGCACGGCACGCGGAAGCCGCCCTCGAAGACGGTGCCCTTGGTGGCCTTGAACGGCGTCATGCCGCCGTCCGGCCAGGTGAACACCTCCGCCCCGTTGTCGGTGGTGAAGATGACGATGGTGTTGTCGGCCTCGCCGATGTCCTCGAGGTGCTTCAGCAGGGCGCCGACGCTGTCGTCCATCTGCGCCATGCCGGCCTCTTCCAGGCCGTAGTTGCTCTTGGCGTTCATCATCGCCTGGTACTTCGGCGAGAGGTAGGTGAAGACGTGCATGCGCGTCGTGTTGTGCCAGACGAAGAACGGCTTGCCGTCCTTCTTGGCCTTGTCCATGAAGTCGCTCGATGCTCTTGACCAGCACCTCGTCGAAGGTCTCCATGTCGTACTTGGCCTTGCGGCCTTCCTGCCAGTTCTGCACGGCCGGCCATGTCCGGGAACGGCGCCAGCGGGCCTTCGTCCACGATCTTCTGCTTGCCGACCTTGCCCCAGCGCGGCTGCACGGTGGGGTCGTCCGTGTCGGTCGCCCAGCAATGCACCAGGTTGCGCGGGCCGGTCTTGTCGATCCAGTCCTGCGGGTAGTCGAACCAGTACGGGTCCGACATCGCGTCGAGGTGGTACAGGTAGCCGAAGAACTCGTCGAAGCCGTGCACCGTCGGCAGGTACTTGTTCAGGTCGCCGAGGTGGTTCTTGCCGAACTGCCCGGTGGCGTAGCCCTGCGCCTTCAGCGCGGTGGCGAGCGTGCAGGCCTGGGCCGGCAGGCCGACGTCGGCGCCGGCCTGGCCCACGGTCGTCAGGCCCGTGCGGAGCGGAATCTCGCCGGTGATGAAGTTGGCCCGGCCCGCCGTGCAGCTCGCCTCGGCGTAGTAGTCGGTGAACAGCATGCCCTCGGCGGCCAGCTTGTCGAGGTTCGGCGTCTTGCCGGACATGATGCCCTGGTGGTAGGCGCCGATGTTGAACCAGCCGACGTCGTCGCCCATGATGACGAGGATGTTGGGCTTCTTGCCGCATCCGCATGCGCCGCGGTCGGCATGGCGGCGCCGGCCCAGCCGGCGGAGAGGAGGCCAACGGCGAGCCCCCTTAGCCAGGGAAGCTTTCTGTTCCTGACGGTCATCGAAGAGGTAGCTCCTTTTCGTTGGACCGAGAGGCGCTCGGTGCGCGCCTCCGTAGCACGCCTCGTGGCCGTGAGCGATGCGAGTGCGACTCACTGCGTCATGTGAAGGTCGATCACATCGGCGCCCACGGCCAGCATCAGCCCCTCGCGCTTGGCCTTGAGGCGCATGACCACGCCCTTCTCGTTTTTCAGCCACAGATCGCCGACGCTGGCCGTGCCCCCGACGGCACCGTACTGGCCCTCCCATAGGCGCCAGGAAATTGCCTGAGGTCGGTAAGAGCCACCATAGGAATAGCGCCCACGCTGGCTCTCCTTCACTTCGGCAACAGGAACTGCACAAACAGCCGACTCCCAGTCGGCGCCGAACTCGGGCTTCTCGACATAGTCGAAGGCCTGCACCGAGACGTTGACCGGCAGCTTGCCGAGGTGGAAGAGCCGGCCGACCCCGCCGCCGACCGGCACCGTCCAGACGTCCTTGCTTTCCTTGGCCGCCCAGTTGGCGGTGATGATCGGCGAGCTGGTCAGATACCAGCCATCCTCGATGTTGTAGTTGACGAAGGGCTGGATCAGCATCTCGTTGACACTGTCCCGGTCGCGGTCACCGGCGAACGACCACTGATTGTTGATGAGCCCGCCCACGACCCAGTGACCCGGAGTCCAGACGATGACCGCGGCTGGCCCGCCGCTCCTTGCCGGTCCCGAGGTCGGTGTGGCTCGCGGTCGGCAGGGTGAAGGTGGGCCCGAAGCCCACCAGCACGTCCTTGGCCAAGGAGGTCGCGAAGAAGGCCGTCGGGTTGATGTCGCCGATGCCGTTCTCCGAACTGTCGCCCTTGGCCAGCGACGGCAGGTGGATGATCGGCACGATGGTGCGGGTGATCAGGTTCCAGTCGTCGGAGAGCCTGAACGGAACCACCGGCTGGATGTTCAGCACGTTCAGGGTGCGCTTGCGCGGGCCGAAGTTGAACCCGTTATTGTTCTGGAACGGCACGCTGATCAGGTTGGCGATCGGGTTCTGCGCCTGCTTGGCCAGATCCTCGGCGCTGGCCTCGGCCGGCTTGGGGGGCTCCTGCGCGCCCGCGAGGCTCGAGCCCAGGCTCGAGCAAAGCGCGACCACGACGACCGCCGCGGCCAGCCGTGGAGTCGGCACCCGCTCTCGGCTCATGGCGTCATGTGAACATTCGATCACATCGGCGCCCACGGCCAGCATGAGCCCCTTGCGCTTGGCCTTGAGGTAGCATGACCGCACCCTTCCCATTCTTCAGCCACAGATCACCGACGCTGGCCGTGTCGGCGACGGCTTGCCCTCGAAGGTGGACGGCCCACTCTGCAGGGCCGCTGTGGCGGGCTTGCCGCTGCCCGCGCAGCCGGCGAACGCCACAAGGGCCATAACGGCGAGCGTTGCAAGCCGGCGGTTGGATGGATGGCTCATCGAAGACCCGGCAGTCGCTGTGGTGCGCGTTGAAGGAGAAGCGGGCGCCCGACGGGAGGCGCCCGCTTTGTGATCGATCAGCGCTACTCGCCGGCGGGGCTGATCGTCTTCATCTTCTTCACCTGCTCGATGACCTGGTCCAGGTTGTAGCTGGCGGGGGACTGCATCGGCGGAAAGTCCTTGTAGGACAGCAGCTCCCTCAGCCAAAGCGCCTGACCGATCGGCAGCAGGTTCCAGTCGTAGACGTAGGCGGTGACCGGTCCGGCGAGGGCGCCACCCATGCCGAACAACGTCTTGATCTGCTCGCCGATCGAGGTCTCGAACGGGTCGCGCTTGATGTTGACGACCTGGGCCCAGTGATAGGGCAGCGCGCCGGCGATGAAGCCGGACGGCGCATCGCTGACCATCTGGAAGTAGAGCTTCCAGTTCTTGTACCGCACGGCCGACGGGTCCGCGCCCGAATAGTAGAAGAAGGTGTCGCGAGCGGATTTGTCCGATTTGCCCGTCAGGTAGTCGATCTGGTTGACGCCATCCAAGGTCGTCTTGACGATGCCGGGATATTTTCCGGCTTCGATCTCCCTCTTCAGTCCGTCGCTCTTGGGGCCGCCGGCTATCTCGACGAAGGTGGGCATCCAGTCGAGCGACGAGAACATGTCGTTCTTGACCGTCTCAGGCTTAATGACGCCCGGCCAGCGGATCACCATCGGCGCCCGCATGCCACCCTCCCAGGTGGTCAGCTTGCCACCCTTGAAGGGCGTGGTGCCGCCGTCGGGGTAGGTGATCGTCTCGGCACCGTTGTCGGTGGTGAAGACGACGATCGTGTTGTCGGACTGGCCCATCGTCGACAGCTTGTCGAGCACGTAGCCGATGTTGTCGTCCATCTGCTTCATGCCGGCCTCGTTGACGCCCCAGTCCTTGCCGCCGCGCTCGCCGACCATCGCCATGTACTTGTCCGACAGCACGGTGGTGATGTGCATGCGCGCCGGGTTGTACCAGACGAAGAACGGCTTGCCGGTCTTCTTGGGGTCGTTGCGGTCGAGGAAGTCGATGACCTTGGACGAGATCTCCTCGTCCACCGTCTTCGACCGCTCCAGGGTCAGCGGGCCTTCGTCCTGGCAGGTCTGGTTCGCCTCGCTGCCGTCCGAGGAGTGGCACCAGATCACCGGGCGAGGCGGCGTGAGGCAGGCCGTGGTCGTCGGATCGACCGCGCCGGGAACCTCTGGCAGGCCGGGGATCGGCGTGTTCCTGCAGGGCGGGATGACGGTCTGCTCGGTCGGGGTCCTGTTGATGTCGGGGAAGCTCACCCCCTGCATGGCGTCCAGGTGGTAGAGATAGCCCCAGAACTCCTGGAAGCCGTGTGCGGTCGGCAGCGCGGCGGTGTGGTCGCCCAGGTGGTTCTTGCCGAACTCGCCGGTGGTGTAGCCCAGATCGTGCAGGAACTTGGCGAGCGCCGGCGTGCCCGGGAGCAGATAGGTCGGGCTGCCGGGCAGCTGGGGCGGGATCATGCCGGTGCGCAGGGGATGCATGCCCGTGAAGAAGGCATTGCGCCCGGCGGTGCAGCTCTGCTCCGCGTAATAGTCGGTGAACATGGCACCTTCGTGCCCGATCTTGTCGATGTTGGGCGTCTCGCCGACCATCAGGCCGCGATGGTAGATCGAGGGCTGCATCCAGCCGATGTCGTCGCCCATGATAAAGAGGATGTTGGGCTGCTTCGCCTCCTGCGCCCGTGCCGTGGCGGTGAGGCAGGGCAGGACCATGGCCGTCGTGGCCATGATGGCACCCGCGGCTGCAGCTGCGAGCCGGCGTCGCCTTCCTCTCTCCGGTGCCGCGCTTGGAGGCTCCCTGTCGTCTCGGCGCGGGTCGACCTGTGGTCGGATCATCTCTCCACTCCCCTGTCAGTGACTGCCAGCATCATGGGCCCTCGTCCGCGAGCATCTCGTTCGCCTCGGCCAGCAGCTCGGCTGCCAGCGCTCGGTATTCCTCCAGCCGCGCCGCAGGCGGAGGCGTCGCCCGCTCGAGCCTGGCCAGCACGTCGAGCGCCTCCCGATAGTCGCGGCACACCGTGCGGAACCCCGGATCGCGCCAGTACCGCCGGCGGATGCGCTCGGCCTTTTCCGGCAGCCTGCCGATCACGGATTCCAGCGCCTCCATCTCGGCCCCCCGTCGATGCGACGGCCTTGCGACGGCGAAGGCTCGGGGCAGGAGGTTGATGACACCGGGGCGCCGGCGGAAGTATGTTACATGTAGCAGATACGGCCCCGAGACCGCGTGGCGCGCGGTTCCGGATGCTGAGAGTCCGAGGGCGCCGAGGCCCGGGTGGGGGCTGTGCCGGGAGGCCATGCCATGATGCCCGACAATCGTGCCGAGGCGCTGGACGGGCGGGCCCCGGATCCGCCGGCGCAGGCCGCGGCCGTCCTCGAGGCGCTCGGTAACATTCTCGCGAGCGCGGGCTTTCGCGGCAGCGCACGGCGGCGGGCGCTGCTCGGCTATATCGTCGAGCACGGTCTCGCTGGCCGGACGGATGGCCTTCGAGCCTATGCGATCGCCGTCCACGTCTTCGGCCGCGACGACAGCTTCGACCCGCAGATCGACCCGATCGTCCGCATGGAGGTCGGCCGTCTGCGGCGTGACCTCGAGCACTACTATCTGACAGCCGGCCGCGATGATCCGCTGCGGATCGGCATTCCCAAAGGCCACTACGCCCCGGTCTTCGAGGCGCAGGGTGCCTTGCCCGAGCCGGCGCCACCCGCTCCGGCGGCCGCGGAGGCGTCGCCTCCCGATCGTCTCCCGCCGCAGCCGCCGAGTGGCGTCGCTTCATGGCCGCGCTGGCTTGCGCCCGGAGCGGCCCTCCTGGCGCTCGGGCTCGTTGTCGGCGCCGTTCAGCTCGTGGGTCTGTGGCCCGGCTATTTCCGCCCGGCGACGCAGGCGGCGGGGCCTGCGGTCATCGTCCTGCCGTTCGAGGTCCTCTCCAGCGGCGACGATGCGCGGCTGCTCGCAAGCAGCATCGCGGGCGAGCTGATCACCGACCTGATGCGCTTCGACAGCCTCAAGGTCTTCGCAGGCGCCGGGGCGGAGCCGGGCCAGGCCGACGTCCCGCCGGCCGCGGCCGATGCCGTGGCCTTCGTCGTCACCGGTGGCGTGCAGGAGGAGGGGTCGGCGTTCCGGGTCACGGCGCGGCTGACCGATCGGGCCACCGGCCAGGTGCTCTGGAGCCAACGCTTCGACCGGACCATGTCGCCGGCGGACATCCTGGACGTCCAGGCCGAGCTCGCGGCCGGCATCGCCTCCCACCTGGCCCAGCCCTACGGCATCGTCACCTCGGCCGCGGCCGAGCGGTTGAGCCAGGGCGAGCCCGCCACCATGTTCGCCTACAACTGCGTCCAGCGCGCGTTCGCCTATCGGCGTGCCTTCGCGAAAGACCTCTATCCGCCGGTCAGGAGCTGCCTCGAGGAGTCGGTGCAGCGCGATCCGGGCTATGCCGACGCCTGGGCCATGCTCGCCTTCGCCCATTTGGATGCGGCACGATTCGGGCTGGTCGGGCCGCCGGCGAAGGCGGGCGAGATGGCGGCTGGGCTGGAGGCGGCACGGCAGGCGGTGGCGCTGGCGCCGGACCGCGTGCGCAGCCAGCAGGCGTTGGCGGCGCTGCTCTTCATGAGCGGCGACCACGAGGAGGCGGAGCAGGTCCAACGCCGGGCGATCGCGCTCAATCCCAACGATCCGGAGAGCCTGGCCCAGCTGGGCTGGCGGCTGATGGCGCGGGGCAGATGGCACGAGGGCCGGATCTATCTGCAGGCGGCGGTCGATCGCAGCGTCCATCCGCCGAGCTGGTATCACTCCACGCTGGCCCTGGCGCTCTATCTCGATGGTGCTCTGGACGAGGCTCGCGACGCGGCCGAGCTCGGCAGCGCCGACTGCTGCGGCATCGGCCAGGCCACCCTGGCGATCTGCGAGGCTGCGGCCGGCGACCCTGCTGTCGCCCGCGCGGCGCTCGAGGAGGCGGTGCGCCAGGCCCCCGTTCTGGCGTCCGACCCGCGGACCTTCTGGGCCAACTACCATGCGTCCGACCCGGTGATCGACCGCCTCGACGAGGGGCTGCGCACGGCGGGGCTCGTCGCCGCGCCCGTTGGTAACACCGGATCCTCGGCGGCCGGCCGCTAGCCTGTGCGAGGTGATGGCCCCTTACCGAAAGCTAGAATTTGCCTGCGAACCGGTCCCCGCTCGACCTGGAAAAGAGGCGTCGGTCCCGCCCCTCTCGGACGGGCCGGGCTGACGAGCCCGCGCTGGCGACCGCCGCGCCACCCTGATGCGCGCGCCGCGGGGCCCGTGCCCCCGACGACGGGAGGCGCTTGCGCAACGGCCCGATTCCGGGCATAGTGGAAGAAGGTTCTCTTCCGATACTCCCGGCTTGGCGGGTCGAACCGCCTCTACCCCAGAGCTGACGACGAGACTGCCTCATGCATCGGCACGTTGCCGGGCATGCACTTATCGTTGTGAGGTCACGCTTTGCAGACTGGTACCGTCAAGTGGTTCAACGCCACCAAGGGCTACGGCTTCATCCAGCCGGAGGCCGGTGGCCCGGACGCCTTCGTTCATATCTCGGCCGTCGAGAGGGCGGGCCTCGGCTCGCTGCAGGAAGGCGAGCGGATCCAATATGAGCTCGTCCGCGGCAACAACGGCAAGAGCTCGGCGGAGAACCTCAAGCGGGTCGGCTGACGCGCGGTTCTCGAGCATCGTTCAGGACGCCCTCCGGGCTCGCTCCGGGGGGCGTTTCTTCGTGGGGGCTGCCGCGCGGCGTCGGGCGCAAGGAGCTGATCGCGCATGGCCTCCCGGCAGAGCGCCCGTGTCTCGGCCCGGCCTTACACGCCGTTGCGCGCATTGTCGGAACGCCGCAGGCCGGAGAGGGCGACGAGCGGCCTAGCGGAGCTTCCGTCGGGGTCGGCTCGCGTGGTCTTCCGGGGATCGGGGCTGCGCCACCGGCTGGCCGGAAAGGCGGTCCCGGTGCTCGCGATCGTCGGGCGGGCCTGCCCTCCCGGCTCGCGCATCGGCTAGGGAGGGACCATGGCGCACGAGCATGCGGCGCATGGCGGTCAGGCGCACGGGGGGCACGGTCACGCCCCGGCCCGCTACGACGCGGCCTTCGCCATCGGCATCGGCCTCAACCTCGTCTATGTCGCGGCCGAGGTGGTCTTCGGGCTGCTCGCCGGCTCGATGGCGCTGGTGGCGGATGCCGGCCACAATCTCGGCGATGTGCTGGGTCTCGCCCTCGCCTGGGGTGCCGTGTGGCTCGGCCGGCGCCGGCCGACGCCGCGACGCACCTACGGCTTCAAGCGCAGCACGATCCTGGCCTCGCTCGCCAACGCGGTGATCCTGCTCGTCTCCCTCGGCGCGATCCTCGTCGAGTTCGATCCAGCGCCTGATCGTGCCCGAGCCGGTCGCGGCGGGCACCGTCGTCTGGGTCGCGGCCATCGGCGTCGCCGTCAATCTCGGCACGGCCCTCCTTTTCATGAGGGGTAGCGAGGGCGACCTCAATATCCGCGGCGCCTTCCTGCACATGCTGGCCGATGCGGGCGTTACAGTCGGCGTGATCGCGGCGGCGCTCGTGATCGCCGCAACGGGCTGGAACCGGCTCGACCCGATCGTCAGCCTCGCGATCGTGGTCGTCATCCTCATCGGCACCTGGGGCCTGCTTCGGGATGCCCTCAACATGTCGCTCGACGCCGTGCCCCCGGCCATCGACCACGAGGCGGTCGCCGGCTATCTGGCCGGGCTGCCGGGGGTCTGCGAGGTCCACGACCTCCACATCTGGGCCATGAGCACGACCGAGACGGCGCTGACCGTCCACCTCGTCCGTCCCGACATGCCAGTCGACGATGCCCTCCTCGAGGAGGCCCGCCACGAGCTCGAGCACCGTTTCGGCATCGGCCACGCCACCTTCCAGGTCGAGGCCGGCACCGGTGGGGGAGCCTGTCCCCAGGCTCCCGCCCACGTCGTCTGAGGGCGGGGCCGACGAGACGGCCGCGAGAGCGCCTGACACCTCGTCCCCGGGCTAGAGTGCCAGACGGCAGTCCACCCAGCCGCCGGTCCGGGCGCTCTCCAGCGCCGCCTCGATCATGCGCATGCCTCGGGCCCCGTCCTCGACGGTCGGGAAGTCGAGGGCCATCGGCTCGACGGCACGCCCCGTCCGCCGAGCGACCATCGCCAGTGCCGCGTCCCGATAGAGGTTGGCGAACGCCTCCTGATAGCCCTCGGGGTGGCCGATCTCCACCCGGGTCGCACGCTCGGCCTCCGGGCTCAGCCCGCCGTGCAGACGACGCGTCAGGACCTGCTCGAAGCCGCCGAGCCGGCGGTGGCGCAGCTCGTTCGGCTGCTCCTGCCACCATTCGAGGCCGCCTTTCTCGCCGAAGATCCGGAAGCCGAGGCCATGCTCGCCGCCGGCCGCGGCGTTGGTGACCCACATGGCGCCGCGCGCGCCGCCGCCCCATCGCATCAGGACGCAGGCGGCATCGTCGCTCTGCCGGCCGGGCACCGAGGCCCACACCTCGGCCATCACCTGCTCCAGCTCGAGGCCGCTCACATAGGCGCCCAGATGATGGGCGTGCGTGCCGATGTCGCCCAGCACCAGCGAAGGACCGCAGCGCGCCGGATCGAAACGCCAGGCCGACCCCTGATCTTCCGCCTCGACCAGGGTCGCATTGTGGCCCTGGACATAGGCGAGCTGGATCTGGCGGATCGCCCCCAGCTCCCCGGCCCCGACCATGGCCCGCGCTTGGCGGACCATCGGATAGGCGGTGTAATTGTATGTGAGGCAGAAGACGAGGCCGCTCTCCCGGACCTTGCGCACGAGAGCCAGAGCGTCGGCGAGGCCGGTCGTCAGCGGCTTGTCGCATATGACGTCGAGGCCGGCGTCGAGCGTTGCCGTCGCCTGGGGGAAGTGGTCGCTGTTGGGCGTCATGATCGCGACCGCGTCGATGCCGTCGGGCCGGACCCGCTCCGCCGCCAGCATCGCCTCGATCGAGGGATAGGCGCGGTCGGGGGCGATGCCGATCCCGACGGCCGCGGCACGGCCGCGCTCGGGGTCGGAGGAGAGGACCGCCGCCTCGATCGTGAAAAGATCGTCGAGCCGCGCCGCCGTTCGATGGATCGGGCCGATGAAGCCGCGGCTGCCGCCGACCACGCCGAGCCGCAGCCGTCGGCCGAGCGCCTCGAGCACCGGATTCATGGCCCTCTCCCTCGTTGGTCTTGCCCGGCGATCCTAGCGCAGAGGCGGGGCCTTGCCACGGCTGCGGCCCGCACCCCCTGTCATGCGGCCGTCGAGGTGCCGTCATGCTGCTGGCGCCGTCGGGACATAGATCGGAGGTCGTTCAGGCTCTCCTTGCTCGCGCGCCGGCACGGCCGGTCGCCCTGGAGGAAGAATGACGACGATCGTACGCCTCGACGACCTCGAGCTCCGGCTGGCGACGCGGCCGGCCGAGCTCGCAGCCGCTCAGGCGCTGCGCTACCGGGTTTTCTATGACGAGATGGGGGCCGTCGGCGACCCGGAGACCCGCCGCAGCCGTCGGGACGTCGACGCGTTCGATGCCCATGCCGACCATCTGATCGTGGTCGACCGCGCCCGCTCGACACCCGGCCGGCCTCGTGTCGTCGGCTGCTATCGAATGATGCGCGAGAGCGTCGCCCGGCAGATCGGCGGCTTTTACACGGCCACCGAGTTCGACCTCTCGGGGGTTTTCGCCGAGCGTGGCGAGATCCTCGAGCTCGGGCGTTCCTGCGTCGCCCGGGCCTACCGCAGCGGTGCCGTGATGCAGCTCCTCTGGAAGGGCATCGCCGCCGTCACGGAGCAGCTCGGCTGCGGTCTTCTGATCGGCTGCGCCAGCCTGCCGGGAACCGATGTCGCGGCCGTGGCGCCGCAGATCCGGTGCCTGCACGAGCGGTACCTGGCGCCGATCGGGCTCCGGCCCTGCGCCCTCGCGAATCGGCGGATCGCCCACGAGCCCTTCGCCGTCGACGGCTACGACCCGGCCGCCGCCTTCCGGATGCTGCCGCCGCTCCTCAAGGCCTATCTCCGGGTCGGCGCGATGATCGGCGAGGGCGCCGTGCTGGACGAGCAGTTCAACACCATCGACATCTGCATCGTCCTTCCGACCGATCGCATCGAGGCGCGCTACCAGCGCCACTACGGCTTGGGACGTGCCGATCAGCCGGTCGCTGCCTGAGCCGGTGCGCGCACCCGTGCCGAGGGCTGCCTGGCGCGGGGCGGCCCTTCTGATTCTCACGCTGGTGCTCCTACCGGTGCTGATACTCGCCTACCCCCTCGGCCCCAGCGGCCTGCCGCCGATACGGCGGATCTGGTGCCGCGGGGTCTGCCTGATCCTGGGCCTCCGCCTCCGCTTCGTCGGCGACCCCTTTCACGCCTGCCCGACGCTCTTCGTCGCCAACCACGTCTCCTATCTGGACATCTGCGTGATCGGCGCGGCCGTCGACGCGACCTTCATCGCCAAGTCGGAGGTGGCGGGCTGGCCGCTGTTCGGCCTGCTCGCCGGGCTCAGCCGGACCATGTTCGTTCGCCGCCATTGGCGCCAGGCTCTGATCCAGCGCGACGCCCTGGCGGCACGGATGCTGAAAGGCGAGAGTTTCGTTCTGTTCGCCGAGGGCACCAGCACCGACGGTCTCGGCATAGCGCCCCTCAAGACCTCGCTGCTGTCGGTGGCCGAGCGCTGGACGCTGGATCGTCCGATCGCGGTCCGGCCGCTGACCCTGGCCTATATCCGCCTCGCCGACGGCACGCCCATCGACGCCGCCAACGCCGACCTCTACGCTTGGTGGGGCGACGCGACCATGATGCGCCACCTGCTTCGACTCCTTCGCCAGCCCGGGGCCGAGATCCTGGCCCATATCGGGCCGCCCGTGCTCTCCTGGGAGGTGAGAAGCCGCAAGGCGCTCGCCCGGGAGCTGCACGCCGACATGAGCGCCACGCTCGCAGGGGCACGCGGCGCCGCCGTGACCGCCGACCATCTGGTCCCGGTGCCGCTCGCCTCCTGAGAGGTGCCGCGCCGACGCTCCGCATATCATGGGGTGGGGTGACGCCACCCGACACTCGCGCTGAGGCGGGGCGGCGCGCCTAGACTGCCGTGAACCAGCACCGAGCGGACGGGGGCGAGGCGCGATGTGCGGAATCGTTGGGGTCATCGGCAAGGGCGAGGCGGCGCCGCTTCTCCTGGAGGCGCTGCGGCGGCTCGAATATCGGGGCTATGACAGCGCCGGGATCGCGACCCTGGTCGAGGGGCGTCTGGAGCGCCGTCGCGTGCAGGGCAAGCTCGAGCGGCTGGCTGCCTGCCTCGGGGAGAAGCCTCTGGCCGGCCGAACCGGGATCGGTCACACACGCTGGGCCACGCATGGGGCGCCGACCGAGGTCAATGCGCACCCGCACATGGCCGAGGGGGTGGCGGTCGTTCACAACGGCATCATCGAGAACTTTCAGGCGCTGCGGGCCGAGCTGGTGGCCCGCGGCCACGAGTTCCAGACCCAGACCGACACCGAGGTGATCCCGCATCTCGTCAGCGGCTCGCTCGCCCGCGGCATGCGTCCCGAGGAAGCGGCCGAGGCGGCGATCCGCCGGCTGGAGGGCGCCTTTGCCCTGGCGATGCTGTTCGAGGGGCGGAGCGATCTCCTGATCGTCGCCAGGAAAGGCAGCCCGCTCGCGATCGGCTATGGCGACGGCGAGATGTATGTGGGCTCCGATGCCCTCGCCTTGGCGCCGCTGACCGACCGCATCCAGTATCTCGAGGAGGGCGACGTCGCCTTCCTGCATCCCAAGGGGGCGGTGATCCACGACGTGCGCGGCGCAGAAGTCGACCGGCCGATCCGCCAGACGGCTTTCAGCGGTGCGATGATCGGCAAGGGCAACCACCGCCACTTCATGGAGAAGGAGATCTTCGAGCAACCAGCGGTGATCGGCGACACGCTGCGCTCCTTCGCGGACCCGAGCGACCACCGGATCAGCCTGCCGAGCCTTCCCTTCGATCTGGCCAGCGTGCCGCGCCTCGCCATGGTGGCCTGCGGCACCGCCTCGCTCGCCTGCCTCGTCGGCAAGTACTGGTTCGAGCGGCTGGCCGGCATCCCGGTCGATTGGGACATCGGGTCGGAGTTCCGCTACCGCGAGACCCCGCTCGTCGCCGGCGAGGCCGGACTCTTCGTCTCGCAGTCGGGCGAGACGGCCGACACGCTCGCGGCGATGCGCCACGTCAAGGAGCGGGGACATCCGACGCTGGCCATCGTCAATGTCCCCGAGAGCACGCTCGCCCGCGAGGCCGACGGCCTCCTGCGGACCCTGGCCGGGCCGGAGATCGGCGTCGCCTCGACCAAGGCCTTCACGACCCAGCTCGCGACCCTGGCCTGCCTCGCGGTCGGTGCTGCCCGGGTCCGCGGCCGCCTGACACCCGAGCGAGAGGCCGAGCTGACCCAGGCGCTCGACGAGGTGCCCGCGCGCATCCTTCAGGTGCTCGAGGCGGACCAGCATTTCGTCGAGATCGCCCAGGGCCTCATGCAGGCCCGGGACGTTCTCTATATCGGCCGCGGCTGGGCCTATCCGATCGCTCTCGAGGGTGCGTTGAAGCTCAAGGAGATCAGCTATATCCACGCCGAGGGCTACGCGGCGGGCGAGCTCAAGCATGGACCCATCGCGCTGATCGACGAGAGCGTGCCGGTGATCGTCGTGGCGCCGCACGACGATCTTTTCGACAAGACCGCCTCGAACCTCCAGGAGGTGGTGGCGCGGGGCGGCCGGGTCGTGCTGCTTTCCGACGCCAGGGGCGTGGCCGAGCTCGGCGCCTATGCCTGGCGGAGCGTCACCCTGCCGACCGTCGATCCCTTCGTCGTGCCCCTTCTCTACAGCGTGCCGGTTCAGCTCCTCGCTTACCACACCGCCGTCCTCAAGGGCACCGATGTCGACCAGCCCCGGAACCTCGCCAAGTCCGTCACGGTCGAATAGGCGAGCGCGGCCCCTTTACGCCGGATCGAGGGCGGCTTCGGCCGCACCCTTCTCGGGCGACGGGCAAGCTGCCGCAGCGCAAGGTCTCGCGTCTCGCGCCGGGGTCGACTATCTAGAGCCTCGCTTGGTGCCATCACAGTGCCGGCCCGTCGCAACGGACCCGGGAAGACCTCTTATGAGCTGGAGCCTGCGAGGCTTGGTCGCCACCCTGGCCCCGCCTGCCGACGCTCCCCGGGCCTGACTGAGAATGCAGCCGGCACGCCAGCAGGCCATGGGCCTCGTTCCCAGCGCGGAGCGGTCAGGGACGCCGGCGGCCCGGCGGCTGCGATCCCGTCGTCGACCCATCCTGCGCAATCGCCTCGTCACCTGGCTCATCGCCAACTGGCCCTATCTGCTCGGCGCCGTCCTGTTCGTGGTGGCGGTCGGCGTCCTTCACCATGTCCTGAGCCAGTTCCACTATCGGGATCTGCGTCACGCGCTGAGCGAGATCGGCTGGCAGCGCATCCTTCTCGCCGTCGCGGGCACGGCGGGCAGCTTCGCGGCGCTGGTCGGTTACGAGCACTATGCGCTCGATTTCGCCGGCCGCCGGCTGCCGCTGCATCGCACGGCACTGGCGTCCTTCATCGCCCAGTCGATCGCGCATTCGACCGGCCTCGCGGCCCTGGTCGGAGCCAGCGTGCGCTACCAGCTCTATGCCGGGCAGGGTCTCGGGCCGATCGACGTCGCCAAGGTCCAGGCCTTCTTCACCACGACCTTCGGCCTCGGCGTCACGACCCTCGTGGGCATCGTGCTCTTCCTCGAGCCGGACTTCCTGGTCGGCCTCGTGCCGATACCCCAGACCCTCTGGCGCTTCGTCGGCATCCTCGCCCTGGGGACGGTCGCGGCCTATCTGGGCTGGAGCTGGCGGTCGCGCCGGCCGTTCACGATCCTCGGGCACCTCATCCAGCCGCCGCGGCCACGGGTGACGCTGATCCAGATCGCGCTCGGCCTGATGGACATGAGCGCTGCCGGTGCCGCCCTCTGGGTTCTGCTGCCGCCGGGCCTCGATATCGGCTACGGCCAGCTGCTGGCCATGTTCGTGATGGCGATCGTGGTCGGTGCCGTGAGCCATGTTCCGGGCGGGCTCGGCGTCTTCGAAGGCGCCATGGTGCTCGAGCTGCAGCCGCCGACGGACCTCAGCGTTCAGGTGATCGGGGCGCTTCTCGTCTTCCGCGCCATCTACTACCTCCTTCCCCTCTGCCTCGGCTCGAGCCTGCTCGCCATCATCGAGCTAGGGCGCTGGCGCAGCTGGCTGCAGAGCTCGGGCGAGCGGGCCTTCCGGTGGGTGAGCCTGCTCGTGCCGACCGCCTCGGCCGGGCTCGTGGTGCTGGCGGGCACGGTCCTCCTGTTCTCGGGTGCCACGCCCGAGATCCGCTCGCGTCTCCTGGCCTTGTCGATCCTCGTGCCGACCCCGCTCGTGGTGGTCTCGCACTATGCCTGCAGTCTGATCGGAACCGCCCTTCTGTTTCTCGCCCGACCGTTGCGGCGCCGGGTTCGCGAAGCCTGGACGGCGGCCGTGATGCTCATTGGCGCCGGTGCCGCCTTCTCCATCCTCAAAGGGCTCGACGGCAAGGAAGCGGGCCTCCTCGTCCTGCTGCTGCTCATCCTTCTGCCCTTCAAGGCCGAGTTCTACCGCCAGTCCCGGCTGGTCGAGGAGCGGCTCTCGTCCGGCTGGTGGACGGTCGCGGCCATCATCGTCCTGGCAGCCCTGTGGCTCGTCTTCTTCGGCTCGAGGCATCTCGAGCACGGCCAGGACTTCTTCTGGTGGCGGGCGAGCCTTCGCGCGGAAGGCCCCCGCTCGCTGCACGCCACGCTGGGGGCCTTGGCTCTGCTGGTCGGGCTGACGGCGATGCATCTCTGGCGGCGTCGCCCGAGCGAGCCTCCATCCTCCACCGCCGAGGAGCTGGCGGTGGCCCGGCGGGTCGTCGGGGAGGCGGGAGACGCCGATGCGCGGCTGGCTCTCACCGGCGACAAGGCATTCCATGTCGACTCCGGCGGCAGGGCCTTCATCATGTATGGCGTCTCGGGCGGAAGCTGGATCGCGATGGGCGAGCCGGTCGGGCCGCCGGACCTCTGGCCCAGGCTCATCTGGGACTTCCACGAGGCTGCCGACCGTCATGGCGCGCGCACGGTCTTCTACGATGTGGGGCCGCGCCATCTCCCGCTCTTCCTCGATCTCGGGCTGGAGGTCGCCGAGATCGGCGAGCGGGCGCGCGTGCCGCTGCCAGCGTTCGACCTCAGGGGCAAGCGCCGCGCCGACCTTCGCAACGCTCGCAACCGCGCCGCCAAGAGCGGTATCGCCTTCACCGTGATCGAGCCCGAGGCGGTGCCGGCGGTGCTGGACGACCTCGAGGCGATCTCGGAGGCTTGGCTGACCACGCACGGGGGACGCGAGAGCGGCTTCTCACATGGCTTCTTCACGCGCGACTATGTGGCGAGCGGCCCAGTGGCGGTCCTGCGACGCGAGACCCGGATCATCGCTTTCGCCAACCTTTGGTTGTCCGCCGACCATGACGAGGCGAGCGCCGACATGGTTCGCTTCACGGCCGATGCCGGTCCAGCTACGATGGGTCTGTTGATGGCCGAGGCGATGCTCTGGGCCAAGGACGGCGGGTATCGCTGGTTCGACCTCGGCGTGGCGCCGCTCGCCACACCTGCCGACCACCGGCTGGCCGCCTTCTGGTCGCAGCATGGCCGGCTCCTGCTGCGGCACGGCGCTCAGTTCTACGACGTGAGAGGCCTGAGAGCCTTCATGGAGAAGCTCGATCCGGTCTGGGAGCCGGCCCTTGTCCTCTATCCGGGCCGAGCGCTTCCTCAGGCTCTGGAGGATCTCGGGGCGCTCGTCGCCGAGCCGCCCGGCTCCCCGATTGCGAGGCGATGACCAGGGTGAAGGTGCTTCATCTCGAGCGGGCGCTTCTGCCGGAGGGCTGGGCCGAGGACGTGCGGCTCGCCGTCGATGCCGATGGGACCATCGAGGCCGTCGAGGCCAGGAGCGCGCCGGACGGCGCGGAGAGGGTGCGTGGGGCCGTCCTGCCGGGCATGGTCGACGTTCACTGCCACGCCTTCCAGCGGGCGATGGCCGGCCTCGCCGAGCGGCTCGAGCCGGGCGAGGCGAGCTTTTGGAGCTGGCGCGAGACGATGTACGCGTTCCTCGCCCGCCTCGGGCCCGAGGACATCCGCACGATCGCCGCCGAGCTTTATCTCGAGCTCCTCGAGAGCGGTTACACGAGCGTCGTCGAGTTCCACTATCTTCATCACGATCCCGACGGCCGGCCCTATGCCGATCCGGCTCTCCTCTCTCTCGTCATCCACGAGGCTGCCCTGGAGGCCGGCATCGGTCTGACCTTGCTGCCGGCCCTCTATGTCACCGGCGGCTTCGGCGAGCAGCCGGCCGACGCGGCGCAGCGGCGTTTCGTCATGGAGCCGGCGGCCTTCACGCGCCTCCTCGAGCGGCTCGAGCCCCTGTTTCGCGACGACCCGATGCGCTGCCTCGGTTTGGCGCCACACTCGCTGCGCGCCGTGCCGCCGCGCCTGCTGGGCGAGCTGGTGCGGGCGGCGGGGCGCCCCGATGCCACCATGCCGATCCACATTCATGTGGCCGAGCAGGTCCGCGAGGTGCGCGAGTGCCTGGAACTCAATGGCCGGCGGCCGGTCGAATGGCTCTTCGAGCACACCGAGCCCGACCGCCACTGGTGCCTCGTCCACGCCACGCACATGGCGGACCATGAGAGGGACATCGTCGCAGGGAGCCACGCGGTCGTCGGCCTCTGCCCGACCACCGAGGCCAATCTCGGTGACGGCGTCTTTCCCTTGGCCGACCATCTGCGGCGCGGTGGCCGGATCGCGATCGGCTCCGACAGCAATGTGTGCGCCTGCCCGGTCGAGGAGCTGCGGCTGCTGGAGTACGGCCAGCGGCTCACCGAGCTCCGCCGCGTGGTCGCCGCCGACGGGGAGCATCCTCACGTTGGCGCCAATCTGTTCGAAAAGGCCCTGGCAGGCGGAGCCCAGGCCTCGGGCCGTCCGGTCGGCCGCCTGGCCCCGGGCTGCCGCGCCGATCTCGTGGTGCTGGACGAGGATGATCCGAGGCTCGCCGACCGTCGCGGCGACCGGCTCCTCGACGCCCTGGTCTTCTCGGGGCGTGGGCTGCCGGTTCGTCACGTCATGGTCGGCGGCCGGTGGCGGCTGCGGGACGGCGTCCATCCGGCGCGCCCGGCCATACGCCAGGCGTTCCGCTCCACCATGCGGCGCCTGCTGGCCTGAAGCCGGGCTCTCGTACTCCAGTGCGGCTGCGGCTGGCCTGCCATGACATCCGGCATGTCTTCGAAGTGTCGGACCGGTGCGGAGACGGGAATAGGGATCGGTCATGCGACGCGACGGCGTCACGGCCTCCGACGTCGTGGGGGTGATCGAGCGGATGCGCGTGAGGGTAGCGGCCCGGCTCCCCCTCAATGAGCCGGAACCGCGGCTACACGGTCTCGAGCGCAACCTCGATCGCGGCGTTGACGATGCAGATGAGGCCATCGTCGAGTTCCGTTCGGGACCAGCATGCCGCCCGGCCCGATCTCGACGGTGACGTCCCCGTGAGGCAGCGCTGCCCGAACCGCCTCGGGGTCGGGTGCCCCGGCACCGGCCGGCGCACCGATGCGCACTCGGACGCCCATGCGCGTCCTCTCGCCGTCGACGAGCCGGCGCATCGCCGGCAGGTAGTTGCGGCCGATGGCGTCGCGAACCGCCCGAATCGCGGCCTTGGTGGCGTCCTGACCCTGAAGGTCGACGCCGGTGCCGATCTCGATGAACATCACCTGCCGCGACGCGGTCATCCACGGTCTCCGTAGTCGTCGGGGCGAAGACTCCCGATGGCCGAGGGAACGCCGGCCAGCGCTTCCTTGGATATGGGGGGCAGCGGCCGCCGGCCCGGCCCCGCGACGGCCGGGGGATCGGTCCCGGCCGCCGGGAGCCGCCCGTCGCCTCAGGACCCGACGCGGGCGCCCGTCTCCTTGTCGAAGACGTGCAAGGCATCGAGGCGTGGCGCCAGGTTGATCTTGTCGCCCGGCCGGAAGGCGTGGCGCTCCTTGAACACGGCCTGACACTCCTTGCCGGCCCAGCTCATCACCACGAGGACCTCGGCACCGGTAGGCTCGACCACGGCGACCTCGCCCGGCAGGCCGCCATCGCTCAGCGCGAGATGCTCGGGCCGGACCCCGTAGACGACCTTCTGACCATCGCGCCCGCCGATCTGGGGCGGCAGCGGCAGCTGGGTGCCGTTGCTGCTCACGGCCACCGGCGCCCCGCCGTTCCGCTTGATGGTCGCGTCGATGAAGTTCATCGCCGGCGAGCCGATGAAACCCGCGACGAAGAGGTTGACCGGGCTGTCGTAGAGGTCGAGCGGGGCCCCAATCTGCTCGACCACGCCGAGCTGCATCACGACGATCCGGTCGGCCATCGTCATGGCCTCGATCTGGTCGTGCGTGACATAGACCGAGGTCGTCTTCAACCGCTGGTGCAGCTCCTTGATCTCGGTGCGCATCTGCACCCGGAGCTTGGCGTCCAGATTGGAAAGCGGCTCGTCGAACAGGAACACCTGCGGGTCGCGGACGATGGCGCGGCCCATGGCGACGCGCTGCCGCTGGCCGCCCGAGAGCTGCCGCGGATACCGATCGAGGAACTGGGTCAGGCCCAGGATCTGAGCCGCCCTGCCGACCCGCTCCTCGATCACGTTCTTCGGTGCCCGCGCCAGCTTCAGCGAGAACGCCATGTTCTGCTGCACGGTCATGTGCGGGTAGAGCGCGTAGTTCTGGAAGACCATCGCGATGTCGCGGTCCTTGGGCGGCACGTTGTTGACCACCCGCTCGCCGATCGCGATCTCGCCCCGGCTGATCTCCTCGAGGCCGGCGATCATCCTGAGCAGCGTGGATTTTCCGCAGCCCGACGGGCCGACCAGGACGACGAACTCACCGTCCGGAATATTGACCTCCACACTGTGCAGGACCTGCACGGACCCATAGAATTTGTCTACTTTTCTGACGTCGACTGAAGCCATGACCTTGGACCCCGACCTGGTTGCGCGGTTGCTTGGCACACCGGCGGCCGCACAGCCGGCCCGGTGTGGATCCGGTGAGGCGCGCGAGGCACGCCCGGTCCGGACTGCGCCGGATCATGGCGGTGATGGCGTGACGCCGCAATCGGCAAAGGCCGCCACGGCCGCGCTTTCGGCCTTCCCGGCCCGGCTCCGACGCCGCCGACCCCGGACTCCTGGGGCCTGCGGCTTCGCGGCTCGGGAGCCGGACAAAGCTGGCCGGCGGGGGGCGGGTGCTCCTCAGCCAGCAGAACCGGAGAGATCGTCGACGCGATGGAGGTCGACTTCAGCCTCCTCGCCGCCGGTGGCGACTGCGCCGGGCGGCTCGCTCGGACCCGCCTGGCGGAGGCGCCAGCGGCGTCCCTCACGCTCGGCCTTGCCGCCCTGCTCGAGCCTGAGCAGGGCGACGCGGATCGAGGGCTGCTTGACGGGCGACCCGCTGGCCTCGCTCCATTCCTCGATCTCGCGGATCGTCATGCCCCGGGCCTCCTGGTCGAGCGCCGCCGTGACCTGCTCCTCGACGAGGCCGCGCCTTGCCCGACCGCTGCCCTGGGCCACCCCCTCGACCGCCGGTCCGCTCCCACGCCTGCGCGCCAGGCCACCACCGACCGCTGCAGCACCGCGCCCGGCTCCGGCAGCAGACCTCGGAAGCGCGCTCGCCGCCGAGACGATATGCTTCAGGGCATCGTTGAACCCGGCCTCGTAGGCCTCGCGTCGTGCAGCCTCGAGCAGCAAGGCCATCTGGCTCAGCGTCTTGTCCGTCATGTTCTCGGCCTCCCCGCGTCGCGATGGTTCCCGCTACTCGCGCAGATCGTCCCAGAGCTCTCTGACCTTCGCGAAAAAGCCCTCGGATTCGGGATTCTGGCTCGCCGAATCGCCGCCGGCCTTCTCGAACTCGCGCAGCAGCTCCTCCTGGCGCTTGGTCAGGTTGACCGGCGTCTCCACGACCAGCTCGACCAGCATGTCGCCGCGGACGTGCGACTGCAGCTCGGTCATGCCCTTGGAGCGCAGCCGGATCTGCTTGCCGGTCTGCGTGCCGTCGGGCACCGCGATCTTGATCCGCTTGCCTTCGATCGTCGGCACCTCGACCTGGCCGCCGAGGGCCGCCGCGGTCATCGGGATCGGCACGCGGCAGAAGAGATGAGCGCCCTCGCGCTTGAAGAGTCGGTGCGGGGCCACGCCGACGAAGATGTAGAGGTCGCCCGGCTGGCCGCCCCTGACGCCCGCCTCGCCCTCGCCGGAGAGTCGGATGCGCGTGCCGTCCTCGACCCCCGGCGGAATGGTGACGGCGAGCGTCTTCTCCCTCTCGACCCGCCCGGCACCGGCACAGACCCGGCACGGATCCGTGATGGTCCGCCCGCTGCCCTGGCAGGTCGGGCAGGTGCGCTCGACCGTGAAGAAGCCCTGCTGGCTCCTGACCCGACCCATGCCGCGGCAGGTCGGGCAGACCGCCGGCTCGCTGCCGCCCTCGCTGCCGCTGCCCCGGCAGGCATCGCACGCCACCGAGGTCGGCACGCGGATCTGGGCCTTCTTGCCGCCGAAAGCCTCCTCGAGCGTGATGGTCAGATTGTAGCGGAGGTCGGCGCCACGGGTCGCCGAGCCGCGGCGCCGCCCGCCGCCCGAGAAATCGCCGAACAGGTCGTCGAACACGTCGGCAAAGGAGGAGAAGTCGAAGCCGGCTCCCCCGCGCCCGCCACCCATCCCGGCCTCGAAGGCCTGGTGGCCGAACTGGTCGTAGGCGGCGCGCTTCTGCGGATCCTTCAGGACCTCGTAGGCCTCGTTGATCTCCTTGAAGCGGGTCTCCGCCGAGGCATCGCCCGGGTTGCGGTCGGGATGCGACGCCATGGCCAGCTGGCGATAGGCCCGCTTCAGCTCGCCATCGGACGCCGATCGAGCGACGCCGAGGGTCTCGTAATAGTCGCGCTTCGCCATATGCTCTCGTGCTCTCGGGCCCCTGGCCGCGCGCTACGCCCGACAAGAACGGGGACCGAGCGCCTCGCGGCACCCGGTCCCCGACGGTTCCTGTCCGGCCGACGCGTCGCTCACGCCGACCGCTTCTTGTCCTCGTCCACCTCCTCGAAGTCGGCGTCGACCACGCCCTCCTCCGGAGCGCTGCCCCCGGGGGCGGCGCCCGTCGGACCGGCGCCCTCGCCGGCCTGCTGCGAGCGGTACATGGCCTCGCCGAGCTTCATCGAGACCTGGGCCAGAGCCTCGGTCTTCGCGCGGATGCGATCCGCATCCTCGCTGTCGAGATCGCCCTTGAGGTCGGCCAGCGCCTGCTCGATGGCCGTCCGGTCGCCTGCCGCGACCTTGTCGCCGTGCTCCTTCAGGCTCTTCTCCGTCGAGTAGACGAGGCTGTCGGCATGATTCCGAGCCTCGATCACGGCCTTGCGCTTCTTGTCCTCCTCGGCGTGCTCGGCGGCTTCCTTGACCATCTTCTCGATCTCGGACTCGGAGAGACCGCCCGAGGCCTGGATCCGTATCTGCTGCTCCTTGTTGGTCGCCTTGTCCTTCGCTGAGACGTTGACGATGCCGTTGGCGTCGATGTCGAAGGTCACCTCGACCTGCGGCACGCCCCGGGGTGCCGGCGGAATGCCGACGAGATCGAACTGGCCCAGCAGCTTGTTCTGCGCCGCGAGCTCACGCTCGCCCTGGAAGACCCGGATCGTCACCGCCGACTGATTGTCCTCGGCGGTCGAGAAGACCTGGCTCTTCTTGGTCGGGATCGTGGTGTTGCGATCGATGATCCGGGTGAAGACGCCACCCAGGGTCTCGATGCCGAGCGAGAGGGGCGTGACGTCCAGAAGGAGGACGTCCTTGACCTCGCCCGAGAGCACCGCCGCCTGGATCGCGGCGCCGATCGCCACGACCTCGTCGGGATTGACGCCCTTGTGCGGCTCCTTGCCGAAGAACTGCTTCACCCGCTCCACCACCTTGGGCATGCGGGTCATGCCGCCCACGAGGATGACCTCGTGGATGTCGGAGGCCGAGAGCCCTGCGTCCTTGATCGCCTTCTTGCAGGGCTCCATGGTCCGCTCGATCAGGTCGTCGACCAGCATCTCGAGCTTCGCCCGGGTCACCTTCATCGTCAGATGCTTCGGCCCCGTCGCGTCGGCCGTGATGAAGGGCAGGTTGATCTCGGTCTGCATGGTCGAGGAGAGCTCGATCTTCGCCTTCTCGGCCGCCTCCTTGAGGCGCTGCAGGGCGAGCTTGTCGCCGCGCAGGTCGATGCCGTGCTCCTTTTTGAACTCGTCGGCCATGTAGTCGATGATGCGCTTGTCGAAATCCTCGCCGCCGAGGAAGGTGTCGCCGTTCGTCGACTTGACCTCGAAGACGCCGTCGCCGATCTCGAGGATCGAGATGTCGAACGTGCCGCCGCCCAGATCGTAGACGGCGATCGTCTGGTTCGCGCCCTTGTCGAGGCCGTAGGCGAGGGCCGCCGCGGTGGGCTCATTGATGATGCGCAGCACCTCGAGGCCGGCGATCTTGCCGGCGTCCTTGGTCGCCTGGCGCTGGCTGTCGTTGAAGTAGGCCGGGACGGTGATGACCGCCTTGTCGACCGGCTGGCCGAGATAGCGCTCGGCCGTCTGCTTCATCTTCTTCAGGACCTCGGCGCTGATCTGCGAGGGCGCCTTCTTCTCGCCCCGCACCTGCACCCAGGCGTCACCATTGTCACCGCGGACGATCTTGTAGGACACCATGTCGATGTCCTTGCGGACGATCGGGTCCTCGAAGCGGCGGCCGATCAGCCGCTTGACCGCGAACAGCGTGTTCTCGGGGTTGGTCACCGCCTGGCGCTTGGCGGGCATCCCGACGAGCACCTCGCCGTCCTCGGTGAAAGCCACCATCGAGGGCGTCGTGCGCATGCCCTCCTCGTTCTCGATGACCTTGGTGTTCTTCCCCTCCAGCACGGCGACGCAGCTGTTCGTCGTCCCGAGATCGATGCCGATAATCCTGCTCATTCCAACCTCTTGCGCGGAACGCGAAGCAATCTGATGGGTCGACAGCGCACGGCCCGCAGGCATTCCAGGAAGGATCGACGGCAGCGGCGGCGCCCGGTGTGACGCTGATATAAGAACCGCGTCCGAGGCCTGCAACCGGCCCGCCTCACGCCGCCGCGAGGCTCTGCGCCCGCCAGCGAGCCCACGAGCGCCCAGCGTTCAGACGGCGAGCGCCGGGAGACCCGCAAGGGGCTGAGGCGGGCGCTCCGGCGCCACCTCGCCCTCGGCAATCCGGGCCCAGCCCGCCCGCAGCTCACCGAGCCTGGCCATCACCTCGTCGCAGATCGCCGGGTCGTCGCGGAGATTGACCAGGATCAGCCGGCCGAGGACGTAGCCGTAGAACCGGTCGAGCAGGTGAGCGACGTCGCCGCCCCGCTCCAGATCGAGCGCGGCCTGCAGGCCGCTGACGATCGCATGGGCACGCATCACGTGCCGCCAACGGTCCTCGATCCGCTTGTCGAGGATCGCCGCCCGCGCCTGTCCCACCCGGCGCAGCGCGCCGTCGTAGAGCATGACGATCTGCCGTGCCGGCGATGTCGTCTCGTTGGCGCGGCCGTAGGCCGCCGCCGCGCGCATCGCCCTGAGACCGCCCGTCATCGCTCCCCCGACCCCCTCAGCTCTTCGCGTTCGCGGCGTCCATCTGCGCCTGGATCTGCGCGAGCATGGAATTGGCGAGGGTCAGGGCGGTCTCCATGGCGGTGAACTTCTGGATGAGAAGGGTCCGCTGGGCGTCGGCGCGGTCGTTGATCGTCGCGATCTGCTTCGTGTAGCCGTCGTCCGCCTGACCCAGACCGTCGATCGCCTGCTGGAGCGACCCGGTCGAGCTGTCGAGGGCGGTGTCGAGGGCGTTGTAGAGCTGATCGGCGATGCCCTGGCTCGCCGTCATGTGGATCGTGGTGCTGCCTTTGCCCGTCCACAGCAGCTCGAGGCCCTCGTAGGGCGTGCCCGAGGCACCCCTGATCGTGGTGCCGTCGAACGTGGCGGGCACGCCGTCGAGGGTGACGCTTTCCGGGACCCCGTCGCCGTCGGCATCGGTGATCGCGACGTCGAAGGCGTTGTCGGTGAGCGCATTGGTGCGATTGTAGACGGCGAGCTGAGGCGATGACGACTGGAAGCCGAACTCGAGAACGTTGCGGACACCGTCGAGATTGCTCAGCAGGCTCTGGTCGAGGGTCGACGAGTTGAGCGTCAGCTTCCCGCCGTCGCCCATGCTGATGCCGACGGCGCCGAGCGTGCTCATGGCATCGGCCGAGAGGCCCGAGGCCGCCCCGCCGACGATGCCGCCCAGGCTCTGGGTCAGCGATCGCAGGGTGGTGTCACCGAACAGGACGGCATCCTGCCCGACCTGACCGCTCGAATCGACCGTCCGCTGCTTCGCGACGAAATCGCGGAAGGCGTTGTAGGCGTCCACGAAGCTCTGGATCTGGCTCTTGATGTCGGTCAGCGACGGCTGGACGTCGACGGTGACCGTGGTCCCGGGGTCGGCCTGATAGAGGCTGACCGTCAGGCCCGGCACGAGGTCGGTGATATCGTTGCTGTCGCGCTCGACGTCGACCCCGTCGACCGTAAGGCGGGCCTTGCCGGCGGCCTGGATCTCCTGGAGGCCCATGAGCCCGGCCACGCCCGAGCCGCCGTCGTCGACGGTGATCGCCTTGCCGGTATCTTTGCCGGTCAGGACGAGCCGGTAGTCGCCGGAGGAGACCTGGAGCACCGAGGCGGCCACCCCGGACTGGCCGGCCGCCCCGTTGATGGCGCTCGCCAGGTCGTAGATGCCCATTGTGCCGTCCACGGCCACCGAGGCGCTGCCGCCCCCGTCGAGGCCGATGCTCAGCGTGCCGCTGAACGCGGTGCCGCCGTTCCAGGCGTCGGCGAGGCTGGTGTTGGCGCCGCCCACGCTCGTCGCCGTGAGCTTGGCCGCGGTGGCGAGCTGCTGGACGGTTATGGCGAAGCTGCCGGTCGTCGCCTTGTTGTCGACCGCGACCCCGAGGAGCTGGCCCGGCGAGGTCGAGCTGCTGGAGCTGAGATACGCCTCCTTGTTCTCGAACACATTGTCCTCGACGCCGAGCACCCCTGGCGGGCTCCTCAGCCCGTCGACCGCCGACTTGAGGTTGGACAGCAGGGTCTGCAGGTCACCGTACGCGGCGACCTTCGCCTGGTTGGCCGTGATCTTCTGCTCGAGGCGCACCGCTGGCCGGGTCGCCGCGTCGTAGGCCGCCTGGACGATCGCATCCGTGTCGATGTTCGAGCTGGTACCGGTGAGGCGCGCAACGCTGCTCGCCGAACCGAGGCTGCCGAGGCTCAGGGAACTCGTGGTCATCGACCGTATCCGTGGCTCATGCGTCGAGACGGAGGAGAGGGGCGCTCTGCTGCCGGGCGGCCGCGAAGAAGCGAAGGAGGGCCTCCGGCGGCGACTGGTGGAGCACCTGCCCCGTCCGGCTGTCCGCGACGCGGAACACGTAGTGTCCCGAGGCCGAGTCGCGGAAGGTCGTCACCTCGAGGTCCCGCTCTGCATAGTGGCTCTGCGCGGCGGACCTCACGGCGATCTCGGCGGCCTGGTCGGGAGGCACGGCAGCCGCCGAGGCTGGCGCGGTGGCTGTCGCGGCGCGGCCCTCGGGAGCGGGTGTCGCCGCGCCGACCTTGAGGCCAATCGCCGCCGGGGGAAAGACGGGACCGATCATCGCGGTCTAGCCCATTGGGCGTGCGGGGGCGGCGCTGCCGCCCCCGCTATCGCCTACTGGAGCAGCCGGAGCAGCGACTGCGGCATCTGGTTGGCCTGGGCCAACATCGCTACCGAAGCCTGCATCAACACCTGCTTGGTGGTGAAGTTGCTCATCTCCGAGGCCATGTCGACATCCATGAGCGTCGACCGGGCCGCGTCGAGATTCTCGGTCGAGGTGGCGAGGTTGGCCGATGCGAAGTCGAAGCGTGACAGCAGCGCCCCGACGTCCGCTCGCTCGCCGTTCAGCTGAGAGATGGCGCCATCGAGGATGTCGCCGGCACGGACCGCATCGGCCGAGGTGCCAATCGTGGCGGCATTGCCGGCGCCGTCGGCGTCGGCCAGGGAGTAGGTGCCGCTCGCATCCTTCAGGGCGTCGGTCTTGATCGAGTTGATGCTGAAGCTGATCGTGTCGGTGGAGGCCACGCCGACCTGGAAGGCCAGCGAGCCGTTGGCGACGGTCGCGGTGTTGTTCGCCGCGATGTCGCTGCCGGCGGCGCTGAGGTCGACGTTCTTCAGGTCGACCTCCAGGCCGAACTGGCTGAAGGCGACATTGCCGGTGTAGTTCGTGTCGGTGTCGTCGAGGGTGACGGTCTGCGCCTTGGCGCCGGCGCCGGAGCCCTGCTGCACCGTGAGGTCGCCGGTGGTGTGGTCGTAGGTGACCGTGTAGTCGCCGGCCTGCGCGCCGCTCGTGGCCTTGAGCTCGACGCTGCCCGAGCCGTCGATGGCCGTGCCGATGGCGCTGAAGCTCGCCGTCAGGTTGCCACTGAGCAGGACCGTGTTGTTGAACTTGGTCTGGTCGCCGATGGCGTCGACCTGCTTGGCGAGCGCCTGGAACTCCTTGTCGATATAGCCGCGCTCCGTGTCCCCGACCGAGCCCGACTGCGCCTGGACCGCGAGCGCCTTCATGCGCATCAGGATATCGGAGACCTGGGAGAGGCCGCCGTCGGCGACCTGGAGGAGGCTCGACGCCTGGCCGGCATTGACCTGGGCCTGCTTCAGGGCGGTCACGTCCGCCTTGATCTTGGTGCCGACCGCGAGCGAGGCCGCGTCGTCGGAGGCGCGGACGATCCGCGAGCCCGAGGACAGCTTGGAGAGCGAGCTGGACGCGTCCATGTTGTTCTTCGCGAGATAGCGAAGCGCCGTGGCCGCTGCCGTGTTGGTCGAGGCCGAAAGGGTCATCGAGCGTCTCCTTCTACGTGAAGCGAGCTCCGCCACATCGGCGGAGGACGCGGCCGGCTATGTGCCGACCGGCCGAACCCGAGGATCGGCGCCTCGAAGATTGCAAGGGGCGTGCCAGGGCCGGCCGGCGTGGCCCGGGCTCGACGCGACGGCCCCGCACGCCGGTCCGACCGGCAGGAATTGCCGCCCGTAGGCACATCGGCCCCGGCAGATTCTGCCTGCCAGGTCGAGCGTTGCCATCCCGGAACGCCCGGTCGGCGCTCCTGATGGGCCCTAGAAGAGGCGGACCCCGTCGGCGACGGCGCGTTCAGGACCAATCAGGACAACCCGGCCGTCCCTGTCGGGGAAGCCCAGAACCAGGACTTCCGACATCACCCTGGCGACCTGCCGCGGCGGGAAGTTGACCACCGCCGCCACCTGGCGGCCGACCAGATCCTCGGATCGGTAGAGGTCGACCAGCTGGGCCGAGCTGGTCTTGCGGCCGACCTCGGCGCCGAAGTCGATCTCCAGACGATAGGCCGGCTTGCGCGCCTGGTCGTTGAGCACGGCCGCGACGATGGTGCCGACCCGAATGTCGACCTTCAGGAAGTCGTCGAAGGTGATCGTCATGGGCCGGGCCGGCAGCTGGAGGGTTCGGCGCGCCCCGACGGGCCGCGCCGAACCCTAGCTGCTCGACCTTCGGGGTCAAGGGCCGCCGATCGGGCCTCCGCCCAGCTCCTGCATGCTCGCGAGAGCGCGACGGTTCAGGATCTCGACCGCCTCGATCTGCGGCTTGGCGATCAGATCGTAGAGCTGCTGGGCATTGCCGAGCATCTGCTCCAGGCACGCGTGCTGGTGAGCGACCCGCTGCTCGATCCGTCGCGAGGGATCCGGCTCGCCCATGATCTCGCGCGATCGCGCGACGCCGTTCTGCATCGTCCGCTCGAGGAAGCGCAGCTCGTGCTGCAGCGCCATCTGAGCGGCTTCGAGCAGGCGCTGATTGGCCAGCAGGCAGGCGGCCCAGTTGCGTTGCTGCACGGCCATCAGCGTCGACCAGCCGCCGAAGGCGAGATCGCCGCTGCCGACATTGCCGAGATCCGGCGCCTCCGGGGACGGGCTGGTCGAGGCCTGAGCGCGCTCCGAGCGCCCACCTGCCCGTTCCGTGGTGCGGGTCGGAGCCTCCGTCGCCGTCGTATCGTGTCGCGCAGAAGCCGTAGCTTGGCTCATCGCTCGCCTCCCGAGGCCGCATGACTGTTCGAGTCACTCCCCAGAATACGATAGGAGATCGCGCCGACAAACCTATTTCTGGTTGAGGGATACCGAAACGCCCTCCAACCGGAACGCTAAGACGCGCTGGGCTCGGCTGCGGGCCTGCCCGTGGCGCGGCGACGCGCCCGCGCCATCCACCGGCCGAGCTGCTCGAGCTGCTGCAGGCGCTTGTCGAGCTCGGCGAGCGTCGTCGCGAGATCCGGCGTCGCGTCGTCGAGCCAGACGTTGAACGTCCGCGCATAGACCAGCATCAGCACGCGTCGGGCCGCCCTGGCCTTCAGGCCGGTCAGTCCGGATTCGCTGGCGTCGAGCAGCCAGGAGGCGGCGCGGTCAAGATTGCCCAGGGCCGTGAGCAGCACCATCGGATCGAGCCGCGCCTCGCGGCCGATGACGCGCAGCCCTTCCTTGAAGGGCGCCATGGCGTCCAGCCGCCGCATCACGAGCTCGAAGAGCCGCTCACGCGGGCCCAGCTCGGCCAGCTCCGCGGGCGGCATCGCCAGCATCGCCTCGTCCGCTCGCCGCCCGAGCGCGCAGAGGAGGCTCGTCCGGCCGGGCAGCTCGGCATAGATCTCGGCCAGCGGGCGGTCGCTCCGCCGTGCCAGCTCGGTGAAGCTGAAGTCGTTCCAACCGTGGCTGGCGATCAGACCGAAGGCTTCCTCGAGCAGATCGGGCTTGCTCGTCTTCCTTGGCATCGGCTCTCCTTTCCGCTCGACGGCCGGCCGCCGCCGGCGCTCACGCGAGATCGCGGGAGCGCCGCGTCGCCGCCGCGATCGCTCGGTCGAACAGGGGCTGCAGGCCGTTCTCGTCGAGGAGCACGGCCAAGGCCGCCTGGGTGGTCCCGCCCGGACTTCGTCACGTCGGCTCGCAGGCGGGCCGCAGGCTCGGGGCTCAGACGGGCCAGCTCGCCGCTCCCCGCGACGGTCGCCCGAGCCAGACGCATGGCCAGCTCCTCGGGAAGTCCCTGCTTCGCGGCCGCAGCGGCGAGCACTTCGATGAGCAGGAAGACATAGGCGGGGCCGCCGCCGGACATGGCCGTCACGACGTGCATCAGGCCCTCGTCCTGGATCCAGTGCACCTCGCCGACGGCACCCAGCAGGGCGTCGGCCTGGGCGCGCTCGGCAGCGCCTGCGCGGCCGTTCGCGCAGAGGGTGCTGGCGCCGCGACCGATCGCGGCCGGGGTGTTCGGCATGGCACGCACGATGGCGACGGCGCCGTAGAGGGTCTCGAAGGTCTCGATCGTCTTGCCGGCGGCGATCGACAGCACAAGAGTGGCCGGTCCGACATGCCGGCGGAGTGGGGGAGCGGCGGCGGCCAGGCTCTGAGGCTTGACGGCGATCACGAGCGTGGCCGCAAGGAGATCGCGCGGCAACCCGTCGGCGCTCGGAACGGCTGTCGCGCCGAGGTCGCCGAGCGCCCGGCGCCGCTCGGGGTCGGGCTCGACGACGTGCACCTCTGCCGCGGGGAGGCCGGCTCGGAGCCAGCCCTCGAGCAGGGCGCCGCCCATCCTGCCGCCGCCGGCCAGGATGATCGGGCCCCGGATGAGGCTCATCCGGTCAGGCCTCGCCCTCGGTCTCGAGCATGGCCGCGACGATCGCGTCGTCGGCGCTCTTGCCGCCCCAGATCACGAACTGGAAGGCCGGATAGAAGCGATCGCACTCGGTCATGGCGATGTCGATCAGGTCCTCGATCAGCTCGCCGCTGGCCGCCATGCCCTCGCGAAACATCAGCGCATGCCGGAAGACCGGGAGGCCCTCCTCCGACCAGATCTCGAAATGGCCGAGCCAGAGCTTCTCGTTGGCCATTGCGAGGAGGGCGTGGATTCGGTCCCGCTTTTTCTTCGGCACCTTCATGTCGAGCGCGCAGGAGAGCTGGAGCACGCCCAGCTCGGGGTGCCAGCCGAACCAGAGCTTGTAGTGGCACCATTGGCCGGCGATCTCGGCGGCGAGCTCCTCGTCGCTCTGCCGCTGGAAGGGCCAGTCGTGAGCCAGAGCGAGCCGCTCGATCAGGTCGAGGGGATTGCTCGTGCTCTCTTGGATCTCGGTGGCGGTCATGGACACGGAGGAGGTCACTCCACAAGGCGTGGCATCCGGCCGGGGTCGGCGTCGCCTGGGGATCTCGGGGCGATGCGACGAGAGCACGTCCCGGCGAGGCGGAACGTGCCAAACACGGCCACGGGTTACAAGCGTCGGGCGCTCAGCCCGTCGCTTCAGCCGGCGGCGCGGCCTTCCTGGAGGGGCGCCGGGCCTTGGCCGGCGCAGCGCTGCGCCGGAGGTCGGCGATCTCGGCTTCGAGGGCGACCATCCGCTCCTCGAGGCGCTCCTGCTCCGTGCGCGCTTTGGCCGCCATCGCCTTGACGGCATCGAGCTCCTCGCGGGTGACGAGGTCCATCTCGTTGGCCAGCCGTTCCAGCCGCTCGCGGAAGCGGCTTTCGACCTCGTCCTTCAGCCCGCCCAAGGTGTGGAACGCCCCGGTCGCGACCTTCGCGAGATCGTCGAAGAAGCGGTTCTCGGTCTGCATCGTGCCCTCCTTCACCCAAGGCGCGGACAAGTATCAGGTCCATATGAGCCGGCCCGCGCCGGGCAGCAAGCGCGGCGCATGGCTTGCGGACGGCACGGCGGGCTCGTAAGAGCGGCCCACCCGCCGTCGAGCCCAGGTTCCGCGCCTTGTCTTTCCTCACGATCCCGTTCCCGCAACTCGATCCGATCATCGTTCAGCTCGGCCCCTTCGCGATCCGTTGGTACGCGCTTGCCTACATCTTCGGCCTTCTGATCGGCTGGCGGCTGGTGCGCCGGCTGGTGACGCGTCCCGGGTGGACGATGACGGGCGAGGCGGTGGACGACCTTCTGTTCTACACCACCCTGGGCGTAATTCTGGGCGGCCGGATCGGCTATGTTCTCTTCTATAATTTGCCCCACTATCTGAGCCATCCCGCGGACATCCTGGCCGTCTGGCACGGCGGCATGTCCTTCCACGGCGGGCTCTTGGGCGTCATCACCGGTGCGTGGTGGTTCAGCAGGAAGCAGAAGGTCTCGGTCGTCGAGGTCGGCGACGCCCTCGCCGTCGCCACGCCGATCGGCCTCTTCCTCGGCAGGCTCGCCAACTTCGTGAACGGCGAGCTTTGGGGCCGGCCGACCGACGTGCCCTGGGCCATGGTCTTTCCGACTGGGGGCCCCGAGCCACGACATCCGAGCCAGCTCTACGAGGCGGCGCTCGAGGGTATCGTCCTTTTCGTCGTCATGCAGATCTTCGGGTGGCGACCGCGCAGGCCGGGCAGCGACGGGCTGCTCGGCGGAATCTTTCTCGTCGGCTACGCGACGGCCCGCTTCACGGTCGAGTTCTTCCGTGAGCCGGACGCGCAGCTCGGCTTCATCGTCAGCTGGCTGACGATGGGCCAGCTCCTCTCGATCCCGATGTTCCTGGTGGGCGTCTTCATGATTCTGCGCGCGCGGCGGCGAATGGCCGGAGCCGCGCACCCACGTCCAAGGACGGCATGACACCGCTCGGCCGACGCATCGTCCGGGTCATCCGCGACGGGGGGCCGATCGGCCTCGACCGCTACATGGCCCTGGCCCTCGCCGACCCGTCCGAGGGCTACTATGCGACGCGCGACCCGCTGGGCGTCGCCGGCGACTTCGTCACCGCATCCGAGATCTCGCAGACCTTCGGCGAGCTTCTGGGCCTCTGCCTCGCACACTATTGGCGGGAGATGGGGGCTCCCGCGGTGGTGCGGCTCGTCGAGCTCGGTCCCGGCCACGGCACGCTGATGGCGGACCTGCTGCGGGCCACCCGTGCCGTCGAGGGATTCCATCGAGCGCTTCGGCTCCATCTCGTCGAGACCAGCCCCGTCCTCCGGGCACGCCAGGAGGAGGCGCTGGGAGCCGCCGATCCGAGCTGGCACCATGCGCTGGACGCGGTACCCGACGACGCTCCACTGCTGCTCGTCGCCAACGAGTTCCTGGACGCGCTGCCGATCCGCCAGCTGGTCCGCGGCGAGGATGGCTGGCGCGAGCGGCTGGTGGCCGTCGACACGGCTGGGCACCTCGGTCTGGTCGCGGCACGGGTGCCGGTCGCCGCGGGCACGCTCGCCTCGTCGCCGCCGGGCACCGTCATCGAGATCGCTCCGGCGCGCGAGGCGGTGACCGGGGCGATAGCCCAGCGCCTCGCCGATCGGGGCGGCCTGGCCTTGCTCGTCGACTATGGCGAGGCGGAGCTTCGGGGGGACACGCTGCAGGCCGTCCGGGGCCACGCCCGCGTGTCGCCCTTCGAGGCGCCGGGCGCGGCAGACCTCACGAGCCATGTCGACTTCGGAGCGCTCGCCCGGGTTGCCGGCGCTGCCGGCGCTGCCGTCTGGGGCCCCGTTCCCCAGGGCGTGTTCCTCGGGCGCCTCGGCATCGAGGCGCGGCTCGCTCGCCTCCTCGAGGCGGCGACGGCAGCGCAGGCGGACACCCTGGTCACGGGCGCTCGACGGCTGGTCGAGCCCGAGGCCATGGGCGTGCTTTTCAAGGTGATGGCCCTGACGGGCCATGGTGGATCCGCACCCGCCGGCTTCGCGAGCGAGGAGAGGAGGGCCGCATGATCGTCGAGGCGCAGAGCCTTGCCCAGGCCCCGAACGTGCGCCACGCCTTCTTCACCCGCCGGGGCGGCATCAGCGAGGGGCCATGGGCCTCCCTCAACATGGGCCTGAAGAGCGGCGACGATCCCGCGCGGGTGAGCCGCAACCGCGGGCTCGCCATGGAGCGCCTCGGCCTCGGGGAGGGCCGGCTCGTGACGTTGCGCCAGGTTCACGGCAAGGTCGTGCTCCGCATCTGCCAAGCCATAGCGGCGACGACCCTGCCCGAAGGCGACGGCCTCGTCACCACCGAGCCCGGGCTTGCCATCGGCGTCCTCAGCGCCGACTGTGCCCCGGTCCTTCTCGCGGATGCCGAAGGCGGCGTGGTGGGAGCGGCCCATGCCGGCTGGCGAGGCGCGCTCGCCGGAGTTCTCGAGGCGGTCGTGGCGGCGATGGCGGAGGCCGGGGCCGAGCCGTCCCGGGTCAGGGCCGCCGTCGGGCCCTGCATCGGCCGGCGCTCCTACGAGGTGGGCGGCGAGCTGCGTGCCCGCTTCGAGACCGAGGATCCGGAGAGCGAGCGCTTCTTCACCGAAGGGACGCGCCCGGACCGGCCCCGTCTCGACCTCGAGGGCTATGCGGCCCTCAGGCTCGCCCGCGCCGGGGTCGGGATGGTCGAGACGCTCGGCCGGGACACCTGTGCCGAGGCCGAGCTCTTCTTCAGCTGGCGACGGCTCTGCCGCGAGGGCGGGGGTCCGCTGGGCCTGCAGCTCTCGGCCATAGCGCTGGCGGCCTGAGCCTCGTCGACCCGCTCACTCGCCGGACTGGAGCAGGAGCCCCGCGTCGCGGGCGCTGCCGAACAGGCGGACGAAGACGAGGCCTGCGATGACGAGCCAGGCGACTACGCCGAGCACCGCGAGTGCCAGGAGGCCGCCGTCGAAGCGGTGCTGGACCAGCACCGTGCGCATGCCCTCGAAGACCGGAGCCGAGGGCAGCAGCCAGGCGACCCAGCGGATCGGGTAGGGCAAGGTGGCGATCGGGTAGTAGACCCCGGAAAGCGGCTGCAGGAAGAAGATGGCCGCCCAGGCCAGGCTCTCGGCTCCCAGGCCGAGGCGCAGGATGAGGCCGGCGATGATCAGCCCGATGGCCCATCCGAAGAGCAGCAGCACGGCGAAGAAGGGAATGAGGGACCAGCCGAGGACGCCCGGCAGCCAGAAATGGAAGATCGGCACCGCCAGCAGGACGGCTCCGCCGACGCCGATCGCCACCCGCACGAAGCTGATGGCGACGACGGCGCCGACCAGCTCGGCCGGGCGCAGCGGGCTGACGAAGAGGTGGCCCAGATGGCGGGCGTACATCTCCTCCAGAAAGCAGAGCGAGAAGCCGAGCTGGCCGCGGAAGAGGGCATCCCACAGCAGCACGGCGGAAAGAAAGATGCCCGCGGCCTGGGCCACGAAGCTGCTCTCGCCGACGAGAAAGCGGGTGATGAAGCCCCACAGCACCATCTGCACCGTCGGCCAGTAGACGAGATCGAGCAGGCGGGGCCAGGAGCCGAGCAGCAAATAGAGATGGCGGCGCAGGATCGCGCGCATGCGCCGCAGCGACAAGGTGACGGCGCTCACGCCGGAACCGCCGGACGCCGATCGCGGACGATGTCGAGGAAGACCTCCTCCAGAGTCTCGCGGCCGTAGCGATCGATGAGATCGGCAGGGGCACCCTGATCGACCAGCCGCCCCCGCCGCATCACCAGCACCCTGTGCGCCAGGCGCTCGACCTCGAGCATGTTGTGCGAGGCGAGGAGCACGGTCGCCCGCCTCTCGCGCTGATAGGCCTGGAGCCAGCTCCGCAAATGGTCGGCGGTGTCGGGGTCCAGCGAGGCCGTCGGCTCGTCGAGAAGCAGCAGCTCCGGCCGGTTGATGAGTGCCTTCGCCATCATGACGCGCGTCTTCTGGCCCGCCGAGAGCTTGCCCGTCGGACGGTCCATGAGCTGGCCGAGGTCGAGCTCGGCCGCCAGCTCGGCCAGCCGCTCGCGCGGCCGCGGCACCCCGTAGAGGTCGGCATAGACGTCGAGGTTCTGCCGCACCGTGAGGCGCATCGGCAGGTCGACATAAGGGCTCGAGAAGTTCAGCCGGCCGAGCACCCGGTAGCGCTGCGCGGGCATCGGCTCGCCCAGGATCTCGATGCGGCCGGCGGTCGGCTGGAGGAGGCCGAGCAGCATGGCGATCGTCGTCGTCTTGCCGGCGCCATTGGCGCCCAAAAGGGCGACCGTGAGGCCACGCTCCACCGTGAAGGACAGGTCGTCCACGGCAACGACCGCGCCATAGCGCTTGGCGAGCCCTTCGACGTGGATCGCCGGCCCGGTGCCGATCCCCTGGTCCAAGCTAGTCGCTCCCGAGCCGCCCATGCTCCCGATAGAAGCGGGCGGCGCCCGGATGCAACGGGATGGGCACCCCGTCGAGCGCCGACGCGAGGCCGATATCGCTGCCGCGGGGATGGGCGGCGATCAGTCGCTCGCTGGTCCTGGGATCGAACAGGACGCCGAGCAGGTCATAGGCGAGGCTGTCGTCCAGCGAGGCCGGCGCTATCCAGAGCGCCTCGACCCCGATCGTCTCGATCTGCGGCAGGCCGGCATAGGTCCCAGACGGGATCCGCGAGCGCGCGAGGAAGCTCGATTCCGCAAGCAGCCGCTGGACGGGCGGGCCGGTGATCGCCACGAGTGTCGCGCCCTGCTGCCGTACCGCGTCGTCGACCAGCGGGAACGGGTAGCCGCCGACGATGAAGGCGGCGTCGGCGCGACCCTCGGCCATGGCGTCCAGCGCTGCAGCCGGCTTCAGATAGAGCGGCGTCACATCGGCCACGCTCAGGCCGAATGCCTGCAGCACCATCAGGGCATCGGCCAAGGTCCCCGACCCCTGCTCGTCGAGCGCGACGCGCTTGCCGGCGAGGTCCGGCACGGCGGCTATGCCGGCGCCGTGCCGGGCGATCAGATGGAGCGTCTCGGGATAGAGGCTGCTCAACGCCCGCAAGGACGTCGCGGGCGGCTTGTCGGCGAAGGGCCCGCGACCCTCGTAGGCGTCGTAGGTGATGTCGCTCTGCGCGAAGCCGCTCTCGAGCTCGCCGCCGAGAATGCCGGCGACATTGGCGACCGATCCGGCCGAGGACACCACCACGGCAGCCAGCCCGGGCACACCGCAGCCGCTGCCGGGCGCGCAGGGCGGCAGGCCCGGCGGACGGCTGAGCACGTCGGCGAGGACGCTGCCGATCAGGAAATAGGTGCCACTGACCCCGCCCGTGCCGATCCGGAAGAACCGCGGCTCCTGGGCGGAGGCACCATGCCGGACTCCGAGAGCCAAGCCGGCGAGGCCGACCGGGATCGAGCGGAGGAGGTTGCGGCGGGTGGGCATCGGGCTCGGCGGCGGCCGCGACCTAGTCCGCGCGCACGGTGTGGCCGTCGATCACGCGCAGAACGTCGTCGTCGACGATCCGCTCGAAATGAAGGTCGAGGCCCACCTTGGTCAGCCAGCGGTGATAGATCTGCAGCTCGTAGCGGCCATCGTCGAGAATGACGAAGGAATAGACCACGAGACCCTTGTCGTCGAGCACCGCCCAACGGACCGGGTCGCCGCCCATCGGCTGCATCTCCTCCTGCTCGCGGAACGGATTGTGGACCCGGGCCTCGACGAAGTAGCCGGGTCCCGAACCGGGCACCATGATCACCTGGCTCACTCGACGCTGGACCCCTGGCAGATCGCGGCGGCCCCGCACCAGGGTGACATTGGTCCAGGTGATCTGGAAGCCGTTCGTCTCGTACGGGGCGATGACGATGTCCAGATCGCGCTGCTCTTTCCCGCCGGCTTCGGTGTCCGTCGCCTCGGCGACGCCGACGAAGCTGCCGAAGAACGCATTCAGCTCCGCCGCTGCGCGCGCGGGGAGCGGCGGAGCCAGAAGGGACGCGGCCGACGCCGCGGCGAGGGTCAGCAGCCAGCGTCGGCGCATCGGGCGCTAGCCTCCCTGCCGGACCAGGGTCGCGCGGACGCGCCCCACCGGCTGCTGGTGGCGCCGCTCGGAGATCTCGACCTGGACGCCGTCGCCCTGGCGGGTGGCGGCCATGCGGTCGAGGCGGAACGCGCCGCTGTCGAGGTCGAGCCGGTAGACGATCACGCCACCCGGCGTCGTCCGGGCCCAGACCAGCGGTGCGCCCGTGAGCGGATCGGCCACCTGGGAGCCCTTGAACAAGGAGAAGATGGAGCTGCGGTCATGGGTCGGAGCCTCGTAGACCCCGGGATGCCCATCGGGCGAGAGCTGCGCATCGAGGACAGCCTGTCCGCTCCTGAGAACGAACTCGAAGCCGTCCCCGGAGCTCGCGACGACGAGTGTCAGGGTGCTGCCGAGGTCGAGGACCTCGCCGTCCACAACGGTCACGGGACCGCTCCAGGTGCCCACGACCGCCGCCGCGCCGTCGTCGGCAGAGGCTCGAGGGGCGACGCCACCCGCTGCGACGAGCAGCAGCACGGCCGTGAGAAGGCGATGACCCATGACGCTTGCGACCGGCGGCTGCGACGGCACGGCCAATCCCCTGCCGGGTCAAGCTGCATATCAGGTCGGCTCGCGGCCCTCAAGCCGACCGCCGCGCAACGAGCCTGCGGCGCGGCCCGCCTTCTCGAGGGCTGTGCCGTCCTGGTCGGAGGGTGCGGTCGGGTCGGGCGCGGCGGTGCTGGCGGTCGCCCCTTGGTCGGGCCTACGCTCGAGCAGGCCGGTAAGGTGGGAGGCGAGGCGATGCTGGTCGGCGTGCCCAGGGAGATCAAGACGCATGAGCACAGGGTGGGGCTGGTGCCCTCGAGCGTTCGCGAGCTCGTCCATCACGGTCAGGCGGTTCTGGTCGAGACCGGAGCGGGCGCCGGCATCGGCTGCGAGGATAGCGACTACGAGGCGGCCGGAGCGCGAATTGCCGGCACGGCCGCGGAGGTCTTCGCCGCTGCCGAGATGATCGTGAAGGTCAAGGAGCCGCAGCCGGGCGAGTGGGCGATGCTGCGGCCCGGCCAGATTCTCTTCACCTACCTCCATCTCGCCGCGGACAAGCCGCAGGCCCTCGGGCTGATCGCGAGCGGCTGCATCGCCGTCGCCTACGAGACCGTGACGGACCGTCGCGGCAGGCTGCCGCTTCTGGCACCGATGAGCGAGGTCGCTGGCCGGATGAGCGTTCAGGTCGGGGCCCGCTGTCTCGAGAAGATGCAGGGCGGTGCCGGCGTGCTGCTCGGCGGTGTCCCCGGCGTCCATGCCGCCAAGGTCGTCGTCCTGGGCGGTGGCGTCTCCGGCACGAACGCGGTTCGCATGGCGATGGGCATGGAGGCGCAGGTCTACGTCATCGACCGGAGCCTGGAGCGGCTCTACGAGCTCGACCTTCAGTTCGGCCCGATGCTGAACACCATCTATGCCACCGTCGCGGCGATCGAGACCCATGTGACCACCGCCGATCTCGTCATCGGCGCGGTGCTGGTGCCGGGCGCCGCGGCGCCGAGGCTGGTCACGCGCGCGATGATCGAAGCGATGCGGCCGGGCTCGGCGTTCGTCGACATCTCGATCGACCAGGGCGGCTGCAGCGAGACGTCGCGACCGACCAGCCACGCCGAGCCCACCTATGTCGACGGCGGCGTCGTTCACTATTGTGTGACCAACATGCCGGGGGCGGTCGCCCGTACCTCGACCTTCGCGCTCAACAACGCGACCCTGCCCTTTGTTCTGGCGCTGGCGGCGAAGGGCTGGCGGCGGGCGCTCGCCGAGGACCCTCATTTGGCCGAAGGTCTCAACGTCGCGGAAGGCAGGCTCGCCTACGAGGCCGTGGCGAATGCCCTCGGCCTGCCCTGGACGCCGACGATTCGGATCCTGGAACCAGGGTGACGCCTCCCATCGTGCGCTACTGGATGTTCTTGATCTGGGACCCCCAGAGCCCGATCTCGCGCGAGCGGGCGAGGCGCTCGAGCGCCCGGTACTCGGGCGGTGCGCCGGCCGCGGCCAAGCCCCAGCCCTGCTCGATCATCCAGGCGCCGAGATCCTCGGGCGGATCGAAGAGACGATCCGTCTTCTGGGTGCAGATCGCCGCCACCGAGCCGTCCGACAGCCGGCCGGTCGGCGTGCAATGCACGAACCCCGTCACCTTGAGGTCGAGGGCGAGAACCGACGAGGCGGCGCACCGGGACGGCTGGATCGAGGTTCGGCAGCGGCGGTCGAGGAGCGGGATGTAGACGCCGAAGAGACGGACCGTCCGGCCGTCGATCGACAGGCTGCCGTCGTTCTGGACCTGGGCCAGCCCGTCGATGCCCTCGGCTTCAGCAGCCTGCGCGCATCCCAGGACGAGCGCGAGGCCGAGGAGGAGCGCTCTAGCTATAGATCGGGAAACGCGCGCAGAGCGCGGCCACGCGCGCCCGCACGTCGCGCTCGCAGGCGGCATTGTCGTCCGATCGGGTGGCGAGGCCATCGAGCACATCATTGATCATATGGCCGATCTCCTGGAACTCGACCACGCCGAAGCCGCGCGTCGTCCCCGCCGGCGTGCCGAGCCGGATGCCGGAGGTCACGGTCGGCTTCTCGGGGTCGAAGGGCACCCCGTTCTTGTTGCAGGTGATGCCCGCGCGCTCGAGCGCCGCGTCGGCCGCGTTGCCCTTCACTCCCTTCGGCCGCAGATCGACCAGCATGAGGTGGTTGTCGGTGCCGCCGGAGACGATGGCGCAGCCGCGCTCGATCATCACGGCGGCCAGCGCCCGCGCGTTCTCGATCACGGCCTTGCAGTAGAGCTTGAAGTCGGGCCTGAGCGCCTCGCCCAGGGCCACCGCCTTGGCGGCGATGACATGCATCAGCGGCCCGCCCTGCAGTCCCGGGAAGACGGCCGAGTTGACCTTCCTTGCGATCTCCTCGTCGTTGGTCAGCACCATGCCGCCCCTGGGGCCACGGAGCGTCTTGTGGGTCGTGGTGGTCACGACCTGGGCGTGGGGCAGCGGCGAGGGATGAAGGCCGGCGGCGACCAGCCCGGCGATGTGCGCCATGTCGACCATGAGATAGGCGCCGACCGAGTTGGCGATCGCGCGGAAGCGGGGAAAATCGATGATGCGCGAATAGGCCGAGGCGCCGGCGATGATCATCCGCGGGCGGTGCTCCCGGGCCAGGCTCTCGATCTGGTCGTAGTCGATGAGCCCGTCCCCGGGGCGCACGCCGTAGTGCACGGCCTTGAACCATTTGCCGGACATGGCCGGCCGTGCGCCGTGCGTCAGGTGGCCGCCGGATGCCAGATCCATGCCGAGGATGGTCTCGCCCGGCTGGAGGAGCGCCAGCATCACGGCACCATTGGCCTGGGCACCCGAATGAGGCTGGACGTTGGCGAAACCGCAATCGAAGAGCCGCTTGGCGCGCTCGATGGCGAGGCTTTCGGCGACGTCCACGTGCTCGCAGCCGGCATAGTAGCGCTTGCCGGGATAGCCCTCGGCGTACTTGTTGGTCAGCACCGTGCCCTGCGCGTCCAGCACCGCGCGACTGACGATGTTCTCGCTGGCGATGAGCTCGATCTGATCCTGCTGACGGCGAAGCTCGCCCGTGACGGCCGCGAAGACCTCGGGATCGGCCTCGGCGAGCCCGGCGGCGAAGAAGCGCTGCGGATGGGCTGCCCGGGGAGCGCCCCCGCGCCCGGACTGTCGCTGAGCCTCGGCCATGCGTCCGCTCCTACGCCGCATTGATGAGAGACTGCTCATGTGCCGCCGCCGATGTCGGGACGCAAGGGCTCGAGCACCCGAGGCCTGCCCGGCTGCGGTGCAAGGTCGCGCACCGGCGCCGGGCGACAGCGCCCGAGCCGTGGCGTCGTCGTCAGTCGAGAAGGCGGACTCGGCTCGAGGACATCAGCTCCTGGAGCCAGTCGGGCACCTGCAGGCCGCCCTTGACGGCCGCCAGCATCTTCGCCTCGCCCGCCTTGACGGCCTCGAGCCGGGTCAGAATGCTCCTGGCGGCGGCCAAGGGGACCGTGGCGATGCCGTCCTCGTCGCCGAGCACGAGATCGCCGGAGCTCACCTGTCGGCTGCCCAAGACCACCGGCAGCCCGACCGTGCCCGGGCCGCTGCGGACGCAGGAGTTGGGATTGATGCCGGCGGCGAAAACGGGCAGCCCGACCTCGCGGAGGCCGGCCAGATCGCGGACATGGCCGTCCGTGACGAGCGCGGCGATGCCCTTGTTGCGCATCATGCCGGCCAGCAGGTCGCCGCAGACGCCCGAGCCCCTGAAGCCGTCGGTGGCCGCGACGATCACGTCGCCCGGCTGCGCTATCGCGAGCGCGCCGAAGATGGCGAGATTGTCGTTCGGCCCGCACCAGCAGGTCACGGCGGTGCCCGAGCAGCGCATCAGCTCTGTCAGGACGGGCTTGATCCCCGGGCCGAGCGACGCCCGCCCGTCCTGCGCGTCCACGAGCCAGCCGGTAGTGGCGGCGGCGACCGCCTCGAGATCGGCCGGGCCGGGCCGGGCGAAGTTTCGCCGGACCGTCAGAAGTGCGGGCTCCTCGAGCATCGGCTTTGTCCCCTCCCATCCTGCATGTGCCGCGTGTCCGGCATCTCGGACGCCGTGCACGCGGCTTGCGAAGCGGTTGCATCGATCCACCCCCGCGGCGCGTAACCGTTGACGAGTTCGCGTAACTCGTCTTAGCTCAAAGGCCCTCTTGCGACCATGGCCCTGATCAACGTGAGCGGCTGGAATCCCGTAACGAAGCTCCTCATCGCCGTGGCAGTGCCGGCCGTGTCCTATCTCCTGATCACCTCTCGGGACACGAGCTCGGTCGCCGCCGTGGCGCCGGTCGCCCCGCCGACCGCTGCAGCCGCCGGCGACGATGCTGATCCCCTGATGCTCGACACGCCGCGACCGACGCTGCCGGCGATGGCCGCGTTCTCTGCCTTCGTCGAGCGCCCGCTGTTCACACCGCTGCGCCGTCCGGTCCAGCACGAGGCGCCGGCGTCGGCGGCGCCGGCCGCGGGACCCGTCGCGAGCGCCGTGCCGGAACCGGACTTCCGGTTCGTGGGCACGGTGATACGCCGGAGTCGCATTCTCGGCCTCCTCGCGCCGAACCGCGGCGGTGAGCTGGTCGGAGTGGGTCTCGGCGACACGATCGACGGCTGGACGGTGAGGTCGCTGAGTGGCATTGACCTCGTCGTCCAGCAGGCGGCCGAGGAACGGCATCTCACGATGTTTCGCTGAGCCGTCCGCAGACCGGGCCGGCGCCGCTGCCCGCCTTGCGCACCGCCAGGGATACCCATGACGACCGAAGCGCACCAGGCCGAGCCCGCGCGGCGGGGCCACCAAGCCGGCTTCACGCTCATCGAGCTGCTGGTCGTCCTCGTGATCCTGGGCCTTCTCGCAGCGCTGGCGGCGCCGCGGGTCATCGGCTATCTTTCTGGCGCCCGCTCGGACACCGCGCGCCTCCAGATAGAGAGCTTCCGATCGGCGCTGGACCTCTACCGGCTCGATACCGGCTCCTATCCGACCAGCCAGCAAGGTCTTCAGGCCCTGGTCGCCAGCCCCGGCGCTCCGGGCTGGAAGGGCCCCTACCTTCAGACCAAGGCAGTCCCGCTCGATCCCTGGGGCAACGCCTATGTCTACCGCTCGCCCGGCGCGCACGGCGACTACGACATCGAGTCCCTCGGCTCCGACAAGGCGCCGGGCGGCTCGGGTGAGGCCGCGGATGTCACGAGCTGGCAGCGCTGAGCGCGGCTTCACGCTGCTCGAGATCCTCGTCGTTCTCACGATCGTGGCGCTCGTCGCCATGATCGTGGCACCCCGCTTCCACGCCATGGACGGGCCGAGCATCCGGATGGCCGCCCAGGCGGTGGCCGACCAGCTGCGGGTGGTGCGCGAGAACGCGATCGACGGCGCCCGGATCGAGACCGTCGACCTGGAGGGGCTCCGCGCTCGTATCGGCTTTCGCGGCACCATAAGCCTCGACGGCGACAGCCGGCTGGTCTTCTTTCCGGACGGCAGCGCGACGGAGGCTCGTATTGTCCTCGCGACCGACCGGGGGAGAAGCTGCCCCTCGTCGTCGACTGGCTGACCGGCAGCGTTCATGCCGCATCCGGCTGATCGGAACGGAGCCGCGGGCTTCACGCTTCTCGAGACCATCGTCGCGATGGCCGTGCTGGCGATCGTTCTCGTCTCGGCGCTCCGGGTCGTCACCGACGGCGGCTGGCGGGTCGACCGCGCCGCCCACCGGCTGGCACTCGCCCGTATCGCCGAGCGGCTCATCACCCGCACGGGCGTCGACCTCACGCTCACGGACGTGCCGCTGACCGGCACGGAGGGGGGTGCCCGCTGGCGGCTCGAGCGCAGTCGCTACGTCGTTCCCGATTCCACCGGGTCCGACGAGTTCGGCGGGCTGAGCAAGTTGGAGGGCCTGGGCTCGGCCCTTGGAGACAAGGGCTCCAAGGACCCCAGCGCTGGCGCGGGCCTGGATATTGCCGCAGGCGACGAATTGGCCGCAGGCCCGGGCGATGCCATGGGACTGTCGCACCCCGGTGCCTCGGACCGGCCCGCCAGGTCGACGGGCTCACGCTTGGCGGACCTGGAGACCCGCGGGAAGCTGGGCCTCTGGCTCGTCAGGGCCACGGTCGAGGATGCCTCCGGCGAGCGTGTCGCGCTCTCGACCCTGCGCCTGGAGCCGAGCCCGTGAGCCGCGAGCCGCCCTTGGGACGGATGGGTGGATTCACGCTGATCGAGCTGCTGGTCGCGATGACGATCCTGGCTCTGATCACTGTCGTCGCGACGTCGGGGCTGCAGATGATCGGGCAGGCCTGGGCGAGGCGCGAGAGCGCCAGCGCCATGCTCGACAGGCAGGGCAGGGCGCTCGACGTTCTCCGCCGGGAGCTGGGCCGCGCCATGCCGCTCGACTGGGGCAGCGCCTCGGACCACCTGGTCGCCTTCGACGGCGAGGAGAGCCGTCTGCGCTTCGTCGACGCGCAGGGTCTCTATCGGCCGGCGGACAGCCTCGTCATCTGGGAGTTCGCCATCGAGGACGTCGGTGCCGGCAGCCGCCTGCTCGTTCGCCGTGCCGAGGTCGGGCGCGACGGCAAGGCCTTTGCTGCCCTCGATGAGGCCGAGCCGCGCGAGCTGTTCCGCACCGGCCAGCGTCTGCGCTTCGCCTATTTCGGGTCGACCGCGCCGCGAGAGCCTCCGGTCTGGGAGGACAGCTGGGCCCGCCAGCCGCGTCTGCCCATCGCCGTGCGATTCGCCGCCGAGAACGAGCCGGAGACGGCCGGGCTGGTCGTGCGCTTGCTGATCGACACGCCGCAGGGGTGCGTCGGCGCTTCCGGAACCAACCCCCAGTGCGGCTGAGCCGGCGGCCAGCGGGGAACGAGCGTGGCGCGGCGCTGATACTCGTGCTCTGGGTCAGCGCTGCTGCCGCCGTGCTGGCGATGGGCTTTCTCGACTGGGCCCGGGCGGACGCGAGCCTCAACCGCAACGCCGAGGCTGCCATCCAGGCACGTCTCGCGTCCGAGGGGGCCCTGGCAGCGGCTGCCTACGAGATGGCGAGCGGCAAGCTGGCTCTCGAGCGGGGGCGGGCCGAGCTGACGGTGAGGCTCGACGGGGTGGAGGTCCAGGTCACCGTTCGGGGCGAATTGGGCCTGATCGATCTCAACAAGGCGCGGCAGGATCTGCTGGCGGGCCTGGCGGAGGCGACGGGTGTCGACCGCAAGGCTGCGGCGCTGGCGGCAAAGGCGATCACCGCGTGGCGTGATGTGCCCAAGAGCAAGACACAAGGTCAGGTGGTCCAGCCCAAGCTGCTGGGCGACCGTCTGGCATCGAGGCGGGATCACGGCTTCGATCACGTCAACGAGCTCCGACTCGTTCCCGGGCTCGACCCTGCCGTGGTCGACAAGCTCGCTCCCTGGCTCACGGTCTACAGCGGCAGCGACCAGGTCGATGCCGATCTGGCGCCGGCTACGGTCAAGGAGGCCGTGTCGACGGCGGCGGGTCTGCGCGCGGTCAGCGGCAGCTCGAACGCCGGTGCGGTGGGCTCCGCGGGCGGGACGACCGGGCAGCTCTCCACCCTGCCGTCGGCCACGAGCCGGGATCCTGTCGGCCACCGATCCCGGCGCGAGCGCCGGCGCTACCGGCTCGACTCTCGCCGGCCAGAGCGCGCAAGCCATTCTCCCCGCGCCACCGACCGCGACCGGGGCCGCGGGCGCGATGGGAGCGCCTCCGACCGTCGGCACGACGGGGTTGGCGGGGGCGCCCCAATCCGACGCGACGACTGGCGCGCTCGGCGCCGATGGCCCGACCAAACAGCCCCGCGTCGCGGGGACCAGCGACCCCAAGAACCTTTATCGCCTGACGCTCGTAGCGCGGAGCGCGGGTGGACTCGTCACCCGCCACACGGTCGTCATCTGGCTGGACGGCCGCGCCGATCGTCCCTATCGGATCCTCGACTGGTCCCCGCCCGAGATCGCAACAAAGGAGATCGGTTGATGGCGGCGTTGCTCGAGGATCGGCGTGGCCGATGGCCCTCGCCGCTCGGCTGGTGGGTGGCCGAGCTGCAGGGGCTTCTGCCGCGTCGGGCCGTCCGCCGGGCCGGCCGGTCGTTGGCGGTGATCCTGCTCGACGAGGGCGATCTCGTCCGGGCGGCCGTCTGGCGGCGCGGGCGGGTCGCCCCGATCGGCTCGTTCGATCCGAGCCTCGTGGCGCTGCGCGGCCCCGAGAGCGATCCCGTGCTGCAGCGGATCCGGCGGTCGCGCCTGCCTGTCGTGCTCCGGCTGCCGGCGCGGAGCGGGCTGCTCTGCAGCGACACGCTGCCGGCCTCGGCCGAGCCGGAGCTCGACCAGATCATGCTGCACAAGATCGATGTGCTCACGCCCTGGACCGCCGAGCAGGTCTACGCCGCGCCGAGCCTGGAGCGCCGCCGCGGCGACGGGTCGATCGCCGTGCGTCTGGCGGTGGTGCCCCGCGATGTCGTCGATGCCGCTTGCGCGAGGCTCGAGGCGCTCGGCGTGACCGTGGCCAGCGTCGATCTCGCCGGCGAGGCGCCGTGGTCGGCGCCGGAGATCGATCTGCTGGGCGGCGATGCGCCGGGCTCGCGGGCGAACCGGCTCGGGGCCGCCCTGCTGCTGGCTTTCGTGATCGCCGCCAGCGTCGGGGCCGCGTTCGCCTGGTCGGAGATCCACGCGCGCAGCGCCACGCTGGCGGACCGACGCGCCTTCGCTGCGGCGCTCGAGCAGCGGCTGGCCGACATGCCCACCCTGCGCCAGGACATCGATCGGATGCGCAAGGCGGAGAGCTTCGTCGCGCGCGAGATCAAGGGGCAATCGTCGGCGATGGTGGTGCTCGAGGTGGCGAGTTGAGCGCTGCCGGATTCTGTTTGGCTGAGCGGCCTCGCGCTCGACGGCGACCGGCTGACCCTGACCGGCTACGCCCCCGACGCCTCGAAGCTGGTGCCGATCCTCGAGGCATCCCCGCAGCTCGAGGATGTCCATTTCGAGGCGCCGAGCACCACCGTGGCATCGCCGGGCCCCGGGGGCCGCGAGGCCGAGATGGAGCGCTTCGTGATCACAGCCAAGCTTCTGCCCGACCGGGAGCTCGGGCAATGACCGCAGGGCTCGATCGCGACAGCAGCCGCGCGCTCGCCCTTCTGCTGCTTCTCGTGCCGCTCGGGGCGATCGTGGCGGCGATCTGGCTGCCGCTCCGCCATGTGGCGTGGCAGGACGGCGAGCTTCAGCGCCTCGATCGACACATCTCGGCGCTCGAGGACAGGATGGTCGTGCGGGAGCGCCTCCTTGCCGAGCGGCACCTGCTCGAGCAGGCGGTGGAGGGCGACGGAACGGTGCTGGAGGGCACGTCGCCGAGCCTCGCGGCAGCGAGCCTTCAGGGCGTGCTCACCCAGCTCGTGCGCTTCGACTCCGGCAGTGTCGGCAGCGCTCAGGTGCTCGAGCCCAAGGATATCGAGGGCTTCACCGAGGTCGGCGTGCGGCTCCAGATGCAGGTCGGCATGACCGCCCTTCGCCACATTCTCTACACCATCGAGACGGGGACCCCCGTGATGCTGATCCGGGCCCTCGCCATCGATGCGGGCGAGCCGGGCGGGCAGCCGAAGGACGCCGACCCGCAGGTGAGCGCCACGCTCGACGTCGTCAGCTTCATGCGGGGCGTCGACGCGGCCAAGGGCGCATCGGAGCATTGACAGGCGCGGTCCCAGGGCGAATATAGATTCTGATCCGCGCGTCTTTTGCAAGGATCCTCGAAGACGGAGCGGACCGCCAGCTTCGCGGCAGCCAGGAGGGGTCGTCTACGACATGACGCCACCGGGTCAGCTCAAGGGGTCTCTCGGTAACTGAGAGACCGGCGCCCTGAAGACCTCGATGCCCAGCGTCGCGGTCGGGCGTTGCTCTTGGACAATTTGCGAGTTCACATGCTCCGGGCTAGCAAGCTCCGGATAAGTGCGTGGTCCTGCGACCATGCAAGAGGAATTGACGAGGGCCCTGCGGCACTGCGCTTCAGGGCCCTTTCGCTTTCGAGGCAAAGTCGTTCCTGATTTCCCATGACACGCATCCTATGCGGGGCTAGAGTTTCTGCGGCTTTCGGGGCTGGTGGGGAGCAGGGATGGTATCGGCGGACGGATTGCGGCGCTCGGTCAAGAGCCTGAGCGAGATCGAGTTCCGAGAGCGCTTCGGCACCGAGGAGGCCTGCCGGAAGGCGCTCTTCGAGATGCGCTGGCGGGAAGGGCTCACCTGCCCGGCCTGCGGTCACCGCGGCTTCTGCGCGCTCAGGACACGCAAGCTGTTTCAGTGCAATCGGTGCAAGAAGCAGGTGCGGCTGACCGCCGGCACCGTGTTCCAGGACACCAAGCTGCCGCTCACCGCCTGGTTCATGGCGATCTACCACCTCGCCCAGGGCAAGAACGGGATCAGCTCGATCGAGCTCGGGCGAAGGCTCGGGGTCAAGCAGCAGACGGCTTGGCTGATCAAACACAAGCTGATGCGGGCGATGGGCGTGCGCGAGGCCGCCAAGCCCAAGCTCGCGGGCCGGGTCGAGGTCGACGACGCCTACCTATCGATCGCAGGAGGCGATCGATCCAGCCCTGCAAGGGCCGAGGTCAGAAGACCTCGGCGGGGCGGCGAGCGCCCGGGCGGCAAGCGTGGCCCCTCCGCGCGCTTCCTGCGCGCGGCGCCCTCGGCGATCGGATCGATCGTCTCCTGACGATCGATGGTGCCGCCGGCAAGACGCCGATCGTCGCCGCGGTCGAGACCATCGATCGCAAAGCGATCGATCCGTCTGCGGAGCAGTGCGCGTCAGGAGACGCGCGAGGGGCCGAGCGCAAGCCCAGGCGGCTGCGGCTGAGCGTGGTCAAGGGCTTCCGCAAGAAGGAGGTGGAACGGCTGGCCGGGCGAGACTTCGCCGCTGGGAGCAATGTCGTCAGCGACGGCCTGTCCTGCTGGCCGGCGGTCGAGAAGGCCGGCTGCCGGCACGTCCCGATGGCGACAGGTTCCGGCAAGCGGGCCGCGAGCTGGGCGCCGTTCAAGTGGGTCAATACCTGCCTGGGCAATATCAAGACCGCGATCGCCGGTACCTACCACCACGTCAGCGCCAAGCATGCCCAGTCCTACCTCACCAGCTTCGCCTACCGGTTCAATCGCCGCTTCCATCTCGACAGCATCGTCGAGCGCCTCGCCTGGGCCGCCGTCCATACCGACCCGCAACCTCATCGCGTCGTTGTCTCGGATGCGTGATCTGGATATTCAGGAAGTCGTTTGCAGTGGGTGCCACGGCATTGCGGGCGGGCAGCAGCCGACTAGGATGGCGGCGCCGTGGTCTGGGCGGCGTGCGCGAGGGGATCCCGATGGCCGAAGTGACATACAGGCGTGGCGAGAGCGACGAGCGCCCCTGGGGCCGATGGGAGGTGCTGGACATCGGGGACGCCTTTTGTGTCAAGCGCATCAGCGTGAGGCCGGGCGGCTGCCTGTCCCTGCAGCTGCACCATCATCGGAGTGAGCACTGGATCGTCGTGGCCGGCGTCGCCCGGGTCACCCGCGGCAAGGAGGTATTCGATCTCCACGCCAACGAGGGCGTCTACATACCCGTCGAGACCATCCACCGCGTCGCCAATCCCGGGGACGAGCTGATGGAATTCATCGAGGTGCAGACCGGCGACAGGCTGGACGAGAACGACATCGTCCGCTTCGAGGACAGCTACGGGCGGGAATGAGCGGAAGCATGACCAGGGTCGTTCTCGTCACCGGCGGCTCGCGCGGGATCGGCGCCGCCGTCTGTCGGCTGGCAGCGCGTGAAGGTTGGGATGTCGCGGTCAACTATTCGGGTCGCGCCGAGGCCGCGGAGACCGTTGCCCGCTTCGTACGGGAGGCCGGCCGTCGCGCCGTGGCGCTCCGGGCGGACATCGCCGATCCCGAGGCCGTGGTGGCACTCTTCGACCGCTGCGCTGCCGAGCTCGGGCCGATCGACGCGCTCGTCAGCAACGCGGGGATCATCAATCGGGCGGCTCCGCTTGCGGAGATACCGGTCGAGGAGATCCGCCGCATCGTCGGCGTCGACCTTACGGCGCATCTCCTCTGCAACCGCGAGGCCGTGCGGCGGATGGCGCGCTCGCGCGGCGGAAAGGGCGGCGTCATCGTCAATATCTCCTCGATGGCCTCCGAGCTGCACGGCGCCGGCGGGTTCATCCCGTACGGCGCCGCCAAAGGCGGCATCGACGTGCTCACCAAAGGACTGGGCAAGGAGGTCGCGGGCGAGGGCATTCGCGTCATCGGCCTCCGGCCTGGCCTGATCGACACCGAGATGCAGGACGACACCGGCATCGAGGGCCGGATCGCCCGATTCGGATCGACGGTGCCGATCGGCCGCGCCGGCACGCCAGAGGAGGTTGCGGAGGCCGTGGTCTGGCTGATGTCGGACAAGGCGGGCTACGTCACGGGCACCGTCTTCAACGTCTCGGGCGGTCGCTGACGGACGGCGACCTGCGCTCGAGCCAGTCGAGAGCCAGCCAGCAGAGCAACGCCCAGCAGGCACCGGCGAGCCAGCCGGCGACGACGTCTGTCGGCCAGTGAACGCCGAGATAGACCCGTGTCGTGCCGATCAGCACCGTGAGGACCACGGCAACCGCCGGGAAGTAGAGCCTGAGCCGCCGGCGGTGCTGGACCCGCGCCAGAAGCGCGCCGAGGGTCAGGTAGACCATCGCCGAGCCCATGGCATGGCCGCTGGGGAAGCTCGGGCTCGTCACCTCGATGAGGTGGGGCACGAGGTCGGGCCGCGGTCGGTCGAAGCCGCTTTTGAGCAGACGCACGAGGAGGCTCCCGCCGCCGGCGGCGATCGCCACCAGCAAGGCCGGGCGCCGCTCACCGGCCAGCAACAGATAGCCGACCACGAACACGCTGATCAGGGTCAGCACGGTGACACTGCCGAGCGCGGTGACGTCGAGCGCCGCCTTCTCGACCCAGGCGGCGCCGATCGGCCGGCCCGGGTCGGCGGGCGTGCGCAGGGCCAGCAGAACCGCCCTGTCGACAGCCCTGTAGTCGCCCTCGATCATCTCTCCGGCAAGCCCCGCGAAGCCGAGCATGCCGCCCGCCACGAGGGCGAGGAGCACGAGCGACCGGAGCTCGCCCCGAGCCGCTGCGGCCAGATGGCCCACCGTGCGGCGCAGCGCCGCCCCGAGCCCTCGGCCCGACCTGTCGCCCTTGGTCATACGTTCCCTCCCCTCACCGTCGCCAGAAGTCGGGATGGAGGAGGACGAGGACAGTGAAGAATTCCAGGCGGCCGAGCAGCATGGCGACACTGAGGAGCCACTTCATCGGGTCCGTCAGCGGCTGGAAGTTGCCGGCCGGGCCCACCAGAGGGCCCAGGCCCGGCCCGACATTGGCGAGCGCTGTCGCCGAGGCCGAGATCGCCGTCACGAGGTCGGCGCCGAGCGCGCCCATGAGCACGGTCGTCAGGCCCCAGGTCCCCATGAAGAAGAAGACGAAGCTCAGCACGGCGACGATGATCTCGGTGTCGACCGGACGGCCGGCATAGCGCGGCCTCGAGACACGGCTCGGCAGGAACAGGCTCATGACGTACAGGCGTGCCGAGGTCCAGAGGATCTCGAAGCGGAATATCTTGATGCCGCCGGCGGTCGAGCCCGTGCAGCCGCCGACGATTGTAAGCGCGAGGAAGAACGCGATCGCGGGCGCACCCCAGAGCGTATAGTCCTCGCTCGCGAACCCGGTCGTGGTCATGACCGAGGTGGCGTTGAAGGCAGCCGCCCGGAGCGCCTCCGGCCAGGGGCGGCCGAGACCGACGACCAGCCAGGACGCCAGCACCAGGATCGCGATGCCGAGGATGCCGAAGAAGGTCCGCACCTGGCTGTCCCGCAGGAGCAGCTCCGGTCGGCCGTTGGCCACCGCCACGTAGCGCATGAAGGGGAGGGCGGCGGCCGCCATGAAGAGCGTCATGATCCATTCCGCGGCCGGATTGGCGAAGCCGCCGACCGAGGTATCGCGGGTCGAGAAGCCGCCGGTCGCGAGCGTGGTGAAGGCGTGGTTGACCGCCTCGAATGCAGTGAAGCCGACGAGGAACAACGACAGCGCGCAGGCGAGGGTCAAGACGACGTAAGCGGCGACGATCTGCCGGACGATCGAGGTCATGCTCGGCAGCAGCTTTTCCGAGCGGTCGGAGGATTCGGTGCGAAAGAGCTGCATGCCGCCGACCCGAAGGAAGGGCAGCATGACCAAGGCCGTGACGACGATACCGATCCCCCCCAGCCACTGCAGCGAGGAGCGCCAGAGAAGGAGGCCGTGGGGTGCGGTGTCGAGCCCTGTGATCACAGTCGAGCCGGTGGTCGTGAGACCCGAGATCGACTCGAACAGGGCGTCGGCGAGGCTCAGATGGAAGGGTCCGAGCTCGAAGGGGATCGCGCCGAAGAAGGCAGCCGCGAGCCAGCTCAGGCTGGTGAGGGCGAACGCCGACTTGAGCGGCAGGGGCTCGGTCGTGCCGAGTGTCGTCAGGACGAGAAGCGACCCGGTGACGAAGGTGATCGCCGAGGCGGCGAGAAAGCCGGCCCAATCGGCGCTGCCGCCCAGATAGTCGACAGCCATCGACGGCAGCATGGCAACCGCCAGCAGCATCAACTGACAGCCAATGGCGAAGGAAACCGTCGACAGGCCGAAGCTGCTCCGCTTGTCCTGCGGGCCCGTCATTCACCGTCCCGTTGCACGGCGCCGGCCGACTCGGCGCGCCCTCGTCCGGCGTGTCTAGCACGGGCCTCGACCGGCGGCGATCCAGGCGCCCCGCGCTGCGGCAAGGTCCGTGGCATTCCGACAGGCAGTGGTCGGCGCCGCCCGAGCGCGCGAGCGGACCGGTCGGCCCGTTGCCGCTTTGGGCACTAGGTCCTGTTTTCAAAGCCACATGAGGATGGCGGCGAGGTGAACGAAGGCGAGATAGGAGCTGGCGAGCTTGTCGTATCTGGTGGCGAGATGGCGGTGCTCTTTCAGACGCCCGACCAGCCGTTCGACGGCGTTGCGCTCGCGATAGATGCCCCAGTCCATCAGGCAGGGCCGGGTCTCGGTAGCGAGCTGCGGGATGATGGCGGTGATGCCGCGGCGCCGGAGGTGCTCGCGCACCGGCCGGCCGGTATAGCCGCGGTCGGCCAGCAGGGCTTCTGGTCGATGGCGTGGTCGACCAGGGCCCGATCGCTTGACCGCTCCGGCCGCCATCAGGGGCTCGAACGCCATCTGCTCGTGGCGCTCGCCGGCGGTCAGGACGAAGGCGATGGGTCGCCCGTTCCGCTCGCAGCGCACATGGAGCTTGCTGCCGAAGCCATGATCGGCAGCAGCCGATCATCCGTCAGCGCAGCTGCGGCCGTCAGGAGACGGCCGAGGGGGCGAGCGGCCGAGCGCTTGGCTCTCCTGCCCCCTTTGGCGCCGGCGGCGTGACGATGGGCGCGGATGCTGGTGCCATCGATCATATGGACGCTCCAGTCGAGCCGGCCCGCGGCGTCGCCCGCCTGCTGGAGCCCGGCCAGGATCCGTTGCCACAGCCCGCTCCTGGTCCAGCGGTAGAAGCGCGTCGCCACCGTCCGCCACGGCCCGTAGCGCTCCGGCAGATCGCGCCACGGCACGCCCGTCTTGCTCAGCCACAGCATGGCGTTGATCATGGTGCGGTGGTCCCGGGCGGGTCGCCCCGTCCGCGGCCGTTGCGGCGGCAGCAGCGGCGCCAAGCGCCGCCATGCCGCATCCGTCAGCTCGTGTCTGCTCATGTGGAAAGGCAATACACCGAGCTAACCCACTTTGAAAACAGGCCCTAGCCGTCCCGCCACGGTGGATCATCGATATCGAGCAAGGCGGAGGAGGAACGAGATGGCTGAGACCGAGGCAAGCATCCCCGCCAGCACCGGCAGCAAGATGCCGGCATCACGCGGCGAGGAGAGACGCCACCCGTTGGCTACGCTGCGTGATGAGATGGATCGGCTGTTCGATGACTTCTTCTCGGGTTCCCCGCTGATGCCGCTGCGCCGCCGTGACTGGGGGCTCGCCCCCTGGCGCCGCTTGCCCGCCTCATACGGCGCCACGCTCCCTGGCGTTGACATCGCCGACAGCGAGAAGGAGTATCGGATCACTGCCGAGCTGCCCGGCGTGGAGGAGAAGGACGTCGACGTCAGTCTCGCCGACGACGTGCTGACAATCAAGGGCGAGAAGCGCCACGAGCGCAAGGAGAAGACGGAAGACTATGTCGTCTCCGAGCGGCGGTTCGGCTCCTTTGAGCGTTCATTTACGCTACCGCTGGGCGCGGACGCGGAGAAGATCGACGCCACGTTCAAGAGCGGCGTCTTGACCATCACCGTGCCCAAGCTGCCGGAAGCGCAGGCCAAGCGGAAGAAGATCAGCGTCAAGGCCAGCTGAGAGCGCAAACGAGACCGACGGTCTCGCAGCACCGCCGACCTTAGGTCAGCGCATGCGGCGAGCAGAAGTTGCAGCCGTGGTCCTGGAACGACCAGGGCCACGGCACATGAGGAGCGGGCGGTCGCCGTACGAGCCTACCCGACAGGCTGCAATTGCTGGCCTTGACCCTCATCAAGGTGGCCGTCGCGTCGCCGCGCTAACCTGACCGATCGTACGAGACAGATCTCACAAGACCGGGCATCAGGGCCGAGCGGCCCGGTCGAGGATCCGGTGGAGAGGAGTTGGCCTTGCCATGAGCACGACCGGGCTATCCGTCTTCGATACCACACTGCAGGAGACCAACGTCTGGCTGAAGGCGCTGACGGCGCAGCCGCATACGGACGACCGACACTTGGCATATCTGGCGCTCAAGGCCGTCTTGCATGCGCTGCGGGACCGGCTCGGGCCGGAGAATGCCGTGCATCTCGGCGCGCAGCTGCCGCTGCTTTTACGCGGCGTCTACTATGACGGATGGCGAATGGCGCGGACTCCAACCAAGGATCGTCACATGGCCCAGTTCGTCGAGCATGTCAGCCACGGCTTGCCGCCCGGCTCGGGCATCGATCCTCTTTTCGCGACGCGCTCGGTGCTCGACGTCCTGTGGGAAAAGCTCGATCCCGGCGAGATCGCGAAGGTTCTACGCATCCTCCCGACGGAGCTGGAGGATCTGTGGCCCCAGGCTGCTCGGCGGCGCTGATCTTGCGGCGTAGCCTGACGCGCCTCAGACCGCTCACGGGAAGCTGGGCCTCGCAGGAGGACAGAGCGCTATGACCGAAGACGAGAGCCTGCGTAGCCAAGTCGTCAAGGAGCTCGAGTGGGATCCGAAAGTGGATGCCGCCCGAATCGGTGTTGCGGCAAAGGATGGCGTGGTCACGCTCACAGGAGAGGTCGGGAGCTATGCCGAGAAGGTCGCCGCGGAAGAGGCGACCCGGCGTGTCGGGGGCGTACGGGGCCTCGCCCGGGAGATAGAGGTCCGGCTGGCGCACGAGCCGCACCGCTCGGACACCGACATCACCGAGCGAGCGCTCCGCATCATCGAGTGGGACGTGTCCCTGCCGAAGGATCGGATCGCGGTCGAGACATCGCATGGATGGGTGACGCTGCGTGGCGAGGTGGACTGGCACTACCAGAGAGCCGCTGCCGAGGATGCCGTGCGCAAGCTCTCGGGCGTGCGCGGAATCACCAACACGCTCATCATCAGGCCGGCGACGAAAACCGGCGATGTCAGGAGCCGGATCGAGGAGGCGTTCAGGCGGCATGCCGCGCTCGAGGCCGGGCATATCGTTGTCGAGACGGTCGGCGATCGGGTCGTCCTGAACGGTCGGGTGGAGACGTGGCACGAGAGGGAGCTGGCCGAGGACGCCGCCTGGAACGCTTCGGGTGTTACTGCGGTCGAGAACCGGATCAAGATCGCACCCTGATCCAGCCTCCTGCCAGGCTGCTCGGCCACTCGAGCGTCGACCATACCGGCGGCAAGCGCGATGCCGCGCACAGGGAGCTTGATCATGGCCGACGAAGCGCAGATCTGGTCGCCTGCCGATCCGGCCCGGCCGATTGCCGGCAACCGCTTCCGCCTGTTCGCCTTGCAGGGAACCGGCGCGCTCGGCCGGGCGATCGGCGATCGGCTCGGACAGCCCCTCGCGCGCCATGAGGAGCGAGCCTTCGAAGACGGCGAGCACAAGGCGAGGCCGCTCGATCCCGTCTGCGGCGCCGACGTCTACATGGTCCACAGCCTTCACGGCGGGCCGGACGAGAGCGCCAACGACAAGCTCTGCCGGCTTCTTTTCTTTATCGGCGCCATGAGGGATGCGGGCGCCGCACGGGTGACAGCGGTGGTGCCCTATCTCTGCTATGCTCGAAAGGATCGGCGCACCAAGCCCAACGACCCGGTGACGACGCGCTATGTCGCCGCTCTGTTCGAGGCCGTCGGCACCGATGCCGTCGTCACCCTCGAGGTCCACAACGAGACGGCCTTCGAGAACGCCTTCCGTTGCCGCGCGGTCGCGCTGACAGCCGCTCCCCTGCTGCTCGAGCCGGTCAGGGCGCTCGGCGAGGAGGAGCGCCTCGTCGTCGTCTCGCCCGACCAGGGCGGCGGGAAGCGCGCCGACCTGTTCCGAGAAGCTCTCGAGGCGATGACCGGCCGTCCGGTGGGAAAGGCGTTCGCCGACAAGCGTCGAAGCGCCGGTGTCGTCTCAGGCGATCTCTTCGTCGGCGACGTCGGCGGCGCTACCTGCATCATCGTCGACGATCTCATCAGCACCGGAGGCACGCTCGTTCGCGCGGCCCGCGCGGCGCGCAGGCAAGGCGCAAGCCGAATGATCGCGTGCGCGGCGCACGGCCTCTTCATGCCGGGATCAGCCGACGCGCTGGCCGATGCCGCCATCGATCGCATCGTGACGACCGACAGCGTGCCGCCATTCCGGCTCCCGGCCGGCCCGGCGCGCGACAAGGTCGAGATCGTTGCGGCGGCTCCCCTCTTCGCCGAGGCTATTCGCCGCCTCCACGAGCACCAGCCCCTTACGGCACTCTCGGTGTTCTGAGCAGGCGCTCCAGCCGCTGCGCATCCAGCGCGGCGAGGCGGAGATAGACACGCGCAAGGGCTGGCCATCTCTCCGGCGTGCGTGGCTCCGGATCCAGAAGATGGGCGATCGCCAGCCGTGCGCGCAGCATCGCCCGGTGGCACCGGTAGAACTGAAAGAGCCCCGTCGACGGATCGTCGTCCAGAAGGTCCTTGAGCTGCTCTCTGATCCTGTCGCCGGCCCATGCCGCGCCGAGACGCGTGCACTCGAGGTGCAGGAAAGCTACCTCGTCGAGCGGGTCCAGCGCCCTCAAGCCCGGATCGAACTCGAGGCAGTCGATGATGGTGATCGGCTCGCCGAGCCAGATATGCTCGGGGCGAAGGTCGCCATGCGCGTCCACGATCCGGCCCGCGCGGACCCGCTCCGCGAGGAGCCCCGCGCGGCGCTCGAGGAACAGGGCCAGCGCCCGCGCCGGCCGCTCCACCAGCCCGCGCGGCAAGGCGAGGCGCGGGTCGAGCAGGACGCGCCTGTCGAGCGCCAGCGCCTGCCTCCATGTCTCCAGGTGAGCCTCGGGCGTCTCGTGCACCGGCTGCGCCTGCCGGTAGAAGGCGCGGAGCGTGGCGGCGACGCGGTCCAGCTCGCTCGGCAGGGCCCTGCCCGCCACCAGCGCCGCCTCGAGGGTGCCGTGCCCGTCCAGCCTGCGCATGACGACGAGCCAGTCCGCGACGGGCCCATCGCCACCGATGGCGAGGCTCTCGGCCGAGACGGTGAGCGGCACGACGTCCAGATACACATCCGGCGCCAGCCGTCGGTTCAGGGCCAGCTCGGCGCGGCAGGCCGCAGCACGCCGCTCCAGGCTCGAGAAGTCGAGATAGGGGAAGCGGACCGGCTTCTTCAGCTTGTAGACGCGATCGCCGACCATGAAGACCCAGGACATGTGGGTCTCGCGCGCGACGACATTGCCGGCCGGCGACGGATAGCTCTCGGGGCGGCGCAGAAAGGCGACCTTCTCCTCGAGCGTTACCTCGCGCTGGCCCTCTGTCGGTCGAGCTGACATCCACGCAGGCTCGTTCTCTCTGCCGAGCTGGCCTTGACGCGGATCAAGGAACGATCCACGCCCGCAATGATAATGCCCGCTGCCGCGCGGAGGCGACAGAAGTATGCTGCATGTCGAGACCCCGAGCAGCGCCCGGGCCGTCGCCGCGCTCGAGCAGCACCTCCTCGCGCGACCGGATGATGGGCCCGATGGCGACACGAAGGGCATAGGCCGATGAGCCTGTTCTTGGATCGAGCGGATGCGGGCCGACGCCTGGCTCGAGCTCTGGCCGGATACAAGGACATGCATCCGGTGATCCTGGCCCTGCCACGCGGTGGCGTCACGGTCGCCGCGGAGGTGGCGGCGGCCCTTCAGGCGCCACTCGATCTGCTCATCGTGCGTAAGGTCGGCGTGCCTATGCAGCCGGAGCTCGCCATGGGGGCGGTGGTGGATGGCAGGCAGCCGATCGTGGTGCGCAACGAGGAGGTGATCCGGCTGGCGGGTGTTACCGAGGCCGAGTTCGAGGCGGCATGTGCCGCGGAGATCGCCGAGATCGAGCGACGACGCCGGCGCTATCTCGCCGGACGCCGGCGTGCGGCCATCGAGGGGCAGGTCGTGGTCGTGGTCGACGATGGCATCGCCACGGGCGCCTCCGTCAGGGCCGCCCTGCGCGCCCTCCGCAGCCGCGGGCCGAAGGAGCTCGTCCTCGCCGTTCCCGTCGCGCCGCCCGACGCCCGTGACATGCTCCGAGGGGACGCCGATGCTTTCATATGCCTCGAGACGCCGCCGCGGTTTGGCGCCATCGGCTACTTTTACGACGACTTCACCCAGGTCAGCGATGAGGAGGTCGTCGCCACGCTGGCGCGCTTCCCGGCCGGCGCGGCGGCCCAGCGGGATGCCCGCCGATCCTGATCGGGTCGAGGGGCGCGACCAATGGCTTCTTCCTTCGGTCAAAGCCAATGGACCAGAGCGCGGGTTCCTCGGCCGCGGTCAGCTGCCTCGCGGAACCCAACGATCACCGTGCTTGACATAGGTGCGCTTCACGGCGGCCCAGGCGATGCGGTGAGCGATCTCCTCCTGGCGTGGATCGCCCGCATGGGCCATGAAGGCATGATTGAAGGCCGCGCGATAGATGTCCTGCGCGTGGGATGGCAGATGCTCTCGTACCGACGTCGGAAGGTCCGCATTGTCGCTGTACGGCATGATCCAATCCTTATGGGCGTGCTTTGGCGGTCAACATACGTTTGGCGATCCTTGCTCCCAAGGTTCGTTGGCACGTCGAGTTCTGATCGCCTCACATGTAGCGGAGGCATTTTGAATGGATCTCGGCGCCAGCCCGTTGCTGACCGATCTCTACCAGCTGAACATGCTTCAGGCCTATGTCGAGCATGGCCAGACCGAGACGGCCGTCTTCGAGTTCTTCGTCCGCAGGCTGCCGCCGCGCCGCGGCTTCCTGATGGCCGCCGGGCTCGAGCAGGCGCTCGACTTCCTCGAGACCCTCCGCTTCTCGGAGGAGGAGCTCGACTGGCTTCGGCAGAGCGGCCGCTTCGGGGAGGAGCTCCTCGACTACCTCGCCACCTTTCGCTTCACGGGCAACGTCGACGCCATGCCAGAAGGGACCGTCTTCTTCGCCGACGAGCCGATCCTTCGCGTCACGGCGCCGCTGCCCCAGGCGCAGCTCGTCGAGACGCGGCTGGTCAACATCCTCCACTTCCAGTCGCTGATCGCCGCCAAGGCCGCGCGGATGGTCCTGGCCGCTCCCGGCAAGCTCCTCGTTGACTTCGGCCTCAGGCGTGCGCACGGCGCCGAGGCGGGGCTGTTGGCGGCCCGCGCGAGCTACCTTGCGGGCTTTGCCGGCACGGCCACCATGCTGGCCCAGAAGGAGCTGGGGATACCGATCTTCGGCACCATGGCGCATTCGTTCGTTCAGGTGCACGACGACGAGCGCCAGGCCTTCGAGGCATTCGCACGCTCGCGGCCCGAGAGCCTCGTGCTGCTCCTCGACACCTTCGACACCGAGGCGGCGGCGCGGAAGGTGGTGGCGCTGGCCCCCCGCCTGAAGGCCGCTGGCATCACCCTGCGCGGCGTGCGTCTCGACAGCGGCGATCTCGTCGCGCTCTCGCGGATCGTCCGGCGGATCCTGGACGAGGGTGGTCTCGCCGACGTCACGATCTTCGCCAGCGGCGGCCTCGACGAGGACCGGCTCCTGGACATCGCCGCCGCCGGCGCGCCCATCGACGGTTTCGGCATCGGCACGAGCCTGACCACCTCGTCGGACGTCCCGGCGCTGGACTGCGCCTACAAGCTGCAGGAGTATGCCGGCATTGCGCGGCGCAAGCGCTCCGTCGGCAAGGCGACCTGGCCCGGACGCAAGCAGGTCTGGCGCAGCCTCGGGCCGGACGGACGGATAGCGTGCGACACGCTCTCGACCGAAGACGACTGTCAGCCGGGCGAGCCGCTGCTGCGGCCAGTGATGCGGGGCGGCCGCAGGCTTGCGCCGCCACCGGCCCTCAGCGACATCCGAGAGCACGCCGCCAAGGGCCTGGCCTGTCTTCCCGAGCCGCTGCGCCGTCTCGATGAGGGTGCAACCCTGCCCGTGGCGAAGGCGGCACGCCTCGTCCAGCTCGCCCAGGAGGTCGACCGCTGGATCGCCGAGCATGAAGTGCGACCGACCTCGTCCTGACGTGGCGCCCCGTCCGAATATCAACCGGCGAGATGCCGCTCGATCTCGCTTGTCGGCATGCGCACGAGGTCCTTCGCCACCTCCGCCGTCACCGCGCCCTGGAGCGCGGGAGTCAGGTGCCGGCGCAGGACGCCCAGCGCCCTGGGCGGCGCCACGAGCACGACGCTCGTCACGGCGTGCTCGCGGACACCCTTGTCCAGCCGCTCCGCGAGCCTCGCGAGGAAGGCCTCCTCGGCCTTGGCGTGCCAGTCGGTCTCCTCGGTGGCGCTCCGGGCGGTGCTGTGGGACTGGTAGACCCGCCCCGGCCGGTCGGTGCCGAGATCCCTCGTTGGCGGCTCATGCTCGATGACGGCATCGAGAGCCTTGAGGTTGATCAGCTCGGCATCGCCGTCATTCTGGAAGAGCAGCGCCTTGGCCCCGTCACAGACGAGCACCCAACCCTTCCAGGGAACCTTGACGCGCTCCATTGCCATCTCCTCGCCATCTGCAATCAGCCGGCAGCCCGTCTCGTCCTCGACCCGCCGGAGAGGATCGCGGTCGGCGACGCCATGCCTCACCGGCGCATTCCGTGCCGGCCGAGAATCCGCACCGTGCTCGCCTGTGGCCCCTTCTCGCCGCTCTCCTCGACGAAGGTGACGCGTGTTCCGAGCTTCAGCCTTGCGAAGCCGTCGTCGAGCACACTGTGCGCGTGGAAGTAGATCTCCCTGCCGTCGCTCGTCTCGAAGAAGCCGAAGCCGTCGTTGAGCTTTGTCACCGTGCCGATGAGCCCGCCCTCATGTGTCTTGGTCTGGCCCTGAAGCCGGCGTGCATGATCCTGCAGACGCCGGCGGGCCCGCTTGAACGTGTCGTTGAGCGAGAAGGCGAGATTGCCATAGCGCTCGTCCAACGTCGGTGTGCGGACAACGGCCACCTCCCTGCCTTCGGGCAGAGAGAGCCAGATGTTGACCTCATAGGGGCCACCGCTGCGGTGGTGGGCGCCCGGGCCCTTGACGACGACGCGGCACGCCGTGATACGCCCGAACCGCTTCTCGAGCCGCTCGACGCCTGCCAGGACCGCGGCCCGCACGGGTTCCCCGGGCTCCATGCCCTGGAAGTGGATCTCGATGGGTGTCTCCATGACCTTCCTCGATTGCCGGGACGTCCCGTCCGCGCAGTGGCTCGATCAGAGAGCCATGGCGGACTTGCCCCCGGCCGCCTTTGTCTCTTCCGGAAGCTCTGTCATCGTCGCCTCGGTCAGCAGCATGACGCTCGCCGTCGAGACGGCATTCTCGAGCGCGATGCGGACGACCTTGGTGGGATCGACGATGCCGGCGGCGACGAGGTCGACATACTCCTTCCGCGCCGCATCGAAGCCGAAGGCGCCTTTCCCCTCGAGCATCCGCGCCACCACGACACCGCCATCGGCCGCTGAATTTTCGGCGATCTGGCGTGCCGGCGCCTGAGCGCGCGTCTCAGGATCTGAACACCTGTGCGCTCGTCGCCCTCGCACCTGCTCTCCTCGGCCCTCACCGCCTCGATCGTCCGCAGCAGGGCAAGCCCGCCGCCCGGCACGATCCCCTCGGCCACTGCGGCCTTGGTGGCGCTGATCGCATCGTCGAGGCCTTCTTTCCGGGACTTCATCTCGGCCTCGGTCGGCGCCCCGACCCGGATCACCGCGACGCCGCCCGCCAGCTTGGCAACGCGTTCCTCGAGCTTCTCGCGATCGTAGTCACTCGTCGTCTTCTCGATCTCGCGGCGGATCTGTTGGAGACGGCCCTCGATCTTGGCGCGGTCGCCGGTGCCGGCGATGATCGTTGTCTTGTCCTTGTCGACGACGACGCGACCGGCGCGCCCGAGCTGGTCGATGGTGGTGCTCTCGAGCTTCAGGCCAAGCTCCTCCGAGACCACTTGGCCACCCGTCACGACGGCGAGGTCCTCGAGCATGGCCTTGCGCCGATCGCCGAACCCCGGCGACTTGACGGCGCAGCCTTTGAGCATGCCGCGGAGATGGTTGACGATCAGCGTGGCGAGCGCCTCGCCGCTAATCTCCTCGGCAATGACGAGCAGCGGCCGTCCAGCCT
>CAWHFO010000006.1:0-17696 GCA_963828215.1 uncultured Alphaproteobacteria bacterium | reverse complement strand
GCCCTTGTCGTTCATGGCGGCCATGAACATGTACCAGCCGTTGAAGCTGCCCTTGGCGCCGCGCAGGCAATAACCGTATTTCCCCGGCAGCTTGGCGATCTTCTGAGCGTCTTCCCGAAAGTCGGCCATCGTCTTCGGCGGCCCGTCGATCCCGGCCTGCTGGAACAGCTTCTTGTCGTAGAAGAGGGCCCGGATATAGAAGCCATAAGGCAGCATGTAGGCCTTGTTGTCGACGGCTCGGGCGAAGTCCAGGGTACGCTGGGTCAGGGTCGCGGTCTCGGGCCATTTCGCGAGATAGGGCTCGAGGCTCTCGAGCTGGCCGTTGCCGGCATAGAGCCCCATCCAGCGCTCCGGCATCTCGACCACGTCGGGGGACTGGCCGCCCTGGACCATCGTCACGAGCTTCTCGAAGGCGCTGCCCCAGGGTAGCGACACCAGGTCGACCGCGATGTCGGGATTGGCCTTCTCGAAGGCGGCCAGCTGCGACTTCAGGAACGTCGTGCGGTCGGGGCTCGTGATCACTTCGACGAGCTCGAGCTTCGTGGCGGCAAGCGCAGGTGCTACCGCGAGCACGGCGCCGGCCAGCGCCAGAACCAGGGACCTTCTCATCGTTTCCTCCCTCTCTGAAACATCGCTACGGTCGGCTCAGCCGCAGGCCGCGTCCAGGGCGCGCTCGAGATCGGCCCAGAGGTCGGCCGGCTCCTCGAGCCCGATGCTGAGCCGCACGGCCTGCGGCGAAACACCGAAGTCTCGCAGCGAGTTGGCGCCGCCTGCCTGCTGCAGGCCGACCGCGGCCGGACAGGCCAGACTCTCGTGGCCACCCCAGCTGACACCCAGCCGGAACAGACGCAGCGCATTGCAGAAGCGGCGGACATCGAGGCCTTCCGCCAGCTCGATCGCGAACAGGCCGGAATGGCCGAGCAGCGCGCCTCCGGGTGCCTGCCCCGCGAGCATCGGATGGCACACCCGGGCCGCCCCGGGGTGCGCAGCCAGCCGCTCGGTGAGGTCGCGCGCGCTCGCTCCGATCCGCCCCATGCGCAGCGGCAGGGTGCGCAGGCCGCGGATCAGGAGCCATGCATCGAGCGGTGCGAGCTTGGCGCCAAGATAGGGCAGCACCCGCTCGTCGATCCGCAGGATCCGCTCCTGGCTGCCGGCCACGACCCCGGCCACCACGTCGCTGTGCCCGGAAATGTACTTCGAGGCGGAATGGAGCACGAGATCGACGCCGTGGTCGAGCGGCCGTTGGAAGATCGGCGAGGCCCAGCTGTTGTCGATGATGCTCACCGCCGCGGCGGCCCGCGCCAGGGCCGCAAGCCGGCCGATGTCGTGCACCTCGAAGGTCCAGCTGGTCGGGCTTTCGAGATAGAGAATGCTGGCGCCCGGCAGTGCCGCCTCGACCGCCTCCGGATCGGCGCCATCGGCGAAGGTCACCTCGATGCCGAGGCGAGGCAGTAGGCCGGTCATCAGCCGGTAGGCGTCGGGGTAGACGTGGCGCACTGCGACCACGCGATCGCCCGCGCCGGCAAAGGCCAGGATCGCGCCGCTGATGGCCCCCATGCCACTGGCAAAAGCGCGCGCCGCCTGGGCGTGCTCGAGCGCCGCAAGCTTTGTCTCGAAGGCGCGCACGGTCGGGTTGTCGACCCGGGAATAGATGGCCCGCCGTCCCTCGCCGCGAAACCGCTCGGCCATGCTGTCATAGTCGGGAAAGGTGAACAGGGAGGTCTGGACGATCGGCGGCACCACCGCGCCCAGCAGCTGCTCCGCATCGTGGGCGAGTAGCGTCGCCGGGTGCAGCTCGGAGGGGTCCCCTATAACCGGGTGCACGCCTGACCTCCTGGAAGCCGTTCCCGGTGATGGCGACGGTGTCCCGCACCAGGGCCAGCACCGCGTCGCCGCCGCGTCGATCGTCTCGTGGAGCCGGCGGCGAAGCTGCCCCGCCAATCCCTGCTCTCCGGGCGTCCTGCCGTCAATAGAGCCGCGACGCGATGCGCCGCGTCTAACGCTCGCCCTTTCGGTAGGGTTGCATCAGGGCCTGAGGCACTCGGGCACGGCGTGCCATGACGGTGAGCGCCAGGATCGAGAGCAGGTAGGGGAGCATCAGGAAGAGCTGGTAAGGCACGGCGTTGCCGACGACCTGCTGGAGGCGCAGCTGAAAGGCGTCGAAGAGCCCGTAGAGGACGGCGCCGAGCAAAGCCCGGCCCGGGTGCCAGGAGGCGAACACGACGAGCGCGATCGACACCCAGCCGCGACCCTGGACCATCGTCGGGAAGAAGCTGTTGAAGGCGGCGAGCGTCAGGTAGGCGCCGCCCAGAGCCATGAGGGCGCTGCCGGCCATTACCGCCCCGGTGCGCAGCAGCGTCACGTCGATGCCCTGAGCCTCGGCACCCAGCGGGTTCTCGCCGACCATCCGCAGAGCGAGGCCGAGGGGCGTGCGATAGAGAAGCCACGCGGCAAGGCCGACCAGAACGAGCGCCAGATAGGTCGGCGGCATCTGCTGGAAGAGCACCGGCCCGAGAAAAGGCAGGCCCGCCAGCATGGGGATCGCCCATGGCTGGAAGGCGTGGACGGTGGGCGGGCTCGAGGCCAGCGGCACGATCAGGCGAAAGAGAAAATAGGCGAGGCTCGACGCCAGGAGAGTGATGCCGAGGCCGGTGACGTGCTGCGAGAGCCCCAGTGGCACGGTCAGGGCCGCGTGCAGGAGGCCGAACGCGGCACCGGAAAGGGCGGCGGCGACAAGGCCGAGCCACAGCGGCGCCCCACCATAGACGGCGAGCCAGCCGATCATGGCGCCGAAGCTCATGATCCCCTCGATGCCGAGATTGAGGACGCCGGCCCGCTCGCACAGAAGGGCGCCGAGCGCGCCGAAGATCAGGGGCGTGGCGATCCTGAGCGCCGCCGCCCAGAGGCTGGCCGAGACCAGGATGTCGAGAACGCCGCTCATCGGCGGATGCGGTGGCTCACCAGCAGCAGCGCCAGGAGCATCGTGAGGAGCGAAAGGGCGACGGTCACATCGGCGATGTAAGTCGGGATCGCGACCGCCCGGCTCATCGCATCGGCGCCCACGAACATGCCCGCGACAAAAAGCGCCGCACCCACCACGCCCAGCGGGTTCAGGCCGGCGAGCATGGCGACGACGATGCCGGTGTAGCCGAAGCCGGGCGACATGTCGGCGGTCAGATAGCCCTTGAGGCCCAGCACCTCGACCGCTCCGGCGAGACCGGCGAGCGCGCCGGAGAGGCAGGCGACACCGAGGGTCACGGCCGGAACCGGCACGCCGGCGAAACGGGCCGCCGCGGCGTTGAGCCCGATCGCCCGCGACTCGAGGCCGAAGACGGTCCGGCTCTGGATCAGCGCCACCACAATAGCGGCGAGCAGCGCCAGCAGCAGGCCCGCATGCAGCCGCGTGCCGCCGATCAGCCTCGGCAGAGCTGCCGCATCGAGAATCGGTGCCGACTGCGGCCAGCCGAATGCCATAGAATCGCGCAGCGGCCCCTCGATCATCATCGAGACAAAGAGCAGGGTCACGAAATTCAGGAGCAGCGTGGTCACGACCTCGTCGACGCCGAAGCGCAGCCGCAGGACCACCGGCCCGAGCAGCAGAAGAATGCCGGCGGCGGCGCCCGCGGCAAGGAGCACCGGGACGAGAGCCGGCGCCGGGAGCTGCAGCGGCCCAGAGCCCAGTGCTGCGACCGCCAGGGCCCCGGCATAGAGCTGGCCCTCCGCGCCGATGTTCCAAAGTCGCGCGCGAAATGCCACGGCCACCGCGAGCCCGGTGAAGATCAGCGGCGTCGCCCGGACCAGGGTCTCGGTTACCGCCAGGCGCGAGCCGAAGGCGCCGACGACGAGATCGCCGAAGGCCGCGAAGACCGGCGCGCCGGCGAGGCGGATGAGAATGGCGGCAAGCGCCAGCGCGGCAACCGAGGCGGCGAAGGGGGCGGCGATGGCGAGGCCGACAGGCACCTGCTCCCGTCGCTCAAGCCGCACGCTCGGCCTCGTCCGGCAGGCCGGCGAGCAGCAGGCCCAGCCGCTGGGCGTCCGCCTCGACCGCCGGGATGGGTGCGGAGAGCCGGCCGCGCACCATGGCCTGGACCCGGTCGGCCAGTGTCAGCACCTCGTCCAGGTCCTCGGAGATCAGGAGCACACCGGCGCCGCCGGAACGTGCCTCGAGGATGTCGGCATGGACGGCGGCCACCGCACCCTCGTCGAGGCCGCGGGTCGGCTGGTTGGCGATCAGCAGGCGCGGCTCGCGCACGAGGTTGCGACCGAGGATCAGCTTTTGAATGTTGCCACCGGAAAGCAGGCGCACCGGTGTCGTGGGCTCGGCGCCGCGCACGTCGAAGCGCCCGATGATCCGGGCTGCCTCGTCGAGCGCAGCACCCCGACGCAGAAAGCCGAACCGGGCGAAACGCCGCTCGCGCAGCCGCTCGAGCACGACATTCTCCGCCACGCTCATCTCGCCGATGACGCCCTCGGCCAGGCGATCCTCGGGGATGCGACCGACGCCGGCGGCCACGAGGGCCCGCGGCTCGAGCTTCCGGAGCGGCCGACCGAACAGCTCGATCCGCCCGCTTGTCGCTCGCAGGAGGCCGCTCAAGAGCCGGCCGAGTGACGTCTGGCCATTGCCGGCCACGCCGACCACGGCCAGCACCTCGCCGGCGCGCACCTCCAGGCTCACATGGTCGAGCAGGCGGCGACCACGCTCGACCAGCTCGACGTTCTCGCACCGGAGCACCGGCCGGCCGACGCTGACGGACTCGCGTTGCGGGCGGACGACCCGACGGCCCACCATCAGCTCGGCGAGCTCGCCCCGGGTCGTGCCGCGCGTCGGCCGCTCGGCCACGACCTGCCCGGCGCGCAGGACGACGACACGGTCGGCGGCCGCCAGCACCTCGTCGAGCTTGTGGGAGATGAAGATCAGCGAAAGCCCCCGCCCGGCCATTCGTCGCAAGGTCAGAAAAAGCCGCTCGGCCTCGCGTGGGCCCAGCACGGCCGTAGGCTCGTCCAGGATCAGGATGCGGGCGTCGCGATAGAGCGATTTCAGAATCTCGACTCGCTGCCGCTCGCCGATCGAGAGGTTGCCGACGCGTGCGTCAGGGTCGACCTCGAGCCCGAACTCGCGGCCGAGGGCGGCAAGGCGCGCGCGTCCCGCGGCACGGTTGCTCCTCAAGCGCCAGAGCGGCTCCGTGCCGATCATGACGTTCTCGAGCACCGTGAGGTTGTGGGCGAGGGTGAAGTGCTGGTGCACCATGCCCAGGCCGGCGGCGATCGCTGCCGCCGGCTGGCCCGGCGGCAGCTCGCGGCCGAACGCCAGCACCCGTCCCGCGTCGGCCCTGTAGTGGCCGAAGAGGATGTTGACGAGGGTCGTCTTGCCGGCACCGTTCTCGCCGAGCAGGGCCAGCAGCTCGCCCTGGCCCAGCACGAGCGAGATCCCGTCATTGGCTTTGAGGTGGCCGAACCGCTTGCTTACCCCCTCGACCTCGAGGACCGGCGGAGACCTGGCGTCCATGCAAGCCGCCTGGCGCTTCCTCCCGCGGGCTAGGCCGGCTTGCTGTCGTCGACCGGCACCTTGAAGGTGCCGGCCTTGATCTCCTCGCGCTTGGCTTCCATGGCTGCTGCGGCCTCGGCCGGCACCAGCTCCTTCGAGTAGACGCAGTCGTTGCCGCCATACTTCATGAAGCTGTACTCGCTGTAGTCGCGGCCGGTGGGCTTGCCCCCGGTGACGTCGGCGAGCGCGCCGTCGAGGATGGGCCCGAAGTACCACATGGCGTTGGCGAAGACGGTCTCGGGATAGCGCGGCGTGTAGTCGAGGAGCGAGCCGATGGCGAGCTTGCTCCGCTCCTTGGCGGCGTCGGCGGTGCCGATCCGCTCGCCGAAGAGGATGTCGGCGCCGGCGTCGATCTGGGCGAGGCCGGCCTCCTTGGCCTTGGCCGGGTCGAACCAGGTGCCGATGAAGCCGACCAGGAACTTGGCGTTGGGGCTCTTCTCCCGCACGCCGAGGCGGAAGGCGTTGATCAACCGGTTGACCTCGGGGATCGGGTAGCCGCCGACCGAGCCGTAGGTGCCGGTCTTGCCCATGTGCCCGGCAAGCAGCCCGGTCAGATAGGCGGCCTCGTGATTCCAGGTGCCGAAGACGCCGAAGTTCTGGCCGGCGGGGCCGCCGCTCGAGCCCATCAGGAAGGCCGTGTCGGGATAGTCCTTGGCGACCTGGCGGGCCTCGCGCTCGACGGCGTAGGCCTCGCCCACGATCAGCTTCGCCCCCTGGCTCGCATACTCGCGCATCGCCCGGGGATAGTCGGTGTTGGCGACGCTCTCCGAGAACACGAAGTCGATGCGACCGTCCGCGGCGGCCTGGCGAAGCGCGTCCTGGAGACGCGAGTTCCAGGCGTTCTCGACCGGCGAGGCATGGACTGCCGCGACCTTTATTTTCGCCGCCCCACGGGCACGCGACACGCCAAGGGTGGCCGCCCCCGCCGCGGCGCTGGCGAGCAGGGCGCGCCTCGTCCAACCGTCAAGCCTGCTGATCATGGTCACGCGTCTCTTCCCCCGCCTTGCTGAAGCTGCCGACTCTGGTCCCTGCCACCGCCGAGGATGAAAGGGCGCCGCATCGAGGGGTGTCAAGAATGGTCTGACCGGCCCTATCCCGACCGGCAAGAGCAAAAATGGCCCCGTCGGAAGGGCTAGGCGCCGAGATGGACTCCCATGGTCGCGGCGGCGCCCATCAGAAGGACGAGGCCCAAGGGTGACGCCAATCGCTGCCCGCCCGGCAGGTTCTTCTCGGCGGCCATGACCGCGCCCAGGATCAGCATCCAGCCGACGCTGCCGGTGCCGACGACGAACATCAGCAGCATCAGGGCCCAGCAGCAGCCGGCGCAGTAGAGCCCATGGGCGACGCCCAGCCGGAGACTCTCGCGAGACGGCCGCAGTCCCTGCCACCGTGCCGCGATGAAGGGGAGCGGCGCATGGCAGGCATGGAGGCAGCGACGCTTCAGCGGCGAGAGCTGGAAGAGGCCCGCCGCCGCCAGTACCGCGGCACCGATCGCCCAGCCATTGACGGCAAGCCATCCGGATCGCCGGACGACGGCCAGCAGGCCAAAGCTCAAAAGGTGCGCGCCGAGCCCGAAGGCCAGCCAGACGACGAGATAGCCGGCGATCAGTAGCAGGAGCAGCCGGGCCGGATGCGGACGGCCTGCCACCAGCCGCCGGAAAAGCAGGACGAGCGGCAATGTCGTCGGCAGCATCATTGCTGCCGTCATCAAGACCCAGCCAGCAACAAAGAAAAAAGTCGGAAGCAGCGTGCCGCCAGCCGGCAGCGCCCGGCAGATGCTCCCGGCGATGCCGAGACGCGTCCAGTCACCGTGGTCGAGATAGCGGCCCCAGGACGAGGCGCTCCACCAGGCCAGGGCCACCCAGCCGAGCGCGGCAAGCCCCAGGAAGGCGGCGACGAAAATCCGCTCGCGCAGACCGTCGCCTGCGCGTAGCGCCGCGGCGGCGCCGGCCATCACCATCCCGGCGGGCCGGTCAGGCCCGGAGCTCGAAGTGCCCCTGGATGGCGTTGTGGTCCTTGAGATCGAGATCGATGCCGAGCTCGGGTTCCCGCATGGTGAAGCGCGACGCCTTGCCGACATAGGCGGGCGAGCCCGGGATGGTCGAAAAGATGCTCTCGACCAGCTGCGTCGTCTGCCCGGTGGGCCCGCGATAGGGCACCATCTCGGCCTCGACGCCCGGGCCGAGCTTGAGCGTGCCCTGGCCCTCGACGACGGTGAAGGTGATCGGGACCCGGCGGCAGTCGACCTCCTCGCCGACCAGGGCGGCCAGATCGCTCAAGGGGCCACCGAGCTCGCCTCGGAACGCCTGGAGAAGCGCCTTCTCCTGCGCCGGCGTAGCCTTGTCATCGACATACCGGATCACCCGGAAGTTTCCTTCCAGAACATTGCCCGGAATGAAGGCGGCAATTCCAAGGGCAAGGCCGGATACATCGACCCCGTCGATCTCGCCCTCTTCGATTCGATAGGCGAGGGCGCTCTGGCAGGTGCCGTTGTCCGGCGCCTCGCCGATCCAGCAGGGGCAAAGGACGTTGCAGTCGCAGACCTCGAGCAGATCGCCCTTGAGATGATACGCCATGTCCCTTCCTCCCGAAGGCCCGGGCCGCTGGTCATCAGAGCAAGAAAGGCCGCCAGCGGCGACGCGAGCTAGGCTCGACTACAAAACATACATCAACCGAGCCCTCGGCGCGACCCTGCGCGCAGCAAATAGAGGTCATGCTCGAGAGCCTGGGTGGCGGGGGGCTGGTTGAGGGAAAGGTCTTGGGGTCGAACACTCTCTGCTTACTTTTCACGGGCTTAGGAAATGACACCTCCGATCGCCGCTCCGATGCTGTCGTGAGTGTCGGGCCGGGAGACGAGCTTGCGGCCAGGGCCTCAAGGCTGCTGTAAGGGCCTTGCAGCTGACGAATGCGGCGGCATGTCAGCCTCTGCGGGGCTCCCGGGCCAACCCATCGATCGGCCGGTCGAGGAACGCTTTTGCCTTGCCATCGATCTCCTCGCAGAGCCCGCTGGCCTGGCTCTTGGAGATGCCGGTCATGCCCATCATCCGCCAGGAGGCGGATGATGCGATCTCCCCAGGAGACGGCGCGAGCCCGCGCCGGAGGGGCCTCGACCAGCTCATCATCGACCGAGGAGGTCGAGACGCCCTGGATGTAGGCCTCCTGCATAACGGCGGTCAGGACCTTCTCCGCCATCCGCCTGGGCTCCAGGAAACCTGGGAAGTAGAAGCCCTTCCCGAGCTTGGGGATCTTGAGCTCGACGGTGCCGGTGCGGTTCAGGTCTCCCAGATCCGATGACGATAGCCGTTGCATTGCGCCAGCCGCTCGGCACTCTTCTCGCCATAGGCTGCCCCAGTCCGCTCGCCGTCCTCCAGCTCCATCAAGAGCTGGGCAACGAAGCCGATCAGCTTGTGCAGCAGGTCGGCGTCAGTGGCCTTCTCGATCAGCGGCCGCAGGCTCATCATCTCGTCGGTCATCGGTGGCTCTCTCGGTCAGGTCGATCCAGCGACCCAGCCTTACCAGCACCACCGGTGACCACCGCAAGGCGACCCGCTCGCCGGCGTGCGGTGGGCGCGCTTGCGCGCGGCTTTGCTACCGCCGAGCTACACCATCGCCTGGGACACAATCCGCGCTCGAGGCCGCCTCCTCGACCATCACCGCCGGCACAAAGCCCTCGGCCGGCGCGCCACTCAGCCTGCCTGCGCGATACGCCCTGCGCCAGCACGATAACCGCGAGCGCGAGATCCCATGCCGTCGCCCCGTCGCCGAAACGCGACGCGGGCCGGCAAAGCTCTCCTCGACGATCCGCAGCTTCGCCTCAGCCGTCCACCGTTGCCGACGCCCCAGCTCGATCACCTCGAGCCGCTGAACCTGCACACTGGAGCGACCCCGCTTGGGTGGACGGTTTTGGGGTTCTGTTGATCGAGGCTCGACGAGCATTGAGTTGTGTTGCTCCTCGTAGCTGATGGGTGAGCGATAGCCGAGGGCCGAGTGCAGGCGTCTGGGGTTGTAGAAGCCCTCGATATAGGAGAAGCAGGCCATGCGGGCTTCGGCCTGTGAGCTGAACTTTCGCCGGTCGAGCAGCTCGGCCTTAGGTAGCAAGTGCACCAAGGCGGGGTCTGTTCAGGTTGGCGGGCCCGGCGGTTCAATGGCGCATGGCCGATCCGCTGGTGGTCCAGTGCCTGAAGGAGATGCGTGCCGAGATCCTTGGTCGGGTCGCGGCGTACGCGGCGCAGATCGCGCAGGCGAAGCACTGGCCTGCTGCCGGTTCGGTGGACACCGAGACAGGGTGTTCCCTTGAGCTGGAGGGTGGCGATGCAACGCAGGAAGTTCTCACGTGAGTTCAAGATCGAGGCGGTTCGGCTGATCAAGGAGCGCGGTGTCGCGGTGGCGCAGGCGTCGCGCGACCTGGACGTGCATGGGAACGTCCTTCGCAAGTGGGCTCGGGACCTTGCGACGGATCCTGGCCAGGCGTTTCCCGGGCAGGGCCGCATGAAGCCGGAGCAGCTCGAGATCGACCGGCTGCGGCGTGAGGTCGTGAAGCTCAGGGCGGAGCGCGACATCCTAAAAAAGGCCGCAGCCTTCTTTGCCAGGGAAGCGAGATGAGGTTCGCTTTCGTGGCAGGGCACCGTTCCGTCTGGCCGGTGGCATGGCTCTGCGAAGCGCTGGATGTCTCGCGATCTGGCTTCCATGCCTGGCTGACACGCTCACCCAGCAAGCGGGGTCGGCGGGATGACGAGATCGGGGTCAAGGTGCGCGCGAGCTTCATCGGCAGCGCCCGCACCTATGGTGCGCGCCGGGTCTGGCAGGACGTGCTGCCCGAGGGGATCGACTGTGGCCTGCACCGCATCGAGCGCCTCATGCGCGCCCAGGCGCTGCGTGCCCGCCCGCGCCGGCGAGGCCTGCCGAAGGACGATGGGCTGCGACAGACCTCGGCGGTCGCACCCAACCTGCTCGACCGCCAGTTCGCGGCGGAGCGGCCGAACCAGAAGTGGATCGCCGACTTCACCTACCTCTGGACCGCCGAGGGCTGGCTCTATGTCGCTGCGGTCATCGACCTCTGCTCCCGGCGCGTGGTCGGCCTGACCGGGGGGAGCGGCCGTTTCTAGGCGATGGTCGATGAAGGCCGAGATGACGGCAGGGCTCGTCACCGACGCGCTCGTCATGGCGATCTGGCGACGCGGCAGGCCGGGCGCCCTCCTGCACCATTCAGACCAGGGCAGCCAATACACCAGCGAGCCGTTCCAGCGGCTGATGGCCGACAATGGCGTGACCTGCTCGATGAGCCGGTCAGGCAATGTGTGGGACAACGCCGCGATGGAGAGCTTCTTCTCGTCGCTGAAAACCGAGCGGACAGCCAGGAAGGCCTATCGCTCCCGCGACGAGGCGCGCGCCGACCTGTTCGACTACATCGAGCGCTTCTACAACACGACCCGACGGCACTCGACGATCGGCTACCTCAGCCCCGTCGAGTTCGAAAGGCGCATCATGCTAGCCTAACCGCGTGTCCACCGAACCGGCAGCAGGCCAGTCGATGCCTATCCACAAGCACAGTCCGCACCAACCAGCTCCCTATCGCAAGTCGGCCCTCACCGCAGGGTTACTGAACAAGGGGTTGTTGCTTGGATGAGGAGGACGGAGACGTCCTCACCCGGCCTCGGGGTCGGATCGTGGCGCCGTTCGGAGGCGGGCTGGGCTGGCGGTGCGGTGTGCCGGCCCGATTTGGGCACGCTACGCCTCCTGGCGGCGCAGCAGATGCCGGCGGGCCATGAACAGATTGGCGAGCGCGCAGGTGACGATGAGGCGATGGGCGTTTTTCTTAAACCGCGATACCGAATCTTGGTGAAGCCGAAGACGCGCTTGATGACGCCGATCGTGTGCTCGACCTTGGCGCGGATCTTCGACCTGGTACGCCTGGTCGCCCCACACCTTCGTCTCTTTGCCGTGCAGCAGATCGGGCAGCACCGTGCTGTCGGCGACATTGGCCGGCGTCGCCACGGCCGCGTGAATCAGCTTCGATCGGCTGTCGACCCCGAGATGCGCCTTCATCCCGAAGTACCATTGATTGCCTTTCTTCGTCTGGCGCATCTCGGGATCGCGGGGCTTGGCGGCGTTCTTGGTCGAAGAGGGTGCGCCGATGATCGTCGCATCGACGATCGTCCCGGTGGCGATCCTCAGCCCGTTCCGCGCCAGGTGCCGCTGCACCAGGTCGAACAGCCGCCGGCCGAGATCGTGCGCCTCGAGCAGGTGGCGGAAGCGGCACACCGTGGTCTCGTCCGGCACCGGCTCCTGGCCCAGGTCGATCCCGACGAAACGGCGCATCGCCAGCGAGTCGTAGAGCGCCTCCTCCACCGCCGGGTCCGACAGGTCGAACCAGTGCTGCAGAAAATAGATCCGCAGCATCCGCTCCACCCCGACCGGCGGCCGGCCGTGGCCGGGCTTGGGATAAAAAGGCTCGACCAGCCCGCACAGCGCCGACCACGGCACCACGCGCTCCATCCCGGCCAGAAACGCCGCCCGCCGAGTTGTCTTCGCGTAGCGCCCGAACCCCGCCATCGCCAGCGTCAGCTGCGTCATCGATCCCGACCCGTGCGCGCCGATCAACCCCGACGAACATCATACCAGGATCGCAGGACCATGCCTTTTGCAGAGGTTCCTTAAGCGGGCCTGGGCGGCGCGCTGAAGAGCTGACGCTTCGGCGTCGGACCCGTTCAGGGCGGCGGGCTCGTCCACCCTGGCGCGCACGGCCCGCTGCACGTCTCGATCCGCTGCACCGAGAGGCTGGCCGCGGCGGGTATCGATCCCTCGGTCGGCAGGGTCGGCCACGGCCAAGACAACGCACCGTCGTCGGCTCCTGCCGCCGCCCGCTCCGCGGATCGGATCGACTGTCTTCTTACTCTCCTTGTCTTGCAGTTGGGCTGCTCCAGGCTGGAGGCGAGGCGGAGCGGCGATGGGACGAGCAGCGCGCAAGGTCACGGCCAAGGACGCCAACAAGAAGCTGGCGCGTCGTCGGTTGACGGTGCTGGAGCAGGCCGAGCGTCTGGGCAACGGGACCCAGGCCTGCCGGCGCGCCGGGATCGACCGCACGAGCTTCTGCGACTGGAAGCGGCGCTTCCGGCTCCAAGGCCTGGATGGCCTCCAGGACCTGCTGGCGATCGCCAAGAGCCGCCCGATGACCACGCTGGTCGAGGCCGTCGGGCGGATCGTCGCGCTGGCGCTGCTGCATCCGGCCCCCTCGGCGGTCTGCTGACCCCCGGTCCTTCGGACATCGGATCATCCGCCTCTTGGCGGGTGATGGGCACGAGCGCTGGCTGGCCCCGGAGCGGCAGAAGGCCGAGCAAGTGATCGAGCTGTCGTCCGAGCAGACGGCGTTCCTCGAGAAGCTGAACCCGCGCTTCCGTGTGCGCCATGTCGAGAGCGAGCGGCCGGGCCGGCCGCTCTCGGCGGATACGTCACCTCGGCGATCTGAGGACCCCCGTCCGCTGCGCGGCACGGATCGATGGCGCTGCTATCGATGGTGGGCTCGCTCGAGGGCATCGGCCGGGTCTGCCTGCACGCGGTCGTCGGCACCCACCGCGGCTACGCCTTCGGCTTCATGCAGGTCTCAGCGGCGCTCACCGACAAGGGCTGCGAGTTCTGCGGCACCGAGCGGCACCCCTGCGAGCTCTACCTGGCGCTCAACAGCCTGCCCTGCGGCCGGCGAAAGCCGGACCGGGGGGACATCGAGCACCGGAAGACCAAGGTCCGCCCGCCAAGGACCAATGGCGTCCCCCGGGTCGGCCCGAGGGCCGCCCGAGGGCAGGCTGCCGAACGCTTCCACGGCGCCGTCCTCGAGGAGCTTTTCCGACCGGTCATGCACCAGAAGCTGTTCGAGAGCGTCGAGGCCTTGCAGGCCGACTTGGACGCCTTGCTGCACCGCTGCGACCACGAGCGGCCGCATCCCGGCTATCGCAATCGTGGCAGGAGGGTCCTGCGAAACGGTACAGAGATTTGTCGGGTAACGAGGTCAAGAGGACACCAGGGAAACCTCAGGCCCATCCCCCATGAGACACCCTGTGTCAAGCTGGGGCTGGGAGGCGTCGGGCGGCTTGGTGTCTGGCCGGATCATAGGTTGTGTGGTCGGTCCAGGCGCGCCAAAGGACGCGGACCCAGGCGCGGGCGAGGATGCGCGTGGCGTGGGGGTGTTTGCAGCCGCGGGCACGGGCCTGGCTGTAGATGGCGGCGGCCCAGGCGCAGGCATGCCTGGAGTTGTCGGCGAAGCAGGTGACGGCGAGACGCAGCCGCTTGTTACAGGCCCAGCGGAAGACGACGCCGCGGCTTTTGCCGGAGGCGTGGGTGACGGGGCAGACCCCGGCTTCTGCGGCGAGCTGATCCTCGGTGGGGAAGCGTTCCCGGACGTCGCCCAGTTGGGCGAGGATCTGGGCGGCGCAGATGCGGCCGGTGCGCGGGAACGACATGATGATCTTGCCGTCCGGCAGTTTGGCGACGGTGTGCCCAATACGCGCGGTCAGCCTGGCGATCTCCGCGACAAGACGTTCGAGGATGCTGGCCAGGGCGCGGGCGATCTCGCCGCAGGCCTCGGCCTCGGCATCGCCCGCGAGGCCGGCCGGGGCGGCGCGCAGGCGAGCGAGCAATTCGCTGGCGGAGCGGCGCCCACAATAGGCATGGGTTGCCATGAAGCTGGCCAGACGCTTCTCGCCGAGGCGGCTGGCGCTGTCGGGGGTTGGATAGCGGATGATGAAGGCGAGCGCGATCGGACTGTCGATGTCGGCGAAGATGGCGGCTGCGCCCGGCCAGAAGCCGTCCAGCAGGCTGCGGAGCTGGTTGGCCAGGGCGATGCGCTGGGCCACCAGGTCGTCACGGCCGCGCACCAGCGCTCGCAGCGCCCGAATGCCGTCCGAGAGTGGCGCCAGGGGACGAAAGCGATGGCCGTCGGTACGCAGGATGTCGGCCAACATGAAGGCATCCCCGGGGTCGCTCTTGCCGCCGGCGGCGCGATAGCGGGGGCGGCACGCCTTGACGACGTTGGGATGGATCGGGATCACCGGATGCCCGGCCGCGATCAGGGCATCGACGATCAGGCCCGATGGGCGCTCGATCGCCACCGGCAGGTCAGCCGGCGGCGCGAGGCGCTTGAGGCGGGCCAGCAGGCCGGCCAGGCCGGCGGCGTCGTGGTGCGCCTCCAGGCGGAGGACGACCTGTCCGGTGTCGTCGATGACGCAGATGGCATGACTCGTGCTGCCCCAGTCCAGTCCGGCGTGAAACGGCATGTGCTGATCTCCTCGGATTGCGGTAGGCTCACCCGAGCCGGGAGATCGCGCGGATCGCTCACTGACAGGCGCTCTGGCTGGCCAGCTCTGGCGCTTCACCCTGTGGTCCGTCCGTATCTCCCGGCACCTGCCGTGCGGCTGGTCTCATGCGGGCCGTCAAGCGGCGAGCGCCACAGGCCGTCACCACAAGTGCTCGGGCTGGCAGATGCTACGCCGCTACGCCGCTTCGCATCCGCCAGCCCGAAGGTGCACCAGTGAGCGGGTAAGGGAGACCTGTCGGTGCCCGGCTGGTGTCCGGCTCGGCCGAGGCGATCCAGGTCACGGCAACGACGACGCCGGTGGGAGCCTCCACCGGACGGTCAGCTCGGCCTTCTCTCTTCGAGCTTCTCCGCGTGGTTGGGATTCTCGCCCCATCCTCGACGCACGGCGCCAGCTCGGGCGTGGAGGCAGCGCTATAGCGGTTTCGCGCTGACTGGAATTTTTCTCGATTTACAGGACTTCCAGGACGTGATTCACCCTTTCCGGTTGCAATGAGCCGAGGTGGTGTGATGGCGTGGAAGTCGGGGCAGAGCTATTCGACGGACCTGCGGAGTTGGGTGCTGGCGGCGATCGACGGCGGTGGCTCGGCGCGGGTGACAGCGCAGCTGTTCCAAGGTCAGCATCTCGTACATCTACAAGGCGTTGGGCCGGCGCGCCGCCACCGGCGAGACCGAGGCCCGGCCGCAACGCAACCGGCAGACGCTCAAGCTCGCGGACCATCACGCGTTGATCGCGGTCGAGGTGGCGCTGCGGCCGGACGTGACGCTGGACGAGCTGCGGGCCTGGCTGCTGGCGACGCATGGCGTGTCCGCCAGCCTCGGGCTGATGCACAAGACGCTGGCCCGGCTCGGGCTGACGCTCAAAAAAGTCGGGCCGGGCGGCGGAGCAGGAGGAGCGACCCGACGTCGCCGCGCAGCGGGCCGACTGGCGCGCCGAGCAGAGCGGGATGCGCCCGGCGCGGCTGGTGTTCGTCGACGAGACCGGTGCCGCCACCAACATGGCGCGGCGCTACGGCCGCTGCCCGCGCGGCAAGCGCCTGGACGGCCCGGTGCCTCACGGCCATTGGAAGAGCACGACGTTTGTCGGTGGCCTCACCAGCCGTGGCTTCATCGCCCCCTACGTCCTCGACGGGGCGATGAACGGCACCGTCTTCCTGGCTTGGGTCGAGCAGATGCTGGCGCCGGAGCTGCGGCCGGGCGACATCGTGATCATGGACAATCTTCCCGCCCACAGATCGGCGGCATCGAGCAGGCGATCAAGGATCGGCAGGCGGAGCTGCGCAACCTGCCGCCCTACTCACCTGACCTGAACCCGATCGAGCAGGCGTTCGCCAAGCTCAAAGCGCTGTTGCGCAAGGCTGCCGAGCGCACCGTCGACGGCTTGTGGAATGCCATTGGCAAGCTCCTGGACCTGTTCCCGCCCGCCGAGTGCGCCAACTACCTCGTCAACTCCGGCTATCCACGGTCCGCGTGAAAACGCTCTAGTACTACAGACGTGTTTCACTGGAGGTTCGCCGTCGCCAGTGGGAGCGGCGGGCGCGCTGTTGGTGTCGCCGTCGCCAGCGTGACCAGGCGAGGATGGCCTCGATGGCGGGGCGCGGCGGGAGGACGAGATGCCAGAGCAGGCGGCGCAGCTCCGGGACGGTGAAGGGCAGCAGCTCGGCCGCCAGGTCGAGATCGGGCTCGTCCCCCGACGACGGTCTTGCGCAGAACGGCGAGATAGGCGTGGGCCAGCATGGCGAGCGTGACGTGGCGGTGCCAGCCGGTCCAGGAGCGGACCTCGTACTGGTCGAGGCCGACCTCGCCCTTGGCCGCCTCGAAGCAGGCCTCGATCGTCCAGCGGCTGCCGGCCACCTGCACGAGCCCGCAAGGGCGGTGCCGTGGCGGGCGTGGGTGAGGTAGAAGGCGAGATCGCCGGGGTCGGCGAGGCTGCGGCGGATCAGCAGCCCCTTCTCCCAGCCCGGAGCCGCATCGCTGCCGTAAGGAGCGTAGGCCCAGTCGTAGAGCCGCGGGCCCTTCGCACCGTCGCCGGCCGCTCAGGCGGTGCCAACAGCCGTCGCCGGCACCTCGCCGGCATGCTCCTCGACGCGGGCGAAGCCCAGGCGCTGTGCCCGGCTCACCGCCAGCACATAGCCCAGTCCCTTCCCCTGCAGCCAGCGCCGCAGGGCATGGTCGGCACCATAGACGCTGTCGGCGGTCACCCACGAGAAGGGCAAGCCTGCGGCATGGGCTCGCTCGAGCATCGCCAAGCCCAGCTTCGGCTTGGTGACCAAGCCCACCGCCTCAGGGATGCCGGCCTCGGCCCGGCGTTCGCCTGGCCCAGGGCCCAGCTCTCCGGCAGGTAGAGCGCCCGGTCGATCAAGCGCTCGGCCATAGCGGCTGGCGTAACCGAGAAACACCCCGATCTGGCAGTTCTCGATCCGCCCCGCCGTGCCGCTGTACTGGCGCTGCACCCCCGCCGACTTGCGTCCCCTTCTTGATGAAGCCCGTCTCGTCCACCACCAGCACGCCGTCGGCAGCCCCCCAGATGCTCCCCCACGTACGCCCGCAGATCATCGCGCACGGGGTCCGCATCCCAATGCACCCGGCCCAGGAACTCCTGCATCCCGTTCGGCGTCCGCTCGCCCGCGGGTTCCGCGAGCTCCAGCCATTCTTGCGCTCCAAGGGGCAAGCAGACCCCGCAGATACGCCGCCAATCGCCGACGCGGCTCGACCCGCGCGAACCGCCGCCCTAGCCGCCCCATCAAGGTCTCGAGCTCCTCGGCCCAAGCCTCACCGCCGCTCGTCGTCGTCATGGCTCTCCTCCACGACGACAGCTCTCAGCACATAAAACACGGCTGTAGTACT
>CAWHFO010000005.1:0-9361 GCA_963828215.1 uncultured Alphaproteobacteria bacterium | reverse complement strand
TGAGGTGTGTCGCGATGTCGGAAGTGACCCGGCCCCCAACGTAGGGCCGAGCATTAGGGGAATCCGTCACTGCCGGATAGCACCGGCGGGGTGAGCGCGGCAACGGGCTCCGGCGGAGAGTTCCCACAAAGCTCGGGAGCCGGAGCCCGTTGCCGCTTGGCGAACGGTCGTGCCGCAGCGAAGGCGGCTGGCGTGGCCATGCGCAGGCTGGTGTGGGGTCGGGTGATGTTGTAGTCGACCCGCCAGGCCTCGATCACGCGCCTGGCCTCGGCGAGGCTGGTGAACCAGCTCTGGTCGAGACATTCCTCGCGGAAACGGCCGTTGAAGCTCTCGATCGACCCGTTCTGCATCGGCTTGCCGGGATCGATGAAGAACAGCTTCACACCGTGGTAGTGGACCCAGCGATCGAGGTCACGACCGCGCAGCTCGGGCCCGTTGTCGACCACCAGCATGTCCGGATAGCCTCGTTCCTCGGCCACGTTGTCCAGCATCGCGACCACACGCTGGCCGGGCAGCGAGAAGTCGACTGCGATCGCCGGGCACTCGCGCGTGCAGTCGTCCTTCAGGTTGGCTGTGCGGAATTGGCGGCCGTTGGCCAGGCAGTCCTCGGTGAAGTCCAGCGACCAGCGCTGGTTAGCGGCGATCGGGCACCAGCCTCCGACGCTGTGGCCACCGAGGCCGCGCTTTTGCCGGCCGCGCCGGCGGATCGCCAGCTTCTCCTCACGGTACAGCCGCTCGATGCGTTTGTGGTTCACGCACCAGCCCTCTCGACGCAGCAACTCGTGCAGCCGGCGGTAGCCGAACCGTCGACGCTCGCCGGCGAGAACCCGGAGCCGTTCACGCAGCCGCTCCTCGTTGCGGGCCCGCCTCGGTTCCCGCGCCACCACCGAGCGCGCGATCCCGATCAGCCTGCAGGCACGACGCTGCGACAGCCCATGCTCGTTCTGCACCATGGCCACCGCCGCCCGCCGTGCCGCAGGCGTCACCAGTTTTTTGCCAGCAGCCCTCTGAGCGCCTGGTTGTCGAGCATCGTCTCCGCGAGTAACTGCTTCAAGCGCCGGTTCTCCTCTGCCAAGTCTTTGAGCCGCTTGGCATCCGACACCGTCATGCCACCAAACTTCGCCCGCCACTTGTAGACTGTCGTCGGTGAGACGTTGTGCCGGCGGCACAGCTCAGTGAGCTTCGCCCCGGCCTCGTACTCCCGCAGAATCCCGATGATCTGCTCCTCGGTAAACCGACCCTTGCGCATCTGTCCTTCCTCCTGAACCAAGGTCGAACAGATTCCCCTTCACACCGGCCCTGATCCAGGGGGCCGGGTCACATGCAACGCACAGATCGTCGACATAGAGCGTCGGCTCAGTGTGCGGGGGCAACATCTCCAGCAGAGGCCGGAGCGCGATCGTCAGAGCCAAGGAGCTGGTCGGAACACCCTGCGGGAGGCCGGCAATGCCGCCCGAGGCGAAGCTTGAGCATGCCTGAAGTGGAAGGAGCAGATTACGGATGAGATCCTTCGGGAGGGAGACGACGAGATACAACCAGTCGATGCCTACCGAGCCAAATGCGTCCTGGATGTCCCCTAGGACGAACCACCTCCTTTCTCGTTCCATCACCGCTCCGACGATCGCTTTACAAGCCTGGCCGCGACCTCTTCCCTTAATCGCGTACTGGCCAGGATGTGGGGAAAACCGGGCCTCGAGCATCCGCTTGAGCATCAGGCTCATCGCGGTGCGCTCGAGTTCAATCCTCGTGACGATCCGATGGCCGCCCGACGGCTTGGGAACGAGCTTCCTCGTCACCGCCTCGGAGCATGGCCGCCACGGATCGACACGCCGTGCGAGCGACCGCACCGCCTCGTACTCGATTTCCGAGGCCCCGGACCGCCGCTTCAGCGCCTCGTGCGCGAAGCAGCTTCTGACAGCGTGCTTCTCCGAGTACCGATGCAGCCGCTCCTCGAGGTTGCGAGCGGACGCCCTCTGCAGCCACCTGAACTTTTTGCGTTCCTCATCACGCCACCGCGTCGGGTCGATGGTCACCCTCGGACTCGATCCGAGGGTCCATGGCCCAGCCCGGCGCAGTGTCGCGAGCGTGGGCATGCAGATCTCTCGAGTTCAGTCTCGAGGATGACGAGGGAGGGGCGTGACGTCGCAGCGCCCCGCGGGGCGGAAGACGCTCGGGGCGTAGAAGAAGAAAAAAAGAGGAAAAACCTCGTCCTTCTCCTTTTGTCTTTCTCGAAGTCTCGCCGCGAACGGCTGTGGATCGTCCTGCGCGCTGTCGGGTCGTGCCTGGGAGCGACGGTGGACGGGTTCGGCCGTCCGCCGCGCTCAGGCACGTCTACCGCTCGGCCACGTCCCGAGATCTAGAGATCCATGGAATTGGCAGCGCCGGGCTGCACGCGCGACCGACGGGCGGCAGGCCGAGCCCGACCGCTCCGGAGCGCCAACGAGCAAGGAACAGAAAAAAGGCGGCCTGTCGAGGCGCTTCCGCGCCCGGCCAGGGCCCGATGCTCGGGGCACGCGCTCGTCGCGTCTCGGCTGGCGGTCGGCATCGTGCGATACAGGGATGCCGTCTGCGGGCGGGGAGCGGGACAGGGAGGTCGCGACATGACGCTGGGCATCGGGATCATCGGGGCGGGAGTGATGGGCGCCGATCATGCGCGCACCATCGGGCTGGAGGTGGCCGGGGCGCGGCTGGTGGCGGTGGCGGATCCGGACGCGGCACGGGCAAAGGCCTCGGCCGAGGCGAGCGGGGCCCTACGGCATGGGCAGGACGCGCTTTCCGTCATCGAGGACCCCGAGGTCGAGGCGGTGCTGGTGGCGTCGCCGGACGAGACGCATGCGCAGCTCGTCCTGGCCTGCCTGGCGAGGAAGAAGCCGGTGCTGTGCGAGAAGCCGCTGGCGTCGACAGCCGAGGACTGCCTGCGGCTGGTCGCGGCGGAGGTGGAGGCCGGCAGGGATCTGATCCAGGTGGGGTTCATGCGGCGGTTCGATCCGGCCTATGGCGAGCTGCGGGAGGCCGTGGCCACGAACAGGCTGGGGCGGGCGCTGCTGCTGCACTGCCAGCATCGGAACGCCAAGGCGCCGGGCTTCTTCACGCCCGAGATGTCGATCACCAACGCGGCGGTGCACGAGTTCGACATCATCCGCTGGCTGCTGGGTGCCGAGATCACGGCGGTGACGGTGCCGCCGTCGGCGGCCAAGGGCGACGGCACGCTCAGGGACCCGCTGATGATGCTCATCGAGACCGCGGGCGGCGTGCTGGCCGACCTCGAGACCTTCATGAACGCGGCCTATGGCTACGAGGTGCGCACCGAGCTGGTGTGCGAGGAGGGGACGATGGAGCTGGCGCGGCCACGGCCGGCGGAGATGCGTCACGGCGGGGGACAGGCCCTGTCGTTTCCGCCCGACTGGCGCGGGCGCTTCCACGAGGCCTATCGGCTGCAGGCGCAGGCCTGGGTGCGGTCGATCGCGGGCGGCGGGCCGCCGGTGGGGGCCAGCGCCTGGGACGGCTATGTGGCGACCAGGATCGCCACGGACGGGCTGAAGGCGCTCGCGAGCGGCGACCGGGTTTCCGTCGGCCTGGAGAAAAAGCCGGGGTTCTATGCGGGGGAGCGCGGCTCGGCCTAGCCCCCGCCGCCCCGAGCGGCTATGTCAAGCGCCGGCCAGCGAGCGGGAGGTGGGGAGATGCCGAAGACAGCCATCGTCGCGGGGGCGAGCGGGATCGCCGGGCTCAATCTCTCGAAGCTCCTGCTCGAGGAGGGCTGGACCGTTCACGGGCTGGCCCGGCATCCGCCGACCGACGTTTCGGGCCTCCGGCCGGTCGCGGCCGACCTGACGCAGCCCGAGGCGCTGGCGGCCGCCCTGAAAGAGATCCGGCCCACGCACGCCTTCATCACGACCTGGATGCGCCGGCCGACCGAGGCCGAGAACTGCCTGGTCAATGGCGGGATGGTGCGCAACCTGCTGGCCGCACTGAAAGAAGCGCCGCTCGAGCATGTGGCGCTGGTGACCGGCCTGAAGCACTATCTCGGGCCGTTCGAGGCCTACGGGAAAGGCAACCCGCCGCTGACCCCGTTCCGCGAGGAGCAGGGCCGCCAGCCGGTCGCCAATTTCTACTACACGCAGGAGGACGAGGTGTTCGCGGCGGCCGAGCGGCAGGGCTTCGCCTGGAGCTCGCACCGGGCGCACACGGTCATCGGCTACGCGCTCGGCAACGCCATGAACATGGGCGTGACCCTCGCCGTCTACGCCACGATCTGCCGCGAGACCGGCCGGCCTTTCCTCTTCCCCGGCTCGCCCATGCAGTGGCACGGCCTCACCGACGTGACCGACGCCCGCCTGCTGGCGCGGCACCTCGTCTGGGCCGCGACCGCCCCGACGGCGAGGAATGAGGCGCTTCAACATCGTCAACGGCGACATCTTCCGCTGGAACTGGCTGTGGCCGAAGCTCGCGGCCTTCTTCGGGCTCGAGGCCGCCCCCTATCCCGGCGGGTCGACCCCGCTCGAGGGGCAGATGAAGGACGCCGCGCCGATCTGGAAGAAGATCGCGGAGCGCGAGGGGCTGGCCGAGCCCGACCTCGACCGGCTGGCCTCGGCCTGGCACTCGGATCTGGACCTCGGCCGCGAGATCGAGGTCGTCACCGACATGACGAAGAGCCGAAAGGCCGGCTTTTTGGCTTATCAGGACACCCGCGACAGCTTTTTCGATCTTTTCGGGCAGCTGCGGGCGGCGCGGATCATTCCGTAGGGGTGGGGGCGTCAGCTAGGGCGGGAAGCGGCGGGGCGGCGTTGGCGCGTGATGCCGGGGCGGCGTCGGCGTCCCAGGTCGAGATCGTGATCGAGAGGGCCGCCAAACCCGCGAAGCCGGAGCCGAGGAGCTCGATCCAAGCCGCGGCCTTGGCCAGCGCCTTCGGGCAGAGTTGGTTGGAGGGGTCGATCCACTTGCAGATCAGCGTCGAGAACGCCGGGATGCGAATGACCCTCAGCGTCGACAGCGTTCTGTGGAGCGTGGTGTAGCCGAACGTCCAGGTGACCTCGCGCTGGATCGCCGTCGCGGCGACCGCGAAGACCGGGGAGGCGACGTTGACGCCGAAGTCGGCGGCCGCCCCGTAGCTGGTGGCGTTGCGCGTGGTCAGCTGCGTCGCGGAATAGCAGGTGATGTTTGCCGTCAGCCGGAACAGACCCGCCGCGCACCACGACAGATTGGCCAAGCTCGCCGGATCAACGCCAGTTCGGCCGCCCATGTTCGAAGGATCGGCCCAAGGAACGCTGAACACCCAGATGCCGCCCTCGAAGACGAGCGCGGCGATGCTCAATGCCCGGGACGGCTGAACAGGATCGGTCAAGAGGAAGACGTCGAGGTGATACTCGATCAGCGCATAGGAGAGATAGGATACGCTGAGCGCGATGCCGAACACCTGGTGGAGCGTCTGGCGAAACGGTGGAGTTGCGGCGCTTTGTGCCGCGAGCTTTGCCGCCTCACCGCCGAGGCCACTCATCTGCTGCAGCCACGCGGTGGTGTAGCTGCTCGTGAACTGGTCGAGCGCCGCCTGAACGGGAAACGGCGCGGTGTTGCTCATGACCTTGTGGACGATCGTCGTCGGAATGGCCGCGATCAGGCAGAAGAGGTCGATAGCAGAAAGTTCCGATCCGGGCGAGATCCAGGTCGTGTAGAGCGCCGAGATGTAGGGGATCGACCAGGCGTAGTGAGCGCCGTCGTCAGCCAGTCGATCAGCTCGTCGATAGCCGCGCACAAGGAGTTGACGACCGCCTTCGCGAGATCGAGCGCCGCCTCGGCGACGCCCTCGATCGCGCTCAGCACGGCGCCGAGCAGGAGCTGGGCGTACTGGTCGGGCGGTCGCCGATCCGCATCCGGTAGGCCTGCGCGTTCTTGAAGCCAACCGAGGACTGGAACGGGCTTCCCGCCCGCTCTCCTGCTGGAGCAGGGCCCAGAGGCTCTCGGCCGCCGCAGGCCGCCCCGTGGCCACCGCGCAGGGACCCGTGAGCGAGGCCTGATCGGCATTGGCCATGAAGTTCGAAGGGACAATGTTGGTCCCGGCGGTCTGGTCGAGGGGCGCGGGCGGTATCGCATGCTGCTCGTTGAAGCTGGCGGCGCTCGAGGCCGAGCCCAGGATGTTGCTGACCACGTACTGAATGTTCTGCTGCAAGCCGGCCTTGAGCGTGGCGATGCCGCTGTCGGCCTGCTGCCTGGATCGCGGCGACGGCGAGCTTGGCCGGCGGCAGGGTCTCGAGGATCGAGTGCTTCAGCGCGTCGATGTCCGGCCAGTCGAACAGGAAGCCCAGCCACTTGACGAGGGCCTCGAAGGCAGCGCCGATGGCCTCGAATACGGTGGTGACGATGTCGAAGGCCTGCTCGACGAGGTCAAGCGTGACGTCGAAGGCGTAGGTGACCTTGTCGACGACGAAGGTCACGACGGCCTCAACCCCGTCGGCCACCACGCTCACCGTGGAGGAGACGATGTCGGCGATGCCGTCGACCGCCGCCTGGGCGAGATCGCCGAGGTCGCCCAGCCAGTCGACGAAGCCCCGCGGTGCCGGCAGGGCCGAGCGCCGCGCGCCATGACGGCGTCCGCCTCCGCCGCCGTCAGCGTCGTGAAGCGGACGCCGCCGGAGAGCTCGATCCGCCAGTGCTGCTCAGGGAGGGCGGCGAGGTCGATGCGGCCGGGCGAGGGCAGGGCGTCGCTGCCACGGCACCGCAGGCCTCGGAGGTCGCGGTTGCGCCGCCGCAGATATTTCTCAGCAGCATCGCCCGCCGCCGGGCTCTGCTGGGTGAGCGACATGACGGCGTTGATGGCCGGTGCCGCCTGGCTCGCCTGCTCGGGGCTGACGCCCAGCTGCCGGGTGAGCGTGGCGGCGTCGACCGTGCGCAGCGTCTCCTGGATGGCGGCGTTGGGGACGATGGAGACGCTCTCGCTCGGCTGCATCGCCGAGGTGCGGACATAGAGCACCGGCGCGCTCAGGCCGGTCGTCTCCATCGTCAAGGTGAGCTTGCCGGATGCGTCGGTGAGGCAGCCGACCCGGGGCGTCCCCTCCAGCAGAAAAACGGCGCCGTTGATCGAGGCCGCGACGAGATCGTCCGACCAGATCGTCGCCGGCGAGGCCGGCTGCGGTATCAGATTGGCGTCGGTGACGGTGATCTTGGTCGTGAAGGTCCGGATCTCCTGCACCTGGTCGAGGTCCGCGAGCTCGATCTCGGCGATGGTCCAGCTCGTGGTGGTCGGATCCTGGAAGACGCGCCAGAGGGCGCCCGTGGCGGTCGTCGCGAACGCCGCGGAGTGGCCGTCGCCGTCCCGCTCGGCGGCGATCCGGGCATATTGTTTGCGATCCTCGAGCACGGCCATCGGGCCCCAGCCGCCCGGCGCCGCCGCGTCCTGGCGAACATGATGGACCGCCCGGTCGGTGCCGATCGCGAAGACCTCGAGATTGCCGGACGCATCCTGGGCGGGTGCCAGCGCCGCGTAGGTGCCGGTATCGTCGAGGCGCACCCAGACGCCGGCCGTCTCGTCGAGAAAGTAGAGCCCGGCGTCGGCCAGGATGGCGAAGAAGCGCGTGACGCCGCCCCGATCGACGGCGGTGGCGCTCATCAGGATGCGCGACGGCGTGGGCACGCCGACGGCGGTGACATCTTCCTGGTAGCTGCCGGCCGGATCGAAGCGTACCGCCAGGGAGGCTAGCCCGGATTTCTCACTGGCGCGATTCTCCGGCGGCGGGCTCGGTCTATGAGCCGGTGCGGTCGGTTTGGCACAGGGGCGGGCACGGAGCGAGCTGGCGACGAACAGCAAAGTGTTGTGCCGCCCGCGGGCAGCGTCGCCTTGGTTGCTTTTGGTCGATGCGCTGTCTGGCTCGTGGTCAGCCGGCGGCAGCCGTGAGGGCCTGATGGGCGATCGCCCAGTCCTGCCGCGAGGGGTGGGCAGAGGCCATCTTGATCGTGACCCGGCGGGCCGAGATGCGGACCAGAGCGCCGATCTTGAGCAGCTTAAGGCGGATCGTGCCGGCGGTGGCGCGGGCGAGCCGAGTGGCCGGGAGGGCGATGCGGCGCAAGGCGGCAAGCAGCACATAGGCCATCGACGCGAACCAGAGGCGCAGCTGATTGGCGCGCATCGCCCGGGTCGAGGTCCGATCGGCGAACAGATCGAGCTGGCACTCCTTGATCCGGTTTTCCATCTCGCCGCGGGCGCAGTAGAGCCGCTCGTAGAGGGCCGATGCCGGCCAAGCCTCGTCCGTCAGATTGGTGACCACGAAGCGCGGGTTGGGGCTGGTCGCACCATCACCGGCAACCAGCTGCTCGGCCTTGCCGACGACCCGGCGCGCGCGGCTCCAGCTGTCGTGCGTGCGATAGCGAAAGTCCTTGAAGCAGCGGGCCGCCTTGCCGGTCTGCTCGGCCTCGATTCGCGCCGCCGCAAGCTCGGCCGCGATCGCGCCCACCAGGCGGGAGTTGCGGGCCAAGCCGAGGACATAGTCGACCCGATGAGCCTCGCACCAAGTCATCAGCGCCTCGCGGGCGAAGCCCGAGTTGGCGCGCAGGATGATCCGCACTTCCGGCCAGCGGGCGCGGACCTGCGCCACGATCCGCTCGACCTCTTCGATCGCGCCAGCGCTGGCATCGATGTTCGAGCGCCTGAGCTTGGCCACCAGGAGATGGTCGCCGCAAAACACGTACAGTGGCAGGTAGCAGTAGCTGCCATAGTAGCCGTGAAAGAACCTTCCCTCCTGGCTGCCGTGCAGCGGATCGTCGGTGGCATCCAGGTCGAGCACGATCTCCGCGGGTGGGCGGTCATGCGCGTCGAGGAACAGGTCGACCAACAGCCGCTCTATCGCCGCGCCGTCATGGCCGATCCTGTGGTAGCGCGTGGCTAACCCGGCCGGCGCGTGCTCGAGCCGGTTCAGGGTCGACTTGCCGGCCAGCGCTGCGCCGTCGACGCGGGGCGCGCCCAGCTTGCCGCTCACCGCCGCCAGCACCGGGTCGTGGCGCAGCTGATCGTGGTCGACCAGATCCTCGTAGCCCAGCGCCAGGGCGAACACCCGCTGGCCGACCAGCGTCGCCACGCCGTGCTGGACCCGCTCCGGCGAGCGGTGATCGCTGAAGCAAGCGGCGAAGCGGCGCATCAGGCCGATCGCCCGATCGGTGGCGCCCAGGAGTAGTGCTCCCGCGTCCGAGGTGATCCTGCCGCCATCGAACGACGCCACCACCGAGCGCCCAGCAACGGGTGCAAACTCAAATCGATCCGCCCTACACTCTGTCCGCATCGGGGATATCCTCCGCCTGAGCCTAAGGCTTTGTTGCAGAAGAACTTTCGCTCATTCAGAGCCCCGATGCACCTACTTCTCGTGAGAAATCCGGGCTA
>CAWHFO010000004.1:0-3860 GCA_963828215.1 uncultured Alphaproteobacteria bacterium | reverse complement strand
CAGCGCCATCCCGGTGAAGGAAGCTGCGCCGACGACGGCCCGTCGTGCGGCGAGCAAGCAGTGGCAGCAGCCCACGCTTCGGCATCAAGATTTCAAACGTTCGCCCCGCCGAGGAGGTCGCACACGCGGGCGGTGACCTCTGCGGTCGTGGCGCGGCCGCCGAGGTCGGGGGTCAGGACGTCGCCGGCTCGCGAGGGTATGCTCGATGGCGCTCATGAGGAGGGTCGCGGCGGCGGGCTCGCCCAGGTGGTCGAGCATCAGCGAGGCGGTCCAGAAGGTTGCGATCGGGTTGGCGATGCCCTTGCCTGTGATGTCGAAGGCCGAGCCGTGGATCGGCTCGAACATCGAGGGGTACTTGCGCTCGGGGTTGAGGTTCGCGGTCGGGCCGACGCCGAGCGAGCCGGACAGCGCCGAGGCGAGGTCGGAGAGGATGTCGGCGTGCAGGTTGGTCGCGACGATCACATCCAGCGTCCCGGGCTTCAGGACCATGCGCGTGGTCATCGCGTCGACCAGCTCCTTATCTGTGCGGACCTCGGGAAACTCTTTCCTGAGCTCGGCAAAGACCTCGTCCCAGAGGACCATGCCATGACGCTGGGCGTTCGATTTGGTGACCAGGGTCAGGAGCTTCTTCGGGCGGGTGCGGGCGAGCTCGAAGGCAAAGCGGATGATCCGCTCGCAGCCCGTGCGGGTGAAGATCGCGACCTCGGTGCCGACCTCCTCGGGCAGGCCGCGGTGCACCCGGCCGCCGGCGCCGGCGTACTCGCCTTCGGTGTTCTCCCGGACCACGATCCAGTCGAGGTCGCCAGGGGCGACGCCCCGAAGGGGTCCGACAACGCCCGTCAAAAGGCGCGCCGGGCGGACGTTGGCGTACTGGTCGAAGCCCTGGCAGATCGCAAGGCGCAGCCCCCAGAGCGTGACGTCGTCGGGGATGTCGGGTGCGCCGACCGCGCCGAAGTAGAGCGCATCGAAGGGCTTCAGGCGGGCGAGGCCATCCTCGGGCATCATCCGGCCATGGGTCCGGTACCAGGCCGAGCCCCAGTCGAACGTCTCGACCTCGAGCTCAAGGTCGGGCGCGCGGGTCTCCAGCGCGCGGAGGACCTCGAGCCCGGCGGCGATCACCTCCTGCCCGATGCCATCGCCTGGTATGGCGGCGATCCTGTGCCTGGCCACGATGATTCCCCTCTCCGCCGACAGCCGCGTCCTGCGCCGGGCCAGAGTGACCGGGGCGCCCGGCGCCGTCAACGACGGCCGCCAAGGTCGTCCCGCCGCGGATGCCCCGGGCAGCCCTTCGAGGGGACGAACGTTCCAAGACGAAAACATCGAAACCGATCTGCGGGATCACTGTTAGTCAGGCAGCATGTTCCCGGATCGCCTCACGGAGGGGATCCTAGTCGCAGGGGTCCCCCTCCAAGTGCGTGTCGAGCTCTTCCGTGAACGAACGTGGCAGCGGAGCGCCCAGGCCGTAGGGTATCTGATCGGCCGCGGCCGGCGGCCGCCAGACGGGATTTCGGGCCGCGCCGCTCCGGCCGCCGGCGCCGGGGCGCGGACGGCGCCCGGGCGCGACCTGCGGGTCGATCTCTTCCGCGGCTTCAGCCTGCTGGTGCTGTTCGGCTACCACATCCCGGGCAACATCCTGTTCTGGATCTCGCCGAGTGCCATCGGCTTCAGCGATCCCGCCGAGGCGTTCGTCTATCTTGCCGGCTATTCGGCCGGGATCGCGCAGATCGGGCGCTTCGACCGGCAAGGCTGGACGGTGACCGCGCGCCACATCTGGGCCCGCACCTTCGAGATCTACCGCTGGCACATCGTGCTGGGCGCGAGTTTCCTCGTGCTCGTGCCGTGGATCGCCACCTGGGCGCCCGCCAGCGCCAAGCCGTACCACGATTTCCTGCATGCGGTGCGCGCCCACCCCATTGGGGCGTTCGCCTATCTCGGGCTCGAGCTGCAACCGCCGCTGCTCAACATCCTGCCGCTGTTCATTCTGCTGTTCGCGTCGCTGCCGTTGGCGCTGCCTCTGGCGGCGCGGCGTCCGGCGGCCCTGTTCGCGCTCTCGCTCGGTGGGTACGTGCTCGCGCGGGAGCAGCTCCTGCACATGCCGCCGCCGCTCGGACCGCCGCAGCACTGGTTCTTCGACCCGTTCGCCTGGCAGCTGGTGTTCTTCCTGGGCGTGCTCGCCGGGGCACGGGCCGGCCGCGGCCTGGACGTCGTGCCATTCCACCGCTTTCTGATCGCGCTCGCGATCGCCTATCTGCTGTTCGCGTTCACTGTGATCCTGTCCTGGTACGTGCCCCCGGTCCACCCTCCGGACTGGCTGCAGGCCGAGATCGGCCGGGTCCGCAAATGGACCGAGAGCCCTTTGCGTCTGCTGCACTTCCTGGCCCTGACCTACCTCGCCGCCCGCCTGGTGTCGATCGATGCAGCTTGGCTGCGCTCGCGCGCCGCGCTCGCGGTCGCGCGCGTCGGCCAGCATTCGCTCGAGCTGTTCGCCGCCGGGGTCGTGCTATCGCTGCTCGGCATGGCGATCTTCGATCGCTTCGGCGACGGCCTGCCGCAACAGTTCGCGGTCGACATCGTGGGCATCGCGCTCCTGCTGGCGCTCGCACAGGCGCTGACACGCCGCGCGCAGGCGGCGAAGGCCCGTCGGTCCGGATCACCCTGAGGAAACTCCTGACTGGCCTGCCTGGGTTTGTGCCCCGGACACAGGACGTGCCACCGGTCGACTCTCGGCGGGACCGCCATGAGGTCGCGGGCCGGTTGATTGCCGTCCGCCGGCCTGTTAGGCAGGCCGCCACTCCTCGGTTCTCGAACGGCGGGAAAAACACGTGATGCGAATGGCGCTGCCGGCAGCACTGCTGCTCGCGAGCCTGACCGCGACCAGCGCCCCGGCCGCGCCCGGACGCTACGACCTGCTGGTGGTCGCGGGCCAGAGCAATGCCTACTACGGCTTCGGCTGCGACCCCGCGGCGGTCGCCGGCGCCTTCCAGGCCCTGCCCGACACCGATGGCGCCGACGTCGTACCCATCCAGCGGCTGGGCTTCGCGCCGGCGCGACCGGGCGCCGTCTCCTTCGTCGAGACCATGGCCCGGGCGCTGGCCGCCGCGCGCCCGCCCGGATCGGCGCCGCTCCTGGTGGTGCCGGCCGCGGTCGGCGGCAAGGGCGTCACCACCGGCGACTGGGGCCCGGGCGGCCGGCTCACCAGGCGCCTCGCGGCGAAGCTCGAGGCTTTGCGCACCGCCTATCCGGGCTCGCGCGTCCTGGCCTTCGCCTGGCAGGGCGGCGAGACCGACACGGGCGACTGCTGCGGCGGCCGCGCGCTCGGCACCAAGGCCTATGTCGAGGCCTTCGCAGCCATGGTGCACGAGCTCGGCCTCGGCCCCGAGGTGCCCATCCTCGTCGGCCAGATGCCGCCGCACTGGGCGCGGCAGGCGGCTGAGCGACGCGCCATCGACATCGCCGAGCGGCAGATCGCGCGCGAGCGTCCCAACACCGCCTTCGTCAGCGCCGAGGCGCCGAGCGAGCTCGGCCTGAGCGACGAGCCGCCGGACACGCCCGACGACCCGATCCACTACGCCTGCCCCAGCCAGCGCGAGCTCGGCCGGCGCTACCTGGCCGCCTACCACGCTCTGACCGACGCTCAGTCGATGCCGGCGACCGGCCGCCTCATCTCCGTCGCGGTACCCGGTTCCGGCCGAGCCGAGCGGCCACCCAAGTGATCGGCGCGACGGCCGGTCGACGCAGGGATGCGCGCCGGTCGCGGCGGTTCGCGGCGGAGGGGCCCGTGGACGACAGCGTCCCGGGTTCGGCGCCAAGGGGTGTCGGTCGGCGCCGGCGCCCCGGCCGACGACCGACCCCAGCGTCGG
>CAWHFO010000003.1:0-123118 GCA_963828215.1 uncultured Alphaproteobacteria bacterium | reverse complement strand
AGGCTGGCCGCGATCCTCGCCGGCACCATTGGCACGCTCGCCCCTTTGCTCCAGGTCGCCATCGGGTCGGCACCCACCAATTTCGGCTACATCTTCCTCGCCATTGCCGCTGCCATCCTCGCCGGCGACAGTGCATTTGGCGTCTCCTCGAGCTGGATGCGCTTTCGCTCGAGCCAGCTCGAGCTGGAGCGGCTGCTCCAGACCTTCCGCTTCGATTGGGTCATGGAGCAGGCTCGCCTGGGTGCCCGCGCGCCCGAGGACGGCGAGCGCGATGCGCTCTTGAAGCTGCAGCGGGGCTTCGCGGATGCGGTGCTGGCGATCGTCCAGAGCGAGACCCAGACATGGGTCCAGGAGTTCAGGGGCGCGCTCGCCGAGCTTGCCAAGACCTACCGCGCTGGCGCTGAGACCCGGCAGCCGGGCGCGGTCGAGGTTCGAGTGCCGAACGCGGTAGGCGTCGTCAAGGTCACCTTCGACGGCCGCCCGGGCGGCGAGCTGGCCGGGCAGGCGTGGCAGCTGCCCGACGTCCCACCGGGGCTCCACATGCTCAAGCTCATGGGCAAGCTGGACGGCCGGGACGCGGCCGCCTCAGCCGCCATCACCGTCAAACCTGGTGAGCTGAACCAGATCGAGCTGAAGCTCGCCTGAATTCATCAGGCGAATAGTGGCGGCAGGGCCTTCCCGCTGATTTCGGTGCAGCAGGCGGGCCTAGGTGCTTGGTCCCCGGAAGTCGTGAAGCTATCCTGACCCGAGCGGGAGAGGAAGCGCAATGGCAGGCAGTCTCCACGGCAGCGCCCCGACGCGGTGACCGCCCAGCTCCGCACCTGGCTTGCCGCTTAGTCCTATTTCTTTTTTGTCATTTTTTTCTTCGGCGCTACTCGGCGCGCACGCCCAGCTCGTCCAGATGCGCCATCAGCATCGCCGGGTCGTCGTAGACGCGATAGGCGCCCGCCCGCTCCAGCTCCTCCTCGCCATAGCCGCCCGACAGCACGCCCACGCCCAGCGCCCGCGCCCGGCGCGCGGCCAGCATGTCCCAGACGCTGTCGCCCACCACATAGACATCGGCCGCATCGACCCCGAGCCTCTCCGCCGCAGCGAGGAAAAGATCGGGGTCGGGCTTGGCGTGGGCCACGAGGTCGCGCGTCACGATCGGCACGCCGTCCGGGATGCCCAGCATGTCGAGCGCCCGCTGCGCCGTCCGCCGGTGCCCGCTCGTCGCGATCGCCCAGGGGCAGCCGATCGCCGTCAGCCGCTGCAGCAGCGCCTGTGCCCCCGGCAGCGGCCGCACATCGCCCGCGATCTCGAGATAGGCCTCGCCATGGGCCTTCTGCAGCCTCTGCCGCAGCTCGGCGTCGACCTCCCGCCCGGTCTCGCGCAACAGCGCCCGCGCGAAAAGCCCGCCGCTCATCCCGATCCGGCGATGGATGCGCCAGATCGAAAGGTCGATCCCCGCCGCCAGCAGCGCGTGATGCCAGGCGATCACATGCTGGTAGACGCTGTCGACCAGCGTCCCGTCGAGATCGAACACCATCGCGGCCCGCCCTGACGTCATCTTCCATCACTCCGCTCGCCGCGGCACCGGGCGGGCACGCGGGCGCGGTCCGCCGATCCGGGCTCTCCGGCAGCCACATGATAGCCCGATCGCCCCCTTCCACCCAGGCCGACATGCTTGCCCCGGAGCCGGCCCGGGCGCAGAGATCCCGCGGCATCCGCCGATGACAAAAGGACAGGGCCGTGGCCGAGAGCAACGGGCAGGAAATCGGGGCGATCCTCGCGAGCCACCTCGCGGCCGAGCTCGGCGATCCCGACCTCGCCCGCCGGCTGGCGGGCCTCCTGGTCGAGGACGCGCTCTCCTGGCGAGCACCCACGATCCCGCTTGCCACGGTCCGCACCATTGTCGCCTTCACCTTCGGCAACCGCATGCTGCCCAGCGGCAACCGCGAGCCGGGCCCGGTCAACGAGGCCCTGGCCGACGTCGCGGTCGCCCTCCACCATGCCACCGGCGCTTCCGTCTTTGCCCAGTGGGAGGTGGCCCAGGCCATTGGCGCCCGCATCCCCGCCGCTGCCCTCGATCCCGTCTACCCCGCTCCGCGACGCCCAGGCCGAGCCGCGCTACCTGTCGACCGGCGGCGTGATCGAGGAAATCCTCGCCCGCAGCGGCGGCGATCCCGCCGGCCTCGGCCCCGTCGCGGTCGTCGCCGTCCGAGACCACGCCTGGCGCTGCGCTTCCGTCTGTCGCCGCTACGGCCTCGAAGCCGGCCTCCCCGAAGGCTGGCCCATGCCCGACTTTATGACAGAGAACTCCGGCCAGCCCTGGACCCGGGACCGCCTGGCCTACCTCCTCCACGACCTCCACTGCCGCGCCCTCGACCGCCGGGACGACCGCATCCGCGAGCTTTTATCAGGGCAGCCCGGCCGGTAGCCGACCGTCGCTCCGCGCTCGCCCGGCCGTGCTCGGCGCGCTAGCCTGCACCGCAGGCGGAAAAGCCCCGGCCGGGAGTGCCCATGGCGCCATCGCTGCTCGACCACTGCCGGGGATGCCCGGAGCGCCAGCTCGAGGCCGGGGAGGTCCTGCTCCACGAGGGCGAGCGCTCCGGCCGGATCTTCGTCCTCGCCCAGGGCACCCTCGAGGTCTATCGGGGCGACGTCGACTTCGCCACCGTCAGCGAGCCCGGCGCCGTCTTCGGCGAGATGTCGGTGCTCCTCGACATGGCCCACACCGCCAGCGTCCGCGCCACGACACCGGCCCGGGTCCACGTCATCGAGCAGGCCCCGGCCTTCCTCGCCGCCCACCCCGAGGCCCTCCTGCCGATCGCCACGCTCCTGGCCCGGCGGCTGCGGAACGCCACCACCTACCTCGTTGTCCACATCCAAGTCCCCATAGAGGGTCATCGATTGACCTCCCTCCTGCACCCGACTTACGACGCCGCGGCGTAGAAGGAAGGCTGGCTCAATTACGCCACGCCACCGGAATTCGAAAGCGGTACCGTAGCCGCCGGGCGAGGAATTTCTTAACCCCCAGGGGGTGTCTCTTGACGCGCGGTCTTTATTCGGCCTAACACATACCCAGATACACCACCAATCAGAACCGAAATTGCTTCCGGATTAATCCTGCCTGCAAGACCAAGTGTAAGTATCAATGCTGTCAGGATAAATATTCCTACAATTTCTACCATTGTACTAGATATCTCGCTTGCTCCTATCTTACCTTTAAACCTTACGAAAACGAAACCAAGACACCCGGTTACAGCGATCGCCACGGTTCCCCAACCAGCCAGCATGACCTTGCTCATACCTGCCGATGAGGAGTTGATAGTCTGCTTTTCGGACGAGGCTACTTGGCGCACTGCTGCCGTAGTCTGAGAGATGGTAAGTTCGGTCAGCTCGTTGAGCCTCTTTTGTGCGTCTTCAAACTGCTTGTTTGATAACTCCAAGCGAGCGTTCACGTATTTTGCGGCATCATCTAGGTAAATCTCGTAAACTGCCTTATAATTCGAAATATCCGCTTGATCTACCCCCCCGATGCTTCAATGCAGGATCCTAGCTGGCTTAGTAGCGCCGACGCATTTATATCAAGATTGTCTCCGAGCATAAGGACGTCGCTGCAAATTCGAACCGCGAGATGATATTTATTATTTCCTAATTTATCCCGTAGTTCATCAGCTGAACTCGGCAAGACTATGCTCATTCGATATTGTATTTTCTAGGGACGAATAACCGGAATTCTTAATGAACACTGGTGATTTAAGGAATTCGCTAATGATAGATCTAGCCTCGCTTATCGTTTGATCAGGAGTTGATGAACTGTCGCCTGGACTATCTAGGCCGGCAATCGACGACTGAAATTTCTCGGCGTTTCCAAGCCTCAGCCGTCTTACGGCGGCCTTGGCGCGGCTCACGATATCGCTCATCGATTGCCATCTATCGCGCTCAGCGGAAAGTCGGGCTATTGTATTCGTTCCATCTTCAAAGGCATGCACGAAACGATTGGTTATCTGGCGAGCTTGTTCCTCATATATGTCGACGTCGGAAGTCGGAGCGACTTGCTTGCTGTCGGACGCCGCTTCGTCGGGCGAGAGCCCATATCCAGCAAGGCTGTAAAGACTTATAACGGCAGCGGCAGCTAAGAGGCGGACAATCTTATTCATGGTCGTAAATCGACTATTTTTTGTGTAGAGTTAGTGAGCAATCTGCTACCCAGCTACCGGTGCACCATCGGCTATTGTCAGGAAATGACTTAGTGCCATGGCGTACGTCGCTGCTGAAGTTAGTGATGACCGGGGTGTCGGGACGCAGATCGGAGGATTTTGCGAGTTCCTTGGCCCATGCTTGACAGGCCTGGGTCGCGCTTTGCCACGAGCGGTCTTTGCCGCAGTTGGTGACCCCTCTGTAACTCCCGGAAATACGCTTCTTGAAGGAGATCCCGGTTTCAGCGGCAGAAGACGGATCGATGGAGTGGCATATGATGGAGGACAATATGGCGGCGGCGGTAACGATCATGGGTATTCTGGACATCGCTTCTTCTCTGGGACACAAGTATAGTTTAAGCGAAAGGGAATCCTGCCGGCGAACATTTGACGTCTGGCCAACACTCCTGGTTGTGTCGGATGTCAGGTCGGGTGCGGTCGCGCTGGGCGGCTCTCGCGCGACATCTCCGATAGACGGAGGGACATGCGCCGCCAGGGTGCCTCGTGAATCCGTGAGGCCGTCGGGGGGGCGGGCGTGGGCCAACCTAGCCCGGATCATTCACCGGACTGCCTTGGATGCGCGAGCGGGACTGCTACGGGCATGGCGGGCCGTGGCGCCGGCGGGCGCGATGATCGGGGCTGGGGGTTTGCGGGGAAGGGCTCGGTCGGGGCACGCCGCCCTGTGACTCAGGGCGGCCTCGCGGCGCAAGCGGCGAGCAGTATGAGGCTGGCGCGGTAGGGACAGGCGGACGGCAGCGCCACCTTGATTTGGGTCGCCATCTCGGTGATCCGGCCGGCCACCTTGATCAGCGCCAAGCGGAGCGTGTCGAACTGGGCGTCGCGCCAGAACGACCGCTTCGGCGCCAGACCGCGCAGGGTGTGCGGGAGCCAATAGGCGGCGGTGTGCAGCACCAGCCGGAATTGGTTGGCGGTGGCTTTGGTGCAGGAGGTGCGGTCGGAGGCGAGGTGGCGCTTGTGCGCCTTGATCAGGTTCTCCGCCTGACCGCGGGCGCAGTAGACGTCCTCGTACAGCCAACGGGGCGCGCCGGCGAGGTTGGTGGCGATGAACCGGCTGTCGCTGCCCCGGTCCGACGCCTCCAACCGGACGATGACCCGGCGCTCGACGCTCCAGGTCTTGGCGGCGTAGCGGAACTCGTCGTAGCGGCGGACCTTCTCGGCCTCGCCCTCGATCCGACGAAGGGCCGCCTCCTCGGCGAGGGCCGTCACACGGGCGAGCAGGACCTTGTTGCCGGCGAGGCCGAAGGCGTAGGCGACCCGGTTGCGCTCGCACCAGCTCATGGCCTCGTGGCGCCCGTAGTGGCTGTCGCCGCGGACCAGGATGTCGACACGGGGCCAGCGCCGGCGGATGGCGCCAATGACGTGACGCAGGACGAGCGCGACCTCGGCCCCGTCGGGGGTCTTGCCGGGCCGCAGAATCACCGCCACCGGCTTGCCCGTGGTCGCCTCGTAGACGTGGATCGGCAGGAAGCAGCGCTCGTCATGGTAGGTGTGGAAGAGGGAGAGCTGCTGCCGACCGTGGGCGGGATCGCAGGTATCGTCGATGTCGAGCACGATCCGGTTCGGCACCACGGTGAAGCTATCGCAGAACAGCTCGACCATGGCCGCCATCATCCGCTTGAGCGCGATGGCGCCGGGCAAGTTCTCCAGCCGACACATGGTCGGCTGCGAGCACAGATCGTCGCCGCTCTCGGGCAGCCGCCCGACCGCCATCTTGAACGCCGGGTCGAGGCGCAGCGCGTCGCAGTCGTTCGCGTCCGGATAGCCGGCCGCGATCAGCAGCATCCGGAAGCGGATCATGTCGGTGAGCGTGTGCCGCACCCGCTCCGGCGACCGCGGGTCGGTGAGGCAGCGCGCCAAGCGCTGCGCGATCCCGAGCCGACGTTCGGTCTCGGCCAGCAGCAGCACGCCCACGTCCGAGGTCAGCCGACCGCCATCGAAGGTGATGTGCACCGGCTTGCCGCCGACCGGTGACAAGCCGGGGAGGAGCGAGGCATTCTCTGCCATGGCGGGCGCGGTACTCCGTCGAGCCGTGCTGTCTCTGCTTCAGCACCAGAAACATACACGAACTCAGACATTTACGCCGCGCCCGCCGCCTTCCGGCTCAGCCCCAGTGAATTTTTCGGGGTAGACATCGCTCGATAGCCCGAGGCGGCTGGCCGGATACCATGCCTCGTCGAGGAGCTGATCGAGCGCATAGGGGCACTTTTCCGGCAAGCCATCGGCGGCCTCGGGCTCGCCGGCTCTGACCAGCGCCTTGCGCGCTCGGCGGAGCGCCCGGGCGTAGATCTCCGGCAGGTGAGCCTCGAGGTCGCCGCGGATCGTCGGCGTGAGCCGTTCGGCGATCTCGTCGCGGGCGTCGTCGATCGTCTCGATCCAGCCGGGGCGCGGGTCGACGGCGGGCGAGTGCTCGAGGTCGAGCGGGCCATTCCGGCGCTCGTCGGCGAGTTGGCGCAGGGCCGCGGCCTGGTCCTGGCTCCAGGCATAGAAGTCCTCGTCGTACAGTTCTATCTTCCGTGTCGCCATGACGATCCGTCCTCTTCTCCACCCAGCCTACCAGGGAACCGCCGCCGGGCGAAGGGCGAGGGGCCAGCGATCAGGCTCGCCGACGACGTGACAAGAGAAAAGAATCACTTTCCGGTTGACAGAAGGCTTTTGCTCCTTGTACAAGGAGAAATGCCTTCACCCTACCCCTCCCGCTCGCCCGTCTCGCTGCCCGGCGCCCGGCGCTGCCGGCTGGCACGCCGCCTCGCCGCCGGGCTCACCCCCGCCGAGGTGGCCGAGGTCGAGGCCACGACCGAGGAGGAAATCGAGGCGTTCGTCGCCGACCATGAGTTCTCCAAGCTCGTGGCGCAGTACCGGGCCGCCCGCGAGCTTCCCTTCGACGAGCAGGAGCGGGTGCTGATCGAGACGGCCATGGCCGATCTCCAGCACTTGGTCGACATGGGCGACCGGCGCGCGCTTTTATTCATTGTCTACGAGGCCAACCGCGGCCGGAGCCCGGCCCGGCGGTTGGTCCAGCTCGTGCGGCGGACCTTCGAGCAGGCCACCGAGCCCAGGGCCGTGCGGCCGGCCGCCACCGCCCCGCCCGAGCAGCCTCGCGACTCGATGGCGGGCTACGGCCAGCATCCATTGGGCCCGGCCCACGCCGCCGCCCCCCGTCTCGCCGACTTCATCGGCGCCGAGGCCGGCCGGGCGGCGCTCCGCGAGGCGGCGCGCGAGACGGCGGTTGCGGCCGAGGCGCCCGCCGCCCCGAGCGAGCCCGCTCCCGTCGCCGAGGTCGAGCTCCCCGCCCTGTCCTGGTCCGCCTCGGGCGAGCCCATCGCGCCGCCGGGCTACCGGGTCGTCTGGGTGCCCCGCCACCCCGGCGTCCCCGACCTGCCCGACGAGCTGCCGCTCTCCCCGATCGCCCAGCTCGCCCACGATTTTCCCGACGTCGCCGACTGGTTCCTCCGCCGCGGCGAGCAGCGCCTGGCCGAGCTGGCCAGGGACGCGGCCGATCCCGACCGCCCCAAGAGGAGCGCGGGGCAGAAGCCCCTCGGGCCGCAGAAGAAGAAAGTCTTTTCCTCTTTTTTCGTCACCCTCGGACTCGATCCGAGGGCCCATGGCCCGACCCGGCGCGGTGTCGCGAGCGTGAGCATGGATCCTCGGATCAAGTCCGAGGATGACAAGGGAGGGGCATGACGTCGCGGCGCCCCGTGGGGAGGAGCCGTTCGGACCGTAAGAACAAAAGAAAAAAGAAGAAGCCCTTTCTACTTTCTTGTCACCCTCCGGCCTCGGTTGCCTGCGTCGGCCTTCGCCGGCCGCCCTCGCCCAGAGGGGCAGGCATGGCCTGTCCGCTGTTGCGCCTGCCGGCGGGAGGCGAGCAGGCCCACGCGAGCCACCCCTTCCCGGGGCGCCGGCGCGCTTGACCGCGTGGCCGACGGGTGCCACGCTCGGGATGAAACGGTTCATCGCCTCGGGCTCGGGAGGAGCGCGGATGACCGCCGGTCCCGTCGCCCCTGCCCGTCCCCAGGCGCTCGAGGCGATCTTCGGCAAGCGCTCGCGCGTTCTGATCGGCGTCGTCCACGCCCGCCCGCTGCCCGGCTCGCCCGGCTACCGGGGCGAGCCGGTGGAGGCGCTCTACGAGCAGGCCGTGGTGGAGGCCGGACGCTACGCGGCGGGCGGCTTCGACGGGCTGATCGTCGAGAACCACGGCGACATCCCGTTCGCCAGGCCGGGGGCCCTGGGGCCGGAGACGGCGGCGGTGATGGCGGTGATGACGGCCCGGGTTCGGGAAGCCACGGGCCTGCCGGTCGGCGTCAACGTGCTGGCCAACGCCGTGCTGCCGGCGCTGGCGGTGGCCAAGGCCGCGGGCGCCGCCTTCGTGCGCGTCAACCAGTGGGCCAACGCCTATGTCGCCAACGAGGGGCTGATCGAGGGCGAGGCCGCGGCGGCGATGCGCTACCGCGCCTGGCTCCACGCCCGGGACGTGCGGATCTTCGCCGACACGCTGGTCAAGCACGGCGCCCACGCTATCACCGCCGATCGCGGGCTCGAGGAGCTGACGCGCGACCTCGAGTGGTTCGATGCGGATGCCGTCATCGCGACCGGCCAGCGCACCGGCGACGCGGCGCGGCTGGACGAGCTGGCGCGGGTGCGCGCGGCGACCCGCCTGCCGCTCCTCGTCGGCAGCGGGGTCACGCCCGCCAATGTCGGCGACATCCTGAAGACCGCCGACGGCGTCATCATCGCGAGCGCGCTCAAGCGGGACGGCGTCTGGTGGAACGAGGTCGACCCGGACCGCGTCGGCGCCTTCGCCGCCACGGTGGCGCGGTTGCCGTGAGGCTGCTCGTCGTCGGCAATGCCTGCCTCGACCTCGTCCTCATCCTCGACCGGCTCCCCGCCGCGGGCGAGACCCGGCTCGCCAGCGCCTGCCGCCGCGAGCCCGGCGGGAAGGGCCTGAACCAGGCCGTCGCCGCGCAGCGGGCGGGAGCGGCCGTCCGGCTCGTGGCCGCGGTCGGGGCGGACGACGCCGGCGCCCGCCTGCGCGCCGCCGTCGGGGCCGAGGGCCTGCTGGACCAGGATCTCATCGCCGTCGATGGCGCGAGCGACCTCTCGGTCGTCATGGTCGACGCCGATGGCGAGAACGCCATCGCCAGCACGGCCGCCGCGGCCGCGGCCCTGGCGCCTCCGGCCTGCCTCGCCGATCTCGGCCCGGGCGGCTTTCTTCTCGTCCAGGGCAACCTCGCCGCCGACCACCACCAGCGCCTGCCTCGCGGCCGCCCGTGAGCGCGGCGCCCGCACCCTGCGCCAACCTCGCCCCCATCGCCTTCGACTGGCGCCCGCTCCTGCCCCTCATCGACCTCGCCATCGTCAACGGGCCGGAGCTTTTGGCGCTGGGCGGGGCCGAGGCGCTTCTGGCGGGCGGCCTCGGCGGGCTGGTGGCGACGCGGGGTGCGGCGGGTGCCGTGCTGCTCGGCCGGGGACGCAGCCATGAGGTGGCGGCGCCGCGCGTGCAGGCGGTCGACACGGCCGGGGCCGGGGACGCGCTCTGCGGCGTGCTGGCCGCGGGACTGGTGCAGGGTCTCGCCGCCGAGAGGGCGCTGGCCTGGGCGGTGGCGGCGGCCTCGCTCGCCGTGACCCGGCCCGGCACCTTCGGCGCCCTGCCGACGGCTGCCGAGCTCAGGGAGCTGCGGCCCCGATGAGCGCCCGGCCACCCACGATCCGCGAGGTGGCCCACCGGGCCGGGGTCTCGGTCGGCACGGTGAGCCATGTGCTGACCGGACGGCGCGCGGTCGGGGCCGCGACCCGAGCCGCCGTCGAGCGGGCGATCCAGGAGCTCGACTTCAAGCCGGACCATGCCGCCCGCTCGCTGATCGGCCGCCGCGGCCGCGGCGGGCCGGTCGTGCCCGAGGGGGCGCCCCGGCTCACTGCCGTGGGCTATGTCAGCGTCGACTATACCGCGCGGGTCCCGGTGCTGCCGCACCGGGGCGATCGCGCCCAGGCCATCTCGATCGACAAGACGCTGGGCGGCCCCGCCGCCAATGTCGCGGTGATGGCAGCGGGCCTGGGGCCACCCTATGCGGTGCGGTCCGAGGTGCTGGGGCATTTCGGCGACGATGCCGACAGCGACTGGGCGATCCATCTCCTGGCCGAGCGCCGGGTCGCGGCCGTCCCGGTCGGCCCGCGCATGGGCCAGCGGCTCGGCCGCACGGTGATTCTGGTCGAGGCCAGCGGGGCGCGGACCATCCTCTACGAGCCGCTGGCCATCGCTCCCACCGCCCTTCGCCGCTACATGGCCGGGCTTCCCGGGAGCGCCGGCCGGCACGTCCTGCATGTCCAGGGCCACCACGCCCCGGACCTGCTCCTGGCCATGACGCGGGCGCGGGCACAGGGTCTCCTGACCTCCATCCACCTGACCGGCCTGCCCCTGCCCTGGCGCCGGCCCGAGGGGCTGACGCGGCTTCTGCCGGCCTTCGACTTCGTCGTCCTCAACCGCGAGACGGCGGCGGCGATCCTGGGCGTCCAGGGCCCGGCCGAGGCGATGGTGGACGGCCTCGCCAGCCGCGCCCTGGACTATCCCGGCCGGCTTCTGCTGACGCTCGACCAGGACGGCGCGGTCCTGCTCCACGGCAGCAGGGCACCCGTCCGGGTGGCGGCGCCGGCCGTGCGGCCGGTCGACACGACGGGGGCCGGCGACTGCCTCATCGGCGTCTTCCTGGCCGCCTGGCTGAACGGGACGCCCGACGCGACGGCCCTCCGTCACGCCGTCGCCGCGGCGAGCCGATCCGTGACCGTGGCCGGGGCGCAGGAGATGGCTCTGTCCGCGGCCACCCTGCTCGGGCCGGGGGTCGCCGCTTGACGCCGGTGCGGAGGCCGCGCATCGTGATTGAAACGTTTAACGAGACCGGAGGATGCGCCGGGGTGCCATTCCTGGAGGCACGCGGGATCGGCAGGCGCTTCGGCGCGCTCGAAGCGCTGGTCGGCGTCGACCTCGCGCTCGAGGCGGCCGAGGTGACGGCGCTGGTCGGCGACAACGGCGCCGGCAAGTCGACGTTCATCAAGATCGTGGCGGGGGCCTACCCGCCCACCGCGGGCGAGCTTCTGATCGAAGGCCGACCGGTCCGGCTCCGCTCGCCGCAGGACGCAGGGGTCCACGGCATCGCCACGATCTACCAGGAGCTGGCGCTGGCCGAGAACCTCTCGGTCGTGGAGAACGTGTTCCTTGGTCGCGAGCGTTCGCGACGGATCCTCGGCGTCCCGTTTCTCCGGCGCCGGGCCATGCGCCAGCGGGTCGAGGCGCTCCTGCGCGAGCTCGATGCCCACGTCCCGAACGTGCGGGCCGAGGTCGGCTCGCTCTCGGGCGGGCAACGGCAGGCGGTGGCCATCGCCCGGGCGCTCGAGCTCGAGGCCAGGCTCGTCGTCATGGACGAGCCGACCGCGGCCCTCGCGGTGGCCGAGACCCGAAAGGTGCTGGAGCTGATCCGGCGCCTGCGTGCCGGCGGCCGCGCGGTCCTGCTCGTCAGCCACAACATCGCCGACGTGTTCGAGGTGGCGGACCGCATCGTGGTCTTCCGCCGCGGCCGCAAGGTGGCGGAGCGCGACCGCGCTGCGACCGATCCCGAGGAGATCGTGGCACTCATAACGGGCGCTCATCCGAGCCTGCGCGGGCTCGAGCAGGCGGCGGCATAGAGGCATGGGACAAGCACGGTGAGGGAGAACGGGGTGATGAGACGGAAGCTCGGATTCCTGGCGGCAGCGTGCGCGGCGGCCCTCCTGGCCGGCGGTGCCGAGGCCGCGGACAAGCCCAAGGTGGCGTTCATCCCGCAGCTCATCGGCATCCCCTACTTCAACGCCATGGAGGCGGGGGGCAAGAAGGCGGCGGCAGCGCTCGGCGTCGACTTCATCTATCAGGGCCCGGTCGACACCAATCCGGTCGACCAGCTCCAGATCCTCTCGAACCTGGTCGATCAGGGCGTGCAGGCGATCGCCGTCTCGGTGCTCGACGCGTCCTCGCTGGCCCCGGTGATTCCCCAGGCCAAGGCCAAGGGGTCGATTATCTTCACCTCCGACAGCGACGCGCCGGACAGCGAGCGGGCGGTCTACGTGGCCCAGGCCTCGGACGAGGGGCTGGGCTTCACCATCATCGACGAGCTGATCAAGCGGGTCGGCGACAAGGCCAAGATCGGCATCGTCTCGGGTGAGCCCACGGCCACCAACCTCAATGCCTGGATCGGCTTCATGCAGCAGCGCGTGAAGGCGAAGTATCCGGGCGTCACCCTGCTCGAGCCGCAATATGCCGGCGGCACGGCGCAGCGGGCGGGCCAGCTCTCGACCGACCTGATGACCGCGAACCCCGACCTCAAGGGCCTGATCGCCGTGGCCTCGACCACCTGCCCCGGCGTGGCGCAGGCGATCGACAGCGCCGGCAAGATCGGCCAGGTCGTCGGCACCGGCTATTGCAGCCCCAACACGGCCCGGACCTACATCAAGTCCGGCGCCATGGGCTTCACGGTGCTCTGGGACCCTGCGGCCCTGGGCTACCTGACGGTGTGGGCCGGCAAGCAGCTCATCGACAAGAAGCCGTTCGCGGCCGAGAACACGGTGCCGGGCATGGATCATCCGGTCACCTACGACGCCAAGACCAAGGTGCTGCTGCTCGGCCCTCCGGCCGTGTTCACCAAGGAGAACGTCGACAAGTTCGACTTCTGAGCCAGCCGCGAGCGACCCTCGGTGAGGCGACGCGTGAGCTCCTGCTGCTTTGCCGCCTGCCTCGCGGCGGGTCTGGTCTTCACGCTGGCCTCGCCGGTTTTCCTTCTCCCGGCCAATCTCGCCACGATCGCCCGCACCAGCGTCGAGTTCCTGGTCATCGCCATGGGCATGACGATCGTTCTCGCCGCCGGCGGCATCGACATCGCGGTCGGCGCCACCATGGGGGTCAGCGCCATCTTCGTGGGCACCGCCCTCGCGGCCGGCTGGCCGGGCCCGCTCGTGGCGCTGCTGGGGCCGCTGGGCGGCGCTCGTGCTCGGCCTCGTCGCCGCGGCGATCGTCGTGCTGGGCCGGGTGCCGCCCATCATCGCGACGCTCGGCCTCTTCGGCGTCTGGCGGGCGCTCATCTACCTCCTGCTGGGCGGCAGCTGGCTCTCGGGCCTGCCCGACACGCTGGGCTGGCTCGTCCGGCCCTCGCTCCTGGGCGTCCCCATCGTCGCGATCGAGCTTTTGGTCCTCTATGCGCTCGCCTGGATGGTCATGTGGCGCACGCCGCTCGGCATCTGGTGGCTCGCCACCGGCGGCAACGAGCCCGCGGCCCGCCTCGCCGGCGTCGCGACGGGCCGCGTGCGCGCTGCCGCCTCCGTCCTCTCGGGCACGCTCGCCGGGCTCGCCGGCACCTTCTACGTGGCCCAGTACCGCAATGTGGAGATGACGACGGGCGGGACGATCGCGCTCGACGCCATCGTGGCGGCCGTGCTGGGCGGCGCCAGCGTCACCGGCGGCCGGGCCAGCCTCGTCGGCACCGCCCTTGGCGTGCTGCTCGTGCGCATCCTCCAGAACGGCTTCGTCCTCGTGGGCGTGCCGAGCCTCTGGGGCCAGGTCGTGATCGGAGCGCTTCTGCTCGTCACTCTGGGCCTCGAGCGGCCGGGCCTCCTCTTCCGGCCCCGCTCGGCATGAGCGCTACCCGCACGAAACTCTTGGGACTGCTCGTCCTCTGGGCCGTGATGCTCGTCGCCTTCGCCGTGGCCGTGCCGGACGCGTTCCGCCCCGACACGCTCCGCAGCGTGCTCCAGTTCTCGACGATCCTTGCCCTCGTGACCCTGGGCCAGAGCCTCGTCGTGCTCGCGGGCGGCGGCGGGATCGACCTCTCGGTCGGCGGTGCCATCGCCCTGGCCGGCCTCGCGATGGCCTGGCTGGGCCAGCTCGGCGGGCCGGCGCTCGGCATCGCCGCGGCGCTCGTGGCCGGCCTCCTCCTCGGCGCCTTCAACGGCTGGCTCGTCACCCGCGTGCGCCTCGTGCCGCTCATCGCCACGCTCGGCACCTTCTACGTCTATGGCGGCCTCGCCATTGCCCTTACCGCCGGCCGGCCGGTGGGCGGCATCGCCGCGATCCTGGCGCCTCTGGGCCGCGGCACCATCGGGCCTCTGCCGATCCACTTCCTGGCCTTCGTGCTCCCGCTTTTCGTCGTGGCGGCGCTGCTCCTCCACGCCACCTCCTGGGGCAGCTGGCTTCTCGCCACCGGCGGCAACGAGACGGCGGCCCGGCTCACTGGCGTGCCGGTCGACCGGCTGCGCCTCGTCCTCTACGCCGTCTCGGGGGGCCTGGCCGGGCTCGCGGCCGTCGTCGCCAACGCCTGGCTCCTGAGCGCCCGACCCAACATCGGCCAGAATCTCGAGCTCGAATCGCTGACGGCAGCTCTCCTCGGCGGCATCGCGATCCAGGGCGGCCACGGCAGCGTGCTGCGGCCCGCTCGTGGCGGTGCTGTTCCTCACGACGTTCAAGACGGGCCTCCAGCTCGCGAACATCAACACGATCTGGCAGGTGGGCGGGATAGGGGCGCTCCTGATCCTCTCCGTCCTCGCCGACCGGCCCTGGAAGGGAAGAGGCTGAATGGACACGACCGACAAGGCGCTCCTCGACGCGGTCGAGCGCGCCGCCGACCGCATCACGGCGACGCTCTCCGACCTCATCGCCTTCCCGAGCATCGTGCCGGTGGACCCGACCAAGGCCGGCCCGGCCGAGCGCGAGTGCCAGACCTATCTCCGCGATCGCTTGGCCGAGCTCGGCTTCAAGACCGATCTCTGGGACCCCGACGGCCCGGCGCTCTATGCCAAGCACGAGGGCCGGCCCGGCGCCCACAAGGGCCGCACCTTCGAGGGCCGCCCGATCCTGGCCGGCACGCTCGAGGGCAAGGGCGGCGGCCGCTCGCTGATGCTGACGGGCCATATCGACGTCGTCCCGCCCGGCCCCGCCTCCCACTGGCGCACCGATCCCTTCCAGGCCACCGTCGCCGACGGGCGCATCGCCGGCCGCGGCTCGGTCGACATGAAAGGCGGCGTCGCCTCGATGCTGATGGCGGCAGCCCTCGTCCGCGAGCAGGGCCTTCCACTCGCAGGCGACCTCCTCTTCACGACCGTGGTGGACGAGGAGATCGGCGGCATGGGGGCGCTCGCCATGGTGGATCGCGGCTATCGGGCGGATGCGGGCATCCTGCCCGAGGCAACAGCACTCGCCATCTCGCCCGTCTGCCACGGCATCCTTTGGGGCCGCATCCTGATCGACGGCATCGGCGGCCATGCCGAGCTCCTGCCCAAGGCATGGGACGATGGCGGCCCGGTCGACGCCGTCTGGCTGATGCGGCAGATCATGGACGGCATCGACATCCTGAACCGCCGCTGGGCCAACGACCCAAGAAAGCGCCACCCGCTCATGGACCTGCCGAACCAGGTCCTGGTCACCCAGGTGAAGGCGGGCGAGCACCCCAGCTCCTTCGCCGGTGCCGCCGAGATCATCATCGACGCCCAGTATCTCCCGGCCGAGAAGGACGAGGTGGGCCTGGGCGGCGCCGTGAAGCGCGAGATCGAGGCGCATCTTCGCCGAGCTGTGCCGCGCCGACCCCTATCTCCGCCGCCACCCGGCACGCATCGAGTGGATCCTCGATGCCGACTGCGCCGAGGTGCCGGTCGAGCATCCCTTCATCGGCGCCATGGAGGACGCCGTGCGGACGAGCGGGAAGCCGCCGCGCCATTGGGGCCTGGGCGCCCACAGCGACATGGGCCTGCCCTGCGGGCTCGGCGCCACGCCCACGATCAACTTCGGCCCCGGCGATCCCTCGCAGGCGCATCAGCCGAACGAGTTCCGTCCCGATCGCCGATCTCGTCGCCGCCACGCAAGATCATGGCGCTGGCGATCCGAAGATGGTGTTCTTGAGTGGTCCAATGGGTGGGAGACGCAAAAAATGCAGATGACGCGCAGAACGATGATCGCCGCCGCGGCCCTGGCCGCGTCGAGCATGCCCGGGCTCGCCCGGGCGGCCGATCAGCCGACGATCGCCCTGGTCACGATCAACCAGCAGGCGCTCTTCTTCAACCAGATGAACGAGGGCGCCCAGAAGGCGGCCGACAAGGCCGGCGCCAAGCTCGTGATCTTCAACGCCAACAATGATCCGGCAGCGCAGAACAACGCGATCGAGACCTATATCGCGCAGAAGATCAGCGCCATCATCGTCGAGGCGATCGACGTCAACGGCATCATGCCGGCCGTCAAGGAAGCGTCCGACGCCGGCATCCCCGTCTTCGCGGTCGACGCCATCCTGCCGGCCGGCCCGCAGAAGAGCCAGGTGGGCGTCGACAACGAGAAGGCGGGCGGCCTGATCGGCAAGGACTTCGTCAAGTATGTCGAGGCCCATGGCGGCAAGGCCAAGCTCGGCATCGTCGGCGCCCTCAACTCCTTCATCCAGAACCTGCGCCAGAAGGGCTTCGAGGACGTGGTCAAGAAGGCGCCGGGCGTCACGGTCGCGGGCGTGGTCGACGGTCGCAACATCCAGGACAACGCGATGACGGCGGCCGAGAACCTGATGACCGGCAACCCGGATCTCACCACCGTCTACGCCACCGGCGAGCCCGCGCTGATCGGCGCCATCGCCGCGGTCGACTCGCAGGGCGCCCAGGACAAGATAAAAATCTTCGGCTGGGACCTGACCGCGCAGGCGATCAAGGGCATCGACGCAGGGCTATGTGATCGCCGTGGTCCAGCAGGACCCGATCGGCATGGGTGCTGCCGCGGTCGAGGCCGCGCTCAAGACGCTGAAGGGCGAGACGGTGCCCAAGCAGATCGAGGTGCCGGTCACCATCGTGACCAAGGACAACGTCGACAAGTTCCGCTCGATGTTCAAGTGAGCGCCGAGGCGAGCAACATCGCGGGCGAAGAGGCGGCGGCTCCGGCCGCCTCGGGCCCCGAGCGCGTCCTGATGCGCGGCATCAGGAAGCGCTACGGCTCGATCGAGGCGCTCAAAGGCGTCGATCTGCGCCTGATGCCGGGCGAGGTGCTGGGCCTCGTCGGCGACAACGCCGCCGGCAAGTCGACGCTGACAAAAATCCTGGCGGGCGCCACCGAGCCCGATGCGGGCGAGATCAGGATCGACGGCGAGCCCGTCCGCTTCGCGAGCCCGGCCGAGGCCCGCGCCCGGCGCGTCGAGATGGTCTACCAGGACCTTTCCCTGTGCGACACGATCGACGTCGCGGGCAATCTCTGGCTCGGCCGCGAGCCGCTTGCGCGGCAGCGGCCCGCTGCGCCTGCTCGACCATGCCGCGGATGCGCGAGGGTGCCCGGGCCATGCTGGACGCGCTCGACATCCGCGTGCCGAGCCTCCGGGCGCTCGCGGGCGGCCTCTCGGGCGGCCAGCGGCAGTCGGTCGCGATCGCCCGTGCCGTCTCGTTCGAGCCCAGCGTGCTGATCATGGACGAGCCCACCTCGGCCCTTGCCGTGGCCGAGGTCGAGGCGGTGCTGCGGCTGATCTCGCGGGTCAAGGAGCGCGGCGTCGGGGTGATCCTCATCACCCACCGGCTGCAGGACCTTTTTCGCGTCTGCGACCGCATCGCCGTCCTCTACGAGGGCCGCAACGTGGCCGAGCGGCGGATCGGCGAGACCAACCTCGAGGACCTCGTGGGCCTCATCGTGGGCGAGCGGCTGGCCCGCGCCCGGGCTGGCCGCGTCATGAGCAGCCTCGCGAGCCGCCCGACGGAAGCGCGCCGCAGCGCCGCCGACATGCTGGCCGCGCACGCGCCGGTCCTGAGCATCGCCGGCTTCTTCGTCCTGATGACGGTGGGCTTCGGGCTCGGCACCGAGGCCTTCCTCTCCGAGACGAACATCCTGAACCTTCTCCGGCAGAGCGCGCCGCTGCTGATCACCGCCATCGCGATGACCTTCGTCATCACGACGGGGGGCATCGATCTCTCGGTGGGCTCGGTGCTGGCGCTCGTGAACGCGGTGGCGGCGATCCTGCTCCAGGCGGGCCTGCCCTGGCCCATCGTCATCGCCCTCATGCTGCTCCTGGGCGCGGTCGTCGGCCTCGCCAACGGCTTCGTCACCGCCTACGAGGGCATCCCCGCCTTCATCGTGACACTCGCCTCCTTGAGCATCTTTCGCGGCGTGGCGCTCCTCCTGACCCAGGGCTACTCGATCCCGATCGCGACCGGCAGCCCGTTCGTCGAGCTCGGCCGCGGCTGGCTCCTCGGCGTCCCGCTGCCGGCGATCCTGGCGCGTCCTCGTGGCCCTGGTCGGCTGGGTCGCGCTGACGCAGGCGCGCTTCGGCCGCTATGTCACGGGCATCGGCGCCAATGCCGAGGCGGTGCGCCGCGCGGGTGTCGACGTCAGGCGCGTCACGACGGTCGCCTACATCGTCTCCGGCATGGCCGCCGCTCTGTCGGGCCTCATCATCGCCGCCCGGCTCGGCAGCGGCTCCTCCAACGCCGGTGTCGGCTTCGAGCTCGACGTCATCGCGGCCGTGGTCCTGGGCGGCACCAGCCTCATGGGCGGGCGCGGCACGATCGTCGGCACGGTCCTGGGCGCCCTCACCATCGCCGTCATCGGCAACGGCCTGATCCTCGCCCACATCTCGCCCTTCTTCACCCAGATCGTGACGGGCCTCATCATCCTGATCGCGATCTGGCTCAACACCCGCGTCTTCCGCACCACGCTGCTTGCGAGGAGCCGATGAGCGAGCTTAGCCCGACCCACGTCGGCAGCGGCCGGGTCATGACCGTGCTGGGCCCCATCCCGGTCGAGGATCTGGGCGTCACGCTGATGCACGAGCATCTCCTGAACGACTGCCGCTGCTGGTGGAACCCGCCCGCGACGCCCGAGCGCCAATACCTCGCCGAAGGGCCGGTGCGCCCCGAGATCCTGGGCGAGCTGCGCATGGATCCCTTCGTCAACAGGCACAACTGCGCCCTCGACGACGAGGCGGCGGTGATCGAGGAGCTGGCCCCCTTCGAGGCGCTGGGCGGCAAAAGCGTGGTCGATCCCACCTGCCGCGGCATCGGCCGCAACCCGCATGGCCCTCCAGCGCATCGCCAGGGCCACCGGCCTCGGCATCGTCATGGGTGCCGGCTACTACCTCCAAAGCTCGCATCCGCCCGAGCTCGCCTCGATGGACAAGGCGGCGATCGCCGATCAGATCGTGCAGGAGGCGGTCGAGGGCATCGAGGGCGCGCGCATCGGCCTGATCGGCGAGATCGGGGTCAGCAGCGACTTCACGCCGGCCGAGGAGCGCTCGCTGCGTGGGGCCGCGCGCGCCCAGGCCCGCACCCGCCTGCCGCTGATGGTCCACCTCCCCGGCTGGTTCCGCCACGCGCACCGGGTGCTCGACATCGTCGAGGCCGAGGGCGGCGATCCGCGCCACACGGTCCTCTGCCACATGAACCCCAGCCTCGACGATCCCGACTACCAGACCAGCCTCGCCCGGCGCGGCGCCTTCATCGAGTACGACATGATCGGCATGGACTTTTTCTATGCCGACCAGGGCGTGCAGTGCCCCGCCGACTGGGAGGTGGCGGCCGCCATCAAGCGCCTGATCGACTGGGGCTATGGCGACCGCGTCCTGCTCTCGCAGGACGTCTTCCTCAAGATGATGCTGACCCGTCATGGCGGGAACGGCTACGCGCACGTGCTGCGCCACTTCCTGCCGCGCCTGCGCCGGCTGGGCGTGCCCGAGCCCGTGCTCACCGGCCTCCTCGTCACCAATCCCCGCCGCGTCTTCAGCCAGAAGTGGCGCGACGCCTGATCCGACGGAGTTTCCGAGCCGATGACAAAAAAGAGAATCCTGCTTGCCGGCGAGTTCTGGACGAGCACGGCCACCCACATCAAGGGCTTCGACCAGTTCCCGACCGTGAGCTTCCATCTCGGCGCCGAGCCGCTGGTCGCGGCCCTGAAGGAATCGCCCTTCGACCTCCACTACATGAAGGCCCACGAGGCCGCGGTCGAGTTCCCCCTGACGAAGAAGGATCTCGACGCCTACGCCGCGGTCATCCTCTCCGACCTCGGCTCGAACACGCTCCTTCTCCATCCCGACGTCTGGTTCAAGGGCCAGCCCGTCCCCAACCGCCTGCGCCTCCTGCACGACTGGGTCGAGGGCGGCGGGGCGCTGATGATGATCGGCGGCTACTACAGCTTCCAGGGCATCAATGGCGGCGCCCGCTACCACAAGACGGCCGTCGAGGAGACCCTGCCCGTCGACTGCCTCCCCTATGACGACCGGGTCGAGATCCCCGAGGGCTTCGAGGCGGAGCTGGTCGAGCCCGAAGCACCCGATCCTCGAGGGCATGGGCGGCACCTGGCCCGTCCTCCTCGGCGTCAACGAGGTGACGCTGAAAAGCCGCCCCGGCGTCCAGCTCCTCGCGCGCGTGCCCGACGCGCAGGGCGGCCACCCGCTGCTCGCCACCGGCACCTTCGGCCGCGGCCGCACGCTCGCCTGGACCTCCGACATCGGCCCGCACTGGCTGCCCCAGCCCTTCGCCGACTGGCCCGGCTACGCCCGCCTCTGGCGCCAGGCCCTTGATTGGCTGACCGAGGCCCGCTCCTGATATCCGAACGTCATAGCTTCTTGGCCTCAATGTGAGCGGGAAGAAAGTTTCCTTTGCCGAGAAGGCATTCTCTGAATTTCATAGAGAAAAGATTGAGAAATTTGGTATCTTCACGAAAATTTGCTTGTCGTAATCGTTACGGAAGGACGTTCGAATAACATCGAATGCTCGTGGCGAATCAACGGAATCCGAGTTTCAATGGACTTGCGGGGTGTTGACCCAGACGACTTTCGTCGTGACGGTGCCGGGGTTTCGATAGCTGTTGGTCAGGTGGTTCTTGAAGAAAAAAGAGTTGCCGGCCGAGAGGTGATAGACGGTGGCCTCGATGGTGAGCTCGAGGGAGCCTTCGAGGATGTAGCCCAGCGTCTCGCCCTGATGGGTGATCTGGTCGACCTTGGTGCCGCCCGGCTGGATGACGTGGATGTTTCCTTCGAGCAGGTTGCCGGCGCCGAACGGCACGAGCCGCTCGTAGTGGACGCCCGCACCCTGGCGGATCGGATCGGTCAGCGTGATCGACCGCTGGCCGTCGCGCAGGATCACGCCCGGCGAGGTCGGATCGAGGCCGAAGAAGGCGCTCAGGTCCAGGGAGAGCGCGCCGACGAGGCGCTGGAGCATCGGCACCGACGGCATGACCCTGCCGTTCTCGATCTTGGAGATCATGCTCTCGGTGCAGGCGCAGCGCAGGGCCAGCTCGCGCATCAGCATGCCCTTCAGGATACGGGCGTGGCGCAGGCGGGCACCGATCTGCAGGTCGGCCGCGGCCCCGACGCCGCCGGTGTCCTTCCCGCTCGCTTCGGCCGGTGCAGCGTGGCCCATCTTCTTCTCCGGAACGGGCGTCGTCGGCAGGTCGCCCGAATAGCGTACCACACGCAAGGCGTCAGCTCCGGACCGGGTGAGGATGCGAGCCGCGGATGATGCCGGTATCCTCGGCTCCCATCGGCGTGAAGTCCAAAAACAGGTCGGCGCCGGCGATGGCTGCCGCCCCGGCGCGTGCCGTGGCCAGATCCTGCGCGCCCGTGCCGGAGCCGGCCGAGACGGCGCCCACCACCAGCCCGTCGACCCTCACCGGCAAGCCGCCGATCAGGTTGGTCCATTTGCTCTCGTGGGCCAGCGTGACCTGCAGCTCGACATCGGCGTGCGCCACGCCGGTGGGCGCGGCCGAGAGGGCAGCGGTGCGCGCCTTGTTGATCGAGGAGATCACGCTCAGCGCCTTCGATCCGTCCATCCGGGCAAAGGTCAGCAGGTTGCCGCCCGCATCGACCACGGCGATGCACATCGGCTGACCGATCCGGCCGGCCTCGGCGATGGCCGCATCGAGGATGCGCCTGGCGCCCTCGAGCGTGAGGGTGCGCGTCTCGATCAAGTCGCCCATTCGGCGGTCCTCTCGTTCATGCCTGCCGATTGCGGATCAAAAATCGTACCGGGCAGCCTCGCGGCCTGGGGCCGCAGGGCCGAGCGGCTCCTCATGGGAGGTGAGGCCCAGTCCAGCGACATGATTGCTGCTCAAGATTTGAGCGCTCCGCTGGAGCGGTCTGCGCAATCGGACGCCAGCGTGGGGCTCGGCGGCAGCAGGCGCCGCGAGGATTCCAGCACCCGGGCAGGCTGGCACATCGCTTGCTCATGGGTGCAGCGACTTGCCTCGACGACCGCTGGAGACCCGAGCCCTGGCGTCCGCCTACGTCCTTCGCCGCATCGCCAGCTCCCTGCCGAGCCTCGTCGGGGTGATCGTGGTGACGTTCCTGTTGTCACGGGCCTTGCCGGGGGATCCCGCCGCCTATTTCGCGGGGCCGGCGGCGAATGCCGAATTCGGTCCAGCAGGTCCGTGTGGCGCTCGGCCTCGACAAGAGCCTGATCGTGCAGTTCTGGGTCTATCTGGGCCAGCTGGCGCACGGCAGCCTGGGGAACTCGCTCACCACCGGCCAGCCGGTGGTCAACGACCTCGTCCAGCGTCTGCCGGCCTCCATGGAGCTGACCTTCGCGGCTTTGTTGTTCGCGGTGGTCACCGCCATTCCGCTCGGCGTCTTTGCCGCGGTGAGGCCGAACTCGCTGGTCGACCATCTCTGCCGCAGCTCGGTCACGGTCGCGGCCGCATTCCCGACCTTCTTCGTGGCGCTGATGCTGGTCTACGTCTTCTACTATCTGCTGGGCTGGGCGCCGCAGCCGCTCGGGCGGCTCGACGAGATCTACTACACCGCACCTCCTCCGGTGACGGGATTCTACCTGATCGACAGCCTGATCGCCGGGGATCTCGCGGCGTTTCGCGGCTCGCTCGCCCAGCTGGTCCTGCCGTCGATCGCGCTCGGCCTGTTCGCCATGGCGCCGATCGCGCGGATGACCCGTGCGGCGATGCTGACGGCACTGGGCAGCGACTTCGTGCGCACGGCGCGAGCCAACGGTCTTTCCAGCTGGACCACCGTCCTCACCTATGCGTTCCGCAACGCGCTGCTGTCGATCACCAACATCATGGGCATGATCTTCTCGTTCCTGCTCGGCTCCAGCGTCCTGATCGAGCAGGTGTTCGGCTGGCCCGGGCATCGGCGCCTACGCCGTGAGCGCGGTGATCGCCTCGGACTATGCCGCCGTCCAGGGCTTCGTCCTGATGATGGCGGTCATCTACGTGCTCTTGAACCTGATCGTGGATCTGCTCGCCGCCGCGATCGACCCGCGCGTCCGGTTCGAGGGCTGACCGCGATGACGACGGCGACCCTCGGCCGCGACCTTCGCCACACTTTCGCGGAGAACCCGCTGACGCTCGTGGCTTTCGCGATCTTCACGGTCCTTCTCCTGTGCGCGCTCCTCGGCCCGTCGCTCGTTCCCTACGATCCGCTGACGACCGATGCCGACGCGCGCCTGATGGCGCCGTCGGCGGCGCATCTGTTCGGCACCGATCAGCTCGGCCGCGACATCTTCAGCCGGGTGATCGTGGCAGCCCGCCTCGACCTGGGCATGGCGGTCACCGCGGTCGCCATCTCCTTCGTCATCGGCACCGCCCTCGGTGCCGTCGCCGGCTACGCCGGCGGCTGGGCCGACCAGGTGATCGGCCGCGTCTTCGACACGATCATGGCCTTCCCGCTGTTCGTCCTGGCGATGGGGATCGTCGCAGCCCTCGGCAACAGCGTCGTCAACATCATCATCGCCACGGTGGTGATCAACCTGCCCTTCTACGGCCGCTTCGCCCGCGGCGAGGTCAACGTCCGCCGCGACGCCCCTTATGTCGAGGCGGCGCGGATGGGCGGCAACGGCGCCCTGCGCGTGCTCGCCCGCCACATCGTGCCGAACATCCTGCCGCCGATGATGGTCCAGGCCTCGCTCAACATGGGCTGGGCGATCCTGAATGCGGCCGGTCTGTCCTTCATCGGCCTGGGCGTCCGCCCGCCAGCGGCCGAGTGGGGCATCATGGTGTCGGAGGGGGCGAGCTACATCTTCTCGGGCGAGTGGTGGACCTTCGTCTTTCCCGGCATGGCGCTCGTGCTCGCCGTGTTCTGCTTCAACCTGCTGGGCGACGGGCTGCGCGACATGATCGATCCGCGGAGGCGCACGTGAGCGCGCCCTCGCCGGGCGGGCCGCGCGCCACGGGCGCCGAGGCGCATGCGAGCGCGCCATTGCTCGTCGTCGACCGGCTGTCGCTCGAGTTCCGCACGCGCGAGGGCGCGTGTGAAGGCGCTCGAGGACGTGTCGTTCCGGATCGAGCGCGGCGAGATCGTCGGCATCGTCGGCGAGAGCGGCTCCGGCAAGTCGGTGAGCGCGCTCGCGGTCATGGGTCTCCTGGAGGCCAGTGCCGAGATCCGGGGCGGTGCCATCCGCTTCGCCGGGATCGACGCGCTGGCGGCGCGCGGTGCCGCCATGAGGGAGATGCGCGGCCGCGACGTCTCGATGATCTTTCAGAGCCCGCGCACCGCGCTCAATCCGATCCGCAAGGTCGGCCGCCAGATCGAGGACGTGCTCCTGCGCCACGGCCCGGTCGCCCGGCGCCATGCGCGGGCCAAGGCGATCGAGGCGCTGGCCAAGGTGCGCATCCCCGACCCCGAGCGCCGCTACGACGCCTACCCGTTCGAGCTCTCGGGCGGCATGTGCCAGCGCGTCATGATCGCGATGGCGCTGGCCTGCGAGCCGATGCTGCTGATCGCCGACGAGCCGACCACCGGCCTCGACGTCACGACCCAGGCCACGATCATGGATCTCGTCCGCGAGATGGTCGACGGCTCCCGGATGGGCGCCATGCTGATCACCCACGACCTCGGCCTCGCCGGCGAATATTGCGACCGGATCGTGGTCATGCACGCCGGCCATACGGTCGAGGCGGCACCGGCGGCGGCGCTCCTGAAGGATGCGGCCCATCCCTACAGCGCCGAGCTGATCGGCGCGATGCCGGCGGCTGCGGCCCACATCGGCGATCTGGTCTCGATCCCGGGCGGCCTGCCGGACCTGCGCCGCAGCGACCTGCCGTTCTGCCGGTTCCGCGATCGGTGCGACCGTCGCGCTTCCGGTGTGCGATGCCGAGCCGCTGCCGACGACCGAGCTCGGCCGGGATCATCTCGTGCGCTGCTGGCGGCCGGCCGCATGACGGCACCGCTCCTGGAGGCCCGCCAGCTCAGCAAGCTCTACCCGACCGGCAGCGGGCGCAGCCGCGGCCTGCTGCACGCCGTCGACCAGGTCAGCCTCGTGCTCCGCAGGGGCGAGAGCGTCGGCCTCGTCGGCGAATCCGGCTGCGGCAAGTCCACGCTCGCCCGCCTGCTGGCGCGCCTGGTCGACCCCACCGCCGGCGGGATTCGTTTCGAGGGCGAGGACATCGGCGCCATCCCGCTGCGCCGCTTCGTGACCAGCCCGGCGCGCGCGCGCATCCAGATGGTGTTTCAGGACCCGACCGAGAGCCTCAACCCGCACCTCACCGTGTTCCAGTCGGTGGCGGACCCGGTGCGCCGGCTCTTGCGGCCCTCCGGCGGCGAGGACCTCGAGGCCAGGGTGCGGCGGGCCGTCGAGCTGGTCGGGCTGTCGGCCGAGTTGATCAACCGCTACCCGCACCAGCTCTCGGGGGGCCAGCGCGCCCGCGTCGGCATCGCCCGCGCGATCGCCGTGGAGCCGGCGCTGCTGATCCTGGACGAGCCGACCTCGGCCCTGGACGTCTCGGTGCAGGCCGTGATCCTCCGGCTTCTCGCCGATCTGCGCGATCGGCTGGGCATGAGCTACCTGTTCGTCTCGCACGACCTCAACGTCGTCCGCCTTCTGTGCGAGCGCGTCCTGGTCATGTATCTCGGCAAGGTCATCGAGACGGCGCCGTCGGGCACGCTGTTCCGGGCGCCGGGCCATCCCTATACCCGCGCCCTGCTGGCGGCGATCCCCGACCCGGCCCACCGCGGGAGGCCTCCCGCCCGGCTCGACGGCAGCCCGCGCAGCCCGGTCGATCCCGACCCGAATGTCTGCCGCTTCTACGGTCGCTGCCCCTCGGGGGCACGCCATCTGCTCTGCTGAATACCCACCCATGCACAAGGTCGGCAGCGGCCACGAGGCGGCCTGCCACTTCGCTTCGGCCCTGCCGGATGCAGGCACCACGGATCGGAAGGAAGCCAATGCCCTCTGCCACGGATAACGAGCTGGCGCGCCTGCCGGCAACGGCCCTGGTCGCCAAGATCAAGGCGAGGGAGCTCAAAGCGATCGAGGTGACGGAGGCGGCGCTGCGCCGTATGGAGGCCCTGGAGCCCCATATCCATGCGTTCTGCGTGCCGACACCCGAGGTGGCGCGCGATGCCGCCAAGGCGGTCGATGCGAAGATCGGTGCCGGCGAGGACCCGGGCGCGCTGGCGGGCGTCCCGATCGGCATCAAGGATCTGGTCGCGACCAAGGGCATCGAGACCGCCATGGGCTCGAAGCTCTACCGAGGCTGGGTCCCCGAGGAGGACGACATCGTCGTCGAGCGCCTGAAGGACGCGGGTGCCGTCATCCTCGGCAAGACCAACGTGCCCGAGTTCGGCTATTCGGGCGTCGGCCACAACCCGCTCGGCATCACCACCCGCAATCCCTGGAACCTGGCGCTGACGCCGGGAGGCTCGTCCGCCGGATCGGGCGCATCGGTGGCGGCGCGGCGTGTCGCCCTTCGCGATCGGCTCGGACGGCGGCGGGTCGATCCGCATCCCCTCGGCGCATTCCGGGCTCTACGGGCTCAAGGCGTCGATGGGCCGCGTGGCCCTCTATCCGGGCTGCCGCGACGAGCGCTATCCGGGCGTCTCGTCCTGGGAGACGCTCGAGCATATCGGTCCGATGAGCCGCACGGTCGCCGACGCTGCGCTGATGCTGAGCGTGATCGGCTCGGGCCCGGACATGCGCGACCGCTACTCGCTGCCCAGGCCCGAGTTCGACTGGAACGAGGCGGCAAAGCCCGGATCGTTGAAGGGCCTCAAAGTCGCCTACAGCGCCAACTGGGGCTATGCGCCGGTCGATCCCGAGGTCCGCCGCGTCGTCGGCGAGGCGGTCGAGGTCTTCGAGCGGGATCTCGGCTGCATCGTCGAGGAGGCGCACCCCGGCTGGGACGACCCTGGCCCCTATTTCTGGACCCTGGTCGCCTGCGATTCCGATCTGTCCGGCATGCGCGAGATGATGGCGGGGCGCGAGAGCGATGTGTCCCCGCACCTGGTGGCCCTCGTGCAGAAGGAATGGACCGGTCGCGAGTTCACCGACGCCAAGCGCGTCCGCCAGATGGTGGCGAACAAGATGTGGCGCCTCATGCAGCGCTACGACCTGCTGCTCACGCCCACGCTGGCCGTCCCGCCGTTCCCGGTTCACATGCAGGGGCCGGAGATGATCGAGGGCAGGATGGTGACGGCCGGCCAATGGCTCGCGTTCACCTTCCCGATGAACCTGACCGGCCAGCCGGCGGCCTCGATCCCGGCGGGCTTCACGGACCGGAAGCTGCCGGTGGGCCTGCAGATCATCGGCCGGCATCTCGATGATCCCCTGGTGCTCAAGGCATCGGCCGCGTTCGAGCAGGCCCGGCCGTGGAAGCACGCCTGGCCGCCGCTTCTGGCCGAGCTCGGGCTCTGAGATGGCGTGGTCCGCCGAGAACGGCAGCCTCGATTTCCGCACGCTGCACGCGGCATACCGCTCCGGCGAGCTGACGCCGTCGGTTGTCGTTGAGGCGGTCTGCGACCGGATCGCCGCGCGGGGGCCCGATCCGGCCTGGACGTCGCTGGTTCCACGCGAGGAGGCGATGGCCGTCGCTGCAGCGCTCGAGACCTCGGGCGCCTCGCCGGGCACGCATCCGCTCTACGGCCTGCCTCTCGGGGTCAAGGACAGCTTCGACGTCGCCGGCTATCCGACCAGCGAGGGCTGCCGCGCCAACGAGCGGATCGCCTCGGCGACCTCGCCGACGGTGACCCGCCTGGTCGAGGCCGGTGCGATCGTCATCGGCAAGAACAACATGGACCAGTTCGGCATGGGGCTGGTCGGCGTGCGCACCGACTACGGAATCCCGGCCTGCGTCTTCGACAAGCGCTATTCTCATCTCGGGCGGCTCCACCTCGGGCGGTGGCGTGGCGGTCGCTGCGGGCCTGGTCAGCTTCGCGCTGGGTGGCGATGCCGCGGGCTCGGGGCGGGTGCCGGCAGCGCTCAACAATCTCGTCGGCCTGAAGCCCACGCCCGGCCTGATCCCGCTCGGGCCGTCGCCTGCCGGAATGAGCGCCAGCCACACCGTGCTCACGCTCACCGTGGCCGATGCGGTCACCGCCACCCGCGTGCTGATCGAGCACCGTCCGGACGACCCGCTCTCCGACCCGGCCGCCGGAAGCTTCGATCTCGAGCTGTCACCGCCACCTGCCAGGTTTCGCTTTGCCGTGCCGAGCCGCGCCAGCCGCATCTTCGCCGGGGACGGCGCCGCCGAAGCCCTTTTCGATCGGGCCATCGAGCGGCTGGAAGAGATGGGCGGCACGGCGGTCAGCTTCGACTACGCGCCCATGCACGCGGCTGCGAGGATGCTCTACGAGGACGCGTTCATCGCGCGACGCTACGCCAACCTGCGCGAGACATTCGAGCGCTGCGGCAGCAAATTCCATCCCGCCACGCGCGAGATCTTGTCCTGGGGCACGAAGTACAGCGCGGCGGATGTCTTCACTGCTCAGTACAAGCTCGCCGGCTATCGCAAGATCGCCATCGGGCTGTTCGACGATGTCGACGTGATGGTCACGCCGACGTCGCCGACGACATTCACGATCGCCGAATTGGAAGCCGACAATATCAACAAGAACGCGATCATGGGCACCTACACCAACTTCGTCAATCTCATGGACTTCTGTGCGCTTGCCGTGCCGAGCGGATTTCGTCCGGACGGGCTGGCGCAGGGCATCAGTTTCGTCGCTCCGCCTTTCGAGGAAAACCGCATCCTAGCGCTGGGAGCTGCCTGGCATCGCAGCCTCGGCCTCGCCATGGGCGCCATGTCCCATCCCGTCTTCTGAGCCAGCAACCGGCACCTGTTCCAAGGGGGAACCCTCGCATGATCGACCTCGACCGCCGATCCGCTCTGGCCATGCTCGGCGCGACCGCGGCAGCGACCGCGCTCGACTTCCGCTCGGCCCGGGCCGCCACGCCCTCGGACACGCTGATCCTCGTCAACGAGATGGGGCCGAACTCGCTCGACACCATGCTCCCGGCCGCCAACGACCAGAGCCGCATGGTCGCGTGGAACGTCTATGACCGGCTCGTCACCCACGGCACCAAGACGCTGCCCAATGGGGCGACCGGCTACGACGCCTCGGTGTTCAAGCCGGAGCTCGCCGAGAGCTGGGAGATCCGGGACGGCGGCAAGACGATGATCTTCAAGATCCGCGCCGGCGCCACCTTCCATGACGGCTCGCCGGTGACGGCCGAGGACGTGAAGTGGTCGTTCGACCGGGCGGTGGCCGCCGGCGGCTTCCCGGCGATCCAGATGTCGGCCGGCTCCCTCAAGAGCGCCGACCAGTTCTCCGTGGTCGACACCCACACCTTCAAGATCACCTTCGAGAAGGCCAACAAGCTGAGCCTGCCGGACCTGGCCGTGCCGGTGCCCTGCATCACCAACAAGAAGCTGGCGCTCAAGCATGCCACGGCGTCCGACCCCTGGGCGCTGGAATGGACCCAGCGCAACGACGCCGGCGGCGGCGGCTTCATGGTGCAGAGCTGGAAGTCGGGCGATCAGCTGATCCTCACCCGCTTCGACAAGTGGAAGTCCGGCCCGCTCCCCGTCGCTCAAGAAGGTCGTGTTTCGCCAGATCGCGTCGCCCGGCACCCGCCGCGCGCTCCTCGAGAAGGGCGATGTCGACATCTCGGTCGGGTTGCCGCCCAAGGACTATGCCGAGCTGGCCAAGGCCGGAAAGCTCAAGGTCGTCGGCACGCCGGTCCAGGGCGATCTCCTGTTCGTCGACATGAACGTGCAGATGAAGCCGTTCGACAATCTCAAGGTCCGCCAGGCGGTGGCGTTCGCCATCCCCTACCAGGAGATCATGGACGGCGCCCTCTACAATCGCGGCGTGCCGATGTTCGGGGCGCCTGCCGACACCACCACCTTCCCGCCGACCTGGCCCACCCCCTCGCCGTTCGGCACCGATCTCGAGAAGGCCAAGACGCTGCTCACCGAGGCGGGCTTCCCGGACGGCTTCGAGACGACGCTCTCGTTCGACCTGAGCCAGGCCACCACCCGTGAGCCGATAGCGCTCCTCATCCAGGAATCGTTGGGCAAGATCGGCATCAAGGTGTCGATCGAGAAGGTCCCGGGCGCCAATTGGTTCGCCAACATGGCATCCAAGAAGATGCCCTTCGTGATCGCCGAGTTCTATCCATGGCTGGACTATCCCGAGTATCACTTCTTCTGGACCTATGACGGCGCCAACAACTCGGTCTTCAACACCTGCAACTACGTCAACCCGAAGCTCGACGCGGTGATCGAGACCGCCCGCTTCGCGCCGGACGATGAGACCTACAAGAAGGCGCTGGTCGAGATGGTCGGGATCGTGATGGCCGACGTGCCGCGCATTCCGCTGGCCCAGCTCTTCGGCGACGTGGCGATGCAGCAGAACATCGAGAACTACGTCTACTGGTTCCACCAGCACATCGACTACCGCACCATCAAGAAGGTCTGAGGCCAGGGGGATGCGTGACGAGCTCGGCGCGTTCGTTCCGCATGTCGACTGCGTGGTTCAAGGTGCCGCGTCCGGCCCACTCTCGGGCCTGACGTTCGCCGCCAAGGACCTGTTCGACGTCGCCGGCTACGTGACCGGCAGCGGCAATCCCGACTGGGAGCGCACGCATCCCCCCGCCCGCCGCCACGCCTGGGCCGTCCAGGCGCTTCTGGACGCCGGTGCCACGCTGGCCGGCAAGACCATCACCGACGAGATCTCGCTGGGCCTCCTCGGCCGCAACCAGTTCTACGGCACGCCGCTCAATCCCCGGGCACCCGATCGCGTGCCCGGCGGATCGTCGAGCGGCTCGGCCGCGGCCGTGGCCGGCGGCCTCGTCGACATGGCGCTCGGCACCGATTCCGGCGGCTCCGTCCGCACGCCCGCCAGCTTCTGCGGCCTCCTCGGCCTCCGCCCCACGCACGGCCGGATCCCGGTCGCCGGCATGGAGACGCAATCGCCGAGCTTCGACACCTGCGGCTGGTTTGCTCGCGATGCCTCCCTGTTCGTGAAGGTCGGCGAGGTGCTGCTCGGGCGGCCCGCCTCGCCGGCAACGATCGGCAAGGTCGTCGTGGCGACGGATTGCTTCGCGCTGGCCGCGCCAGAGGTGCAGTCAGCCTTGGCGCCGGTGGTCGACCGCGTCGCCGCGGCTTTCGCGAAGCGGGAGGATGCAGCGCTCGGCGAGGGCGATCTGCTCGCCTGGTCCGACAATCAGCGCAAGCTCCAGATGTGGGAGTTCGGGCAGACGTTCCGGCCCTGGGTCGAGCGCTGCATCCCGCGCTTCTCGATCGAGGTCGGCCGCAGCTTGGCGCTATCCTGGCTGCTGACCGAGGCCGACCTGGCCGGGCCGCGCGCCTTTCGTGCTTATGCGCGTCAGCGTCTGGACTCGCTTCTGGGCGACGATGCCGTGCTCTGCCTGCCGACCAGCCCGATCCTGCCGCCGCGGCGCGACGATCTCTTCAGCGAGATGGTGGGTGCCGTGGGCCGCCTCACCGAGCTCACCTGCATCGCCGGCCTCGCCGGCCTGCCGCAGCTCAGCCTCCCGCTCGCCACGCACGACGGCATTCCGGTCGGCCTGTCTCTGATCGGCAGCCGCGGCTCCGACGAGGCGCTGCTCGGCTTGGCAGGCCCGCTGGCCGCCTAGATGTCAAGGCTATGGCGGCCGCTCATCGAGGGCTGCGGCCGATCCCGGGGCTGCCTCGGGGAGACCGGGGCCGCGGCATCGCGGCACGGGCGGCAGGAGCGCGCGAGGGCCGGCGGCTCGCAGGGACTTGACGTCACCTGAGGGACTCTCCCAAACGAGCATTGCTAGTCGAGGGTGGATGCCGTGGGCCTGCCGTAGGGGAGGCAGTGGCCGGCCGTCGGTCGGCTCATGGGGATGGCGGCCCCAGCACGGCGGCCAGCTTTTCGACCGCCTCGGCCAATGGCCGGCGGTGGGCCTCGTCGATCGCGGGGCGCGCCGCCAGCGCCGCTGCCATCTCGCCGAGAATGTCGCCCAGAAGGTAATAGTGCAGGTGGAACTCGACCAGCCGCTTCTCCTCGCCCGAGCGCGAGAGCTTGATGACCACGCCGTCGCTCTCCGCGGCCACCTCGAACGAGGACGCCGGACCGAACGAGCCCATATACGCCTTGTCCGGAAAGTCCAGAGACACTTCCGCCTTGTCCGTGATCGGCCTCTTCGTCATCGGCGACCCCTCCGAGCTCGTCGGCCGTCGCTGCGGCCGTGCCTGCAGTCTCCTCCAGGCGATGCCCACGACTCAACCACGAACCTGCCGGATGCCGGCACCATCGTCTCGCCCTCGAGCCGGTCGACCGCGTCCCTGCCCCTGGAGAAGGATCGATGCCCGGTGCAGCCGCCCTCACGCATCGAACGTCTCGGTGTACGGCACTCGACAGGGTGAGGCAGACGCGGTTTAGTGCGGCTCAAGGATGGAAAGGGGGGCCTGCCTCATGCGGCGGTCTGAGATCAACAGCATCATGCGTGCTGCGGACGCATTTTTTCAAAGTAACCAGTTCTATCTGCCGCCGTTCGCCTACTGGTCGCCTCAAGAGTGGGGCAAGAAGGGTGATGAGGTTGGCGAGATCGTCGATCGCCGTCTGGGCTGGGACATCACCGACTTCGGGCGTGACAAGTTCTGCAAATGCGGACTTGCCATCTTCACCATCCGGAATGGGCCCCACGCCGATCTGAAGGCGGGCAAAGGCAAGCTCTATTCCGAGAAGATCTTGATGATCAAGCATGACCAAGTCTGCCCCTTCCACTTTCACTGGCTGAAGATGGAAGACATCATCAATCGTGGCGGCGGCGATCTGTTCATCCAGGTCTATAGCTCGACCGCGGACGAGGGGGTCGACGAGAAGGCACCTGTCACGCTGAGCCGCGACGGCACGCTGACGACGTTCGACGCGGGGACACCGGTCAAGCTGCTGCGGGGCGAGAGCCTCACCCTTCCGCCCACCGTCTATCACAAGATCTGGGGCTGGCGGCAGGACGTGATGGTCGGCGAGGTCTCGCTGGTCAACGATGACGATACGGACAACCGCTTCCTCGAGCGGATCGGCCGATTCGCCAAGATCGAGGAGGACGAGCCGCCGCTCTTCCTGCTGCGCGACGACTATGCCCGCTACTGGCGCCCCGAGGCAGGCTGAGCGTCACGGCCGGTAGCTCGCCAGCCCCGGGGGGCGGCATGAAGTGAGCTCGGTCTCGTCGTCGATGAAGTCACATCGTCGATAATCCGGGCGAGGGCAGTTTCGACCTCGCCCGGTCTACGGCGCCAACAAGCCCAGGGCCGGATCAAGGAGACGATGGCACAGCTGAGGGCCATGCACGACCGCCTCGCGGCGACCGAGCCGGACCTGAGCGCCTTCCGCGCGTCGAATCAGGCCGCACGCGGCTCGCCTCACGGCACCAGAACGCCGGGATTGAGGATCCCGGCCGGGTCGAGCGCGCCCTTGGCCGCGGCGAGCGCGGCACCGAACAGGGCTGGCCGCTGCTGGCGGTACCACGGCATGTGGTCGCGCCCGACCGCGTGGTGGTGGGTGATCGTCCCACCCGCCGCGATCAAGGCGTCGGACGCGCGGGTCTTGATGTGCCGCCACTGCTCGAGGAGCCGCCCGGGCGTGCCGCGCGCGTTGAAGGTGTAGTAGGGCGCCGGGCCGTCCGGGTAGACGTGGGTGAACCGGGTCGAGACGGTCCCGGGCCGGCCGGTCGCCTCCTCGATCGCTGCCGCGGTCGCCGCGCGCACGCTGGTGTGGAACGCCTCGAACCGGTCCCATGTCACTGCGCTCTCGAAGGTGTCGTTGATCACGCCCAGGGGCACCGTCAGCTCGCGGGCGTAAGGCATGCGGATGAACGTGGTGCGCCAGCGGAGGGCCGCGCTCTCGTCCGGGTGCCGCCGGCCGCCATGGTCCCCGATGAGCTCGACGGCGCGCGCCATCCAGGGCCCGACGGGGTGGTCGGCGGACTCGAAGCCGAGCATGAGGAGCGTCTCCTCGTAATCGTTGACGCCGTAATTGCCTGCTTCGTCGTTGTCGATGACGCGCAGGTTGGAGGGATAGAGCCCGGCCTGGCCGATCGTGCGCACGGCCCCGGCGGCCGCGAACAGGTCGGGAAAGCCGAACACGGCGCCGTCCTTGAAGCGCGGCCGGCCCTGGAGCCGCATCCACGCCTCGGTGATCACGCCGAGGGCACCTTCCGAGCCGATGATCAGGCGGTCGGGGCTCGGCCCGGCGCCCGAGCCGGGCAGGCGGCGCGATTCCATGACGCCCGCCGGCGTGACGGTGCGGATGCTTTCGACGAAGTCGTCGATGTGGGTGTAGAGCGTGGCGAAGTGCCCGCCCGAGCGGGTGGCGATCCAGCCGCCGAGGGTGGAGAACTCGAAGCTCTGTGGGTAGTGCCGGATCGCGAGGCCGTGCGGCCGCAGCGCCGCCTCGATTGCGGGGCCCCGGATGCCGGCCTGGATGCGCCCTGCGCGGCTGGTCTCGTCGACCTCGAGGACGCGGTCGAGGTGACGCAGGTCGAGGCTGAGGGTGCCGGCATAGCGGTCGCCGACGGCCGGCTCGACGCCGCCCACGACCGAGGAGCCGCCGCCGAAGGGGACGACGGCGACGCGCGCCTCGCTCGCCCAGTCGAGCACCGCGGTCACGTCCGCCTCGCTCGCGGGAAAGGCGACGAGGTCCGGCGCGTTCCCGAAGTCCCGGCTGTAGGCGCGCACTGTCTCCGGATAGGACTTGCCGTAGGTATGGAGGAGGCGCTCGTAGGGAGCGTCGTCGAGCAGGCGGGCGATCGCGCCGGGCGCGGTCACGCGAGGCACGCGCAGGTCGATGTCGGCCACGCTGCGGCGGCGCGACGAGCTGGGGCTCGATCCCGAGGCGGTCGGCGAGGAAGCGGAACAGCCGCTCCCGCTCTGCCTCGTCGAGGCCCGTGCCCTCGACGCCCCAGCCGTAGAATTTCAGGCGGTCGGCACAAGCACCCATGACGCGATCTCCTCGGATCGGGCTCGAGAGCGCCCGAGGCCGGTCCCGCACCGTCGCCCGAGCCGCGCCAGGGATCGAGCCCGTCGATCCGCTGCCGCGCTCGTGCCCGATGGCCCGCTTCGCGGCGAATCGTCGGACGCCGTTCGGCGGCGTGCTCGCCGCGCCATTGCCGTACGGCGAGACGGCGGCCGGATCTCGAGACCATGACCTATTGAAGCGAATGGCGTCCCCAACGGGAATTGAACCCGTGTCTTCACCTTGAAAGGGTGACGTCCTGACCTCTAGACGATGGGGACCGCGGGGACCGTCTAATGGGGGTGGCGGGGCAAATCAAGGCGGGGATCAGGCCTGGGCGGCGTCGTCGATCTGGAAGCCGGGCTCCTCGCTGCCGCGCCAGCGGTCGAGCTTGATGCGGCCGGCGAGGCGGAGCGGGCCGGAGTCGGGGCGGAGCGCCCGGGCCAGCGGCTGGCCCGCGGCGCGGAAGGCGATCGCCTTGAGGCGGCCGACCGCGGTGCCGGCGAGGATGCAGGAGAGGTGGCCGGTGCCGACCTCGCGCACGGTCGCCACGCGGGCGTCGGTGAGGCAGAAGCGGGGCTCCTGGTTGCCGGCGCCGAAGGGGGCCACCTGCTCGAGCTCGCCGGCGAGCCCGACCGTGACGCCACCCACCGCCAGCGCCCCCTCGAGCAGCAGCTCCGGCGGGGGTGCGGCGCCGCGGCCGGCGCCGCCGGCATGCTCCTCGAGGAAGGCCCGGAAGCCGTCGAGCGAGCCCGGGTGGATGGTGAGCCCAGCCGCCATGGCGTGGCCGCCGGCCTCCTTGAGGATGCCGGCCCGGCGGGCGGCGATGACCAGAGCGCCGAGATCGACGCCCGGGATCGAGCGGCCCGAGCCCTTGCCGACGCCCTCCTCGAGGGCGATCACGAAGGCCGGCCGGTGGAAGCGCTCGACCAGGCGGGCCGCGACGATGCCCAGCACGCCCACGTGCCAGCCCCGACCCTCTGCCAGGAGGACCGCATGGCCGGCCTCGAGCTGAGGTCGGACGGCCGCCTCCGCCGCCTGGAGGACGCCCTGCTCGAGGGCCTGGCGCTCGCGGTTGAGGCCATCCAGCCGGGCGGCGATGGACCGGGCCTCGGCGGCATCGTCGGTGGTGAGGAGCCGGACCCCGAGGTCGGGCTGGCCGAGACGGCCGCCGGCGTTGATGCGGGGGCCGAGCGCGAAGCCGAGCTGCCAGCCGTCGCGAAGCTCGGCGAGCCCGGCGGCGGTGGCAAGGGCCGCCAGGCCCGGCGTCGGGGCGCTGGCCGCGACCCTGAGCCCCTGGCGAACGAAGGCCCGGTTGAGGCCCTGGAGCGGGACGACGTCGGCCACGGTGCCGAGCGCGACCAGATCGAGCCAGCCCAGAAGATCGGGCAGCCGGTCGCCGTGGCCGCGCCGGCGCAGCTCGCGGCCGACGGCGACGAGGAGGAGAAAAACGACGCCGACGGCGGCGAGATGGCCGACCGGGCTTCTCTGGTCCCGGCGGTTCGGGTTGACTACCGCCAGCGCCTCGGGCAGCCGCTCCTCGGCCATATGGTGGTCGACGACGACGATCTCCTGCCCGGCCGCGGTGCCGTGCGCCAGCGCCGAAAAGGCGGTCGTGCCGTTGTCGAGGCAGAGGACGAGGCGGCAGCCGGCCAGGGCCAGCCGATCGAAGGCGGCGGGGCTGGCGCCGTAGCCGTCGACGAGGCGGTCGGGGATCAGGACGACGGGCTCGACGCCGAACGCACGGGCGAAGCGGACCACCAGCGCAGCCGAGGTGGCCCCGTCGACGTCGTAGTCGCCGATGATGCCGAAGCGCTCGCCGGCCGCGAGGGCGTCGGCGAGCCGGGCGGCGGCACGGTCGAGATCCTGGAGGTGCGAAGGATCGGGCAGCCAGTCCCGGAGGCGCGGCTCGAGAAAGGCCGGCACGGCCTCGAGGCCGAGCCCGCGACCGGCCAGGACCCGGCCCACCAGCTCGCCCAGCCCGTGGCGCTGGCTGATCGCCAGCGCCGTCTCGGCCGGCGCCTCGGCCAGCCGCCAGGGGCGCCCCGAGACGGTGCGGTCGATCCTCATGCCGGGCAGCGGGTCGCCGGGGTCAGCGGGCGAAATGCGGCACGAAGGCCGACTTGCGCTGCAGATTGTGCTCGGCCTCGATGACCCGCACGGTGCCGGACTTCGAGCGCATGACGATCGAGTGGGTGAAGACCTTGCTGCCGATCCGCCGCACGCCCTTGAGCATGGTGCCGTCGGTCACCCCGGTGGCGGTGAACATGACGTCGCCCCGCGCCAGATCCTCGAGGTCGTAGATGCGGTCCAGATCCTCGATCCCCATGCGCCGGGCGCGGGCCTTCTCCTCGTCGGTCCGGAAGAGGAGCTTGCCCTGGAACTGGCCGCCGATGCAGCGCAGCGCCGCCGCGGCCAGGACGCCCTCGGGCGCGCCGCCGCTGCCCATGTAGATGTCGATGCCGGCATCCGAGCGCGAGGTCGCGATGACGCCCGCCACGTCCCCGTCGCTGATCAGGCGGATCCGCGCCCCACACTTCCGCACGGCGGCGATCAGCTCCTGGTGGCGCGGCCGGTCGAGGACCAGGACGACGAGATCCTCGACCGCGACACCCTTGGCCTCGGCCAGGCGCTCGAGATTCTCCCAGGGCGGTGCGGTGATGTCGACCACGCCCGGCGGCAGGCCGCCGCCGACGGCGATCTTCTCCATGTAGGTGTCCGGGGCGTTGAGGAAGCCGCCGTCCGGGGCCATGGCGAGGCAGGCGATGGCGTTGGGGCCGCCGCGGGCGGTGATGGTGGTGCCCTCGAGCGGGTCGAGGGCGATGTCGACCTTCGGGCCCTTGCCCGTGCCGACCCGCTCGCCGATGAAGAGCATCGGGGCCTCGTCGCGCTCGCCCTCCCCGATCACCACCGTGCCGTCGATGTCGAGGACGTTCAGGGCCTGGCGCATCGCGTCGACCGCCGCCTGGTCGGCCGCCTTCTCGTCGCCCCGGCCCATCAGCCGCGAGGCGGCGAGGGCCGCGGCCTCGCTGACGCGCACGCTGTCGAGCGCCAGATTGCGGTCTTCGCTCTGATACTCGGTCATGGCCCCACCTTCTTGCTGGGCCCCCGCCGGGAGGCCCGTCTAAAGCGTCTCGATACGGATCATCCGCGGCGGCTCGAGGACCACCGACAGCCCGCCGATCCGCTCGAGCGCCAAGGTCATCGCGGCCTCGGTCGTCTCGTGGCTGGTCAGCACGATCGGCACCGGCTGGCCGGGATTGCGGGCGCGCTGGATCAGCCCCTCGATCGACACGTCGTGGTCGCGCAGCACCGCGGAAATGTCCGCCAGCACGCCCGGGCGGTCCAGGACCATCAAACGGATGTAGTAGCTGCCCCGGTGCGCCGCCATGGGTGCGATGCGGTGGCTCTCGAGGCGCGCGGTGGCCACGCCGAACGGGGCGGTCGTCGCGTGGCGAGCGATGTCCATGAGGTCGGCCACCACCGCCGAGGCCGTGGGCCCCGCCCCGGCCCCCCTGCCCTCGAGCATCACGGAGCCGACATCCGGCCCTTCCGCCACGACGGCGTTGAGCACGCCGTCGACCTGGGCGATGGGGGCGTCCCGGGCGACCATGGCCGGATGGACCCGCTGCTCGAGCCCGGCGTCGGTGAGCCGCGCCACGCCCAGCAGCTTGATCCGGTAGCCCAACTCCTCGGCAAAGGCGATGTCGACCGCCGTGACGTGGCGGATGCCCTCGACATGGAGGGCGTCGAACCGGGGATTGCCGCCGAAGGCGAGCGAGGCGAGGAGCGCCAGCTTGTGGGCTGCGTCGATGCCGTCGACGTCGAAGCCGGGGTCTGCCTCGGCGTAGCCCAGGGCCTGGGCCTCGGCCAGGACCTCGGCGAAGTCGCGGCCGGTCTCGCGCATCGCCGTCAGGATGAAGTTCGAGGTGCCGTTGAGGATGCCGTAGACGCGCCCGAGGCGGTTGGCGGCGAGGCCCTCCTTGAGCGTCTTGACGATCGGGATGCCGCCGGCGACCGCCGCCTCGAAGGCCAGCGGCACGCCGGCCGCCTCTGCCAGGCGTGCCAGCTCGGCACCGTGATGGGCGAGCATGGCCTTGTTGGCGGTGACCAGCGGCCGGCCCCGCTGCAGCGCTCGCCGCGCCAGCTCCAGCGCCACGCCGTCGGCGCCGCCGATCAGCTCGACCACGACCTCGACCAGGGGATCCTCGGCCAGGGAGCGCGCGTCCTCGTGCCAGCGCACCTCCCCGAGGTCGAGGCCGCGGCTCTTGCCCCGGTCGCGGGCGCTCACGGCGGTGACGACGAGGCGCCGGCCCGTGCGCTGCTCGATGAGCGATCCGTTGCGCCGCAGGAGCGCCAGCGCCCCCGCCCCCACCGTGCCGAGGCCGGCGATGCCGATCTTCAGATCGTCCGTCACGGGCTAGGCCACCTGGCGGATCGCCGTCGGCTCGGCGTTGCCGTGACGGGCGAGGAAGGCCTTGATCGTGCGGACCGCCTGTCGGAGCCGATGCCTGTTCTCGACGAGGGCGAGCCGGACATGGCCGTCGCCGTACTCGCCGAAGCCGAGGCCGGGGGCCACGGCGACATCCGCCTCCTCGAGCAGCAGCTTCGAGAAGCCGAGCGAGCCCAGGCCACGGAAGCGCTCGGGCAGCGGCGCCCAACAGAACATGGTGGCCGAGGGCCTGGGGATCGCCCAGCCGGCCTTGGTCAGCCCGTCGACCAGCACGTCGCGGCGCCCCCGATAGAGGGTGCGGACCTCCTCGACACAGTCCTGGGGCCCGTTCAGGGCGGCGGTCGCCGCCACCTGGATCGGCGTGAACGCGCCATAGTCGAGATAGCTCTTGATTCGCGCGAGGGCGGCGATGAGGCGGCGATTGCCGGCCGCGAAGCCGATCCGCCAGCCGGGCATCGAGTAGGTCTTGGAGAGCGAGCTGAACTCGACCGCGACGTCGGAGGCGCCCTCGACCTCGAGGATCGAGGGCGGAGGGACGCCGTCGAAGTAGATCTCGGCATAGGCGATGTCGGAGAGAATGAACATCTCCCGCCGCTTCGCGAAGGCCACCGCTTCCCTGAAGAAGGCCCTGTCGCAGGCGAGCGCCGTCGGGTTCGAGGGAAAGTTGAGGATCATCGCGGTCGGCGCCGGCACCGAATGCTCGGCCGCGTGCGCCAGCTCCCGCATCAGGTCGACGCCCGGGCCGAAGGGAACGTGGCGGATGGCGGCGCCGGCGATGATGAACCCGAAGGCGTGGATGGGATAGCTCGGGTTCGGGACGAGGACGGTGTCGCCGGGTGCGGTGATGGCCTGGGCGAGGTTGGCGAGGCCTTCCTTCGAGCCCAGCGTCACGCAGACCTCGGCCTCGGGATCGAGCTTCACGCCGAAGCGCCGGGCATAGTAGCCGGCCAGGGCTCGCCGGAGGCCCGGGATGCCGCGCGAGGTGGAGTAGCGGTGCGTCTTGCCGTCGCGCACGGTCTCGACGAGCTTGTCGACGATGTGCTTGGGCGTGGCGCCGTCGGGATTGCCCATGCCGAGATCGATGATGTCGCGGCCGGCCGCCCGGGCCGCCGCCTTCATCTGGTTCACCTCGGCGAAGACGTAAGGCGGCAGGCGCCTGATCCGATGGAACTCGGGCTCTCTCATCCCCTCACCCGTGCGCAATGCCCAGACCGGCCCGAGCAGCTCCGGCGTGGCCGGACAATCGATGCCGGCCTGCCCTTTAGCACGCCCCGCGGCCCCGACATAGGCGGCGTCAGGAGGCCCGACGCGGCGCCAGGTAGACCAGGGTCTCCTCGCCCGGCCCGCCCGCCTCGATGTCCAGCCGGTCGGCCGGAGCGCCCAGGCCGACCAGGGTCCGAGCCACGGCCCGCGCCCGATCGAGGCCCACGGCCGGGCTCGCCGCATGGCCCACGATGCGGAGCCCGACATCCATGGCCCGGGCCTGGCCGACGATGGCGCCGAGCCGCTCGGCTGCCTCGCCGGGGACGGCCGGACCTTCCCCGAGCCGCACCCGGGCGGCCGGCTGCTCGCCGGCGATGACCGAGAGCGGAAGCCGGTCCTCGGCCGGCTCGAGGCTCGCCGTCGTCGCGGGTGGCGGAGACGCGGCGGCAGAGGGCGCCGTCAGAGGGTGTGGCGCGCCCGGTGCCGGTGGCGTTGGCGGCGGCGTTGGCATTGGCGTCGGGTGCGCGCCGGGCGCTGGCGACACGCCATGCCCGTCCGCCGGGGACGCCGCAGCGGTCTTGCTCTGGAAGACATCGACGCCCAGGAGCCCGCCCAGATAGCTGACGAACTGGTCGAGCCCGGGGGTTCTCGGCACGTCGGCCTTCTTGACCTTCGCCGGCTTCTGCTCGGCGATCGGCGCTGGCGTCGGGGCGGCGGGCTCGGACGGTGAGGCTGCGGCCGCCGCGTCCGTCCCGGACGCCTCGCCGACCGTGGGCACGGTAGCGGGCGGCTCGCCGTGGGCCAGCTTCCTTATGAAGGTAGCGAGGCTGCCGTCGTCCGTCTCGTTCCGCACCTGCTCGCGCACATAGGCCGTCTCGGCGTTGGGCGGGCCGTTCGCCGCCGGGGCGGTCGGCGGCAAGGGCGGCATGGTGGCCGGCACCACGGGCTGCGGCGACGTGGCGCCCGGCTGCCCGGTCTGGGCGCGGACCTGGGCGCCCGTGTAGTTGGCATGCGCGCGGTCGGCGAGCAGCTCGTTGCCGATCGCCTGCCGCTGCTCGAGCGAGTAGGTGAGATGCGGCATGGCCGGCACGTCGGTGAGCTGGGGCTGCGCGTCGGAGGCGCCGGGCGCCGCCTGGGTGCAGGCGCCGAGCGCCAGGGCCAGCGCCGCGAGGTGCGGTGATCTGATGCAGGAGCGCGGCCGAGCCTTCGCCGCCGCCGGGCGACCGCAGCCGGGGAACGTCCCGTTGGCGCCAGCGCGGCGATCGTCTAGTAAGGGGCCGGCCGCGCACCCGGGGCAGCTGCTGGACTGGGCGGGCGCTGCTCTCGGGCTAACTATCGATCCACGCTCCTGGCTGGCGCCCGATCCACCCGGACGCGAATTGCATGATAGGGGATCGCTGCATGGCGGAGCAACAGGAAGCGGAGGTCGGGGCACAGCCCGAGGAGATCGCCCGCATCATGGGCGAGATCGCCGAGAAGAGCCGGACCCTGGTGGAGGGCTTCCTCGCCCGCCAGCAGCCCGCCAACGGCAAGGGCGGCGGCCTCAATCCCGCGTCGGTCGGCACCGCCTTCCTCGAGCTGACGGCCCAGCTGATGGCCAACCCGCTCGACATGATGCAGGCCCAGTTCGGCCTGTGGCAGGACTATCTCCGTCTCTGGCAGGGGACGACGCGGCGCCTGATGGGCCAGGAGCCCGAGCCGGTGATCGCCCCGGAGCGCGGCGACCGTCGCTTCAAGGACGCCGCCTGGAACGACAACGTCCTGTTCGACTTCATCAAGCAGTCCTACCTGCTGACCTCGCGCTTCCTCGTCGAGACGGTGAAAGAGCAGCACGGGCTCGACGACAAGACGCAGCAGAAGGTGGACTTCTACACGCGCCAGTTCGTGGATGCGCTGGCGCCGACCAACTTCCTCGCGACCAACCCCGAGGTCCTGAAGCTGACCCTCGAGACGCGCGGCGAGAACCTCCTGAAGGGCCTCAAGAACATGCTCGACGACCTCGAGCGTGGGCGCGGGCGGCTGGCGATCCGGATGACCGACCTCGACGCGTTCGAGATCGGCAAGAACGTCGGCACCACCCCGGGCAAGGTCGTCTTCCAGAACGATCTCATGCAGCTCATCCAGTACGAGCCGACGACCGAGCAGGTCCACAAGCGGCCGCTCCTGATCGTGCCGCCCTGGATCAACAAGTTCTACATCCTGGACCTGCAGCCTAAGAACAGCTTCATCCGCTTCTGCGTCGACCAGGGTTTCACGACGTTCGTCGTCTCCTGGGTGAACCCGGACGAGCGCCTCGCCCACAAGAGCTTCGAGGACTACATGGTCGAGGGCCCGCTGGCCGCCCTCGACGCGATGCAGAAGGCCACGGGCGAGCGCGAGGCCACGGCGATCGGCTACTGCCTGGGCGGCACGCTGATGGCCTCCACCATGGCCTGGCTCGCGACCAAGCGCGACACCCGGCTCAAGGCCGTGACCTTCTTCACCGCCCTCGTCGACTTCAAGGACCCGGGCGAGCTCGGCGTCTTCATCGACGAGGAGCAGCTGGCCGCCCTCGAGGAGGGCATGGCCAAGCGCGGCTACCTCGACGGCGCCGAGATGGCGACCACCTTCAACCTCCTGCGCGCCAACGACCTGATCTGGTCGTTCGTGATCAGCAACTATCTCCTGGGCAAGGAGCCCTTCCCGTTCGACCTCCTCTACTGGAACTCCGACAGCACGCGCATGCCGGCCGCCATGCACAGCTTCTATCTCCGCCGCTGCTACCACGAGAACAAGCTGATCGAGCCCGGCGCGGTCACCCTCTGCGGCACCCCCATCGACCTCCGAAAGGTCAAAGGCCCGATCTACTGGGTGTCGACCAAGGAGGACCATATCGCCCCCTGGAAGAGCACCTACGCCGCCACCCAGATCTATCAGGGCGAGAAGCGTTTCGTTCTCGCCGGCTCCGGCCACATCGCGGGCGTCGTCAACCCGCCGGCGGCCAACAAGTACGGCTTCTGGACCAACGACGCGCTGCCGCCGGATCCCGAGGCATGGCTCGCCGGCGCCACCCAGCACCCGGGCTCCTGGTGGGAGGACTGGGCGGCCTGGAACGGCGCCAAGGCCGGCCCGAAAGTCCCCGCCCGCAAGCCCGGCGACGGCGAGCTCGAGCCGATCGAGGACGCGCCGGGGAGCTACGTGAAGGTACAGGGCGAGCTGAGGGGCGCGGCGTGGGCCGGCGCGGCTGAGTCCTTAGAGCCGACAGGTGAACGCCTCCAACTCGTGATCACCGCCCCGGACTTGATAGCCTCGGCGGCATGACATCGCCGGCCGGACCCTAGAGATATTGCTCGGGCGCGTATCGCCGCAGCCGAGGCGGAGCGGCGCACCGGCTCGCTCGATCTGAGCGGCCTCGGCTTGGAGGCGCTGCCGGAGGAGCTGTTCGGGCTACAGCCATCTGCGCGAGCTCGATCTCGGAGCCATACGAACCGTGGGAGGATGACGCCTGCACCCAGTAGCGATCGACGCGCAGCGGGATCGCCTTCGCGAGCTGACCTCGCTTGAGGTCCTCTTGGTACGCCGCAGCGATCTCGCAAGGCTCGACCGTCTTCGCGACCTCGTCTCCCTGCGGCAGCTCGACTGCTCAGACACCCAGGTCGCGGACCTCCCCCTCAAGGGCCTCGACAACCTCCAGCAGCTCGACTGCCGGAGCACCAAGGTCGCGGACCTCTCCCCCCTCAAGGGCCTCGACAACCTCCAGCAGCTCGACTGCCGGAGCACCAAGGTCTTGGACCTGTCCCCCTCAAGGTCTCGACGACCTCCGCGCTCCACTCGCTCCGGCTCACCCAGGTCGCGGACCTCTCCCCCTCAAGGGCCTCGAAACCTCCAGAAGCTCGACTGCTCAGGCACCGAGGTCGCGGACCTCTTCCCCCTCAAGGGCCTCGACAACCTCCAGCAGCTCTACTGCTCATTCACCCAGGTCGCGGACCTCTCGCCCCTCAAGGGCCTCACGACAACCTCCAGCAGCTTGACTGCTCCTTCTCCGGTCCGCGGACCTCTCTACCCCTCAAGGGCCTCGACAACCTCCAGCAGCTCTACTGCTCAGACACCAAGGTCGCCGACCTCTCCCCCCGCCCGGGCCTCGCCAACCTCCCAGCAGCTCGACTGCTCAGGCACCCAAGTCGCGGGTCTCTCCACTCGCCTCAAGGGCCTCGACAACCTCCAGCAGCTCGACTGCCGGAGCTTCTGTCAGGTCGCGGACCTCTCAACCCCTCAAGGGCCTCGTCACCCTCCAGCAGCTCGACTGCTCAGGCACCCAGGTCGCGGACCTCTCCCCCCTCAAGGGCCTCGACAATACTCCAGCAGCTCGAAGTGCCGGAGCACCCAGGTCGCGGACCTCTCACTCGCCTCAAGGGCCTCACAACCTCCAGCAGCTCGACTGCTCAGGCACCAAGGTCGTGGACCTCTCGCCCTTCAAGGGCCTCGACAACCTCCAGCAGCTTCGACTGCTCAGGCACCAAGTCTGGCTCCTCTTCCCCTCAAGGGCCTCGACAACCTCCAGCAGCTCGACTGCTCCCGGTGCCGCCTTCGGGCTCTGCCGGCGTCATCTGGAACAAGCCCTCGCTGGAGGCTCGTGCTCTACGGGAGCCATGTGCCCGGAATACCCGAGATGTCTGCTCGGAGTGTCGTTGAGAGCTGCCTCGATGCGGTCCGCGCACACTTTCGCCGATCTGGCTGCCGAGGCGGCAGCCTTCCCGATGTACGGCTGCTGCTGCTCGGCAACGGCCGGGCGGGCAAGACGCAGATCGCCCGCTGGCTGGCGGGCGAGCCCTTCGATGAGCATGGAACTCCACCCACGGCATCCAGGTGAGCGGCGCGGGTCTCCCGGGCGACGCCCAGACACGGCTGCAGATCTGGGATTTCGGCGGCCAGGACATCTATCACAGCACGCACGCGCTGTTCCTCAAGAGCCCGGCCATCCTGGTCCTGGCCTGGGCAGAGGAGGAGGAACGGCTCGACAGTTACGAGCATGACGGGCTGACCTTCCGCAACCATCCGCTCGCCTACTGGGTCGAGATCGTCCGGCATCTGGCCGACCCGGCGAGCCCGGTGCTGATCGTGCAGAGCAAGTGCGACCGGCCCGAGCAGGAGGTGCTGCCCTTCCCCATTCCGGAGGAGGCGCTGAAGGCGCTGGCGTTCAGGAAGCAGCTCCATGTCAGCGCCAAGGAACGCAGTGGCCGCGCGGCGCTGCTGGACGCGCTGGGCCACGCTGTCCGCTGGCTGCGCGACCCCGCCCGGCTCGGCCTGCCGCAGATCGGTGCCGGGCGCCTGCGCGTGCAGCGACGGCTGGAGGCACTGCGCGACGCCGACATGGCGCTGCCCCGCGAGCAGCGCCGGCACCGCCTCCTGGAGCGGCACGATTTCGAGGCCATCTGCGCCGAGGAGGGCGGTGTCACCGACCCGGCGCTGCTGCTGGACTATCTCGACCGCAACGGCACGGTCTTCCATCGCCCCGGCCTGTTCGGCGACCGCATCGTGCTCGACCAGGCCTGGGCGCTGGAGGCGATCTACGCCCTCTTCGACCGGAAGCGCGTCTACAAGATGCTGCGCCGTGCCGGCGGGCGCTTCACGCGGGAGGACCTCGGCCTCCTGGTCTGGGGCGACAAAAGCGAGGCCGAGCAAAAGCTGCTCCTCGGCATGATGCGGTCCTGCGGCATCTGCTTCGAGCATCGGCGCCTCGCCGATGACGACATCGAATACATCGCGCCCGACCTGCTGCCCGAGCGGGCAGACATCGCGGAGGCTTTGGCCGGGCGCTGGGACGAGGACCGCCCCAGCGAGCAGGCCGTCTTCCGCTATCCGCTGCTGCATGCCGGCCTGATCCGGACGGTCATGGCACAGATCGGCGAGGAAGCCGGCCCGGACCCGCTCTACTGGCGGGGCGGGCTTTGCGGCTACGAGACGACGACGCGCAGCCGGCTCCTGATCGAGGAGGAGATGCTGGACCGGTGCCAGGGCATCATCCGCGTCCGCACCCAGGGCGGTCAGGCTGCGGCCCTGCTGAACCAGCTCGTCCCTCGGGTCGAGCGGGCGCAGGAGCAGCTCGGTCTTCGGCCGACCGCGGTCGAGCGGACATCACCCGCCGTCGAGAGGCGCGAGGAGGAGAAGCTGTCGTTCGGGCAGGAGAAGCCGAACCGGCCCGAATGGTACGTGTCCTACGCGTGGGGCGACGACAAGACGCCGGATGGTCGGAGCGCGAGCAGGTGGTGGACCGGCTCTGTGCCGAAGCGCAGGCACGGGGCCGGCTATCCACCGCGACAAGAACGCGCTGAGCACGGGCGACAGCATCGCGGCCTTCATGCGCCGGATCGGCGAGGGCGACCGGGTGTTCGTCATCCTGAGCGACAAGTACCTCCGCTCGCCCTTCTGCATGTTCGAGCTATGGAGATCTGGCGGACGAGCAGGCAGGAAGAGGCGAGGCTCCGCGAGCGCGTTCGCGTCTACACGCTCGGCGATGCCGACATCTGGGAGCCCGTGGCGACAGGGTGCCGCTATGCGGGGCACTGGCGGAAGCGGTACGAGGAGCTGGAGGCGGCAGTCCGGGAGCACGGTCTCGGCGCCCTGGGCGACCGTGACCACGCGGCCTTCCGGCAGATGCGCGAGTTCTACAGCCATGTCGGCGACATCCTGGCGACGCTTGCCGACATCGTGCAGCCGCGCAACTTCCAGGAGCTCGTGGATTACGGGCTCGAGTAGCGGCTCGGCGCTTGCGCCGCGGCGGCGATATCGCATGTCGGGCGGATCATGCCCTGGGAGGCTCGACCGTGCCGATCGCCGTCCATCCGGACCATGGCCCCTATGCCAGCGGGCTCGACCAGAACGCCGCCAACCATGCGCCGCTGACGCCGCTCTCGTTCCTCGAGCGGGCGGCCGACGTCTATCCCGACCGGACGGCCGTCGATCCACGGCGAGCAGCGGCGTACGCTACCGGGAGCTGCGCGGCGCTGCCGGCGGCTCGCCTCGGCGCTGCGCCGGCGCGGCATCGGGCCGGGCGACACGGTGGCGATCATGGCCGCCCAACATCCCGGCGATGCTCGAGGCGCATCACGGCGTGCCGATGTGCGGCGCGGTGCTGAACGCGCTCAACACCGGCTCGACGCCGCGGCGATCGCCTTCATCCTCGAGCATGGCGAGGCCAAGGCGCTGCTGACCGACACGGAATTTGCGCCGGTCATCGAGGCGGCGCTGGCCCAGACCTCGAGGACGCTCGCTGCGTGGTCGACATCGACGATGCCCTGGGGCCGGCCGATGCCGAGCGGCATCGGGAGCGTCGAGTACGAGGCGCTGCTGGCCGAGGGCGATCCCGACTTCGAGCCGCTGTGGCCGGCCGACGAATGGCAGGCGATCGCGCTCAACTACACCTCGGGCACGACCGGCAATCCCAAGGGCGTCGTCTATCACCACCGCGGCGCGCACCTGAACGCGGTCGGCAACGTCCTCGTCTGGAGCATGCCGCAGTTTCCCGATCTATCTCTGGACCCTGCCGATGTTCCACTGCAACGGCTGGTGCTTTCCCTGGAGCATCGTGCCTGCAGGCCGGCACGCAGGTCTGCCTGCGCCGCGTCGCGAGCGACACGATCTTCTCCGCTCTGGCGGAGCACGGTGTGACGCATCTCTGCGGCGCGCCGATCGTCATGGGCATGCTGGTCAACGCGCCCGAGAGCGCACGCCGCCCCTTCGCCCAGCCGGTCAAGATGATGACGGCGGCCTCGGCCCCGCCGGCGGCGGTGCTGGAGCGGATGGAGAAGCTCGGCATCGAGGTGACGCATGTCTATGGGCTGACCGAGGTCTACGGGCCGGCCACGGTCTGCGCCTGGCAGGAGGAGCTGGGAGGCGCTCGACGCCGAGAGCCGCGCCGACAAGCTCGCCCGCCAGGGCGTGCGCTATCCCGTGCTCGAGGGCCTCGAGGTGATGGACCCGGAGACCATGACGCCGGTGCCGCGCGACGGCGCGACGATGGGCGAGATCATGATGCGCGGCCACGACGTCATGAAGGGCTATCTGAAGAACCCGAGCGCCACCGAGGCGGCCTTCCCCGGCGGCTGGTTCCATACCGGCGACCTCGCCGTGATGCACGAGGACGGCTATGTCGAGATCAAGGACCGCTCGAAGGACATCATCATCTCGGGCGGCGAGAACATCAGCTCGATCGAGGTCGAGGGTGCTCTTTTTCGCCATCCGGACGTGATCGAGGCCGCCGTCGTGGCGCGGCCGGACGAGACGTGGGGCGAGACCCCTTGCGCCTTCGTCACCCTCCGGGAGGGCGGCCACGGTGACCGAGGAGGAGCTGATCGCGCATCTGCCGGCATGAGCTCGCCCGTTTCAAGGTGCCCCGGACCGTCGTCTTCGGCCCGCTGCCGAAGACGTCGACCGGCAAGATCCAAAAATACGTGCTGAGGGAGCGGGCGAAGGGATGGACTCTTGTTCATCCACGATTTGCAAACTCGCCGTCATTGGAATATAGCTCGGCGCCAGCTGACGTGGGGAGCCCGCCATGCTAGGGGCGCGGGACCTCTGCGGAGCGGCCTGCTGGATCAATCATTGCCGCCCTTGGATTTTGGCTGACGACCATCTCCACTGCTGACGCTCAATTTTTCGGGTTTCCTCCAACTCCGTTTGCGGAGTTCGTCTTCACGACTGACGCGCCAAAGCAAGTAGCACCCGATTGGATCGCGCCGGAATTCGTCGCAGCCCTGCGTGATCCTGACGGAAAGTAGTGAGAATTGCCATCGTATTGGGAGCGAAAATAATATCTGGCCGCTGCTGGGACCGCAGCAGTCCGAGTCATGACGCCAGTTGCCGCGCTGCTGCGCGACGAGAACGGCCGATGTCCGCGCTGCGGCCACCGAGGCGCTGGGCGCCCTGCAGGCGCGCGATCAGGCGGGCAAGATCGCCGACCTGCTGCACGACCAGGACAGCGATGTTCGCGCTGCGGCCGCCAGAGGCATGGGCGCCCTGCAGGCACGCGATCAGGCGGGCAGCATCGCCGACCTGCTGCGTGACGAGGACCGCGATGTTCGCGCTGCGGCCGCCAAGGCACTGGGAGTCCTGCAGGCGCGCGATCAGGTGGGCAAGATCACTAATGGCTGCACGATACGGACAGCGGTATCCGGCCGCGGCTGTCGCAGCGCTAGGCTTCTACAGGCGACGCTCAGGCGGCGGATCACCGACCTGCTGCGTGACAGACAGCGATGGCGCGCTGTCGCCGCCAGGGCTGGTCTCGCAGCAGGCTCGCCATCAGGCGACAGTCGTCGATCGCTTGGCGACGCGGAGATGGCAGCCCGCGCTGTCGCCGCCAAGGCCTGGGAGTTCCTGCAGGCGCACGATCAGGTGGGCAAGATCACTAATGGCGCACGATGGACGCGGCATCCGGGCCGCGGCTGTCGCAGCGCTAGGCTATCTACAGGCGCATGATCAGGCGGGCAGGATCGCCGACCTGCTGCGTGACAAGGACAGCGATGTGCGCGCTGCGGCCGCCGAGGCACTGGGAGTCCTGCAGGCGCGCGATGAGGTGGCAAGATCACTAAATGGCTGCACGAACGACAGCTATCGGCGCGGCTGTAGCACGCTAGCTCTCTACAGGCGCATCAGGGGCCAGGTCGCGACCGCTGCGCGATGAGCACACGCCTGTCCGGGCTGCGGCCACTGAGGCGCTGGGCGCCTGCAGGCGCGCGATCAGGCGGCCGGATCGCCGAGCGGTTCGCGTCGCCGACATGGCGTCCGCGCTGTCGCCGCCGAATCGCTGCGTCGTCCTGCCGACGCACGATCAGTCGACGAGATCACCGTAGCTGGATTCCGTGACACCAGCGTAGGCGGCACCATCGCAGCGCTGGTCGCCGTGCAGGCGCGCGATCAGGTGGGCGAGATCGCCGAGCACCTAATGGACTTTTTGCCATCCGTTAGAATAACGGCAGTCGAGGCCCTCGGCGCCCTGCAGGCGCGCGATCAGGCGGACAGGATCGCCGATCGGTTGCGCACGAGGACGACGAAGTCCGCGATGCGGCGGCATTAGCTTGCTCAAGCTGGATCATCCAGGATATCAATGACGATTTTTGCTCTTGCATCATCGACAAATGCCGCTGCAGCGCGATTATTTGCGTGCCGAGCGCATTTGTTGGGAGGGAGCCGGCTCTGGAGGTGCTGATTGGTGCTTGGCGTCCACCTTCTGCGCTCGACCGGATACGACATGACCGATCCCGAACGCTCCTTATTCTGCAGACCTTCGACGACGCATGGCTCGCCACGGCGTCTTATCCGCGCCTTCAGAACGAATTGGCGGCCCAGGTCGCTGAGGTTGTGGGCCAAGCCTGCCCTGGCGTTGGCGCCCCACAGGCCGCAGCCGCGCGTCCCTGGCGCGCTAGCGCGCTGCTGCAGAGTGGCCTTGACTGGGCTCTATCCGTCATCAGCAAGGCGTGCTGGGCGGTCGGCGACAAGCTGCTCCTGCAGAGCCTTCACGATAGGGTCGCTCCGCAGCATCCAACTCAAGCCGCGACGGTCGATTCCACCATCGCCTCGCTCGACCGGCGCGACTTCACGGGCAAGATCACGCTGGCGGTGACCAGCCACGTCGTCTTCTGGAGCCTGCTCCTTCTCCTCTATCCTTGGCCCTCGGCTCGGCCGTGCGCGCCTTCTTCTTCTGGAACCCGTGGGTGCGCCGCATCGGTGGCCTTGCCTATGTGGGCCTTCTGCTGGCTTATGTCCCGTTCCTGCGGCGGCGCTTGTTCGTGCCGTTCCGCGCCTCGCTTCTGGCAGATGCCCATCTCGGCCATCTGAGCGAGGCCGGCTATTTCAGCGATGTCAGAGCCTACATCGATAGTGGCGGCGACCCTGCCGCTCGACAGGGCGATCCCCGAGATCCGCGGGCAGGTCATCCTTGAGGGCGAAGTCGGGCTGGGCAAGTCCTTGTTCATGCGCCGGCTCGCAGGGCGTCGCGCCGGGTGGCGGTCTATCTGCCGGCGCGGCGCTGCGAGGGTGGCGTGCTCGAGGCGGTGCAGGCCAAGCTCTCCGGCCTCGCCGGCGACGCTGATTTTCTGCGACAGCTCGTCTCGATGGGCGCGATCGACATACTGGTCGACGGGCTTAACCAGGTCTCCGCGAACTCGCGGCAAGATCACCGAGTTCGTCGAGCGTCACTTCGAGGGTAATATCATCCTCGCCAGCCAGCCGATGGAGTGGCACAAGCCGGCGACTGCGCGGACCATGCAGCTTCTGCCGCTCGACCGCGATCAGATCGAGGCGTTCCTGGTGTCGCGCGCGCCGGAGCTTCCGATGGACGCGCCCGTGCGAGGCGAGGCGTTCGAGCGCGCGGCCCGGACGTTCCCGGTCAGGACATACGATCAGTTCAGCAGCTCCCACGAGCAGGACGCGCTGGCGGCGTCTTTGTCCAATCCTATGGATCTCACGACCATAGCCACGATCCTCGCGAATGGAGCGATGCCCGACCTGATGGCGTTACAAGAGCAGGCCTACGACCTAATGGGCCGAGGACTACCGGATCACAAATCCTGGCGCGCAGTTTCCGCTGGAGCGCTTTGCCGGCCACAGTTACGAGCTGCGGGCGGAAGGATAGCAAGGCGCCGTCGGTGCGAGAAATCCGCTGAGACGGCCGCAATGGAGCGCCATCGGCTGTTGTACGGCGCGCGGCGCAGATCCCAACGGAGACCTTCTGTTCCGCCACGATAAGATCATGGAGTTCTTTATCCTGCAGGCCTTCACGGGGCCCGAGCAGTACGAGGCCGCCGATCCGAGCACATCGATGACCCGCGCTTTCGCGGCGTCTATCTGCTGATGGCGCTGCGTCTGCCGCTCGACCGAGCCCGGCGCTACGCGAGCTGTCATCGAGCGCGCCGCCGACACCGGCGACCACACGTTGAGCGATGAGTTTGTCCGGCTCTTGCGTGCACGAAGGGCGGCTGCCCACGCAGAGCCCGCCCGCGACGATGCCTAGGCGCGCCATGCTGCTTCAAGGTCTGCATTAACCGTCGAGGCGGGAGGCCGTCCGCGCCCGCTGCGGGCCGGTGCCGCTCAGCGCCAGCACGGGCGCCTGGATCGAGCCCGATCTCGACCGCCGTCTCGCCCTCATCCGGGGCTGGACAGCGCTGCCCGACTTCGCTTCGGTCAACATGGAGGAAAAGGGCGCCATCGAGGTCTGCCGGGCCTTGCTCGAGATCGGCGTCGGTATCGAGGCGGGCATCAGCGATGTCGGTCAGGTCGGGCAACTGAAGGGCTCCGGGCTCGCCGGGACCTGCCTGCGTATCCTCATCGAGCCCGTCGAGCCGGACATCGCCCAGGCCATCGCCGCCACCCGTGCCATCAACGCCGCTCTCGACGCAGCGGGCATCGGGCTGCCCCGCCTGTCCCATGGCTTCGAGGCCACGACTTGGCCCGTTTTTGATCTTGCCCTCGAACTCGGTCACGACAGCCGCATCGGCCTCGAGGACACGCTCCACCTACCCGACACCCGTGTGGCGGCCGACAATGCCGCGCTGGTCGAGGCCGCACGCGAGCGGGCAGCGGCTCGGGTCGCCGACCGTGGCCACGCTTCTCATGGATCGCGACGAATGCCACATAAAGGGCCTCTGGCACGATCGAGATCAATGCCGTGAAGCGCGCTCATGTCGCAATGGGTCCGAATGGACGGCTGGTGATCCCGGCCGCGCTGCGGGCCGAGCTCGGGGTCGAGGCGGGTGGTTCGTTGCTGGCGCGCGTCGAGGACGGCAGGGTGGTCCTCGAGCCGCTGTCGTCGGTGGTTCGCCGCGTGCAGGCCCGGGTGCGGCGCCACGTGCCGGCGGGTACCGATCTGGCGGCCGAGCTGGGGGAGGACCGCCAGCGCGCCGCACGGGATGAGTGAATCAATTGCCCTCGACGCATCGGCGCTGCGGGCGCTGATGGACGGCGAGCCGGGACAGCAGGCCGTCCTGGCGACTCTGCCCGGCGCTCGGATCAGCGCCGTCAATCTGGCCGAGGCGGTCTCGAAGCTCGCGGAGCGCGGCATGCCGGCAGACGAGGCATGGGCCGACGCCCGCGACCTCGGCATCGTGATCGTGCCGTTCGACGCCGAGCAGGCACGCGAGGTCGGGCGGCTGCGCCCGCTGACGCGGGCCTACGGCCTCTCGCTAGGCGACCGTGCCTGCCTGGCGCTCGCCCGTATCGAGAAGGCCCGCGCGCTCACGACAGACAGCCGTTGGCTCGCCGCGGCCGACGCCCTCGACGTTTCCATCGAGGACATCCGCCGCGGCGCACCGCAGCACTGACATGCGTCGTAGGTCAGCCCGCTCAGCGGGTGGCGCTGCGACGCTCGCCCTGGCGCTGACCCTGAGGACGGCCGCGGCCGGCGCCGGCCGCGTTCGCCGGGCGGCTGCCCTGGCCGACGCGGGCGGCTCTGCTGAGAGCGGGGCGGGGCGGAGGGCCGCTGGCGCGCCACGGGGCGGGGCTCCTCGGCCGGCGGAAGCTCGGCGGCCTGCCCGACGTTCACCATCCGGCCCTTGCCCTCGTAGCGATCGGACCAGATGCGGCGGCGGATCAGCTTCTCGATGTCCTTGAGGTAGGCCCGCTCCTGCGCCGTCACAGAAGGAGATGGCGATGCCGGCGGCGCCGGCGCGGGCGGTGCGGCCGATACGGTGGACGTAGCTCTCGGGCACGTTGGGCAGGTCGTAGTTCACGACGTGGCTGATGCCGTCGACGTCGATGCCGCGGGCGGCGACGTCGGTCGCGACCAGGACGCGGGTGCGGCCGCCCCGGAAGCCGGCGAGCGCCCGCTCGCGCTGGCCCTGGGACTTGTTGCCGTGGATCGCCGCGACGTCGACGCCCGCGGTCTCCAGGTGGCGCGTGACCTGATCGGCGCGATGCTTGGTGCGCGTGAAGACCAGAACCCGCGTGACGCTCGGGTCGGCCAGCGTCTCGATCAGCAGCGGTCGCTTCTGCTCGGAGGCGACGAAGACGACGCGTTGCTCGACGGTCTCGACCGTGGTGGCGACCGGGGCCACCCGCACCTCGGCCGGGTCGCGCAGCAGCTCGCCCGCGAGGGTGCCGATCTCCTTCGGCATGGTGGCCGAGAAGAAGAGGCTCTGGCGCTCCTTCGGGAGGACCCGGACGACGCGCCGGATGGCGTGGATGAAGCCCAGGTCGAGCATCTGGTCGACCTCGTCCAGGACCACCACCTCGACGCCGTCGAGGCCGAGGGTGCGCTGGTCCAGATGGTCGATCAGGCGGCCGGGCGTGGCCACCAGGACGTCGACGCCGCCGGCCAGGATGCGCGCCTGCGGGGGAAAGGAGACGCCGCCCACGACCACGGTCGAGGTCAGGCGGGAGCCCTTGCCGTAGGTGCGGAAGCTGTCCTCGATCTGCGCCGCCAGCTCGCGCGTCGGGGCCAAGACGAGGACGCGGCAGCTGCGCGGCGGCGCCTTCTTGCGGTCGAGGGTGAGGCGATGAAGGATCGGCAGGGCGAAGGCCGCCGTCTTGCCGGTGCCCGTCTGGGCGATGCCGAGGAGGTCGCGGCCGGCCATGATCTGGGGAATGGCCTGGGCCTGGATGGGGGTGGGTGCGTCATAGCCCTGGCCGGCCAGCGCCGCCAGAAGGGGCGCCCCGAGGCCGAGTTCTTGGAAACTCATGATATGAAAAGGACTTTCGATTCAGGCCGCACGTAGCCCTGGCCCTTATCGGCCGGACGTCCGCGTCGGCGGGGGGTTGTGCACGACGCCCCGCGTAGCCTGGGAGTCGACGAAGAGGTTGGCGAGGACTGGGCAGGACCGGACCCGCTTATGCGGGCGGCCGTTACGCGGCCGAGACCTCGATACCGCAGAAGCGGCAAAGGGCATGTGCTCCTGCGGTCTCCGGAAGTCAAGGCAAAGGCGCCCTGCGCAACCGGATGGCGTACCCGGTGTGACGTGCCGGTCGGGCCTAGCCGTGCCGCCAGCGCCTCAGCGCGGGTCCGGCGGCAGCCCGGCCGCGGCCGACCGGCCGAGACGCCGCCGGTCATGGTCGGCCAGCGGGACCAGGCGCCCGCCTTCGCGACGGACCTCGATCAGATGGGGATCGACCACGATGTCGCGCGCGACGGCCCGCCGTGCGGCTGCCTCGAGCGCGGCCAGCTCGGCCGGGCCCTCCACGCAGCGCGCCCTGTCGATCACCGGCGACCATCCGTCCTCGGTCAGGAAGACGACGTCGCCACCGATCTGATGGTTGGCGGCCAAAACGACGAGGCTCATGCGGCTCTCTCCAGAAGGCTCCCCGCCTTGGAAACCGGCGAGTCCGGCCGCGGCTCCGCCTCGGGCCTCGGCTCGGGCGCAGCCCCGACGTAGATGATGGCCGGCCCCTTGACGGCATGATCGATGACGAGGCCGGCCAGACCGGCGATCCGGCCGACGGCCACCTTCTGGGTCGGCAGCGTGCCGTTCTCGACGATGGTCACCGGCGTCTCGGGGTCGATGCCGGCCGCCAGCAGACGTCGCTCGATATGGCCGGCGGCGCCGACGCCCATATAGATCGCCAGCACCTGTCCCGGCCGCGCCAAGGCCCGCCAATCGTGGTCGGCGGGCCCGTCGCTGGCCTGGCCGGTCATCAGGACGAGCGACCGCCTGACCCCGCGCTCGGTGAGCGGCAGGCCGATGGCGGCGGCACAGCCCAGGGCCGCCGTGATGCCGGGCACGATGTCGACCTCGATGCCAGCGTCCCTGAGCGCCGCCAGCTCCTCGCCGCCGCGGCCGAACACAAACGGATCGCCGCCCTTGAGGCGCACCACGTGGCGCCCGACCCGAGCCTCGCGCAGCAGGATGCGGTCGATCTCGGCCTGCTCGGTGGACGGGCCGCCCGGCGTCTTGCCCACCTCGACGCGGCGGGCGTCGCGGCGGGCCACCTCGAGGATCCGGCGGTCGACGAGCCGGTCCACGACGATCACATCGGCCCTCTGCAGCGCCTGCAGCGCCTTGAAGGTCAGAAGGTCGGGGTCGCCCGGGCCGGCACCCACGAGGCTGACCCGTCCCGGCGCGCCAGACATGCCCGCCGCCTCCTCGACCGCACCCTCGATCGCCGCCTCGGCACCCGGAACGTCGCCGGCCAGGAAGCGGCGCGCGGTCTCGCCGGCGAAGAAGCGTTCCCAGAAGCGCCGGCGCACGCCACCGCCGGGCAGCGCCGTCGCGACCCTGGACCGGAAGCTCTGGGCGAACCGAGCGAGCGCCCCGATCCTGGCCGGCAGGAGGGCCTCGATCCGAGCCTTGATCTGGCGGGCGAGGACCGGTGCCGTGCCCTCCGTGCCGATTGCGACGACCAGCGGATCGCGGTCGACGATGGCCGGGGTCACGAAGTCGCAGAGCTCCGGACAATCGACGGCGTTGAGGGGAACACCCGCCGCCCGAGCGGCGGCGGCCATGTGGGCCAGCTCGCCCGCATCCAGGGTGGCGGCGACCGCGAGACGGCACCCGACGATGTCGCGTGTCTCGAAGCTGCGGCGGCTGAGACGGAGGGCACGTGTCCCGGCCAGGGCCTCGATCTCGGGGCATGGCGCGGCCGCGACGACATGGATGTCGGCGGGCGTCCGGCATAGCAGGCGCAGCTTCTGCAGGGCCGCCTCGCCGCCCCCGACCACGAGGACGGCTCTGGCCCTCGAGGTCGAGGAAGATCGGAAAATAGCGCATTGCCGGCTCCGTCCCGGGCGCCCCGACAAGGGACGATCGGTCGATCCGACTATGGCAATTCTACATCCAGGAATCAATATTTTCTCCAATTATCATCTATCTACTGTTATATGGGAGCGGACTCCGGGACGAAAGGCCCGCCGGGGGACTTAGGGGCGCTTGCGCGCATAGAAGTCGTTGCCCTTGTCGTCGATGACGATGAAGGCCGGCAGGTCCTCGACGACGATCCGCCAGACGGCTTCCATGCCGTACTCGGAAAAGTCGACCGTCTCGACGGAGCGGATCATGTCCCGTCCGACGCGGGCTGCGGCACCGCCGATGGTGGCGAGATAGAACCCGCCGCTCCGCTTGCAGCTCGCCGTGACGGCGGGCGCCCGGTTGCCCTTGGCGACGGTGACGAGGGCGCCCCCGGCCGCCTGGAAGTCGGGAATGTAGGGGTCCATCCGGGCAGCCGTGGTGGGCCCGAAGGAGCCCGAGGCCCAGCCTTCCGGGGTCTTGGCCGGTCCCGCATAGTAGATGGGGTGGTCCTTCATGTAGGCGGGCAGCGGCTCGCCCGCGGCGAGGCGTCGGCCCAGCTCGGCATGGACGAGATCGCGGGCGACGATCATGGGGCCGCTCAACAGAAGCGGCGTCGCCACCGGATGCCGCGTCAACTCGGCCCGGATCTCGGCCATCGGCCGGCCGAGATCCAGTCGGACGGCATGGCCGAGGTCGACCCCGGTCTCGGGCAGGAAGCGCGCGGGATCGGTGTCGAGCCGCTCGAGGAACACGCCTTCGTCCGTGATCCGGCCCTTTATCTGGCGGTCGGCCGAGCAGGAGACGCCGAGCCCGACCGGCAGCGAGCCATTGTGCCGAGGCAGGCGGACGACGCGGACGTCGTGGGCGAAATGCCGGCCGCCGAACTGGGCACCGATGCCGAGCTCTCGGGCGAGATCGAGGACGCGGGCCTCGAGCTCGATGTCGCGGAAGGCGCGGCCCAGGCTGTCACCGCTGGTCGGCAGCTCGTCGAGGTAGCGGCAGCTCGCCAGCTTCAGGGTCTTCAGGCATTGCTCGGCCGAGAGCCCGCCGACGACGACCGCCAGATGATAGGGCGGGCAGGCGGCCGTGCCGAGGCCGCGCAGCTTTTCTTCGAGGAAGGCCAGAAGCCGCTCCGGATCGAGGAGCCGGCGGGTCTCCTGGAACAGGAAGGTCTTGTTGGCGGAGCCGCCGCCCTTGGCGACGAACAGAAAGTCGAAGGCGTCGCCCGAGACGGCCTCGATGTCGATCTGCGCGGGCAGGTTGGTTCCCGTGTTGCGCTCCTCGTACATCGTAAGGGGGGCCAGGTGGCTGAAGCGGAGGTTGCGGCGGGCCCAGGTCCGCTCGATCCCGGCCGAGAGGGCCGCCTCCTGGTCGCCCTCGACCAGCACCTGCTGGCCCTTCTTGCCGACGACGATGGCGGTCCCCGTATCCTGGCAGGACGGGAACGCGCCGCCCGAGGCGATCACCGCGTTCTTCAGAAGCTCCAGGGCGACGAAGCGGTCGTTCGCCGAGGCCTGGCGATCGTCCAGGATGGCGCGGAGCTGGGCCAGATGGGAGGTGCGGAAGAAGTGCGCGATGTCGTTGAAGGCGGTCTCGGCCAGCGCGGTCAGGGTCCCGGGGCGCACCGAGACGAACCGACGCCCGCCGAGGTCGAGAGCTTCGGGCGGCGCCTGGTCGAGGCGGCGGTAGTCGGTCGGATCGGGGCCGCGCTGGAAGATCGGCCGATAGCCCTCGGTCACCTCGCTCATGCCCGTCTCCTCGAAGGGCCGGTCGCCTCCAGCCGCTCAGACGCAGCGCCCGCCATCGACCTCGAGGACGGCGCCCGTGACCATCTCTGCCTCGTCGGACGCGAGGAAGACCGCCGCGTTGGCGATGTCCTCGGGCCGGCTCATCCGGCCCCAGGGGATGGTCGCGATGAAGCGCGCCCGGTTCTCCGGCGTATCCTCGACCCCCATGAACGTCGAGAGCAGCCCCGTCTCGCCCATCACCGGGGCGATGGCGCAGACGCGGATCCTGTCCGGGGCCAGCTCGACCGCCATCGACTTGGTGATCGTGTTGGCGGCGCCCTTGGAGCCGTTGTACCAGGTAAGGCCCGGCCGCGGGCGGATGCCGGCGGTGGAGGTGACGTTGATGATGACACCGCCGCCGCGCTTCCTGAGATGCGGCACGGCCGCATGCGCCATGTGGAAGATCGACTTGACGTTGACGGTGAAGACCCGGTCCAGCTCGGCCTCGTCGACCTCGAGCAGCGGCCGGTTCCTGTGGCTGACGCCGGCATTGTTGACGACGATATGGAGATCGCCGAAGGCCTCGAGCGTCCGCGCCACCGCAGCCCGGACGGGCGGGCCCTTGCCGACGTCGCAGCCCAGGCCCAGGGCCGAGCCGCCGATCGCCTCGGCCACGGACCGGGCGCCCGCCTCGTCGATGTCGACGAGCGCCACCCTGGCGCCCTCGCGCGCGTAGGCCTGGGCGATGCCCCGGCCGAAGCCCGACGCCGCACCCGTGATCAATGCCACCTTGCCCTCGAGCCGCATCCTTCGTGCCTCCCCTGACGCCGTCGACGCGGAAGAGGCCTGGACCGCCCGTCCCGCCCGCCTTCCTTCGACGCGGGCGGGCGGGGTGTCAACTGCGGCCGTCTATTCGGCGGCGATCATCCGCGAGGGCGCCGCCCGGGTCAGGCCGGCGATCATCTCGCCGGTGTACCAGTCGACGAAGTTCCTGACGCCGACCTCGATCACCGGCGAGTAGGGCCCGGGCTCGTAGGCGCTCGAGCGGACGCCGCTCTGGGTCAGCTCGACCAGCCTGCGATCCTGGTCGTTGGTCTTGAGCCAGACCTCGCTCAGTCGCCCGACATCGTAGTCGACGCCTTCGACCGCCTCCTTGTGGACCAGCCACTTCGTGGTGAGGAGCGTGCGCTCGGGGCCGAGCGGCAGCGCCCGGAAGGCCACGACATGGTCGGCGCCCAGATGGTTCCAGGAGTTGGGCAGGCTCAGCATCCGGACGGAGCCGAGGTCGGGGTCCGTCAGCCGGCCGAGCAGCCGCCGGCAGGCGGGTCTACCGTCCATGGTCATGGCGAGCGCCCCCTCGACGAAGGGCATGCGCACGGCCCGGTAGCGCAGGTCGTGGGGCGTCGGGGCATAGGGCAGGCCCAGCGCCGCCCAGTCCCGGCTCTTCTGCTCGAGGAGCGCGAAATAGGCGGGATCGGCGCGCGGGTCGTCCACGGCGTCATACTCGGAGAGCGTCCGACCGAGCTCGGGATGGCCGGCCGCGCAATGATAGCATTCGCGGTTGTTCTCCATCACGAGCTTCCAGTTGCCGTCCTCCACGATGCTGCTCTCGAAGGCGATTTTGCAGTTGTCGATCTCGACCGGGAGCAGGAATGGGAGGACATCCTGGCGGAACGCCTCGATCGAGGGTGGCTCCTCGGCCAGCGAGACGAACAGCCAGCCGCCGACATTCTCGAGATGGACGGGCTTCAGGCGGAAGCCGTCGACCGCAAAGCCCTCGCCCATGTGGCGCGCCTTCAGAAGCCGCCCCTCGAGGTCGTAGCTCCACTGATGATAGGGGCAGACGAGCCGAGCCGACCGGCCGCTGTCTCCCGGGCAGACGCGGGCACCGCGATGCCGGCAGCTGTTGTGGAGGGCGCGGATGGCCCGGTCCCGGCCGCGGACGAGCACGAGCGAGTCCTGGCCGATGTCGACCCTGATCCAGCTGCCGGGCTCGGGGACCTCGCAGCTCAGGCCGACGAAGACCCAGCTCCGGCCGAAGATCTCCTGCATGTCCAGGCGGTGCAGCTCGGGATCGGTGTAGAAGGGGCCGGGCAGGCCCCAGCCGGGCCGCCTGGCTTCCAGCAAGGCGAGCATCCGATCACGCGTCCTCATGGCGAAGCACCCCGAACCCGAGACCCGGGCGACGGCGCCGCGGCACCGCCTCCACACACGCTGGAGTCTCGCCTATCATGGCGCCCGACCGCCTCCTGCGGCGCCGGGACACCCGCTTGCGCGGCCGCGACCGGCACCGTCGATCGCACCCCGGCGGTTGCGCCATCGCCGCCTGTCGCCGATGATCGGCGGCCATCGCGAACAGAGGTTTCCGACGGCAAGGGAGACGGCACGAGGCGCATGGCGGGCGATCTGGACGGCATCCTCGTCGTCAGCCTCGAGCAGGCGGTGGCAGCCCCCCTCGCCTCGCGCAACCTCGCCGACGCGGGCGCCCGGGTCATCAAGGTCGAGCGGCCGGAGGGCGACTTCGCGCGGGGCTACGACCGCTATTGCGAGGGCGAGAGCGCCAACTTCGTCTGGCTGAACCGCGGCAAGGAGTTGGTCAGGCTCGATCTCAAGGACGCGGCCGGCATGGCGCTGCTCCAGCGCATGCTGGCCCGGGCCGACGTCTTCATCCAGAACCTCGCCCCTGGCGCCACCCAGCGCCTGGGCATAGGCGCCGCCGCCCTCCGCCGGCGCTTTCCCCGGCTCGTCACGTGCGACATCAGCGGCTACGGCAGCACCGGGCCATTTCGCGACCTCAAGGCCTACGATCTCCTGGTCCAGGCCGAGAGCGGACTCGCCTCGGTCAACGGCATCGGCGACGAGCCGACCCGCGTCGGCGTCTCGGTCTGCGACATCGCCGCGGGCATGACCGCGACCTCCGCCCTCTTCCGCGCCCTCTTCGCCCGCGAGCGCACCGGCCAGGGCCGCGCCATCGAGGTTTCCCTCTTCCACGCCATCGGCGACTGGATGAACGTGCCCTATCTCACCTGGGCCTATGGGCATCACGAGCCGCCGCGCCTCGGGCTCCATCACCCGACGATAGCGCCTTACGGCGCCTATCCCTGCGGCGACGGTGCCTCTGTGCTGCTGGCGATCCAGAACGAGCGGGAATGGCGGCGGCTCTGCGCCGAGGTGCTAGAGCGCCCCGAGCTTGCGTCCGATCCGCGCTTTGCGACCAATCCAGATCGGGTCGCCAACCGAGCGGCGCTTGACGAGGCGCTACGTGCGGCCCTGGGCAGGCTCGACCGCGAGGGCGTCTGCGCCCTGCTCGAGCGCGCGGCCATCGCCTATGGCCGACTCTCGACCCTCGAGGATCTGCTGCACCATCCCCAGAACCGCGTCTGGCCGGTGATGACGGCAGGGGGAAAGCAGGTCTCGGTGCTGGCCCCGGGCGCGCTGGTCGTGGGCGAGCCCGTCGAGCGTACCCGGGTTCCGGCGCTCGGGCAGCACGACGCGGCGATCCGCGAGGAGTTCGCGGCTGGGCGCTGATGCGGAGGCACACTCGATTACGAGTGTGAACAAGCGTCCATGGACAGGGGTCCCGGACGTTGCGTAGTCTGCAGTGGCTTTTGAGGACACTGCCCCCAACCGCCAGCGCCGGACCGTCGATGACCGAGCAGCGCTCGATCGAGCCTCCCGTTCCCTGTCCTGTGTGCGCTTCGACCGATCAGCTGCCGATCTTCGCGGTGGACGATCTTCCCGTGCAGAGCGCGCTTCTGCGCCCCGACCGCGACTCGGCTCTGGCGGTGCCCAAGGGCCGGCTGGATCTTGTGCTCTGCCTCGACTGCGGCCTCGTCTTCAATCGCGCCTTCGACGAGCGATGCGTGCTCTACGATCCCAACTACGAGGACGCCCAGGGCTACTCGCCACGCTTCCGCGCATTCGTCGACGAGCTCGCGAGCGCACTGGTCGACCGCCATGACCTCACCGGTAAGACCGTCGTCGAGATCGGCTGCGGCAAGGGTGAGTTCCTGGTGGCGCTCAAGAAGGCAGGCGTCGGTCGGGCGATCGGCTTCGATCCGGCCTACCGGCCCGATCCCGAGCATCGGTCGATACCCGGCCTGGAGATCCACCCTACCCTCTATGGTCCGGGCGAGGCCGCGCTTCGCCCGGACCTCGTCTGCTGCCGCCACACCCTCGAGCATATCGCCCGGCCCCGCGCCCTCCTCGGGCTGATCCGACGCAATCTCGGGGCAAGCCCGAGGACGGTCCTGTTCCTCGATGTGCCGGACCTCGAGCGGATCCTGGTCGAGCGGGCCTTCTGGGACGTCTACTACGAGCACGCCCTCTACTTCTCGCCACACGCGCTGGAGCGGCTGCTGGCGGAAACGGGCTTCATGGCCGGCAAGGTGGCCAAGGTCTATGGCGACCAATACCTCACGGTCGAGACGAGGATAGCCAATGGATCTGCCGCAGCTCCGCCGGGCCCGCCGCCGAGTGGCCTGATCGAGCTCGCCACCGCCTTCGGGAAAAGCGTTGGCAAGCGGCTGGCGGCCGATCGAGCCGAGCTGGCGCGGTGGCGCGCGGCCGGCCGGCGCGTGGCGATCTGGGGCTCGGGCTCGAAGGGGGTCGCCTATCTGGCGATGATGCAGCCGGAACAGGAGCTGGTCGCGGTCGTCGACGTCAATCCGCACCGCTGGGGCCGCTTCCTCGCCGGCAGCGGCCGGGTGATCGTCGGACCGAAGGATCTGGTGCCGCTGCGTCCCGACGTCGTCGTTGTGATGAACCCCCTCTACCTCGATGAGATCGGGGCGATGCTGCAGTCACTGGGGCTGAGACCCGAGCTCAGACCCGCCTGAGCCCCGGGCGCGGCGTTAGTGCCCGCTGTCCTTGCCGTGTGAGCCACCCGAGTGACCGAGCGATGCCTCGGCCGGGACATCGAAGTGACCCGGCGCCGCGCCGAAGAAGCGCTTCTTCGTATGCTCTGCCCAGCCGACGAACTCGGGTGCCGCGATCGCGATCGCGTCGGTCGTGACGCGCAGGCTGTTCCAATTGACCATCCACCACTGGGCCAGGATGGCGTAGCACCGCCGCCGTTCCGCGGGCGGAAGGTCGGCGGCCCGCACCATGCGCCAGTACTCATGGTACAACCGCAGGGTCGGCAGGTGGAACCAGCTCCGTCCGGACGGATCGTGCCAGACGCGGCGGTCGCGGGCGCTCGACTGGCTGCGCGTATAGCGGCCCGCGTGCTCGCGCATCTGCACCAGATGCTCGGGCAACTGGATGAGCCGGCCGCGCAGCGCCATCTGGGCCAGCAGCGCCCGGTCGGCGCCGTGAAAGTCGCTGTGCAGCAGTGAGTGGAGCATGGCCCGCCGCGGCATCACGCCGAACATGTCGGCGCAGGAATGTGCTCGCAGGACCATGGTCCCGAAGCGCTCGGAGGGGCTGGGCAGATCGGCATGCGCCAGGACCGTCTCGTAGACGCCGATGATGCGCCCGCCCGGCTCGATGTAGTCGATCACGGTGTTGCACAGGACGGCATCGGGCTCGGCCTCGAGCGCTGCGATGGTCCGCTCGAGATAGGTCCGCTGGATGCGGTCGTCGTGCGCGAGCCATTTGAAATACCGGCCGCGCGCCATCGCGAAGGTGTGATTGTAGTTGGCGGCGGCGCCGACGTTCCGCTCCTGCCGTCGATACACGATACGGCGGTCGCCGGCCGCGAGGTCGCGGCAGACCTCCTCGGTACGGTCGGTGGACGCATTGTCGGAGATCAGGAGCTCGAGATCGCCCTCGGTCTGGCCGAGCACCGAGCCGACGGCGTCGCCCAGGAAATTCTCGCCGTTGTAGACGGGAATGCCGATGCTCACCAACGGCGACTTGTCGATCCGTCTCACCGCCATGCTTATGCTCGCCATACTGCCCAACCGCGGCACATGCCGCACGTCCAGGCTTTATCACCCTAGGAGAACCGTCGCGAGCGGCCAATCGAAAAGCCGTGCCCGACAGCCATCGGGACTATCCTCCAGGCGACCCTGGGATAAAAGAACCACACCCCGAGGAGCAGTAGCATGGTAGGCTCCGCTCACTTGGAAAGGGTCTCGAACTCCCTGAATTCCTCCCTCGAGTGCGCCTCCGCCGCGCCGTCGCTTGCACCTTCAGGGTGCCTGTGGTCTCGTCCCGCCCAGCCGAATTGGACCAGCACCTCATGAATCTTAAAGAGCTGACGGGCAGCGCCTTCTGGGAACGGGCGCTCCGCGACCGTCTCGCCGAGCCGCTCCACCTCAACCTCGCCAGCGCCTTCGTGTCCCTGTTCGGGAGCTTTCGCGCCAAGGTTGCGTTCGACCTCGTCGACCGCCGCCGCTATGCCTTCTGCGTGCTCAAGGCGGCCGACTATGCCAAGGCCATGGGCGTTCCCAAGATCTACGCGGTGGAGTTCGGGATCGCGGCCGGCGCGGGGCTGGTCAACCTCGCCCAGATCGGCCAGCAGGTCACGAAGGCGACCGGCGTCGAGATCGGGCTCGTCGGCCTCGACAGCGGCACCGGCATGCCCCGCCCCGCCGACTACCGGGACTATCCGGAGGAGTTCGTCGAAGGCGATTTTCCCCTTCCCGACCGCGCCCTGGTCCAGCGGAACGTGCCGCCCGGCACGCGCCTCGTCTACGGGCCGATCGCCGAGACGGCAGGGAGCTTCCTCGACGAGCTGGACGCACCGATCGGCTTCGTCTCGCTCGATCTCGCCTTCTACTCCAGCACGGTCGATGCCATGCGGGCGCTGCTGGGTCCGGCCGACCGCTATCTTCCCATGACCCTCGTCTATCTGGGCGCCGTGCTGATGGACAGCGCCAACCCGGCGGTCGGCGAGCTTCTGGCCGTGGCCGAGTTCAACCGCGACCATCCGCTCCGTCAGGTCCATCCGTTCACGGCGCTCCGCGAGAAGCGGATCTTCAAGAACGGCGCCTGGCTGAACCAGATCCACACGCTGCACGTCCTGGATCATCCGCGACGCTCCGGTGTCGACCCGCTCAGGCGTGACACGTGGGTTCTGGCCAACCCTTACGCGAAGAAATAGCCCGCCCCGGAGGCGTAGCCGGGGATGGCGGACGCGTTGCGACGCCCTAGATAAACTCTCGCGAAGCTCTAGACAAGCCCGCGACGGTGCGTCACTACTCAGCTAACAGCGTGCTGCCGGGACATCGGCCGCCCTGGGGGCCAAGCTAGCGAGCCGAGGCGCATGGCCTCATATGGGCTACAACCGCGCCACGAGCGTGATCTGGTGACACTGTGCCATTCGGCCGACGGGGCATGTCGATGATCGGCATCCAGCTCAATCCCAGCTACGACGACGAGACGAGGCGGGAGCGTGTCTTCAAGGGCGATATCCTCATCTACAACGGGCAGCCGGGCCTTCTGGCCCTCTGCGAGCATGCGCGATCCCTGATCCGCGAGGCCTTCGCCCCGCACGAGCCGGAGAAGGCTCAGTACGCCATGCCCGTCGAGGAGTTCATCAGGCGGGCCGGGCCCCTGAAATCGTCCTTCACCAACGGCCAGAGCACAAAGGAGCTGATGCAGCAGTTCCTGATCGAGTTCGGCTGCGACCCGGATCGGACCTACTATGACCTGCCCCGCCTGCGTGTCGTCCCGAGCGACGACTTCCTGACCTCTGGCGTGAGCTACGCCTACAAGGCCCACCGCGACACTTGGTACGCCCACCCGATCGCGCTCGTGAACTTCTGGCTGCCGGTCTTCGACATCCCGCCCGAGTGCGCGATGTCCATGTTCCCGCGCTATTTTCGGGAGGCGGTGCCGAACGGCTCGGCCGGCTTCGATTATGACGACTGGGTCCAGAACGCTCGTCAGCAGGCCGCCCAGCACATCAAATCGGATCCCCGGCCGCACCCGCTGCCGAAAGCGCCGATCGACACGGCGGGCGAGTTCCGGATCGCCGGGCGCGGCGGCGACGTCATGGTCTTCTCGGGCTGCCACCTCCACGCGACCGCGCCGAACCGCGCCGGCAAGACCCGCTTCAGCATCGACTTCAGGACGGTCGACCTCGGCGATCTGCAGAGCGGGCGCGGCGGCCCCAACCCGGACAGCGAGGCGACGGGCACGACGCTCGGCGACTTCCTGCGCGTGGCCGACCTGAAGCCGCTCGACCTGAAGCTGTTCGACGTTCGCCGGGCGCATCCGGCACCGCAGGTCGCCGCGGCGGCCTGAGCGACGCCGGGGCGGGATCGGGGCCGGGGCAAGCCGGCTCTGCCCCGCCCCTCAGGCGACGGCGCGGCGGGGCCCGGCGGCGCGGAGGTCGTCGGTCAGGCTGCCGGCCGCCAGCCGCGCCTTGATGTGCTTCAGGCGTATGAAGCGTGGGCCCTCGAAGGGCTGGTCGCCGAAATAGCCGCCGGCCATGGCCTCGTACATCTCCCTGGCTCCGGCGGCAGAGTCCCAGGTCAGCCGGAGCGCCGGCACCGTGCCCGCCAGCTTCTCGCTGCTGACCCGGTAGGAGCGCTTGTCCGCAGAGGCGCCCTCCGCGAAGGCGAGGCTCGAGCCGGGCACCGCCTCGACCACATGGGCCGCGATGTCCCGAATGCGGTGATTCTCGCTCGTCCGTCCGACATTGAAGGCCTGGTTCGAGATGGCCGCCGCCGGCGCCTTCAGGAGCTCGAGATAGGTCGTCCCGATGTCCCGGATGTGCACGAGCGGCCGCCAGGAGGTGCCGTCGGTGCGCAGCAGCACCTTGCCGGTCGTCACCGCGTGCCCGACCAGATTGGGCAGGACGATGTCGAAGCGCTGCATGGGCGACACGCCATAGGCCGTGGCGCAGCGCAGATAGGTCGGGCAGAACCCCGGGCCGGCCAGCCGGCCGACGTCCCGCTCGACCATGATCTTGGTCTCGGCGTAGGGCGTGAGCGGCGAGAGCGGGCTCGTCTCGTCGGCGAGCCCGCCGCCCTCGACCCCGTAGACGCTGCAGCTCGAGGCGAAGAGGAACCGGCCGACGCCCCGTCGCTGCGCGATCTCGGCGAGGCGCACCGTGGCCTCGTGGTTGACCTCGTAAGTCAGCCGCGGGTCGAGGTCGCCCAGCGGGTCGTTGGAGAGGGCGGCCAGGTGGATGATCGCGTCGATCCCGTCCAGGTCGCGCGGCTCGACGTCGCGCAGGTCGCGGTCGAGCGCCGGGACCCTGTCCAGCGCCGCCACCTCGGCCCCTCGGTAGAGACCACAGTCCAGGCCCAGGACCTCGTGGCCCGCGGCGCGCAGCATCGGCACCAGAACGGCGCCGATATAGCCCTCGTGACCCGTCACCATCACCCGCATCGCGCCCGCTCCCGAGGTCCTGCCGGCCGCACGGCCGGCGCCCCGGTTCTAGAAGGGAGGGCCCGTGCTTGTCAGCCCCGGAGACAGGGTTAAGACGCCCGCGGGGTACATCCCGGGGTCGCGAGGCACGCTCCGACGGTTGCGGCACGCCGCGCCAACCGCTAGCCATGGCCAGCCGTCCGCCACCCGGGCTTGGCGGCGCCCACCCGACGCCCAGCGAGAACCCATTCGGCTCATGTCGGACATCACGCGCAAGGCCGTGCACGGCACCGCATTCCATCTGGGCGCGCAGCTCGTGCTGATGCTGTGCAGCTACCTCTCGACGGTGATCCTCGCCCGGTGGCTGGGCCCCGCGGCCTACGGCGTCTACGGCATCGTCTACTCCTTCCTGGTGGTCGTCGAGCTGCTCGGCCGCGCCGGGATCGGCCAGGCGATGGGCAAGCTGATCGCGGACACGGGGCTTTCGGAGCCTTCGACCGAGGCGACGGGGCTCACCCTCTCGGTCGCCTCCTACGCGCTGCTCTTCGTGGCCGTGCTGGCGGGAGCACCCGCGCTCGGTGCCCTGTTCGGCGTTCACGACGGCGCCCGCCTGTTCCGCATCGCCGCGCTCGACATCCCGGTTTACGGTCTGTACGTGACCCTCTTCCACATCCTGAACGGTCGGCGCGCCTTCCTCCACGAGAGCGCGTCGCTCGCGATCTACGGCGCCACCCGCGTCGTCGGCGTGCTGATCCTGGTCGCGATCGGCGCCACCGCCGCCGGTGCCCTGGTGGTCAACGTGGTCGTGTCGGTCGCCGGCCTCGCCTACGCGGTCTGGGCCGTCGGCAGGGCGCCCTTCCGCGCGACGCTCGAGAAGGCCCGGCCGATCCTGCGCCTGGCGCCGGCCATGGCGGCCGTCGCGGTCGGCACGCAGATCCTGCCGATCCTCGATCTCTGGGTCCTGGGCGCCCTCGGGGCGGCGAGCACCAAGGCGACGATGGGCTTCTACGTGGCGGCAGGCACCATCGCCCGGATGCCGAACTTCATCGCCAACTCGGTCTCGGCGCCGCTTCTGCCCTCGATCGCGGCGGCGATCGGCATCGGCAACCGGCCGGCCGCCGAGCGCGCGCTGGAAGGCGCCATGCGCTTCATGCTGATGATCCTGCTGCCCGCCTGCGCGCTGGTCGCGGTCAACGCCCGGGCGCTGATCGCCCTTCTGTTCTCGAGCAGCTTCGCCGATGGCGGCCCGTTCCTCGCCGTCCTGATCATCGCCCAGGGCTTCTTCCTCACCTTTTTCCTGACCCTGGGCGTCGTCCTGATGGGTGCCGGCCGCTCGGGCATCGCAGCAGTCCTGACGCTTGTCCTGGTGCCGCTGGCGATCGGCGTCGATGCCGTTCTCGTGCTCGGCTTCGGCGCCATGGGCGCCGCCTACGGGGCGCTCGCGGCGACGGGGGCGGCGGCCCTGGTCGCGGGCATCGCCGTCCATCGGCTGGTCGGGCCGCTCGCGCGGCCGTCGATCGTGCTGCGCATCGCGCTCGTGACGGCCCTGGTCACGGTGCCTTCGGTTCTGCTGCACGCGGAAGGCCTGCTCCTGCTGCTCGAGCTCGCCCTCCTCGGGCTGGTCGGCCTCGGCCTCTTCTTCGTCCTCGGGGTCGTCGGCGTGGCCGACATCGAGCCGTTCCTGCCGGCCTCGCTTGCCGCCCGCGTCGGTGGGTGGCGGCTTCCCCGGCTGCGCCTCGGCCGCGCACGCGTTTGACCGGCTCGGGCCGGACACCTATCGTCTGGGTCACCTTGGGCTGGAGCGATGCCGTCATGCCTTCGAGTGCCAGGTCTGCGTGTCGGTTCTGCGGGACGCCGCTTTCTCACGGCTTGGTCGATCTCGGCATGTCCCCCCTCTGCGAGAGCTTTCTTTCGGCAGAGCAGCTCGATCGGATGGAGCCCTTCTATCCGCTCGATGTCCGCGTCTGTCCTTCCTGCCTCCTCGTCCAGCTCCGCGAATATGTGAGCCCGACCGACATCTTCACCGAGTACGCCTATTTCTCGTCCTTCTCCGACAGCTGGGTCCGCCACGCCGAGCTCTATGCGAAGGCCATGACCGCCCGGCTGGGCCTGCACGGAGGGAGCCGGGTCGTCGAGCTGGCCAGCAACGACGGCTATCTTCTCCAGCACTTCGTGCGGCAGGGCATCCCGTCGCTCGGCGTCGAGCCGGCGGCGAACGTCGCGGCCGCGGCGACGGCGCGGGGCGTGCCGACCCGGGTCGCGTTCTTCGGCCGCGAGCTGGCGCAGCAGCTGGTGGCCGAAGGTACCGCCGCGGATCTCGTGGTCGGCAACAATGTCCTGGCCCAGGTCCCGGACATCAACGACTTCGTGGGCGGCATCCGGATCCTGCTCCAGCCTGGCGGCACGGCGACGCTCGAGTTCCCGCATCTGCTGCGGACCCTCCAGGGCAACCAGTTCGACCAGATCTACCATGAGCACTTCTCGTACTTCTCGCTGCTGGCGGCCGAGCGGATCGCCGCCGCGCACGGCCTCCTCCTCTACGATGTCCAGGAGCTGCCGACCCATGGCGGATCGCTCAGGATCTTTCTCCGCCGGGCCGACGCAGAGGGCCCGGCCCCGAGCCCGGCAGTGACGCAGCTGCGCGAGTGTCGAGACCGAGGCGGGCCTCGCCGATCCGGCCGGCTATGCCCGGTTCGGCGCGCGCGTCGCCGACACCAAGCACAAGCTGCTGGCGTTCCTGATCGAGGCCAAGCGCGCCGGCCAGCGCATCGCGGGCTACGGGGCACCGGGCAAGGGCAACACGCTCCTCAACTATTGCGGCATACGAACCGACTTTCTCGACTATGTCGTGGACCGCAATCCCTATAAGCACGGCCGCTTCACGCCCGGCACCCACATCCCGATCTTCCCGCCGGACAGGATCGACCTGACGAGGCCCGACCTGATCCTCATCCTGCCGTGGAACCTCAAGAGCGAGATCATGCAGCAGATGCGCCATGTCGCCGACTGGGGATGCCGGTTCGTCATCCCGATCCCGGAGGTCGAGGTGATCGACCCAAGGAGGCTCGCCGCATGAAGGTGGTCATGTTCTGCGGCGGCCTCGGCACCCGCATCCGCGACTATTCAGAGAATGTCCCGAAGCCGATGGTGCCGGTGGGCAACCAGCCCATCCTCTGGCACCTCATCCAGTACTATCGCCACTTCGGCCATCACGACTTCATCCTGTGCCTGGGGTTCAAGGGCAACGTGATCAAGGAGTTTTTCCTCAACTACCGGCCGTCCATGCATCGCGACTGCGTGGTCTCGGACTTCGGCCGGCGCGTCGACGTGCTGGGCGAGCAGGAGGAGGACTGGCGGGTCTCGCTGGTCGACACCGGCATGTGGCGCAACATCGGCGAGCGCCTCCTCGCCGTGAGCAAGGCGCTCGAGGACGAGGAGATCTTCCTCGCCAACTACAGCGACGGCCTTTGCGACCTGCCGCTCGACGAGATGACCAGGTGGTTCGAGCGCTCCGGCAAGGTCGCCGCGTTCGTCGCCGTCCAGCCCAATTTCAGCTACCACCTCCTCAATGTCGATCCCGAGGGCGTGGTGCTCAGCATCACGACGAGCCATCAGTCGGAGATCTGGATCAATGGCGGCTTCTTCATCTTCCGCCGCGCCATCTTCGACTACATCTATGCGGGCGAGGAGCTGGTCGTCGAGCCGTTCAACCGCCTGATCGCGGCCGGCCAGCTGCTCGCCTACAAGCATCGGGGCTTCTGGGCCTCGATGGACACCCTCAAGGACAAGATGATCCTCGAGGAGATGTTCGAGAAGGGCCACACGCCCTGGCTGCCCTGGACCCGCGAGGGCAATCCCCCGTGAGGGGCCTCGGGCTGGCGGCGCCCGGCCAGCCGCTCCGCCTCCTCTGCCTGGGCGCCCACGCCGACGATATCGAGATCGGCTGTGGCGGCACGATTCTGTGGCTCCAGGCTCGGGGCGTGCGCCTGGAGGCCGTCTGGTGCGTGCTCTCGGCCCGGGGCGACCGCGTCCAGGAGGCCCGTGCCAGCGCCGCCGCCTTCCTCGCCGGAGCAAGCGATGCCCGGGTCGAGGTCATGGACTTCCGTGACGGGCATTTTCCCTATGTGGGCGGCGCGCTCAAGGAGTGGTTCGAGACCCTCAAGCAGGGACCCGCCCCGGACGTCGTCCTCACCCATGCCCGCGACGACCGGCACCAGGACCACCGGGAGGTCTGCCAGCTCACCTGGAACACCTTCCGCGACCATCTGATCCTCGAGTACGAGATCCCCAAATATGACGGCGAGCTCGAGACGCCCAACCTCTACGTCCCGCTCGACGAGCCGCTGATCGCGCAGAAGGTCGCCCTGCTGGAGGCCCATTTCGGCTCGCAGCGCTCGCGGCAATGGTTCGATGCCGACACCTTCCGCGGGCTCGCCCGCCTGCGCGGTCTCGAATGCGCGGCACCGTCGCGCTTCGCCGAGGCCTTCGTCGCGCGGAAGCTCACCCTGGCTTGATCGGCACCCGGCCCGAGCGCGTCAGCCGGGCGAAGGCGTCCAGCGTCTCCCGGCTCACATGATGCTCGATGCCCTCGGCATCCTTGGCGGCCGTGGCGTCGCCCACGCCGAGCGCCTTCAGGAACTCGACGACGATCTTGTGCCGCTCGCGGCAGTGACGCGCGAGCTCCCGGCCGGCCTCCGTCAGGAAGATGGCTCGGTAAGGCTCGGAGCGCACCAGGCCCTCGCGCTGCAGGCGGCTCACCGTGTTGTTGACCGTGGCGTTGGTGACGCCCAGCCGGCCCGCCAGATCGACGACCCGGGCCTCGCCCATGCAGTCGATGAGGTCGGCGATCAGCTCGACATAGTCCTCGGCGATCTCGGTGCGATGATCGCTGCGCGTGCGCCCGAAATGGGCCGCCTGCTCCTCCGCCCGCAGAAGCTGTCGTCGAGTTCCGCTCGCCACCGTGCTCGATGCCCGCCTCGGGATCTCCCCCAGCCGGCCCGGCCGACGCCGGCCGACGCAGGGCGCGCGACCCTAGCGCGCCGTCCCGAGGCGGGCAACAAGGTCGCCTCCACGGATGGCCGCTCTGGCAATCAGCGAAGGCCCAGAAGAGAGAGCACCGCCAGAATGACGACGACGACGCCGATAAGGTAGAAGATGCTGTACATCGTCCCGCCTCGCTGCCGGGCCCGTCTCGCGACGGGCCGTCTGTTTCGGGAAGGCCCGGATCGGGCGCCGCTCAGAGCCCCGGCCGGCCGCCGGGTGGGGGCGGCATGGGCTCGTCCCTGGCTGGCTCCTCCCCGACCGCGCCCTGCGCCTCGTCCTGGGCCGCGTCACAGGCTGCGTCCGCCGCCCGCCCGGCGACTCGCTCGGCCGCCGCCATGGCCTGGCTGGCGCCCGCCGCCGCATGCTCGCGCACCGCGTCGCCGGCCTCGCCCATGAGGTCGTCCTCGACCTGGGTGGTCGGCAGGAGGGCCCCGAGCGCTGCGCCGAGCGAGACGCCCAGCGCCGCCATCAGCAGGGGCTGCTCCTGGAGCTGGCCGAGGGTCTGCGACGCCGCCTCGCCGGCCCGCCGCGAGCCGTCGCGGAGCGCCTCCGCCGTCTGGTCGCGCAGGCGGCCGTAGTGCCGGCTGGCCTCCTCCAGCCCAGCGTCGACACGGGCGCGGAAGTCGGAAACCGTGTCCTCGGCACTCCGCTTGAGCCCCAGGACGCCGGCCTTGGCGTCGTAGAGGCGCTGCTCGAAGGCCTCCTGGGTCTCGCCGGCCCGTCGCGTCATGGCTGCGGCCGCGGCCCGTGCCCGGCCGGCGAGGTCATCGCCGTTGCCGCTGGCCGACCCGGCAGAGGCCCCGGCCGTGCCGGGCCGACCGCCGGCCATCAGCCAGGCGAGCCCGACGCCCACCAGGGCCACCGGCAGGGGATTGTCACGGACGCTGCGGCCGAGATTGCGACCGAAATCGGCGACCCCGGCCTCGCGGGCGTAGACGAGCGCCTCGTCGACCATTCGGCCGGGCGACAGCCGCATCTGTACCTCGCTGAGGCTCAGGTCGAGCCGGTGTCGGGTCTCTTGCAAGCTCGCGCTCGATGCGCAGGGTCTCGGCGGAAGCGGTCACGTCACCTGCTCCTTGATGAGGTTGGCGTCCTTGCGGAGGCTCGCGGTCGTCCGCGTCGGCGCCAGCTCGGCCGCGCTCAGGTCCGTCTCGCCTTTGCGGATGAGGATGAAACCGATGATGGCGACGACCACGCCCACGAGGATCGAGGCCGCCCAGGGCGGCATGACGTGGCTGAGGCCGATGACCAGCGCCTCCAGGAGCACGAGAAGCGCCGCGAAGGCGATGAGCGCGCCGGCAATGAGCGAGACCAGCGCGGTCACCACCTGCCGCATGCTGTCCTTGGCCTCGCTGCGGGCCAGCGCCACCTCGCCGCGCACCAGGGCGACGAGATCGGTGGCGGCACTCCGCAGAAGCCCGCCCAGCCGCCTTTGATCGAAGTCCTGGTCGGCCATCATGGCAGGTCCCCCTGCCCAACGGTGTAGCCGGCGGCGGAGCCGATCGCAGGGGCGGTCGTGCCGGCCGTGGTGGGGGCATTCGCCCGGCTCGGAGCAGGAGACGCCCGCCCCTCGGAGGTGCTCTTGGCGAGGCGGCTCAGCGCAAAACCCAGCCCCACCGCCGCCCCCATGAAGAGACCGGGCTGGCGGCGCGCGAAACGGTCGAGCGAGGTCACCATGTCGCCGAGATCGCGGTCCTCGAGCGAGCGGGCGAGCCCGCCCAGCTCGCGCGCGCCGCGGTCGACGAGGCTGGCGAGCCAAGCATCCTGCTGGCGCAGCTCCGAGGCCGAACTCCTGGAGATGGTGGACGACCGTGCCCACCTCCGAGGCGATCTCCCGCCGCCCCCGCTCGGCGCGCGAGCGCACCCCCTCGGCGGCCACCTGGGCTTCCTCGCGAACCCGCTCGCCGGCGTCCGAGGCGCGGCGCCGCAGCTCGTCGGCCGTGGTCTCGGCCGCGTCGGCAGACTGCCGCCCGCGTTCCTCCGGCCTGGCGCCGCCGCCCCCGCTCCATTCCTGCTCTGTGCTCAAGGCTGCTCTCCGATGACGGGTGACTGGATTGGCCGCCTAACCGACCGTTCGGGGGTTTGTTCCGCCCTTGCCGTTCGCCCGTCTCCAGGGTCCCGCCTAGTGGATGTCGCCGGGTAGCGGCGGATCGCCGGGCGCGTTACATCCCCCGGCGGTCGGCGGTAGGATGGATCGTTCGCCGGGATTTCAGGAGAGCTCGACGATGCTGCCGAGCGTGTTCGACCAGCTCATGGTCTCGATCGCCGACGCGGGCCGCGACCTGCTGCGCGGGCGTCACAGCAGCCGGCGCCGCGGCGTCGAGGCCCTGGCCGCCGAGCTGCTGTCGACGCGCGGCGAGGCGTCGGGCATCGCCCTGGCGCGGGAGCTGGTCCTGCTGCTCAAGAGCCTGCCCGAGGCCGGCCGCCTCGCCTTCTTCCAGAGGCTGGCCAGCGATTTCGGCCCGAAGCCCGACCGCATCGCCGCCGCCGTCGAGGCCTACCGGGACAAGCCGAGCACCGAGACCCTGGTCGAGCTGCGCGAAGCCGCCGAGCCGCCCCGGCAGGAGCTGTTCCGGCGCATGAACATGGCGCCGGGCGGCACGCGGGCGCTGGTGGCGCTGCGCGCCCAGCTGCTGGCACTTCTGCCGGAGCATCCGGGCCTGCGCGAGGTCGACGCCGATCTCCACCATCTCCTGGCGAGCTGGTTCAACCCCGGATTCCTGACCCTCAGCCGCATCGACTGGAACAGCCCGGCCTCGCTCCTCGAGAAGCTCATGCGCTACGAGAAGGTGCACCGGGTCACGGGGCTCGAGGCCCTGAAGCGGCGGCTGGCCGGCGACCGGCGCTGTTTTGCCTTCCTCCACCCCGCCCTTCCGGACGAGCCTTTGATCTTTGTCCAGGTGGCACTGACGGAGGGTGTCGCCGACCGGATCCAGCCGCTCATCGCCAGCGATCAGCCGGAGGGCCGGGCCTCGGAGGCCGATAGCGCCGTCTTCTACTCCATCAGCAACTGCCAAGACGGCCTGCGCGGCGTCACCCTCGGCAATTTCCTGATCAAGCTCGTGGTGGAAAGCCTGAAGGCGGAGCTGCCGCAGCTGCGGACCTTCGCGACCCTCTCACCGGTGCCGGGCTTCGCGGCCTGGCTCCGGGAGGCGGGCACCTCGCAGCGGGAGCGCCTGCTCCCGAAGGAGCAGCGCGACCTCCTGACGGCCCTCGACGAGCCCGGCTGGGAGGACGATCCCGAGCTCAGGGCCCAGCTCCAGCCGCAGCTCCTCGGGCTCTGCGCCCACTATCTCGTCCGCGAGAAGCGGGGGAGCAGGCCGCGCGACGCGGTCGCCCGCTTCCACCTCGGCAACGGCGCCCGGCTCGAGCGGATCAACTGGCTGGCCGACACCTCGGCCAAGGGCATGGCCGAGTCCTTCGGCATCCTCGTCAACTACGGCTACGACCCGAGCCGCATCGAGCAGAATCACGAGATCTACGTCGACCAGGGCGAGGTCATCCACTCCTCGTCCGTGCGGCGGCTGCTGCCGGCGCCGCAGCCGGCTCACGCCTGAGCGGCCGGCAGGCGGGCCGTCACCTCGATCTCGATGAGCATCGCTTGGTCCAGCAGCCCGGCCACGACCATGGTCGCCGCCGGGCGGGACTTGCCGAATGCTTCGTGCAGCAGCGGCCAGCACGAGGAAAAATCCTCGCGCCGCGGCAGGATATAGCGCACCCGCACCACGTCGCCGAGCCCTCCTCCCGCCTCCCGCAACGCCGCCTCGATGTTCCTGAGGCACTGGCGGCACTGCTCGACCACGCCGTCCGGCAGCCGCATCGTGGCGTAGTCGTAGCCGGTGGTCCCCGAGACGAAGACCCAGCCGCCATCGACTACGGCGCGCGAGTAGCCGATCTCGGTCTCGAACCTGGAGCCTGAGCTGATCAGTCGGCGGGCCATGGCCTGCGTCTCTCCATCTCGCTCACGCCCCGGGGCGAAGGGGCTCAAGGCCGGGTGGCGTCGAGGGAGATCTGCGCAAAGATGCCGTCCAGCTCCGTCGCCAGCGCCCGCAGCCTCTCGCCGCCCTCGGTATAGGGCGCGAAGACGGTGCTCGGCAGCTTGTAGGCCAGCGTGCTGCTGCCGTCCTCGTTCTCGGTGAGATAGAGCCGGAGCGGCGGCTCGATCCCGGAGGGCAGGCTGGCCTCGAGATTGCGAATGGCGAACTGCGGCTTGCAGACGCCGATCACCATGTTGCCCGGCAGCCTGGTTCCCAGCTTCGCGGCCCCAGGGTTGGGGGCTCGCCTCGAAGACGACATCGCGGGGACCCGCCGGACCGTCTTCTCGACGCGCTGGACGACGAGCCGGAACCCGAGCCCCGATCAGCTGGCCGGGATCCGACGAGCCCGTGAGCGTCAGGCCCGCAGGCGCTCCAGCGCCGCCCAGTCGAGCTCGATGCCGTGGCCTGGCCGGTCGGGGGCAACGGCCAGGCCCCCCTCGAGCCTGAGCGGCTCGGCCATGAAGCGCTCGAGGCCGAAGCCGTGCACCTCGAGGAAGGAGCGGTTGGGCACCGCCGCCAGGAGGTGGACATGCAGGTCGTGGACACCGTGCGAGGTGACGCGGAGATTGTGCGCCTCGGCCAGCCTGGCGACCTTCAGCCAGACCGTGACGCCGCCGCAGGTCGCGAGGTCGGGCTCGGGATAGGCCACCCCGCCGCCCGCGATCATCGCCTCGAACTCGGCCAGCGCGTGAAAATTCTCGCCGGTCGCGACGGGCAGGCCGCCCTCGCGCATGATCCGCGCGTGGCCGCGAACATCCTCCGGAATGGTCGGCTCCTCGAGCCAGACGAGGTCGAAGGGCAGGAGCCGCCGGGCGGCGCGGATCGCGTCCTCGACCGGCCAGCGCATATTGGCGTCCGCCATCAGGGGGAAGTCGGGCCCAAGATGCTCGCGCATGGCCTTGACCCGCTCGACATCCTCGGCCAGGCGGTCACGCCCGACCCTCATCTTGATCGCCCGGAAGCCCTTGGCGAGATTGTCGTCGGTCTGGCGCAGCAGCTGGTCGAGGGGGAGCTGAAGGTCGATGCCGCCGGCATAGGCGGGCACCAGCGGATCGAATCCCCCGAGATGGCGCCAGAGCGGCTGGCCCGCGCGGCGCGCCGCCAGGTCCCAGAGGGCCGTGTCGACGGCGGCGATGGCGAAGCTGGCGGGGCCACCCCGGCCCACGAAATGCAGACCCCACCACATCTTCTGCCAGAGCCACTCGATACGGTCGGCCGGCAGGCCGATCAGCAGCGGCGTCAGCTCGCGCTATCGATCAGGCTCGCGATCGCGGCACCGCCGCGGCCGACCGTGTAGGTGTAGCCCAGCCCCTCCGCCCCGCCGGCGTCCCGGACACGCGCCGTGATCAGCTCGAAGGCGGTCATCTCGCCATGGGTCGAAGTCCGTCAGCGTGACCGGCAGCGGCACCCGGTAGTGGCCGACCTCGATGCTCTCGATGCTCATCTGGCCTTCCCCTCGCTCTGGCCGACCCGCCGGGACGGCCGACTGCTCCTTCCGTACCATCGGGAGCATTTCACTAAAATGTTTTACAATTCCAATCGAATTCGCTCAAAAGGAAGGCCTTGGATCGCGATCGGCAACGATCCCACCGCGTGGTGGGGCCAAAGAGGATGCCGACGATGGGGCGGAAACACCACGGCCTGTCCGATACGGACCAGGCCCATCTCCTCGGCACGACCGGGAGCGACCGGCTCCGCGGCGGGTCGGGGGACGATGTGCTGACCGGCGATGCCGGCGCCGACCGGATCGACGGCGGGGCCGGCAACGACACCCTCTATGGCGGCCTCGCGGACACGCTCAGCTTCGACTACAGCTGGTACGATCTGCCCCAGCAGGCCCGGGCCAGCTGGGACATCGTGGCCCGCGCCGACAATGACCGGCTGAGCGGCGGCGACGGCGACGACCGGCTGTTCGGCGATGCCGGGAACGACCTGCTCCGGGGCGGCATCGGCCAGGATCTGCTCGAGGCGAACTCGGGCAACGACCGGCTGCTCGGCGACGACGGCAACGACACGCTGCACGGCGGCACCGGCAACGACCGTCTCGACGGCGGCCGGGGCGACGACGTGATCGGCGGCGGAATCGGCGACGATCTGCTGATCGGCGGCAAGGGCGCCGACCGCTTCGAGTACGCCGTGACCGACTGGCTCGCCCACCCCGAGCCCGCCCTCGCCCTCCCGGGCTCGGACGCGGCGCTGCTGACGCCCGAGATCACGGCGGACGGGCGGGACACCATCAAGGACTTCAAGGTCGGCGAGGACACGCTCGCCATCGCGGTCGGCATCGATTCCTCCCCCGCCGGCGAGGGCGAGCGCTGGCTCGACATCCGCGACCTGCTCGACACGAACAAGGACGGCGTCCTCACCTCCGCCGACGACCATGTCGAGCAGCATGGCAAGGCTCTGGTGCTGGACATCGGCGCCGCCGTGACCGAGGCGGTCTGGCCCGTGACCGTGACCGGCCAGCACCAGGTGACGCTGATCGGCGTCCACGCCCTGCCGGTCGAGAGCATCGTCGCCGTGAATGTCGATCCCGCGCCGGTGTCGTGAGGGCCCGCGCCGGCCGGCCGCTCAGCCGACGGCAGGCCGCACGAGGTTGACGAGCGGCTCGCCGCGGGCGAGGCGCTCGAGATTGGCTGCCATCGTCGCCCGCCGGCGGCGCCGCGTGCCGTGCGTCCAGCCCGAGAGATGCGGGGTCATCAGGATGTTGTCGAGCTCGTGGAACGGCAGCCGCGACGGCAGCGGCCCGGCATTCTCGGGGCTCGGATAGACGTACCAGGTGTCGATCGCCGCGGCGGCGATCCGCCGCGACCGAAGCGCCTCGTAGAGCGCCGTCTCGTCGACCACGGGGCCGCGGCCGACATTGATCAGCATCGCCTCCGGCCGCATCCGCCCGAAGGCGGCCGCATCGACGAAGGAAAGAGTCTCCTGCGCCAGCGGCAGGGCGCAGACGACGACGTCGCTCTCGTCATAGAGACGTCCTGCCTCGGCGAGCGGCAGGGCCACGTCGACGGTCGGGTTCGGAGCTATCGGGCTGCGGTTGGCCGCGATCACGCGGAGATCGAAGGCCTTGGCCCGAGCGGCCACCGCCTGCCCGATCCGGCCGAAGCCCAGGATGCCGATTGTCCGCCCACCCAGCTCCTCCCGCATCTCGCCGGCGCTCTGCGCGCACCAGCGCCAGGTTCCCCGGCGCAGGAAGCGATCGGCCGCCTCGACCGGATGGACGTGCCGCAGCGCCGCCAGCATCACATATTCGGCGATCGCCGGCTCGTGGCCGTGACAGTTGCACACCGCCGCCGCCGGCGGCAGCAGGTCGAGGCGCACGCTGTCGAGGCCGGCCGCCGCGACGTGGAAGAGCCGGAGCCGGGGCACCTCGAGGCTCGCATCCTGCCAGTGCACGCCGATCACGGCATCGGCCGCGGCCAAGGCACGGCGGGCATCGCTGCCGCGGTCGTCGTCGTCGAGAAGGGTGATCTCGAGCGGGATGGCGCAGGCTTCCGCGAAGCCCTCGTGGAAGATCCTGGCATTGGCGCCGAAGAAAACGACCCTCATGGCCGGTCGAGCGGGAGACGCCAGATCTCCCGGGCATACTCGGCAATGGCGCGGTCCGAGGAGAAGCGGCCGACATGCGCCGTGTTGAGGACCGCCTTCTCGAGCCACCGCTCGGGGGTCCGATAGACCTCGTCGATCCGCCGCTGCGCTGCCCAGTAGGAGGGGAAGTCGGCCGTCAGCATGAAGTGGTCGAGGTGGCGCAGATCGTCGATGATCGGCCGAAAACGCCCGGGATCGCCCGGCGAGAAATGGCCGGACTCGAGAAGATCGATCGCGGCCCGCAGCTCCTCGCTCTCCGCGATCGCCACGGCGGCGGCGTGCCCCGTCATGCGCCGCGCCATCACCTCCTCGGCGGTGAGGCCGAAGATGAAGATGTTGTCCGGACCGACGGCGTCCCGGATCTCGACGTTGGCGCCGTCGAGGGTGCCGACGGTCAGGGCCCCGTTCAGCGCGAACTTCATGTTGCCGGTGCCCGAGGCCTCCATGCCGGCCGTGCTGATCTGCTCGGAGAGGTCGCCCGCCGGGATGACGCGCTCGGCGAGGCTGACATTGTAGTTCGGGATGAAGGCGATCTTCAGCCGGTCGCCGAGCTCGGCGTCGGCGTTCACGACCTGGGCCACGTCGCTGATGAGCTTGATGATCAGCTTGGCGCGCTGATAGGAGGGGGCCGCCTTGCCGGCGAAGATCTTGACCCGCGGCAGCCAGTCGGCCCCGGGATGGGCCTTGATCGCCGCATACAGCGCCACCGCCTCGAGGATGTTCAGGAGCTGGCGCTTGTACTCGTGGATACGCTTGATCTGGACGTCGAACAGCGCCCCCGGGTCGACCAGGACCCCGGTCCGCTTCTCGATCAGCTCGGCCAGGATCTCCTTGTTCTGCCGCTTGGCGGCGGCGAACCGCCCGATGAAGGCCCGATCCTGGGCCATGGGCACGAGATCCGCGAGCGCCTCCAGATCGGCGATCCAGCGCTCGCCGATCGTCTCGGTGACGAGGTGGGCCAGGGACGGGTTGCAGGTCAGGAGCCAGCGGCGCGGCGTCACGCCGTTGGTGATCGCCGTGATCTTGTCCGGGAAATAGTGGTGGAGCCGCCTGAAGACGGTCTCCTTCATCAGCTCGCCGTGAAGCTGCGAGACGCCGTTGACTCTGCGCGAGCCCATGAAGGCGAGATGGCCCATGCGCACGACGCGCGCATAGCCCTCCTCGACCAGAGAGACGTCGACCAGGAAGGGATCGTGGTTCTCCGGCCGCGTCCTGATCTCGGCCAGCACGGCGGCGTTGATCTCGTAGATCAGCTGCATGTGCCGGGGCAGCAGCCGCTCGAGCAGGGCCACGGGCCAGCGCTCCAGGGCCTCCGGCATCAGCGTGTGGTTGGTATAGTTGAAGGTGTTGCGAGTGATCTCGAAGGCGCGCGGCCAGTCGTAGCCGTGCTCGTCGATCAGAAGCCGCATGAGCTCCGGCACGGCGATCGCGGGATGCGTGTCGTTGAGCTGGATCGCCACCTTGTCGGGCAGGCTGTCGAGGCTCGTGTGATAGCTCAGATGGCGCCGGACGATGTCCTGCAGGCTGGCCGAGGTGAAGAAATGCTCCTGCTTGAGCCGCAGCACCTGGCCGGCCTCGTTGGCGTCGTTGGGATAGAGGACGCGCGAGATGCTCTCGGCCAGCACCTGCTCCTCGACCGCCTGGACGTAGTCGCCGCGGTTGAAGGCCTCGAGGTTGACGAGGTTGCCCGACTGCGCCGACCACAGGCGGAGGGTGTTGATGTGCCGGCCGTGCCAGCCGACGATCGGCGTGTCGTAACCGACCGCCAGCACCCGCTGGCCGCCCTCCCAGACGCGGATCCGGCCGCCCAGCGGGTCCTGCTCCTCGCGGACCGTGCCGCCGAAGCGCACGGGATAGACGGCGTCGGCGCGCTCGAACTCCCAGGGATTGCCGAACGCCAGCCAGTCCTCGGGGCGCTCGACCTGCCAGCCATCGGCCAGGCCCTGCTTGAAGAGGCCGTGCTGGTAGCGGATGCCGTAGCCGAACCCGGCGATGCCGAGGGTCGCCATGCTGTCCATGAAACAGGCGGCGAGCCTGCCGAGGCCGCCATTGCCGAGCGCGGCGTCCGGCTCGACCTTCAAGACCTCGTCCCCGGCCACGCCGAGATCGGCGAACGCGTCCCGCGCCACCTCGACCAGGCCGAGATTGCTCAGCGCATCGGCCAGGAGGCGGCCGATCAGGAACTCGAGGGACAGGTAGTAGACGCGTTTCTGGTCCTTGGCATAGGTGGCCCGGGTCGAGTCCATCCAGCCGTCGACCAGGCGGTCCCGGACGGCGAGCGCCAGGGCGAAGAACCAGTCGTGCCGCGTCGCGTGGTCGGGGTCCTTGCCGACGCTGTAGATGAGCTTGTCGAGGATGGCCTTCTTCAGGGCCCCGCGATCGAGCGGATGCCAGGTGAGGTGGAGGCCGATCTCATTCATTGTCGTATCGCCGGTGGGGAAACAGGGCAGGTCCGGGACCCGAGCTTAACCGATCCGACCGCACGAGCAACCGCGGGGTCCAACCGTGGCGAGATGGCGGGCGACTGCGTCGCTTGCGCCACAGACTTGGCACGCTAAACTCGCGCCCGCCCCCGGCGCCCCGCTGCCGATGCCCAGGCCAATCGGAAGAACGCCCATGACGTCACGCCGCACGTTCCTAGCCACCGCCGCGGCCGCCGCCGCGGCGCCCTCGGCCCTGACCCTGGGACCCCGGCCGGCACGCGCCGCGGCCCCCCTCCGCGCCGTCATGAACTCCGACCTCAAGATCGTCGATCCCATCTGGACCACCGCGTACATCACCCGCAACCACGGCTACATGATCTACGACACCCTGTTCGCGATGGATGCCGGCGGCGCCATCAGGCCGCAGATGGTCGACAGCCACGAGGTCAGCGCCGACAAGCTGACCTACACCTTCGCGCTCAGGGACGGGCTCCTCTTCCACGACGGCGCGCCGGTGACGGCCGAGGACTGCATCGCCTCGATCAAGCGCTGGGGGTCCCGCGACACGATGGGCCAGCTCCTGATGACCTACGTCAAGGGGCTGACGGCGGTCGACGCGAGGACCTTCCGGCTCGAGCTCCAGAGGCCCTACGGCCTCGTGCTCTCCTCTCTGGGCAAGCCGAGCTCGCTCGTTCCCTTCGTCATGCCGAAGCGCGTCGCGGAGACGCCCGGCACCGATCAGATCACGGACTATACGGGCTCGGGGCCGTTCGTCTTCGACAAGGCGGAGTGGAAGCCCGGTGCGGTGGCCGTCTACGAGAAGTTCAAGGACTACAAGCCGCGCGCCGAGGCGCCGTCCTGGGGAGCCGGCGGCAAGGTCGTCAAGGTCGACCGCGTCGAGTGGGTCTGGATCCCCGACCAGCAGACGGCGGTCAACGCGATGATCGCCGGCGAGATCGACCTGATGGAGCAGCCCGCCCACGACCTCCTGCCGGTCTTCGAGGGCAACGACGAGATCGTGCTGGTCGACCAGAACCCGCTGGGCAACCAGTTCATGTTCCGCTTCAACGCCCTCTGGCCGCCGTTCGACAATCCCGAGATCCGCCGCGCCGCCCTGCTGGCCTTCGCCCAGAAGGACTATCTCGAGGCGGTCATCGGCAATCCCAAATACTACAAGACCTGCCCGGCCATGTTCGTCTGCGGCACGACCTACGCGACCGACGCCGGCGGCGAGGTGCTCCTCGAGGCCGATGTGGCGGGGGCGAGGAAGCTCCTCGAGGAGGCCGGCTACGACGGCACGCCCGTGGTGCTGATGCACTCGACCGACCTGCAGGTGCTGACCAACCTGGCGCCCGTGGCCAAGCAGCAGCTCGAGCGGGCCGGCTTCAAGGTCGATATGCAGGACATGGACTGGCAGACCCTGGTCTCGCGCCGGGCCAAGAAAGACAAGCCCTCGGACGGGGGCTGGAACGCCTTCATGACCTCCTGGGTCGCCGCCGACGTCCTCAACCCGATCGGCACCGCCGCCCTCAACGCCACCGGCGACAAGGGCTGGTTCGGCTGGTTCAAGGACGAGAGGCTCGAGGGCATGAAGCAGGCGTTCGCCGAGGAGACGGATGCCGCCAAGCAGCAGGCCATGGCCAAGGACATCCAGGTCTACGCTCTCGAGCAGCTCGCGACCCACGCCTATCTCGGCCAATGGTACCAGCCGATGGCGACCCGCAACAGCCTGAGCGGCATCCTCCAAGGACCGGCCCCCTACTTCTGGAACATCGAGAAGAAGGCCTGAGGGGCCGGCCCCGGCATGGGCGGCTTCCTGCTCCGTCGGGTCCTGGCCACCATCCCGGTGGTCCTGACGGTGGCGGTGCTGGTGTTCCTCATGCTCCGCCTGACCCCGGGCGATCCGGCCGCCGTGATCGCCGGGGACAATGCCACCTCCGAGCAGATCGCCGCCATCCACGCCAGGCTCGGCCTCGACCGGCCCCTGCCGGCCCAGTTCCTGATCTGGGCCGGCAGGCTGCTGCACGGCGACCTCGGCGAGAGCTTTTTCTTCAAGATGCCGGTCGCGACCCTGATCGCGCAGCGCGCCGGCCCGACCGTGGCGCTCTCGGTCGCGACGATCATCGTCACCGTGCTGACGGCCGTGCCGCTCGGGGTGCTCGCGGCCTATCGCCACGGAACACTGGTCGATAGGCTGGTCATGGGCTTCTCGGTGCTGGGTTTCTCGGTGCCCGTCTTCGTGCTGGGCTATCTTCTGATCTACCTGTTCGCGATCAGGCTCGACTGGCTGCCGGTGCAGGGCTACCGGCCCCTCTCGGCCGGCCTCTGGCCGTTCCTCCAGCGGCTCGTCCTCCCCGCCTGCACCCTGGCCGTGATCTATATCGCCCTGATCGCCCGCATCACCCGGGCCAGCATCCTGGAGATCCTGGGCGAGGACTATATCCGCACCGCCCGGGCCAAGGGTCTCCGGGAGCCCGTCGTGCTGATGCGTCACGCACTGCGCAATGCAGCCGTCCCGATCGTCACCGTGATCGGCATCGGCGTGGCCCTCCTGATCGGCGGCGTGGTCGTGACCGAGAGCGTCTTCAATATCCCAGGGCTCGGCCGTCTCACGGTCGACGCGGTGCTGGGCCGCGACTATCCGACGATCCAGGGCGTCATCCTCGTCTTCTCGCTCGTCTATGTCCTGATCAACCTCCTGATCGACATCGCCTACACCCTTCTCGACCCGAGAATCCGCTATTGAGCGCTGCCCGGGACGAGCTGCCGATCGAGGCCGCCGCGGATGCCGAAGCCGTCGCCGCAAGGCCCGGCGCGCTGGCGAAGCTGGCCCGCGACCCCGGCGTCGTGATCGGGGGCGCCATCCTCCTCCTGATGATCCTGATCGGCATCCTTGCGCCCTGGCTCGGCACCACCGATCCCGCCCGCATCGACCCCGCCTGGCGCAACAAGCCGCCGGGCACCGTGCAGACCCTCACCGGACCTGACGGCCGGGAGGTCGTCCTCGTTCACTGGATGGGCACCGACACGCTGGGCCGCGACGTCTATTCGCGCGTCCTCTACGGCGCCCGCGTCTCGACCGCGGTCGGCCTCGCCGTGGCCCTGCTCGCCATCGTCAGCGGCCTCGCCGTCGGGCTGGTCGCCGGCTATGTGCGCTGGGTGGACGCCGTCGTCATGCGCATCATGGACGGGCTCATGGCGATCCCGGGGATCCTCCTGGCACTGGCCCTCGTCGCGCTTTGGGGCGCCGGGATCGGGACGGTGATCGTCGCCATCGCCGTCCCCGAGTTCCCGCGCGTCGTGCGCCTCGTCCGCTCGGTGGTCCTCTCGGTCCGCGAGGAGCCCTATGTGGAGGCGGCGATCTCCGTCGGCACGCCTGTGCCGCTGATCCTCTGGCGGCACATCATGCCCGGCACCTTGGCACCCTTGATCGTCCAGGCGACCTATGTCTGCGCGTCGGCCATCCTGGTCGAGGCGATCCTCTCCTTCCTCGGCGTCGGCATCCCGACCGAGATCCCGACCTGGGGCAACATCATGGCCGAGGGCCGCCAGCTCTTCCGGGTTTTTCCTCATGTCATCCTGTTCCCGGGGATCTTCCTGGCGCTCACCGTCCTCGCCGTGAACATGCTAGGCGACGGCCTCCGGGACACGCTCGACCCCCGGCTCGACCGCAGGCGCTGACCGCCGCGGGCCATGGCCCGTCAAAGTCCCCGCTAAATTGACCCAGTGAAAATCTATCCCTTACGATCTAATAACCGACATGGTTAACGGTATACGCCTCGATCTACCATGATACCGCTGCATTCATTCCACGCCATCTGACGGGTCGACAGTCGACCAGTGATGAGATTGTCTGTTTACGCAATCTTAGGAGTACCTTGAAGCCGAACAATTGTTTTGGCGCTTCCGTAGCCCGAGGAGGAACACCATGCGGCTGCTCACAGCTTGTGCCGGTGCGGGGCTCATGCTCGCATCGTTGGGTGCCACCGCTTACGCGAGCTATGACGGGCGCCCGCGCGATCCCGGCCGGGAGCCGGCCTTCGAGCAGGTCGGCGTCGCCTCCTGGTACGGCGAGCAGTTCCAGGGTCGGCGGACCGCGAGTGGCGCCATTTTCGACAAGTGGGGCCTCACGGCAGCTCATCGCAAGCTGCCGCTCGGCACCGAGGTGACCGTGACGAACCTGGAGAACGGCAAGAGCGTTACGGTGACGGTCAACGACCGGGGGCCCTATGTCGACGGCCGCGTCATCGACCTCTCGCGTGGCGCGGCGCGGGAGCTCGGCATGGTCGAGTGGGGGCTAGCACTCGTCCAGATCGACGCGACCGAGCAGCAGCTCGCCAAGGCCGGCGGCGACTGAGCCCTCGCGCCCAGGCGTGGCGTCGGCTATGGTTCGCGTCCTGGATAGTGATCACTCGAGGAGCCGATGCTCGAGATGGAGCAGCCCGGTCCGGGGGGCCCGGACGCGCAGCGCAACGTCTTCGGCGGCCCGCTCGCCCCCTGCTCGACGCGTCCGCTGACCGGGTTCTACCGGACCGGATGTTGCGACACCGGCCCCGAGGACCTCGGCGCGCACGTGGTCTGCGTCGAGATGACAGCGGCTTTCCTCGAGTTCTCGGCCCGGGCCGGCAACGATCTCTCGACGCCGGCTCCCGATTTCGGGTTCCCCGGCCTCGTGGCCGGCGACCGCTGGTGCCTGTGCGCTGCACGCTGGCAGGAGGCCCTCGAGGCCGGGGCCGCTCCTCGGGTCGTGCTGCGGTCGACCCATGCGCGGGCGCTGGAGATCGTCCGTCTCGAGGACCTCAAACGCCACGCGCTGGACCTTTCCTGATCACCGGGAGCACTCGCCAATGACGCGTCACATCGGGACCATGGCCCTGGCCGCCGCCGCGCTGGGCGGGCTCGCCCTCCTCGCCGGGCCGGCGCTGGCGAAGAGCGGCGGCGGCTCCGAGGTCTGCCAGTCCAGCAACTCGATCTCTTCCGGCGATCAGATCGACGGGCGGGTGAAGCAACTGCAAGAAGGACGACATCGCCATCCTGCTCGTGGTCACCGCCAGCATCGCGCCGACCTTCGTCGCCGCCAAGGTCTGCGACTTCAGCGATCAGATCCTGATCGAGGACACGACCAATTCGCCGGGCGTCTCGCGGCTGACCTGCAGCTATGTCGGTGACGTCCGCAAAAATCCGGTGATGCCGCCTCGTCCGCATTGACGGCCTCGGCCGCGGGCGCTCCGGCCGGGCCGGTGCTCGACATCCGAGGGGCTCACCGTCGAGCTGCCCGGACGCAGCGACCGCCGCCACGCGGTCGAGGCCCTGAGCCTCACTGTGGCCCCGCGCGAGATCCTCTGCATCGTGGGCGAGTCGGGCTCCGGCAAGTCGGTCACCGCGCACAGCATCATGGGGCTGCTGCCGCCGGGCCAGCTCGTGCCCGTGGCCGGCTCGATCCGGCTCGACGGCGAGGAGCTGCTGGGTGCCCCGCCCGCCCGGCTCCGGGCCCTGCGCGGTGCCCGGATGTCGATGATCTTCCAGGAGCCGATGACCGCGCTCAACCCGGTCATGACCTGCGGCCGGCAGATCGACGAGGTCCTCCGCACCCACACCCGCCAGGGCGAGGCCGACCGCCGCCGCCGCATCGTCGAGAGCTTTTCTCAGGTGCGCCTGCCCGAGCCCGAGCGGCTGATCGCCACCTATCCGCACCAGCTCTCGGGCGGCCAGCGCCAGCGGGTCATGATCTCGATGGCCCTGGTCCTCGAGCCCGCGCTGCTGATCGCCGACGAGCCGACCGACGGCGCTCGACGTCACCACCCAGGCGCAGATCCTTCTGCTGATCCGCGAGATGATGAGGGCGCACGGCACCGGCGTCCTCTTCATCACCCACGATTTCGGGGTGGTCGCCGAGATCGCCGATCGGGTGGCCGTCATGCAGCGGGGCAGGATCGTCGAGCAGGGGACCGCCGAGGAGGTGCTGCGCCGGCCCGCCCACCCCTATACGCGCCTCCTCCTGGGCGCCGTCCCGAGCCTCGTGCCGCGTCACGGTCGGGGCCGGAGCGTGGAGCCGGTCGTGCTGCGCGCCCAGGCATTGGGCAAGACCTATGCCGACCGGGGCTTTCTCGGCCGCGGGCGCACGGTCCGCGCCGTCGAGGCCGTGAGCCTCGAGATCCGCCGCGGCGAGACGCTGGGGATCGTCGGCGAGTCCGGCTCCGGCAAGTCCACCCTCGCCCGCTGCATCGCCCGCCTGGTCGACCCGACCGAAGGCGAGATCTGGCTGGGCCGGGACCGGATCGGCCACCTGTCCCGCCGCCGCCTGCGCCCGCATCGCCGGCGCATCCAGCTCGTCTTCCAGGACCCCTATCGGTCCTTGAGCCCTCGCCGCACGGTCGGCCAGTCGATCATCGAGGGGCCGGTCAATTTCGGCCTGCGGCCGGCCGAGGCCCGGGCCCGGGCCCGTCGTCTCGTGGAGCTGGTCCAGCTCGACCCGGACGTCCTCGAGCGCTATCCGCACCAGTTCTCGGGCGGCCAGCGCCAGCGCCTCTGCATCGCCCGCGCGCTGGCCATGGAGCCCGAGCTCCTGGTCGCCGACGAGGCCGTCTCGGCCCTCGACGTGTCGGTTCAGGCGCAGGTGCTGCTGCTCCTCGACGACATCCGCCGCCGCCTCGACCTCGCCATGCTGTTCATCACCCACGACCTCCGGGTCGCGGCCCAGGTCTGCGACCGGGTGGCGGTCATGCAGGCCGGCCGGATCGTCGAGGAGGGCGACACCCTGGCGATCTTCGGCCGGCCCACCCACCCCTACACGCAGGCCCTGCTGGCCGCCGCCCCCGGCCGACATTTCGCGTTCGGCCGGGCGCCGCCGGAGGCGCCCGGCGCGTCGTAGTCCATGCCGACGGCATTCCCTGCCCAAAGCCCGAACGATCCACCGACCCCATCGAGTGAGCCCTGAGGATCTTCTGGGGCGGGGAGATCCTGCCGACGACATTCTGATCTTCCTCGGGCGGATATGGAGCCCGATCTGGGAGACCCCCGACGAGGCTGCCTCGGCTACCCGACGAAACGTCGGCTGATCGGCCTCCGCATCGTTGCCTCCGCCGAGGCCACGAATTGATGGACGCCCTCCATGCCGAGCGTGCGCCGGAAGCAGGGTTGACAGCGGGCTCCCCCGGCGTTTCCTGAAAAGCTGGAACCTCGCCAATCGAGCATGGATCGGGGGCAACATGCTGCGAAATCTGGTCCTTGGGGCCTTTGTCTCGTCTATGGTCGCGGCGCCATCGGCCGGCATGGCGGCGGATGGGCCGGTCCTGCTGGGGGCGGTGTTCAATCTGAGCGGGCCGCAGGCGGCGTTCGACGCGCCCTCCCGGCGCGGCGCCGAGCTCGCGGTCGCCGAGGCGAACGGGCACGGCGGCGTGCTCGGACGACAGGTCGAGCTGGTGGTCGCCGATCCCGAGAGCCGGCTCGAGCAGGTCGCCGGACGAACCGGCGCGCTGATCGACGGCCACCCCTCGATCTCCGCCCTGCTCGGGCTGTCGGACACAGACATGGTGCTGCAGGCGGCGCCGGTGGCCGCCCGCCGCCAGCTCGTCTTCGTGACCTCGGGTGCCACCTCGCCGAAACTCCCGGCAGAGATCCCCGACTATCTCTTTCTCGCCTGCTTCGGCGACAATGTCCAAGCAGCGGCAGCGGCGGAATATGCCTACCATGATCTTGGCGCCCGGACCGCGGCGGTGCTCTACAACTCGGCCGTCACCTATACGACGCTGTTGCAGGGCTACTTTCGCAAGCGCTTCGAGGAGCTGGGCGGCAGAGTAACGGCCGTCCAGAGCTACCCAGACGCCGCCGGCCAGGGCGCGGCGCTGTCCGCTCTCGGCAAGGCGGACGTCGTCTTCCTCTCGGCCCAGGAGCCCGCCGAGGCCGCGGCCGGCGTCGCCAAGCTGCGACAGGCCGGCGTCGATGCTCCGATCCTCGGCGGCGACGGCTTCGATTCCGAGGACGAGTGGTCGAAGCATCCGGCCCTGGGGAACGTCTATTTCACCACCCACGCTTATCTTGGGCCCGACAACCCCGATCCCGTGGTGAAGGCCTTCGATGACGCCTATCGGCGCGCCTATGACGGGCAGGCGCCCGACGGCTTCGCAGCACTCGGCTACGACGCCGTGGGTGTGCTGCTGGCGGCGATCGAGGCCGGCGGCAGCGCCGAGCCCGCCGCGGTCCTGGCATCCCTCGCGACGCTCGGGCGCTATCGGGGCATCACCGGGACGATCAGCTACGAGGGCGGCAGCCGGATTCCGAGGAAGTCGGTGACGATCCTGAAGGTGAGCGGCGGAAAGCTCGGCTTCGTCGAGCAGGCCGTGCCGGCGCGCGTGCCGGCCCCCTGATCCAGGGCCGCGACCAACAGACCGGCCGTCACCGGCCCCAAGAACATCCGAGCAGGGAGAAAACTGATGGCCGTAACGACAGGAATGGTGGGCCGGGGCTTCTACAATCGAAACTCGGCACCGCAATGGGCGGCGATCGAGGCCGTCCTCCCATGGCTCGAGGAGGCGATCGGGGCCATGCCGCTTCCCGACGAGCCGGCGACGATCGGCATCGCCGACTTCGGCTGCTCGGAGGGACGGAACTCGGCCCAGGCCACGGGGCGCCTGGTCACGGCCCTCCGGGCCCGCGGGCCCCGGCCGGTGCAGACCATCCATAGCGACCTGCCGACCAACGACTATGCCTGGCTCATGGCAAATCTGCGCGCCGACGGGCGGTCGATCTTCGCCGATGACGTCTTCTCGGCGGCGGTCGGCGGCTCGATGTTCGACCAGCTCCTGCCGCCGCGCTCCACCCACCTGGCGATGACCTTCAACGCGATCGGCTTTCTCAGCCGGAAGCCGCTCGACCGTCTTCCCGGCTACATCCTCCCCAACGGGCCCAGCGCCCGGCGCGGCGTGGGCAGCGTCAGCGCGAAGGACCGGGCGGTGTTCGCCGCGCAGGCGCTGGCCGACATCGAAAGCTTCCTTCGGGCACGGGCGACCGAGCTGGTGCCGGGCGGCAAGCTGCTCCTCCAGGTGTTCGGCGCGGGGGACGAGGCCCGCACCTGCGACGGAATCTACAACTCCCTCAACGACGCCCTGCTGGAGGTGCTCGACGCCGGCATGATCGACCGCACGGGCTACGAGGCATTTTATCAGCCCGTCTACTTCCGGACCCTCGAGGAGCTGACGGCCCCGGTCGCCGGCGCCGACGCCGCGCTCGCACGGCTGTTCTCCCTGGATCGGTCGGAGACCTTCGAGGTGGCGGTGCCGTTCGTCGAGGATTTCCACCGCACCGGCGATGCCGGGGCCTTCGCCCGAAGCTACACCGATTTTTTCCGCGCCTTCACGGAGCCCGTCCTGCGGGCCGGGTTCGCCGACAAGAACCCGGACCGGCTGGCGGACGAGGTCTTCACCCGTGCCGAGCGCCTGATCCGGGAGCACCCGGAGCGCTACGAGTTCCACTATGTGGGCGTCGCCGCCCTCATGACGAGGCGCTAGGGCCTGTTTTCAAAGTGGGTTAGGCTGGGTGTATTGCCATGGGGCATGAGCAGACACGAACTGACCGACGCGGCGTGGCGGCGCCTGGCGCCGCTGTTGCCGCTGCAACGGCCGGTGACCGGGCGACCCGCCCGGGACCACCGGACCATGATCAACGCCATGCTGTGGCTGACCAAGACGGGGACGCCCTGGCGCGACCTGCCGGAGCGCTACGGGCCGTGGCGGACGGTGGCGACGCGCTTTTACCATTGGACCAAGAGCGGGCTGTGGCAGCGGATCCTGGCCGAGCTGCAGCGGGCGGGCGACGCCGAGGGCCGGCTGGACTGGAGCGTCCACATGGTCGATGGCACCAGCATCCGCGCCCATCGTCACGCCGCCGGCGCCAAAGGGGGCAGGCGAATCAGGCGCTCGGCCGCTCGCCCCCTCGGCCGTCTCCTGACGGCCGCAGCTGCGCTGACGGATGATCGGCTGCTGCCGATCATGGCTTCGGCAGCAAGCTGCACCTGCGCTGCGAGCGGGGCGGCCGACCCATCGCCTTCGTCCTGACCGCCGGCGAGCGCCACGAGCAGACGGCGTTCGAGCCCTTGATGGCGGCCGGGGCCGTGAGGCGCTCCAGCCAAGGCCGCCCACGCTGCCGGCCTCGGGCCCTGCTCGCCGACCGCGGCTATACCGGCCGACCGGTGCGCGACGCTCTCCGGCGCCGCGGCATCACGCCGATCATCCCACAACTCGCCACCGAGACCCGACCATGCATGATGGAGTGGCGCACCTACAAGGAGCGCAACGTCGTCGAGCGCCTGGTCGGCCGGCTCAAGGAGCATCGCCGTCTCGCCACGCGGTTCGACAAGCTCGCCAGCTCCTACCTCGCCTTCGTCCATCTCGCCGCCATCCTCATCTGGCTTTGAAAACAGGGCCTAGAGGCAGAGGGCCGTGCTCAGCTGCCCTTGTCGGCGAGCAGCGCCGCCAGCACCAGGTCCCGTCCGTAGACGTCGTTCCGGTATTGGACCGTGCCGTCCTTGTCGACCCAGGCCGTCAGGTAGGTGAGGTAGACCGGCACGGGCGTCTTGAGGCGGATGATCGTCCGCTGGTTGGTCGCCTCGAGCGCGTCGAGGCGCGCGCGTGTGTAGCCATCGGGGCCGAGCAGCACGGCACCGAGGTCGAAGGGGTCGCCGACGCGAATGCAGCCATGGCTGAAGGCCCGGCTGCTCTTCGCGAACAGGCTTTTCGCAGGCGTGTCATGGAGATAGACGTCGAACGAGTTGGGCAGCATGAACTTGATGCGGCCGAGCGCGTTCTCCTTGCCCGGCTCCTGGCGGATGCGCCAGGGAAAGCGCCTGGCGCTGACCGTCCTCCAGTCGACGGAGCGAGGGTCGACGGGCCTCGCCTCCGCCGTCCAGCCCGACAGCAGCACGAGATTGTTCTTCGCCAGGTAGCCCGGGTCCTGGCGGAGCTTCGGGAGCATCTCCTCGACGGCGATGCTGGGCGGCACCGTCCAGTAGGGGTTGACCTCGACATAGGTCATGTCGGCGCTGAAGATCGGCGTCTGGTGATAGGGCGCTCCGACCACGACCCTGGAGTCGAAAGAAGTCTTCTCCGCCAGCGTCTTCGGGTCGGTGTCGACCACCTTGAGCTCGAAGTCGGCGATGTTCACGAAGACGTAGCGGTCGCCCAGATAGTCGGGGAAATAGCGTCGCCGCTCGAGATTGAGGATCGCCTGCTCGATCCTGCGCGCCACGGGCGTGTTGAGCGCGACGAAGCTGTTGGTGCCTATGACGCCGTCCGGATCGAGGCCATGGCGCGCCTGGAAGCGCCGCATCGCCGCCTGCGACCGTCTCGTCATAGGCCTCGCCCTCGGCTGCGGCGGGCGCCAGGTCGCCAGCCTCGATCAGCCGCGCCCGGAGCCCTGTCGACCGCCGGCAGCACGGCCCCGGGCTTGATCGGCTGGTCGTCGGGCACACGGGTCCAGCCGCCGCGCGACGCCACCTCCCGCAGGCGTGCCAGAAGATCCCGGAGGCGGCGGTAGCGGTCGGACTGGGGCGGCAGCGCCGCCAGCCAGGCCGCCGTGTCCGGTGTCGTCCGCGGCGGCGGCCAGCAGGGCCGGCTTGTCGATGTGCTTGTGCGTCAGGCGCACATCGTCGCCGAGCCGCCCGGGCCCGAGCCGGCCGACCCGGACATCCTCGGCGTAGCGCAGCAGGCCCAGGGTCAGGAGGAACTCGCGCTCCGTCGCGGCCGCGGCGCCCGACCGGCCGGCCAGCGCCGCCAGATCTGACGGCCCCGTAGGCGGCGGGGTCCAGCCCCTCCCGATCGGCGTGGATCAGCGTGTCGGCCATGAGCCGGCCGCGCGCCTCCGCCGCCGGCGAGCCCGTCCAGATCGGCGCGAAGCCCTGCGCCGCGTAGAACTGCACCGCCACCACGAGGTCCTCGCGGACCCGCTCGTCGTCGCCGCGATCCAGGGTCTCGGCCGTGGTCAGGCGATTTTCGAGCGCCATCGCCGCCTGGTCCTGCGCCAGCGCCCCGGACGCGCAGGCCATGCACCAGACGAGGGCGCCCAGCAGCGCCGGCGCCACGCGATATCGACCGGTCATCGAGCCTTCCTCGTCGGTTCCCCCGGCGGCAGAGGTAGCCGACCCGACTCCCGGATGCCATCCCCAGAGAGCGCGTCACGGCTTGTTGCTCCCGCTCCATGCCCCTATGGCTCGGACAGATTCGAGAGAGCCCGCTCGCCGGAGACCGGCCCGATCATGGTCACCCGCATCCTGTTCGTCTGCACCGGCAACATCTGCCGCTCGCCGATGGCCGAGGGCGTGCTGCTCGCGCAGGCGGCCCGGGCCGGGCTTCCGGTCGTGGCCGACAGCGCCGGCACCAGCGGCGAGGAGCGTGGCCGGATGCCCGACCGGCGGGCCCGTCTGGTCGCCGAGCGCCGCGGCTACCCCCTCCCCGCCCATCGGGCCCGTCAGATCGTCTCCGCCGACTTCGAGCGGTTCGACCTCGTCCTCGCCATGACCCGCCAGCACGAGCTGATCCTCAAGCGCCGCGCCCCGCCCGGCTCGACGGCCACGCTGCGCCGGCTCATGGAGTATGCGCCCGATCGCGGTGCCGACGACGTTCCCGACCCCTGGTTCGGCAATCTGCCCGATTTCGAGCGGGCACTCGACCTCATCGAGCACGGCGTCGAAGGGCTGATCCAGGATCTCCTGAAGGGTGCCGCGTCCGATGGCGGCTGAGGGCTCCCTGCGCGCCCTGATCGCGACGGCGCTCGGCCGCCCCGTGGCCGGGCTCGAGCCGCTGCCGGCGGCTCTGTCGCCGAGGTGTTTCTCGTCCAGCTCGTCGGCGACGAGAAGGCCGTCGCGAAGAGCCGCCACGTCGGCCAGCCGCCGCTCGGTCTCGAGGGCCGGATGCTGGACGACCTGCGGGCCGAGGGCGATCTGCCGGTGCCGGCGGTCCTCCACGCGGACGACGATCTGCTGGTCCTCGAGCATGTCGAGCACGACACCGGGGGCCTGGACGAGGCGGCCGAGCGCCATCTGGGCGACCTGATCGGCGGTCTCCACGCCCGGCCACCGGCCGTCCTTCGGCTACGGCTACGACACGCTCATCGGGCCGCTGCCCCAGCCGAACCCGACGGCCGAGCGCTGGGTGCCGTTCTTCGCGGAGCATCGTCCTGCTGCACATGGCCGAGCTGGCCAACTCATGCGGCCAGCTGCCGGACGACCTTCGGGCCGGATCGACGACCTCGCGGACCAGCTGGACCGAGCATCTCACCGAGCCCGTCCACCCTGCCCTGCTGCACGGCGACCTCTGGCACGGCAACATCCTGGGACGCGCCGGCCGCGTCGTGGCCCTGCTCGATCCGGCCCTCTATTCGGGGCCATCCCGAAGCCGAGCTGCGCCTTCCTGACCCTCTTTCCCAGCGTCGGGCCGGTCTTCTTCGAGGCCTATGCCGAGCTGCACCGCTCGATCCCGCCTTCCTCGACCTGTGCCGCGACCTCTACAACGTCTATCCGCTGCTCGTGCACACGGCGTTGTTCGGCGGCGGCTATCTTCCGCCGATCGAGCGCACCCTGGCCCGCCTGGGGCTTTGAGCGTTCCTCTTACGCAGAGGTCCTAGAAGCAAGCCGAGCATGCTAGTCTCGCACCGGCACGCGATCTTGCTGAGGCCGATCGCTAAACCTTCAGCTCAGAGGCAATCGTCGAGTGAGAGCATCCCGGTGACTTCGGGCAGCGCGCGGACTGAGGCGCGGGAGAGGGCGGCCTGGGTAACGAGGAGCTAAGGAAGATGCTCGGAGGGTGCTGTCACAGATGAAGAACTGACAGCGATCGGGGCAAACACCCTGAGCGACGAGGAACTCGACCAGATAGCCACAAGGATCAGGGACGCTTAGCGCGAGGAGCTGGCCAACCTCTAGGACCTGCGAAGACCGCTATCATGTACAGGAACATGTCGCAGACGCTGGATGAGGCGAGCGACCTTCCAGACAGGGAGCTACTGTAAGAGCGCAGCAGAGCTGTTCGGCCTGGTCGCCCTGGTAGCGGCCTGCCTAGCAGGCGCCCGCTGCTCTACTATGCGATGCCTCTCCTTGCCTCCTCGACGCGCGATACTGGCTGTCCCACTCCTCGCGTGGTGGTGACGAGGCGATCAAGCGGCGAGCCCGTCCTACCATCGCCCGCCAAGATCCTTCCGGCGAGGCTCGATCCCGCCTGCACCCGGACCAGGTGAGCAGGCACCAAGAATGCAAACTGAACCTAACGCAGGCGACGCTGCCGCGGATAGAGCTGCTAGCCCAACCCGCCGAGAACTATACCCGTACCGAACACGCCCCCAGCCGCCCGCCGATCGCTGTGATGCCTCAGAGCGGGATGTTGTCGTGCTTCTTCCAGGGGTTTTCGAGCTTTTTGTCCTTCAGCCAGCGCAGCGACTGGATCACCCGGCGGCGCGTGCCGTGGGGCATGATGACGTCGTCGATGAAGCCGCGCCGGGCGGCGATGAAGGGGTTGGCGAAGCGCTCGCGATACTCCTCGGTGCGCGCCTCGATCTTGGCGGGGTCGCCGATGTCGCCGCGGAAGATGATCTCGACGGCACCCTTAGGCCCCATGACGGCGATCTCCGCCGTCGGCCAGGCATAGTTGACGTCGCCCCGGAGATGCTTGCTCGACATGACGTCGTAGGCGCCGCCATAGGCCTTGCGGGTGATGACCGTGACCTTGGGCACCGTCGCCTCCGCGAAGGCGAAGAGCAGCTTGGCGCCATGCTTGATGATGCCGCCATATTCCTGCCCCGTGCCCGGCAGGAAACCCGGCACGTCGACGAAGGTCACGATCGGGATGTCGAAGCAGTCGCAGAAGCGGACGAACCGGGCCGCCTTGCGCGAGCTGTCGATGTCGAGGCAGCCGGCGAGGACCGTCGGCTGGTTGGCGACGATGCCGACCGTGGCCCCCTCGAGGCGGCCGAAGCCGGTGATGATGTTCCGGGCGAAGTCGGGCTGGATCTCGAAGAAATCGCCCTCGTCGACGACTTTCGCGATCAGCTCCATCATGTCGTAAGGCTTGTTCGGGTTGGCCGGGACCAGCGTATCGAGCGAGGGCTCGTCGCGCAGTGGCGAATCCTCCGTCGGCCGGACCGGCGGCTTCGCGCGGTTGCTCGACGGGAGAAAATCCACGAGGCGGCGCGCCTCGTGGAGCGCCTGGACGTCGTTGTCGAAGGCGAGGTCGGCCACGCCCGAGCGCTGGGTGTGGGTGCCGGCCCCGCCCAGCTCCTCGGCCGTCACCACCTCGTTGGTGACCGTTTTCACGACCTCGGGTCCGGTGACGAACATGTAGGAGCTGTCCCGGACCATCAGGATGAAGTCGGTCATGGCCGGCGAGTAGACCGCGCCGCCGGCACAGGGCCCCATGATGAGCGAGATCTGCGGCACCACGCCGGAGGCCAGCACGTTGCGTTGAAAGACGTCGGCATAGCCCGCGAGGCTCGCCACCCCCTCCTGGATGCGGGCACCGCCGGAATCATTGAGGCCGATGACCGGGGCGCCGACCTTCATGGCCCGGTCCATGATCTTGCAGATCTTCTCGGCGTGGCTCTCCGAGAGCGAGCCGCCGAAGACGGTAAAGTCCTGGCTGAAGACGAAGACGAGGCGGCCGTTGATCGTGCCGTGCCCGGTGACAACGCCGTCGCCGGGAATCCGCTGGTCCTCCATGCCGAAGTCGATGCAGCGGTGCTCGACGAACATGTCGGTCTCCTCGAAGGAGCCCGGGTCCAGGAGCAGCTCCAGGCGCTCGCGCGCCGTGAGCTTGCCGCGCTCGTGCTGGGTCAGGACGCGGCGCTCGCCGCCGCCCTGCCGGGCACCCTCGCGTTTCGCGTCGAGCTTCGCCAGAATATCCTGCACCGTTCCGTCCCGCCTGCCGTCCCCGCACGGAGCCGCCCGTCCCCGTGCCCCGTGTCGCATGGGCACGGCCCGGGCTGCTCATTGTCGATGGCTCGTTAGCATGCGCCCCGGCGCCGAGCCAGGGGAGGGCCTCAGCGCGCCGCCCCCAGCCGCGCCAGCGCCTCGCCGATCGCCGCGGCGTTGTGGGGAGCCCGGGCGATCTCCTTCCAGGGATCGTCCCGCCGAGCCCAGCCGCCGGAAGATAGTTGGCGATGGTCCAGCGACGCGCCGTCATGCCCTTCGCATCGATCTCGCGCCACTCGACGGGCGTCGCCACGGGCGCCCCGGGCAGGGCGCGCGGCGAGTAGGGAGCGACGGCGGTCTGGCCGTAGGCGTTGCGGGCGATGTCGAGAAAGACGCGGTCGCCGCGCTTGGCCTTGCGCTGCTCGACCGTCAGCTCGTCGGGATGGGCGTCCGCCAGCCGTCCGGCCAGATCGTGGGCCACGTCGCGCACCGCGTCGAACGCCACCTCCCGATCGAGCGGCACCACAACATGGAGGCCACGCGAGCCCGTCGTCATCACGAAGCTCGGGAGATCGAGGCGGTCCAGGAGATCCCTCACGCGGTGCGCCGCCCGGACGACCTTGGCGAATTCGTCCGTCGGCGGATCGAGGTCGATGATCAGCCGGTCGGGATGGTCCGGCTTGTCGACCCGGGCGAGCCCCACATGGAGCACGATCGCGGCCTGGTCGGCCAGGTAGGCGAGCGTCGCGGCGCTGTCCGCGACGACATGGTCGACCGTGCCTCCCTCCTTGGCGAGCGAGGCCCGCCGCACCCACTCCGGGAAGTGGTCCCCGGCATGCTTCTGGAAGAAGCCGCCTCTCTCGATGCCGTCCGGGAAGCGCTGGAAGGAGAGCGGCCGGCCCTCGATCAGCGGCAGCATCCGAGGTGCCACCTTGACCATGTAGCGGGCGAGGTCGGCCTTGGTGATGCCGTCCTCGGGAAAGAGGAGCTTGTCGGGGTGGCCGATCTCGACGGTCCGGCCGTCGACCTCGATCCTCCTCGCCCGGCTCATCCGCGCCGCCTCAGCCGTCGTGGGCGGGGCGCTTCTCCAGGACGTCCTCGATGTAGAGGCGCTCGACGAAGACCTTGAGGACGACCAGGAGCGGCACGGCGATGACGAGGCCCATGAGGCCGAAGATGGCGCCGAAGGCGATCACGGCGGCCATGGTGAGGAGCGGCGGCAGATCGACCTCCCGCTGCTGGATGAGCGGCAGGAGCACGTTCCCCTCGAGCTGGTTGATCGCCAGGTAGAGGAGGGCCACGTAGAGCGCCATCGACGGGCTGACGGTGAAGCCGATCAGGATGGCCGGCACGGCGGCGACGATCGGCCCGATGACCGGCACGAACTCGAGCAGCCCGGCGATGACGCCCAGCGCCGCGAACAAGGGCAGGCCCAGCAGGCCGAGGCCCAGCATCGCGGCCCCGCCGACCATCACCATCAGCAGGAGCTGCCCCACCAGCCAGGTGCCGAGCTGCGTGCCGGCCTCGTCCAGGACATGGCGAAAGCGCTCGCGCCCGGTCGGCGGCACGAGGCGGACGAGCCCGTCCCGGTAGCGCTCGGGGGAGAGCGCCAGGAAGAGACAGACGAACAGAACGAAGATGCCATCCAGGGCATAGGAGACGCCGCCCGAGAGGATCGAGGTGGCGCTCCCCACCATGTCGGCGGCGCTCGACGCGAAGGTGCTGACCACCGAGTTGAGGCCGACATCGTGAATGCCGAACTGGCCGAGGAAGCCGTCGAGCGCATCGCGTGCCGCCGGCAGGCGCTCGACCACCTGGTGGATCTGGTCGGCGATCTGGTTCCCGAACAGCACCGAGCCGCCGATGATGGCGATCAGCGCCAGGAGGAAGCTGAGGACGGTGGCGGGCCGCCGCGGCAGCCGCGTGAGCCTGGAGAGGAGGCGACCGGCCCGATGCAGGGCCACGGCGAGCAGGCAGCCGAAGAAGAAGACGAGCAGCACGTGCTGTGCCCGCCAGACCGCGAGGGCGACGACGACCACGCCGACCACCACGCCGACGCGGCGGACGAAGCCGACGAACGCGGGATCACGGTCAACCTTGGGGATCAGCGGCCAGCTCGGGCTCATGGTCCATCTCGGTCGCCCTCGTTGCCGGCTCGTCCTGCTCGTCCGCCGCCCCACTCAACGCGGGGGCCGCCATGCCGTTCCCACGGCGTGTCGCCTCCTCGTCACGCTTCGAGGTCACGCAGGAACGCCTCCGCCGCCTCGAGGTCGCGGCGCAGGCGAGCATGCCGGCGCTGCTGCTCGGCCTCCCGACCCCACTGCTCGATCTCGAAGAGCTCGTCCAGCAACGCCGCCTCGAGGCCGGCAGCCGCACCGAGCCGGCCCCTCGCCATGGCGAGCCCGAGGACCAGCGAGCCCATCAGCGTCGTGGCCGCATGGAGGCCCACGAGCCGCCAGTCGTCCTGCTGCTCGACCACCAGCCGCAGGGCCCGCAGCGCCGTCTCGGGCTGCGGCAGCGGCTCGATCGAGCGGGCGACCAGGAGCCGCGCATCCAGCTCGCGCTCGGCCCAGTCCAGCCAGGGCTGCCAGACCCGCTCCTGAAGCGCCACCAGCGTGGCGGGGGCTGCGGCCCGATAGCAGAGCAGGTCGGTCTCCCCGTAGCCGACCAGCTCCAGGATCGCGTCGTCGCGCCGGCCCGGCATCAGGTCGATCGCCGTCGTCGCGAGGCGCGTGGCCGGCATCGCGTCCGGCACCACCTCCTCCGCCTGACGCCGCCACTCCTCCGCGACCGTCAGGGCCAGGGCCGCCCGCGGCACCACCACCGGGCGACGGGCCGGCGTCAGGATCGGCCGCCCGTCGAGCAGGGCCACATGGCCCCCGCCTTCGGGGCGAACGGCGACCTCCTTGTAGAAGCGCCTCATGGAACCCTCCGGCCTGCCCAGGGCCAGCGGCTCGAGATCGGCGAAGCGGTCGAGGACGGCGGAGGCACCCGCGGCCTCCAGCTCGGCGGGCGGGTGGTTGCCCCAGCCGACCCCGATCCCGTCCGCGCCGGCCGCGCGGGCCATCAGGATGTCATAGGTCGTGTCGCCGACCATCATCGTCCCGCCCGGCGCCACGCCCACCTCGGCCATCGCCGCCTCGACCATCGCCGGATGCGGCTTGCTCGGGTGGAGGTCGGCGGTCTGCAGGGTCTGGAAGAAGCCCTCGAGGCCGTGCCGCTCGATGATCGACCTCAGGCCGCGCATCGCCTTGCCGGTAGCGACGCCGAGCGGCACCTCCTGGTCGCGGAGCCGCTCGAGGATGGCCCGGGCGCCCGGGAACAGCGGCTCCTGGAACTCGGGCGTCAGCCGGTACTCGAGGAACGCGTCCCGATAGCTCTGGGCGATCCGCGCCGCGAGCACCGGGTCCTGCCGGCCCAGCAGCACGGTCATGGCCTCGGTGAGCGACAGCCCGACGATGCGGCGGACCGCCTCCGCAGGCGGCGGACGCAGCCCCTCCGCCGAGAAAGCCCGCTGCGCGCAGGCGACGATGGTCGCCTGGCTGTCGACCAGCGTGCCGTCGACGTCGAAGATGATCAGGCCCGCCCTGCCGCTCACCGCTGCTCCCCGGCGGCCCGCCACGCGGCCACCCACCGGTCCAGGCCTAGCATGCCCGCCGGCCGGGTGGACAGGCCCCCTGGGACCGGCCGATCGCCAAGCGGGGCGCTCCTACTCGGCGGCCCCCGGGGCCGGCTGGCCGGCCGAGCCCGGAACCGACCGCCTGGAGACGGCGGGCCGCCGGCCGAGGCCGGCGAGCCAGCGGCAGGCGACATAGAAGACCGGCGTGAAGAGGAGGCCGAAGCCGGTGACGCCCAGCATGCCGAAGAAGACCGCCGTGCCCAGCGCCTGGCGCATCTCCGCCCCCGCCCCCGCCGCGGTGGCGAGCGGCACCACGCCCAGGATGAAGGCGAAGGAGGTCATCAGGATCGGCCGCAGCCGGGTGCGCGCGGCCTGTACCGCGGCCTCGGTCCGGCTCATGCCCTCCTCCTCGGCCTGGCGGGCGAACTCGACGATCAGGATCGCGTTCTTGGCGGCGAGCCCGACCAGCACGACGAGCCCGATCTGGGTCAGGATGTTGTTGTCCATGCCGCGGAAGAGGATGCCCGAGATGGCGGCGAGGAGGCACATCGGCACGATCAGCACGACGGCCAGCGGCAGGAGCCAGCTCTCGTACTGCGCCGCCAGCACGAGGAAGACGAAGACGACCGACGCGGCGAACACATAGAGGGCGGTGTTGCCGGCCAGCTTCTCCTGGTAGGCGAGGTCGGTCCAGTCGTAGCCGAAGCCCGAGGGCAGCACGTCGGCCGCCAGGCCCTCCATCGCGGCGATGGCCTGGCCCGTGGAGAAGCCCGGGACCGACGAGCCCTGGACCTCGCCCGCGGGGTAGAGGTTGTAGTGCGGGACGCGGTAGGGCCCGGTGACGTCCTCGAAGGTCGCGACCGAGCCGATCGGGACCATCTGGCCCCGATCGTTGCGCATCTTGAGCTTGCCGATGTCGGCCACCTCCTTGCGGAACGGCGCGTCGGCCTGGGCCGTGACCCGGTAGGTGCGGCCCAGGATGTTGAAGTCGTTGACGTAGGCCGAGCCCAGATAGATCTCGAGGGTGCTGAAGACGTCCTCGACCGCGACGCCCAGCATCTCGGCCTTGGCCCGGTCGATGTCGGCGTAGATCTTGGGCGTGCCGGTGTTGAAGAGCGTGAAGACCGAGGTCAGCCCGGGCACCCTGTTGGCGGCCGCAGCCAAGGCGCTCACGGCCTCCGCCAGCGCGTCGAGGCCGCGCCCCCGCCGGTCCTCGACCATCATCTTGAAGCCGCCGCTGGTGCCGATGCCCCGCACCGGCGGTGGCGCTATGACGAAGACGAGGCCTTCCTGGATGCCGGCCATCTTCTGCCGCAGCGTCGCCAGGAGGCCGTCGGCCGTGATGCCCTTGGCGATGCGGGTCGCGAACGGCTCCGTCGGCACGAAGATGGCGCCCGCATTGGGCGCGTTGGTGAAGGTGGCGCCGTCGAAGCCGGCGAAGGCCACCGTGTGGGCGACGCCGTCGATCCCGCGGATGATCTCGGCGGCCTTGCGCACCACGGCATCCGTGCGCGACAGCGAGGAGCCCGGCGGCAGCTGCACCACGGTGATGAAGTAGCCCTGGTCCTGCTGCGGGATGAAGCCGGCGGGCGCCCGCGAGAACTGGAAGCCGGTGAGGAAGATCAGGCCGGCATAGACCGCGAGCACGACCACGGCCATCCGCACGAGCCGTGCCGTGAGCGCCGAGTAGCCCTGCGACAGGCGCTCGAAGGCGATGTTGAAGCCGCGGAAGAAGAGATTGATCGGTCGAAGGAGGAGCGGCGGCTTCTTCGGCTCGGCTGCCGGGGCGCGCAGCAGGAGAGCCGCCAGGGCCGGCGACAGGGTGAGCGAGATCAGGCAGGAGATGGCCGTCGCCGAGGCGATGGTGATCGCGAACTGACGGTAGAACTGGCCCGAGATGCCCGTGATGAAGGCGGTCGGCACGAACACCGCCGCCAGGACGAGGGCGATGGCGATCAGGGCGCCGCCGACCTCGTCCATCGTGCGGTGCGCCGCCTCCTTGGGCGTCATGCCCTGGTGCAGGTTGCGCTCGACGTTCTCGACCACGACGATCGCGTCGTCGACCACGATGCCGATGGCGAGCACGAGCCCGAAGAGGGACAGGTTGTTGAGGGAGAAGCCGAAGGCGCCCATCACGGCGAAGGTGCCGATGAGCGAGACCGGGATGGCGACGATCGGGATGATCGCGGCCCGCCAGGTCTGGAGGAAGAGGATGACGACGATCACGACCAGGAGGATGGCCTCGAAGATCGTCTTCTCGACCTCGTGCACCGATTCGGCGATGAACTCGGTCGGGTTGTAGACGACCTCGTAGGCCAGGCCCTTGGGAAAGTCCTTCTTCAGCTCGGCCATCGTGGCGAGCACCGCGTGCGCCGTGTCGAGGGCGTTCGAGCCGGGCCGCTGGAAGATCAGCATGGCCACCGCCTGGTCGGCGTCGAGATAGGAGTTGGTCAGGTAGTCCTGGGCGCCCAGCTCGACGCGGGCCACGTCCTTGACCCGGGTGATGCGGCCGTCGCTCGTTCCGCTTCACCACGATGTTCTCGAACTCCTTGACGTCCTGCAGCCGGCCCAGCGTGGTCACGCTGAGCTGGTAGGCGCCGGGATTGGGCATCGGCTCCTGATTGAGCGTGCCCGAGGCGACCTGCACGTTCTGGCCCTGGATCGCCGTGACGACGTCCTGGGCCGTGAGGCCGAGCTCGGCGATGCGCTCCGGGTCGAGCCAGACGCGCATCGAATAGTCGCGGGCACCGAACAGGCGCACCTCGCCCACGCCGTCGAGCCGGGCGAGCACGTCCTTGATCTGCAGCGTCGCGTAGTTCGAGATGTAGAGCTGGTCGAGGGAGTGGTCCGGCGAGCGGAGATGGACCACCATCATGAGGTCGGGCGAGCTCTTGCGCGTCGTGACGCCCAGCCGCCGCACCTCCTCCGGCAGCTTCGGCTCGGCGACCGCCACGCGGTTCTGGACGAGCACCTGCGCGTTGTCGAGGTCCGTGCCCAGCTTGAAGGTGATGGTGATCGAGACGTTGCCGTCGCCGGTCGACTGCGACGACATGTAGAGCATGTTGTCGACGCCGTTGACCTCCTGCTCGATCGGCGTCGCCACGGTCTCGGCGACGATGTCGGCCGAGGCCCCCGGATAGGAGGCGGTCACGACCACGGTGGGCGGCGCCACCTCCGGATACTGCGCCACGGGCAGCGCCAGATAGGTGATGGCGCCGACGAGGGTGATGAGGATCGCCACGACCGTCGCGAAGATCGGCCGGTCGATGAAGAAGTGGGAAAGCCGCATGGCGCCCTGCCTCCCCGGCCGGCTCAGCCGGCGTCCGCCGACTGGGTCGGCTCGATCTTGCCCGGGCTGGGGCGTCACCTTGGCCCCGGGCCGCGCCCGCATCAGCCCGTCGATGATGATGCGGTCCCCGGCCTCGAGGCCGGTGCGGACAACGCGGAGGCCGAGCTCGTGGGGCCCCGGGCGAATCACGCGTGGCGTCACGACGTTGTCCTTCCCCGACCGTCAGCACGACCTTGCGCGACTGGTCCGTGACGATGGCGCTGTCCGGGATCAGCATCGCCGGATAGAGGGGCGAGCCCGGCAGCCGCAGCCGGCCGAACTGGCCGGGCGTGATGAAATAGTCGGGGTTGTCGACGATCGCCCGGCCCCGCAGCGTGCCGGTGCCCTGGTCGACCTCGTTGTCGACGAAGTTCATCGTTCCCGGATGCGCCCAGGTGTCCTCGTCGGTCAGGCGGACCGCGATGGGTGTCTGGTGATCGCGCGTGGAGGGCAGCTTGCCGCTCAGCACGGCCCGCTGATAGCCGAGGAAGTCGGTCTCGCTCATGTCGAAGACGAAGTAGATCGGATCGAGGGCCACGATGGTGGTGAGCAGCGTGGCGCTGGGGTCGCCGGTCACGAGATTGCCGACGTCGACGCGACGGTTGGAGATCCGCCCTTTGATCGGGGCCCGCACCTGGGTGTATCCCAGATCCAGCTTTGCCTGGTCGAGATGGGCCACCGCCGCGGCGAGATCGGCGTCGGCCTGGCGCTTCTCGGCCAGCCGCTGGTCCAGGGTGGCCTGCGACAGCGCCGAGGTGGAGACGAGCTTGCTGGCCCGGTCGAGCTCGAGCTGGGCCAGCTGCGCCCGCGCCCTGGCGCTGTCGATCGCGGCCTGCGCCTGCTCGACGGCGACCTGATAGGGCCTGGGGTCGACCACGAACAGCAGCTGGCCCTCCTCGACGATCTGGCCGTCCGTGAAGCCGATGGACTGCAGGTAGCCCGGGACCCGGGCGCGCACGTCGACCCGCTTGAACGGCTCGAACCGGCCGGTGAACTCGTCATATTCCGTGAGCTGCTGGATCAAGGGCTGGGCCACCGTCACCGTCGGCGGCGGTGGTGCCGTCCGCTCCGCGTGGGCGGCCCCGTCGTCGCCCTTGCCACAGGCGCCGAGTGCCAGCGCCGAGACGATGGCCGCCGTCGCGCTCACCGACCGGGGAGGACGCCCCCCCGACCGGAGTCCATCCTTCAGGGCTCGAAGCGCGCGATCCAGCAGCATCGGTCCTATCCGCATCTCGAGCAACAGCCCAGGCGCTAAGCGCAGACCATCCGCCATACGGTGATCGGCGCCCCTGAAAGCCGGCCCATGATTCTCGCTTTGATAACCCGAGCCTACACCATGGCAAGCCCGTGGAACAGCGGTGCCCGCGGCATGGGCCTCCTGCTCCCCGAGCCGTGACAGAGCGTCCCGCCTCTGCCACTGTCCCGGCCGCGTTCGAGGGGAGCGGCGCCACCATGCCTTCATTGTCCGGCAAGACCCGTCTCTATGCGATCATCGCCCACCCGGTCTCGCACGTCCGGGCCCCGGAATTCTTCAATCCGGTCTTCCAGCGGCAAGGCATCGACGCCCTGCTCATGGCACTGGACGTCCCGCCCGCGGACCTCGCCAGCGTCGTCCCGGAGCTGGCCAAGATCCGCAATCTCGGCGGTCTCATCGTGACCATCCCGCACAAGGAGGCGATCGCCCGGCTCTGCCACGAGCTCGGGCCCAACGGCCGGAACATGAGGGCCGTCAACACGGTGCGCTTCGACCCCGACGGCAGGCTCGTCGGCGAGATGTTCGACGGCGTGGGCCTCCTGGCGGCCGCAAGGGCCGCGGGCATCGAGCCCGAGGGAAAGCGCGTGCTGCTGGTGGGCGCGGGCGGCGCCGGGCGGGCGATCGCCTTCGCGATGGCCGCCGAGGGCGTGGCCGACCTCGCGGTCGCCAACCGCACGCCGGAGCGTGCCCAAGCTCTGGTCCGGGACCTTCGGCAGGTGATGCCGGACGCACCGGCACGGGCCGCGCCAGCCGACGGACAGGGCTTCGACCTCGTCGTCAACTGCACGTCGCTGGGCCTGCATGCGGGCGACCCGATGCCGTTCGACCCGGCGACGCTCTCAGCGTCGAGCGCCTTCATCGACATCATCGCCGTGCGCGATACCGAGGTCATGGTCGCGGCGCGGGAGAAGGGCTGCAAGGTGGTCGGCGGCCGGCCCATGGCGGAGCTGCAGATCGACGCCCAGCTCGCCTTTCTCAGGGCCGGGCCCGGCTAGCCTCCAGGCGCATCAGCTGGCCGTAGCGGGATCGGCTCCTCTCCATGTGGGCGCGCGCATGCCGCCGCGCCGCCGCCGGGTCGCCCGCCGCGACAGCGGCATAGATCCGCCGGTGCTCCTGCTGGATCTCCTCGAGATAGGCCCGGCGCTTGGCCGGCAGGACGAGGCCGTAGCGGATACGCTGGCGCGGGATGATGATGCTGCCCAGGAAGTCCAGGAGCCGCTCGAAATAGGGGTTGCCGCTGGCCCGGGCGATGCGCCGGTGGAAGCCGAAGTCGGCGTCGACCGCGTCGTCGCCGGCCGCGATCAGCCGGTCGAGCTCCTCGAGCCCGGCCTCGATCAGGGCGAGCTCATCGCGCGTGCGACGCTCCGCCGCAAGGGCGCTCATCTCGGTCTCGACGGCCAGGCGCAGCTCGAGAAGGGCCAGGGCATCCTCGAGCGAGGCCGGGTCGGCGGTGATGCCCAGAAACGGCTCGCGCGCCGGAGGCTCGACCACGAACATGCCCCGCCCCTGCCGGGACGAGACGAGACCAGCCGCCTTGAGCGCGGCGACGGCCTCGCGCAGAACGGTGCGGCTGACCCCGAAGGTGGCGGCGAGGCTGCTCTCGGGCGGCAGGCGGTCGCCGGGCTTCCAGCGGCCCTGCTCGATCTCGATCGTGAGCTGCCGGATCACCATGGCCGTCAGGCTCATGGACGGCTCGACCGGCCCGAGCTCGCGATGCGTCGCCAACATCACCCCTCCCGCTGCGATGCCCCGCTGCAATCCATTGTGAACGGGTCGAGCCTCAGCTTATCCTGTTATCCTACAAGCAGCCAGCGCGGCGGAGGCCGCATCCGGGCGGCGACGGTGGCCGGGAGGCCGTCGAGCCGGTCCGGCGTCGAGCTCGTGAAACCAGGGACATGCCATGCGGATCGTCGAGGTCAGCGCCAAAACCTTCAGCTACAGGACGAACAAGCTCAACGACAGTGACGGGCACACCCATCCCGGGCCGTGGCGCGAGGCCCGCCATGGCCTTCTGACCGTCACCTGCGACGACGGCACGGTCGGCCGGGTCACGGCGTCGCCGACGGCCCTCGACAAGGGCCTGCTCGATGCCTTCGTGCGGCCCGTCCTCGTCGGCGCCGATCCGATGGACCGCGAGCGGCTCTGGCAGGCCCTCTACAAGTGGCAGCGCGGCAGCGCCGGCCGGCTGACCGACCGGGTGCTCTGCGCCGTCGAGCTCTGCCTCTGGGATCTGGCGGGCCGGAAGCTCGGGCTGCCGGTCCACAAGCTCATCGGCAGCTACCGGGACAAGATCCTGGCCTATGGCAGCACGATGTGCGGCGACGACCTGGAGGGCGGCCTCAAGACCCCCGAGGACTATGGCCGCTTCGCGGAGTGGCTGGTCAAGGAGAGGGGCTACAAGGCCGTCAAGCTGCACACCTGGATGCCGCCGATCCCCGGAGCCCCGGACGTGCGGATGGATGCCGCCGCCTGCGCGCGCGGTCCGGGAGGCCGTCGGCCCCGACATCCCGCTGATGCTCGACCCCAACCACTGGTACAGCAGGGCCGACACGCTCTGGCTCGCCAGGCGACTCGAGGCGCTGGGCTTTCTCTGGATGGAGGAGCCGATGGAGGAGGCGTCCTTGAGCTCCTATCAGTGGCTCAGCGCCAACACCGGCCTCAACATCCTCGGGCCCGAGAGCATGACCGGCAAGTTCCACACCCGCGCGGAATGGGCCTCCAAGGGTGCCTGCGACATGCTGAGGACCGGCGTCTGGGACGTGGGCGGCATCGGCCCGTCGCTCAAGGTCGCCCACATCGCCGAGGGGTTCGGCATGAGCTGCGAGATCCACGGCACCGGGGCCGGCAACCTCGCGGTCTGCGCGGCCATCATGAACACCACCTTCTACGAGCGCGGCCTTCTCCACCCCTTCGTCGACTACGAGCAGCCGCCGGCCTATCTGAAGCGCATCGACGACGAGATGGACGAGGAGGGTTTCGTTCACCTCAGGGACGCGCCCGGCCTGGGCCAGGACATCGACCTCGACTATATCGAGGCCAACCTCGTGAAGGCCTGAAGCACGAAAGGGGGAGGCGCTCGATGCGGACGATCCAGGGGCCGGCCGTGTTCCTGGCCCAGTTCATGGCGCCCGAGCCGCCCTTCGACAGCCTCCCCGGACCTCGCGGCCTGGGCCGCCGGCAAAGGCTTCGCGGGCGTCCAGGTGCCGACCTTCGACCCCGAGGTCCTGGACCTCGACAAGGCCGCCGAGAGCCAGACCTACTGCGACGAGGTGACGGGCCTGCTGGCCGAGCAGGGCCTGCGGATCAGCGAGCTCTCGACCCACCGCCAGGGCCATCTCGTCGCGATCCACCCCGCCTACGATCTCACCGTCGACATCTTCGCGCCCGAGCGGCTGCGCGGCAACCCGGCGGCCCGGCAGGCCTGGGCCGTCGACCAGCTCCTGAAAGCGGCCGGCGCCAGCCGCCGGCTCGGCCTCGACCGCCATGTGAGCTTCCCGGGCTCGCTCCTCTGGCCCTTTCTCTATCTCTACCCGCCCCGGCCGGCGGGCCTGGTCGAGGAGGGCTTCGCCGAGCTGGCGCGGCGCTGGCGGCCGATCGTCGACGCCTTCGACGCGGCCGGGGTCGACCTCTGCTTCGAGGTCCATCCGGGCGAGGACATCCACGACGGCGCCTCCTTCGAGCTCTTCCTCGAGGCGATGGACCGGCACCCCCGCGTCAACCTCCTCTACGACCCCTCCCACCTCTTCCTGCAGCACATCGACTATCTGGGCTTCCTCGAGCTCTACCGGGAGCGCATCAAGGTCGTCCACGTCAAGGACGCCGAGTGGAACCCGAGCCCGCGGGTCGGCACCTATGGCGGCTATCAGGGCTGGCTCCACCGGGCCGGCCGCTTCCGCTCGCCGGGCGACGGCGACATCGACTTCGGCGCGATCTTCAGCCGGCTGGCGGAGCAGGACTATGAGGGCTGGGCCGTGCTCGAGTGGGAGTGCTGCCTGAAGCACCCCGAGGTGGGCGCCGCGGAGGGGGCGGCCTTCATCCGGGACCACATCATCCAGGTCCAGGGCCGGGCTTTCGATGCCGGCATGCAGGCCGGCGCCGACCGCCCGCGCAACCGCCGGATCCTCGGACTGAGGTGAGAGAAATGACAGAAAACCCGGTGATCGCCCGCCTCGGCCGCCGCCTGCGTCTCGGCGTGTGGTGGGCGGAGGTGGCGCGGCCCTGATCGGGCCCGTCCACCGTGCCGCGGCCCGGCTCGACGACCTGATCGAGATCAAGGCCGGCGTCCTCTCCTCGAGCCCGGAGCGCTCGCTGGCCGAGGCCAGGGCGCTGGGGATCGAGCGCGGCTATGGCGACGTGGCCGCCATGATCGCCGGCCGAGAAGGCCCGCCCCGACGGGATCGACGCCGTCGCCATCGCCACGCCCAACGACAGCCACCAGGCCGTCGCCGAGCAGGCCCTCGCGGCCGGGCTCGACGTGATCTGCGACAAGCCGCTGACGAACGACCTCACGAGCGCCCGGGCCCTGGCCCGGCAGGCCCGCGAGAGCGGCCTCGTCTTCTGCCTCACCCACAATTATTCGGGCTATCCGATGGTCCGCCAGGCGCGGGCCATGGTGGCGGCGGGCGAGCTCGGGCCGCTCCGCCTCGTCCACGTCACCTACATCCAGGGCAGCCTCGGCAGCCGCGTCGAGGACGCGCCCGAGACAATGCCGGCCCGCCTGCGCTGGCGCCTCGACCCGGCCAAGGGCGGGGCGAGCCACGTCATGGGCGACATCGGCACCCACGCCCACCAGCTTTTGTCATTCATCACCGGCCAGCCGGTAGCACGGGTCATGGCCGAGGTGGGTGCCGTCCTGCCCGGCCGGGCGGCGCACGACACCGGCATGGCGCTCCTCGAGCTGGCCGGCGGGGCCAAGGGCGTGCTGCTCGCCAGCAAGGCGGCGAGCGGGGCCGAGAACGCGCTCTCGATCGAGGTCTACGGCGAGGCCGGCGGCCTCTTCTGGGAGCAGGCTTCTGTCAATCAGCTCCGCCACATGCGGAACGCCGAGCCGGCCCGCTTGCTGACCCGCGGCCTGCCCGGCCTCCACCCCCTCGCCCGCCGCGCCGCCCGCGTCCCGCCCGGCCACCCGGAAGGCTTCCACGAAGCCTTCGCCAACCTCTACACCGACTTCGCCGAGGCCGTGGCCGCCCGCCTCTCCCGCACCACGCCCGACCCGCTCTGCCTCCACTTCCCGACCGCCGACGACGGCGCCGACGGCCTCGCCTTCATCGAGGCCTGCCTCGCCTCGACCCACGAAGGCCGCTGGGTCACCGTGCCGACCGCGGCGTAGACACGCAGCGGAAAGGCGGCAGGCTCTTTTTTCTTCTTTTGCTCGTTCAGGGTCCGGGCGGCTTCCGACGAGCTGCTTGCGGAGGGGTGGCATCCGGGAGGAGCGCGATACGCCTCGCCGCGGGGGAGGGGCCAGTGGTGTCGAGCCCGCGCGCATTGAAGCGCCCATGCCAGATGCTACGTCCCTAGAGCGATTTCCACCCGACAGGGAGTCTGAGCCATGGCGAAAATGATGAAGGCCGCCCTCGTGAGGACGTTCGGCCAGCCGCTCGAGATCACCGAGGTGGCGGTCCCCGAGCCCGCGCCGGGGCAGATCCTCGTCAAGATCGCGGCCTCCGGCGTCTGCCACACCGACCTGCACGCCGCCGACGGCGACTGGCCCGTCAAGCCCACGCCGCCCTTCATCCCCGGCCACGAGGCCGTAGGCCACGTGGCCGCCCTCGGCTCGGGGGTCACCGGCATCAAGGAGGGCGACCGGGTGGGCGTGCCCTGGCTCCATACCGCCTGCGGCCATTGCCAGTACTGCACCTCCGGCTGGGAGACGCTCTGCGAGGCACAGCAGAACACCGGCTACTCGGTCGATGGCGGCTTCGCCGAATACAGCCTGGCCGATCCGGCCTTCGTCGGCCGCCTGCCGGACAGCCTCGAGTTCGGTGCTGCCGCACCCGTGCTCTGCGCCGGCGTCACGGTCTACAAGGGCCTCAAGGAATCCGAGGTGCGCCCCGGCGAATGGGTCGCGATCTCGGGCATCGGCGGGCTCGGCCACATGGCCGTGCAGTACGCCAAGGCCATGGGCATGCACGTGGCGGCGGTCGACGTCCGCCAGGAGAAGCTCGACCTCGCCCGCCAGCTCGGCGCCGACCTCACGGTCGACGCCAGCAAGGTCGACGCCGCGGCCGAGATCAGGAAGCAGGTGGGCGGCACGCACGGGGCGCTCGTCACAGCCGTCTCGCCCAAAGCCTTCTCCCAGGCGCTGGGCATGGTCCGGCGCCACGGCACCGTGGCCCTCTGCGGCCTGCCGCCCGGCGACTTTCCTACGCCGATCTTCGACATCGTCCTGAAGCGCATCACCATTCGCGGCTCGATCGTCGGCACGCGCAAGGACCTCGAGGAGGCGATCGCCTTCGCCGGCGAGGGAAAGGTAAAGGCTCATTTCAGCGAGGATCGTCTCGACAATGTGAACGCCATCTTCGACAAGATGCGCCAGGGCCGCATCGACGGCCGGATCGTCATGCGCCTCTGAAACCAAAGGCGCCGACGTGACCGGGGCCAGGTGCCTCGGCGCGAGCGGCGTCCGCCCCACGGGGCGTCGCGACGTCACGCCTCTCCTCCGTCATCCTCGAGCTCGACTCGAGGATCCATGCCCACGCTCGCGACATCGCGCCGGGTCGGGCCATGGGCCCTCGGATCGAGGCCCGAGGGTGACAAAAAAGAGGAAAAGGCCTGTTCTTCTTCTGTTCTTACGGCCCGAGGGGCTTCCGCCCCGCGCTCCTCTGGGGGCGATCCGGCTCGGGCTCGGCCGCTGCCTTGGCCAGCTCGGCCAGGCGCTGCTCGCCGCGGCGGATGAACCAGTCGGCGACGTCGGGAAAATCGTGGGCGAGCCGGGCGATCGGGGAGAGCGGCAGCTCGTCGGGGAGGTCGGGGACGCCCGGGTGGCGCGGCACCCAGACGATGCGGTAGCCGGGCGGTGCGATGGGCTCGCCCGAGGCGGACCAGGACAGGGCGGGAAGCTCGGCCTCGGCGGCGGGAGCGGGCTCGCTCGGGGCGGCGGGCGCCTCGGGCGCGGCCGCCGCCGCCTCGCGCGCGGCCTCGCGGAGCGCCGCCCGGCCGGCCTCGGCGCCGATGAAGTCGGCGAGGCGGGGTGCGGCGGCATGGGCCGGGCCCAGCGGATGCTGGCCGTAGCCCGCCATCGAGTCGCGATGCTGCTCGGGCGGCGCCGTGCGGCCGGGGCGCACGGCCTTGGGCTCCGTGGCCTGCTCGAAGGTCCGCCGCACGAGCTTGACCAGCCGCCTGGCCGGGCTCCGGCCGCGGTTGGCCTCGTAGACGATAAACATCAGGGCGCGGCGGTCGCCCATGTCGACCAGATGCTGGAGATCGGCCATGGCCGTCTCGATCAGCAGCCGCTCCTGCTCGTCGAAGGGCAGCTCGCGGGCGGCCCGGTACTGCGCGACGAGGCGAGAAAACTCGCGGTCGGCGACGAACGCCTGGATTTCCTCCTCCGTCGCGGCCTCGACCTCGGCGACCTCGGCCGGGGTGAGCCCGGCGGCGAGGCGCCGCGCCAGCCGGCAGCGGCGGGCGCCGGGCAGCGAGACGGGCGAGCGGGAGGGGTAGGGAGCAGGCATTTCTCCTCTCTAGGGCATTTCTTCCTGTCCGTCAATCGTTGATTGAGAGACCCGGCGAATGCCGCCTTTACCAGCCACCGGCCGCCTTCATCGCCGCCGGGTGGCCGTGCTATAGAGACGAGGTGGAGCGGCGAGAAGGTCATGGCAGCGAGCCTCGGCGATCTCTATGAGCGGGACTTCTATGCCTGGACGCGCGACCAGGCGCGGGCGCTCCGGCGCCTCAAGGAGACGCGCCCCAACGTGGCGATCGACCTCACCCATCTGATCCTGGAGGTCGAGGACTTGGGGAAGAGCGAGCGCGACGCCGTCCGAAGCTATCTCCGGACGATCATCGAGCATCGCCTGAAGCTCGCCTATTCGCCCCCCACCGAGCCGCTAGCCGGCTGGACGAGCACGATCGGACGCGCTCGCACGCGCCGTGGAGGCCAAAGCTGTCATCGAGTATGCGGCGGAACCCAGATGGCGACGTGTCATTCGCGGCAGTCCCTGGCCGATGCTCGAATATGCTACAGGTCCAAGTCTAACTCGCGATAGCAATACCAAGCCCCCTTCGCCGCTAACTCCCCGAGAATTCGCATATGATTGTAATTTTTGATACTAATGTCTGGATATCAGAACTAGCGCTCACGTCAAGTGCCGGCAGCGCCGTGCGGTTTTATCTGCGAGTGAAAAAGGCACGCATTGGCCTTCCCGAAGTGGTCAGGCTCGAAACGGAACTTAATCTGCGCAGCTCCTTGAGCTCATGGATCGATAATATTCAAAAGAATCATCGACAACTGCTAGCGATATTTGGTCGGCTACCAGAAGTTGTTCTGCCAAATGCGGACGAAGTGGAAGCACTGATCGCGCGGTGTTTTCCCATCTCTCGGCGTGACCATAGACGAGATCCCTTTTACACTCAGTAGCGCTAGGGCTTCCTTAATACGAACCGTGAAGAAGCTTCCGCCGAGTGACAAAAGTCAACAATACAAGGACGGCGTGGTATGGGAGGACTGTCTTGCCATGCTCACGGACGAGTCCGTAATTCTGGTTTCCAATGATAAGGCATTCTACGAAGGGTATTCCTTCAGTCAAGGGCTTTCGGAAGAATTGAAGTGTGATCTCAAAGAGAAACCGAATAAGTTCGAAATCTATCCAAACTTAACAGAACTTCTAACACGTATCAGGACCAACTTCTGGATGACCCAAGCCTTTTGATAAGATCATATCGAAGGCTCTTCGGCGACAAGGTGCAGGAGCTGGCTGCAAAACATTCCTTCGCGCCTGCGGGTGAACCGTCAACGGAAATGGATTTCTTTGCCACCGAGAATCCGGCGTCGCTATATGTGAATTTTACAATTACCGTCCCTTGCGTCGACGCCGCCGGTGAAGGCAGGACGGGCGCCAGAATCGTCACCCGGGGAGAGGGTACGTACGACGCGGATCAAAAGGAATTCGTCGAACTCGTTTGTCGGCAAGAGAAGCTGCTTTATCGGCTGGCAGACGGGAGTGAAAAGGCACTAGAAAATATCGTCTTCCTTGTAGGTCGATCGGTGATTGGTCACCGAACAGTAGACCACTCAGTTAGGCATAAGTTATAAGCGACGATACTACGAATTGTGAAAGCCATCTCGCTCTGAGCATAGAAGTATAACAGGGTCAAAAGGTGGGGCCGTACACATCTTTCCCGGAGTTGTGCTAACAGTGCACTCAAGTCGGCTTGTTACAGATGGCGGCACCGGCGGGACGGCTCCCGTGGATGAGGAAGGTGGTGTCTACCAAAAGGGACGGTCAGCGCCTGTCTGGACCGTAGAGATCCTCGCGGCGCAGCGACACCGCATCGTCCCAAGGCTCATCGTGGAGCGGCAGGTCGAGCTTGGTGCTCGCCTTCGGCCCCCGCTGCTCCGGCACCTCGAGTGGGGCGGTGTAGTCGCCAGTCGGCACGTCGCGCGGGACTTGGCCGGTAACCTGGCCGTTTGGGTCGACCTGAAGGTGGGCGAGCACAGTGCGCATAGCGGTTTTCCATTGGAACGCCATGCCATTCTACCACTGAAGGAAGGCGTCATCCATCGGAGCCGTCCGCTACAGCATGTCGGGCTGGCGCCGGCTACAAGAAGCTACATCGGCTCACGGCCGAGCGCTTGGCGCAGGCGAGCCTTCAGGCGTCGGGCGCGCTACAGCGCCAGACCAGCTGCTTCCCGGTCAACCCATGTTCTTCATCTCGATCCGGATGCCGTGCACCGCCACGTCCGACTCGTTCAGGACCCGACCGGGAGGTTGGGGCGCCATGTTGACCACGAGACACCCCTGGCCGTCCCAGGCCCCGAGAGCTTTCATGATGTCGCGGTGGGGTGGAAGCCGCTCGCCGTCGGGCGAGATGTCGACGACCGGCGGCTTGATCTGGTCAAAGACAAAAACCGACGGCCAGCGGTGATGATGAACCGGCTCCTCGTCGTTGGGCTCGAGCGTGACCTCGAGCACGCGGACCCGGTCGTTCTCGAACAGCACCTTGTGATGTTTCGGCGCCGCCTTCACGGCATCCAGCTCGGGATCCCAGGTCGACGGGCTCGACAAGTCGATGCTGCCAACCATTTCGCGACCCTTTCTTTTTTTCATCGGGCTCAATCGAGGAGCCATCGATGCAGTCTACATTCGGCCCGCGATCTCGCACAAGGTCGAGAGCGACCACGGCGCGACCTCGCTGCTCAGCGCCGGGACGTGCAGGAAGCCGGCCGGGTCGTGAGCCGTGGCTGCAGGCTCAGCCGAGCTCAGTTGGAGCCTCGAGGCTCCGGTGCCACGCAATTGAACTCCGTCACGAAGAACGTGCCGGTCTTGCTGGCGGCGTTGTTCGCCACCAGGCTCGCCTGCTTGTCGCGCTTCTCGCAGTAGCTTTTGGCCAGCGACGTGACGTCGGCCACCGTGGCCGCGTCGGAGTCCCAGCTGTAGGCCACGTGGCTATCCGTGGCCGTCAGCATCTTCGGCGACGCCGCGCCGCATCCGGCGAGTGCCAGGATCACGCAGCCCAACGCCCTACGGCGGATCACCATGCCAGTGCCTCTCTCTCGCAAGGACGATTTTGTCAGTGGAAGCTCGAGCGCGACCGCGATCAAGGCTCGTCGGATGCCTTCTACGCAGGTCCGGTCGGCCCTTCAATCGGCGATGGCCTTCGGTTGTCGGTTTCCGGCCCGCCTGCCCACATGCCCGCCCGAGCTCCTTTGGCGGCTTGACGTCGAGCGCGTTGCAATCAATGCTGGCGATGATGTCAATTCGCGGCAGGTCGTCGGGAATGAGCAGCATCACGGTCCGCAAACTCGATCCGGCGCTGAAGGAGCGGCTGCGGGTGCGCGCGGCGGAGCGTGGGCATTCCATGGAGGCCGAGGTGCGGCGCATCCTGCGGGAGGCGTTGACGGGTCCTGGACGCGCGCAGGAGCAGAAATCTCCATGAGCGCATCCGTGCCCGATTCGAGCCGCTGGGCGGCGTCGAGCTGAAGCTGCCGGCGCGCGAGCCGGCGCGCTTCGAGTGATGTTTCTGCTCGCGATCGGCCATAGGACTCCGCCACGGCCGGCCGTCCGACCGGCCGGCTACATCGGCTCGAGCCCCAGCGCTTGGCGCATACGAGCTTTCAGGAAGGCGCCGTCGCGGGTCGGGAGGATGCGGGGGTGGTCGGCCTGGTCGACGGTGATGGCGGCGAAGGTGGGGCCGGGCTTGGGGGCGGTCAGGCGGCGGGCGAGGCTCTCGACCTCGTCCATTTTTTCAGCTTCTGCGCGTCGCGGATGCCGGCGGCGCGGGCGGTGGCGGCGAGGTCGGTGCCGTGGGCGGTGTGGCTGGGCTGGCCGCCGGTCTCGCCGTAGAGGCCGTTGTCGAGCACGACGACCGTCAGGTTTTTTGGCGCCTGGACGGCGATGGTGGCGAGCGAGCCCAGGCCCATCAGCATCTCGCCGTCGCCGGTGACGACGAGGACGGGCGACGCCGGCCGGGCCAAAGCGAGACCGAGGCCGACCATGGCCGCCCCGCCCATCGCGCCCCACAAATAGAAATTTTTGGGGGAGTTGCCGGCGGCGGCGACGTCGTAGGTCGGGGCGCCGAGGCCCGTGACGACGAGGGTGTCGCCTCGGCGGGCCAGCAGCCGGGCGACGACCGTGCGGCGGTCGAGCCTATCCTCGGCGGCGGTCATGAGGGTGGCCCCTCGCCCGGCTCGCTCGTGGAAGTGGAAAAAATCTTGGCGCCGATCAGGCGCTGGCCAAGCAGCACGGCCATGGCGGAGCCGCCCTCGAAGGCCATGGTGGCGGCCGCGGCGACGACCGGGCCGGCGTCGTCCGCGCGGTCGACCCGGAGGGTCTGGACGCCCATCAGGCCGAGGGCGGCGGCGGTGGCCCCGCCCATCGGCACCTGCCAGGGATTGAACTCGCCCCATTCGCCGCGCATCGCCACGAGGGTGAGGAGCGGGAAGGCGCAGACGCGGACGAGGGACAGCATGTTGATGCAGTTGCCGACGCCGCTGGACTGCATGAGCAGGACGCCGCGCTCGCCGCCCAGCCAGGCCCCGGCAAGAAGAGAAATGCCCTCCTCCTCGGTGGTGAGCGGCACCGCGCGCATCGAGGGGGCCCAGCCGACGCGGCGGATGAGGGCGGCGTGGCCGCCGTCGGGGACGTAGGCGACCAGGCGGACATCGGCCGCGACGAGCGCCTCGAAGATGTCGTCCGGCCAGTCTTTTTCTCGTTGCGCGCCCCGGGGGTCCTGGGTGGTCGATCGGGCCATGATTGCTGCTCCGCCCCGGGTCCGCTCGGCTGAGAGGGCGGAGTTTGGCGGTCGGGCGGGGCCCGGCCAAGCCGAAATGTCGAGGCCGCCCCGGTGGCGCCGGCGATGGCGGGAACGGCCCTCGTCCTCTAAGGGATCGGCAGCAGCTCTGCCACCGGGAGGAGAGCATGCGGCGACGGCCCCGCCTTTCTGGGTTTCTCGGTTGGTGCTCGCCCTGGTGCTCATGAGCCTCGGGCTCTCGCCGGCCGCGCAGGCGGCGTCGAGGGTGCTGCGCGACCAGCATCTGGCGAGCCGGCTGCTCGGGCGGGCGATCGACTATTTCGTCTATCTGCCGGACGGCTACGACCCCCTGGGGACGCGTCGCTACCCGGTCCTCTATCTGCTGCCCGGCGCCGACAGCAGGCCCGAGGACTGGCTCGAGCGGGCGCATCTGCAGGAGCTGGCGGACCGGATGATCGCCGGCGGCCGGGTGGTGCCGCTGGTCATCGTGATGCCGGATGCGGGCAACAGCTGGTACGTCGACAATCCCGACCCGGGCGGCGCCGGCGCGGTCGCCACGGCCTATCTGGACGAGCTCGTTCCCGGCATCGAGGCCCGCTATCGGGGAGAAGGGCGGCGCGAGGGGCGGGCCGTCGCCGGGCTCAGCATGGGCGGCTACGGGGCGGTGCACCTGGCCTTCGCCCGGCCCGCTGTCTTCGCCGCGGCGGCGAGCATGAGCGGGGCCCTCTATCTCGAGCACCAGGTGGTGACCCAGGAGAACATCGACGACCTGCACGGCGCCTTCGGGAGCCCGTTCAGCCGGGCCCGCTTCGAGGCGGCCAACGTCTTCTCCGCAATCCCGGCCGTCGCCAGGGCGCCGCTGCGGCCGGCGATCTATCTGTCGAGCGGCAACGCCGACTATTACGAGTACGACGTGAACGCGGCGCTGTTCTACGTGGCGTTGCACGGCGCCGGCATCCCGGCGACGCTGCACCTGGCGCCCGGCGGCCACGACTGGGGCTCCTGGTCGGCGGAGCTGCCGCACGTGCTGCGGTTCGTGACCCGGGCCTTCGCGGGCGAGGCCGACACGCGGGACCCGGCGATCGACAGCGCCGCCGCCGACGCCTGCCCGCCCTGAGGGGCGCCCGCCTCAGGCGGGCCCGGGCTCGATGATCCGCGGGAGCGGCTGCTGCTGGGTGATGCAGTGGATGCCGCCGCCGCCGTGGATCAGGTCGGTGACCTCGAGCTGGGTGACCTGGCGGTCGGGAAAGGCCTGGCCGACGGCCCGGTAGGCCGCCTTGTCGGCGCCGTCGGCGAAGCCCGGCATGACGATGCCGCCATTGGCGATGTAGAGATTGATGTAGGAAAGCGTCAGGCGCCGGCCGTCCTCGCGCAGCCTCGCCTTGGGCTGGAGGATCGGCACGACCTCGAGCTGCCGGCCCCTGGCGTCGCCGACGGCCCGCAGCAGCTCGAGATTGGCGGCCAGCCCGTCGTGGTTGGCGTCGGCCGGATCGTCGCTCGCCAGCGCCAGGACCAGGCCCGGCCGGGCGAAGCAGGCGACATTGTCCACATGGCCGCGCGTCTCGTCGTCGACCAGCCCGAAGGGCAGCCAGACGACCCGCTCGACGCCGAGATTTTCTTTCAGCCTGGCCTCGGCCTCGTCGCGGGACAGGCCGGGATTGCGCCGCGGGTCGAGGATCGAGGTCTCGCAGACGAGGCAGGTGCCCTCCCCGTCGACCTGGATGGCGCCGCCCTCGGCGACCAGCGCCGCCTCGTAGCGGGGCAGGTCCAGATGCTCGAGCACCCGCTGCGCCATCCGCGCGTCCTGGGCATAGTCCTCGTAGACCTCGCCCCAGCCGTTGAAGCGCCAGTCGACGCCGGCCACCCGGCCGCTGCCGTCGGTGACGAAGGTGGGGCCGGTGTCGCGCGTCCAGCTGTCGTCCTGGGGCATCGGCAGCACGGCGATGCCGGGGCCGCAGAGCAGCGAGACGGAGGCGGTGAGCTCCGGGCGGGCGATCATGGTGACGGGCTCGTGCTGGACGATCGCCCTGGCGATCTCGGCCGTGACCTCGCGGGCCGCCTCCAGGTGCTGGCCCCAGAGCGCCTCGCGGCAGGGCCAGGCCATCCAGCAACGGGCGTGCGGTGCCCATTCCGCGGGCATGGCGAACCCGTCGTCCCGTGGTGTGCTCAAGCCTTCCTCCCCCATAGTGCCGAGCGCTAGCGAGGTTGCACGTCTTTCGGGGTGGACGCAACGCCGCTCAGCGCCTGGTAGTGGGTCAGTTTGAATTCCCCTGAATATGTTCCGATAACCTTTCAGGTGGCTTCGAGCGGCGAACGGCACCATATCTAACTTGCCGGCGCGGCGATGCGAGCCCGCGTTTGGCGGGAGTCATGCGGTGTCGATCATCCGTCGGATCTTGTGCAACCTTCTCTGCGGGTGTGATCCCCGCAAGGGGAAGGCGCCCTCTGACAGAAGCCCGCCTGACACCGAAGAGGTGGCCAATGACCAGCCGGCGAGAGAACCCCGGCGAACGCCACCGCGCGGCGATGCCCGGAAGCCCGCATGACCGTGACCCAAAAGGATATCCCGGCTGAGCGCAAGGGCGAGTTCGGCTCACCAATGCCTTCAGCAAGGACGCCGAGAACCACGGGCACTCGATCGCGATCCATTTCATGTTCTACAACTTCGCCCGCATTCACCAGACGCTCCAAATCAGCCCGGCGATGGCCGCTGATGTGACGGATCGGCTTTGGGACTTGAGCGACATGGTGGCGATGATCAATGCTGCCTCGCCACAGCCGGCTAAGCGCTGGCCGTACCGGAA
>CAWHFO010000002.1:0-8459 GCA_963828215.1 uncultured Alphaproteobacteria bacterium | reverse complement strand
GTGCGCATGCTTGCATCAGGGGCCGGCTGTCGCAATGCACATGCGCGATCGGCGCTTGCGCTGCTGCATGCGACGTCAGTGCCGGATCCGGCGCACATGCATCCCAAGCCCTCTCATGCGAATAGTCGCAGTGGCGCTCCGCGGATGAGGTCCCCTTCATACAGCATAGTGGTGGCGCGTTCGCCGCCGGGGCCGGGGCCGGGGCTAGTAGAGAGCCATGCCTCGCGGTCGAAGGCGGCAGGAGGAGTGCCCGCTCGGCCGCGTTGCAGTACAGCGTGAGGAACCTCATGATGGACACCGAGAACGAGGCGGTGGTCGGGGTCTGCGAAGGAACCTCTGCAAAAGGCATCCTTCCGCGATCCTGGTAGAATGCGCATCCGGGTGGATTGGCGGGCATGGGTTGGGGGCGATGAAGCAGCTGACGCTGGCGACGGCGGGGTTCGAGCGCTACGCCGAGACGACGCGGCGGGCGGCGTTTCTGGCCGAGATGGAGCGCGTGGTGCCGTGGCCGGCGCTGTGCGCTTTGATCCTGCCGGTCCATCCGAAGGCGGGCCAGGGCCTGGCCGCCCATCGGGGTGGAGCGGATGCTGCGCCTCTACTTCCTCCAGCAGTGGTTCGACTTGCGGACCCGGCGGTGGAGGAGGCGCTCTACGAGTAGCAGGCGATGCGCGCCTTTGCCGGCATCGACCTGGGCCGCGAGCCGGTGCCGGACGAGACCACGGTGTGCCGCTTCCGCCACCGGCTCGAGGCGCACGATCTCGGCCGGGCGCTGTTCGACGAGGTGCAGCTTCGTCTGGCGGCCAAGGGGTTGAAGGTGGCGACCGGCACGATCGTCGATGCGACGATCATCAGCGCCCCCTCCTCGACCAAGAACGCCGCCAAGGTGCGCGATCCCGAGATGCGCCAGACCAAGAAGGGGAACCCGTGGTACTTCGGCATGAAGGCGCATCTCGGGGTCGACAGCCGATCGAAGCCGATCCACGCGGCGGTGGCGACGCCGCCAACGTCGCCGACAGCACGGTGCTGCCCGACCTGCTGCACGGGCAGGAGACCCGCGTGTGGGGCGATCAGGCGTACCGAGGCCAGCGGGCGGTGATCAGGGAGCAGGCACCTGCGGCCAAGGACCTCACCAATCGCCGATACCGTCACCGCGGCGTCGTGGACGAGACGGAGCGGGCGAAGAACCGCACCAAGTTGAAGGTCCGCGCCAAGGTCGAGCACACCATCGGGGTCATCAAGCGGGTATTCGGCTTCACCAAGGTACGGTATCGCGGGTTGGCGAAGAACGCTCATCGCCTCATCGTCACCTGCGCGCTCGCCAATCTGTTCATGGCGCGCCGGCACCTGTTGCGCTGCCAGCAGGCGTAGTGGGCCCGCAGCGGGTCAGCCCACCCCGCCGCCAGCCCAACACGGCTCCGAACGGCGCGCCACTATCCAACCCTGCCGCCGGGCGAGGACCTCCCCGTCCTCCTCAGCCAACCAACAACCCCTTGTTCAGACGTTCCCTAAACAGCGTCGGCATGGCGCAGGGAATCTCTCCCCTCGGAGCTCGCATAGTACCCTCGGCATTCCTCTTCTCGGCCACGGACGACGCGCCTGCCGGCGAGAGAGCGCGTGCTCCGTAACCACCGTCCGCTGCACCTCGTCCTGCCCGGCTCTCCCGGCATAGATCACCACCCAATCCTTCACGCGCCCGACCGCGTGCGCGCGAGCCGTGTTGGAATAGAGGGCGGTGCAATCCCATGGCCCATGTCGGGCATGGAGCACGGGAGCCAAGCTTCGTGCGTGGGATTGAAGCGTTTGGGAGAATCTTCGGCAGCTCATTCGCGCGGGCCTTCTCGCAATACTCGCGATCGACTTGAAGCAGAAGTTCGACCGGAGGCCCCTCGTGCCTATCGGGCAGTCGCGGCCTTACCCGTCCGAACATATCGGCGATTGCAGCCCGGATCGCTGCAGCGCGGCGCGGGCCGCTCCCTGGAACCGCGGCGAGGCTTCCATCATAGGCGGCGTTCTCCAGCTCCTGGAGAGCTCTCGAACTGACCGGCCTTGTGAAGCCGACCGGCCAGGGCCGGGCCGATCCCGGGTATGGCGCTGAAAAGCTCCAGTGGCCCAATCTCGGCCCGGAGACGCTCGAGATACCGCCATTTTCCCGTGCAGCAGCTCCGATACCGCGCGGGCGATCGAAGGCCCCACAGCCGGAATGGCGTCGAGCGCCGCCCGTCCGCCTGCGGCCTTGATCTGCGCTACATCGCGGTTGAGGCGCCGCAGCCTCCGCCGCGTTACGATAGGCGGCGATCCGGAACCGGTCGGCCTTGCGCGCTATGAGCAGATCGGCAGCCTGCGAGAGCTTCGCCGCTATCTGCTCGTTCCGTGTCGGACCAGTGCGCGCAGCCGAATCCCCGCTCTCTTGCGGCGATGAAGTCGGAACGGCAGTCATCTCAGTCCCAGCCCTTCGGCTGATCGCGGAACCCGCCGCGCGGGAAACCCAGCCGTGCCCGGTGCGCAGGGCCGACCGCGGTGAGCCGCCGAGGCCTCTTTTGTCCGGGCGGGCGAAGGCGGCCATGATCCAGATCAAGGAGCGCGACCCTTTGCAAGACTAGAGTTGCCGCTTGATGCTGAGCTGCGGGGCGGCCGCCTCTCGAAGCCAACTGCATTCTACTCGCGAGGAAGTGACGGGCGCGCGATGAAACTTATCGATGCCATCTATCACCGCCGTGCAATTCGCAACTACGCCAACAGGCCGGTCGACCGCGAGACGCTCAGCACGGTGATCGCCGCCGCGATCCAGGCACCGAGCTCGATGAACCGGCAACCCTGGTCGTTCGCCGTCGTGACCGACCGCTCGCTTCTCGACCGAGCGTCGGACCGGGCAAAGACGCAGCTTCTCGGCTCGCCCTCCACCGGTACCCACCTCGCGGCGCTGCGAGAGACGCTGGAGTCGCCGTCGTTCAATATCTTTTACAACGCGCCCGCGCTCATCGTGATCTCGGCCAGCGAGCCCGATCCGATGGCCATGAAGGATTGCTGCCTTGCCGCGGAAAATCTGATGCTGGCCGCCTACGGCATCGGGCTTGGAACCTGCTGGATCGGGCTCGCCGAATTGTGGCTGAGCCTTCCCGAAGGGAAATCCGCCTGTCGGATCCCGGCCGATCAGACGCCTATCGCCCCGATAATCATCGGCCATCCGCGCCGTTAGCGTCCACGGTGGTGGTGGAAATTCGAGGCGGGAGGCAGCGCGCCGGAGCGACCGCCACGAGTTTGGCGGAGGCGCGCTGCCGGGTCGCTGTCGGGGCGGTCATCGGGTTCGGCAGCTAAGGTGGAGTTGCGACGCTTCACCCCGAGCCGACGGAGCACCCGATGACCGAGGACAGATTGCCATTGGCCGAGCTGCTGCAGAAGGCCGGTGACGGGGATTTCCTGCGTGCCGTCGCGGAGGCGGTGCTGCAGATCTTGATGGAGAGCGATGTGGAAGGCCTGATCGGAGCCAGCCGGCACGAGCGCTCGGCGGAGCGGCTGAACTACCGCAACGGCTACCGTGACCGCACCCTCGACACCCGGCTCGGCACGTTGGCGCTGCGGGTGCCGAAGCTGCGCCAGGGATCCTACTTCCCGCCGTTCCTGGAGCCGCGCAAGATGAGCGAGAAGGCCCTGGTCGCGGTGATCCATCATCCGCCAGCAGGCGGATGATCCATCCCCGAAGGGGCCGATGTCAGGAGACATCGGCGGGGAGGCCTGGATCGGCGGCGTATCGACCCGCCGGGTCGACGACCTGGTCCAAGCACCTCCGGGGCCTCCTGGCCCCGACTGCTTCGCAGCCGGCCTTGCCCGCTGCTGCGGGCAAGGGGCTTGGCGGCATCTCCAAGCATGCCCTCGGGCAGGCGAAGCCTGACCCGGGGGAGCCAAGTCTCCAAGCTCTGCAAGGACATCGACGAGCGCGTCCAGGCGTTCCTCGAGCGCCCGCTCGAGGGCGAGTGGCCCTATCTCTGGCTGGACGCTACCTATCTGAAGGTCCGCGAGGGCGGTCGCATCGTCCCGGTGGCGGCGATAATCGCCGTGGCCGTGAGCAGCGATGGCCGGCGTGAGATCATCGGCCTTGGTCTTGGCCCCTCCGAGGCCGAGACCTTCTGGTCGACTTTCCTGAAGGGTTTGGTCCGGCGTGGCCTCAAGGAGGTAAAGCTGGTCATCTCCGATGCGCACGACGGGCTCAAGCAGGCGGCGGCCAAAGTTCTCAAGGCCACCTGGCAGCGCTGTCGCGTTCCCCTCGGCGATCTGATGATCGCCGTCCCTTGTGGGCACGGATCGACAGCTTTGCTGTCGATGGATGCGCAATGCCCTGGCCCACGTGGCCAAGGGCCAACACACGATGGTGGCCGCGGCCCTGCGCCAAGCCTTTCTGCAGGCCGACCAGCCGGCCGCCCGGCAGACCTGGCGCCAGGTCGCCGACCAGCTACGGCCACGTTGGCCCAAGCTCGCCGGCCTCATGGACGACAGCGAGCACGACGTGCTGGCCTACCTGGCGTTCCCGGCGCAACACCGCACCAAGCTTCACTCCACAGATGAGATCGACAAGAGCATTTCGTTGCTAAGGCGGGTGGGCGCGCGACGCAGCGACCGCCAAGAGTTTGGCGGGGGCGCGCGCCTCCTTGGCGGCGACCTTCGCTGCGGGCGGGGTCGGCGGCGGTCCGGCCCGGCTCGACCGAGAACACGTCAGGGGCCTGCGCTTGCTGGGATGGGGCCGGCACGGAAGGCCCGCGACGCGCGGCGAGTGAATGCGCCGCCGCCGTACCAGATCAGGACGATCCGGCCGTGTTTGTGGCGTCGGTCCGCTTCCTTGCCGGTCTTGGCCGCCAGTGCCCAACCAGGTGCTCGTAAGCGCGCTCGGCCTGCTCGGCGATGGCCATCTCCTGATCGCGCAGCGCCTTGACGTTGTAAGCGTAGGCTGGGCCCCGCCGGTTGCCCTTCTGCATCGGCCTGCCGGCCTGCAGCTCGAGCGCGCGCAGCTTGTGGGCGACGAGCGCCGGACGGGCCCAGAGATAGTCCGTGCCCTTGGACAGCAGATGCCAGACGAGCACCGCCATCTTGCGGGCCGTCGCCACGGCCGCCACCTGATGGCCCCGCCGCGCCCGGATGCGGACGAAGAAGGCGTGCAGCGGCCCTGGCGCCTTCGCCGCCGCCCAGGCCGCCTCGACCAGCAGCGCACGGGCATGTGCGCGCCCGACCTTGCTGATCCGGCCGTGTTGGGCGAGGCCGAGCCCGGACTGCCGGACCCGCGGGTTGAGCCCGAAATAGCTAACCAGCTTCTGTGGGCTGGAGAAGCGGCCGATGTCACCCACCGCCGCAACCAGACCGGCCGCGACCGTGACGTTCATGCCGGCGATGGTGAGCAGGCGCCTCACATCGGGATCGTCGACGAAGGCCACGCCGATGTCGTGTTCAAGTTCGGCCAGATCCTCGCCCAGCCGATCCAACTCACGCAGATGCCGGTCGATCGCCGCCCGCTCGTCCTCGGGCAGGACCTGCCGGGCGAGCCAGGCCCGCCCAGGCCGGTTGAACAGCTCAGCATGCGGGCAGGGCGGAACCAGATGCGCCGCCAGGATGGCGTGGATCTCATTCTTGACCCGCGTTCGGTGGCGGACGACCTGGTTGCGTCGGGCGACGAGCCGGCGCCGGCGCTCGGTCTCGGCGTCGGGCACCCAGACCTCGGGCAGGAACCCCGCCGCCCGAAGCGACGCCAACACGCCGGCATCGATCTTGTCGGTCTTGATCCGGGCATGCGCGATCGCCTTGACCTGCAGCGGGTTGGCGACGATCACCCGGGCCACGTACGGCCCCAGCACGCGCACCACCGCCATGGCGTTCCCGGTGGCCTCCACCACCACCTCGTCGTCCTTTGTCAGGCTGCGGCCGAAGCCCTCGAGCCCCGAGCGGGTCATGTCGACCCGGCCGTGCCAGCGCAGCCGACGCTCCTCCCAGAACACCACCTCCGCAAAGGTCCGGTGGATGTCCATGCCGATCACGCGCCTCATCCCGTCTCCCTCCAGGCTTGGCATCGGGAGCCGTGGGCTGCACGACAACTACGGATCCGCGCTCGCAGCGCAACCGGGCGGGTCGCAGGGGCGGCCAGCTACTAACGCGAGCTCGCAGCTCATGGAATGCATCGGCCTGCCCACGCTTCATGCTCCCAGCGCCCCACAGCCCGGATGGTCGCACCATACGCGACGATCGGCCGATCACCGCCGGCTGTGGCAGCGCCGGGAGCATCATGCCGGTTACGAACCCGCTGGAGCGGCTGAACAAGGAGGTCAAGCGTCGGGCCGACGTGGTCGGCATCTTCCCCAACGAGGCTTCGATCACCCGATTGATCGGCGCCGTTCTGCTCGAGCAGAACGACGAGTGGCAGCTGCAGCACCGCTACATGCAACTCGAGGCCATGGCCGAGCTCGCCCAGCCCGACACCCTCGCTCTTCCACCCAAGGCCGCCTGAGCAATGACCGCCTCAGCCGCCGCCCGAATTTACACTCCATTGACGGACGTGATCCCCCTTCAACGTCCTCGCCGTCTGCATCGAGCGCTACGAGAGTCGGTGTTGAGGAAAGCGGCCGGCGGGACTTGGCCGGGAAATGCGTGTCGCGGACGGCGTGCCCGGCTGCACCCAGCTTCGCCCTAGGGGAAAGCCGTCACTCGCTGCCGGTGCGTCCGTGCCAGGGGTCCGGGCCCGGATCGTGCCCGGCCGAGACCTCGGACAGCCGGCCGAGGTAATGGGCCCAGCCTTCCGCATGGCTGGCGCATTGCTCCGCATTGGGCAGGCCGGTGTGGGTCAGGCGCAGCAGCGTTCCGTCCGGCTGCTCGACCAGGTCGATCTCGACCAGGCTCGAGCCCGGCGGCACCTCATCGCTGCCCTCCCAGCCGAAGCTGTAGGCGAGGCGATGCACCGGCACGACCTCGCGGAAGGAGCCGCGGGCGCGGCGAGCGCCGGTGACATTGACGAGATAGAGCCCGCCGGGCTGCGGCTCGACCTGGGCCTCCGTCCCCATCCAGCGCAGGATCTGCTCCGGATCGGTCAGGAGGGCGAATACCGCGGCGGGCGGGGCCGGGATATGCGTCTCGCGGCGGACGATGAGGGCCTCTTCCATCGGTCTCCCTCACGGTTGCGATGCCTGCCCCGCCTGCGGCGGAGGACGGACGGGCGCCGGGTCGGCTCCTTGTCCCGAGGATAGACCGGCGGGGCCGGCTGCGCCATCGCCGCGGCGTGGATGACAGGCCAGGGCCGTGGCCGCATGATCGCGGCATGCAGCTTCCCGCGTCCCTCGCTGGTTGGTGGACGAGGCCGGCGCCTCGCCCGGCCCTGACCGGTTCCTGGCCGAGCTCGGTGGCCGGCTGCTGGGCGACGGCCTGCCGCTGGCCGGCGGCGCCCTGACGCTGGCGGTGCCACATCCGATCATCGCCCGCCGCACCTGGCTGTGGCGGGCGGAGACCGGGGCGGTGATCGAGGCGCTGGGCTTCGCCGGCGGCCCGCTTAGCCAAGCCGGCCGCGACTGGTTGGCCGGGCTCGGCCCGGTGCAGGAAGACACGGCCGGCCCGGCGCCGGACAGTCCGGTGCTGGGCTGGGCCGGGACCCGGCCGTTCGGCCCCGCCGAGGCCGGCCGGCTGCGCCAGACCGCGCGCTTCGCCACGGCGCCCTTGGCCGCCCTGGCCGCCCGGGCGGCGCTGGCAGCACTGCTCGAGGCCTATCTCGGCCGGCGCAGTGCCGCCCGGGTGCAGGCCGGCGCGCTGGGCCGCGGCGTCGGGGAGACCATCCGCGCCGCCCTGCTCTATGCCGATCTGCGCGACTTCACTGCCCTGTCCGAGGCGACGGAGCCCGCGGCGGTGATCACCGCCCTCGACGCCTGGTTCGACCGCTGCGCCGGGGCGGTGCACGCCTTCGGGGGCGAGGTGCTGAAGTTCATCGGCGACGGCGTGCTGGCGATCTTCCCGGTCGCCGGCGCGCCGGCCGAGGCCTGCGAGGCGGCGCTGCGCGCGGTCGTCGCCGCCCGCGCCGGCATGGCCCATCTCGATGCGGTGCGGCAGGCGCAGGGGCTGCCGGCGCTCCCCTTCGGCGTGGCGCTGCATCTGGGCGAGATATTGTGGGGCAATATAGGCGCTGCCGACCGGCTGGACTTCACCGCCATCGGCCCCGCGGTCAACCTGGTCAGCCGGCTGGAGGGGCTGTGCCGGCCGCTCGGCCGGTCGGTGCTGATCTCGGGCGCGTTCGCCGCCCAGACCAAGGCGCCGCTGGTGCCGCTGGGCGAACATGTGCTGCGCGGCATCGCGGCGCCTTGCCCGGTCTTCACCCTGCCGGATGCGTGAGGGGGCGCCGCCGAGGGCACCGGATGTGCTGCGACGACCACCTTCTCGATCGCAGCGCGATCCAAAAAATCCGTGAGATCCGGCGGCCGCATGGCGCGGCCGGGGTGGCCCGC
>CAWHFO010000001.1:0-26943 GCA_963828215.1 uncultured Alphaproteobacteria bacterium | reverse complement strand
CCTCAGCCCTCGCGAGGCTCCGCTGCTCGGTGGCGGGCCGAATGATCAAGGATTCCGCCGATCGGCCGCACGGCTGCCGCCCTTGGATGGTGATGTCAGGCGACGGCGCTTCGCCGGGGCGGAGCACTGTCGGTGACAGGCCGCGTCCGACAGGAGGCCGCTTCGTGGCCCGCCCGGCGACGCCGTAGTGCGCCGCCAGCAGTCCGAGTGCCGCCACCAGATTCCCTGCGCCTGCTCCTGCCGCACCGGCCGGCCGCCCCAGCCCTGCCGCAGCGCCCACTCCCGCACGCTAGCAGCCGCAGCCCAGCACGTGCCAGGCGCAGGAGCCCGCCGGGCTGTCGTGGCCGCCCAGCGCCAGGAGTGCCCGGTGCACCCGGCGGCGGGCGGCGAGCTGCGCGTCGCCCGGCTCGGGCTCACGGCCGCGCCCGGCACCCGCAGCAGGTCGGCCGCCCGGAGCGGGTCGAGCTGGGCCAGGATGAAGCTCCTCTGGAACTCGCGGCCGGCGTCGTGCATCGCGCGCATCGATGGCGCCCGGCCTGAGCATCCGGCCGAGGGTGTCGACGAGCCGATGGTGGACGACGATCCGGCCCTCGGGATCCTTCTCGCGGACCTCCTCGAGGAGCAGCGGCCCCTCCTTCCGCGCCGCCGCTTCCGCCTCATCGGCGTCTCCCGCCGCCGGCCGTAGCGCCGGTCGGCCTCGTTGACCAGCGCCTGGCGCACCCAGGGATCGTGGACCTCCTCGGGCCGGAGCACGACCACGCCCTGTGCCGCCAGGCCCGCAGCCGCATCGCGTCGAGGTCCTCGGGCGTCGTGGGGCTGGCGACGTGCCGGGCCAGCGAGCTCCTGGGCCGTCATCGGCTCACCTCCCGGACGCACGCGGCGTAGCCCGCGACGTCGACCAGACTGTCCAGGTGCTTGGGGTCTCCGGCACCAGGCGGGCGAGCTTGAGATCGATCAGACACAGGCCGACCTGGGTGGCGGTGACCTTGGCGCCGATACCGCGACCATCTGATGGCGACGCGCTCGAAAGGTCCGAGGCGGTCGCCATAGCTGCGCCGTCGATCGCGAACCACGGCGGCAGCATGCTGCAGGAGGTCCTCGCCGGTCATCGGGACCTCCGGCGCGGTGCGTCAGGGCCCAGTCGAGCAGGGCCAGCGCATCCGCCTCGTTGTCGTCGGCGGGCGCGAAGCCCCTGCCGCGCATCGCGGCGATCACCTCGTCCTTGCCGGCGTTCCCCTTGCCGGTGGCGTGGCGCTTGATCGTGCCGACCGGCACGCCCTCGTAGGCATCTTGTCCGTCTCTGCCCAGGCGGTGAGATGGGCGAGGAAGCCCCCGTAGGCGTGGGCGGCCGCGATGCCGGTGCCGGCGACCTCCTCGAACAGATCGCGCCGAGCCGCCGGCGGTCTCGTCCAGCTCCTGCAGCCAGGCGCGGAAGCGGAGGAACGGCATGCCGCCGCCCTCGAACCGGCCGGGGTGGAATTCGGCGTCCGCTGGTGATCAGCCCGTCGGCATTGCGCACCGCCCAGCCGGTGTCTGGCCGAGGTCAAGGGCGAGAGAGCGCCCCGCTGCGGCCCCGAGGGCGTCAGCGGAGACGGGCGAGCCGGGTCGGGCGAGCATCGGCCTCGGGCTCGCCGGCAGGGAGGCTGGGTCCGGGGAGACATCGCGTCCTCCAATCGACATTGGCGGACGGGCGATCCCCCGGCCCCGGCGAGGGCAGCGAAATCGCTCGATCCGGGATCGGGTGCGGTGCGGTGGGGTCCGGCTGACCGGCGAGATGCCGGCGGGAGATTCCTCAAATCCCTCAACAATGTTCAACGGCTCGCTCGGAAGCGCTAACTCTTGATATATATAATATAAATATAAATTCTTCAAATCTCCAATCCTTCAATGGGGGACTTCCGGACGCGGCGCGCGTGTCGCCCCTATTGAAGATTGAAAGAATTGAAGAATTCGAATTTCGCCTTTGCATATCAATGGCTTGGCTCGGGCGGACGGGCTTGAGGAATCCCGGCGGATCTTGAGGAATTCCCCTGCTCCTGGACCTGGGCCTTTAGCGATCCTCCGCCGCGCGGAAGACCATTGCATGCTTCGTCGCGCTCTGCGCGCATGGCGGTCGTGATGAGCCCCGCCTCGACCAACGCGCCGAGGATGTCGTCCCGCTGCCGCTTGTCCAGGAACTGGGTCCGGCGGATCAGCTCGTTCTTGGCGAGCCCGCCACGCCCGCCGCGCGCACCGCCGCCAGCAGACGCTTGTGGTTGGCCTCGATCTGGTTGTCGGCGACATGGCGCTCGACCTCGAGCAGCGTCCGTCGCGCCGACCAGCGCACCAGCTCGATCGCCCAGTCGGCGTCGACAGCCCGGATCACCGGGCCCACCGGGTCGGCCGACACCGCCCTGACCAGGGCCACCTTGGCGGCGTTCTCCGCGATCCGGGCCAGGATCGAGGTGGCATGCGTGCCGCGCGCCTGGCGAAGCTCCTCCGTGATCGCGGAGGACAGCGGTGGAGAGCAGCCGCGCCGCCTCGGGCTCCTCGGCACCGTCTGCGGATCGACGCCGGTGGCGAGGCTGCTCGTGAGATTGGCGAGGTTGCCGGCCGGCCGCCGGCCGCCACCCGCGGCGATGGTCTGGAGGGCCTCCACGAGCTCCGGCGGCGAGCGGCGGATGCCGGTGCCGTCCTGCTCGTCCGGGTAGTCCTCGTCGGTCTGCAGGACGATGAAGCGGGCAAGGGAGCCGTCGGCCAGGTTGGCCGACTGCAGCGCCCCCCAGAAGTGCAAAGGCGTCGTCGTGCCATAGACGCAGAGGCAGGGCTGGTTGATGTCGCGGCGCTCGTTGCGGCCATCGCGGTTGGCGTACTCGGCGCCGAGGAAGATCGTGCTCGCGGCGGTGAAGAGCTCCGTCATGGTGTCGAGGATATCGGTGATGTGCCGGGGGCTCCGCCGGCGGTCGGCGGCCGCGGCGAGGAACATGCCGAACTCGTCGAGCTGGAAGAGGATGGCGGGCTGGCGGTGCAGCGCGGTCAGCAGGCCCGGCGCCGCTGGCGATGCGGTTGCCGCCGAGATAGGCGGCGAGGCCCGCCTCGACGAACAGCTCGTTGACGACCTCCCGGCTGTGGTTCTTGCCCGAGCCGCTGTCGGCAATGCCCACGATGTAGAGGTTGCTCCTCAGGTTGCTCTCGGTGCGGTACTTGCGGCCCATCAGCGCGCCGAGGGCGCACAGGCTGTTGCCCAGGGCGAGCAGCGGCTGCGGGCGCTTCGCCGTCGCCAGCATGTGCTCGACGAGGAGCTTGAGCGTCCCGTCGAGATCGAGCAGCCCCGCGGGCAAGGCCGGCGAGGGGGGCGACCCGCAGGCTGTCGCTGATACAGCCTGATCGGCGCTGATGCCGCCTGATGTCGCGCGGGCTGCTCCGTCGTCGCCCGCGGCCGCGCCGGCGGTCAGCCTGTCGAGCAGCGGGCGCGCTGGATGCCGGCCGTTCATCAGGACGCCGTCGCCGCAGGACGAGCCCGGGCGGCGGCTCCCAGCCGGCTTCGCAGGGCGTGGTGGTAGATGGTGCCGGCGCCGATGCTCGTGGGCTGGAAGCTGGCCCAGGCCTTGGCGGTGGTCTCGGGCACGTCCTTGGCCGACTGCGCGGACCATTCCTCGAAGGGCTCACGGCCCGCGTCGCCCAGCGCGCCCTTGAGCGCCATGCCGATGCGGACCCAGGAGTTGTAGTCGAGATCGGCGTTGGGGATGCAGGCGAGCGCCGCGGCGACGGCCTCGGGCGTGCCTCGGAGCTCGCCATCGCCGAGCCGGCGTCGGAGCGTCGTGCCGACACGGCCCGAGCCCAGGGTGCGGGGCCGCAGGGCCTCGGGCACCCGGGCATAGGCCTCCTCGAGGAAGGCCAGCGCCGCTCCCTCCTCGATCACCGGCAGGTCGTCCAGCGCCATGTCGAGGGGCGAGCGGTCGGGCCAGACATAGGGCTGGCCGGTGTCGGGATGGAGCGCGAAGGCCACGAACTGGCGGCCCTCGCCCAGGACCTCGAGCGGTGCCCGCCTGCGGCCGGCGAACGGCTCTGCCGCCCGATAGACGAGAAGCCGCTTGGGAGAGCGGCCGATCCTGAGCGCCGGGGTGTCGCCGAGGCGCTGGCGGCAGAGGCGCTCGAGCTCGAGCGCCAGCTCGCCATCGGCCAGCATGTCGATGTCGATGGCGACCACCCGGCCGCAGGCGATGCCGATGCCGGCCTCGGGCCAGGCCGACCAGATCTCGATCTCGTGCTCGCTCGTCGGGCGACGGCAATGCCGGCTCCAGTCGCCATAGTCGACCCATTGGCCCTGGGTGAACCGGCCGGGCTTCTTGGTCCCCGGCATGATCGGCAGGATGGCGTAGCCATTGTCGACGAGGGTGGCGCCATGCCGGGCCATGAAGCTCGGCTCGCTCACCATGGCACCTCCATGGGCGGCCGTTCCGCGAGCTCGCCCAGCCTGTCGGTGTAGGCGGTGACGATCACCTCGATGAGGGTGAGCCATTCCGTCTCGGTGAACTGCGCGAGATCGGTCTTGCCGAGCGACGTCGAGGTACTCGCCCGCCACCGGCGAGGCCGCCTCGATGGCCGCCGTCTCGTGCGGGCTAGGATCGATCATCCCGCGCCTCCGCTGGCAGATGTCCTGGCAGCGCCGCGAGCAGAGATGCTTTCGGCTCGCATCCCGGCGCGGATCGCCTACCGGGTAGCGGACGTCGAGCCAGCCGAAGCCGCGCGCCTCGCGGCGGCAGACGCCGCAGATCACGCGAGCCTCGCATCGACCACCTCCGTGTAGCGGCCGGCGGGCCGCACCGCGATCTCGCGGGGCCGACGCAGGCGATGGGCGGCGCTCAGCGCCTCGGCCACGCTGGCCGGGACCGCGCGCTCGGGGTCGCGCCTGAGCCACCAGGAGGCCGCCTTCTGGCGGGGATAGCCCTTGTGCTCCAGGCACACCCACTCGCGATGCAGGACGAGGCCGCAGCGGTACTCGACGCGGAGGCTCGGGATGGCGTCCGGCCTGGCGTGCCGCGCATAGAGGACGTCGTTGACCGCGAGCCACTGCGGCTTGCCATCGCTCAGGATGGCGAGCGTCGTGGCCTTGCGCTCGAGGCGGATCTCCGGCTCCGGAAACAAAAAGCCGCAGTCCGGACACTCGCGTGAGGCCGCGGGCAGGATGCTGCGGCAGGAGGGGCAGGTCTTGACCGGCGCCGTCCCTTCGCCGTTGCTCGCGGGTGTCCTCGGCCGCACGAGATCGATGGGGCCATGGCGGGCGACGTTGCCGGCGAAGTCGAGGACGAGGCAGCTCTCCTTGCCGGGGGCGAGACGGGTGCCGCGGCCGGCGATCTGGACATAGAGCCCGGCGGACTTGGTGGGCCGCAGCATGGCGATCAGGTCGACCTGGGGCGCGTTGAAGCCGGTGGTGAGCACGCCCATCGAGGCCAGCGCCCGGATCTCGCCCCTCATGAAGGCGCCGATGAGGCGATCGCGCTCGTGCCTTGGCGTGTCGCCGAAGATGGTGGCGCAGCGGATGCCGCGCCTTCCGACCTCGCCGCAGACATGCTCTGCATGGTCGACCCCGGCGCAGAACAAGAGCCAGGCGCGGCGGTCCTGCCCATACGCCAGGATCTCGTCGATGGCGCCCCGGGTGATGTCCTCCTTGTCGACCGCCGCCTCGAGCTGGCTGGCGATGAACTCGCCGCCGCGGGTGCCGACACCCGTGACGTCGAGCCGGGTCGCCGTCTCCTTGCTCACGAGCCGGCACAGGTAGCCCTGGTCGATCAGCGCCCGGACGGAGACCTCGAAGGCGATGTCGGTAAAAAGGGCGTCCTCGCCCTCGTGCAGCAGGCCGCTGTCGAGGCGATAGGGCGTGGCGGTGAGGCCGATGACCTTGAGGCAGCGGGTTGATGGTGGCGAGGTCGCGCAGGAAGCGGCGATAGATCGTCCCGGCGGCGCGCGGGATGAGATGGGCCTCGTCGACCAGCACGAGGTCGACATGCTGGATGTCGTAGGCACGCCGGTGGACCGACTGGATGCCGGCGAAGAGGATGCGTGCCTCTGCCTCGCGGCGGCCGAGCCCGGCGCTGTAGATGCCGGCCGGCGCCTCGGGCCAGAGGCCGAGGAGCTCGGCGTGGTTCTGGCGGATCAGCTCGCGCACATGGGTGAGGACGAGGATGCGCTGGTCCGGCCAGGCCTCGAGGACTTCCCGGATGAACGCCGCCATGACCAGCGACTTGCCGCCGGCCGTCGGGATGACGATGAGCGGGTGGCCGTCGGCCTTGCGGAAGTAGCCGTAGATCGCGTCGATGGCCTGGCGCTGATAGGGACGGAGGGCGAGGCTCATGCTGCAGCCCTCGGGCCGTCGCGCCAGACGCCGCCGTCGGCCAGGCGGTAGTCGACATGATCCAGGCCGGCGTCGATGACCTCGCCCGGCACGAGGTCCGGGATGTAGAGATGGGCCCCGCAGCCCCGGCGCTGATCGGCCGGGCCCGGATGCCCGTCCCACCGCGCGCAGTGCCATCCGGCCTCGACCGGCGTGCTGTGCAGGCAGGAGCGGCAGGTGCGAAGCGCCGCCTCGCCCTCGTGGCAGAGCCCGCGATGCTCGCAAAGCCGGCAGAGGAAGGAGTTGGGGTCATCGCTGATGCGGCTGGGCGGGTGCTGGGCGAAGATGATGCGGCCCGCCTTCGCGAGCAGGCGCTTGCCTTCCACGGGGTCGGCCACGATCCGCTCGATGTAGAGCTCGTCGGTCTCCTTGCAGACCACGATGTACATGGCGCGCCCGATGCCGGTGAGGTGCAGGTAGACCTGGATCTGCGCGTGGTGGCGGGGCCTGGCCTCCTTCACGCCCTGCTGGCGCAGCTCCTGAAAGCCCTTGGTGGCGCTCGTCTTGAACTCGAGGACGTGCCAGGTGCGCGGCGCCTCGAGGAGGCCGATCGCCACGGCATCGAGCGAGCCGCCGAAGTGCCCGCCATGGGCCTCGACCCGCCACTGCCGCCCGGTCGCGGGGTCGACGTCCAGCACCGTGGCGCCGGTGCGGCGGAGGTCGCGGACGAGCCGGCCCTCCTCGCGCTGGCCCGTGTCGAACAGGCGCAGCATGCGCCCCGGCCAGGCGACGGGCGTGACCCACCTGAAGTCGTACCACAGCGCCCGGGCGCATTCCTTGCCGATGAGCGAGGCGCCCAGATGCTCGCGAAGCCCCTCGCCGGCCTCCGCCTCGTAGGCCTTGTAGACCGCATCGAGCGTCGGGGTCGGCGGGGGCGGCAGCGGGGCCATCAGCCCTCCTCCCGCAGCGCCATGCCGGCGCCTCGCCTCGGCCAGCGCCGCCGCCCAGGCCCCGTCCTCGTAGTCCTCGCGCAGGACCTCGATCAGGCAGTCCTTGAAGAGATCCTTGCGCGAGGCTTCGAGGGGCAAGCTCGCCATGTGGGCGGTCAGCGTGGCGATCTCGTGCTGGCGGTGGCGGAGCGCCGTCTTGGCGCGGTGGAACCACCGCGGATCGACGCGCCCACGGCGGGCCTGCCGGTCGAGGTCGGCGGCCGCGATCTGCGCCTTGATGGCCGCCGCCTCGTCCTGCAGCACGGCGAGCCGCTCGCGGCAGGCGGCGCGGGTGGGCGGCGGCCCGTCCGGGGCATCCTCGCCAGCCATGGCGCTCTCCGCCTCAGCCGCGGGCCTTCCAGGGTGGCGTGGCGGGCCGCCCCTGCCGGCGCCGCGGGGCGGCGCGCGGCTGGCGCGGCGTCGCGCTCGAGCGGCAGGTAGGTGAGCCGATGGCTCGCGTCGTAGCCGTTCTTCGGCGGACGGATCTTGACGTCGATCAGCATCGGGACGAGGTGCAGCTCCTCGCTGTCCTGGACCTGCAGCTTGCCGGTGGCCCGGCAGATCGCGGAGAGCGCGCGCTGGGCGATCTCGACGGTCTGCGCATTGGCGTTGACGAGGTTGAGGCGATCCCAGAGCTTGCGGCCCTGGTGCTCGCCCTCGAGGACGTCGATCTCGAGCCAGAGATACTGCCCCGCCCCGTCCCGGGTGGGCCGCATCTCGCTGGCCGTGATCTGGCCGACATAGCGGCCGGCCGGCAGCAGCTCGAAGCTCGAGGCGGGCTCGACGGTGGTGGCATCGAAGGTGGCGCCAAGATTGGCCATGGCAGGGGTCCTCTACTGTCCGGTCACTTGCTGAAGTGCGGCATGGCCGCGGCGAAGGCCTCCCAGGACAGCGGCAGGCTGTCGGGCAGGCCGTATCTGTTTTTTGCGAGGAAGGCGGGACGCTCGGCGGTGTAGAGCACCCGCTCGCCCGACCCGAGGGCGCGCGTTATCTTCTTGTTGAACCCGACGTCGCTCTTGACGGTGCTGATCCGATAGTTGGCGAAGAGGACGACGTCGGCATGCTCCTGGAGGAGCGCTGCCGCCCGGCTGTGGAGCTTTATGACATAGCGGTCGTAGGGCTCGTGCTCGGGGCTGTCGAACCGGCGGATGTCGGTGTGGGCGATCTGCACGACCGTCATCCCGCGCTCGTGGCGGAGCGCGTTCAGGCCCTCGAGATACTGGCGCCAGACATCGAGCGCCGCGGCATAGCCCTTGCCGTAGCCGGGCTCCTCGATCGAGGCCCAGCCCTGGTCGGCACAGGCCTTCTGCCAGACGAGCGGCTCGAGCCAGTCGAGGCTGTCGACGACGACCGTCTTGTGCTCGTGCGGCTCGCTGTAGAGGGCAGCCAGCGCCTCCATGACCTGCTCGAAGGTCCGGAGCACCGGGAAGTGGGGGACATCGAGCGTGCCGAGCCCGTCCTCGGTGGGCAGGAGCACCGGCGCCGGCGCCCCGGCCGCGAAGGTCGTCTTGCCGATGCCGGCGACGCCGTGGATCAGGATCGAGGGTGGCGTCAGCGCCGTCGTCCGCTTGAGCGAGGCGAGCGAGATGGCCATCAGCCTGCCTCCCCGCGGCGACGCCCGAGGGCAGCGCTGGTCCGGACGATCGAGGACATGGAAGGCGTGGTCATTCCCCGTCCTCCATGATCGCGTCGACGGCCTTGGCGGCCCCGACCGCGCCCTTCTGGCGGGCCATCGTGTGCAGGCGGCGCATCGCCTTCAGCTCGGCATAGATGGCGAGATCGCGCTCCTCCAGCGCCTCGATCGCGAAGGCCAGGTCGTCGACGGATGCCTCTGTCAGCGACTTCGTGATGTCGAGCACGCCCTCGCGCGGTACGGCGAAGTGGATCGCCTCCGGCAGCGTCTGCAGGTCGTAATGGCGCTCGCGGAGGCGAGCGATCAGGTCTTTCGATTCCACCGTCTCATGCTCCGTCTCGACGTCGCGCTCCGCGGGTCCGTCATTGGCGCCGACGCCGGGCCCCGACGCCGCTCGTGGAGCGAAGCGGTCGCGCTATTCCCCAGGGTGGGTCTTGTATTCGCGCGAAGACCCGGCGTGATCTCGATGCTCTCAATGAGAACTTACGGGTCTGGAGCCGAATCCGTCCGGCGGGTCCTGGTGCTGCCCAGATAGCCTTGCAGGTCCAGCGCTTCGGCGTGCCGGCGTAGAGCCCGGGCCATCTCGTAGAACCTCGTGCGGCTGATCCCGCTGCTGCGCGCCGCAGCGGGTCGGTCCTCCGCGAGCAGCCAGTCGACGACGTCACGCGACGACCCGGGCGCCCTCTGGAGAAGGCGGCGGAGATCTTGGCGCAACTCGGCTCGCTCCGAGGGCGTCAAGGCGCTGCTCGCCCACAGCGCAGCCTCCTCTGGCACCTGCAGGGCATCCAGGTCTGTCGGCTCTGCTCGAGCGACGCTCGCCGCCGGTCGCCGGCTCCGGGCCCCGGCTAGTGCTGCCGCCAGGATGTCGGCGCCACGGTTGCGCGCGACGCAGTTGGCGAAGGTGCCGAACGACGCGCGTGTCGCATCGTAGCGGCCGCTCCTCGTGAGCAGATGAAGCGCCAGCTCCTGCTCGAGGTCCTCCACGCTGCTGTCGCGCAGCGCGGAGTGCCGGGCGAGCCGGCGGGCGTGGATGCGGATCGGCGCTTCGACGGCCCGGTCAAAGCAGCTGTAGAGGTTGCGTGACTCCATGAGGATCGCCGTCGGTCGAAGGGCGAGCTCGAGGCTCGAACGACCTCTTCCGGCGAAATTTCACTCAGACGGGCTGCTGAGGCGGGTCACCGGCCGGCCAGTGTCAGGCGACCCACCGGCTCCCAGGGCCTTTGCAGCACTGGCACATCAAAAAATCTTTCGCGAACCCCCGGGCGAGGCCGGTGAAATTTCACCAGCCGGGCACCTCGTCCGCCCATCGTTCGTCGCTCTTGTTTGAGCGAACGATGAACCGGGTGCGGTAGGCCGAGCCCACCGGATCCCATGGCATGGGATCCTCTTTCATGCCGAAGGCGATCATGAGCTTGTCAACCGTGGTCTTCTTCTGGCTTCTCACCTGCTGCCGTTTGTTGGGATCCGCGGCAGAGACCAAGCCACCCGATCGTGCCGCGATGGTCAGCAAATGCCACTGCAACGTCGGCTTCTTGTTCTTCTCGTTCCTCATGCCGAGATCGACGGGCTCGTAGCTCCTGGTCTCGCCACGAAAGGTGACGTTCAGCTTCTGCGGCGCGACAAACTCGAAAGTCATCTCCTCCCAGCGAGCGTCGGCGGGTAAGGCCCAGAAAGCCCGGCTGGGGCTCGGCCGCGCCTCGGCCAGCAAGTGGTTTCGCGCGGGAGCGAGCAGCTCTTCGGCGGAGACCGTCGCCGCAAACGATCCGTCGGCACGGGCCTCGATTAGCGCCGAGAGGTCGACAACGATGTGGCCGTCCTCCCGCTTCGTCGGATGGTCGAGGCCCTCCGTGAGCTTCCCGCTCGACAAGAGGAAGCACAACGGTGGTTCGTGAGCATCGAGCGCCTGTCGCCAAGCTCGCTCGATGTCGAAGGCGCTTGCGCCGCGCAGCAAGACGACCGGCACGCCCAGCACAGGGGAGACCATGTGCTTGCCGATAAGGACGAATGCCGCAACGCCCGTCGCCAGCCTCGGGCGCGGCAGCGGCTTGAAGCGAAAGGGGCTCTGCCAACGCTTCAGCGAGCCCGTGGAGGTCCAACTCGAGGATCTCGATATCCTTCGTCGGCAGGATCAGGTCATTGCAGACCCGGGGCCGCTCGCCGCAGACACAAGCTACCGTTCCGTCCGCCCTCTCGACGACGCGTCGCGGGCAACCCTCGCCGCCCGGGCTGGGGCAGTCGATCTCCGTCGCCAGCAGGCCGATCGGGCGAAACAACCGCTCGACCGCGGGCCATTCGTCCTCGAGGGCTGCTCGCCAGTCGAAGCGAGGGGCCCGCAGCCAGGAACGGCGGCTAACGGTATCCCACAGCCTCGGGAGGCCCCGTGTTTTCCTCCCGTTCTCGTCTCCGGATGAAGCCCCTGCGCTGCATCCACTTCTCGAGGATCTCGCTGTCGTCATCCCGCCCGTACTTCGCGATGTTCCTGGATCTGATCGTCAGCAGCCGCGACCGCTTCTCGTTCTTGAACCACACCTCGAACACGACGCGTGTCAGGTCGCCGCTAGCGAGCCAGGGACGAGCCTCACCACCGAGGGCTGCAAAGAAGTCCGTACACCGACGCGTGTCTGTAACGAGCTCATTCGCTCGCCACTTCTTCTGCGCCTCGACGAGTTGGACGCATTCCAGCTCCGGCACGTCCTGGCAGTTCAGGCTCATCGCGCCGCGATGGATCAGCGGATCGAAGCTGAACTTGTCGGCGGGAGGGAAGTACGCCTCATCCCCGAAGAGATGTCGGCCCAGAACCTCCAGATATAGATCGCGCTCGCCTTTCGTCGTGTTGCTGACGCCGATGTCGTCCGCGTCCAGGTCGTAGGCGAGGATGTGATAGACCTCCGGGCGGAAGAACGCGACGCTCGACTTTCCTTCCCTCATCGAAGGTTCGCGGCGCAGCCGCAGGCCATGCCTGACGAGGATCCAGAGCTTCCGCCCCCGCAGGACAAAGAAGATGCGCGAGCCGATGCCCCGCTGATGAGCATCCATCCAGCTGTCGAAGTCCGCTTCGATGGCACTCCTTACCAGATCCGATGTCGGCACACGTTCTCGGGGCTGGCCTCGCTTGCCAGCGAAATATTCGAAATTTCGAGCGCTGGCGATGCTTCCCCCGGCGTGCAGGTCGCGCAGCACATCCGGCGCAACTAGCCAGACGTGCACCGCGAGATCGGCGCATGACATCTCCTCTCTCGGTGCAACGGCAATGCCCGCAGCGCGTGCGCGCTCGTAGAGCTGCTCGGCGTCGTCCTCGTTCGCAAGCTCATGAACGTAGTAAAGGGCCTCGACCATGTTGCCCGGCATCTGCTCGTCCGGGTCGAGGAAGATCCTGGCGAGGCCGTCATGGTCGATGTCATCTGGCCCCGGGGGCCACTGCCAGCCGCGTCCGGTGACGTAGGCCCGATGGGGCTGGAGGAACCTCAGGAGGCGGGTGGGCTCGATGTGCTTGAAGGTTTCGGGACGCGTGAACTTCGGAATTCGGAACGTGCTCAAAACCAATGGCTCCACTGCTCGATGGGATCCGGGGACGCCTTGACCGGGTGTCTTGCTCAGCTGGAGCGGCTGGGTCGGAGACTGATCAACACCTGCCTGCCAGCGTCGTTGGTCCGTACTGGGCTGACCGCGGTTGCCCGGACGGTTTCGCCCATCGTCCCGTATATTCTACTAGAGTGCACAACCATCGCTAGCTGTGATCTTGAGCACAGATTCATCGACCGAATTCTCTGTGATCACCCCTGCCGACCGCCTCGCCGAGGTCGCCGAGATCCTGGCCCTGGGCCTCCTCCGCCTGCGCGCCCGCCGGCTGGGCACCCAGGGTGGCGACCGGGAGACGGTTCGACTGGACTTCCCGCCCACCCGAAGCGTGCATGCTGCCCGGTTGACCACGGAGAGACCGAGGCGATGACCGACAGCATCGTGGCCCGGCTGGCGGCTCTGCCCGGCACCAGCACCCGTGACCTCCAGGTGCTGTGGCACGAGCTCTACGGCAAGCCGCCACTGGCGCTGGGCCGGGCCTATCTGATCAGCCGGCTGGCCTACCGCCTCCAGGAGCTGCACTTCGGCGGCCTCAAGCCCGCAACCAGGGCCAAGCTCGACGCCCTGGCCGACGGTGTCGACCCGAAGCAGAGAGGAAGCGCGCCCCGGCCCGGCTCATTGCCGGCACGCGGCTCTGCCGCGAGTGGCACGGCACCGAGCACATCGTGACCGTGCTGCTCGATGGCTTCGACTGGCAGGGCCGGCGCTACCAGAGCCTCTCGGCCGTCGCCCGGGCGATCACCGGCACGCACTGGAACGGGCCCCTCTTCTTTGGCCTGCGGAGCGGCAAGCCGTGACGGAGGCACCCCTCCGCAAGCGCCGCTGCGCGGTCTACACGCGCAAGTCCTCCGAGGAGGGCCTGGAGCAGGAGTTCAACTGCCTCGACGCCCAGCGCGAGGCCGGGCTCGCCTACATCGTCAGCCAGAAGAGCGAGGGCTGGATCGCCCTGGCCGACCGCTACGACGATGGCGGCGTCTCGGGCGGCACGCTGGAGCGGCCGGCCCTGCAGCGCCTGCTGCGGGACATCGAGGCCGGCAAGATCGACGTCGTGGTCGTCTACAAGATCGACCGGCTCAGCCGCTCGCTGATGGACTTCGCGAGGCTGGTCGAGGCCTTCGAGCGCCACAATGTCACCTTCGTCTCGGTGACCCAGCAGTTCAACACCACCACCTCGATGGGCCGGCTGACGCTCAACATCCTGCTCTCCTTCGCCCAGTTCGAGCGCGAGGTGATCGGCGAGCGGATCCGGGACAAGGTCCTGGCCTCGCGCAGGAAGGGCCTGTGGATGGGCGGGAGCGTGCCCCTGGGCTATCGGGTCGAGGCCAGGAAGCTCGTCGTGGTCGAAGCCGAGGCTCTGCTGGTGCGGAAGATCTTCACCCGCTTCGCAGCGCTCGGCTCGGCGCTCGCGGTCGCCCGCGAGCTGAACGCGGCGGGCGAGGTGACCAAGCGCTGGACGGCGAATGGCCTCCCGCGCGGCGGACGGGCCTGGACCAAGGGCGACATCTACAAGGCCCTCGCCAACCGGACCTATCTCGGGCTGGCGGTGCACAAGGGCGCTGGCCTACCCCGGCGAGCACGCCGCCATCGTCGACCAGGACCTCTGGGACCGGGCGCACGGCATCATGGCCGAGCCGAGCCGCCAGCGGGCGGCGACGAGCCGGGCCAAGGAGGCGATGCTCCTGAAGGGCCTGATCTTCGGCCCCAACGGCCGGGCGATGTCGCCCTCGCACACCAGGCGCCGCGGCCGCATCCACCGCTACTACGTCACCCGCGAGGCGATCGCCGAGGGCTACGATACCTGCCCGGTCCGAGCCGTACCCGCGGACGACGTCGAGAGCGCCGTTCTGGCACAGGTGCAGCGACTGCTGACCACGCCCGAGATGGTGGCGCGGGTGTGGAGGGCAGCCAGCCGCGAGGAGAGAGATCAGCGAGAGCGAGGTGCTGGGCCTGCTGGGCGACTTCGGCAGCCTCTGGGCCGAGCTTTTCCCGGCCGAGCAGGCGCGGATCATGAAGCTGCTGGTCGAGCGGGTCGACGTCTTCCCCGACGGGCTGGAGCTGCGCCTCCGGGCCCAGGGCCTCGCCAGCCTCGCAGCCGAGCTGCGGGCAACGCCGGCGAGGGCGGCCTGACCATGCGCGCCGAGACCCGGCTGGAGGGCGGCACCCTGATCGTCCGCATCCCCATGCGGCTGGGCAAGCACCGGGGCCGCAAGCGCATCCTCGCACCGGACGGTGCCGAGCTGACCCCGCCGACGAGGCCGCAGCCCGACGGCACGCTGGTGAAGGCCATCGCCCGCGCCTGGCGCTGGCAGAAGCTGCTCGACCGCGGCCTCTACGGCTCGGTCCGCGAGATCGCCGAGGCCGAGAGGATCAGCAAGAGCTATGTCAGCCGCATCCTGCGGCTGGCGCTGCTGGCACCGGACATCGTCGAGGCGATCCTCGCCGGCACGGCCGATCAGCGGGTCATGCTGGACCGGCTGGAGAAGCCGCTGCCGATGGGGTGGGAGGAGCAGCGGCGGGTCCTCACCAACGCGGCGATGTAACGGTGAGGAGCTACCGGCGCCACGCTGCGTGACGACCCGACGACCGAGCGCCGTCGGGTCGTGGCCAGCCGGACGCCTCGTCAGGCAGCCTGCTTCTTGCGTCCCCCTGCGCGGCGCGGGTTCGCCTTCGCAGCCGCCGACACAGGCTTGGCCGGCGGCGGGGCCGCTGCGGGCCTCCGGCCCAGCCCGATCTTCTTGGCCATGGCCGAGCGCTGCGCCGCATAGGCCGGAGCCACCATGGGTACTCCCTGGAGAGGCCCCAGCGCCGCCAATACGGGTCCAGGGTCATGCTGCGTGGGAAGGATTTGCCGAATCAAAGCTGCCATGATCGTCGATGCCATACGGGCGGAAGAGCAAAGGCTGGGCCCATGCCGCTGATCGTGGCGAGGCTGGATGCGGGCGGGCAACTCATGGTATTCGAGCGCAAGGACGGTGCCGGCATTCTGCGGCTCGGTATCGCCTCTGCGCAGGCTCGGGGTTCGGCAGGCGCGAGCAGACCGGACGTGTCGCCGAGAACGCTACGTTCGTTCCTGTCTGGGCGGCAGTGTCTGGGGGCGAGGTGGCGCTCCCTCTCGAGTGTGCTGATCGGCAATGTCGCCGGGACAGTCGGTATGCAACACCAGCCCAGGAGGGCACCATGGCCGAGCCGATCGTCTTTGCCGGCGCTGTCGAGTGGTCAGGCGAGAACCCCGGCATCTCCCTGAAGGAGACGCCCGATGGGCCGTTCGTAAGCCTGGCGAGCTTCTTCCGCGTCGTCCTTTCACCACATGGTCGCGGCCATGTCCTCGTGCTCCTGCAGTCGCCGCAGGACCCCACCCCGCCGCCCGAGCGCGCCAACTATTGCCTGCACGACAATGAGCCGCTGGCACGCTATTTGGTGACCGACTTCGTCGCCCACTTCGGTGCTTATCGTGAGCTTCCGGGTCTGGCCGGTCTGGTCTACCGGCCGCTCGACAGCGCCGAGGCCTCCGGTGATCCTGCCAGCACTTACAGCGAGACGGTCCAATCCCGCGACCTGACCGTGCGTCTGACCTGGACCGGGCTCGGCGTGCCGTTCTGCTTCGCCCTGCCGCCGGACAAGTCGGCGACGGGCAAGCACCACATGCCGAGCCTGTTCGTCGGCTGCCGAGGCGCCACGATCGCGGTGAATGGCCGCGTGCTCCCGGGAAGGCCAGTGCCGCGCGATATGGCGGGGCACACCATCACGACAGCCATGCTGGCCTTTTCGGAGACGTGGATCCGCGCACACGGGTGACAGTGGCAGGTGCCGACGCGCTCGGCAGCGCCACTTCGACTCTGGGGGCGTTGAGGAGGCGGAGCCTACGGCGATACGGGTCCTCGGACGTGATCGTCGCAGCCAGTCCGGCCATAGCCGCGACATCTTCAGAGCCAGCGCCGTACGCGCCTTCGATAGGCGTTGTAGGCCTCGCCGAGCCGCTCGGCCATGAACGGCTCCTCGCGCACCACGAACCGATAGTGGATCAGCGCAAGGTATGCGGGAACGACGACGAACGGCACGAGGCTCCCGAGCAGGACCGCCCGGCCGACGAGGCACAGCATCGTGCCCAGGTACATAGGGTTCCGGGTGAAGGCGAAGGGGCCGGTCGTGACAACCGCCGAGGGCTCGCTGAATGGCAGCACGGCCGTGCCGGCGCGCCTGCTTCAGCGGGCTGCATTGCCGGCGAGTGTTGTCGCCGGGATTGCTCTGCCGCGTGTCGCCGCCGTGCCCTTGGCACCTCCTTGGAGACCTGATAGCGCGTAGGCCTACTCAATCGCTGATTTGGTCGGGGGTTATGAACGAAAGCGCGCCGGCACGAACCTTCCGCCCCGGCCAGCTCGTCACGGCCCGCGGCCGTGACTGGGTCGTCCTGCCCGCCAATCAGGAGGGCCTGCTGCGCCTGAGGCCCCTTGCCGGGGCTGATGCTGAGGAGGCGGGCGTCTATATCCCGGTTGAGCGGGAACCGGTCCGGTCGGCCGAGTTCCCGCGGCTCGACGCCACCCGGTTCGGCGACACGGACGGGCTCCTGACGCTCTTCGACGCGGCCCGGCTCGGCCTCCGTTCGGGCGCAGCTCCCTTTCGCTCGCTCGGGCGCATCTCGGTAGCCCCTCGGCCTTATCAGTTCGTGCCGCTGCTGCTGGCGCTGCGGCTCGCTCCGGTCCGCCTGCTCATCGCCGACGACGTCGGCGTCGGCAAGACGATCGAGGCAGCGCTGATCGCCCGCGAGCTGCTCGATCGCGGCGTCGCCCGGCGGCTTGCAGTGCTGTGCCCGGCGCATCTCTGTGACCAATGGCAGACGGAGCTGGCCGAGAAGTTTGGGCTCGACGCCGACGTCGTGCAGCCGTCCACCATGGCGAGGCTCGAGCGCCGGCTGCCGCGGCGCGACCTCTCGGTCTACGGATGGGCGCGTTGCCTCGTCGCCAGCATCGACTTCGTCAAGTCGGATCGCCAGCGCGACCATTTCCTGCGCCACGCGCCGGACCTGATCATCGTCGATGAGGCGCACGGTGCCGCCAGACCACCGAGTGCGGACGGCCGGACGCAACAGCAGCGGCATGAGCTCCTGCTCAAGCTCACAGCCGACGCGGGCCGGCACCTGATGCTGGTCACCGCCACGCCCCACAGCGGCATCGAGGAGAGCTTCCGCTCGCTCATCGGACTGCTGGACCCTGTGCTCGCGAGGGTCGCCGACGAGAAGGAGCTGAGGCGCCGGCTGCAGCCTCACCTCGTCCAGCGCCGACGGAAGGACGTCGAGCTTTGGCTCGGCGCCAACACCCCGTTTCCCGAGCGTGAGCCCACCGAGGAATCCTACCGCCTGGGTGGAGACTATCGCCAGCTGTTCGAGGACGTGCTGGCCTACTGCCGCGGGGCGGTCGCCGGGGGTGCCGGCATGCGGGCGCAGCAGAGGCGGGTTCGGCACTGGGCTGCCATAGCGCTGTTGCGTTGCGTCCTGTCGAGCCCGGCCACCGCAGCGGCGGTGCTGACTGCCCGGGCACAGCGGATCGCCGATGGCGCCGGCGATGACGATCCCGATGCCGTCGATCGGGCCTACCGGCCGCAGGTGATGGATGCCCTGGGCGATCTCGATGCCGGCGACGGCGCGCCCACGGCACCGGTCGAGGATCCGCTGGCCGCCTGGAGCGAAGGCGAGCGGCGTCGTCTGCGCGAGTTCGCCCGCCGGGCCGCGGAGCTCGGCGGGCAACGGGGCGAAGCCAAGCTCGCCAAGGCCAAGGAGCTGGTGGCCAAGCTGTTGGCTGATGGCTATCGGCCCATTCTCTTCTGCCGGTTCATCGACACCGCCAACTACCTCGCCGACCACCTCGGTCGACAGCTATCGGGCGTCGACGTCCGCGCCGTCACGGGTGCCCTGGGCGACGAGGAGCGGCGCGAGAGGATTGCGGAGCTGGTCGAATCCAGGAAGCGGGTGTTGGTGGCGACCGACTGCCTCTCGGAGGGCATCAATCTCCAGGAGCACTTCGACGCCGTGCTCCACTACGACCTGCCCTGGAACCCCAACCGCCTGGAGCAGCGCGAGGGCCGTGTCGATCGCTATGGCCAGGAGCGTGCGAAGGTCCGCACGGTCCTGCTCTACGGTGCCGACAATGAGATCGACCTGATCGTGCTCGAGGTGCTGCTCCGCAAGGCGCGAGCGATCCGCAAGGCGCTCGGCATTGCCGTCCCGGTCCCGGCGGACGCCGAGCAGGTGATCGATGCGCTGGTCGACGGCGTGCTGCTGCGCCGCCGCCCGGCCGCAGGCCAGCTCGAGCTCGGTCTCGGCGAAGGCGATGTCAGCCGGCTGCATTCGGCCTGGGACAAGGCGGCCAGCAGACAGAAGGCCTACTTCGCACAAGCCACCATCGACCCGACCGAGGTCGCTCGGGAGCTGTCGGCAACCGACGACGTGCTGGGCGACGCGGGCGCCGTCGAGCGGTTCATGCGCTCGGCCGTGCAGCGGCTGGGCGGGCGTTTGGAGCAGCGCGTCGATGGCGCGTTCGATCTCTGGCCGGGCTCTCTGGAAGATCGTGCGCCGAAGGCCACGGGCGGCTGGCCGATGCCGGTCGTGTTCGACACCGCGGCAAGTGGCGCGGACCGGCACTGGCTCGGGCGCAACCATCCCGTCGTTGCCGCAGCCAGCGAGGCTATCCTCGGGGAGGCGTTCGACGGGCAGTCCGAGCCGCCCGTGGTCGCCCGGTGCGCGGTGACGCTGACGGACGCCGTCGCGCGCGTTACTTGGCTGCCGCTGCTTCGTCTGCGTTGGCGGCTGGAGGAGGACGGGGTCGATGGCTTTGCCGAGGAGATCCGTCTGGCGGCGGTCGAGGACGCCGACGGCACCCTGCGCATTCTGGAGCCGCTGGCGGACGCCGGCCGCGAGTTGGCGGCTCGGGCGCATCCGGTGGGCGACCTCGATCCCCAAGAGCGGCGGCGACGGATCGAGGAGGCCCTGGCACGCCTCACGAAGCGCTGGTGGCAGCCGATCGTGGATCTTCGCCGCAAGGAGCTGGTCGAAGCGCACCGCCGGCTGCGCAGGCTGACCGGCGCCGGCGGGTTCTCGGCCGAAGCCTATGCGCCGGACCTGATGGGTCTTGCCGTGCTGGTCCCCGCGGTGCGGAGGCATGCGCCATGACGCTGACCGCCATCACCGTCGAAGGGGGACTGTTCGCGCCGGAGCTGATCGAGGACCTCGCCGCCCGGCCGGACCAGGTGGAGGGCCAGCGTGCGCAGGATTTCGGCCTGGCCGCCGCGGCGCGGCTGTCCGACGAGATCCAGAACGCATTCTCGCTGGCGCAAAGCCTCTGGACGAAATTCGAGAGCCGGCGGGCCGCCGCCAACGACGCCTCGACGACCGTCACCCGATCGGCGTGGGCGCTGCCGTTCCTGCAGAACGTGCTGGAATTCCCCAATCTATCGTACCAGCGCGCCGCGCAGTCCGTCGGTGGGCAGAGCTTCCCGATTTCCCATCTTGCCGATGACGCCGCCGGCGCGGTGCCGGTCCACATCGTGGCCTTCGACCGCGAGCTGGACGAGCGCGGGTCCGACCGCTGGTCGCCGCATTCCCTGGTCCAGGAATATCTGAACCGCACCGACGCGCTGTGGGGCCTCGTCACCAACGGTCGCCGGCTGCGCCTGCTGCGCGACACCACCCGCGTCACCAGGCCGACGTTCCTCGAGGTCGATCTCGAAGGCATCGTCACCGGTGGCCTCTACGCCGAGTTCGCCGTGCTCTGGCGGCTGCTGCATCGTACCCGCTTCCCGACCGATGCCGGCGACGCGCCGAGCTTGCCGCCTGGAGCGCTGGTACCAGGAGGGGATCGAGGCCGGAGGCCGTGTCCGCGAGCAGCTGGGTGTCGGCGTGCGGCAGGCCCTGGAGCTGCTTGGCCAGGGCTTCGTCGAGCACCCGGGCAATGACGCGCTGCGCGATGCGCTCGCCGCCGGCAGGCTGACCGACTCCGACTTCTATCGCCAGCTCCTGCGCCTGATCTACCGGCTCCTGTTCCTGATGGTGGCCGAGGAGCGGCGGCTCGTGCAGCTCGATGGTGCGGAGCATGCCGGCCACCAGCAGCTCTACGCCGCCTGGTACGGCGTTGGCCGGCTGCGCGACCGCGCCGAGCGCCGCCGCGGCGACGACCGACACGGCGACCTGTGGCGCGGCCTCGCCCAGACTTTTCATCTCTTTCGCAACGACGAGGCCGCGATGGCCCTCGGCCTCGGCGTGCTCGACGGCGAGCTGTTCGGCCTCGACGCCTGCCCGAGCCTGGAGCCGGCGCAGCTCCGCAACGACACCGTGCTCCAGGCGATCTGGGCGCTCTCGACCTTCGAGGAGCAGTCCAAGACGAAGAAGCGGCTGGGCCGACGGCGGGTGTCCTACGCCGCGCTCGACGTCGAGGAGCTGGGCTCGGTCTATGAGGGCCTGCTCGAGCTGCATCCCAAGGCGGACCCCGCCGCGAAGTCCTTCGGCTTCGTCCAAGGCACCGAGCGCAAGAGCACCGGCAGCTACTACACGCCCAAGGAGCTGGTCGCCGAGCTGATCAAGTCGGCGCTGGAGCCCGTGCTCGCCGAGCGGCTGGCGGCGGCACCGACCCGCGAGGAGAAGGAGCGGGCGATCCTCGCGATCCGGGTCTGCGACCCGGCGGCCGGCTCCGGGCACTTTCTGCTCGCAGCTGCGCGCCGGCTGGGGCGCGAGCTGGCGATCGTGCGCTCGGGCGAGGCCGAGCCGACGCCGATCGCCTACCGCCGGGCGGTGCGCGACGTGGTGCGGCACTGCCTCTATGCCGTCGACCGCAACCCGCTCGCCGTCGACCTCTGCAAGGTGGCGCTGTGGCTGGAGAGCCAGGCGCCGGGCGTGCCGCTCTCGTTCCTCGACCACCGCGTGCGCTGCGGCGACGCGCTCGTGGGCGTTTTCGATCTTGGCGTTCTGCAGGGCGGCATCCCCGACGAGGCATTCAAGGCCCTGACCGGCGACGACAAGGAAGTCGCCAAGGCGCTGGCCAAGCGGAACAAGGCCGAGCGGAAGGCGTCGCTGTTCCAGGCCCAGGCCGCCCAGGACCTGAAAGGCTTTGCGGCCGCGCTCGGCGCGCTGGACGCCATCGACGAGCCCGATCCTGCCGGTGTGGCCGCCAAGGCCGAGCGCTATCAAGCGGTGCACGACGACCCCGCCTGGACGCGCTGGAAGACGGCCTGTGACCTCTGGTGCGCGGCCTACTACGCGCCAAAGACCGAGGCGTGGGCCAAACGCGTGCCGACCACCGCCCATGTCTGGCAGGCGCTGGCCGACCCGGCGCGCCTGTCGAGCCGAGCTGCGCGCCCATGCGGTGAGCCTCGCCGAGGATCGGGCTGTCCTCCACTGGCCGCTTGGAATTCCCCGAGGTCATGGCCGCCGGCGGCTTCGACGTCCTGCTGGGCAACCCGCCCTGGGAGCGGATCAAGCTCCAGGAGCAGGAGTTCTTCGCCGCGCGCGATCCGGAAATTGCCGAGGCGGCGAACCAGGCCGGCGCGGCAGAACTATGATCGCAGACCTTGCTATGGCCCCGGAGGGTTCGGCCAAACGGGGGCTACACGCCGCATTCCAGCAAGCCAAGCGCTACGCCGAGGCCGACAGTGTGTTCGTCCGGACGAGCACTCGTTTCCCGCTGACGGCGATCGGCGACGTCAACACCTACGCGCTGTTCGCCGAGCTATTCTTTCGAGCCGTCTGTCGACCTGCTGGGCGGGCGGGCTTGATCGTGCCGACGGGTATCGCCACCGACAACACGACGAAGGCCTTCTTTGACGCACCTTGTCGGCAGCGCAACGACTGTCAAGTCTCATCGCCTTCGAGAACGAGGAGTTCATCTTCAGCGGCTGTGCATCACGCGTTCCGTTTGCGTTGCTGACCCTGCGAGGTGGCTCGTCGCAGCGAGCCCGCGACGTTCATGTTCTTTGGGCGCCGGGTCGAGCACGCCGAGCGATCCGCGCCGCCATTCGCGCTGTCCCCCGATGACATCGCGCTCCTAAATCCGAACACTCGCACCTGCCCGGTCTTCCGTACCGCGCACGACGCCGAGCTGACCAAGAAGATCTATCGCCGCGTGCCGGTGCTGATGACGAGGCGCAAGGGCGAGCCGGCAATCCGTGGGGATCTCGTTCCTGCGCATTTTCCACATGGCCAACGACTGCGGCCTGTTCCGGAACGCCGCCAGCTCGAGCGGAGGGCGGGGGCTCGCAGGCAACGCATCGGATCTGCCCGTCGGCTGAGCGCTGGCTGCCGCTCTACGAAGCAAAGATGATCCACCACTTCGACCACCGTTGGGCGACTTACGCTAGAAATCGAGAACGGCTGAGGCGAAGGTCGATGACAACTCTTCCTGGACAGGGCGATCGGTCGAGACTGATAGCCACGGCCTCGATACTGGATAAGAGATAGTGTCATCGACTGGCCGCCTAGTGAACAAGGGCTAGGCGTCCCGCGATCCTGGTATGATGCGCTTCAGGGTAGATCAGCGCGGAATGTTCGGGATCGAAGAGGCAGGTGACTTTGACGACGGTGGGGTTCTGAGCGCTACGGCAAGCAGACGCGGCGAGCGGCGTTTCTGGGCGAGATGGAGCACGTTGTTCCGTGGCCGCCGTTGTGCCGGCTGATCGAGCCGTTCTATCCCAAGCCCGGCGACGGGCGGCCGCCGGTTGGATTGGAGCGGATGCTGCGGATTTATTTTCTGCAGCAGTCTGGTTCGATCTGTCGGACCCCGCTGTGGAGGAGGCGCTGTACAACTAGCTGGCGATGCGTCGCTTCGTCGGGATTGATCTCGGCCGTGAGCCGGTACCCGATGAGATCACGATTTGCCGTTTCCGTCATCTGATTGAAGCGAATGATCTCGGGCGAAGGCTGTTTGAAGCGGTGCAGCTTCATCTTTCGCGCAAGGGGATGAAGATTGGCACAGGTACGATCATCGATGCGACGATCATCAGCGGCCCCTCCTCAACCAAGAACGTAGCCATGGCGCGCGATCCCGAGATGCATCAGACCAAGAAAGGCAATCAGTGGTATTTCGGCATGAAGGCGCATCTCGGCGTCGACAGCCGATCGAAGCTGATCCATGCGGTGGTGGCGACAGCGGCCAACGTCGCCTGACAGCACGGTGATGAAAGATATTTTGCACGGGCATGAGACCCGCGTGTTGGGCGATCAGGCTTATCAAGGCCAAAGCGCGGTGATACGGCGGCAGGCACCTGCGGCGAAGGACTTTCTCAATCGCCGCTACCGTCAGCGTCGGTGTCGTGAACGAGGCGGTGCGGGCGAAGAACCGCACCAAGTCGCATGTGCGCGCCAATGTTGAGCACATCTTTCGGATTCATCAAATGCATATTCGGCTTTCGCAAAGGTATGCTATCGCGGTATCGCGAAGAACGTTCATCGCCTCATCGTCAGCTTCGCGCTCGTCAATCTGTTCATCGCTCGCCGGCATCTGCTGCGCCGCCAGGAGGCGTAGTGCGTCCTTATCGGTTCCGCGCAGCCCGCCAACATCGGACCGGGACACTAAAACGGCACGACCACCCCGGGCTGCGACCGGCTGAGGAAATCGCCACGCGCCTCATCCAAGCCCGAACACGTTATTCAGACTGAGCTCATTGCGGCTGGCGCGACATTTGACGGAGCATCTGGAGAGTGCACGATACCGCGAGCGGCTCATGCCAAAGCCGGAGCGGAACGCATGGGCTGGGCGATTGGGGACACGTGAACCATGACCGCCTGCTCTTCCGCAGATGGCGCGAGCCACGACGACATTGACTCGCCGCGAATGTCACGTCGCGCGCTTTGGCTGCTCTTCGCTCGACTATCGTCGCACGACAGAAGGTTGGCGGGACATCATCTGACTTATTCTAATGAAGCAACTTCCAGTCCTTCCACCCGACTGCTACACGAGCACCGAACTCGCGTTCATTGTCCGCCGCGTGCTGGAGCTCACCTACACTGCCCACGACTCGATCCTTGGGCGCGCGATCTCGGCCACGACGGGCCGCCCTTCCGCTGGGACCCGGAGCGGCGCGCGCTGCTCCGGCGCCGAGCTCGACGCCTACTATGCCTGGCTCTACGGCCTGACCCGCGACGAGCTGCGCTACGTGCTCGACCCGAAGGACGTGATGGGCGAGGATTTCCCCTCCGAGACCTTTCGGGTGCTGAAGGATAACGACACGCGACGGTAGTCTCGTCGACGTGGCGCACCCAACGGCTCGTCCTGGAGGCCTGGGACCGCTTTGTCGCCGACGGCACCTTCGACCCCGAGCGCGACGGCGGCCTCACCGACCACGAGAAGGACAAGGCGCGCCTCGCCCGCACGAACGCGAGCTCGAGGTCGCCGAGGCGCTGGTGGCCCAGGTGCGGGAGCAGCAGCGCCCGGTCCTGTTCGTCGAGGGGGCCAGCGACCTGCCGATCATCGAGGCCGCCTGGTCGGCCTTCTTCCCGGGTGAGAAGCTGCCGGTGACGATCCTCCCCGCCGGCGGCACGACGCAGATGGACGTGCTGGCCGGCGAGGGCAAGGCGCTGCAGCCGCTGCTCGGCGAGAAGCGTGTTCTTGTCCTGGTCGACGCCGACGGCGAGGGCCGCAAGCTCGCCAAGGGCAAGGGCCTCGGTCAGGGCGGGACCTTCAGGAAGCAGGCGAGCGGGCTCTGGTGGAGCATGCTGCCGGCCTCCCCCGAGATGGGAAAAATCATGCAGCGACTGGGCGTGCCGCCGGAGAAGTGGCCCGTGACGATCGAGCAGATGTTCTCCTCGGCCCTGCGCCGAGCCGCCGCCCTCGATGGCGCCTACGCAGTCGGCAGGAAGCCGTTTCCCGATCTCCTCGTCGGCCTGCCGAAGAAGGCCGACGAGGCGCTCTGGGACATCGCCGAGACCGACGACGCATGGTGGTACGTCCGCGCACCAGCCGGCGACATCAAGGAAGCCTTCGCCGCCTGGGTGACGGCGCCGGAGCGCAGGACGGCCGAGGTGTACGCGGCGTTCGAGCCGCTGGTCCGCTCGCTGCGGGAAGTCGTCACGGGTCCGGCGTCCTACGCGAGCTGCCCCATGACGCTCGACATCTTCGCCCTGCGTCGAGCGTGTGGTCGGCGAATACCGGTCCTACGCCGAAAGCTTCGTTCACATCCTGGATCAGCGCCTCGACCGCTTCGTGCGCGAGGAGCTGGCGAAAGGTCGCCTGTGGCCCGAGGCGGTCCTGCAGCTCAACCCGGCCTATGCCCTGGGCCCGACGCTGGGCGAGTTGGCCGATGGCGGCGAGATCGTGCCGGAGACGGCCCGCTTCTTCGGGCGCGAGCTGCGCCTCTATGACCATCAGGTCCGGGCGCTGCGGATCGCGGCAGCTCGACGTCCCTACGTGGTGACCACGGGCACCGGCTCCGGGAAAAGCCTCACCTACCTCGTGCCGATCGTGGATCACATCTTCCGCGAGCAGCGCCGAGGTCCCTCGGTGCGGGCGCTCATCGTGTATCCGATGAACGCGCTCATCAACTCGCAGCTCAAGGCGCTCACGAGTTCAAGGCAGCGCAACTGGCCCGACTGCCCGCTGACCTTCGATCTGCACACCGGGCAGAGCCGCAGCGACCGCGAGCGGCGCAATGCCATGCTCACGGACCCGCCGCAGATCGTCCTCACCAACTATGTCATGCTCGAATACATGCTGATCCGCCCGACCGAGCGGGTGATGCTCGAGCGGATGACGGCCGAGCTGGCTTTCCTGGCGATCGACGAGCTGCACGTCTACCGCGGCCGTCAGGGTGCGGACGTCGCCATGCTGCTGCGCCGGCTGCAACAGCTCGTTCGCCGGCCCGGCCTGATGGTGGCGGGCACCTCGGCGACGATCGCGAGCGGCGGCGATCGCGCGGCGCGGCAGCGCGCCGTGGCCGAGGTGGGCACCCGCCTGTTCGGCGTCGAGGTCGCCGCCGCCGACGTGGTCGACGAGAAGCTCGTTCGGGCGGTGAAGGTGCCGGTGCCGGAGGGGCAGGAAGCCTTGCGGCGGGCGTTTTCGCTGGCACCGCCAGAGCCGACGGTCGCGGCAGTGACGCTGCACCCGCTGGCGGCCTGGATCGAGCATGCCTTCGGGCTGGCTGAGACGCCATTGGGCCTCGAGCGCCGTCTGCCGCGGAAGTTTGCTGAAGGTGTCGCCGAGCTCGTCGACCAGTCCGGGGCCCCGGCTCACGAGTGCGAGTCTGCGCTGCGTGCGGTGCTCGAAGCCGGCAGCCAAGCCGAGATCCGCCCGGCGACGCCCGTGCTCGCCTTCCGCCTCCACCAGTTTCTGGCATCGGGCGCCAGCTTCTACGCGACGATCGAGCCGCAGCAGCAACGCCAGCTTTCCGCGGATCCTGCCTTCAGCGTCGGCGGCGCCGGAGCGGAGCAGGCTCGATTGCTCTTCCCCCTCGCGTTC